>SVFQ01000024.1 GCA_015056765.1 Lachnospiraceae bacterium
ATTATTAGTTCTTCAACAGGCTCGCTGCTTAATTCAGAAAAAATAGCCAATACATTTGAAAGTGTTAGACATGAAAACATCGATAAACAGACAGTTGAAAACTATATAGGGTATTTTAAAGATGCTTTCCTTTTGCGTGAAGCAAAGCGTTATGATCTGAAGGGAAGAAAAGAAATAGGAGCACTCAGAAAATACTATTTTATTGATACTGGCCTACGAAATGCACGTCTTAATTTTGTTTTTCCAGATGAAGGACAAATGCTTGAGAATATTGTATATAATGAGCTTTGCTACAATGGATATTCCGTTAATGTTGGGGCATTTGATACTGTAGAGAAAGATAAAAATGGTAAATCTATAAGAAAGAATAATGAAGTTGATTTTTATGCAACGAAAGGACTTAGATCACTTTATATTCAGGTAACAGCAGATATATCTAATGTCGATACTAGAGAACGTGAACTAAAGCCATATTTTAAGCTGAATGATCAGATACAAAAGATACTTGTAGTAAATAAGCCTATTAGTGAAATGCTTGATGAAAATGGTTTCACAATCATTGGAATTACTGATTTTTTACTGAGATACGCTAAATGAGCGATAAAACAAACTATCTTAAAAGTGTGACAGAATATTATGATGTTAAATTTGAGCAGGTAGAAAACAGAATCTCTAATATCAAAGATGAGTGGATGTTTTTTGTTGACGTTTGGAAGAAGTCACCTAGAAAAAAGAAAATCAGCTTTGTTCTGATAATATTGGCATTCATAGCGTTCTTTGCGGGAATATCTTTTCTTTCAATTAAAATTTCTGGAAAAATGATTTGGGGATAAGTTCAAAAAGGAAATATATAATTTTATAGTGCAAGCATTGAGTTTTCAAGATATAGCTTGAAAAAAGGCTAAAATATGGTATTATAAAGCTAACAGAGTTGCCAGGTGCGAATAACACTTGGGACCAAGCCGAGCGTTGAGCTTGGCTTTTTTACTTTATGGAAATTGTATAGATTTAAAGAAACCTTAAGGCGGATACAGAAACGTGATAAGAAAAGCAGAACCAAAAGATATATCTAGAATTGCCGAAATTCTGGTGTTTGCAAAAAGAATGAAGTACAGAGCAATATTTCACAATGATGATTACTCTTTTAACGAATTGCAGGTAGTAAAGGTCGCCAATGAATTCAATGATCCTGAACTTCTCAATAAAGTTTGGGTATATGATGATGGCATAGTTAAGGGAATGATGCATCTGGAGGGAAAAGAAATTTCGGAATTATATGTAGATTACTTCTTTTGGAAACAGGGCATAGGAGCCCAATTGATAGAGTTCGCAAAAGAAAAATATGATTGCAGATTTCTATGGACTCTGGAGAAGAACAAAGAAGCTATTCAATTTTATAATACACATGGTTTTAAGCTCAACGGAAATAGACAATTAGAAGAAGGCACACCTGAATATATCGTGATGCTAGAGCGAGAATGAAACTAGGATTATTTTGAAAGAAATAACAAAGTTGCCACCAGCTGCATACGGGGAGGAAGGCAAGGAAGTGAATCACCAATACAGAGTACACAAGAAAGTCAAATTTAATAGGGAAGAACGAATCAGAGCAGGCAAGAATCCCATGAAGGAAAAACTGACAGGTGCTCTAAACCTAGCGTTAGCAATTTCTGCTGTACTGTTAGGCTCGTTCCTGATCATCTTTCCTCTCACGGTAGCTCTGACGGCAGGAGAATACCGCTTTTTTACTTTTTACCTTATTGTGATTCTATTGATTGCAGCCATGCTTGTGCTGTTTTTTATGTATATGTCGGAAAGAAATGGCACCCTTACTTTGAATGAGACAGAAGCCTGTTTTCAGGAAGATCCTGTAATGGGAAAGTGCTTCTTCAAGTATAGAATCAGCTATGACAGAGTCAGCAAAGTGTATCATACCGATGTATGCCCGCTTGCACTAACACCTATGGCGAAGAATCGTAAGAATCCAAACTATGATAAAGAGCTATGGCATTTTTATAACGGAAGTTACATTGTGGCAGAAGATGATAACCATAATCCCCTATTTGGCGCGGTGTATGACGAGAAATTGTGGAAGGATCTGCAGGAATACTGCAAAAATGCAACCTTCTATACCAAAGAAGAATACGAGGCGGATATGGATACAAGACATGAATTAGACCGCCAGCACGACGAGTATAGCCATAACTATGAAGGCTACATTAACTGAATTTGAGGATGCCACGATCTTCAGATGCCAGAAAAAGGTACTATTTTTTTCTTCTTCAGCCTGTGTTACGCTGAAAGTAATCACTAGTGAATTACTGTAAACATGGATGAAAAGGAGTACATATATGAAGAATATACGTGTTGTATTATTAGGTGAATTAGTTTTACTAATCGCAGTTTTTGCTATTTTGATTGCGGGAAGCGGTTTTGGCCCATCAGCAGTGCTGTGGTTTTTGGACTTGCCCTCTTTGGTGCTACTGTTTCTTGTCTTGATTCCCGGCCTTATTATCATGGGGGCATGGAAGGATTTCACAAAATCCTTCTCTGTAGGTATCAAAAAATACACATTATTGGAACTGAAAAACATAAAAGAAGCAATTCTGGCAGCACAAAAGCTCACCGTTTTTGGGGCAATGCTTGCTATCATTACGTCAGCAGTCATTGTGCTTGGAAAGATTGGCAGTCCAGAAATCATAGGACCAAATCTTGCGGTGTGCTTCCTGGCTGGACTCTATGCTGTGATAATCGAATTTTTCCTCATGCCTCTTAGTTTGAACACAGAACGAAAGATGAATGAAGAAATGGATTTAGAAGATGATTGATTCTGAAATAACGAAAGAACATTACCTGCAAGTGGCAAGTAAATTTGGACTTACCAAAAGAGAATTGCAGCTGGGCTTTTTGAAAGTATCCGGTTTCTCTAATCGAAGAATTGCGTATATGTTTGGCATCTCAGAACAGACTGTAAAAAATCATTTCACGAAAATATACGAGAAAGCATGGGTACCGGGACGAAAAGAGTTTAAAGAACTGTTTTTTCAAAAAGAGACAGACCAGCCTAGCTAGGTGAAGTCATGAATAGAACGGAAAAGAAAGCGATTATTATCATACTGATTGTCTGTGTCATCTTACTAGCAGCCACCATGCTAGGGAAGCTGTTAGGAAAGTTTCGTTATGAAGCGCATTTGGATGAAGCCGTCGTAACGGTGGATGATACAGAAATCAGTTTAAGAGAATTTGGATATTACATCTACGAAGTAGAAGCTTTTGTCCAGGAGCAGGCACTTTTGTATGATGCGGAAAATCCAAAACTATGGTGGAATACGCACTTTATGGCGGGACCTGACTCGCAGTTTATCGCGCACTATGCGAAGCAGGTGGCCATAGAGACTTGCGTGATGGAAGAAATCTACTATCAGGAAGCCCTCCGTGAGGGGATTGTTTTGACCGATGTAGAGGAAGCAGAGGCTATAGCGGAAGCGCAGAAAACCATGGGAGCGATTACCCAGGAACAGTTAGATGCCACCGGACTAGATCAAGCCATCATAGTGACCATGAAGAAAAAAGAGAAAACCTCCGTGAAATATGCGCGTTATCTTGTAGAGAACCAGCGCATTGTGGGATATTCCGGAAATCCAGAAGAACTGGTCAATTGGGATGGTGCATACTACCGGGAAGAAGTAAAGCCACTGCACCAAGTGGAGACAAAAGACAAATTGCTGGACCAGATTCAGCTGGGGACTATCACCGTAAACCGGGAACCGTGATAAAATTTATGCTTATTTAAGATTTTTCTGACAATTCTCATAGTAAGATATATATGGGGAATTGTTAGAATTGATACGGTCTTAGGAGGCATAGATAACAGGATGTTATATTCGGCAGTTGGTTTATTAGCACTAGTCCTGAATTTAATATTGCACGGTGAATCTTTCAAAGGTGTGAGTTTCCAGCACCGTGATCAAGATAAGAAGCAGCTTGTAATTAAACGCTACATGCATTTTCTCATGGCGGCAAACTGCTACTTTGTGGTAGATATTGCCTGGGGGTTCTTGTATGCACATTACGAGATCCCTGGGCTTTATCCATTCTTGTACTCAGACACAGTACTCTATTTTGTATTTATGCTGACGACTATGCTCATGTGGGCACGCTATGTGGTTGCCTACCTGGATAAAAGTGGACGTCGTAGCATCGCACTTCTACACGGGATTTGGGTCATGTTCCTTTTTGGACTGGGCTGCCTGGTAGTCAATCTTTTTTACCCATTTGTATTTATATTTACGGATAGTCATGTATATACACCCCAATCCGGAAGACATATTGTGTTTGCCGCACAGATTGCATTTTATGCATTCGCTTCCATATACATGCTGTATATAGCGAGCAAGTCTAGCGGGCAAAAGAAGGTAAAACACTTGGCTGTTGCCTTTACCGGTATTGTAATGGGAATTTTTTTGCTTGTTCAGATTCAAGACGAGACCTTACCTGCTTACGCTATGGGCCTTATAATCGGAATCTGCGTTGTTCACTCCTTTGTGGAGCTAGGTGACAGGAAAGAACAGGCGATACACGACCGTATCGCAGAGGCTATGGCAGCAGATTATGAGGTAATCTATTATATTGACTTAGCGACAAACGAATATTTGGAGTATTCGGAAAGCACCCAGTATAGGTCCATGAACGTGCCATCTCTTGGAAGAGATTTCTTCAGTGAGGCAAAGACTACCATTGAAGAATTTGTGTATAAAGATGATATCGAGTATGCACTGAAGTTTTACGACAAAGAGTTTTTGCTTAAAAACCTGGAAGATAAGCATTCCTTTTCCTATAAGTATCGGGTCCTTGTGAATGGTGTACCCAGATATTTTCTCTTTACCGTCATGCGTTCCAACGATAACCAATTTCTCATTTTCTATGAGAAAGATATCGAGAATGAACTGATAGCTGAAAAGAAAAATAGGGAAAATCAGAAAAAGACCATCACATTTAGCCAGATTGCAGAAGGCTTGGCTTCTAACTACGACGTCATTTATTACGTGAATATTGCAAATGCATCTTTTGTCAGCTATGAAGTAAATAATATCTATGGGCAGCTGGAGATTAATAAAACAGGGGATGATTTCTTTACGGAATCTTACGAGAATATCCCACAACTTGTGCATAAACAAGATCGAGATCAGCTTGTTGATTTCCTGAATAAAGATTATTTGATTACTACCCTGGAATCTCAAAAGGGATGTAGCATAGACTATCGAATGGTCGTTTCCGGAAAAAACCGTTATACCAGATTATCGGTTCGAGAAACCAGTGATAAGACGCACTTTATTATAGGTGTTGAAAACATCGATGCTGAAGTAAAGAAAGAAAAACAGCGTCAGAAAGAACTGAAGACGGAGAAGGAACTGGCAAGACGAGACGAACTTACCGGCATCAAGAATAAAACGGCATATAAGGAACTGCTGGATTCTGTACAAAGCAATATGGATAACAGTGTGGATTATCTGCCTTTTGCGCTTTTGGTGTGCGATGCTAATAATCTGAAACAGATAAACGACACCAAAGGACATGCGGCGGGGGATGAATACATCAAGGAATGTGCCAGAATGCTCTGTGAAACTTTTGTACATAGTCCTGTATTTCGAGTTGGTGGTGATGAATTTGTGGTATTCCTTCGCGGAAGCGACTATGTGTCTAGAATGGCACTGGTAGAAAAGCTTCGCAATCAGGTGCTGGAGAATCAGAGAACCAGTACCGGTGCAATACTGGCATCAGGCATGTCCGAATACAATCCGGATGAAGATAACTACGTGATAGAAATCTTTGATAGGGCTGACGAAGCTATGTATAAAAACAAGCAAAGCCTGAAAGCACTTGTTTAAGTAAAAAAGGAAATAAGCAAAGAACTTCTCGAGTAACCTCGAGAAGTTTTTTTATTACATGAAAACTGTGGTATCATGCTAATAGATATGCCGTAAGCATATACACAGCACAAAGATAATTCAGGCAGATAGACATGAGAGTATTTAACGAAACGAGAATCCAAAAACATAAACTGACTTCTACACAAGTGATAGCCCTAGGCTTTCTGGGCGCTATCCTGGTAGGGACACTGTTATTATTGATACCCGTAGCCACAGCCAAAGGCCAGCAGACAGACTTTGTGACAGCCCTCTTTACGGCCACCACTTCTATTTGTGTGACCGGACTTGTGGTAGTGGACACCTTTTCTCACTGGTCCTTTTTGGGACAGTTGATTATCCTTTTCCTCATCCAAATCGGAGGCTTTGGTGTCATTACCTTATACTCCCTTGTGATGATGGCCATGAAGAAGAAATTCTCCCTGAGCACCAGACTTTTGATTCAAGACTACTATAACCTGGACTCTATCCATGGTCTGATTAAGTTCCTTAGAAGAGTTGTAAAAGACACCCTCATGGTGGAAGGCGTGGGAGCGGTACTGTATGCCTTTTTCTTTGTGCCACGATTTGGCTTTTTTAGAGGAATCTGGATATCCATATTTAACGCAATTTCAGCCTTTTGCAATGCAGGCATGGATGTCATAGGGGCCAACTCTCTGATAGATTATCAGACGAATCTTCCGCTTAATATTATCACCATGACCCTCATCGTACTGGGAGGCCTGGGCTATGTGGTATGGTTTGACTTTATAGAAACCATGAAAAAGTCCATCAAGCACAAATATAACCTTCACACCTTTTGGAGTCGAATGGGCGAGCATTCCAAACTGGTGGTGCATTTAACCATTTTCTTTTTGGTCACAGGAACCTTGCTGGTACTGCTGTTTGAATGGAATAATCCGGATACCATAGGCAACCTGCCTGTAGGCAAAAAGATACTGGTAAGTTTGTTCCAGTCCGTGACTTTTAGAACTGCCGGCTTTGCCACTGTGCCCCAGGATGCACTGACACCATCCACCTGCCTCATCGGATGCATCTACATGTTTATCGGCGGATCTCCGGTAGGTACAGCAGGTGGTGTGAAGACCGTTACCATCTTTGTGGTACTACTGAATGTCTTTAGCTTCATCAGAAATCGTACAGAGCCTGTGGTCTTTAGCAGAGCCGTATCGGATAAACTCATTACCAAAGCCAGCGCTATCGTTATGGCAAACCTCATGCTGACCATGGTGCTTATCATTGCCCTCATACAGGTAAGTCATGCACCGACTTTGGCAGCAGCCTATGAAATCTTCAGTGCCACCGGTACTGTAGGATTATCCAGAGGCCTTACCGGAAACCTAAACCTGGCAGGTAGGATTGTGGTTATGATTGGTATGTACGCCGGTAGAATCGGACCAATCTCCATGGCGCTCTTCTTTAGCACAAAGCGCTCGGATAAAAACGACATACAGTTTGCAAACGGACATTACATCGTAGGATAAGGAGTTAAATAAATAATGAGATATAATTCTTTTGTAGTATTTGGACTTGGTAAATTCGGACAGGCAGTAGCAGATAAGCTTTTAGCAGCCGGCGCTGACGTTATGGTAGTAGACAATGATGAAGATGTCATCGAAGCCTATTCCGCAAAAGCTACCTCAGCCATCATTGCAGATTTAACAGATCCTGCTGCCATCAAAGCCCTGGGTATAGCCAATATCGAGTGTGCAGTAGTGGCAATGGGCATGAGCTTGGAAGCCAGCATCATGTGTACCATGGTGGCGAAGGAAGCCGGGGTGAAATATGTGGTAGCGAAAGCAGGCAATGACAGGATGGGTTCTGTCCTAGCCAAAGTAGGGGCTGATGAAATCATCTATCCGGAGGAAGAAAGCGGCATCCGCACAGCCAGAAGCCTTATTACCAGTAATTTCCTGGAGTATTTTGAAGTCAGTGATGACATCTGCCTGGTAGAGATGTTGCCAAAGGACAAATGGGTAGGCAAAACTCTAAAGGAACTGAATCTGCGTAAAAAGTATGGCATTAACGTGGTTGGTATCAAGGATGGGGTTGTGAATGAGTACGTGGATCCTGATGTGCCATTGAATAAACACGAGGCACTGCTGATGCTGATTCATAAGAAAAACCTCACGAAGTTGGATAAGAACATCGTGTAGTAAATAATAAAAATTTCAAATTGGAATCTATGAGGATACTATGAAAACAATTACACTTGGAAAAACAGGAATTAAGGTACCGCAGAACGGATTTGGCGCGCTGCCGATTCAGCGTGTACAGTTAGAAGACGCAGTGAAAATCCTGCGCAAAGCTTATGATGGCGGTATGCGCTTTTTCGATACTGCTAGAGCCTATAGTGATAGTGAAGTAAAGCTAGGTGCAGCCTTTGGAGATGGATATGTAAAGCGTGAGGACATCATCATTGCCACCAAAACTGCTGCCAAGACTCCGGAAGACTTCTGGAAGGACTTGGAAACCAGCCTGACGAATCTAAAGACGGACTATATCGACATCTATCAGTTCCATATGATGGGACAGTGTTATAAGCCCGGGGATGGCACCGGTATGTATGAGTGTATGGTGGAAGCCAAAAAGCAGGGTAAGATTCGCCATATCTCCGGTACAGCCCATAAAATCGGCGTAGCCAGAGAACTGGTGGATTCCGGTTTATATGATACCTTGCAGTATCCTTTCAGCTATTTAGCTTCCGATAAAGAAATCGAACTGGTAAAGCATTGTACTGACAGTGGTATGGGATTTATCGGTATGAAAGGCCTTGCAGGCGGACTCATCACCCATTCCAAAGCCGCTATGGCCTTTATCAGCCAGTTTGATGGGGCAGTGCCTATCTGGGGCATTCAGCGAGAGAAAGAGCTAGATGAGTGGCTGGCCTTTATGGAAGAGACCCCTACCATGGATGCTGAAATCCAAGCCTTCATCGACAAGGAACGAAAAGAACTTATGGGAGAATTCTGCAGAGGATGTGGCTATTGCATGCCATGTACCGTAGGCATTCAGATCAACCAGTGTAATCGTATGTCTCTCATGGTGCGCCGTGCACCCAGTGCATCCTGGCTGGGAGAGTATTGGCAGGCAGAGATGGAGAAAATCAACAACTGCGTCAACTGTGGCGCCTGTCTCTCTAAGTGTCCATATGAATTGGACATCCCAAATCTGCTAAAGAAAAACTTAGAAGATTACCACATGGTATTACAGAAAACGAAAGCGGGAGAAAATTACGCAGACTAAGGTGGTGGCCCCATCCCGGGGCCACCGTTGACAGCGCCACCTGCGAAGTGGTATCTTAAGTACAGTATAAAGAAAGGGTTAGTGTGAACAGATGAATATTTGGTAGTTTTCGTAACAAATCACATAGCAAATGTGTCAGCAGCATAGACTGCTTTATTTGCTTTACACGGAGATTACCAATTCATCTTTTTTATATTTATATAAATAGAGCCATGCCATAAGTATATCCTGGGATGGCAGTAGTGTTTGGTAATCTCTCTTTGAAAAAGGAGGGATTTTTTTATGTCTGAAAAACTAGTATTAAGTGCAGAAGATATCCTGGTAACCTATGGGGAACAGGTAGTATTAGACTTTGACAGATTCTATCTCTACGAGGGTGAGAAAGTAGGATTAGTGGGGGTCAATGGTGCAGGTAAGTCCACGATTTTGAAACTGTTAGCCGGAGAAATAAAACCGGACAGGGGCAGGATCAAGCGGGAGGCAGATGTATTCTACTTCCAGCAATTCTCCGACGATACCTCCCCATCCGAGGATATGGATTACGGGGAGGCCGGCAGACTGGGGGGCACAGACAGACTGTGGCAGGACAGAGTCAGCGGTGGTGAGAATACCAGAATCCGCCTGGCCCAGCTATTCTCAAACCCAGGCGCCATCGCCATGCTGGATGAGCCTACTTCGAACCTGGATGCAGAGGGCATTGAACTTTTGAAAAAGCGTCTGCGCCAGATTCCTACCCTACTTCTCATCAGCCACGACAGAAGCCTTTGCAACGCGGTATGCGATAGAATCGTAGAGGTATCCTTTGGAAAGATAGAAAGCTTTGATGGCAACTATGATGCCTATCTGGAGCAGAAAGCCCTGCAGAGACAGACGGCATGGGATGCCTATGACCAATACCAAAGCGAGAAGAGACGCCTTCAGAAAGTCTATCAGGAGAAAAAGGCCAAGGCCAAAAAGGTAGAAAAAAAGCCAAAGAACTTATCTCCCAGCGAAGCAAAAGCTATCGCCCTATGCGCCAAAAGAAAGCCTGAGGACAAAGCCAGGGGCCTAGAGAAAAGTGCCACCAACGTGCTGAAGCGAATCGAGCATATGGAAGTAAAAGAAAAACCAAAAGAAGAACCGGTGGTACGACCGGACTCTCGCCTGACCAACCCTCCGCGGAATCCCATTGTTATCAGAGGGGAGGATGTGCATTTTAGTTATGAGAATCATCCTATTTTCTGCGGCGCAAAATTCGAGATTCCAGGTGGAGAAAAGGTTGTGATTCTGGGTGGCAACGGCACCGGCAAGACCACCCTGTTAGATCTCATGGAAAAAGCCTACAGGCAGCAGGAGAAGCAAAGCGGCATCAGTATTGTACCCGGCGCGAAAATCGGTTATGCCAAACAGGACATGTCTCAGATAGACCCTGAAAAAACAGTGTTAGAAAACGTCAGACAAGTGAGTATTCAGACAGAAAGTGTTGCCCGGATTATTCTAGCAAGATTACTCTTAACAGAACGGGATATGCAGAAACGGGTGTCAGATCTCTCCGGCGGAGAAAGGATGAAACTGGCCTTTGCCATGCTGTTTGTGGCAGATGTGAATCTCATCGTGCTGGATGAGCCTACGAACTATCTGGATATCCCTACCATTGAAGCGTTAGAACGCCTATTACAGGAGTATGAGGGTACTCTGGTATTTACCTCTCACGATGCCAGCTTTGTAGAGCAT
This sequence comes from Lachnospiraceae bacterium, assembly GCA_015056765.1. Taxonomy (GTDB): domain Bacteria; phylum Bacillota; class Clostridia; order Lachnospirales; family Lachnospiraceae; genus SIG336. The sequence goes on from SVFQ01000024.1 coordinate 10,887, forward strand.
GTAGCCACCAAAAGGCTGTATATCAAAGATGGTCTTATTTTATAGAAGCTTACAGAGTCTCCTTTCTGGAATATGGTATACTATGGGAGGATTACGCAGACTAGCACGACAACGGAGGAAACATGGCAGCAGGAAGTTTACTGGAGACAACCCAGAATACCAGAGATTTAGGTGGACATAAAACTGTGGATGGTAAGGTGACGATTGCAAATCGCATCTACCGCAGTGACAGACAGGAGTATCCTAGTGAACGGGATATCAGGTTCCTATTAGAGAATGGAATCACCACCATCATTGATTTGCGAACCGAGGATGATGTAGAGAAAAAGCCAAGTGGATTTCAGAACCGAGAGGGATTCTACTATCACAACATCCCTATCGTGGAAGGCAGTGACATCCCCGAGTCTGTAGAGGCTGTACCCAAAAGCTACATGGCCATTGCTACCCTGGAAGAAAATATGCCGAAACTATGGGAGACCATGGCGAATGCACCGGCTGGCGTTATGTTTAATTGCTCCGCTGGTAAGGACCGCTCCGGTACTGTGACAGCGATTCTCCTGATGTTGTGCGGCGTAGTGGAAGAGGAAATCGTAGCAGACTACATGCTGACCAAAGAAAACAATTTGGAACGATTTGAATTGATTCGCCAGAATCACCCGGAAATCGATATGAACATCGTGATTCCCAGGGAGTCCTTTATTCAGGATTTCATGAAACTGTTCAAAGAACGTTTTGGAAATGTGGATGGTTATTTTAAATATCTTGGAATAAACGACATAATAAAAACTAAGCTTTATAAGAAATTGACGGAAGGTTAAATACATGAAGATCTTTTTTGTAGAAGATGATGACGCAATAGCAATGGGACTGAAGTATTCCTTGGAAAAAGAGGAGTATGAAGTATCGCATTGCAAATCAAAAAAAGAAGCAGAAGAAACATGGAAACAGGGACAATACGATTTATGCATATTAGATGTCAACTTACCGGATGGAAATGGATATGACATTTGTAAGTATGTAAAGGCACAGGAAGACATCCCAGTGATCTTCCTTACCGCCAGTGACGCGGAAGTAAATGTGGTCATGGGACTGGAGATGGGAGCAGATGATTATATCTGTAAGCCATTTCGTGTCAATGAACTGATGGCGAGAATCAAGACAGTACTGAGACGTGCCGGCAAGACGACTACACAGGCCGCACAGGAAAGTGATACCGTCATCAAGATTCAGAATCTTGCTATTTACACCAATGAGGCAAAAGTTACTTTGGCAGATGAGAACGGAAAAGAAAACACAGTTGAGCTCACCGCCCTAGAGTATCGTCTCCTCCTCACTTTTTGCAACAACCGTGGTACGGTACTATCCCGTAATCAGCTGCTGCAAGACCTGTGGGACGTGGGTGGCGACTTTGTAAATGACAATACCCTGACAGTATATATCAAGAGACTTCGTGACAAAATAGAGGAAGACCCGGCAAATCCGCAAATCGTCAAGACTGTCCGTGGACTTGGCTACATAGTGGATAAGTAAGCCCATTGCAATTCAGTAAGCCTTTCGCAATCTGGTAAGGCATTTCAAACATAAGACGGGAGCATGGAAAATGCTGAAAAATAAAGAATTTAAAATCTTATTGATCCTAGCAGTGGCGGTTACCTTTGTGGTAACTGTCACTTCCTTTGTGTGCGCCGGCAGGGCAGCAGGCCTAACTGCAGGAGCTTTGCTTTTACTCTTAGACGCATGTCTGATTCTGTATACCAAGAAACGCTATACCGACATCGAAGCTCTCAACGCATATCTGGATAAAGTTCTCTCCGGAGATGAGACCCCGGATATCACCACCCAGGAGGAAGGGGAACTTTCTATCCTGAAAAACAATATCTACAAAACCACCACAAAGCTAAAACATCAGCAAGAACTGCTGGCGGGAGACCAAAAGCGTATGGCAGATGCCCTTGCTGATATCAGCCATCAGCTAAAGACTCCCCTGACTTCTATGATGGTGATGAATGACCTTTTAGAAACAGAAACTGACGAAGAGAAACGCAGGGAGTTTTTGCAGACCCAGTCATCTCAGCTAGATCGCATGAACTGGCTGATTCAGACCTTGTTGAAGTTATCCAAAATCGACGCCGGTACCATCGTCATGAAGAAAGCCCCTGTCAGCAGCAGGGAATTCATCAAGGAGGCCCTGAAGCCTTTTGCCATTCAGATGGATTTGAAAAATATAAAGTGTGTTACACCGGAAAATGACATTACCTTGGACTGCGACAAAAACTGGACTTTAGAAGCCGTTCAAAATATCGTCAAGAACTGCATCGAGCATATGGAGGAAGGCGGAAGTCTGGAGTTTATTGCAGAAGAAACCCATATCTATACGCAAATCACTATCAAGGACAGTGGCTGTGGCATCGCAAAGGATGACCTGCCCCATATCTTTGAACGATTCTATAAAGGAAAGAATGCAGGAAAGGACAGCGTAGGTATCGGACTGGCACTGGCCAAGTCTATCATGACCAATCAAAAAGGTGACATTTTGGTGGAAAGTGAAGAGGGTGTAGGAAGTAAGTTCTACATAAGGTTGTATAAGACCATAGTGTGAATTATTACAAAAGAGTAATAAAAAAGTCACCGGATTGTAAGATGGGAGCGATATCCTGTTCTCATAAAAGCAAACAACGCCTATGAGAAGGGAGAAAATATGAAAATATTAGAAATCAAAAATCTATGTAAAGTATACGGAAAGGACGAGACCAGAGTAGATGCACTTAAGAATGTATCCTTTGACGTAGAGCAGGGAGAATTCGTAGCCATCGTAGGTCCTTCCGGATCCGGTAAGTCTACACTGTTACATATCTTAGGTGGTGTAGACACACCAACCAGCGGCGAAGTGAATATCGCCGGCACAGACATCGGTAAACTAAATGAAACCAAACTGGCGATTTTCCGTCGTAGAAATATCGGCCTCATTTATCAGTTCTACAATCTGATTCCCATTTTGAATGTAGAAGAAAACATGACATTGCCGATCCTTTTAGATGGCAAGAAACCTGATAAAAAACTTCTGGCCGACTTAGTAGAAAAGCTTGGCTTAAAAGAAAGACTGAAACATTTACCAAATCAGTTGTCCGGCGGCCAGCAGCAGAGAGTATCCATTGGTAGAGCACTGATGAATCATCCGGCCATCTTACTGGCAGATGAGCCTACCGGTAATCTGGATACAGAAAATAGCAAGGAAATCATTTCTCTGCTTCGTAAATTCAATAAAGAGAATAACCAGACTGTCATCATCATCACCCATGATGAGCGTATCGCCAAAGCAGCAGACCGTGTCATCACCATCGAGGATGGTCAGATTAGTCTGGATTCCGGAAGAGTCGAGGTGAGTGCATCATGAATATCATCAGCAAACTTACCTTCAGACATTTAAAGGAAAACAAAAAACGTACCATCGTTACAATCCTTGGTATTGCAGCTTCTACCGCATTAATTACCACCATGCTGGTAGGTGTTATGTCCTTCTTTCACTTCTTTGGCCAGGTATCCATTATCGAAGATGGCCATTGGGAAGCCATGGGCAAGAATATGACAAAACAGCAGGTGGAAGAGCTGGCAGCAGATGATAGAATCAAAGGCGTTTCTATCGCAGATACAGCCCTGGATATCACCGGTATTCGCGTAAAGTCAGAGGCTACAGAGCGTAATCGTCTCAGCAACATCCTTCATCTGGACTATTCTTACATCCAGAGTAAGGTCGTAAGTACTTATGAAGGAACCCTGCCACAGAAAGCAGATGAGGTAGCTGTAGAAGAACGCTATCTGGAAAGAAATCACCTGGATTTACACGTGGGTGATCCCATTACTGTAGAACTGGGTATGCGTTATACCGTAAGCCCTGAGGGCAAAGAAGAAGCCATGGGCGGCAACTATCGCTCCAATGAGCTTTTTAAGACCAAGTCCGAAGAGACCTACACCATTACAGCGATTCTCCATGATAACACTGCTACCAGCAGCTATGATATGATCAGATGCCTGCCGGATGATTATTTCCCGGAAGAGAATATCATCGGTATTCACTTAAAGAAACTGAATATCAGATCCTACCAGACTCTGCAGCAGATTGCCAAGGATCACAATATTTCCTATGAGGGCATTAATTCCGAATTCCTGATTAGTGTGTTTTCTTTTAATCATGCAAGTAGAGGCGTGTCTTCTATCATTCCGTTGGGATTTGCCGCACTTATGATTGTCGTAGGCACCTCTGTTGTACTGATTTACAATGCCTTTGGTATGTCCCTGGCCGAGAAAATGCGCTACTTAGGTATGCTTGCCAGCGTCGGTGCTACCAGAAAGCAGAAGAGAAAATCCATCTATTTCGAAGGATTACTTTTAGGAATCGTGGGAATTCCACTTGGTATCCTCTTAGGCTACCTGGGCGCTTATGTGACCCTGGCTGTATTAGGAGAGAGAATCATTGATTCCGGTATGGTAGTCGGTGTAAAAAACTATATCCAGGCGATCCATGTACATGCGCCTTGGTGGGCTTATGTGATGATCGCCGGCCTTGCAGCATTGACGATTTTCATTTCCGCTATGGTACCTGCCCTTCGTGCTTCTAAAGTGATGCCGGTGGATGCCATCAGACAGACCGGTGTCATCAAAAGCAGTGCCAGAAAGCTCAGAACCAATCCTCTTGTAAAAAAGGTATTTGGCTACGAAGGCGAGCTGGCTTATAAGAACATCAAGAGAAATGGTAAAAAAGGAACCATCATTACCTTATCCATTGCTATCTCTGTGGCTATGTTCTTATCCATCATGCACTTTTGCGATAATGTACAGAAGCTGAATAACTACGACTGGAATCTGCCTTATCAGGTCATTGCTACCTGCAGTGAGTCTGAGGGAGAAAATTTAAAAGATGCCCTGAAGTCCATGCGCGAGGTTGAGGATTTCTACGCTACCAACTTTATCGAGTTCCACTATAGAGCACCAAAAGATAATCCGGATGAAGTCCTGCCTAATGATGCCATCATGAATACAGACTTCTTGGAGGATGATTATAAGCATGTATTTGACTATAAAACCATTCTTGCATGCTATATTCCGGATGAAGACTTCGATGCTATGCTGGTGAAAAACCACATCGATCCTGCACCTTACCATCAGGGAGAGTTAAAGGGCGTCATCTTAGATGCCTATAACAAAACAGGGAAAGAGCGTCATGTGTTTAAGGAAAGCATCATCGGACAGCGCCTCTTTTATGATGAACAAGGCACCAATCCTCCGGCAATCGAAATTGCAGGTATCGTAAAGTATGACAAAGATAACTATGTCTTTGACCTGCTGCCAAAGATGAATGTGGCAGTCTACGTACCGGAGTCCGTATTTGCAGCCAAAGAAAAAGAAATCTTAGGCGACGATGCCACTACCAGCTATGCTATTGTGACAGAGGAGCCGGAGAAGGTCTATGAAGACATTATGGAAATGTTTGAGACAGAAGAGTATCACAAATACTATGCTGCAGATTTAAGCAGTAGCATGGCTGCCATGAGCACTGTTATGCTTCTTCTGAAGACCTGCATGTACGGGTTCACCACTCTGATTACCATGATTGCCCTGGCAAATATGGTAAATACCATCTACACAGGTATCATCCTGCGCAGAAAGGAATTTGCTATGTACCGCTCTGTAGGTATGACAGAGAAGGGCTTCAAGCGCATGATTGCACTAGAGACTATCCTTTATGGTATCAGATCCCTTTTCATCGGACTTCCATTGGCTGTATGCTTATCCTACGCTATGACCAGAAAAGCCAACAGCATTATGAAGTTCCAGATTAATGTGGGCACTTATCTCATTGCCATTGTAGCTGTCTTTGCCATTGTGGGACTGAGTATGCTGATGAGCGTGTCCAAAATCAAAAACGATGAAATCATCGAAGTGTTAAAAGAAGATATTTGCTAGTTTTACCGGTATTCAAGTAGAAAGCTCCGTTTCTTAGGCCACGAAAGGCCCCTGCAAACGGGGCTTTTTCTAAGTGGAAGCACCCTGGTAGGAAATTGACAGAATTGGCGGAAATAGGCATAATAAAAGGATTAGAGGCAGTGAAGGAGGAAACAGACATGTACGAAAAAATCATACAGCTTTTGATGTATGGAGACCTGACAGAAGACAGTATTTTGTATCGTTTGGGACGAGTTTTGGATAACCTGAATCGCCCGGAGGCCAATCAAAGGGAAATTGTAAGGGAAGTGCATGCCATCTCCAAAGAGCTTCTGATGCTGGCTACGGATTATGGCTTTGACCAGAATCTGTGGCACAATTATTTGGCTTATTACATCATCACCAATGAGAATCCGTTTTCTCTTGTATGTGAGAAAAGTGACGTAAGACCCGGCACGGTAAACTATCTGGTGGAGCAGGATTTCAAAGTATTAAAAGAACTCTTCGACTTTGACTTTAAGCCGGTGGAAGACAAACTGGGAATTAACTGCTTTTCCATGTTCACAAGCTACAATGCGGTAGAGAAAAATACCCAGATGTACAATAAAAATGTCAGCGAGAAAGTCAGAAAGCTGGCAGCAGACTTAGAGAAAGCCCAGGATGAAAAGGGATTCTTCCAAGTCATTACAGATTTTTATAAGGCTCACGGCGTAGGCATGTTTGGCCTAAACAAAGCCTTCCGTATCGAAGAACAGGGAGCCGGCGAGATTCGCTTTGTACCAATCAACAATATGGAAGTGGTCACCTTGGATGACCTGATTGGGTATGAGCTCCAAAAGCAGATGTTAGTGGAAAATACCGAAGCCTTTGTGAAAGGCAAGAAGGCCAATAACGTGCTTTTGTTTGGTGATAGCGGCACCGGTAAATCTACCAGTATCAAGGCTATCGTGAATCAGTACTATGACCAGGGCCTGCGTATGATAGAGATTTATAAGCATCAGTTTTGTTATTTGTCAAAAATCATCTCTACCATCAAAAACCGCAATTACAAGTTCATTATCTACATGGATGATTTGTCCTTTGAAGAGCATGAGATTGAGTATAAATACTTAAAGGCCGTAATCGAGGGTGGCATGGAGACCAAGCCGGATAATATCCTGATTTATGCCACAAGTAATCGCAGACACTTGATCAAAGAAACCTGGAATGATCGAAATGACCAGTCCAATGAGGATGATCGTCATCATTCCGACACGGTGGAAGAGAAACTGTCTCTGGTACACAGATTCGGTGTTACCATCAGCTATCAGAAGCCGATGCCAAAGGAATATGTGGAAATCGTGGTAGGCCTAGCAAGACGTGCGGGCCTCACTATGCCGGAAGAAGAGCTGATTGCACAAGCCAAAATGTGGGAATTATCTCACGGCGGTATTTCCGGCAGAACAGCACAGCAATTTATCAATCATGTCCTGTCATTGCAGGACTAGCCTAAGAATAGGCGTTTTAAGAGTTAGAGTTTGGAGGAAGTTTTTAAATGGGAATCGTAGTAGTTGGAGCAGTATTTGTGGATGTGAAAGGTCATCCTATGGCTCAGTATATACCGGGCGGTCGTAATGTGGGCCGTGTCATCCAGGTGCATGGTGGTGTAGCTAGAAACGTAGCAGAGGATATTGCCAACGTGGAGCTTAAGCCTACCTTTATCAGTGTAGTGGATCACACGGGTATTTCGGATGATGTCATTGATAAACTGAACAGACACAAGGTAGATACTACTTATATGCGCCGCACAGAAGATGGCCTTGGCACCTGGCTTGCCATCTTTGACAATGAAGGGGATGTGGTGGCATCTATTTCCAAACGTCCTGATTTATCTGAAATCGCCAATGTATTTGAGGAACACGGAGATGAAATCGTAAAGAATGCCGACAGTATCGTGGTGGAAATCGATATGGAAGCCTCTATTCTAAAACGTATCTTTACTTTGGCAGAGAAATACAACAAGCAAATCTATGCAGTGGTATCCAATATGACCATTGCCATGGAACGCAGAGACCTCTTAAAGCGCACCGGCTGTGTAGTATGTAACCAGGAAGAAGCAGGTCTTTTATTCTCCGAGGACTACTGTGAGAAGACACCGGAGGAGATGGCTGAGATTCTGGCGAAAAAAGTAACCCTGGCCAAAATCCCTAAGATGATCATTACCATGGGAGATAAGGGTGCCGTATGGGCTGATGAAAGCGGCAATAAAGGTGTCTGCCCACCACAGCGCGTCATGGTAGTGGATACAGCAGGCTGCGGTGACGCGTTCTTTGCAGGTGTAGCCATTGGGCTTACCTATGGTAAGGACCTGGCAGACTCCTGCGCTATCGGTACCAGACTGGCTTCTTCTGTCATTGCTACAAAAGAAAATGTCTGCCCGAGATTTTTACCGGAAGAATTTGCACTGGATGTATGATTACATCCCTTAAAAAAGGATTATTTATGACTACAACACTCGTTGAAACAAATAATAGAGAAGAGGCACTTCGCGTGAAATTATCACTTCGGGAGTGCCTTTTTGGGGATAAAGCCTTCTATGGCAAAGTAGCCACAGTGGTGATCCCGATGATTATCCAAAATACCCTATCCAATATTGTCGGACTTTTAGACAACGTGATGGTAGGGCGTGTAGGCCAGCTGCCTATGTCTGCTGTAGCCATCGTGAACCAGATTCTCTTTATCTTCTATTTGTGTATCTGGGGCTCTCTGGCAGGGTCCGGGATATATGGAACCCAGTTTTTTGGAAAAGGAGATATGGAGGGGGTTCGGGCCACTATTCGCTTTAAGATGATGACCACCGTTGTCATTGTCAGCGCCTGGATTATGATCCTCTTAAGCTTTGGCAAACACTTTATAGCCCTCTATATTTCTGAGGATACTACGGCGGCGGACGCAGCAAAGACCATGGAATATGCAGCTTCCTATTTGGCGGTCATGGTGATTGGCCTTGTGCCTTTTGCCATTACCCAGATTTTCGGAAGCGCCATGCGAGAATCCGGCAAGACGAAACTTCCTATGATAGCCGGCATGACTGCCATGGTGGTGAACTTCGTTTTTAACTTATTGCTTATTTTCGGTCTTTTGGGATTCCCGAAATTAGGTGTACTTGGTGCAGCAATCGCCACGGTCATCTCCAGATTTGTAGAGATGAGCATCGTCCTGATTGGGGCTTACACCAGTGAGAAGTATCGGTTCTTCCACGGTTTATTTAGTCCTTTTGTGGTACCAAGGCAAATGATTTGGCCACTTTTATCCAAGTGCCTGCCTTTACTTGCCAATGAGTTTTTCTGGAGTATGGCACAGGCTGCGCTTTTACAGGCCTATTCCACCAGAAACCTGGCGGTGGTAGCAGCGATGAATATCAGCGGAACCATTTCCCAGATTTTCAATGAAGTCTTTTTGTCTCTGGGAAACTCCACCGGTATCATTGTGGGACAAGAGCTTGGGGCAGGTCGCCTTGTAAACGCCAGACGAAGCGCTTGGCGTATGATTAACACCAGCTTTTTATCCACCTTGGTTATGGGCTCTCTACTTGCTACAGTGGCACCCCTTATACCTCAGATCTATGACGTGGAGCCGGATGTGAAAGTGCTGGCTACTCGCTGCATCTGGATGGTAGCCCTTTGCATGCCCATTCATAGTTTTGCCAACGCCAGCTACTTTACGCTGCGTTCCGGCGGTAAGATTTTGATTACGATTTTATTTGATAGCTGCTTTTCCTGGGTGGTATCAGTACCGACCGCTTATATTCTGTGCAAATATACCAATATCTATATTGTGACAGTCTACGGTATCGTTATGGGAGTAGAGATACTCAAATGTATCCTGGGCTTTATCCTGATTCGGAACGGCGTTTGGGTGCGTAATATCGTAGGAGAGGAAGAATAAATGCAAAAGACAAAAGCGTTATATGACTTAGATGCCTATCAGTCCGAATTTGAAGCTACCGTACTTTCCTGTGAGGAAAAAGAAGGAAAGTATCAAGTAGTTCTTGACCAAACTTGTTTTTTTCCGGAGCAGGGAGGCCAAAACCCTGACTGGGGTACTTTGGACTCAGCAGAAGCTTCTGTAGAGGTGTTGGATGTACAGATTCAGGATGGTATCATCTATCATACCTGCACCGCAGCACTTCCGGTGGGAGGCAAGGTACAAGGCAAGTTAGAGTGGGTTCATCGATTCAATAACATGCAACAGCACAGCGGGGAGCATATTTTATCCGGCCTGATTCACGGCCACTACGGCTATGATAATGTAGGCTTCCATCTGGGGGTGGCGGAAGTCACCATGGACTTTAACGGCATCTTGACCCAGGACCAGGTGGATGAACTGGAATTAGAAGCCAATCTCATCATTGCAAAGGCCATCCCCATAGAGGTCGGTTACCCGGATGATGAGACCTTAAGGACCCTTCCTTATAGAAGTAAAAAGGAATTAGAAGGTCCTATTCGTATCGTGACTATCCCGGGTGTGGATATCTGCGCTTGCTGCGCTCCTCACGTGCGAAATACTTCCGAAGTGGGCATCCTGAAAGTAGAGTCTTTGCAGAATTATAAAGGCGGCGTGCGCCTTTCTATTTCTTGTGGACTTCGGGCCAGAGCGCTATTTCGCCTAGAACATGAGCTTATGACCAAGATGGCAGGCTGGTATTCCACCGGAGTCTTACGTGTACCGGAGATGGTGGAAAAAACCAGAGAAGAAGCCAGAGAGTGGAAGCAGAGGTACTTAGATACCAGAGCGCTTTTATTGGAAAAGGAGCTTGCAGAGCTTCCAGCAGATGAGCATGTGCAGCTTTTCCTGGAAGAAGTTGCTGATCAGAAATTGATGCAGAAAGCCCTGAACATCCTAAAAGAGCAGCATAGCGGCCTATGCTTTGTGCTGACAGCCACAGGAGATGGAGGCTTTCGCTATTTATTAGGCGGCGGAGCATCCCTTCCTGATGTAAGACCCATGCAAAAATATTTAAATGAAAACCTGGGAGCCAGAGGAGGCGGTAAGCCGGAGATGGTACAGGGTAGCATTGCAAATACAACCAGAGGAGACTTGGAGAAATGTTTCGAATCCTTGCAGAATGTAGCAAAGTAGAAGTAGATGACGCCTTAAGTTTGGCCATCGAAAAAGTGAAAGAAATGCAGAATAGCGGACAGCTTAGCGGTATCGCAGGAAGCATTAAAATACCGGATTTCATAAATGGCGGCATGTTGAAAATGCTACCAAAAGACAAAAAGATGGAGCTGATGGAGCAGAGTATGCACCAGGAAAAATCCAGAATCATGGCGATGCTGCAGCCTGCCATTAGCAGAGTCATCGGCCCTGTGCAGATTTTGGATTTCCAGATGAAAGCCATGCCGGCAGCTGGATTGGATGCCACCATGCGAGTGGATGTGGAAATCCAGGATGCTGACCGTGTCATCGACCTGATTACAGAAAAGCTGATAGAGGAATGCGACTTGCCGGAAATTTTGGGCGAGCATTTTGAACCTTCCATCAACATGGAAAATATCGCCTTTTACATGAAGGGACAGCCGGCAGATACCAAGGAGTATTTGATCGTGAAGTCCTTAAGTGTAAAGAAAGCGTTCTTATCCGGAAAGATGGAAAGCATCGCAGCAGATAAGCAACTGGGTCTTTCTATCGCTGCCCTTCGTTTTATGATGAAGGACAAATAAAAAATCCCAAAGCGGGATGAGGGGAAAATGATGAAATGGAATCAAAACAAAGGTAGTCTGCTGGCAGGGGCCCTGGTAGTATCCATGGGCTTTGGACTGTTTGGCAGTTCCCTGGAAGGCAGGGCAACGGAAACTTCCGCCACTACCACTAACACCACCGCAACACAGCCTGCTACGACCCAGCCGACTTTGACCTATAAAGTGCGTCAGGAATCGGAAGAGGATGCGGAGGAAAATGTCCTTTTGGCGGCTACCTTCCAAAAACCTGTGGTGACTAATCCGGGAAATGAGGAAGCGGCAGAATATATCAATGAACAGCTCTCCGGAGAGCAATTAGAGTTTGTAAAGCGCTGCGGCGCTCTTTTGGCAGATCAAACCGAGAAAGACATAGAAAACGGTGGATTTGTGTTAGACGAGACCTTTCATGCCGGAAGGTTTGATAGCAAAATTGCTAGCTTTCTGGTGGAAATCAGCGGCTATACCGGAGGAGAGAAGGGCACTTACGAAATCAAATCCATGACCTTCGATATGGCCACGGGAGAAAAACTTACCATAGATGACATCGCCACGGATTCTTCCGCCTTTCGTAGCGGGCTGATCAAAGAAATCCTTAGCCAATGTGAGGAATTAGGGGAACACAGACAGTTACTGAAAAAGAAAGCCTTGGAAAATGCAGTTCGGAAACTTGTGAATAAGGATGCGTTTTTATTTACGGAAACCGGACTACTGATTACCACAGCCCCCGGGGAGCTTTGCGCTACAGGCCAGGTAGATAGGGCCTTTTCTTTTGTGATTCCTTATACCAAGTTGACAGGACTAAAGGATGCTTACAAAGCTGCAAGCCCTCGCTATACGGAACAGCAGATTGGTATGAGCCAGACGGCAGATTTAGACGGAGATGGTGTAGAAGATAAGATTTTCTATGACTATGGATACGATATCCAAAAGGGAGATGATGAAGTCACCCTAACCATCAATGACAAAGATTATAGCGATGTTCTCAGAAACAATGGCTTGTATGTAGGCGGTGGATATCCCGGGTACTACCTTGTGGTAGATGTGGACAAAGCCGACAGCACAATGGAAATTCTGATTCCCGATGGGAATAAGCAGACTTCGTATCTCTTTTCCTACCAGAAGGATTCCCTGTCCTATCTAGGTGCTCTGCCCGGCATTCCGGACCCTACCGGCATTACCTTTGGAGAAGATGGAGTCGTGCATACCACTAGGTCTGCAACTCTTTTGGAGGACTACAGGATACCGGTAGACTATCAGCTGAACGAGAAACACCTACTGGAAGAAATCCCAGCGGAATGGTATGATTTAACTGCAGGAGACGGATATAGCCTGCAAGGACATAGCTTCTTGTTAGAAGAGGACTTAGAGGTATATCCCAAGGCGGATACGGAAAGCGAAAGCTTCACTTTAGAAGCAGGCAAGAAGTGCTATTATGTGGCAACGGATGACAGTCAGTGGCTGGAAGGCAGATGCAAAGACGGCACTGTATTTTATGAAAATGTGAAAGAATAGGAAGTAAGGTAATGAAGGTTTCCACCAGAGGAAGATATGCTTTGCGAGTCATGATTGACTTAGCGCAGCATAATGACGGAACTTATATATCCCTAAAAGATATCGCGGAACGCCAGGATATTTCCATGAAATACTTGGAAAGCATCGTGGCGCTGCTGAATAAAGAACATTACGTAGATAGCCTTCGTGGTAAAAACGGTGGCTACAAATTAAATAGGCCCCTAGAGGAGTATCGTGTAGGGGATGTGTTGCATTTGACAGAAGGGTCTTTGGCACCGGTTACCTGTTTAGAAGAAGGGGTAGACCATGTGAATTGCAAAAGAGCTTCAGAATGCATCACGGTTCCCATGTGGATGGAATTAGACACCATCATCAATGAATACTTAGACAACGTAACGTTGCAGGATTTGTTGGATGGGAAAGTACGTAGAAGAAAGTAAGGCAGACTATGATATATGTGGATCATGCGGCTACCACGCCGCTTAGAGCAGAAGCAAAGGAAGCCATGCTTTCCGCTATGGAGTATTTTGGGAATCCATCCAGTATGCATAAGGCAGGTCAGGAAGCCAGAGGCTTGCTTGGCTCTTTACGCGAAACCTTAGCGGGACTTTTAAACTGCAGTCCCCGCGAGGTGATTTTTACCTCCGGCGGTACGGAAAGTGACAATATGGCATTGCGTGCAGCTGCCATAGAAGGTAAGAAGCTTGGCAAAACCCACATGGTGATCAGCGCCATCGAGCATCATGCCGTGTTACATACAGCTTATGCCCTTGAACAGGAAGGGTTTCAGGTGACCTATGTGAAGCCCGGAAGAGATGGTATCGTATCTTCGGAAAGCATCGAGCAGGCTTTGAGGGAAGATACCATCCTGGTTAGTCTTATGTATGCCAATAACGAAACCGGCATGATACAGCCGGTAGAAGAAGTGGCAAGACTTTGTCAGAAAAAGAAGATTCTTTTCCACGTAGATGCGGTACAGGCATTGGGCCATGTGCCCATGGCGCTGGATGTATTAGGCGCTGACTATGTGGCTTTTTCTGCCCACAAGTTTGGCGGGCCCCGGGGTATCGGCGGCTTATATGTGAAAAAGACAGCGCCTTTGTATTCTTTTATGCAGGGCGGTTCTCAAGAGAGAGGCAAGCGTGCAGGCACAGAAAACCTGCCGGCCATCGCCGGTATGGTGAAGGCACTGGAAGTCTCCCTCCGGAATTTGGAAGAAGACAGGAAAAGGATAGCGTATTTGCGTGACCAGTTCGTCGATACCTTGTCCGAAATAGAAGGGGTAACCCTAAATGGCAAGATGGAAGGCAGACTTCCCGGAAATGCCAACTTTTGTTTTCACGGTGCAAGTGCAGAATCTCTGCTGATGATGCTAAGTGAAAAAGAAATTTGCGTCTCTACAGGTGCAGCCTGCGCAGCAGGTGCCTTAGAGCCAAGCCATGTACTTTTGGCCATGGGACTTACCAAAGAGGAAGCGGGCAGCAGCCTGCGCTTTAGCTTTGGCTCCGAAATGACGGACGCAGAATTAGATACTCTGGTAGAGAGTGTGCTACAGGTATATGCCGCTCAAACCGGGAAAAGATAGAAATGAGGATAGAATGAGTAAAGCTTTAATTGCCATGAGTGGAGGAGTGGATTCCTCTGTGGCTGTATATCTCATGCAGCAAAAAGGATACGATTGTGTAGGCGTTACCATGCGCCTTTATGATAATGGGGACCTGCGTTGCAGCGACAAAACCTGCTGCTCGCTAGATGATGTGGAAGATGCCAGAAGCGTAGCCGGCAGACTGGGCGTGCCCTTTTATGTAGTGAATTTCATGGAGGACTTTGAATGCAAAGTCATCCGGAATTTCGTAGATTCTTACTTAAATGGCATTACCCCAAATCCTTGTATCGAGTGTAATCGCCACATGAAATTTGCCCACCTGTATCAGAAAGCACAGGAACTGGGTTGCGATAAAATTGTCACAGGCCACTATGCCAGAGTTCGATTCAACGAGGAAAGTGGCAGATATGAGCTTTTAAAGGGCCTGGATGACACCAAGGACCAAAGCT
>SVFQ01000025.1 GCA_015056765.1 Lachnospiraceae bacterium
AGCGGTATATGCCTGCTTAAATTATGGTGAATCATTCTGCCCAGAGGAAATTGCAGATAGAAGTATATGTATTGATAGTGATATTGCAGCCATATTTCAAGAGAAGTGAACCCTGGGGACGGGGTTAGGGGTCCAAAATAAAGTGACATAGGCCAGTACACTGGGACACCCAGATAGTACTGGCCAAATTTTTTACAAAAAAATAGTTGACAAATTCAACTAATGCAATTATCATTCATATTTAAAAGGAGGTTCGACTATGGATAAAGTAAAAGTTTTTCGAGAATATACCAGAGAACTGGAGCGTAATCTTGATAATTTGAACACTACGGATTGTTGCCAATGCTCAGTTACTACTTCTCAGTGCTTTCTTGTAGTTGAGATTGGACGTAGCCCGGGTATTTGCGTAAAAGAATTGGCGAGGATACTGAAACTTGATAAAAGTGCGGTAAGTAGGGCTGTTGAGGAACTTGTACAAAAAGGTTTTGTCATTCGAGAACCTTCCAAAACAGATCGTAGATGTGTCGTTCTTACTTTGACAAAAGAGGGAGAAGCTCGTTTCAATAAGATTGAGAATGACATGTATGAGAAGTTTAAAGATGTGTTTTCAAGAATTCCAAAAGATAAGCAAGATCAGGTTCTTGAGGCTTTAAAACTATATAACGAAGCATGCGATAAAGTGGAGGACAAATGTTGTGATTAGACAGATGATGGATAGTGACTGGGAAAGAGTATCAGAGATTTACAAGCAGGGAATGGAAGGCGGTACAGCAACCTTTAATACAGAGTGTCCTAGTTTCGAAGAATGGGATAAGGGACATATTAAGGATTGCAGATTTGTTTATGAGAACGAAGGAAAGGTAATCGGCTGGGTTGCAATCAGTCCCACATCAAGCAGATGCGTTTATAAGGGCTGCGTTGAAATGAGCATTTATGTGGATCAAAAGTACAGGGGACACGGCGTTGGAACTGCTCTTGTAAATGAGTTGATTAAGGGGTCAGAAAAAGCAGGATATTGGAGTATATATTCGGCAATAATCTCTATTAACAGGGCTAGCATAGCATTACATAAGAAGTGTGGTTTTAGAGAAATAGGATATAGAGAAAGAATCGCGAAGGACAGATTTGGAGAATGGCAGAATACAACCCTGATGGAGTATAGAGCTTCATAAGGGAAAGAAAGTGGCAGGTGTTTAGGTGATAGGCGAATTATTTATAAAACAGATACTTGGAATGAAATGGCTGAATGAACTAATAGGTAATTTCCTTTCTTTAATTGGAGTTGATTTGGAATCAGGAATTGGAGGCGGAATACAGTTCTTTTTATATGATGTAATCAAGATTACAATACTGCTGTGTGTTCTTATCTACCTGATTTCTTACATCCAGAGCTATTTCCCGCCGGAAAGAAGCAAGAAGATTCTCGGGCATTTTCAAGGCATTTGGGCTAACTGTATTGCAGCACTTTTGGGAACAGTGACACCTTTTTGCTCCTGCTCCTCAATTCCATTATTCATTGGCTTTACCAGCGCAGGACTCCCGCTTGGTGTGACTTTTTCTTTTTTGATATCTTCACCTATGGTAGATATCGGAAGTCTGATCCTTCTTATGAGTATCTTTGGTTCAAAGGTGGCGATTATCTATGTTGCGCTTGGACTTGCGGTCGCAGTGATTGGTGGAACCTTAATAGAGAAGCTCCACATGGAGAATCAGGTAGAAGAGTTTATCCGAAATGCATCTGCTGTAGATATTGATTCCCCATCTCTTTCACAGAAAGAACGCCTTATCTATGCAAAGAATCGTGTGCTTGAGACTTTAAAAAAAGTATTTCCATATATAGTCATAGGGGTAGGAATCGGAGCTGTCATACATAACTGGATTCCACAAAGCTTTGTCGAAGGAATACTTGGAAGAAAAAATCCATTTGGTGTGATACTGGCTACCATGGTTGGCACTCCACTGTATGCCGATACTTTTGGAACGATATCTATTGCTGAGGCGTTGCTATATAAGGGGGCTCAGCTTGGAACCGTGCTCGCATTTATGTTAGGTGTGACTACGCTTTCACTTCCGTCATTGATTATGCTAAAGAAGGCAATCAAGACGAGGCTTCTGGTAGTTTTCGTTACAATATGTGTAGTGGGAATCGTAATCGTAGGATATCTGTTTAATTTCATGCAAGGAATGATTCTGTAGGAGGAGAGAAAATGGCTTTCTTTAGCTTTGGCAAGAAAAAAGAAGAGGAAAAAAAGACTTCCTGCTGCTGCGTAAGCAATTGCACTATGGAAAATATGCAGGCCGCAGAAGAGGAAAAAAGTCTAAAAGGAATAAAGATTTTAGGCGGAGGTTGTGCAAAGTGTAACCAACTGGAAGCAGCAGTTATGGAAGCACTTACGGAACTTGGGATGGATACAACCATCGAACACGTGACGGAGTATGAAAAAATAGCTGCCTACGGAGTTATGACAACACCGGCATTGGTTGTAGACGGTAAGGTTGTTTCTTATGGTAAAATATTGAAAAAACAAGAAGTCGTAAAGATTTTGAAAGCGATGAATCCGTGCTGCATCTGACTTTAAACGCAGTTTCATGTATAATGGAACAGTGAGTATCAAAAGAAAGGATTACAATATACATGAAAATTGCAGTAACATATGACAACGGCGAAGTGTTTCAGCACTTTGGACATACAGAAGAGTTTAAGCTTTATGAAGTAGAAGATGGCAGTGTGGTGGCATCTACCGTGATTAGTTCCAACGGAAGCGGACATGGTGCACTGGCTACCTTACTTAGCGAACAGAAAGTAGATGTACTGATTTGTGGTGGCATCGGCGTCGGAGCAAAACAGGCATTAGATGAAAATGGTATCGAACTTTGTGCAGGTGCAGAGGGGGATGCAGATGCAGCAGTGGCAGCATATTTGAAAGGTGAATTGGTCAATGCCGGTGTGAACTGTGACCACCACCATGAAGAGGAACATAGCTGTGGAGATCACGGCTGTGGAGGACATGGAGATGACCACGAGGAAGGCGGCTGTGGCGGCTGCAGTGGATGCCATAGTGAGCCGGCATTTGAAGGACCAAATGTAGGTAAGACAGTTCGCGTACATTACCAGGGTACATTGGATGATGGCACACAGTTCGACAGTTCCTATGACCGCGGCGAACCATTGGAATTCGTGTGTGGCGCAGGCATGATGATTCGAGGCTTTGACGAGGCAGTGGCTACCATGGAAGTGGGCCAAATCGTAAACGTACACTTGAATCCGGAAGTGGCTTATGGCCAGCACGACCCTGATAATGTAGTGACATTAGAGATTGCACAGCTTGCCGGCGCAGAAGATTTAAATGCCGGTGACAAAGCATTCTTACAGGATATGTACGGCAGACCGATTCAGGTACTTGTCACGGAAAAAACAGAAACTACCATCACTTTCGATGCAAACCATGAATTGGCAGGCAAAGCCTTGAACTTCAAGATTGAGCTGGTAGAAGTGTTGGCGTAAATAGTGTAATCACAACTGCTGGTTCCAAATCAAGGGATTGATATGAAGAAAAAACTAACGAGTAAAGAATTCTTAGAATTCAAAGAAGCCATGCAAAGGGAGCTGAATGCAGAGGAATATCCCTTTGTGGTGACGGTTTCAAAAAATAAGGTGGTTGCGAAGTGGAAGGCGGAGCAAGCTCCGGAAGGGGATGACAGTAAGGAAATAGAGTCTTTTTCCGTGACCTATATAGTGAGTAGGGATAAAAGATTTTATGGCGGCGAGACGTTGTTGGTTAGAAATACCTATCAGCTGCCTACATCCACTGAAGTTAGGACCGTGTATTCCCTTTCCACGCCGAAGGATTTGCGATGGAAGAAAAAAGTCAATTCGAAGGACTGGGCAAAGATTGGGTTTAATGAGGACAAGCTCATGTCCATTATCGAATACTATCTTTTGGAGCACGGCTTTAGCTATCGTCCGGGTATCTGGAATCACAAGCGCCTGAATTGGGTAGAAGGACGCCAGTTCCGCGTGGCCGGGATTTCCTTTTTATTTGTTGGCATCATGCTTCTCATAGGATTTTTAAATAGCTCTATAATCAGTGATTGCATGGGATTGGAGGCCTTTTTCGCAGTGGCCGTCCTTCTTATTTTTTGTGCCATACTGCTTCCGCTGATATTGACCATCATTGGAGCGCTACTGACCCTCATTGGTTTTGGAAAAATGGAATTCTATGACCTTAGACCGGATGTAGGGGTGAAGGTGGTCCTCAGTACCATCATCATCAGTTGGTTAGCGGTCCTGGCGCTGCTTTTGCACTAGAAAAACGCAACTTTCAAATATCTTTATTTTCGCTTGGTCAAAATGAGCAGTGAGCTTTCTCACTGCTTTTTTTATGCCTCGTTTCATGAATGTTAGATAAACATCTAACAAAACTATTGACATCTGTCTTATCTAATGATATTTTATACTTATCGAAAGAGGAGCAAGATATACATCTAACATTGGAGGACAGTTATGAAAGTAGCGTACAAAGAACTATTTGCAAATCGAAATTTCCGTAAGGACTGGGCGGCATCTATGATCAATCGCTTTGGCGATTCTATTGATGCCATAGCATCATCCTGGATTGTATATGAATTGACGGGGGAGGCTAGCTGGTCAGCTATCATTTATGCCATCAACCGCTTGCCTACCATTTTTCTGACACCCCTTGCAGGGCCATGGGTAGAGCGTCACAATAAGAAATCCATCATGGTTTTCACTGATTTGATTCGTGCAATCTGCGTTGGCGTCCTGGCCACAGGATTACTGATGGGATTTTTAAGCGCACCACTGATAGCGATATTAAGTCTCATTATTTCCAGCGCCGAGGCATTTCGTATGCCGGCTGGTACCGCGATTTTTCCACAGATTGTGCCAAAAGAAATGTACGGAACTGCCATGTCTGTGAACCAGGCAAGTTCCAGTGTTGTAGAGCTGATTGGAACCGGTATGGCAGCAGCCATCATAGCACTGATTGGCAGTGCCGGCGCCATCTATGTGGATATGGGCACCTTCGTTTTATCTGCTTTGTTGACATTATCTCTACAGTTGCAGGAAGAGGTAGACAAAGAAGCCGGCGGCGTCTCCCTAAAGGCATACTTTACAGACTTAAAGGATGGCTTCACCTATTGTGCATCCAAAAAGCTTTTGGTTGCCATTACCATGATGGTTCTGTTTTTAAATGGTATCCTGGTGCCAATGAACAGCTTGCAGACACCTATGGTGAAAGAGATTTTCCATGGGAATGTCTGGTACTTATCCCTGTTTGGAACAGCATTTTCTGTTTCCATGTTGCTGGGCTCCGTGGTTTTCCCTTTGGTGCAAAAGCACTTGCGTGTTAAAATGGTACTGGTAGTGATTTGCACAGGAATCGCAGCATTTTACCTGCTGATTGTAGCTGGTAAGGGCTTGTATTCCAACCACTATTTTGCCGTTGCAGCCGTTGGAGTTTTGGCAACGCTGCTAGGCCTAATCATTAGCGTAGGTAACATGTTTTTAAGTGTAATGACTCTGCAGATTATCGACCGCGAGTATCTGGCGAGAGCCTCCAGCATCGGTGGCGCACTTGGCTCTGCCATCATGCCGGTGACTGCTTTCATCATCAGTTTCGCGCTTCGTTTCGTAGGGGTTACCACCATATTTATCAGCGCAGGACTGATTGCAATCGTGTTTTGCAGTATTCTCTATTTCAATCGTGGATTAAATGAGGAAGAAACAGTATCGAAGGAGGATAATTCAGAAGTAGCATGAAATCATATCATGTAGATATTCAATATGTTCCGGAAAGTGTCACATTGCTGAATATGGTGGCACGGCCGGCACCGTATATCACCAATTATATGAATTATTTGGCATCTCGTTATGGAGTGGTGCCGGATGAGCGTGCGGGGCGCGTGGTGAATCTGCTGCAAGAGATTGAGGACGCTGCTAGAGCAGAGTTTTCAGGGGATATGGAGACAGTGAAGTTCTATTGCGATGCGGAGAATGATTTTAGCAAGCCGGATTCTTTTGCGAATCTCCTGGTATTAGTCGGTTCTTTATGCGATCATGTTCGTACGGTGCAGGAGCAGGCGGAGTATTTGAAAAAACTTCCGGAGCAAGAATATCTGACGGAATTCTATGAGATTCTGAAGTCCTATGGCGCCAGTACAGCAGAAGCAGCCAGCAATGGAAAGGAAACGGTGACGGATATCTTAGATGCCATTGTGCAGATGAATGAACCGGATGCCAGAAAACTCCATTTGCAGCAGTTATTTATGCATCATAAAGAGCACCAGGAAGTCCTACTTGGACTGATGCTGCGAGCGCAGAAGATTCTGAAGAAGTATGAGAAAAGGCTGAAAGCCTTTGGTGAAGAGGCTATCGCGTACTTAAAAGAGGAATTGCAGGAGCAATCCCTGGCGGATTATTTCATTCACGAATTCTATAATGAGACGCATCTTTCCACTGAAAATAAAAATAGCGATACCTATGTATCTTATCTGAAGGCAGCCACGCTGGGATTTTATTTCAAAGGAAGAGATGTGGATTCTGCCGATGGTATAGTGTGCTTTCTAGGTGTGATTTTCAGTAAGAATCTAAACATCCGAACTTTGATGAAGCAGAGAAATACCCTAAGCGAAGAGAAGGTTATCGCCATGCTGAAGCTCCTGGCAGATAAGAGCAAGTTTCAGATTCTCTCCACCACAGTGGACAAGTCCGCCTATGGAGCAGAACTAGCCAATATGCTTGGCCTTACCACAGCGACCATCTCACACCACACCACGGCGCTGCTGGACCAAAACCTGCTAAGCTTGGATAAGGTGGACACGAAGATTTATTATCGCACGAATCCGGAAATGATTCGCGCCTTGATTCAATACTTACAAGATAAGCTTCTGAAGGAGTAAGCTCCGGAGAAGTCTTGACATAGCCGAACGACTATATTTATAATGGTTTTAAATAAATATGGCCGTTCGGCTATATTTGTGTCCAAAGAGATGAGATAAAGCCGTACGGCTATAATTGGTAAGAAAAAATGAAAGTATATGATACAAAAGAATTTGGAGAAATGATTAAAAAACGTAGAAAAAGCTTAGGTTATACGCAAAAGTATCTAAGTGAGTTTACGGGATACAGTGCCAGTTTCATTTCGGATTTGGAGAATGGAAAGACTACCATAGAACTTGGCAGGGCGTTAAAAATCGCAAATCTACTGGGATTGGATTTACTATTGGAGGAGAGGTAGTTTAGATTGAAAAATCTGCACGTATATATAGAAATACAAGGACTACAGCGGCATGTAGGGATGATTTCCGGCGAGACCTTTTTAGATGCAGGCTTTGTGTATGATAAAGAATATATGCAGTCCGGTTATGGGGCACCTATCTCTATTTCTTTGCCATTCAGGGAGGAACCGTTTCCCCCTGAGACAACTAGAAATTTCTTTGAGGGATTGCTTCCGGAAGGCTTTTCCAGACGAGCAGTGGCCAATTGGCTCAAGGCGGATGAACAGGATTATCTGAGAATCTTGGCTGGGCTGGGAAAAGAGTGCTTGGGCGCCATCATGGTTACAGAAGCGGAACCGGATACAGAAGTCAGGTACGAAAAACTTGGGATAAAACGAGTAAAGGAACTGGCTGCAGAGGGAGCCACAAAGTCTACACAAGTTCTGATGGAAACGCACCTTTCCCTTACGGGGGCATCCGGCAAAGTGGGACTCTACTATGATGCGGCGAAGAATACCTGGTATCTTCCGAAGGGAAATGCACCAAGCACCCATATCGTGAAACAGAGTCACGTCAGACTAAACCAGATTGTTTTAAACGAGCAACTCTGTATATTGGCGGCAAAGAATATCGGAATAGATGTGCCGGAGAGTTTTATCATAAATCTAGGTTCTGCAAGGGATGATGAAGTCCTGTATGCGACAGAGAGGTATGATCGTAAACTGCCCGGAAATAAAGTGATTGATGGTTTGCAGGTTCCATTTAGATTACATCAAGAGGATTTTGCACAGGCCATGAGCATTCGGGCTGCGGACAAGTATGAAACGACACCCAGTGGATATTTGCGAAGGGTCTTTGACACAGTAGGAAGGTATTCCGAGAATCCGGTTGCAGATAAAAAGAAACTTCTAGAGAGAATCATCTTCAACTACTTGATTGGCAATACGGATTGTCACATAAAGAATTATTCTCTTTTGTATAGCGATACTCTTAAGTCAATTCGCCTGGCACCTGCTTATGATATTGTGGCTACCAGAGTTTATAATATGACCCCGGAGATGTCTTTCTACATTGCCGGAGAAACGGACATAAGAAAGATGAAACGAGACCATTTCAGGAGAAGCGCAGACGAATTTGGCATGAGTGAAAAACTGGTTTTGAAGACATTTGATGAACTTCTAGACAGCTTTGAAACATCTGTAAAAACGGCGGCGGACCAGCTCTGTCAATTAGGATTTCAGAATGCCAAAAAGATGGCAAAACAAATCCTCACAAGTGGCGGATACCGGAATAATTAGAAGAAAACTAGGGTCAATTATATATGCAGCCAAAACTGAGTCAGATGAAAGGATTAATAAGGGAGTGGAAAAGATATCATGACGATTCGAGAACTGGATGAAACCTATTTTGAAAAAATAAAAGAACTGTTTCAGGCTGTGTTCAGCGCATCGCCCTGGAATGAAAACTGGAGCAAGGAGCAGCTGGACTTATATATGCGAGAACTGACCGAGGTGCGAGGCTCCATCGTGTATGGGCTCTTTGATCAGGATGAGCTTATCGGTATGTCTGTTGGCAGGGTGAAACATTGGTGTGAAGGCACAGAATACTTCATCGAAGAGTTCTGTATTCGAGGAGATTATCAGGGAAAAGGTTGCGGCAGGACCTTTCTGTCACTAATCGGTGAAAAGATAAAGGAGCGGGGCCTCAACACGATTTTCCTCATGACAGACCGTACGCAACCTGCCTATGAGTTCTACAAGCATCTGGGATTTACAGAGCTTCCGGAGCTGACTTCCTTTGTGAAAAACCTGTGAGGAAAAAGTTTTTTCGCTCTGACCTAGTGCGACAAATCCAACTTTATGGTATTGTAAATGATGGATTCGTTATGAGTCCATCATTTTTTAATACTATAACTAGAGGAAAAGAGGAGCATCATGGGCGGATTTTTTGGCGTCGCAGCGAAAGAAGACTGCGTATTCGATCTGTTTTTTGGAAC
Organism: Lachnospiraceae bacterium; assembly: GCA_015056765.1. Classification (GTDB taxonomy): domain Bacteria; phylum Bacillota; class Clostridia; order Lachnospirales; family Lachnospiraceae; genus SIG336. The sequence continues at coordinate 9,236 of SVFQ01000025.1, forward strand.
GGATTATCATTCACATCTTGGTACACGTCGTGGAGGCATGTGCGTGTATCACAAGGAGACAGGATTTGATCGAGCTATCCATAGCATCGAAAATTCTCCTTTTAGAACCAAGTTCGACAAAGAAGTACAGGAAATGAAAGGTAATTTGGGCATCGGTTGTATCTCCGACTATGAGCCTCAGCCTCTTATCGTGCGTTCTCATCACGGCACGTATTCTCTTACAACAGTCAGTAAAATCAACAATGTGGAAGAACTCGCAGACGAAATCTTCCAAAATGGACATTCCCACTTTTTAGAAATGAGCGGCGGTGAAATCAACGCTACAGAGCTGGTCGCAGCTTTAATTAACGAAAAAGACAATCTCATAGACGGCATCAATTATGCACTGGAAAAGGTAGATGGATCGCTATCTCTGCTTTTGCTTACTCCAAAGGGCATCTACTGCGGTCGTGATAAGTATGGCAGAACACCCATTGCTATCGGACACAAGGACGATGCTTTCTGCGCAGCTTTTGAGGATTTTTCATATAAAAATCTGGGCTACACGGATTACAAGGAGTTAGGCCCCGGGGAAGTTTGCGTCATCACACCTTCTTCTTGCACCACCTTGGTAAAGCCCGGCGACAAGATGAAGATTTGTACTTTCCTGTGGATCTACTACGGATATCCTTCCAGCTCCTATGAAGGAATCAGCGTAGAAAAGATGCGCTATAACTGCGGTGAAAAGATGGCCCAGCGTGATAACGCAAAGCCTGACGTGGTGGCCGGCGTACCGGATTCCGGCCTGGCACACGCCATCGGATATGCCAATGAATCAGGAATTCCGTTTTCACGTCCATTTATCAAATACACACCTACATGGCCAAGATCCTTCATGCCAACTATGCAGACCCAGCGTAACCTCATCGCGAAGATGAAGCTGCTGGCAGTAGGGGATTTGATCAAAGATAAAAAGCTTCTTTTGATTGATGACTCCATCGTCCGCGGCACTCAGCTGCGTGAGACCACAGAGTTCCTCTATAAGAGCGGAGCCAAAGAAGTTCATATCCGCCCAGCCTGTCCGCCACTGCTGTACGGTTGCAAGTACCTGAACTTCTCCCGTTCCTCTTCTGAGATGGATCTGATTACCAGAAGAGTCATCGCTCGCCTGGAAGGCACACCGGATGTGCCCCAGGAAATTTTGGACGAGTATGCTAATCCAGACTCTGAACGATATGCAACCATGGTAGAAGAAATCAGAAAAGAACTGAACTTCACCTCCCTGGCCTTCAACCGCCTGGACGATATGCTGGACGCTGTAGGCATCGACAAGTGCAAACTCTGCACCTATTGTTGGGATGGAAAGGAATAATACCAGCCCGAGCACTAGACAGCGCATGAAAGACTGGCTGCAAGAACATGCGCAAGAACATGTGTAATAACAAGAAGTCCTCTGAAAAGGGGACTTTTTTTGCGCGCCGCGGCGCACCGGGTTGATTGGCTTGCCGGAGGCTGAGAGAAGCTTCCTGGACACGCAGCCGGAAGCATTTTCGAATTTGCGTGTCTGAGATAAGCTTCCTGGTCACGTAGCCGGAAATTTATCTCAGTCCCGTCGGTTTGGATGGCTTGCCGGAGGCTGAGAGAAGCTTCCTGGTCACGTAGCCGGAAATTTAACACAGCCCCGCCGGCTTGGATGGCTTGCCGGAGGCATGTTAAAAGCAGATTTTCGGATTTCGCATGTACGTCTCCAAAAAGCAGTACATGTGAAAATGAGAATTCCGTAAACTGCATGCAAACTACAGAAGAAACTGTACATGTTAAAACATAATTTTTGAAAACAACATGCCCACCCTTGAAAAAATCGTACATGTGAAAAGAAGATTTCCGGTTTTCACATGCACGGGTTCACGAAGTTATGCATACCAAAATCGAATTTTTGAAAACTACATGTACACCTCAAAATCCCCGTGCATGTGAAAATGAGATTTCCTTAAACCGCATGCACACTACAGAAGAAGCAGTACATGTTAAAACATAATTTCGCTAACAGCATGCCCATTCAAAAGAATCAGTGCGTGCTCGCAAACTTTCTCTTGCATTTCAAATAGCAAAAATATATAATATCTGTGGTTAGCAACAACTAACAAGGTGCAGGCACATACAATGTGTACCTGCGGCGCTTCTAACACAACTACGAGCCAGGGTGGACCTAAACCAAGACGAAAACATGCCAAGAGATAAGACACTAAGTCATCTGAAAGTGAATAAGGCCATCAAAGAGGAATTCCTGGAGAAGGGGTACGAAGGAGCTTCCATCAGAAGCATCGGTGCCAGAGCGGGGATGACATCGGCGGGGCTATATCGTCATTACAAAGATAAAGAGGCCATGTTTGGTGCCATGGTGGAGCCTTTGATTGAAGAAATCAGGGAGTGGACCAGAAAGCATATCGAGAGGAAACACGTCCTGTTAGACCAAAGCGCCACAGGAAGCCAAAGCACTACAGACAGCCAAGGCAGGATGGAAGACACTCTCTGGGATGAGAACTTCTTTGATCTCATCAGAGAAGTGATACTGCCACGGAGAGACGAGTTCAGAATCCTGATGCAATGCGCCAGAGGGACCAAGTACGAGAACTTCATCTCGGAGTACGCAGAAGCAAACCACAGAGAATTTACGGATGCCATTATGCTGATGAAGCAAAAGGGCTACCCGGTGATTGAGATAGACGAGGAGGAACTTCATATGCTGCTTTCAGCATATTTGACAGCCTGCTTCGAAGCAATTGTAAAGGATTGCGATGAAGCGCAGTTAAACAAACATTTGAATACTGTCCAAGAATTCTTCATGCCGGGATGGATGAAAATCATGGGATTAAAATAAGAGCCGCAAGGCTCTTTTTTAATGTCGTAAGTTATCAAAAGTGGGTTAGCGATAACTAACAAAAACTGACGATAACAAACGAATCGCCGCATAAAAGCGGTGAATACATATCTTATTAGGAGGAGAGAAAATTGGGTAAGAAACAAGAATTTGATCATATGAAATTGATCAAAAGCTATGCAGGAGGATACTCGGTACTGATTTTACTGGGCCGTATCTTCGCAGCAGCAAGTGCCATAATCGTACTGATTCCCTACTACGACTTATGGAAAATCATTAGCATTGCAGTGGGAAAAGAGCAGGCAAGCATCAGTCACTATGGCTGGCAGGCTGTGATTTTGACTGTGGTATCCCTGCTGATTTATATCGTGGCGTTGCTTTGCACCCACATCGCAGCATTCAGAGTGCAGGCCAACATGCGCGTGTCCTTGATGCGCAGAATCATCTCCCTGCCACTGGGAGTATTTGACGAGGACGGCACCGGTAAGATTCGCCGCACCGTCAACGACTCTACCGCAGCCACCGAAACCTTCATCGCACATCAGATTCCGGACAAGACCGTGGCAGCTGTTACGCCGGCGGGACTCTTGGTCCTCATTTTTGCCTTTAACTGGAAAATCGGCCTGATTAGTCTGATCCCTGCTGCACTTGGTTTTGTTTGCATGATGAGCATGATGGGAAAAGGCATGCAGCAGAAGATGAAAGAATACCAGAATTCATTGGACATCATGAGTGCTGAGGCAACGGAATATGTCCGCGGCGTGCCGGTGGTAAAGACCTTCGGCCAGACCGTGCATTCCTTTAAGAAATTCAAAGCGGCCATCGATGGCTACGGCAAATGGGTCATTGACTACACCCTGAGTCTGCGCATGCCTATGGTGTGCTTCATGACATGCATCAACGCCATCTTCGCCTTTATTGTCATTGCAGCATTCCAGTTCAGCAAGGACGGTGTGACAGCAGGCCTGATTTTGAACATCATGTACTACATCATCGTGACACCGCTTGTAACCGTAGCGCTGACTAAGGTGGCCTACTCCGGTGAAGCAGAAATGACCCTTATCGACGCCCTGCAGCGTGTGCAGACCATCATGGAAATCGAGCCACTGCCGGAACCAAAGAACGGCAAGCTTCCGGAGGACCACAGTATAGAACTTAAGAACGTCACCTATCGTTACAAAGACGCTACCAGAGATGCGGTGCAAAATGTTTCCCTGAAAATCGCGCCCGGGGAGCATGTGGCACTGGTAGGCCCGTCTGGCTCCGGCAAGACCACCATCGCAGAACTCATGGTGCGCTTCTTCGACGTAACCGCAGGCGAAATCCTCATCGGTGGTGTAAATGTAAAGAACATCCCATCTGCAGAATTGATGAAGCAGATTTCCTTTGTTTTCCAGGACAGCCGTCTTTTGAAAAAGTCCATTCTGGAAAATGTCAGAATGGCAAAGCCTGATGCCACCGAAGCGGAAGTTATAGACGCGCTGAAGACTGCTCAGTGCATGGACATCATCGAGAAACTTCCACAGGGCATCCATACTGTCATCGGGGAAAAAGGAACCTACTTATCCGGCGGTGAGCAGCAGCGCATCACCATTGCCAGAGCGGTGCTGAAAGATGCCCCGATTCTGATTTTGGACGAAGCAACTGCTTTTGCTGACCCAGATAATGAAGCAAAAGTGCAGGCAGCCTTTGAACAGCTGGCAAAAGGCAAAACCCTCGTCATGATTGCCCACAGACTCAGCACTGTCATGAACGCGGACAGAATCTACGTCTGGGACGATGGCAAGTGCGTAGAAGAAGGCAGCCATCAGGAACTTATGGAGAAGGGTGGCCTGTATAAGCGCATGTTTGACGAATACTCCAAATCCATAGAGTGGAAGGTAGGTGCATAAAATGATAGAAAAATTAAAACATAAATATGCCCTGTCGACCCAGGGCGCAAAAGACATGATCAAAGCTTGCATCTGCGTGACGGTTACCAACATCGCGCTGATGATGCCGGCGGGAATCCTGTACTGCCTGATCAAAGACCTTTTAGACGGAACTCTGACCAAAGACCGGATTCCTTTCTATGTAATTGGTTCTCTTGTGGTGATTTTGCTGGTGGCCATCACCAACTATATCCAGTACAACGCTACCTTCCTGACCACTTATAAAGAAAGCGGTGTACGCCGCACCTCCATCGCGGAGAAGTTGAGAAAACTGCCACTTTCCTACTTTGGCAAGAAAAACATCGCAGACCTGACAACCCACATCATGGGGGACTGTGCGCAAATCGAAACCGCGTCCAGCCACTGGATTCCGGAGCTGATAGGCGCCTTGATGTCCGTGACCCTTGTGGGCATCAGCCTTTTCTTCTACTTTGATTATCGGATGGTGCTAGCTAGTTTCTGGGTCATCCCGGTAGCTCTTCTCATCGTAGTCACCTGCTCTGGGGCAGAAAAGAACGCGGTGCGAAAAAACACCCAGGTCAAGCTCACCATGACGGACGGTATTCAGGAATGCCTGGAATCCATCCGGGACTTAAGAGCCAACAATGCAGAAGAACGCTACATGGATGAACTGCAGGGCAAAATCAAAAACGTAGAAAAGATGGCCCTCTTCACAGAACTAAAGATGGCAGTGTACGTAAACTCGGCAGCAATCGTATTGAAGTTAGGTATCGGTACCACAGCAGTTGTGGGCGGCGCACTTTTTGCCAAAGGAGAAATCGACATCCTGACCTTCTTTATGTTTTTGATGCTGGTGTCCAGACTCTATGACCCTATGAATATCACCCTGCAAAATCTGGCAGCCATCATTTCTTGCGGTATTCAGTGCGAGCGTCTGGATGAAGTGCTGTCTACGAAGGCCCAGACCGGCACAGATACGCTGGAAAACAAAGGATATGATATTCAGTTCGACCATGTGGGCTTCAAATACGCCGATGATACTGACGTACTGAAAGATGTAAGCTTCACCGCAAAGCAGGGACAGGTTACGGCACTGATTGGACCTTCCGGCGGTGGCAAGACCACTATTTCCAGACTGGCAGCCAGATTCTGGGATGCTGGGGAAGGCAGAATCACCCTGGGCGGCGTGGATATCTCTCAGGTGGATCCGGAGACCTTGTTGAAAAAGTACTCCATCGTGTTCCAGGATGTGACCCTTTTTAATAATTCTGTCATGGAAAATATCCGTATCGGAAAGGAAGGGGCCAGTGACGAGGAAGTCATGCGGGCCGCAAAACTTGCCAACTGCGAAGAGTTTATCGAGAAACTGCCGGAGAAATACGGTACCTACATCGGAGAAAACGGCAAGGAGCTTTCCGGAGGTGAGAGACAGCGAATCTCCATCGCCAGAGCGTTCCTGAAGGATGCGCCGGTAGTGCTTTTGGATGAAGCCACCGCATCGTTGGATGCGGAAAATGAAACCGCCATCCAGGAAGCATTATCCAGACTGATTAAAGATAAGACGGTACTGATTATTGCACACCGTATGCGTACCATCGCTAATGCGGACCATATCGTAGTTCTAAAGGACGGCGTAGTAGCAGAGCAGGGCAGCCCTGCGGAACTGTCAGCGAAAGACAGCATCTATAAACACATGACTGAACAGCAGCTAATCACCCAGAACTGGAAGATGTAAGGATAAATCCAAGGAATTGGAAGAGCAGTTACAAAAAGCTGGACACGCAACCGGAAGCTTTTTCGAAATCGCGTGTCTGAGAAAAAATAGCTGGACACGCAAACCGGAAGCTTTCTCGAATTTGCGTGTCAGAGAAAAAATTGCTGGACACGCAACCGGAAGCTTTTTCAAATTTGCGTGTCTGAGAAAAATTTGCTGGACACGCAACCGGAAGCTTTCTCAAATCTGCGTGTCTGAGAAAAATTTGCTGGACACGCAAACCGGAAACTTTCTCGAATTTGCGTGTTTGAAATAAAATTGCTGGACACGCAATCGGAAGCTTTTTCGAAATCGCGTGTCTGAGAAAAATTTGCTGGACACGTAGCCGGAAGTTTTTTCATTTTTGCGTGTCTGAGAAAAAATTGTGGAACATGCAGAACCGAGTTTTCCGGATTTCACATGCACGCACTCGGAAATGGGGCATGTGAAAATGAGAATTTCAGAATCTACATGCAAGCAAAATAGGAGTCGTGCATGTGAAAATAGAATTTCCTAAATTTGCATGTTAGCAAAATAGACGGTGGACATGTGAAAAGTAAGTTTTCAAACAGGACATGCATTGAACAAAGAAGGTTAAACATGCAGAATTAGATTCTTTGAAATTCACATGCCCACTTACAAAAAGCCATGCATGCAAAATCAGAATATATCAAATCTACATGCACGCTCCCGAAAAGCCTTGCATGCAAAAATTAGATTTCCTGTTTTCACATGCCTGCCTTCTGAAATCCATTCATGTGAAAATCAAGAATCAGGAAAAACCATGCCCACTAAAGCAAAAATCACTTCTTGAGAGAGATTTCAAAATACGCTAACATAAATATAAGAACAATAACGTACCAGCGCCAAGCGCAACCAAAAGGGAGGTTTTCTATGATTGACGGATCCAGGTATGTACCATATGATCAGCGAACAGGGGCAGAGTCCATCGTGTATTTCACAAGAGACTTGTCTGCTGCGGGCATCAAAAAAGCATATGAGAGAGTAAATGCAAATATCACAGGCAAAATCGCCATCAAGCTACACACCGGTGAGCCAAAAGGCCCAAACATCGTGCCGGCAGCCTGGATCAAAGAAGTGATGGAAACGGAAGAAAGCTTGAAGGACGCCACCATCGTAGAGACCAACACTTTTTATAAAGGAGACAGATACACCACCGAAGACCACAGAAAGACGCTGGCTGTCAACGGCTGGGACTTCACCACAGTGGACATCATGGACGAGGAGGGCACGGTCCTTTTACCTGTAAAAGGAGGCAAGTGGTTTAAAGAAATGAGCCACGGCTCCCACATGACAAACTATGATTCCATGTTTGTGCTGACCCACTTCAAAGGCCATACCATGGGCGGTTTCGGCGGAAGTAATAAGAACATCGGCATCGGTTGTGCTGACGGAAGAGTAGGTAAAATGTGGATTCATGCCAAGAATGGTAACGACTGGGGCGTAGATCAGGAAGAATTGATGGAAAAGATTACCGAGTCTACCAAGGCCACCATCGACTACTTTGGCGACCACATCACTTATGTGAATGTCATGCGAAATATGAGCGTGTCCTGCGACTGTGAAGGCGTAGACGCTGCGCCGGTTGTGACACCAAACGTAGGCATCCTGGCCTCCACAGATATCCTGGCAGTGGATCAGGCCTGCATTGACCTGGTGTATGCCATGACAGCGGAGGAACACCACGACTTAGTAGAACGTATCGAGACAAGACACGGCCATAGACAGCTCTCCTACATGAAAGAGCTGGGCATGGGCAATGACAGATACAAACTTATCGACATGGATAATGGTGATAAGGAAATCAGCCAGGCCGAAGCAGTGAAAAATCTCAAGCCTTTCGTCCTGATGAAACCATAAACGAAGTATTTGAAACCATAAACGACTCGTTTGAAACCATAACCAGCGAGGCTATAGCACAGCCTCCACCCGGGGCAAGGATACTCCAAGAGCCCGCGCCTCATTATAAATCTCGCGAACAGAGTGGCCTACAGCGTACCGGTTGTAGGCCACTGCTTCGTATGCGGGGGTGCCTTCCTTGTACATGGTGCGCTTCATGAGAGCCGCCATGAGCGTAGGAGGCAGGAGCCCCATTGCCTTCAAAGCCATATCCGGCTGGATTCCTTTGGCCTTCAGAAAGCCTGTCATCTCTTTTGCATTTCGCAGCATATCCGAAAGACCATCCCGACTACTTACAACCGCCTCAAAGGAACCGCGGCGCAGAACCTCCGTCTCCATAGCGGCATTCAGCACATAGTGATTCCACAGCCAGCTCTCGATATCTTTTTGAATCCGTACCTTGAATCCAGCGGAGGCAAAAAGCTTCCGAACCGTTTCTTCCCGCAGGCTGGGCTGCTCCCCAGCGATACCAATCTGAAGGGAACCGTAGAGAATCCCGTGCAGCACATTTCCTGTGATGCCGCCACCGGCGCTGGGAAAGCCTACCACGAACTGGTCCCTTGGCAAAAGCGTGAGAGAGTCTACCGGGTTCCCGCCGAAATTCCCCATCAGCAGGATGGTGGAGTCCTTAGCAAAGGCTGCCACCCGCTCTACGGCAGATGCCACCTGCTCTGGATTCACACTGATGAGTATCACATCATACTCTACGTTAGCCGGAATCTCATACAAGAGATGAATTGGCCAAGTCTCTGCTACTTTTGTCTTCTTTCGACCATCATAAGTATGCAGCTCCAACGTATCCGCATAAGGACTGGCCTTTTCCCTTACCAGAAAATCCACCCGGTGGCCCGCTTGCTCCAAAGCCCAGCCATACTGACTACCGATAACGCCTCTTCCTAAAATTAAAACTTTCATGATTTCTCCTTTTTATAAACATTTGTTGATTAGTGGACAACTGTATGATAAGGTCATCTTAAAGGGGAAAACACCCACGCACAATGGTTAATGTGGGCGAAACTGTCCAATACTCAACAAGTGGCTCTCATCTGTTGAGAAAATAGGAAACAAGAATCAAACGGATGAAACCAGGCTAAACCATATAGAAAGAGATACTATGGATAGAAGAGTAGCACGAACAAAAAAACTTATCGTAGACGCTTTTCTGAAGCTTCTGAAGAAAAAAGGCTTCGAGAAAGTCACCATTCAGGATATTGCGGATGCGGCCGATGTGAATCGAGGCACGGTGTACCTGCACTTTCAGGATAAATACGACCTGATGGATTATTGCATCGACAGTTATGTGGGGGAACTTTTGACCCAGTGCAGTGGTAGCGACGAAATCAAAATCAAGGAAGACGCCTTCCGGATGATTTTTGATTATCTGGAAGAAAATCAGAAAATCTATAAGCTGCTTCTGGAAAATGATAAAACCGGAAGTTTCCATAGAAAAATGGAAAGCGCTGTGGAGCAGCAAGTGCGACTGGCTGTGACAGAAGCCATGGGACAAGAAGGGGTGAGCGCGGATATTTTCACCCAGTTCCTGGTGTCCGGCTTTCTTGGTATCATAGACTGGTGGATCAGAAGCGGAGCCGCATGCTCAGCGGAAGAAATGACAGAGAAAATGATGGAATTTATCAATCGCCTTAGCAGGGGGGCCTGAAATACTAGGGAGAGGCCTAAGAGAGCCGGAAAGCACCAAATGGAGAAAGGAGGGCTAGAAATGCAACAGGAAGCGAGTAAGTACCGCGTAGAGCTGATTGGAATTGAAAAGTATCAGCTGGGTGAAGGACCGTATTACGACCCCAGATATCAGAGATTTTCTTGGGTGGATATCCTGGGAAACAAAGTTTGGTACATCCAGAATGGCGAGAAGAAGTCTATCCAGCTGCCGCAGCATGTGGGAGCAGCTATCCCGCTGGCAGATTCGGACGGGTTTGCCCTGGCCATGGAGGATGGCATCTATCGATATGAAAATGGAACCCTGAAGTCATGGATAGACTTGCAGGATGTCTATAAGCCCTACTGGCGTTCCAACGACGCAAAGGCAGATTGCAGGGGCCGTATCTGGTTTGGGGCCACTGTAAATGTGGACGACCACGAGGCGGAAGGAAACTTGTATGTATATAGCCAGGGAAAGGTGACCTGTCAGGTGGCGGGTACAAAGATTTCCAACGGCATGGCCTGGAGTGCAGATTGTAAGAAGTTTTTCTTCTCTGATTCGGGGGAACATGCAGTCTTCGTCTTTGACTTCGATGAGGAAAGCGGAAGTATCAAGAACCGCAGAGTGCTTTTTGAAGTGACAGATGGTGTGCCGGATGGTATGACCATCGATGCAGAGGATAATCTGTGGCTGGCCGTGTGGGGTGGAAGTCGCGTGGAGAAGAGAAGCAGCGCTACCGGCGAGCTTCTGGATACCATCCACGTACCGGCGAAGCAGACGTCTTCCTGCTGCTTCGGGGATGAGGATTTGAAGACTCTGTACATCACGTCAGCCGGCGTGGGGCTAAATGGCGAGTACGACGGTTGCCTATTCCGCTGCAGGACAGATGTGCAAGGCGTGGCGCCGGATTATAGCGTGTGATTTACGCAAAGATAACGCCAATGATTTGAATCAAAATAAAGCGAACAATGTGAGGACAGAAATCCGTGAGTAATGTACTAAAGCGCAGAGAAAATAAGGCAAATAAACGTAGAAGAAAAAAAGAGTGCAATTCCTGGGCTTATGTGATCCTGGCAAGTATTGTGGATACTATTTTTTCTTTTTCCTGGCATGAGTCACAACCGGAAGAACCCATCTTTGGCCTAAGTGATAATTTAGGACCACTGGGACAAAAGCGCCAGGAGAAGCTGGGGATGGCTATCCTGACTTTATTCTTCCTGGCCGGAATCGCAGCAACCATATATCTTCGTATACAGTATCCAACGGAGCAGCGCTGGACCGGTGCCCTGGTGTTAACAGGGATAGTGGGAGTCTTTATGCTGATAGCTTGGATTATGAAGGAGCGGGGAAAGAAGTAGCATGAAGAAAAACAAAGTCTTGAGAATAGTAATCGGCCTGGTCATCCTGGCGGTTGTCATAGCTATCTTGGTATATGCCAGATACCGGCTCTTCATTAATCCTTACCGAGGCACGGTGGAAAGCCGTGCCAATGCCGGTTCGCTAGAAACCGAACTTACGGAAAAGCAAGTCCTGAAGGACATGGACTACGCCATAGATAAGCTGAGAGGACGTCATCCGGCATGGCTGGAGGATGAGAATCAGCGAGTGGCAGATGTAGAGGCTGCTTATGAAGCAGAGCGGCAGCAGGTACTGGCGGATGATAAAGACAGCTACACTGTTTTGGAAGAGTGGAAAATGCTGGGCAGAGTCTTGCATCCGCTCTATGATGGCCATACTAGGGTAGCTTACTTCTCTGATACAGATGGCTATATCAATGATAGTACTCAGCTAAATGAGCTGGGGCTGCCGGATCAGATCAATGGTACCCCTACAGAAGAAGTGCTGGAGGAATACCTGAAAGTCTTCCAGTATGAGCGAGAAGAATATGCTAGGGCTTGCTTTGATAAGGTGCTGCACAAAGAATCTCAGCTGAGACTTTGTGGCGTGGACACCTCTGATGGAGTGACTTACACATACCAGACAGAAGACGGACCAAAGGACTACCACTACACCTTTGCGCCGGAAAAACAAAGCGCCGGTCAGCAGGAAAAAGAGGGCGAGTGGGTCAGCTACAGCTTCGATGAAAGTAACAGCACTGCTGTGTTTACTTTGACAGAGTGCAACTATGATGATTTCTACGAAGACACCTTGAAGGGATTCTTTGATCAAGTGCAGGAGAAAAACATCGAGAATATCATCGTTGATCTGCGAGGCAACCCAGGCGGCAATTCTTATGTGGCAGATTCTTTCCTGATGTATCTGGATATCGATGGCTTCGATAGCTGGAGCAGTGACGTGAGATATGGCAATCGCCTGCACCACAATGAGCCTTATCACTGCACGGTGGAGAAAAAGGAAAATCCTTTCTCAGGAAATCTCTATGTGCTGACGGATGTCTATACCTATAGTGCTGCCATGGATTTCACCATGTTGGTTGCAGATAATCATCTAGGCACCATCGTGGGTGAAGCCTCCGGAAATATGCCGGATTCCTACGGGGATATCCTCATGTTCGCTTTGCCAAATTCGAAACTGACGCTTACAGTTTCCTACAAAAACTGGCATCGAATTGACCAAAGCAAAACCGGTGAGCCAATTGAACCGGATTATCCATGTGACCCAAAAGATGCCATGGGCGTCGCACAAAGATTGATAAGGGAAAAGAAATAGCGAAAGTAGAGTATTTCTCTGCATTCACAGCCCCTCTGTGCTATACTAGAAAAGGTAGGTACAGGGGGGCTTTTCATATTAATTTCAAAGACGATTTATAAATTCTATTAAGCAAGAGTTATATTGCCAGAATCTATGTTGGCAAGGCGGTGTAGAAAAGTCGTTTGTTCATGTGCTTCCGCGCACGAGTATCATAAATAATCCCGAAAACTATAATAGGTGGAAAAAGAATATGAATAATATACATATGCTTTTTGAGAAAAATAGATGTGATGGTTACGAGAATAGTATCAAAAAGAAACTAAAATTCGATAATTCGTTAAAAATGTTTATTTACATATTGTCTGCGAAAAATGGGATATTTTGCGGAGATCATGTGATTGAGATAATAAGGGTCATAAACTATACGAATAAGGTAAATGGACTTAAAAATGTTCCTATTGTTTTTAGATGTCGAGATTTGGAGTTTTATGACAAACTTGTGTATGTCATGGTCGAGTGCATTGCCTATTATTTATTGATAGAGAAGAAACAAAACTGTTACGTAAGTCCTCATTCATGAGTACCAGATAATAAACAACCCCGCATTCCTGCGGGGCTGAGATGAATTCTTATGTAGA
>SVFQ01000005.1 GCA_015056765.1 Lachnospiraceae bacterium
GTTTCTTGATGCATTTCCTGATCAATGGATTTTCTGTTGGAACCATGATTACAGAGAATATGCAGACTCCGGGTATTTTGGAACAGGCCAAAGAAGAGGCCATGACTCCGGAGTCAATGGTGGCCATGCTTCCCAGTTTGGCTATCGCTACTGTAGTGGGACTTGCCATTGCCCTTTGCCTTTTGGTGAAGATGGCAGAGATGCAAGGCAGATATCGATTCTTAAGCGTGGTAATGTCCACCAGAAAGAATCATGCGGAAAATATCACCACAGTACCTTATGTCCTAACGATTCTGATTTGTCTTGCAGTTGCGATTTTGGAAACCGTAGTACAATATCTATACACATAAATAAAAAGAGTGAACCTTTCGGTTCACTCTTTTTAAATCCGCATGTCGAAACTGCCACCCACATCCGGGTTCACAGATAACTCCATGGCGCTGGTCGGAACAGAAGCAATCATGGAAGCCATCATGGCGCCTTGTGCTTTGCTCTGATCCATTGCGTTACTGAGGACTGCGATGCCTACAGCGTTCTGTATTTGATTCTGCGATTGATACACGGACAGTGTAGGAATGTCCATCGGTCCTCTCCTCCTATGTGTAATTCCCTTTTACACCTTTTACACACTATTATTCTAGCATGGCCCTTTAGTATGGTAAATTTATAAAGTTTAATCTTTTTCTAAAAAAAGTATAAACTAACGGTCGAGAAACTCACGTCATTTTCACCAAAGGTCTTTTGGCTAAAATTCACAAAAAAAAGACCTTCTCCTTGTAGATTTTCTTCTATTTTTATATTAAAATAAGAAACAGCTTCTAGTATATAAACTACATGGGAGAAGGAGTAGGGGTTATATGATTTCGAATCAAATTTTACAGAATACCATCGAAGGCGTGAAGTCTATTTCCCGCATGGAATTTGCCATTATGGACACAGATGGGAAGGAAGTGGCTTCCACGGTGGACATGAGCGCGCAGGGGGAGCGCGTTGTAGAGTTTGTACAGTCACCGGCTGAGTCTCAGGAGATTCAGGGATTCCAGTTCTTTAAGATTTTTGATGAGCACCAGCTTGAGTATGTACTGATTGTGGGTGGCATCAGTGAAGATAATTACACCATCGGTAAGATGGTAGCTTTTCAGATTCAGGGTCTATTGGTAGCCTATAAAGAGCGTTTTGATAAGGATAACTTTATCAAAAACCTTTTGCTGGATAACCTGCTTTTGGTAGATATCTACAGTAGAGCCAAGAAACTCCACATCCAGACGGATGCTTCCCGTATTGTATTTTTGGTAGAGGCAGAGAATGTAAAAGATAATACTGCTTTAGAGGCAAGTCTTAACACCCTATGTAATCAAGCGGATTTTGTTACTGCAGTAGATGAGACCAATATCATCCTGGTAAAGGATCTCCATGACGGGGATAGCCGTAAGGATATTGAGAAGATTGCCAAAAACTTATGGCAGGGCCTGAAGAAAGAAACAGGCGGAAACCTTCGTATTTCCTATGGTACGGTGGTAAAAGAAATCAAGGAAGTCAGCAAGTCTTATAAAGAAGCAAAGATGGCTTTGGATGTAGGCAAGATTTTCTTTGATTCCAGAAATGTAGTAGCTTACAGCGAACTGGGTATTGGTCGTCTGATTTATCAGCTTCCGATTCCACTTTGTAAGATGTTTATTAAAGAGATTTTCGGTGGTAAGAGCCCGGATGAGTTTGATGAGGAGACTCTTACTACTATCTATAAGTTCTTTGAGAACAACCTGAATGTATCCGAGACATCCAGACAGCTTTTCATTCATCGTAATACCTTGGTATATCGTCTGGATAAGCTTCAAAAGATGACAGGCCTGGACCTGAGAGTCTTTGAAGATGCCATCACTTTCAAGATTGCATTGATGGTAGTGAAGTATATGAGATACATGGAAAACTATGACTATTAAGGAGTGTCCAAGTGGCTGAAGAAAGAAAAGTACGCAAGAAAAAACGCGTAAGACCGGAAGAAAATGACATCATCATTTTGGATCATGTAAGCAAGTCCTATGAGACGGGCTCACCTGCTTTAAATGATGTATCTTTGCGAATTCGAAAAGGAGAATTTGTCTTCATCGTAGGCGATAGCGGATCCGGTAAGTCTACCATGATCAAGCTGCTTTTGAGAGAACTGGCAGCAACAGAAGGCAATGTAAATGTATTGGGATATGACCTGAATCGTATCCGTCATCGTAAGATTCCGCAGTTCAGACGTAAAATCGGTATCGTATTCCAGGATTTCCGACTTCTGAACGATCGTAATGTATACGAAAATGTAGCCTTTGCACAGCGTATCATCCAGGTACCTACCAAAGAGATGAAGCGCAATGTACCAAAGGTGCTTGCTAGCGTAGGTCTTGCAGGCAAGTATAAAGCAAAACCAAAGCAATTATCCGGTGGTGAGCAGCAGCGTGTGGCTATGGCCAGAGCGCTGGTGAATGAACCAACCTTGCTTTTATGTGATGAGCCTACCGGTAACCTTGACCCTCGTAATTCCTGGGAAGTTATGCAGATTTTAGATGACATCAATGCAGCAGGAACTACAGTTGTGGTAGTTACCCACGATAGAGAAATCGTCAATGCTATGAAGAAAAGAGTCATCACCCTGAAGAAGGGCGTGATCATCAGTGACGAGGAAGAGGGGGCTTACATCGATGAGGATTAGTACATTTTTCTACACCATTAGACAGGGCTTCAAGAATATCTTCCGTAATAAGTCATTCTCTTTAGCTTCTATTGCTACCATTACCGCATGTCTTTTTATGCTGGGTGTGGTTTATGCCGTAGTGCTGAATATGCAGTTTATGGTAAAGAGTGCAGAGGAAGGCGTCAGCGTCACCGTATTCTTTAAAGAAGGTACGGATGAAGCAACCTTCAATGCCATTGGAGATGAAATCGCCAAAAGAATTGAAGTATCCAAGGTAGTGCCTGTGACTCCGGAAGAAGCATGGGAATCTTTTAAAACTGATTATTTAGGGGAATATGCAGACGGTTTTACAGAAAACCCCTTAGAGAATAGTGGACACTTTGAAATCTACTTAAAGGACGTGTCCTACCAGAGCGCACTGGTTACCTACCTGCAGTCTATTCCACAGGTGCGCCGCGTAAATCAATCTGAGATTGTAGCCAATACCTTGGCGGGCTTTAACTCCCTGATGGGATATGTGTCAGTTGGTATGATTGCAATCCTGCTGGGCGTGTCTATTTTCTTGATTGTGAATACAGTTACGATTGGTATCTCTGTTCGTAAAGAAGAGATTTCCATTATGAAATACATCGGTGCTACAGACTTCTTTGTACGTTCCCCATTCGTAGTCGAGGGTATGTTGATTGGTCTGATTGGAGCAGCGATTCCGCTTGTACTGATTTATTTCCTGTATGTGAATACAGTAGAATACATTACGCAGCGATTCTCTGTACTGAGTACACTTTTGAAATTCTTGCCGGTGGAGACAGTGATGTCCACTTTGATTCCTGTATCCTTAGGAATTGGTGTAGGTATCGGTTTCATTGGAAGTTTCATCACAGTGAGAAAACATTTACACGTATAAAAATAGGTCAGCTTATGCTGACTTATTTTGCATAGAGAGGTTTTATGCGGAACAAAGCGAGAAAGAGCGCAGTATTTGCTCTGATGCTGGTGATCTCTTTGCTGCTTGCGGGACATGAAAGTACCATACGGGCACTAGCCATAACGTCGGAAAGCATACAGCAAAAGGAAAGTCAGATCAACGACATCAAAAACCAAAAGAAACAATTAGAATCTAGCCTAACGGATATAGAGAACGTCAGAAATCAATTGGCTAAGGAGAAGTCCAATCTCCAAAGCTATGTAAAGACTTTGGACGCCAACCTGACGGAAATACAAGAGAAGATTGATGCGCTGAAAACCTCCATTGAGGAAAAACAGACAGAAATCGATGAGACGGAAAAAGAATTAGCGGAAGCTGTGGCGACGCAAAATGCGCAGTATGAAGCTATGAAAAAACGTATCCAATTCATGTACGAAGAGGGTGGCGTAAACTCTTTGGAATTCTTGTTGGGAGCGGCATCCTACAGCGAGATGCTGAATAAAACAGAATTTATTGAAGCTGTCGCATCCTATGATCGAAAGAAGTTAGAGGAATATGCAGCCACCACCAAGTATGTGGAAACTTGCAAGAAGCAACTGGACGAAGAAAAGGCTTTCCTGGAAGCGGCGAAAAAAGGCGTGGAAGAGGAAGAAGCCAGTGTAGAAGCACTGATCTCTGACAAGACTACAGAAATCAGTGCCTACTCAGCAGACATCAATAATAAAGACGCAGCAATCAAAGAGTATAAAGATGAGATTGCCAGCCAGAACGCAACCATCGCAGCTTTGGAAAAAGCTGTGGCAGAAGAAAAGAGGAGACTGGCTGAGGCAGGAGGACAGAAGAGAACCTACGACGGTGGTATGTTCTGCTTCCCTGCACCATCCTATACCCGTATCTCTGATGACTATGGAGAGCGTGTGCATCCGGTACTTGGCGTCACCATGTTCCACAATGGTGTAGACATGGCAGCACCTAGCGGCAGCCCAATTCTGGCTGCCTACGATGGAGAAGTGGTGGCAGCTGCCTATAGTGGATCTATGGGTAACTATGTCATGATTGATCATGGCGACGGGCTGTATACCATTTACATGCATGCATCCGCTTTATATGTAAGCAAAGGACAGACCGTCACTAAGGGACAGAACATCGCTGCAGTGGGAAGCACAGGTAGATCCACAGGACCGCATCTACACTTTGGTGTCAGATTAAACGGAAGCTATGTAAGCCCTTGGGGTTATATTTCCTAAGGACAGGCCGGGAGAAAACGGCAAGTGAAATTCGATAAAACAAGTTATTCGAGGCAAATATGGACGAAGAACAGGCACAAAAAATAAGAACCAAATACACCTTGATGGGATTTCTCATCGGTATCCTGTTTACACTGGCATTATGTGTGGCAGGTGTCCTGATGAGGGACATGATTCAAAATAAAAAATTAGAAAATGCACAATTAGCAGCCCGGGACACCGAAGTCAAAAAAGACGAAAAGGAAGAACCGGTAGCGGGTAAAGAAACCAGGGAAAAAATGCGTACCATGCAGGATATCATCGATAACTACTACTACCTGCATGATGTAACCACAGAAGAACTGGAAGATGGTATGTACCATGGAATGATCGAAGCCTTAGGCGATGATTATGCGACCTATCTTTCTGTAGAGGAAAGAGAAGAGTTTAGTAGTCAGAATGAAGGAACCTACTACGGAATCGGCTGCTATATCGGTATCAATGAGGAGACCAAGTATCCTATCATCAGTGGTGTTATGGAAGGTTCTCCTGCAGAAGAAGCAGACCTGCATGTGAATGATACCATCGTAAAGGTTGAAGATACCGTGACCTACGACATGGCTTTAGAAGATGTAGTTGCCATGGTTCGTGGAGAAGAAGATACAGTGGTAAATCTTACCGTGGATCGTGATGGAGAATCTCTTGTGATTCCGGTTACCAGACGTAAGGTGAACAGACCTACTGTCAGCTCTAAGATGCTGGAGGATGGTATCGGCTATATCGCTATCAGCGAGTTTGATATGGTTACCATCGACCAGTTTACAGAGGAATACGCCGAGATCAAGGCAGAGAATCCAAAGGGACTGATTCTGGATTTAAGAGGTAATCCGGGTGGCTTAGTAGAAGCGGTAGTCAAAATCGGTAATCAGATTCTGCCAAAGGGTAGGATATTCTATACAGAAGATAAGCAGGGGAATGTGGAAGAGTATACTTCCGATGGGGAACATGAAATCCAGATTCCTTTGGTGGTACTGGTAAATGGTGGCTCTGCATCTGCATCTGAAATTCTTACCGGTGCGGTGAAGGATTATGGTATCGGTACTATCGTAGGTACCAAGACCTTTGGCAAAGGTATTGTACAGAAACTCTTTGAATTAAGTGATGGTTCTGCTATCAAAATGACGGTGAGTGCGTATTACACACCAAATGGTCATAACATCCACGGAACAGGTATCGAACCGGATGTGGAGATTGAGTTTGATAGTGACAGATATTATGAGAGTGATAAGACAGAAGACAATCAGCTGGAAAAGGCAATTGAGATTCTGAAAGAAAAGATGTAAGAACGAAGACGGAGGCTTTGAAAGCCTCCGCTTTTTTATGCAGTATGTTTTTTTCGATAAGCACTAGGGGACATGCCCACATGTCTTTTGAAAGCTTTGGAAAAGGTGAAGGTGTCACTATAACCTACGGCATAGCAGATGTCTTGAATGCTTTTTTCGCTTTCTTCCAGTTGTTGCATGGCCATCTTCATGCGATAAATCAGGAGATACTCTTGCAAAGTATAGCCGGTAGCTTCTTTGAAAAGTCTTGTGAGGTAACTGCGATTTAGTCCGCAGGCATAAGCGATGGTTTCGATTTTAATTGGGTCTGAATATTTAAGCCTGATATAGCCAATGACATTTTTGACGTGGAGCAGGGAGGCATCAATGTCCCTTTCGATTTTGGTGGCAGAATACTCTGTCATGCAATCATAGATTTGGTACAGGTCACCGATGCAATAGTATTCTCTGGTGGGATGACGCAAAATGTCCCTTAAGAGACTGATGATTTTGTCCCAGTGAGAAGTCGGTGTAAAGATAGGCTGGTGAATAGACAGACCGGCCTTGTGAAGAATTTCGGGAAGCTTAGGACCTCCTACGTGAAGCCATATGTATTCCCAGGGATCCTCGCCATCTGCCTGGTAGTACGCCTTCGTCTCCTCAGGAATCAGGAAGGCTTGTCTTTCATGGACAGGATATTTGACACCGTTTAAGAGTAAATATCCCTTGCCGGATACTACGAAATGCAAGATGCAACGATGTGTCACAAAGTGCTCGTAGCCATAGTTGGGCTTGCAAATGCAACTGCCCATTTCGTATAGATAGAAATCGTCAGAACTTTCCCAGTTTACAAACTTACAAAAGTCGCATCCAAATAATCCGTCATTTGCCATATTCATACCCCTCTCATAAAGTGATTATAGCATTAATGTCGCATTTAGACATATAAATATCGGATTATGCCATTACAGTTTCCTTTTTTTGAAGCTATACTGACTATACTTGTTTCTCAGTTGCAAAGAAAACAAAGAAAGGATTTCAAATGAATATCATCTGGCATGCAAAAACAAAACAGTTTCATCTGTATAACGACCAAATCAGCTACATCATGTATGTGCAGCCCAATGGGGAATTGGGGCAGTTATACTTTGGTAAGAGACTTCACGATACGGAAGATCTGATTTATTTGTCAGACCGTATAGGACTGTCTTTGGTAACCTATTATGACATGGAAAGTCAGTTTTCAATGGAATTGAATCGCCAGGAATACCCTTCCTTTGGAAGTGGAGACTTTTCGTCTCCGGCTTTTCGAATTCTGGAAGAAGACGGATCCAGTGTAACGAATCTAAAACATGTGGGTCATGAAATCTATGCTTCCAAGAAGGCACTCCCGGGCTTGCCGGCACTCTATGGCACAGAGGAAGAAATCACTTCTTTGGAAATTCAGTTGCAGGATGAGAAAAACGGCATGCATGTGTTTCTGACCTACTCCATTTTCAGAGATTATCCGGTAATCGTAAGAAGTACCAGATTTGAAAATCGTGGAAAGTCAGAACTTGTACTGGATAGAGCCTTGAGCCTGTGTCTGGATCTACCGGATGCAGAGTATGAGTGGATGCAGTTCTCCGGAGCATGGGCACGTGAGAGACGACCTATTACACGAAAAATCGACAAGGGCATCGTAGCCATCGAAAGTAAGCGAGGACACTCCAGCCCGAATCAGAATCCTTTTGTGATTTTGAAAAGAGCAAACACAGATGAGTTTGCGGGAGAAGCAATCGGTTTTTCCTTTGTGTATAGCGGCAATTTTTTAGCGCAAGCAGAGTGCGATACCTATGGAAAACTCAGATTCCTCATGGGCATTCATCCGGATACCTTCTCCTGGAGTATGAAACCGGGAGAGAACTTCGTGACACCGGAAGTAGTGATGGCAAGAACAACCCAGGGACTGAATGACTTAAGCCAGACCTATCACAGCCTTTATAACAATCATCTGGTGCGTGGTAAATGGAAAAACCAGGAAAGACCCATTCTCTTAAATAACTGGGAAGCCACCTACATGGACTTCACGGAAGAAAGTATCCTGAAAATCGCTGCAAAAGCAAAAGAAGCAGGAGCAGAGCTTTTTGTTCTGGATGATGGCTGGTTTGGAAAGAGAAATGATGACCACAGAGCCCTTGGGGATTGGGTAGAAAATCCGGAAAAACTGCCAAATGGTATGAAAGGCTTGGCGGAAAAAGTGGTTGCCATGGGCCTGAAATTTGGCTTTTGGATTGAACCGGAGATGGTGAACCCGGATAGTGATTTGTATAGAGCACATCCGGAATGGGCCATTGCAATTCCGGATAGACATAAATCCTTGGGACGCTGGCAGATGGTGCTGGATTTCTCTAAAGAGGAAGTAGTGGATTACATCTATGGGATGCTGCATCGTATTATTAAGGACGCACCTATCAGCTACATCAAATGGGATATGAATCGTACTTTGACAGAGTGTTTCAGTCAAGGACTACCTGCAAAAGAACAAGGCAAAGTCTATCACAAACATATCTTGGGTGTGTACCGGCTTTATGAAAGATTAGAGGAGGCTTTCCCGGATATCCTTTTCGAATCCTGTTCCAGCGGTGGTGGTAGATTCGATGCAGGTATGCTCTACTATGCGCCACAGGCATGGTGTAGCGATAATACGGATGGGGAAGACCGAGTCATGATTCAGTATGGTACGACTTACGGATACCCGGTGTCCTCCATAGGGGCACATGTGTCGGCGGTACCGAATCACCAAACCGGTAGAGTGGTGCCAATCACCATGCGTGGACATGTAGCCATGTTTGGCGCTTTTGGGTACGAACTGGATTTAAACCGTCTGACGGAAGATGAGTTTGCCATGGTACAGGAGCAGATACGATTTGTGAAGGAGCATCGAAAGCTTTTACAGTATGGGAAATTCTACAGATTGCGTTCTCCTTTTGAAAAAAACCAGGCTGCATGGATGGTGGTTTCGGAGGATAAGAGCAAAGCGATTCTGGCGGTTTATACCATGAGGGCAACGGTAAACATCATTCCGGGGCTTTTGAAACTGGATGGCCTTGATCCTGATAAGAAATATGGGGCAGGAGACAAGGAATACTACGGGGATGTCTTAATGGAAGCCGGAATTCCATTAAGAGATGATTGCATTCCCGGATATAACATGGGACACGATGGCAATTCTGCGATTTTGGTTTTGGAAGAGTGTAAATAACCATGTCGCAAATTGACATATTTTAACCACATATTGCCATCCCTTTTGAAACCGGATAAGGGTTACAATGAAGATGCAATTGAGTGGCAAGAAACTATCAATTTGTTTAGGAGGGTAAAATGAAAAAGAAAGCGTTGGCAATGTTACTTAGTGTAGCAACAGTTCTGTCTATGGCAGGCTGTGGAGCAAGTGGGGCTGCTCCGGCGGCTGACACAGGCAGTGAGGCAGCAGCACCTGCAGCAGAGGCTCCTGCAGCTGAAGAAGAGGCTGAGCCTACTTCTATCGGCAGCAGCGTAGAGGGTGAACTTACTGTTACCATTTGGGATGAAGGTCAGAGACCTGGTCTGCAGCAGATTGTGGATGAGTGGAGCGCACAGAGTGGCGTGAAAGCTACTATCCAGGTTGTAGATTGGAACAACTACTGGACACTTTTGGAAGCAGGCGCTACCGGTGGTGAACTTCCTGATGTATTCTGGATGCACTCTAACGTAGCACAGAAATACATGGAAAATGATCTGTTATTAGACTTAACAGATCGTATTGCAGCCAGCGACAAAATTGATATGGCAAACTACTATGATGGTATCGTAAAGCTGTATCAGTCTAATGGCAAACAGTACGCAGTACCAAAAGATATCGATACCATCGCTCTTTGGTACAACAAGACCATCTTTGATGAAATGGGTGTAGCTTATCCGGATGATACTTGGACATGGCAGGATTTTGCAGATGCAGCAAAGAAACTGACAAATGATGATCATTGGGGATATGCAATCGCACCGGGTAACAACCAGGAAGGTTATTACAACACCATTTACTCCATGGGCGGATATGTCATCAGCGATGACAAAAAGAAATCCGGTATGGATGATCCTAAGTCCATCGAAGCTGTAAAACTTTTCACAGATATGATTGCTGATGGCTCTTGCCCAGATTTGGCAACTGTATCTGAGACAGCTCCTAACGAACTTCTTTGCGCAGGCAAAGTAGCAATGTCCATCAACGGTTCCTGGATGCTTGCAGGCTATCGTGATAACGAATATGCAGCAGCTAACTGCGACGTAGCAGTTCTTCCTTATACCAAAGATCCTTCCGATCGTGTATCTATCTACAACGGTCTTGGCTGGGCAGCAGCAGCTAACGGCAAAAACATCGATGCAGCTTGGAGCTTAATCGAGTATCTGGGATCCAAAGAAGCACAGATCAAACAGGCTGAACTTGGTGTAACAATGTCCGCATACATGGGCACATCTGATTCTTGGGTTAACAGCGTAGACTGCTTCGACTTGAATGGTCACATGAAGATGCTGGATTCCAAATTGGTATTCAGACCATACTCCAGAAATACTACAGTATGGGAAGATATGATGATCGAAAAATTACAGGATGCATGGACCGGTGCAAAACCTGTAGAAGATGTCTGCAAAGAAATCGCAGAAGAAATGAACAAGGACTTGGCTGAAGAATAAATCTATAGAAGGCTTCAAAGGAGATACCGGTGAAGAAGAAAACTTCAACAAGACAAAAAAGTGAATTTTTGTGGGGATGGATTTTTATCCTCCCCACAATGATAGGGTTGGCTGTTCTGAACTTCTATCCCATGATTGCCACGGTAAAACAAAGCTTTTACAAAACCGGTGATTTTGGTAAGGGCAATATCTACGTGGGACTGGAAAACTACAATCGAGTATTCGGGGATACAGAAGTATGGCAGTCTCTTTTGAATACTGTAAAGTATGCCGTGATTGAGGTGCCTTTTTCCATTATTTTTGCATTACTTTTGGCTGTGCTTTTGAATAAAAAGCTAAAGGGAAGAGATACCTTTAGAACCATCTTTTTCCTGCCTATGGTAGTGGCTCCTGCGGCAATTGCAATGGTATGGAAATGGCTGTATAACTCAAACTTCGGATTGATTAACAACGTATTCCATGTAAACGTAAAATGGATTTCAGATCCTAATCTGGCAATCTTTTCCATCGCCATTATTGGTATCTGGTCAGCCCTTGGTTACAACCTGGTTTTGTTCCTGGCTGGCTTGCAGGAAGTGCCAAGAGACTACTATGAGGCAGCTTCTTTGGATGGTGCAAATGGATGGGCACAGCTCATGCACATTACAGTGCCGCTGATATCCCCTACGATTTTCTTTGTACTGGTTACTAGAGTAATCGGTGCCATGCAGGTGTTTGACTTGATCTATATGATGATTGATTTAAATAATCCCGCATGGAAAAAGACAGAGTCTCTTGTATTCCTATTCTACAAGTATTCCTTTGATCAAAGTAAAAAGGGATATGGCGCAACTGTTGTAGTGGTATTACTGGTTGTGATTATGATACTGACAGTGATTCAGCTAATTGGACAGAAAAAATGGGTTCATTATGAATAGGAGCGTGAAGGTATGAAAAAAACAATCAGTAATGTACTCATTTATATCGTTTTGATTCTGGTATCCATTATCATGCTGGTGCCTTTTGCATGGATGTTTCTGACAGCATTCAAGACCACGGCAGAAACCATGCAGGTAGATCCTTTCGTCATCGTTCCAAGCGTATGGCAGACACAGAATTTTGCCAATGTCATTCAGGCAATGGATTTCGTAAGGCTATATGCAAATACCTTGGCTATGGTGGCACTTCGTATTTTGTTTGCGGTTTTGACATCTACCTTGGCAGGATATGCCTTTGCAAGACTCCATTTCAAAGGGAAAAACTTAATGTTTACCCTGGTTCTGGTGCAGATGATGATTCCGGTACAGATTTATGTCATTCCGCAATATGTCATGGTCAGCAAAATGCATTTGACCAATACGGTTATGGGACTTGTATTCCCTGGTCTTGTATCTGCCTTTGGTACATTCCTTTTGAGGCAGGCCTACATGCAGCTTCCAAGAGATTTGGAAGAAGCGGCAATCTTGGATGGCTGTAATATACCACAAACCTTCTTGTATATTATGGCGCCACTGACGAAATCCGCCATGGTGGCACTGGGTATCTTTACTGCAGTGTTTGCTTATAAGGATTTGATGTGGCCAATGATTGTATGCCCGGATAATAGAGCAACGACGCTTGCCAGTGCACTGGCTAAAATGAATGGCCAGTATCAGCAGAAATATCCGGAACTGATGATGGCAGCCCTCATATCCTGCGTTCCCATGATTATCATTTATGTGATATTCCAGAAGCAGTTTATCGAAGGTATTGCGACTTCAGGTGGAAAATTATAAAAGACTTTTTGAAAGGCAGGAGCTCTGGTTCCTGCCTTTTTTCTGTGAAGAAATAAAACAAATGTTCTAAAATTCATAGATTTTTCACAGGGGAGGTGATATACTGAAAAGGCAATAATGGATTAGAATTGAAGTTTTCACGTATGTTTTGAGGAACCCAAAGGATGGAGTTTAAGCTACACTCAGAATTTGCGCCTACAGGGGATCAGCCCCAGGCTATTAAAGAATTAGTAGATGGTTTCAAAGAGGGAAATCAGTTTGAGACATTACTGGGGGCCACCGGCTCCGGTAAGACTTTTACCATGGCCAATGTCATCCAGGCACTGAATAAACCTACCTTGATCATTGCCCATAATAAGACCCTGGCGGGCCAGCTCTATGGAGAGATGAAGGAGTTCTTTCCGGAAAATGCCGTAGAGTATTTTGTATCCTATTATGATTATTACCAGCCGGAGGCATATGTGCCTCAGTCTGATACCTATATAGCGAAGGATTCCGCTATCAATGATGAGATTGATAAGTTGCGATTATCTGCCACTGCTTCTTTGACAGAGCGTAGAGATGTTATCGTGGTGGCGTCTGTATCCTGTATCTATGGACTTGGCTCTCCGGATGAGTATAAGGAACTGACCGTGTCCCTTCGCCCCGGCATGATGAAGGACAGGGACGAGGTACTGAAGGAGCTGATTGCCATTCAGTATAAGCGCAATGATATGGAAGTAGAGCGTGGTACCTTCCGCGTTCGTGGGGATACGGTGGAAATCTATCCTGCCCAGGGCGGAGATTATCTCATTCGTGTGGAGTTCTTTGGGGATGAGATAGACCGCATTATGGAAGTGGAGATTCTGACCGCAAAGCCGGTATCGGAATTGAACCATATCATGATTTATCCTGCTTCCCACTATGTAGTGAAGCAGGAGACCATTAATCGAGCATGCGATGATATCGAAGCAGAATTAAAGGATAGAATCCAGTTTTTCAAGGGAGAAGATAAGCTTTTAGAAGCTCAGCGTATTTCCGAACGTACAAACTTTGATGTGGAGATGCTTCGCGAGACAGGCTTTTGCTCCGGTATCGAGAACTACAGTAGACATTTAAACGGCTTACAGCCCGGGGCGACACCTTTTACCTTGATGGACTATTTCAAAGATGATTTCCTTTTGATCATCGATGAGTCTCATATGACGGTACCCCAGATTGGCGCCATGTATCGAGGAGACAGGGCCCGTAAGACCACGCTGGTAGATTACGGATTCCGTTTGCCATCTGCACTGGATAATAGACCGCTGAACTTCGATGAGTTCGAGGCGCACTTGGATCAGGTTATGTTTGTCAGTGCTACGCCTGCCAAGTATGAAGAGGAACATGAGCTCCTTCGCGCCGAGCAAATCATCAGACCCACAGGTCTACTGGATCCTGAAGTGACAGTGAAGCCGGTAGAGGGTCAGATCGATGACCTCTTAGGAGAGATTCGCAAGGAGACCGGCAAAGGGAATAAGGTACTGGTGACTACTTTAACCAAGCGTATGGCTGAGGATTTGACAGAGTACTTAAGAGAAGCCGGTGTAAGGGTGAAGTATCTGCATTCTGACATCGATACCCTAGAGCGTGCACAGATCATTCGTGATATGCGTTTGGACGTATTCGATGTATTGGTAGGTATTAACTTACTTCGAGAAGGTCTGGATATTCCGGAGATATCTCTGGTGGCCATCATCGATGCAGATAAAGAAGGTTTCCTTCGTTCTGAGACATCACTGATTCAGACTATCGGTCGTGCTGCTCGTAACGCAGAGGGCCGTGTCATCATGTACGCGGACAATATGACAGATTCCATGAAGGCCGCCATCGAAGAGACCGAGAGACGTCGCAAGATTCAGATGGCTTATAATGAAGAGCATGGCATCACACCACAGACCATCAAGAAAGCGGTTCGTGATCTCATCGCCATTTCCAAGTCTGTGGCCAAAGAGGATGCTACCTTCCAGAAAGATCCGGAGTCTATGTCCAAGAAGGAATTGGAGAAGCTGATTGCGCAGGTGGAGAAGCGCATGAAAAAGGCGGCGGCAGAGCTGGACTTCGAATCCGCCGCTACGCTGCGTGACCAGTTGTTTGATCTCAAAGTCAAGTACAACGGGTAGATGACAGTAAATTAGAGAATAGTTTATTTAGTAGAAAGAAAGATATGGCAGAAGAAAGAATTAAGATGCGCCCGAAAGAGTATATCAAGATAAGGGGTGCGAAAGAGCATAATTTAAAGGGTATTAGTGTGGATATCCCGAGAAATGAATTTGTTGTATTAACAGGCTTGTCTGGATCAGGAAAATCTTCATTGGCGTTTGATACCATTTATGCTGAGGGGCAGAGGCGGTATATGGAGTCGCTGTCGTCTTATGCGAGGATGTTTTTGGGGCAGATGGAGAAGCCGAATGTAGAGATGATTGAGGGGCTTTCTCCGGCGATTTCCATTGATCAGAAGTCTACCAATCGTAACCCTAGATCTACGGTAGGTACGGTGACGGAGATTTATGATTATTTCCGTTTGCTGTTTGCTAGAATCGGTGTACCGCACTGTCCGAACTGCGGTAGAGAGATTAAGCGTACCACGGTGGATCAGATGGTGGATTACATCATGCAGATGGAAGATGGTACCAAGATTCAGCTTTTGGCGCCGGTGGTCAGAGGCCGTAAGGGCGAGCATGCCAAGGTGTTGGAGAAGGCACAGAAGAGTGGCTATGTCCGTGTGCGTGTGGATGGAAATCTGTATGATTTATCGGAAGAGATTAAGCTTGAGAAGAATATCAAGCATAACATCGAAATCGTAGTGGATCGTTTGGTCATCAAAGAGGGTATTGAGAGACGTTTGACAGACTCTTTGGAGACAGTGCTTTCTTTGGCAGATGGTCTTGCAGAAGTGGATGTGGTAGGTAAGAAGACTTTGACTTTTAGTCAGAACTTCGCTTGTCCGGATTGCGAGATTAGTATTCCGGAGATTGAGCCTAGAAGCTTTTCCTTTAACAATCCATTTGGTGCTTGTCCTACCTGCAGCGGTCTAGGCTATAAGATGGAGTTTGATGATAGATTGATTATTCCGGACCGTTCTCTCAGTATTCATGAGGGTGCAATCCAGGGGATGGGCTGGCAGTCCAGCAGTAAGGCAGGAAGCTTTTCCAATGCTTTATTAAATGCCCTGGCGAAAGAATACAAGTTTAGCTTAGACACCCCATTCCAGGATTTGACGCCGGAAGTACAGGATATGTTGATCCATGGTACAAAGGGTAAGGAAGTGAATGTACACTACACCGGTCAGCGTGGTAGCGGTGTATATCCGGTGGCTTTTGAAGGTATCTTGTTAAACATGGACCGTAGATATCGTGAGACTTTCTCTGAGACGGCGAAGGCTGAGTATGAGGAATTCATGCGTATTACCCCTTGCAAGGAGTGCGGTGGTAAGCGTCTTCGTAAGGAATCCCTAGGCGTAACCATCTGTGGGAAAAATATCTATGACATGACGTTATTCTCCCTGAAGGATTTAAAGAAATTCATCGATGAGATGGAGCTGACGCCTCAGCAGCAACTTATCGGTAAGCAGATTCTGAAAGAAATCAATAATCGAGTAGGATTCTTGCTGGATGTAGGCTTGGACTATCTATCTCTTAGCAGAGCTACCGGTACGCTATCCGGTGGAGAGGCACAGCGAATCAGGCTGGCAACTCAGATCGGTTCCGGACTTGTAGGGGTGTGCTATATCCTGGATGAGCCAAGTATCGGCTTACATCAGAGGGATAATGATAAGCTCCTGGCTACCTTGAAGCACCTCCGTGACCTTGGAAATACCTTGATTGTGGTAGAGCATGACGAGGATACCATGTGGGCAGCAGACCATATTGTGGATATCGGTCCCGGCGCAGGCTCTCATGGTGGAGAAGTGGTAGCTCAAGGTACTGCGGAAGAGATTTGTAAAGTGAAGGAGTCTATCACGGGACAGTACCTAAGTGGCGCTAAGCGTATCCCAGTACCATCCAAACGTAGAAAGCCTACAGGATTTATAACAGTAAAGGGTGCCAGAGAGAATAACCTGCGCAATATCGACGTAGATTTTCCACTAGGTGTCATGACCTGTGTAACCGGTGTATCCGGTTCCGGCAAGAGCTCTTTGGTGAATGAGATCCTGTATAAACACCTGGCAGTGAAATTAAACCGCGCCAGATGCATCGCCGGTGAGCATGATGATGTGATAGGACTGGAGCAGTTGGATAAGGTCATCAACATCGACCAGTCTCCCATCGGTAGGACACCACGTTCCAATCCGGCTACCTATACCGGTGTATTTGATCAGATTAGAGACCTGTTCGCAGCGACCCAGGATGCCAAGGCCAAGGGCTATAGTAAAGGACGCTTTAGCTTCAATGTAAAAGGTGGACGATGCGAGGCCTGCAGTGGTGACGGTATTATCAAGATAGAAATGCACTTCCTGCCGGACGTGTATGTGCCTTGTGAGGTCTGCGGTGGTAAGCGATATAACCGTGAGACTTTGGACGTGCTCTATAAAGGAAAGAGTATCTATGACGTACTGAATATGACAGTAGAGGAAGCACTACACTTCTTTGAAAACATTCCTTCTATTCAGCGCAAGATTCAGACCTTATATGATGTAGGTCTTTCCTATATAAAACTGGGACAGCCTTCTACAGAGCTATCCGGTGGTGAAGCCCAGCGTATCAAGTTGGCTACAGAGCTGAGTAAGAGAAGCACCGGTAAGACCGTTTATATTTTGGATGAGCCTACTACCGGATTGCATTTTGCAGATGTGCACAAGTTGGTGGAGATTCTTCATCGCTTGGCAGACGGAGGCAACACAGTCATTGTCATTGAGCATAACTTAGATGTCATCAAGACAGCGGACTATATCATCGATATGGGACCGGAAGGTGGAGATGGCGGTGGTATGGTAATCGCCAAAGGTACACCGGAAGAAATCGTAAAAGTAAAGAAAAGCTATACAGGCCAGTATGTAAAACGCATGCTGGAGAAGGATAAACAGTAAGGACTTGGAGAGAAGGACAACATGAGAATCATACTAATCAGACACGGAGACCCGGACTACGAGCATGATACCCTGACAGAAAAAGGGCGTCGTGAAGCAGAGACTTTAGCTGCGCAGATTGAGACATTGGGAATTGACGATATATATGTATCTTCCTTGGGAAGGGCGCAGGATACAGCGGCCTATTCCCTGAAAAAACTAGGAAAAGAGGCAGTGGCTACCTGCGAGTGGTTACAGGAGTTTACAGCCCAGTTTGATCCAAACCTGCCGGGAGCTCCGGTAGAAGCTTTTGCAGCCCATGAATATCGAAAGAATCCGGAGACAGGCAAGTATTACACCAGAGGTGTATGGGATATGTTGCCATCCTATTACAATCAGCATCCTGAACTTTTTGATAAGGATGCTTGGAGAACCTCCGATATCGCAAAGTACAGCAATACGGTAGAAAAATACGATGGGGTAATCCGAGAATTCGACAAGCTGATTGCAAAGTATGGTTATATCAGAGACGGGCAGTGCTACAAATGTGAGCAGGGAAATGAAAAGACGATTGCCCTCTTCTGCCACTACGGAATCACCTCCGTACTTCTGTCTCACCTGTGGAATGTTTCTCCTTTTATGCCGCTACATTTCATGGTGGTGGCTCCTACAGCAGTCACAGAAATCGCTACAGAGGAAAGAGAAAAGGGAATCGCCACATTCCGTATGCTACGTATGGGAGATTTGACACACCTGAACATGGCAGGAGAACCTGCCTCCAGATCTGCCAGATTCTGCGAAGTATATGAGAATCAGGATCAGAGACACTGATTATGAATTCGAACGCCGTCATCTATGAAGCAATTCATAGGTGACGGTTTTTTATTTTTGTTGTAATATCCTTTAGGATTTCCTGTCTATATAGGTGTAAGCTTACAGAAGAGGAAGGACAAAATGAGGGACGAAGAAATAATTGAACTGTATTTTAACCGGGACGAGGATGCTATCGCAGAGACAGACCGGAAGTATGGCAAATACTGCCAGAGCATCGCAGGGCATATCCTGGCAAGCAGCGAAGATGTAGAAGAAGTTTTGGATGATACATGGGTGAAGGCATGGAATAGCATTCCGCCTACCAGACCAAAGATGCTGCGAATCTATCTGGGAAAGATTACCAGAAACCTGGCTTTTAATATCGTAGAAGCTTCCAGGGCTCAGAAAAGAGGCAGTGGTGTCTTACAGGATGTGCTGGAAGAATTAGAAGAATGTCTGCCGGGCAATAGTTCCGTGGAAGACAGCATCTTAGGAGAGGAGCTTCGAAGCATCATTAAGGATTTCACCAGAGCACTGCCGGAGCGAGATGCACTTTTATTTACCAGCAGATATTTCTACACAGAAAGTCTGGAGGAAATCAGCAGACAGTACGGTATCACCAAAGGAAACGCGGCAGTCATACTCAGCAGATGTAGAGAAAAACTGCAGAAGAGACTGGTGAAGGAGGGGTATTACGTATCATGAGAAGAGAAGATTTATATAAAGCAATGAGTGGAATCGACGCAGATTTATTACAGAAAGCGGCAACAGAAGGAAAAGAAAAAGCATCACAGCATCAGCAAAAAGGAAAGAAAAACGGTAAGAACAAAATCGTGAAATGGCCAATTATGGCTGTGGGTGCGGTGGCAGCAGCGGCATTAATCGCCATTGGTGGCTCCTATGTGGTGCCTATGACATTACGAAGTGGTAGTGAAGGCCAAGAGGATATCGTAGCAGAAAATATGGAACCGGAGAGAAATGCCGGTAAGAATCTCTTTGTACTGACTGCTTCTGCGGCGGAGCTGACAGAACAGGAGAAAAGCAGTGTGGAATCCGGTGGGGTATATGGTCTGGGTATGTCGGAAGCCATGAGCAGCTTTGGCGGGTATTTTAGTGAGAGATTTTCCATTCAGGGTAGCAATATCCGGAAGGTGAAACTTTCTATCGATAAAAACGGCCTGTATTCTGTCAGAAGAGCAACGGATGAGGAAGAAAAGGAACTGAATGAAAAGCGAAAAACAGAAGCGGGCTGGAATGCAGAATGCTTTGAAGTAACAGAGAGCCATCCCTTCTTTTATGAGGAAGTGGAAGAATTAGGTGAATTCGGTTCAGAGAATTATAATTACTTTTTCAATCGCTATGAAAATCTGGGAGATGCGATAGAGCTGGACTATGATCCAACCATGTTGTATGGATTCTATCTGCCGGAAGAGAAACAGGCAGATGATACAGGAGACATGCAGGCAGCTGCCTGGGCCGATACAGACCAGTTTGATGGAGCTGTTCTAACCGTAGGTGTGACTTTCTTAGACGGTAGCTATGAAGAACATCACTATCAGGTGAACTCCGGAAGTATTTATCTGGAAGTGGACGAGAATAATTACATTCGGTGGGACAAGATGGAACGATTCCTGACGGCAGAAGAGGAAGAGCGTTTGGCGAATGGGGAAGAGATTCCCAATGCTTACGGATTACTGGTAGAACAGATAGATTAATTCCCAAGGCTTATATTGCATGCCATAATCCCCCTAAGCTATAATAAGTATGGACGAAGGGGGCCAAGGGGATATGAGCAAAATAGCAGTAGTAGTGTGTAACTACAACAAAAAAGATGAGGTCTGCGAAGCGGTGCAGAGCGTACTGGATAGTACCTGCACTGTGGCAGACCTTTTTATAGTGGACAATGGATCTACGGATGGTTCCGTAGATGCGTTGGAAGAGAGATTCGGAGAAAGAGCTATCATTCATCGCAATGAAGAGAATCTGGGCGGATCCGGTGGATTCAACCTGGGCTTTCGAGCAGCACTGGAGACAGATGCAGACTATATCTTAAGTCTGGATGATGATGCGGTGCTTACGAAAGATGCTTTGGAGAAACTGGTGGCCTATTTAGATGCGCATAAGGAATGTGGCATCGTAGGCCCTAGAGTGTATCGTAAGGCAAAACCAGAAGTACTGCAGGAAAATGGTATCTGGATCGACTTTGAGGAGTATTGCTCCAAGTCACCTTATGAGAATTTAAAACTAGCTACAGAGGATACCAATCCATCAGGAGAAAGCAACTTTACAAATCACATTGGAGAAACGATTACCATTCCGGAAGTGACAGTGTGTGATGCGGTACCTGCTTGTGCCATGCTTTTCAGAAGAGAAGTGATGGAGAAGGTAGGCCTTTTCCCGGAGGAGAATTTCCTCTATTGGGATGATACAGAGTTCTGCTATCTGGCAGGACTTGCCGGCTGGCAGGTGGTGTGCCTTGGAAGTGCAGTAGCCTATCATTCCATGGGAGCGAAAAAAGAAGCTGAAACAACTGTACCAACTTATTATGCGTGGCGAAACTGGCTTCGCTTCTATATGAAGTACACCCCGAAAGAGCGACGGGAAGAAATGGTACAGATTCTGCTGACTACTCTGTATGTGAACCTCTACGAGGCTATCTACCAGGAGGAGGAACATAAGATTCATTCCCTGGTGGCGGCTTATGATGATGCCATTCATGGAGAGATGGGGCAAGTGAAGCCGGACATCTGCGGACCGATTTTGAATTCCGATGCCAAGCTTCGCCGCATGCTGACCTACGTGGATGAGGTGCAGATTATCGTAGGACCTTATGAAGAAGCAGCCCTGGATTTAAAGAAAAAAATTGAGGGAATCTCTTCCAGAGTAAAGGTGGTATTAGACACAGAAAGTAATCCGGCACTGGCAGGAGAAACCTATTGTAATGAATTATCTACCACAGGCATGCCGAAAAATCATGTCGTGATTACCATGTGTGATTTTGTCTTTGGGGTACTGGACTTAAGCAGGGCGGTGGTATTCGCAGATGTAGATGGGAATCTGCTTCTCACCGCCGAGGATTGCTACGCTATCCTGAATTACGCCCAGAGCCTGCAGACTTTTCTGCAGACCCAGACGGAGCTTACTTTAGATAAAATCAAAGAAATGCATGGGGAACAATAGATACATCAGAAAGTTTTGAGGAAAAACAACTTTTTTTTCTAGTGCATGCATCTAAATCTATGTATAATAAAATAGAGCGTACTCTAAATATGGTAGATATCGGAGTACAGATTAAAAAGACAGATAAGGAAGGAATACCTATGGGGAAAAAGAGATTAGCCGTAATCGGTCTTAGCTTATGCCTTGTAGCATCTTTAGCAGGATGTGGAAGCAAAGGGGACACAGCAGAAAGTGCTGCAAGTATCGAAACACTGACTTGGGAGTCTATCCCGGAAGCAGGAAATGATGCTGCAGTAGAGGAGTCTGAGGAAGAAATTCCGGCAGGTGAGATTCCGGAAGGCATGTACCTTAGCGAACTGACCGGTGAACCAATCAGCGAAGAAATCAAAAATCAGAGACCTGTTGCTGTCATGATTGATAATGAAGTAACTGCACTGGATCACTATGGTGTAGCAGAAGCAGATATCGTTTATGAGATGATGAACAGTACAAAGAACAATCGTATCACTCGTCTTATGGCAGTGGTAAAAGATTGGGATGCCATTGAGCAGCTTGGTAGTATCCGTAGTACCAGACCTACCAACATCCTGATGATGGCTGAGTACAATGCAGTATTGATTCATGACGGTGGTCCATTCTACATTGATGAATACTTAAAGAATGATTATGCAGATCACCTTTCCGGCGGATTCGCCAGAGTGAAAAATGGTAAAGCATACGAATTTACAGAGTATGTAACCAAAGGCGAAGTAGCAGATCGTTTGAAAGCTGCTAAGATTGATACAGAGTATAATCAGTACAAACCGGACTCCGATTTCCACTTCAACTTCACAGGCTGGGGTACCGAAGTGACATTGGATGATTCTCAGATTAAAGCAAACACTGTAAAACCTTGCTTCCCTCATAATGAGTCTACTTTGAAATACAACGAAGATACCCAGACTTATGACTACTATGAATATGGTAAGGTTCATAAAGATGGAGAAGACGGCGACGTGCTGACATTTGATAATGTCATTCTGATGAGCTGCCCATTCCAGCAGTTCGATGAAGGTGGTTACATGATGTACAACTGCCTGACTTCCAATCAGAAAGGCTACTATGTAACCAAAGGAAAAGCAGTTCCGATTACATGGTCCAAGAATGCTGCTACAGATCGTACCAGATACTACGATGAAGATGGAAAAGAGATTACCATTAATACCGGTAAGACATACATCGCTCTTTGCCCGGATGATACCTGGAGCAAAACAGTAATTGAATAAAAAGTTCTGAAGGGAGGCCTTTGCCTCCCTTTTTTGTGTATAAAACAGGAATTTCATTGCAATTTACTGTGGGGATGAGTATAATGGGAATAGTTTATCGGTTTAAAGCGTCGAACTGCTGAAGTGAGGATTCAGCAGGGGTGGATTTGTTACTACCGGTAGCGAGAGGAAAACAGTAAATGATTGAGAGGAGAACAACTATGAAAAAGAAATTAGCAGCCCTTTTAGCGGGCATGTTACTTTTGACAGGATGCGGTAGTGCAGCTGCTACAGCTGGCGGCGATGCAGCAACACCTGCACAGACAGGAGATGGACAGACTTATAAAGTAGGTATCTGTCAGCTGGTACAGCACGATGCATTGGATGCAGCCACACAGGGTTTCCAGGATGCTTTAAAGGAAGCATTAGGAGATAGTGTTACTTTCGATGTACAGAATGCCCAGGGCGACTCCACTACTTGTGCCACTATTACAAACTCTTTTGCAGCCAATAGTTATGACCTGATTATGGCTAATGCGACTCCTGCATTACAAGCAGCAGTAGCTAGTACCACTACCATTCCCATTGTAGGTACATCCGTTACAGATTATGCCACAGCACTGGCTATGAAGGACTTTAGCGGTACTACAGGTATCAATGTAACAGGTACATCCGATTTAGCACCCCTGGATCAGCAGGAAGATATGATTCTGGAACTGGTTCCGGATGTAAAGAAAGTCGGTATCCTGTACTGCTCCGGCGAAGCCAACTCTGATTATCAGGCAAAGACCATTGAGAAATACTTAGATGAAGATAAAATTGCTTACGAAGAATTCACCTTTGCAGATTCTAACGATTTGCAGGCAGTTGTCAGCAGCGCAGTAGGTTCTGTGGATGCACTCTATATCCCTACAGATAACACAGCTGCTTCCAATATGACTATCATCAGTAATGTATGCCAGCCAGCCGGTATGCCTGTCATCTGTGGTGAGGAAAACATGATGCTGGGCGGCGGCCTTGCTACACTGTCCATCAGTTACTATGACATCGGCTTTGAAGCAGGTAAGATGGCAGCAAAGATTCTTACAGAGGGTATCGATCCTTCTACTATGGAGATCGGTACAGCAAGTACTACTACTAAGAAATACAACATCGATTATGCGGAAGCAATCGGTTTTACAGTTCCGGAAGGTTATGAAGGAGTTCAGAAATAATGTTAGCGTATTTTGCTAGTCTCGATCCGGGGGCACTTTTTGTTACATTCCCCGGTGGTATCGCCCAAGGTATGATTTGGGGTGTGATGGCACTTGGCGTATTCTTGACGTTCAAGATGCTGAATTTTGCAGATTTGACGGTGGATGGTTCTTTTGCCACCGGTGGTGCAGTAGCGGTTATGGTGATTTTTGCTTGTCAGAATTCCAAGTCAGGTTTCTTGCAGGCAGTAGGACCGGAACTGGGGCTGGTGCTGGCTTTCTTTGCAGGAGTGCTGTGCGGTCTGGTAACAGGCTTTTTACACACTTTGCTTGGAATCCCGGATATTCTTGCGGGTATTTTGACACAGATTTCCCTGTATTCCATCAACCTGCATATTATGGGAAAAGCAAACCAGGCCATCAATCCCAATGAAGTGAAACTGCGCATCACCAGTAATATTCAGCATATTTATTGGACGATTCTATTTGTGGTGATCATCGATGCAGTGATTGTATGCCTTTTGTACTGGTATTTGGGTACAGAGCAGGGGTCTGCAATTCGTGCCACAGGTATCAATCCAAACATGTCCAGAGCCCAGGGTATCAATACCGGCAATATGAAAGTCATTACCTTAGCCCTCAGCAACGGTATGGTTGCTATGGCAGGCGGTATGATTTGCCAGTTCCAGGGATTTGCAGATGTAAATATGGGACGTGGTGCTATCGTAGTGGGACTGGCAGCAGTTATCATCGGTGAAGTCCTTGGCCTTGCCATCCTTGGCAAGCACATGAACTTTATGCTGCGACTTACCTTCGTAGTCATCGGTGGTATCTTATACTACTTAGTGTATAACTTTGTCATTTGGCTGAAATTCCCGGCCAACGATATGAAACTTTTGACGGCGATAGTCGTTGCCATTTTCCTGGCAGTACCTTATCTGCAGGATAAACGCAAGAGCTCCTTTAGAAGCCTGGCGAAAAAGAATAAGACAGCAAATCGGGAAGGAGGCAAAGCATGTTAGAAGTAAGAAATGTATGCAAAACCTTTAACCCGGGTACCATTAATGAGAAGGTTGCTCTTGATCACGTAAGCCTTACTTTAGAGGATGGTGATTTCGTGACGGTCATCGGTGGTAACGGCGCCGGTAAGTCCACCATCATGAATGCGGTGGCAGGTGTATGGCCGGTGGATAGCGGACAGATCCTCATCGACGGAACGGATATCTCCGGTCTGTGTGAGCACCAGAGAGCGCCTTTTCTTGGACGTGTCTTCCAGGATCCTATGACAGGAACCGCAGCGGACATGCAGATTGTAGAGAATCTGGCTTTAGCCGGCAGACGGGGTAAGAAGAGAGGCCTTCGCTGGGGCGTAACAAAGAAGGAATATGAGGAATACAGAGAATTGCTTCGTACCCTGGACTTGGGATTAGAAGATCGTATGACTTCTAAAGTGGGTCTTTTGTCCGGTGGACAGAGACAGGCGCTGACTCTTCTCATGGCGACTATGCAGAAGCCGAAGATGCTTCTTTTGGATGAGCATACTGCCGCTCTTGACCCTAAGACAGCTGCCAAGGTGCTGGAGGCTACTGATAAAATCGTAGCAGCGTCACATTTGACCACCATGATGGTAACTCACAATATGAAGGATGCCATCAAGCACGGTAACAGATTAATCATGATGCAGGATGGTCACATTGTCTTTGAAGCCAGAGGCGAAGAAAAACAGAACTTAAAGGTTTCCGACTTGATGGAAAAATTTGAATTGTAAAATGGGGCCGCAGACAGAATCTGCGGCCTTTCTTATGACCATAACCATATAGCCAAAATCACCCGAAGACGTAGTAATGAAGACTAGATTTGACGGAAATGGATAAAATGGATTATGATTATGAAGACGTCATTGAAGGGACGAATACGTGCCCGCTAAGGTTTTACGAGGGAGATAGAATTATGGCAAATTATGTAATTACATGCTGCTCCACAGTGGATATGAATTTAGACTGGTTAGCAAAGAGAGATTTGCAGGCAGCTAACTTCTCATTTCATTTAGGAAATGAGGAATATAAAGATGACTTTGGTCAGAGTATTGATCAGAAAGAAATTTACAGAAGAATGCTTGCCGGTGAGGATGCAAAGACTTCCCAGGTAAGTACAGATGAGTACGTAAAGCTTTTCACAAAAAATGTAAAAGAAGGGAAAGATGTCATTCATATTACCTTATCTTCCGGTATTTCCGGTACCTACAATTCTGCATCTACAGCAGCGAATATGGTAATGGAAGAGTATCCGGACCGTAAGATTTATGTCATTGATTCCACCTGTGCTTCTTCCGGATATGGATTGCTGGTAGATTATGCATGCGATCTGCGGGATGAGGGCAAGTCCATTGAAGAAGTGCATGAATTGGTAGAGAAGAATAAAAAGAATTTACAGCATTGGTTCTGTACCACTGACCTGACCTTCTTTATTAAAGGTGGCCGTGTCAGCAAGGCTGCAGGTATTGCGGGTAAAGTATTAAACATCTGCCCACTTCTGAATGTAAACGTAGAAGGTAAGCTCATTGCCAGAGAGAAAGTTAGAACGAAGAAGAAAGTTCTTGCGCGCCTGGTAGAAAAGATGGAGGAAAGAGCGGAAGGCGGACTTGACTATACAGGTAAAGTCTTCATCAGTAACTCCGATTGCTTAGAAGATGCGAAATTCGTAGCAGATATGATTGAGCAGAAGTTTACAAAGATGAATGGTAGAGTCGAGATCAACCCTATCGGTGCCACCATCGGTTGCCATACAGGCCCAGGTACCGTAGCACTGTTCTTCTGGGGCGACGAAAGAGAAGTATAATAGGAACCTTGAAAAGTCCTTGCCATATGGCAGGGACTTTTTTTTCAAAAAAAATTAAAAAAAGGGGTTGACTTTTAAAAAGATTGCGCGCAATATAATAGTATAAAAGATAACAAAAACAAACACGACGAAAGATAAACGAAAAACACGAAAGAAGAAAAGGAGAAAAGAATATGGGAATTTATGATTACACAGTACCTACCACAAATGGTGAAGAGCTTGCATTGAGCCAGTATGAAGGCAAAGTTATGCTGATTGTAAACACTGCTACAGGATGTGGTTTTACACCACATTACAAAGATCTGGAAGCAATCTATGAGCAGTATCATGATCAGGGCCTTGAAATCATCGATGTACCTTGCAATCAGTTTGCTGGACAGACGCCTGGTACAGATGATGAAATCCATGAGTTCTGTACTTTGAAATACAATACACAGTTCCCTCAGATGAAGAAATCTGACGTAAACGGTGAGAACGCACTTCCACTTTTCACTTACCTGAAAGAGCAGAAGGGTTTCGAAGGCTTTGGAAAAGGACCTGCAGCACTGGCTATGGGTGTTATGCTGAAGAAAATT
This sequence comes from Lachnospiraceae bacterium, assembly GCA_015056765.1. Classification (GTDB taxonomy): domain Bacteria; phylum Bacillota; class Clostridia; order Lachnospirales; family Lachnospiraceae; genus SIG336. The sequence continues at coordinate 27,487 of SVFQ01000005.1, forward strand.
GACAAGAACTACAAAGAAAATCCTGATATCAAATGGAACTTCACGAAGTTCGTAGTAGATCGTCAGGGTAATGTGGTAGCTCGTTTTGAGCCTACCGCTGACATGAAAGAAGTAGCGAAATGCGTGGCTTCTCTTATGTAAAATAAGTTTCTCATAATAAATCATAGATCTCCCAGGGGTGTTAGTTACTTCTGGGAGATTTTTTGTTTTTTTTATTGGAGGCGTTGTATTTCTTTTTACACATAGTGGCATTTAGTCAAAATGGAAACTGTGTGATATAATAAGCGTGCTATGTGAGTAGTCACATAAATAGAAGTTTTAGAGGCAGTAAAATGGTAGAAGAAACACGTCCACTACGTACAGTGGAGTATTCCAGAGTGGAAAACATTCATGTATTAAGACATGAAGATTTGAACGGATCCAGTAGATTATATGGAGGAAGACTTTTGTCTTGGATAGACGAGACAGCCTGTGCTTGCGCGCAGCGACATATGAGTGGAGAAGTCACCACAGCGTCTATCGACAATCTGACTTTTAAGAGAGGAGCTTTCCTCAACGATATCGTAGTACTGGTAGCTAAAGTGACATATGTAGGAAATGCATCTATGGAAGTTCGCGTGGATACCTACGTGGAAGAGAAGGATGGCAGCCGCCATCCCATAAACCGCGCTTATCTAACCTGTGTGCAGGTGGATGAAAACGGCAAACCCTCCAGGATTCCTTATGGCCTGAAATTGGAAAAGGAACAGCAGAAGATGGAATGGGAAGGAGCACTTCTACGTAAGAAGAACCGCATGGAACGCACCAAGATGGGATTCTAGACTAGAGGTGTGTATGCAGGAACAATTTGAACGAGATAAAATGCGCGTGGAGCAGAAGTCAGCAGTCAAAAACAGTACCATTCGTTTTATCGTGATTGCACTTTTGTTTTTGCTACAGGTTATGTGGATTGCCTTGGTAATCGGGGTTTTGGCCCAGAGAGTGCCTTGGATTTCCACCACCATCAGTATTTTAACCATGATCATCGGTTTGGGTATCTATGGTAGGCATATCAATGCTGCCTTTAAGATGCCGTGGATGATTTTTATATCTGTATTCCCGATGTTTGGCTTGCCCCTTTATATGCTTATGGGGCGCAGTAATGCCACAAAGCGCATGCGGAAGATCTTTCAGCAAGTAAATGATACCCTAGAACCCTGCTATCATCAGGAAGAACAAGTGCTTCAGGCATTAAAACAGGAGAATCCTTTTGCCTATGGAAATGCCCGGTATGTGTGGAGACAGGGAAAGTATCCTGTGAAGCAGAATACCCGCACCACTTTTTATCCGGATGGAGCAGAAGGCTTTGAAGTCCAGGTGGAGGCAGCCAGGAAAGCAGAGAAATTCCTGTTTTTGGAGTATCATGCCATCGAGGATGGCGCAGGCTTTGCACCTTTGAAGGAGATTCTGAAAGAAAAAGCAGCCAAAGGCGTAGATGTTCGTCTTTTCTACGACGACATGGGAAGCATCTGGTTCGTCAATGGCGAATTCAAAAAGGAAATGGAAGCCGCCGGCGTCAAATGTGTGGTTTTTAATCCGATTTCCCCGATTGTTAATGTATTTATGAATAACCGAGATCACCGTAAAATCATGGTGGTGGATGGCAAAGTGGGATTTGTCACCGGCTATAACCTGGCAGATGAGTATTTCCATTTGACTATGCCTTATGGTTTTTGGAAGGATACCGGTATGAAACTGGAAGGTGAGGCGGTGAAATGCCTGACCTTACAATTCTTCGAGATGTGGAATGCCATGGCGGCAAAGCCGGATGATGTACGGCCTTTTATCGAAATGTGGGATACATCTGAGACAGAGAACACCCTGGAAGAAAATGTAGCTTCCTATAGACAGGACGGCTTCGTGCAACCTTATGCAGAAAGCCCTATGCGGTCCGAAACATTGGCGGAAGAAGTCTATATGAATATGCTTCGTATGGCCCAGGACTATGTGTATTTCGTCACACCGTATCTGGTATTGACGGATGAAATGGTAAGAGAGATGACTACAGCTGCAAAGCGTGGCGTGGATGTGCGAATCATTACACCGGGGATTCCGGATAAGAAAATGGTGTACAAAGAAACCAGGTCCTATTATCCACCGCTACTTCGAGGCGGCGTCAGAATCTTCGAATATCGGCCGGGATTTAGTCATGCAAAAATGTGTGTGGCGGATGGCAAAGTAGCCACATTAGGTACCATCAATCTGGATTTCAGAAGCCTATACTTGCATTTTGAAAATGGCGTAGTACTCTATGGTTGTCCTATGATTCAGGACGTGAAAGAAGATTTTGATAGAATGTTTGAAGTATCGGAGGAAGTGCCTGCTGGCGGTGTAGCCCAAAGAGGAATTCCTACCAGATTCGGACAATTGTTATTACGTTTAATCGCTCCACTTCTTTAAAAGTGGGTTTTGATAGTGATAAAGGAAGAAGGAAGAAAGAATGGCTTTGAAGAAATTACAACGAAATGATCCGTGTTGGTGCGGCAGTGGCAAGAAATACAAAAGCTGCCATGAGCAGTTCGATGCCCGCCTGCACATGATGTCCATGAATGGACATTTGGTACCATCCAGAAAAATCATCAAGAACGCTGAACAGATTGCAAAAATCAAGGAAAGCGCCAAAATCAATGTGGCAGTACTGGACTACATTGAAAAGAACATCCATGAAGGTATGAATACCGCAGAAATTGATAAGATTGTCTATGACATGACTACAGATATGGGCGGTATCCCTGCACCTTTGAACTACGAAGGATACCCCTTTAGTGTGTGCACTTCTGTCAATGATCAGGTGTGCCATGGATTCCCTAGCAAAGATGTCATTTTAAAAAGCGGCGATATCATCAACGTGGATTGTTCCACTATTTTAGACGGATACTTCTCAGACTCTTCTCGTATGTTCTGCATCGGAGAGGTAAGTGAAGAAAAACGTAAACTGGTACAGGTGACAAAAGAATGCGTTGAAATCGGACTAGAACAAGTAAAACCTTGGGGCTTCCTTGGCGATATGGGCCAGGCTGTCCATGACCACGCTTATGCAAACGGCTATACCGTAGTACGCGAAATCGGCGGACATGGCGTAGGCCTTGAATTCCATGAAGATCCATGGGTAGGCTACAACAGCAAAAAAGGAACCGAGATGGTAATGGCTCCCGGCATGATTTTCACCATCGAACCAATGGTAAACATGGGACGAGTAGAAATCTTTACCGACGAAGAAAACGGATGGGAAGTTTACACCAAAGATGGTAAACCATCCGCACAGTGGGAAATCATGGTCCTGGTAACCGAAGACGGCCATGAAGTGTTGTGCTGGTAATTGCCACGAGGTGTCAGCGAAGCTGACGGAGCCCTGGTGGCAGCCCCGCGGCGCTTGAGCGGACATGAGGTGTCAGCGAAGCTGACGGAGTCCTGGTGGCAGCCCCCGCGGCGCTTGAGCGGCCTTGCGGTGGCATGTGAGGTGAAAGTTGGAATTATATATACTACGGCATGGAGAGACTCCTTGGAATGTGCAGCGCAGATTTCAGGGGCACTCTGACATTGCATTAAACGAAAACGGAAGAGAACTGGCCGGTAAGACAGGCGAGGCTTTGGAAGATACAGACTTTGACATCATCTATTCCTCCCCGCTGATTCGGGCATATGAGACAGCTTGTTTGGTGCGCGGTCATAGAAATATCGAAATCATTCGAGACGAACGAATTAAAGAAATGGGATTTGGTGTCAATGAAGGAAAGGATGGACCTACCCTCTTTGCGGATACCAGCAGCCCATTTCATTATTTCTTTGATGCTCCTGAAAAGTATGAAGCACCGGAAGGTGGAGAAAGCATTGAAGCTGTTATGGCAAGGGCCAAAGACTTTTTGCAGACGGTGATAGAACCGAAGGAAAAGGAATGGCACAGAGTACTGATTTCCGGACATGGAGCAGTGAACAAAGCCTTGTTGGCAGTGATGCTTGGTCGGGAGAAAAAAGATTTTTGGACCGGTAATGTGCAGCATAATTGCGCCATCACCGTTGTTAGACTGAAAAATGGCAGATATGAACTGCTGGAGGATGCATTATGTCTAATATGAAAGAACGCTTTGCGGAAGCTCTGATGGAGATGCTGGAGGAGCGCACCCTGGAAAAAATCACGGTAAAAGATATCGTGACCAAATGTGGCGTGTCTAGACAAGCGTTTTATTATTATTTTTCAGATATCTACGACATTGTGGAATGGGTCTGTCTTCAGGAAACCCAGAAAATCGTAGATGAGAACAGCGAAATCGACACCTGGCAGGTAGGATATGCCAAAACCCTGCATTGGTGCAGAGAGCATAAGAGCCTGCTGATCAATGCCTACAGATCCATTGAAAAGGAGTACGTAGAGTACTTCATGAATCGATTTTTGAAACCCTATGTGGTAAAAATTGTAGATAAAGAATCTGTTCGTATCAAGGTAAGTGCTGCGCAAAGAGAGTTCATCATCAAGTTCTTCACACTGGCCATTAATGCCATCACCATAGACTGGGTTCGTAACGGCATGAAGGAAGAGCCGGAAACTATGGCGGATAACATTCGTATTCTGGTACAAGGTGATATTCGTAAATCTCTGCTGAATTATCACAACGAGAATAAAAGACGATAGAAGAGACGTTTGTTTTACATAATTATTAAAATGTCATGAAATAATGCGGCCATCTATTGATTTTCTTTTCTTAGAATTCTACTATAAAGTTAGAGTTTAAAAGGAGGATGATTGTATGTTATTTCAACTCTATGGTGACCAGGCCTTGATGCAACTTCTTGGCTGGGTTCTCGTGTTCGCAGGACTGATCCTGATGAACGAAATCGGACGTCGAACAAAGTTAGGCGGCATCATGGTATTCGTAGTATTGCCACTTTGCTTGACAGTATATTTCATCGCAGCTACATTAGCTGCTAAGAGTGGTGCTGCTTGGGCAGTAAACAACCAGACTGTACTTTACATGAACGGTTGGTTCCACTATGCGAAACTTTACGCTGCAGATATCGGATGCGTAGGTTTCATGATGCTCAAATACAAATGGGGCATCGGTAAAGAAGAATGGTTCAAACCTTGGCCATTCGTAATCGTAGCTATTAACATCTTAATCGCAGTAGCATCTGACCTTGAGTCTGCTATCAACGGCTTCGCAGCCGGCGGTATGCAGGGTGGTTGGTGGTTCTCTTCTGAGAACGTATGGCTGTACGGTGGCTGGTGGAACGTATTAAACGCTATCGCCGGTGTACTGAATATCTTCTGCATGACAGGTTGGTGGGGCATCTACTCCTCCAAGAAGCAGGACGATATGTTATGGCCTGACATGACCATTTGGTTCATCATTGCTTATGATGTTTGGAACTTCGAGTACACATACTGTAACTTACCTACTCACACATGGTATTGTGGTGTGGCTCTGCTCCTTGCTCCTACTTTTGCAAATGCACTTTGGAACAAAGGTGGCTGGATTCAGAACCGTGCTAACACACTGGCTATCTGGTGTATGTTCGCTCAGGTATTCCCACTGTTCCAGTTGAAAGCTCCTTTCTCTGTACTTCCTTCTCTTTACAAGGGTGCTACAGAAGCAGGACTTACAGCATTTGATATGACTCAGATTACAACTGTAGAAGAACTGACAGCAAAAGGTATCACTGCTAATCCAACAGCACAGGGTGTTGTTGCTATCGCAGCAGTAGTTGCTAACGTTCTTTGCCTTGCAGTTATCATCAAGAGATCTATCGAACAGAAGAAGAACCCATACAAGAATGAGATCTTCGCTGGTACAAGAGATTTCGAAGAAGCAATGGCTAGAAGATAATCTCTACGATTGTTTATAGAAACCCATCGATTTTTCGGTGGGTTTCTTTTTTTGCGCGATTTTATGCGTGTTTGTGATGTTTTTTCTAGGAATTATGCCCCTGAAGTGATAGAATTGTTCTCATAGGCAACTAAGCATAAACTCGAGGAGGAGAGAATTATGAAAAAGAAGATTAGTATGAGAGGGGCGTTTTCCTGTTTTATCATTCCGATGATCATCATCCTGCTTTTAGTGGTGACATTCTTCGGACTTCGGATTAAGAAACAGGCGGATGAAGATAAGAAACTTTACTATGACACTTTGTACACCATTAACACAAGTCTCATCAACATGGATCGTGACTTCTATCAGTCTATGTTGGCAGCTGTTCAGCTTAAGAGTGAGAGACTGTATCTGGAAAAAGAAACAGTGGACACTATGCTGGCAACCTACAATGAGAATGCGCAGGAGACAGAAGAAGGTCTGGCAAAAGTCGTTGCCATTGCAAAACAGTATCCGGAACTTTTCAAAAACGTAAAAACAGAAGATGGAAAGAGCTTCGAGGAACTGGCCACAGCTTTTGGCACCGGCCTAAGTACTTGGAAGGGTAGTTATGATTTCAGCATCTATATGGGTGACTGGAACCTCTTTACCAATACCTTCTATGACATCAGAGGCTACTTGGATAGTATGCAGAAGATGACAGAAAGTTGGGCAAATCAGCAGATTGCCAATAACCAGAAACAGGTAACAGGCTTCGTAGTAAGCTATCTGGTTCTGCTTACGGTTCTCGCAGCAGTGCTGCTTGTAGTATCTATGCTGATTGCCAATAAGATGGTAAGAAGCTTGCAGAGTATCACAAAGGGCATCGAAGGAATTTCCGGCGGTGACTTTGCAACTCCTGTTTTCGTGAAGACAGGGATTAAAGAATTTACACAGATTGCAAACTATACAGAAGAAATGCGTGACCGTGTCAGCGGGGTATTAAAGGACGTGGTCAACGGTGCAGAGTCTGTAAGTGCAGGAGCAGAGAATGCGAAAGATTCTGTCAGCGGTAGCCAAAAGACTGCCAGCGATATTGCGTCTGCAGTGAATGATTTGGCATCCGGTGCTACTTCTATGGCAGAGGACGTACAGGATACTACAGGTATCACGGTAGAAATCGGAAACGCAGTAGATCAGGTTATGACAGCTGCTACAGATAACTTAGAAAGAGGCCGTTCTGTCTATGACGAATCCGGCAAAGTACAGAAGCAGCTGCAGGAAATCAGAAGACAGGATGCTGAGACGGATGCTATGGCGGGAGAAGTAGCAGAATCCGTAAATCAGACCGCTGAAGTAGTAAACAAAATCAGTACAGCAGCAGAATCCATTATCTCTATCGCAAGCCAGACCAATCTCCTTGCATTAAACGCTTCTATCGAAGCAGCTCGCGCAGGGGAAGCAGGTAGAGGCTTTGCTGTAGTAGCAGATAATATCAAAGGCCTTGCAGAAGAAACCAACAAGATGGCAGGGGAAATCACAGATATGCTTTCTGCCATCGCAGACTTCTCTGATCGCAATAAGAAGTTAACTGGCAAAATCAAAGAAGCTACTACCAATGAGGTAGCAGCTTTGGAGACTATGGAAGAAAGCTTTGATCAGATGATGGTTCTGCTTCAGGAATCTGAAGAAGGCAATAAGTCCATTATGGGTCTGGTAGAAGAACTGAATACCCATAAGGACGCCATCGTAAATTCCATGGAGAATCTTTCCAGTATCTCCGAGGAAAATGCAGCTTCTACAGAAGAGACTGGAGCAAGTCTTTCCATGCTGGAAGCAACTATGCAGAATATCGTAGAAGAGGCAAATCATTTGAATGAAGTTGCAGAACAACTTCAGCAGAATGTGTCCTTCTTTAGGGTATAATAGAAATAAAAAAGGGGTAGAGGAATGCAGCTTTATCATGTCATCGTGAATCCGGCATCTAAGTCCGGCAGGGGGAAAGAAATCTGGAAGGGCTTAGAGCACGTATTTGAGGAGGAACACACTGATTTTCAGGTACACTTTAGTGAGTCTACAAATCATATCCATCAAGTGATGAAGGAGTTGCAGAAAGAGGCTTCTACAGAAGCTCCGCTGTATCTAATTGTCTTTGGTGGAGATGGTACCTTAAACCAGGTGATTGATTCCATAGAGGATTTTGATGCTGTGAAGCTGGGATACATTCCAAGCGGATCCGGTAATGATTTTGCCAGAAGTCGCAATCTGAAAGGGACACCGGAAGATATGCTTCGGGAGATTCTAAAGGGTGAAGTACATCATAAGTTGGATATTGGCGTACTTACCTATCCCAGTGGGAAGAAACACTACTTCGATGTCAGTGCAGGCATCGGATTTGATGCAGCTGTCTGTGCTGAGGCAGGAGAATCCAGAGCAAAGGTGGTATTGAACAAGCTGGGACTTGGCAAGCTAACTTATGTCTTTATCGCCCTGGGACAGATTATTTCGCATAAGAGACCGGCCTGTTCCTTGGTGCTGGATGATGAGAAGGAAGTCAAGCTGCCACATTTCCTATTTGTAGCAGCTATGCTTCACGCCTATGAAGGTGGTGGATTCAAGTTCGGGCCGGAAGCTGACCCGGAGGATGGACTTCTAGACCTCTGTGTAGCCGGAGATGTGAATAAACTGCTTTTCCTGCGAGCACTACCTACTGCCTATGAAGGAAAACATTATAGATTTAAAGGGATTGATCAGTACAGAGCACAAAAGGTGGTTATAAAAACCGCCATACCACAATGGGTGCATACAGACGGTGAAACGGAATTGTGTGTGGAACGGGTGACAATTTCTTGTATGAAACAGCGCCTACAGTTCCTACAGAAATGACCGAACTGACAGATATAGGCAAAAATACTTTGCCTTTGTCTGAAAATATAGTACAATAGAATAAAGTGTGGGGGAATATCCCGAAGGAAAGGAGAGACGTATGCTTGCGACTCTGATACCGATCTTTGACGCAAATATGGCAGTATACTCATATTCCATCTTTGCTCAGAAAGAAAACTTTTTCCTTAATCCAGGAATTGATGGACGGGCAAAATTTGATGGTGCCATGAATATCATGGGTATGGATATGATACGAACCATCGGGGTGCCAATCTTATCGGATGATAAAGTACTATTTGTGGAGGTCAACAATGTTTCCCTGTTTTCCAATCTTTTGGAGCAGGCACCGGAGACTGATCCGCACACCGTAGTGGTATTGATTGATAATTCCGTGAAACCGGAAGAGATGTACATCAATCGAATCAAAGAGCTGAAGGAACAAGGATTCCAAATGGCTCTGAAGAAAGTGACAGTAGAACGTTTTGAAGCCTACAAAGAAATCATCTCTATGATGGATTACGTTCTCTTAGATCACAAAAAGATTAATATGAAGAACGCCAAGTTCTTCTTTGATAAATTCTTCCCGGATGTGAAGCTCTGCGCTGTAAACATCGATACCAAGGAAGAGTATGAAAGCCTCATCGAAGATGGTGGCTATGACTTATACGAAGGTGGATTCTTCCGTATGCCGGTTACAAAGGGCGTGCAGGAAGTAGCACCACTCAAGCTGACTTATATCGAGCTTTTGAATGTGGTGAATGATCCTGACTTCAAACTGACAGATGCAGCAGAAGTCATCGGAAGAGATACCGCATTGGTACTTTCCCTTCTGGAAATCGTAAATCACATGGCAGTGAACTCTGAGATTAAGTCTGTACAGCATGCAGCAGCTATGCTTGGACAGAAGGAACTGCGCAGATGGATCAATACCGCAGTAGCCAAAGAGCTTTGCGTGGACAAGCCAAGTGAAATTATGAGACTTTCCCTTTTAAGAGCAAAGTTTGCCGAGAATCTTGGTAAACTCTTTGACCTGGGAGGGCTTTCGTCTGAATTATTCCTGATGGGACTTTTCTCCGTACTGGATTTGATTTTGGAGAAACCTATGGCAGAAGCATTGGAACTTGTAAAAGTAAGCAATGCCATCCGCAGGGCGCTCTTAGATGATACCGGCGAGCTTGCTCCTGTACTGGATTTCATGAAGAAGTACGAAGAAGCAGACTGGCATGAAATCTCCCGTATCATGGTAATCCGTGATATCGAGATGGACCCGGTATACGATGCTTATGTAGACAGCTTACGTTGGTATCGTGAACTTTTGAGAGTGTAATTGAAAAGTTCAGCCTTCGTTAGAAGACAAAATAAACCCCGTGCAAAGCACGGGGTTTTCTAATTTCCTTTATTCGGATATTTCATACATTACGACAAAGAACACATCTCCGTAAATCTCGGAATGCACCAGCTTACCAATGTCTTGGATGGTCTTTACATTTCCTTTTTTCGTTACGATTCTATATTTGACGAAGTCAACAGGATCTGCGCCGGTTTCTCTGTTAAACTTTCCAATCTGATCCCAGATGGAGTCTTCCACTTCTTCTAAGTCATCCGGGTGCACCAGACCTCGGAAGCTACAACCTGTAAATTCTTTGAAGTCTGCGGTGTTTTCACACTCATATAATTTGTATAATGCTTTGTTGGCAAAGATGATTTCTTCATCATCGTTGGTTTTATAGATGAAGAAGGCACCCGGAACTCCGTTTGGAATCTCCGCAAGAGGAAAGCCCCATCTGGCATCTGTGATGACAGAGGATGGTTTCTTATGCTTAGCAGCTGGATTAATCAGCAGGAAGTTGCAGATAATCTCGCCGTTATTCTCTTCAAAAGAAGTGGTAATATGCAAGGTGATGGGCACATCGTGCAGTCTGGCAGGCACATCTTTTACAAGGAAGTGCTGTGGACCTCTTGCTACCGTCATCAAATTAGAGATACTGTATACTTCTCTGATTTCTTCCTGTGTTTCAAAATCCGGAATATATTCATTGATAAAAGAGGCTACGAAGCCTTCAAAGGTGTTGGAAGCCGGTCTAAAATCATCATTAATCTGGGCTTCAATGATTTTATTCTGGGTGATGTTGGCACATAGATAGGAATTCGAGGTAACCAAATCTGCAAGGCCATCGTACCCCATCAATCTGGCCAAAGAGCCGGCAGCCAATTCGCGAATTGAATCCTTTAGAAAAAAAGTTCTAGACATAGGAAAATCCTCCCAATTACACATTTAAAAAAATTCCCTAACCTTATGGTAGCACAGCATAGAATAGGGAACAATAGACGAAATCTGACTCAAATATTAAAAAAATAAAAACTTTCAAAATAGGGTTGACACATACAATAAGATTGCGTACAATCAAATTGCAAGATGAAAGTAAGGAGGTAAACCTAAATGCAACGATATGACATAGCAATTATCGGTACAGGCCCTGCAGGATTATCTGCAGCGCTGACCGCAAAAGTACGTAATAAATCAATTTTACTGATTGGAAGTAAGAACTCCAGTGTGAAAGTAGAGAAAGCACATGAGATTCAGAACTACTTGGGACTTCCAAAGATCGCCGGAGCGGATATGCAGAAGGCTTTTCTGGATCATGTGGCATCCATGGACATCGAGATTACAGAGGGAAGAGTCAGTACAGTATATGCCATGGGCGATTACTATTCTTTACAGGTGGGTGAGGAGATGGTAGAAGCATCCAGCGTAATCCTGGCTACAGGCGTAGTACAGGGTAAGCCCCTTCCCGGTGAAGAGGAGTTCCTCGGCAGAGGTGTTAGCTATTGCGCAACCTGTGATGCAGCATTATACAAAGGAAAGAAAACTATCGTAGTGGCTTATGCAAAGAAAGAAGAAGCAGAAGCAAACTTCCTTGCAGAGATGGCCGGAGAAGTGGTATATATTCCTATGTATCAAGAAGAAGTAGAAGTAAGTGATAAGGTAAAAGTAGTAAAGGCGATTCCAAAGGAAATCACCGGCGCGCTGAAAGCAAATGCACTGGTAACAGATCAGGGTACTCTGGAAACAGACGGTATCTTCATCCTTAGAGAAGCAGTTGCACCTGGACAACTGGTACCCGGTCTTGAGACAGAGGGACCTCATGTAAAGGTAGACGTGTCTATGAAGACCAATCTGGCAGGCTGCTTTGCTTGCGGAGACATCGCAGGTATCCCATATCAGTACATCAAGTCAGCAGGACAAGGAAATGTGGCAGCACTTTCCGCAGTGGCTTATTTAGACCAAAAGAAACATAGCGCCTAGAAATGGCGAGAAACACTATACACCAATGAAAAAGAAAAGAGGTATAATTATGGTAAAACAAATCAATCAGAATCAGTTCAATGAAGTAAAAGAAAGCAACGTAGCAGTAGTAGATTTCTTTGCTACCTGGTGCGGACCTTGCAAGATGCTTGGACCTGTATTGGAGCAGCTTAGCGAAGAGATGAGTGATGTGAATTTCTTCAAGGTAGACGTGGATGACAACGGTGATTTGGCACAGGAATTCGGCATTACCAACATCCCTGCAGTAGGCCTTCTGAAAAACGGAGAACTGGTACAGATGTCTGTTGGCTTCAAACCAAAGGAAGAAATGCAGAAGCTGATTGAGGCAATCAGATAATTATAGTAGTAATCTTATGAATCGGGGATTTTAGCAATGAGCAATGACAAGTATGAATCTTTAAAATTAGAGAATCAAATCTGTTTTCCTTTGTACGCTTGTTCAAAGGAAATCGTGAGAAAGTATAAGCCGTATCTGGATAAGATTGACTTAACCTACACCCAATACATCACTATGATGGTATTGTGGGAAAAAGGAGAAATCAATGTAAAGGAACTGGGCGAGTATCTGTATTTAGATTCCGGTACTCTGACTCCGGTGTTGAAAAAGCTAGAGCAGAAAGGCCTGATCCTTAGACAGCGTGGAGAAGAGGACGAAAGAGTCCTGCACGTAAGCCTGACAAAAGCAGGTGTAGCTTTAAGAGACAAAGCCCTTGATGTACCGAAAGCTATGTCCAGCTGCGTTCAGCTTTCCAAGGAAGAAGCACAGTGCTTATACAAGATTCTGTATAAATTATTAAAGAGTGACGGCGAAGAAGCATGATAGAGCCAATCGGTGAAATCAGAACGCCTTTTCCGGAAAAGTTCGGCATTCCCAGACAGAGCGGTGTGGTACCGGAGCTGGAGGGACAGATCATACTGGACAAGAAATATCGTGTCATGGAGGCCTTTCGAGGCATTGAAGACTATGAGTATCTATGGCTTCTGTGGCAGTTTGATATTCCGGAGAAAGAAGACTTTACGCCTACGGTACGGCCGCCTAGACTTGGAGGAAACACCAGAATGGGTGTTTTTGCTACCAGGTCCCCTTTTAGACCAAATGCCATTGGCTTATCCTGCGTGAAGATGCAGCGATTAGAAGAGACAGACGAAGGCCCAATCCTTCATGTGAGCGGTGTGGACCTAAGAGACCACACAAAGATTCTGGATATTAAACCCTATTTGCCTTATGCGGATGCTCACCCGGATGCCAGAACAGGATTTGCAGGACAAGTTGTCTACGCACAGCAGGAAGTAGTAGCTGATCAGGCAGTGCTGGAAGGAATTCCAAAGGAAGATGCGGCAGTGATCATACAGCTTCTAGAGCAGGATCCCAGACCACATTATCAACAAGATGAAACCCGAATCTACGGCATGGACTATGACAGATATGATGTGAAGTTCAAAGTTGAGGATGGTAAAATCAGACTATTAAGTATTAAGGAACGCTAACTATAGCGTTCCTTTTTTTTGCGCTTTTTTGCTGACCGACACGGAAAACTGGATAAAATATCAATAAAAAGTTAGTCATGACTATTGACAAACACAAGTTAGTCGCGCTAAACTAACGTATGGTTAGTAAATACTAACCGCGAAAGGAGGATACTATGATGCCTTTATCTATGGCTAATACCGGAGAAACGGTGAAGATTAAGAAGATTACCGGACAGGATGAAGTGAGACAGCATTTAGCCGAATTAGGATTCGTAGTAGACGCAGACGTAACAGTGGTGACAGAAATGGCCGGAAATCTGATTTTGCAGGTGAAGGATTCACGTGTTGCCCTGGACCGCAGCATGGCCAATCGCATTATGTTCTAGAAGGAGTGGAAGTATGAAGACTTTAAAAGAAGTAGCAGTAGGCGAAACCGTAAAAGTAACCAAGCTATCCGGTGAAGGCGCTACCAAGAGACGTATCATGGACATGGGTATTACGAAAGGTGTAGAAATCACTGTTCGTAAAGTCGCTCCTTTAGGGGACCCGATGGAGCTGACGGTAAGAGGGTATGAGCTCTCTATTCGTAAAGCGGATGCGGAACTGATCGAAGTAGAGTAATTCGGAAAACGTTTGGAGGAGAAGACATGAGCATGAAAATTGCATTAGCGGGTAACCCGAACTGTGGTAAAACAACCCTATTCAATGCGCTGACAGGTAATAGTCAGTATGTAGGTAACTGGCCGGGTGTTACCGTTGAAAAAAAAGAAGGACATTTGAAAGGAAATAAAGACGTAGTGATTCAGGATTTACCTGGTATCTATTCTTTATCTCCCTATACTTTGGAAGAAGTAATTACACGTTCTTATCTGGTAAATGAAAAGCCGGATGCTATCATCAATATCATCGATGGTACCAATATCGAACGTAACTTATATCTGACCACTCAGCTGATGGAGCTGAATATCCCTATGGTCATCGCTGTAAACATGATGGACCTTGTACGTAAAAACGGCGACAAGATCGACATGAAGAAATTGGCAGATGCATTGGGATGCCCTATCGTAGAGCTTTCTGCTTTAAAGAATGAAGGCGCTACAGAAGTTGCTGACAAAGCAATTGAACTTGCAAAGAATCATATCGTAGAGGAGAGACCTCACGTATTTAATGGCAGTGTAGAGCATGCACTGGCACATATTGAAGAATCTATTCAGGCGAAAGTCGATGCACAGAATCTTCGCTGGTATGCCGTAAAACTTTTCGAAAGAGACGAGAAGGTACAGGCAGACCTGAAATTAGACAGCGCTACAGTAGCTCACTTAGATGAGCATGTAAAAGACTGCGAAAAAGAAATGGACGATGATGCAGAATCCATCATTACCAACCAGAGATATGCTTATATCTCCGGCCTTGTAAGCAGTGCTGTAAAGAAAGCTGCTCCAAAGGGCAGCCTTACCACATCTGACAAAATCGATAGAATTGTAACCAACAGATTCCTGGCATTGCCTATTTTTGCAGTAATCATCTATATTGTATACTATCTGTCTATCAGTACTGTAGGTGATATGTTGACAGGTTTTGTCAATGACAATATTTTTGCGGATGGATTTAATTTCCTTGGTAACGAAGCTTGGTTTGTACCAAGTATTCCGGAACTTGTATCCAATGGTCTAAGCGCTATTGGCTGTGCTGACTGGTTACAGGGTCTTATCGTAGACGGTATCGTAGCCGGTGTAGGTGCTGTGCTTGGTTTCGTACCACAGATGCTGGTACTGTTCCTGCTTTTAGCTATCCTGGAAGAATGTGGTTACATGGCTCGTATCGCATTTATCATGGACCGTATCTTCCGTAGATTTGGTTTATCCGGTAAATCCTTCATTCCTATGCTGATTGGTACCGGTTGTGGTGTGCCTGCTGTTATGGCCAGCCGTACCATTGAAAATGAAAGAGACCGACGTATGACTGTAATGACTACCACCTTTATTCCTTGTGGTGCAAAGCTTCCTATCATCGCATTGATTGCCGGCGCTATCTTCCATGAAGCCAGCTGGGTAGGTCCTAGTGCCTACTTCATCGGTGTGGCAGCCATCATCGTATCCGGTATCATTTTGAAAAAGACAAAAGTATTTGCAGGAGACCCTGCTCCATTCGTTATGGAACTTCCTGCATATCATATGCCTACTGTAGGCGCTGTACTTCGTAGTATGTGGGAGCGTGGCTGGTCCTTCATCAAGAAGGCGTTCACCATTATCCTACTTTCTACTATTGTAATCTGGTTCGCAATGAGCTTCGGTACTGTAGATGGAACCTTCCGTATGCTGGAAGCAGAAGAGTTAGACCACTCTGTTCTTGCTGCAATCGGTAAGGCAATCGGCTGGATCTTCTCTCCTCTTGGCTGGAATGAATTCGGGCAGGGCTGGAAGTTCGCTGTAGCTGCAGTAACAGGACTTGTAGCAAAAGAAAACGTAGTAGGTACTTTCGGTATGCTGTTTGGTTTCGCAGAAGTGGCAGAAGACGGTGCAGAAATCTGGGGTCAGCTTTCTGCAGCAATCGGTTCTGTAGCAGCCTTCTCTTTCATGGTATTCAACCTGCTTTGCGCTCCTTGCTTTGCAGCTATGGGTGCCATCAAGCGAGAAATGAATTCTGCTAAATGGTTCTGGATTGCTATCGGATATCAGTGCAGCCTTGCATATGTAGTATCTCTGGCAATTTACCAGATCGGTGCTGCATTTACAGGTGACCTGCATATCGTTGGCTTTATCGCAGCACTTGCAGTTGTTGCAGGTATGTTATATCTTCTATTTAGAAAAGATAAATACGCTACAAAATAATTGGTTTTACAAAAAGAGGTGATACTATGTCATGGGGAACTGCTATAGCACTTTTGGTGGTGCTTGGGTGCGTAGGCCTTGCGCTACGCAGCATGATAAAAGATAAAAAGGCCGGGAAATCCTGGCAGTGTGGTGCAGACTGTAGCAAGTGCGGCGGTCACTGCGCCCACAGTAAGTAGGTAAGACTATGACTGACGCAATTATCATCATCCTATTAGTTTTCATCATTATCCTAGCGGTAAAAAGTACTGCGAAGCGGGCAACCGGTGGTTGCTGCGGCACAGGAGACGGAGAAAAGAAAATCAAAATAGCTGACAAGGACAAAAGTCATTATCCCTATAAACTCAACATGGAGATTGAAGGCATGCGTTGCGGGAACTGTGCAACCAGGGTCCACAATGCCTTAAACTCCCTGGATGGGGTCATGGCTAAGGTGAATCTGGAGAAACATCAGGCTGAGATTTGGACCAAAGAAGAGCCAAACGAAGAAGCTTTGGAAAATGCCGTGTCTCTGATTGGCTATCGCGTGACACGTATCATCCGTGTGTAATGCATACATCATTCTCAAACTCATATATATTGCAAAAGGGGATAGAAATACTCCTGCGGGATATCCTGCAGGAGTATATAAAACTTTGAGAGTTAGACACAACTAACCAAAGGAAACAGGAGAAAGGAAGCGAAGAGAAAAAAGGAGGAGATTCTATGAGTATTGTAATGGTAGGGGGCAACAAATGTATGGAGCGAAGATACCTGGATGCCTGTGAGAAATACGGACACAAGGCCAAGGTCTTCAATCAAATGAAGGGGGAACTGAAGAAGAAAATCGGTTCGCCGGATTTAGTGATTGTATTTACGAATTCTGTTTCTCACAAGATGGCCAACTGCGCCAGAGAGGAAGCAAAAAGATGTAAGGCGTCTGTAGAAAGATGCCACGACTCCTTAGCTGCATTAGAGCAGGTACTGGAGAATTACGCATAAATAAATTAAAGAAGGAAATGATATGTCTTTAGATGATATTCTTGAGAATTGTTGCGCTCCCTTCCTGATGGGCCTGAGACCTGCTTGTATGTTTGTGGCGCCATGGGACTGTAAGGGAGAAATACGAGAGACATTTTATGATACAAATGTACAGATTATGCCTATGGGTCAGATTGGTGCAGGAAAAGAACTGTTCTTTCTATATAGAGAAGAGGCTTTGAAGCAGGAAGTAAACAAGACATTACAAAAGGAATTCCTGTTACAGCAAGGCTATTTGGACTTCCGGGTAGAGGAACTGATCTACAGACTGTCTGTACGTTACCAGGCCTATGCCAAAGGGAGAAGTACTTTCCCTCATGAGTTTGGTATCTTTTTGGGTTATTCCTATGAGGATGTAGTAGGCTTTATCGAACATGAGGGGGAAGATTTTTTGTACGCAGATTACTGGAAAGTATATGGGAATCTGGAGTACAAAATGGATTTATTTGACCGATTCCACCGTGCAGAAAAACTGTTTGCGACGATGCTGCACAGTGGTATGGATATCAACAGCATAATCATGCAGAAAGGGTAAGATATGGTAAAAGTAATTTATTGGTCCCAGACCGGAAACACACAGTCTATGGCGGAAGCTGTAGTAGAAGGTGTAAAGGAGGCTGGCAAAGAAGCTGAGGCTGTCTTTGTGACAAATGCTTCCGTAGATGATTTAAAGGATGCAAAAGCTTTTGCACTGGGCTGCCCCGCTATGGGCGCTGAAGTGCTGGAAGAAAGCAGCATGGATCCTTTTGTAAGCCAGGTGGAAGCTATCGCTTCCGGCAAAAAGGTAGCACTGTTCGGTTCCTATGGATGGGGCGATGGACAGTGGATGAGAGACTGGGAAGATCGTATGAAGGCAGCAGGCGCTGAAATCATCGACAGAGAAGGTCTCATATGCCAGGAAACACCGGATGATTCCGTACTGGCAGAATGCAGAGCTTTGGGTAAATCCTTAGCTGCGCAGGCATAAAACAGCTTACATCTTATATCAGTTTTCATACTTCAGGGAAGGGCTCTATCGAAAGATGGGGCTCTTTTCTAAATATTATAAAGAATCCCTTAAGGAATTCTTAAAATTTGGTTTACATAATCGGCGGAAATGTTACAAAATCACAGGAAAAGTTGACATAACTGAGTAGAACTGTGATTTTTATTTCATAAACAGAAAGCAAGTCGCATAAATGCGGGATTTAGCGGTAATATGGGAAAACAGACACGCTTGTCGCATGAGTTAGGATATGCTAATATTAAGGTAATCGTCGTGTTATATCAGAAAGGCAGAAGTTTATTATGGAATTACACGAATCAGCAGAAGACTATTTAGAGACTATATTGATGCTTAAGGAGAGACTTGGAAAGGTACGATCCATTGATATCGCTACTGACTTTGGATACTCCAAACCGAGCATCAGTATCGCAATGAAGAAACTGAGAGAAAATGGCTACATCGAGATGGACGAGGAAAATTACATCACCCTGACTGAGTCCGGAATGAAAGTAGCCAAGAAAGTCTATAACCGTCACCAGACACTGACCAAGTTTTTGGAAAGCTTTGGCGTCAGCAGCAGGACAGCGGAAGAGGACGCTTGCAAGATTGAACACGATCTGAGTGAAGAGTCTTTCCGCAGAATTAAGGAATATCTCAAAAATTTATAAATTTTTTTGTGTATCACCCTAAAGTCCTTTGGAAAAAGTCCGATACTATATGTGACAGTTAATGATGTAGTAGTTTCAGGAAGGAGGGATTGAGTATGAGAATCAACCCTTATATCCAAGTACAACAGGTCTATAATAACAGCAAGGTGAGCAAAACCGGTAAAGCTGCCAATGTATCCCGTACCGATGGACTGGAAATCTCTAGCGTTGGTAAAGATATCCAGACAGCTAAAACTGCATTAGCTCAGACTCCTGATATTAGAGAGGATGTTGTAGCTAGAATTAAGTCACAGGTACAGAATGGCACTTATCATGTAAGCCCATCTGCATTTGCTGACAAATTGCTGGAGGCATACGAAGGCAAATAAAGGCTTCGCTGCGTGCGGGCAGATTTTGAGAGGATAATTCATTGGCCAGTTTAATTCAGAACCTGGAAGAGATTTTAACAAGAGAAACCACTGAATACGAAGGGCTTATTGAGCTATCCAGGCAAAAGACCTCTGTCATAGTAAAAGGGGACATAGAGGCTTTGCAGAAAATCACGGATGAGGAACAAATCACAGTAGCTAAGATTAATCGCATTGACGCAGAGCGCGAGAAAGCGATGAAGGATGTAGCTGCTGTACTGAACATGGATGTTCATGAATTAAAGCTCAGCGATTTGCTTCAGGTCTTAGAGAGAAGACCGACTGAACGCCAAAAGTTTGCTGAAGTCTATGATAGACTTGGCAAGGCGTTGCGTGAAATGAAGCAGGTGAATAATCAGAACAGACAGCTGATTGAGAACGCGCTGGAAATGACACGTTATGAACTAAACATGCTTCAATCGATGCGGTCCGCACCAGAGACAGCCAATTATGGAGCCAACGCCATGAGCGATGGTCTTATAATGGGATCCACCCAAGGTAGCTTCGATGCGAAGCAGTAATATCTTGGGTGATTTTTATGTCCTTAATGAGTGGATTATACGTTGGAGCAGCGGCCTTACAGACCGGCAACAACGCTTTAAATACAACAGCACACAACCTGACTAACGTAGATAATAAGTACTACACGCGTCAGCAGGTATCTTTGGCAGATCGCCAATATCTCATGATCAACAACTCAAAACCGGTGGTTCTGGACCAAACCGGTCTCGGTGTAAAATACGCCGAAACGAGACAGGTCAGAGATGCATTCCTGGATAAAACTTATAGAAGAGAATATGGACGTGCTTCATTCTATGAAATGAGCGCGGATGCCCTTGAGTATATAGAAGATATTCTGAAGGAACAGGACGATGACCAGGCTTTTTCCGCAGCATTAAATGATATGTGGAAAACCGTACAGGAACTGGCCAACGAGCCGGGAAGCTCTGTAGTACAGGGCCTTTTCGTCAGCAAGTCCCAGACCTTCCTTTCCCGTGCGGATGCAGTATATCACGAACTGCAAGACTACCAGCACAACTTAAATACCCATATCAAGGATATCGTAAAAGATATCAACGAGTATGGTAAGAAAATCGCAGAACTCAGCGATGCAATCGTGAAGATTGAAATCGGTGGCGTGGAAAATGCCAACGATTTAAAGGATAAAAGAAATGAGTACATCGATAAGCTTTCCCAGCTTGCCAAAATCGATGTAAGCTACGATGTGGACGGATACTGTAATATCCGTATTGAAGACGAAGATTTCTTAAAAAGAGAGAGCGTGTACACCATCGGACTTGAAGAAGACGATTATGGCTTTGTTACACCTTACTGGGAAATCAACGCAGAGAAAAGAGATGACGGTACGTTAGATATCAGCCATGCACTGGTTTTCGATATGACAAGAGAAATCAGCGCGGAACTGAATACTGACGTGGGCAAATTGAAATCCATGTTGGTGTCCAGAGGCGACCACTATGGTTCCAGCCAGGACCTGGCATATTATCGCTCTCAGATCAAAGACATCTTAAACGATGACTTGAAAGCGGATGCAGATAAGCAGACAGAAATCAACACTTTACTGCATGACGCCGGTGTACTGGTGACAGGCGAAGAGTATACTTTAGGTATGACCCTGACCGGAGCCCAGGAGATGGCATTAGATCAGGCAGATAAGGATTACTACGATATCAATATTCGTAAGTTCACCTGTACGAATATCCAGGCGGAGTTCGACCAGATCGTAAATGGTATCGTAACCAACATCAATCAGCTTTTAAAAGATGCAGGATACACAGATGGTATCGAGGCTTCAGAAGCTCATCCTGACAATCTTCTGTTTGTCAGAAATGCAGAAGCTTCCGGATGGCATGTGGGAAATATCTCCGTCAACATGCGTTACATCCAGTCTCCGTCCCTTATGAGAATGAAGAAGGATAACGGGGAAATCGACTACGATACCGCCACAGCCTTAAAGGATGCCTTTGCAGCAGAAGACTATGTACTGAATCCTGATTTAACTCAAAAGCTTTGCTTCAAAGATTATTACACCGCTTTGGTAGAGCAGGTAACCAACTCTGCATCTGTCAGTGAAGCACTGAAAGATGCGCAGATGAAAACCAGCGATGCGGCTTATGAAGCCAGAGAACAAATCCTGGGTGTATCTTCTGATGAAGAATTACAGTTTATGATTACTTTCCAAAATGCATATAATGCATCCAGCCGATATATCACCACAATCAATGATATGTTGGAATCCATTATTACCAGCTACGGCGCGTAATGACAGGCCCTCTTAGGAGGGCCTTTTCTTGTGCTTTAAGGCGATTATTTTCGAAAAGATTTTCACGAAAAAAACATGATTTCGGGGTTATGTTTTGCACGGGTAGTCCGATATATATTGTGTATAGGTGGACTATGACTAGTAAGGAGAGTTAGAATGCCTTCAACATTTTTCGGTTTACATATCGCAGGAAGCGGACTTAGAGCAGCTAATGCGAACATGAATACAACAGCAAATAACGTATCCAATGCAGATACAGCAGGCTATAGCCGCCAGCAGGTAACCAGTGAAGCAGCTACAGCCCTTCGCGTATTTACTACCTACGGATGCGCCGGTGCCGGTGTAAATACCATTGCCATCGAGAGACTTCGTGACAGCTTCTATGACACCAAGTTCCGTGACAATGAGACCAACTTTGGCGAGTACACCGTAAAAAGCTCCTATATGAAGACCTTCGAAACCTTCTTTACCGATGATGGAAAGACAGGATTCAAGACTATCTTCAATAAATTGGAAGTAGCCCTTCAGGAAGTACTGAAGAACCCGGGTGATACAGCGACCAAGACCAACTTCGTCAGCAACGTAAAGTCCATGACAGAGTACTTCAATAATATGTATGGTGACTTGCAGGAACAGCAGAATACCATCAATACAGAAATCAAAGTAAAAGTAGATGAAATCAACTCTCTGGCAACAGAGATTGCAAATATCAATAAACAGATCAATATCATCGAGCTGACCGGTACCAAGGCAAACGCACTTCGCGACAAACGAGATTCCATGGTGGATCAGTTATCTCAGATCATCGATGTAAAGACAGAAGAGATGCCTATCATCGATGCCAATAATGAGAATCGTGAAACCGGCGCCACCAGATATATCGTAAGAGTGGCAGGTGGTATCACACTAGTAGACGGTTATGAAAAAGAAGGTCTTTATCTAAAAGCCAGAGCAGATTATCAGACAGAGAATCAGACTGACGTACAAGGCTTATATGACATCTACTGGAATAACGGCGATAAATTCCATGTAAGTAATGCGAGCCTGGGTGGATCTTTAGCAGGACTCCTCCAGCTGCGTGATGGTAATAATGGCGAATATTTCCACGGGGATGTGCTAAGCTATACACCTGGCACCCCGGCCGCAGATGATGGAAACGGCGGTGTAACACCGGCGGTTCCGGGAGAAATCAAAGTACAGGTAGAAGCAGATTACCTGACGGATTTAAATAAAGTGGAACTTCCGATGTTTGGCAGCATCACCATTCAGGGTAACCAGTTCGTATATAGCGACTGGACTTATGAGAAGAGCACAGATGCAAATGGTAAAGATATCTTTACCTACACCTTCCATGTAGATGCAGATAAGACTTTGACTACATATGAGCCACAGGCAGGAGATGAAAGCTTCACGGTAGGCTCTATCGCATACCAGGGAATCCCTTACTACATGCGACAGATGAATGAATGGGTTCGTAACTTCTCGGAAGCTTTTAACCATATCCTGACCACAGGCTTTACAGATGACAGCAGACAGGGTGTGGCTATGCTGATTGCAAATCTGCCGGATGGTACCCAGTCTGACTACATGACAGACAAGGACGAAGCAGCAAAAGATACGAGAGACTTATTCTATAACAGTGAAGATTGCAGCGACATCAGTAAGAGAAAGAATGGCGTGGTAAACAGCTTCGATGATAGCTATTACCGCCTGACAGCCGGTAACTTCGGTATCTCCGCAGTTATCTCCAATGACCCGGACCGTATCGCCACAAAGAAAGCAGAGTCTGAAACCGAAGGCGAAAGTCAGTACGACAACATAAAAGCATTGGGATTGATGTTCTATGATAAGCAGAAGATGCAGTTTAGAGGCAGCTCCGCAGGAGACTTCCTTACCAGCATGCTGGGGGACATCGCACTAAATGCCAATAATGCAGATACTTTTGCAGCAAACTTTACTTCCATGCAAAACAGTCTGACAAACCAGAGATTATCCATCTCCGGTGTGGATGCAGATGAAGAAGCACAGAATCTCATCCAGTATGAGAACAGTTATACCTTAGCCAGCAAGGTCATCTCTACATTGACCGAGATGTACGACCAGCTGATCCTTCAGACAGGAGTCTGATGTAACCAGATGAGGAATCAAGGATGATTCCGTACACGACACAAGGATGTGCCCCAAATCAGGAGGCAATTATGAGAATTACCAATAAAATCATGCAGAATAACACTCGTACCAATGTGAACACCACTAAGGTTAACGAGGACATTCTGAGTACACAGATGTCTACGGGTAAAAAGAACGTCAGACCATCTGACGATCCGGTTACTGCAATCAGGGCCCTTCGCCTGCGCAGTGACGTATCCCAGCTCACCCAGTTTTATAAGAATAATATTCCGGACGCGGATGCATGGCTGAATGTAACCAGCGATGCGCTGCACCAGGTCAGTGAAGTCATCACCGGTATGGTGAAGAACTACAACAAAGGTGTCAACCAGTATCTGACCGCAGCAGACCGTGAAATCGTGTTGCAGCAGTTAAAGGGCTTACAGGCAGAAGCCTATGCTACAGGCAATGCGGATTACGCCGGCAGATATATCTTCACCGGATACCGTACCGATACGCCTTTGACTTTCACAGCAGAAACCAGCGCTATGTACGAAATCACAGAGCAGCTGAATCCGTCCGATTTATCTACTTTGTTCCACACGGATACCATCTTCAAAGGGAAAAAGATGGTGGATGATGGTAACGGTAATACTACAGAGCAGGAAGTGGAAATGGACTTATCCAAGATGACTACAGGTACCCAGGGAGAGTACACAGACGTAGCAGAACAGGATATCGCCAATAACGAATACCACCGTATCCGCTTATCCTATAAGGAATTAGATGCAAGCTTCACACCTGTGATTACCTACCTGGATCCTGCAAATCCGGATCCTTCCAACCCGGGCAATGTAAAATTTGTAGAGCCTATTAAAAAAGCCCTTTCTACTGATATTGCTCCTTGTCCATACGACACAGTGGGAGATGATGATGTCATCTACCTGAGTGATACGGGAGAAATTCTCTTGGGTAAAAACGTCTATGAGACCCTTTCCGGACTGAAGGATAATGACCTGACCCGTGGGGTAAATGAAGCAGAAATCCGCGTGACCTATCGCAAGAATGAATTTGCAAAGGATGACTTAAGACCGGACCACTATTTCTATTGCAGAACCCCGGGAGACAACGGACAGTTATCTACCATTGCAAATGAGGATAATCCGGCTATTATGTTTGGTACTTATGATAAAGAGGCGTTACAGGGTAGCATTACAGACGCTAATGACCCGAAGGATGATATTTTCTACAATACCAAGTACCTGGCATACGACTATGAGAAACAGGTAATCGAATACGACGTAGGATTCAACCAGAGACTACGCGTTAATACCACTGCAGATGAAGCCTTTAAACCGGGCATCGTCAGAGAAGTGGAAGATATGATCAGAGCCCTGGAAGATTTAGGTAACATCGAAGGGGTTATGAATAATCTAAAAGAGATGATCGAAAACAGCACCTCTGAGACAGAAAAAGTGACACTGCAGAAACAGTACGATGCAGCCAACAAGGCCTATACCTTGGAGCGTGAAAATGTAAAGAATCTCTTTAGCAGCGGCATCACCGTGATGCAGGGATATCTGAATGCAGTAAACGTGGCAGCTACCAACTGCGGTGCCAGAGGCAGCAGACTTGACCTGGTGCGCAATCGTATGATGGACCAGAAGGCTACCTTCGAAGATCTGAAGTCAGAGAACGAAGATATCGATATCTCAACGACAGCAGTACAGCTACAAAGTGCAGAGCTTACCTATGAGGCAAGTTTGATGGCTACATCAAAAATCATGAAGACAAACTTGATGCAGTACATCTAAAAATAACACATACTACAAAGGGTTTTGTGGTACAATTAAAGTGCGACAATTATGACGAAAAAGAAGGAGATTTGAGTCATGGAAATGTTACAAACTAGAGTTTTCGGAGAAATTGGAATTGTTGAGGAAAAAGTCATTACTTTTCCAAACGGAATCGTTGGATTCCCAATGTTAAAGAGATTTACCCTGCTGTTTGATGCAGAGAAAGGAAGCAATGTAGGCATTAAATGGCTGCAGTCTATCGACGAGCCTAACTTTGCCATTCCTGTTATGGATCCTTTGGCTGTAAAGAACGACTATAATCCTGCAGTGGAAGATGAACTGATGAATCCTCTGGGCAAGCTGACAGAAGAGAATCTGTTGGTGTTGGTATCTGTAAATGTGCCTAGCGACTTAACAAAGATGACTGTGAATCTTCAGGCTCCTTTTATCATCAATGCAGATTCCAGAAAAGGCTGCCAGGTCATCGTAGAGGGTGACGACAACCCAATCAAATTTGAGATCTATGACATTCTGCAGAAAAATAGAAAGTAGGGGATAAATATGTTAGCTTTAACGAGAAAAAAACAAGAAGCCATTGTGGTAAACAACAATGTGGAAATCACTGTGCTGGAGGTTAAGGGCGATCAGGTAAAGCTAGGTATCTCCGCACCAAAGGAAGTTCCTGTATATCGTAAGGAAATCTACTTACAGATTCAGGAAGCAAATAAAGAGGCTATGAGCGGTGGCAACATCGAAGGCCTGAAGAACCTGTAAGAAAACTTTTCAGGAAAGAATAGAGACCAAAAGATACCGCCGCTACCCAAGGTATCTTTTGGTTTTTTATAAAAAAAGTGTAATGTGGTTAAGTTTTACTGCTGACACGCCGATACATCAGTTGAAAGGTAATCTTTACGCGTAAGCGTGACCTGGTGACAAGGAGTGTCCCGGTGAAAGTACATGGAGGTGAAAATCATGGCAGGTATAGAGCCAATCAGAAGTTCGATGAACGTACAAATGCAGACTGCACCAAGTGTGACTCCTGTGCAGTCTTCTTATGATGTAGAAGAAAAATCCACAGAAAGCCAGCAGAATCAGCAGGCACAGGTTCAACAGAATCTGGCAGCACAGGTGACTGTGGAAAAGAATCCGGATGAAATGACGGATGAGCAGATTGCAAAGCAGAATGAAACTGCAAGAAAGTCTGTAGAGCAGATTAATAAGCAGATTCACAATTCTACATTGCAGTTCGGCTATCACGAACAAACTCACAGAATTACTTTAAAGATTCTGGACAAAGAGACAAAGAAAGTAATCAAAGAAGTACCTGCAGAGAAGACTTTGGATATGATTGCCAAAGCATGGGAACTTGCAGGACTTATGGTGGACGAAAAACGTTAGTTTTTCTGCAATAGAAAGTAGGGTAGCGTTATGATCCGTATTACAGGTATGAATTCCGGTTTGGATACCGAAGCTATCATTCAGGAACTAGCTAGTGCCAGATCCATGAAGGTAGAAAACATGAAGAAATCCCAGACGAAGATGAGCTGGAAGATGGACGCATGGAAAGAATTAAATACAAAGATTTATGATTTCTATACAGAGACATTGGATACTATGAGATTTAAGGGTGGCTATAACAAGCTGACTTCCACCGTATCCGATGAAAAAGCTGCATCAGTAGTAGTTGGCGAAAACGCCATGATGGGTACACAGAGCTTGAAGGTGGTACAGCTGGCTACCAACGGCTATCTCATGGGTGGTAAGATCCAAAAGGCCACGACAAATGAAGAAACAGGTGAAATCACCTATTCTGACCCTGCAAAATTGGAAGCAAAGACTACGCTGGCAGATCTTGGATTGAATACCACAGACGAAGAGAAAATCAACTTCAATGTAACAGTTGGTGGTAAGACTACCTCTATTACATTTGATCAATCTGCTTCGCTGAATGATATCGCCAAGAAATTCAGAGAATTGGGTCTCAATGCGAATTTCGATGAGAAGTCTCAGAGATTCTATATCGCCGGCAAAGAAACCGGTGATGCATCTAACTTTACCATCGAAGGTACAGATGAGAGAGGTACCAATGCACTGACAGCTTTGGGTATCAATACAGCTGCTACCGGCGACCAGAAAGCTGTTATGACAGAAGGAAAAGATGCCATCATCGAATTGAACGGCATGACCTTTACCGGCAGCTCCAATACATTTGAAATCAATGGTTTGGTAATCACAGCAAAACAGGAAACATCCGAGCCGATTACCATTACCACAAGCCAGGATTCATCCGGTATCTACGATATGATCAGGGAGTTCTTCAAGAAGTACAATGAACTTGTCAACGAGTTCGATAAGTTGTACAATGCGGAAGATGCTTCCAAATACAAACCTTTGACCGCAGAAGAAAAAGACGCCATGACTGAAACGGAAGTGAAGGAATGGGAAGACAAGATCAAAGGCGCGTTATTCAGAAGAGATGATGCCTTAGGCGGACTCAGTAACGCAGTAAAGAATGTCATGCTGAAAGGTGTGACCATGAGTGACGGTACTCAGATGTATCTGTCTCAGTTTGGCATCGAGACCCTGAGCTATTTCACAGCCAAAGATAACGAAAAGAATGCATACCACATCCTGGGTGATAAGGAAGATAGTTCTGTAAAAGGTGAAAAAGATAAACTGAACGAACTCATCGCATCCGATCCGGAAAAGGTAGCAGATTTCTTCTCTAAGCTTGCGCAGAATCTATACGCTGAACTAGGCGATAGAATGAAGGCTAGCGAGTACAGCAGTGCCTTCACCGTATATAATGACAAAGAACTGAAGACACAGTACGAAGACTATAAAAAGAAAATCGAAGAAGAACAAGAAAAAGTCAATAAATATATCGACAACTGGTATTCTAAGTTCTCTGCAATGGAGACCGCACTTGCAAAGATGCAGTCAAAATCCAGTGCAATTACGGGCATGCTTGGTGGCAATAATTAAGCAACCGGAAGAAAGGTAGGTAAGTACTATGACACCTATGAATCAATATCAACAATATCAAAGAAGTAAAATCCTAACTGCTTCTCCGGCAGAACTGACATTGATGCTATACGATGGCGCAATCAAATTCTGCAACATGGGTATCGCAGGATGCGAACAAAAGAACATCCAGATGGCTCATGATAACATCGCAAAAGTGCGTCGTATCATCGAGAACTTCCGTGTAACCCTGGATATGAAGTACGAAGTATCTAAGGATTTCGAACGAGTATATGTATACTTGCTTCAGAGATTGGATGATGCAAATATCACCAAGGATCCAGAGGTGCTCAAAGAAGTACGTCAGCACCTGCACAGTATGCGCGATACCTGGAAACAGGTAATGGATATCAATGCAGGCAAGATTCCACCGGTACAGGCTGAGAATAAAGAACTTGTAAATGCATAAGGATAGAATCCAATAGGACTCAAGGCGGAGCGAAGGCTCCGCCTTTTATATTTGACAGGAAATCCCACGTAAATAACTAGGATATGAAAACAAGAAATGATATATTAATAGAAAGGAAGACAATACTTATATTGCAAAGGATTTGCAGACATCTGTGGCTGATCAGGGCGATACGCTTGCAGAAGCGTTAAAAAACCTGGGTGAGGCGTTAGAATTATATTACGAATAGAAATGGAGAAATAAACATGGAAAAAAGTGTGGAAACATATCTGCAGCTGTTAGATGAAAGCCTTGAGAAGAAAATAGGTGTTTTGAACAGGATTCTGGACATAGATAAAAATCAGGAGAAAAGTCTGAAGGAAGAAAACCTGAATGCAGATACCGTTGAGCAACTCATGAATGAGAAGGGCGAGCTGATAAAAAAACTCGACCAGTTAGATGATGGGTTCGATTCTGTATATCAGAGAATCAAAGAGGAAATCCAAGCAAATTCTTCAAAGTATACTAGTCAGGTGAAAAAGTTGCAGGAGGATATCAGAAACATTACTGATTTACAGACCAGCATAGAAGCGCTGGAAAAAAGACTGAAGGACTCTGTAGATAGATACGCTAGTAAAGCAGCAGCAAATCTGAAACTTCGTAGAGCTACAAATAATGTGGCCAGAAACTACTATGAAACAGTCAATAAACTGAACCAAGCAGGACCTCAGTTTATGGACAAAAAGAAATAAGAAGCTAGGTGTTTACTAGCGTGTCAAGCCCCTTTTTGATATTTTTTTAAAAATTTTTCAAAAAGGGGTTAAGTTTTTTAGGGTACCTCCGATAAATAGAGTGTAAGGAAATAAATAACGTCAAGCACGGATGCTGAAAACAATTTAATGATTGTATTCTGAATGCAAAGGGAGTTGCGCAGATACTCACATGGAGGTAACTATTATGGTAGTACAACACAACTTAACCGCAATGAACTCTAACCGTATGCTTGGCTTAACAACAAGCGCTCAGGCTAAGTCTACAGAGAAACTTTCTTCCGGTTACAAAATCAACAGAGCAGCAGATGATGCTGCTGGCTTATCCATCAGTGAAAAGATGAGAAAGCAGATCAGAGGTCTTACACAGGCTTCTGCTAACGCAAACGATGGTATTTCCGCTGTACAGACAGCCGAGGGTGCTCTTGGTGAAGTACAGGATATGCTTCAGAGAATGAACGAACTGGCAGTAAAAGCAGCTAACGGTACAAACTCCGAAGATGATAGAAACTATATCCAGAACGAGATCGATCAGCTGACCACTGAAATCGACCGTGTTTCTGAAACAACAAAATTCAACGAATCTTATCTGTTAAAGGGTGATAGAGACGTAACTAAGAACTTCTCTTTATCCTACAAGAAAGCTTCCGCAGCTGCTACAACTACAAGTGTAGCAAGTGCTACATTTGATACAGCAGTAGATGCTAACGGATTCAAAATTGATGCACTTACATCTGCAAATGTCGGTGCAAATGCGAAATCCGATGATGTAAACACCGTATTAAAAGCAATCAGAGATCAGGGTATCACAGTTACTTGGAATTCTCATTATAATCAGGTAACAGATCAGGCTGAGAATGGTATTACATTTGAATTAAACGGCGATGCTGCTACTAAATACAAAGTAGTTGTAGATCCATCCGGAACAGCTACACCAAACAATAAATTCAAAATCCAGACCAAGGAAGGCGTAGACGTACTGACAGGTATTACCGTAACAGCTCCTACAAGTACAGTGGCAACACTCTCCAATTTGGATTTAGCGGTATCCAGTAAGATTTCTGCTATCGGCGTAACCGCACAGGTAAAAGATGGCGTAGATACAGTAAAATACTACGACAGAGATGGCAATGGTATTCCTGAAAACGCATTAGACAGCTACTTCAGCGTAACACCTTCTGCAACTGCAGGTGGTACAGCAACCATTGCACCTCGTACAGGTGTAAAGGCAGTATACGATGCAGTTGGCAACGAAGTGACCATTAATGCAAATGCAGTATCTGCTAAACAGGATATCGTCGGTGCACTTCAGTTAAAGATTCACGTAGGTGCAGATGCTACAGGTAATAACCAGATTGCTCTGAACATCGATTCCATGACAGCAAAGAGCCTCGGCGTAAGTGGATTGAAAGTATCCGGTACCGATGATAGAAATGCTCGTAATGCTATCGAAACTGTAAAAGAAGCCATTCAGAAAGTATCCACTCAGAGATCTACTCTCGGTGCTATCCAGAACAGATTAGAGCATACCATCAAGAACCTGGATAACGTTGTTGAAAATACTACAGCAGCTGAAGCACAGATTCGTGATACAGATATGGCTAACGAGATGGTTAAATATTCCAACAACAACATCCTTGCTCAGGCAGGACAGTCCATGTTGGCACAGGCTAACCAGACCAATCAGGGTGTACTTTCCCTCCTTCAGGGCTAAGCCAAAACGAATAATTAGAAGTGATAGAGGACTCCGGAAGCGGAGTCCTCTTTTTCGAATCTAGATTTCATATATTTTTTACAATCATCCTTGGTGATATTTGTTATAATGAAGCTACACCATAGCGAAACTCCTCTTTATCGTTTTTTTAGAAAAAGGGGGTTAAGTTTATGGTTAATAGGCCGATATAGTAGGTGAAGCAAATAAAGAAACACTGAACTATCCTAGGGGCTCAGGTTTCTGAATTGCACAAATAGCCGAAGAGTCGGCGAACTATCAATTTACAACCTACCGGCAAGGATGCCGGAGGACAATTACATGGAGGTAATATATTATGGTAGTACAACACAATTTAACCGCAATGAACTCTAATCGTATGCTTGGTATCACCACCAGCACACAGGCAAAGTCCACTGAGAAACTTTCTTCTGGTTACAAGATTAACCGTGCAGCAGATGATGCAGCAGGTCTTTCCATCAGTGAGAAAATGCGTAAACAGATCCGTGGTTTAACACAGGCATCTGCAAATGCTAACGATGGTATCTCCGCTGTACAGACAGCTGAAGGTGCACTTGGTGAAGTACAGGATATGCTTCAGAGAATGAACGAACTTGCTGTAAAAGCAGCTAACGGAACAAACTCCGAAGATGACCGTTCTTACATCCAGAACGAAATCGATCAGTTAACAACTGAAATCGATCGTGTAGCTGAGACTACAAAATTCAATGAGACTTACCTGCTTAAGGGTGATCGCGATGCATTGAAGGGATTCTCTGTATCTTACAAAGCAGTTGCAGCAGCATCCGCAGGCGGTATTACCTGGAATGCAGCAGACGCTAACGGATTTACACTTTCCGGTTATACAGCAGCATCTGGTGCAAAATCTGATGATGTTAACACAATTCTGAAATCCATCAGAGATCAGGGATTGTCCGTAACATTCAACTCTCACTGGAATGAGGGTACAAGTGCAGCTGAAAGTTCCTATAGCCTTTCTCTGAATGGTTCTGCAGCAGAAAACTACAAAGTAGTTCAGACTGCAACAGGAACAAACGAAGCTACATTCAGCATCCAGACCAATGAAGGTGTTGATGTTATCACCGGTATTAAAGTAACAGGTTCCGGTTTGTCTGCAACAGCAGCTACAAACAGCAACCGTGAAGTTACTGTATCTAGCCAGATTTCTGCAAAATCCGTTCAGTCCAGAACTGTAGCAGCTGATATTGCTCAGTACTATGACAAAGACGGTAACGCAATCTCTGCAAACGCACTTGAGAATTACGTAAACGTAACTCCATCTGCAACAGCAGGCCAGGCTGGTACAATTACTGAAGCATCCGGACATCGTCCAGTATATGATGCAGTAGGTAACGAAAGAAAGCTTAAAGTTGGTGAATTGACTGCACAGCAGGATAAAGTAGGTGACTTAACTGTTAAGTTACACGTAGGTGCTGATGCTACATCTAACAACCAGATTTCCATGAACATTTCTGCAATGACCTCTAAGGGTCTTGGCGTAAATGGTCTGGATGTATCCGGAACAGATGATAGCAAAGCTCTGAAGGCAATCGAGACTATCAAAGAAGCAATCCAGAAAGTATCTACTCAGAGATCTTCTCTTGGTGCTGTACAGAACAGATTAGAGCACACCATTAAGAACCTGGATAACGTTGTTGAGAATACCACATCTGCAGAAAGCCAGATTCGTGATACAGATATGGCATCTGAGATGGTTAAGTACTCCAACAACAACATCCTTTCTCAGGCTGGCCAGTCTATGCTTGCACAGGCTAACCAGACTAACCAGGGTGTTCTGTCCTTACTTGGCTAATTAACTTAACCATAGTTGGAATGGGATTCATTGCCTAGGAAAAGTCCTAGCGAATATATGAATATCTACTAGATTTTCATCATTCAAGGACGAAGATGAATTACCATGAATAAAGAGAGCTCGGGGCTTTGCCCCGGGCTTTTCTTTTTGTCAATGTGTATAAAATCAGTTTAGGAAATTTATGTATTTTTTATGATACAAAGAACTAAAGAATTGGGTAACCAAACCGATATAGTAATTGAGAGCATACAGAAACACTGGACTTTCCTAGGGGTTTGGTTTTCTGACATGCACAAACAGCCGACTATCGGCACACTATCAATTTTCACCCCACCAGCAAGGATGCTGGGGGAACAATTACATGGAGGTAATATATTATGGTAGTACAACACAATTTAACCGCAATGAACTCTAATCGTATGCTTGGTATCACCACCAGCACACAGGCAAAGTCCACTGAGAAACTTTCTTCTGGTTACAAGATTAACCGTGCAGCAGATGATGCAGCAGGTCTTTCCATCAGTGAGAAAATGCGTAAACAGATCCGTGGTTTAACACAGGCATCTGCAAATGCTAACGATGGTATCTCCGCTGTACAGACAGCTGAAGGTGCACTTGGTGAAGTACAGGATATGCTTCAGAGAATGAACGAACTTGCTGTAAAAGCAGCTAACGGAACAAACTCCGAAGATGACCGTTCTTACATCCAGAACGAAATCGATCAGTTAACAACTGAAATCGATCGTGTAGCTGAGACTACAAAATTCAATGAGACTTACCTGCTTAAGGGTGATCGCGATGCATTGAAGGGATTCTCTGTATCTTACAAAGCAGTTGCAGCAGCATCCGCAGGCGGTATTACCTGGAATGCAGCAGACGCTAACGGATTTACACTTTCCGGTTATACAGCAGCATCTGGTGCAAAATCTGATGATGTTAACACAATTCTGAAATCCATCAGAGATCAGGGATTGTCCGTAACATTCAACTCTCACTGGAATGAGGGTACAAGTGCAGCTGAAAGTTCCTATAGCCTTTCTCTGAATGGTTCTGCAGCAGAAAACTACAAAGTAGTTCAGACTGCAACAGGAACAAACGAAGCTACATTCAGCATCCAGACCAATGAAGGTGTTGATGTTATCACCGGTATTAAAGTAACAGGTTCCGGTTTGTCTGCAACAGCAGCTACAAACAGCAACCGTGAAGTTACTGTATCTAGCCAGATTTCTGCAAAATCCGTTCAGTCCAGAACTGTAGCAGCTGATATTGCTCAGTACTATGACAAAGACGGTAACGCAATCTCTGCAAACGCACTTGAGAATTACGTAAACGTAACTCCATCTGCAACAGCAGGCCAGGCTGGTACAATTACTGAAGCATCCGGACATCGTCCAGTATATGATGCAGTAGGTAACGAAAGAAAGCTTAAAGTTGGTGAATTGACTGCACAGCAGGATAAAGTAGGTGACTTAACTGTTAAGTTACACGTAGGTGCTGATGCTACATCTAACAACCAGATTTCCATGAACATTTCTGCAATGACCTCTAAGGGTCTTGGCGTAAATGGTCTGGATGTATCCGGAACAGATGATAGCAAAGCTCTGAAGGCAATCGAGACTATCAAAGAAGCAATCCAGAAAGTATCTACTCAGAGATCTTCTCTTGGTGCTGTACAGAACAGATTAGAGCACACCATTAAGAACCTGGATAACGTTGTTGAGAATACCACATCTGCAGAAAGCCAGATTCGTGATACAGATATGGCATCTGAGATGGTTAAGTACTCCAACAACAACATCCTTTCTCAGGCTGGCCAGTCTATGCTTGCACAGGCTAACCAGACTAACCAGGGTGTTCTGTCCTTACTTCGTTAGTTCTTAACCGTATTCATTAAGGTACAGTAGTCCTAGGACAAAGCTGAACTTACCATGATAAAGAAATTGGCCGAGGTTTATCCTCGGCCTTTTCTTTTATGGTACAATTTTATTATATGAGACATACTATTGATGACCGAAAATGGGGGTTGGGATGATCTTATCCATTTCAATACTTTCAAATGGAAAAAGTGAAGATTTGTGGAAATGTCTGGAATCAGCAAAAAAGATTCTAAAGCGCGTGCCGGGGGAACTGATTGTAACTGATACGGGGTGTCCTAAGGATATTCGCGAGAGAATAGAACGGGGCTACGCTGATCGGGTAATCGATTTTACCTGGTGCAATGATTTCGCGGCAGCTAGAAATGCAGGTATGAAGATTTGCAAAGGCGAATGGTTCATGGCCATGGATGACGATGAGTGGTTTGAACGAGAGCCGGAAGAGTTGATTGCATTTCTATTGTCTGATGAGAGAAACAACTATGGTATAGCAGCTTATCGTATAAAGAATTATTTCGACTATACCAGTGGCGAAGGTGGATTTAGCTGGGCTACGAGACTTTGTAGACTGATTCCGGGAACACACTATCATGGGGTGGTGCATGAGTATATTTTGAGTTCGGATACGCGGTGCAAGCTGATTTATGACTATGCGGAGCACTATGGTTATGCTTTTGCGGATGAAGACGAGAAAAAGGCACATGCTAAGCGGAATCAGACTTTGCTCTTAGAGGCAATTCGAAGAGAGCCGGATGATTTGAAGTGGAGAAATCAGCTTATAGCGGATTATCATGATATGAAGATGTATCCGGAATTGCTGGATTTAAGTAGGGAGACTTTGGCACTGTGCGAAGGAAACTATGCCGGTAAAGGCAAGGGACCTTTTGCGGTTGGAGAGTTCTTAGCCCTTTTAGGCTTAGATAAGGCTGAAGAGGCAAAAACATGTATGAATCAGGCACTGGAGGAAGAGAATCTAGAGCCTGCAGCCAAGGCTGCTTTATGGGATCACCTGGCTGAGTGGCAACTAGAGCATGGTGAGGAAGAAGGCTGCATAAGTAGCGTGGATGCGTATTTGAAAATCCAGGCTGTGCACGGTATGAATCAGACAGAATCCTATGAAGCATCACCGCTTTACGGAGAGGTGCTAACAGATCGCGTGAAGCAGGTGCTTTTGGGACGCAAGGTGGCGGCAGCGTGTAGGCTGCTGGCGGAAAGAACAACTGATGGGCTTACAACTAACAAGTTGAAGCGGACTATGATGGATAATCTGCAGGCTATCCAATGGAATCTACTAGCCGAATATCAGATTGGTGGTATTTTGCAGGAAGTGCTGGCGGTACCGGTGGGTGTGATATTTGATGGTGAGGATGAAGACACTAGAGCAGAGGCAAGTGAGGAAGGCTTTGAAGCAAGCGATATCAGCGCTGCTTATGTGGATTTTATCGATGGTTGTCTTACTGATGAGAAGCGCAGAAGCGTATTTTTTGCGGCGCTTCAGCAGGTATATGAGAATCGGTCTGAACGCTTTGAAGAAC
Organism: Lachnospiraceae bacterium; assembly: GCA_015056765.1. Classification (GTDB taxonomy): domain Bacteria; phylum Bacillota; class Clostridia; order Lachnospirales; family Lachnospiraceae; genus SIG336. Next base: position 64,229 of record SVFQ01000005.1, read on the forward strand.
TGACGGACGTATTAAGCGGAAGCGTTGCATTGGTGGATGCACTGGTGAGCATACCGTATGAGGTGTGGAAGAAGATTACTAGCGATTCGGAGTTTTGGAATATGCTGATAGAACTAGCAGGCACGGGAGAACTACTACAGGCGCGAGATGTGCTCTTAGAGGATGGGGTACAGGCGTCCAGAGAGGACCTGCAAGGCGCACTTATCCATTATGTACAGCTGGTGACAGGCTTCTATCAGCTGAATTTACCTGCGGAGGCTTTTGCAGGTGCGGGGGGACTTTTGCCTAAAGATGGTAGATTCGCATTGCATCTGGGACAACTGCTGATGGCAGAAGGAAGTAAGGACGGCAAGCGAGTGGCAGAGGAAGTGAAGGTATGCGTGCAGGAGCTTCCGGACATGAAGGATGTGTTGTTGCGATACTTGCGGGGATGATTTTTGACAATTAAGTACTATTATGATATAGTAAGCGATGTTCAAGAGCCGATATGGCTTCGAGGGCATTCGCCCACTATTTCCCAATGATGACATTGAGGTAGTTAGTTAGTTGGTTTATAATTGTAGTAGGTTTTAACTACTAATGTATATGCATAAAATCAGACACTTTCTATATTTCTAGTCATATTAGCTCTTGAGATTTTTATCGAAGGAGGTCATATATGACAGAAGAAAAGAAACAGATTTGCAATTCAAAGGTTAGGGATAGCGGAGCAAAACTAATTTTTGAAAATGCAACCCTTTGCTCGCAGTTTCTGCGAGAGTACTCTGGAATTGATATTTTTAAGAATGTTCGGCCAGAGGATGTGGAAGACATGACAGAGCGGTTTGCACCCATGTTTACAGAAGAACGCGAGGCGGATGTAGTTAAAAAGGTTAAGATTCCAGAATTGGGGGACCTTTTTGTGGTAACGCTGATAGAGCATAAAGCGTCTGTGGACTACAATGTAAGCATGCAGCTTCTCAGGTATATGGTATATATCTGGGAGGATTATGAGAAGCGGATGGAGAATCAACACGAGGGGATTTCCAAAACAAAGGGATTCAAGTATCCGCCGATTATTCCGATTGTTTATTATGAGGATGCAGCTGAATGGACATCTGCAATTCATCTGACGGATAGAATTCTTTTGGACAATGTATTTGAAGATTATTTGCCGGAATTTAAATATCTATTATTCAGATTGCAGGATCAGAATAACCAAGATTTGATTGAGAAGCAGGATGAGATATCCTTTATAATGCTTATCAATCGACTTCGAAATGCGGAGGAATTCAAGCAATTGGATTTGCCCTCTGGATATTTGGATTCTATTTCCCAAAAGAGCCCTGAGGATGTATTGCGTGTCATAGAGAAGGTTGTTGCTGCATATTTACGACAGTATCGGGTTTCAGAAGAGGAGATTCAAAGGCTTACAGATTCTGTAAGGAGGCGTAAAATGGGACAGTTATTTGAGAACTTTAAAGGCTATGACTTGCCAGCTGAGCGTGAAAAGGCTAAAACGGAAGGCTTAATCGAAGTTACTCAGGTTGTTGAGCGCTTAAAGAGCGGTGAAACGCCAGAGGCAATTATCATAACGGGTGTGGACAAAAGTACAGTTGAGGCTGCAGAAAAGATAGTAGCTTTATTTCAATAAACATAGTGGGGCAGTACCAAAGGTACTGCCTTTTCTAAAAAGGGGAAAAGCATGAAAAAAGTCATTACATATGGGTCCTTTGATTTATTTCATGAAGGACACTATCAAATATTGAAACGCGCTAAAGCACTGGGGGACTACCTCATCGTAGGCGTCACCACAGAGCATTATGACACTATGAGGGGCAAACTGAACCTGGTGGATCCTATCATGACACGTATTGAGAACGTGCGCGCTACTGGATTTGCTGATGAAATCATCGTGGAGGATCATGAGGGACAGAAGATTGAGGATATCCAGAAGTATGGTGTGGATATCTTTACATTAGGCTCTGATTGGACGGGAAAATTTGATTATTTAAAGAATTATTGCGAGGTAGTGTATCTGGAGCGTACGCCGGATATCAGTTCGTCTCTTTTGCGTGAGGGCAGATTCAAACTGGTGCGAATCGGTATCGTGGGTACGGGCCGTGTGGCGCCTAGATTTTTCGAGGAGTCCAGTTACGTATCCGGTGCGGAAGTCGTGGCAGCATATAATCCTGAGGAGGATAGTGCCAAAGCATTTCGTGAGAAGTATCAGTTGCCGGTGTATACTGAGGACTTTGATCAATTTTTAAATCAGGTAGATGCGGTGTATGTGGCATCACCAAACGAGACCCATGCAGATTATGTGCGTAGATCTCTGGAAGCAGGTAAACACGTGTTGTGTGAAAAGCCTATGACTTTTACCTATGATGAGGCGGTGGAACTCTATGATATGGCGGCACAGAAAAATCTGACACTGATGGAAGGTATCCGTGCAGCCTATCTGCCGGGATTTCAGCAGATACTTGCTATGGCCAAGAACGGAACCATCGGTAATATCGTTAATGTAGAGGCCTGCTTTTCCAGAATCGGTACGCCTGGGTCTAGAGAGATGACAGATGAGAAGTATAGCGGTGCCTTTTTGGAATATAGCAGTTATGGTATGCTGCCTATCTTTAAACTGCTTGGATTTAACTATCAGGATGTGAGTATAGAGTCCATTTTGGGTGATAGAGGTATAGATGTGTATACCGAGGTGCATTTCCATTACCCCGGAAGCCTGGCTACGGCTAAGGCCGGGGCCGGCGTGAAGTCGGAGGGCCAACTCATCATCGCAGGTACGAAGGGATATATCCTGGTGCCGGCGCCTTGGTGGCTCACCAGAAGCTTCGATGTGCGTTATGAGGATCCTACGAAGGTGGATCACTATAAGGCGGACTTCCAAGGTGATGGTTTCCGTTATGAAATCGCTGAGTTTATCTCTAAAATCAATGGCACGGGTGGCAAAGATTATCGGTTGACCGCTGAGGAGTCTATCGCTATGGCGAAGGTGGTAGAGAAGTTCATGAAGCTGCGTGAGAAGATGCAAGGATAGAGGGGACATGGAAGATAAAGTATACCGTATCGGTATAATCGGAACAGGGCGAATTGCAAAGCGTTTTGTAAAGGAAGTGGAATACGTAGACGGGATGGAAATCACTGCTGTGTATAATCCGCATGCTGGAAGTGCAGAAAGGTTTGCGCGAGCTATACAGGCGGATGGGCTATCTGAGAAGAACGAAGACTTTGCGGTTCAGGCGATTGACTCATTGGATGAGTTTTGGCCTTTGGTTGATATCGTATATATCGCCAGCCCACACGGTAGTCATATAGATTATGCCCTGCAGGCATTGGAACATGGGAAGCATGTGTTATGCGAGAAACCCATGGCGCTGACACGGGATGAGGCGGAGAAAGCATATGCCTTGGCTACTGAGAAGAATCTGGTGCTTATGGAGGAATTGAAGACAGCATACTGCCCCGGATTCCTGAAAGTGGTAGAACTGGCAGAGAGTGGCGTGATTGGCGAGATTTGCCACGTGGAGGCGACATTTACCAAACTGGAGAATCCACAAGGCCGTGAACTCAAGGATAAGGGTGTGGCCGGAAGCTTTATTGAATTAGGCACGTATGGTCTACTAGGTGTGTTTGCCATGCTGGGTACGGATTGGGATGATGTGAAGTTCCGCTCCATCCGAAATGAAGATGGGGTGGATCTCTATACAGAAGCGCATTTTGTCGGTGACAAAAAGATGGCCACGGTGGCAGCGGGCCTAGGTGTAAAGAAGCAAGGTGACCTCATCGTTTCCGGTACAAAAGGCTATATCCGCGTACTTGCACCTTGGTGGAAGACGACAGAGATTCAGGTGGGCTTTGAAGATATCACACAGAATCAAACCTATCACGAAGCCTTTGAAGGGGATGGAATCCGCTATGTACTGAAGGAAGTGTTACGACAGATGGACAATGGAAATCCGAATCCACGCATGCAGGAAATCAGCGTAGCTATGGCGGACGTGATGGAGAAGTTTAGAAAGTAATAGAGAGTAAAGGCAGTGCTTTGATGTACTGTCTTTTTTATTATAAGAAGGTTGTGGAGAGTTGTGGAAGGAAAATGAAGTTGTGGAAGGTTGTGGAGAGTTGTGGAAGAAAAATGAAGTTGTGGAAGGTTGTGGAAGGTTGTGGTAAAATATGACTAAGAGGTATTAAAGATGAAGAAATATGAACTTGTTAAAAATCCATATACATTGCAGTTTAGCTATATCCCGCCACAGTTCATCGAAAGAACTCGTATCACAAATGAGATAATTAGCAATTACATTCGCGAGATTCCAACCTATAGAGGCATGTTTATAAGTGGCGTTAGAGGTAGTGGAAAAACAGTAATATTAGGAGATATCAGGAACAAAATAGCAAGTCATGAAGAGTGGATTACAGTGGATTTAAATCCGGAAACGCATTTACTAGATTCGTTGGCACGAAACTTGTATTTGATTCCTGAAATCAAAGCATTATTTGTAAAAGCAAAACTGGATTTCTCAGTGTTGGGAATAGGGATTCAAGTAGAGAATGCAGAATTGGTGGCGTCCAATGAAGAGGATGCTATCCGCATGATGCTGCAGGTTTTGAAAAAGGCAAAAAAGAAGGTTTTGGTAACAATAGACGAGGTTACGTATAGTAAGGATGTATCCAGGTTTTCTCATGCGCTGTCGTCTTATGCGGGAGCGGATTTTGATATCTATCTCTTGATGACGGGTTTGGCTGATAATATCAAGGCAATCAAGAACCAGAAGTCACTGACATTCCTATATAGAGCAAAAGTGGTTACACTCGATGAATTAAACGTAACAGCTATGTGCGCGGACTATCAAAAGACCCTGGGGATATCCAGAGAAAAAGCAGAAGAATTAGCATATATGACGAAAGGATACTCGCTAGCATTTCAAGCATTAGGTTATCACTACTGGAATGCTCTGTGTGAATCGCAAAGCGCTGAAAATGTAAGACAGGAAGATGTTGAGCGAGAGTTAGAAGTATCACTTTCTGAATTGGCTTACGAGAAAATTTGGGACGAATTATCAGAGGTGGATCAGAAGGTGTTGATTGCTATGAAACAGCTTCTGGGCAGTAGCGAGGAACAATATATAAGGGTTGAAGATATCCGAAATGCAGTGGAAATGACCTCAAATACATTTACCACTTATCGGGCACGTTTGCTGGAAAGCGGTGTGATTGATGGAAAACGGTATGGGTATTTATCATTGAAACTGCCGTTATTTGGTCGATTTGTGGATATGATGAGTAAATACTAAAACGAATAGGTTCTTTACGAGAATAAGGGGAAATACATGTATAAGATAGGTTATACGCAGGGCGTATTTGATATGTTCCATATCGGACATTTGAATTTGATCAATGGAGCTGCCGCACAATGCGAGCAGTTAATCGTAGGAGTGAATTCGGATGAGCTGGTGCAACAGTATAAAGACAAAAAAGTGGTTATACCTGAGAAGGATCGTGCTGAGATAATAGGAAACCTGAAAGCAGTTGATCGGGTTGAAATTGTGGATACATTGGATAAGGTGGAGTTGTATCAGAAGTTTCATTTTGATGCAGTTTTTATCGGAGATGATTGGAAAGGAAATGAACGTTGGCTCCAAACGGAGAAAGATTTGAAGGAATACGGAGTAGACGTGGTATACCTTCCACATACACCAAGCGTCTCTTCTACAGGACTTAGAGTTGAAATACCAAATAGAGTTGAAGAGTAAGGATTCGAACAATTACGGAATAAAAACATGGGAAGCAAAAAAACAGAGGAAGATAAGTACATAGCTGCTAGAAAACGAAAAGCAGGACGATTAAGTTTTCTATTTCGGATTATGTGGTTGGTCCCTATCAAAAAGAAAAAGGTCGTTTTTGCCTGCTATGAAGGTGATGGCGGTTATGGTTGTAATCCGAAATATATCGCCGATGAAATGATTCGTCGTAAATGGGATGGCAAAATCGTATGGTTGACGCATGACGTAACGAGAGAATTTCCGGCAGAAATAAAGGTGGTAAAAGATACGCCCTGGCATACGGCATTTCATCTGGCAACAGCACAGATTTGGATTGATAACTATCGTAAGCCTTATGGGACATTGAAACGAAAAGGACAGCTTTATATTCAGACTTGGCATGCGTCTTTTGGATTTAAGGCAGTAGGATTATATCGAGGAGATAAGTTCCCTAAGATTGCCAGAATAGTGAGCGAATGGGATTCAAGTCTCATAGACTACATCATTTCAAATTCTGAGTACTGCGATAAAGTGTATCCCAAAAAGCTGCTATATAGTGGACCTACTTTACGTGTGGGATCACCGAGGGTGGATCCCTTAATAAATAGGACAGATGAAGAGAGACGGACTATCCGTAAAAAACTTGGGATAAACTCGGCCGATTATGTTATTTTATATGCGCCCACCTTTAGAGGCGGTACGCAAAAAGAAAAAAAGAAAGTAGAAACAGAGACATTTACAATCGATTTGGATTTATTGGCTGAGACAACGGCTAAACGGTTTGAAAAGAATTGCACCATATTGCTAAGACTTCATCCGCAACTGGCGGCATCTCAAAATCTCAGTGTATATGAGCGAGCGAACATAAAAGATGTAAGTAGTCTGCCGGATATCAGTGAAATCATGACTTGTTGTGATATGGTGATAACCGATTATTCCAGCTGTGGGTTTGATGCAGCATTTGCAGGTGTTCCGGTAGTACTTTATGCAGATGACATGAAAAAGTATATCGATAATCGTGGAGATTTGATGTGGAAACGTGAGGAACTACCCTTTGACATTGCAGAGACTAATGAGGAATTAATGCAGCTTATATCTGATTTTGATGAGAAACAGTATCAGGCACGATGTCGTGCATTCATGAGTGAGCATGGCGTTGTAGAAGATGGACGTGCCAGCCAGCATGTGGTAGATGCAATAGAAACATTTATATAAGGGCGAAAGCAGCACTGACAAGTGCTGCTTTTTTGCTTGGAATTTATAAAGAAGGAATAAAGTTTATTATATTTGAATAAAGAATCCGCAGAATGTGCAACAGAACTATTTTGCGACAATACTGAAGAGGGGGATTTTATTGACAGTCATTTTCTGGCTGAGATAAAATAGACTTACAATTTCATAGAAGATGAATCCTATGCACTTGGGATAGCAGGTGCTTGCAATCCCACTGGGAAATGTGAAAACATAAGCTTCCATCCGCAGGTTGATGTTAGCTGGCAGGTTGCATCAGCAGGTCAAATGAATCAAATCACTGACGCTACAACCAATGAGACGGAAATAGAAACGGGAACGGTTGAGATAGAAGCAGAAACTACGGAGATGGAGATGGAGAGTTCAATTTCGACGGAAATGAACGAAGAGACGGAAGAAACAGATGAGCAACCAAGTGAAACTACAGATGAATCACAAGATGGAATGTGATTTTACTAGCGTAATTAATAATCTAGAAAACAACTCTTTTTTTATATATGGTGCCGGATTTGTAGGAGATTTCTTTTATGACCTTTTAAGGTGTAAGGGACTACAGAATCATGTCAAAGCATTTGTGATGTCAAAACCTAATGAGAATGAACATGAGGGTGTTCCGGTCATCTCGATTAATGATGTGCCGGATGAGAAAGCATATATTGTTATTGCAGTACACGAGTCAGTATTAACAGAAATTGAAGAGCAACTAGATAAAAGAAAACTTGGCAATAGAACGTGGATTTATCCGTACTTATATCGCTTGTGGTTAGGCAAACCGATACAGACATCGATTCGGGTTCCTGTAAAACAGATTTGGAATCAAGAGCGAAATAGATATGCCATTGCGGTAAGATATTTAGCAATAGATCAATACTTTCAGAAGAACTCCGTAGGGTATGACTTGTATCGGAAATCAATGGGCCTACCTAAATATAAAAGTACTGTAGAAAAGAGATTAGGCGGTTTTCAAAATTTGATAGAAGACTGGGGGCAGAATGGATATCGAGACCATAATGCAATAAGAATCTTGGATGATGATACTGTTGTTGACGGAAAACACAGACTAACAACGGCAATCTATTTTGGTGAAAAGGATATTGTTTGCGATATATTTTCTGCTCATAATAAAGAACCTATAGAAATGATTCCGGATGCAAAGAAAATGATAGTTGATAATCTACCAGCATTAGGTTTTACTGAAAATGATATTCAACTTTTGGATGAAACAATCAAGCTGATTGATGCTAAGATTTAGTAAGGTAAAAACTGAATATGACCGTCGTTTTTCTTGAAGCAAAAGTTGTAAGCAATTATAATATAGAGAGACGCATGAATAGAATAAAAAGGCAGTACCGATAGGTGCTGCCTTTTTAAGAATTAAAGGGGATACTATGCGAAAAAGAGTAAAAGAGCAGCTAACAGAGTTGCTGAATACAATGCTGGAAAGTTGTGATGAACTATGCAATAGCGTAGAAGGCGACAAACTGCAGCTGACCTTGCTGGAGGACTGCCAGAATGCGGCTATTCTTGTGGGGGAAAATATCGAAGCAAGTGAAGGGGAAGGAACACAGGCTGTATCCTGCTTGGAAAAGTACTGTGAAGTGCTTTATCACATCTCCGAAGAAGGAGTGAAAGAAGAGTATGTAGCAGAACTTCGAAGCTTATTACATGCAATCGTAGAAGAAGTTGATAAGTTTCCTAAAACGCTTGAAGTGGCTTTCTTTCCATACAAGGCAAGTATGTGGGATTCCCTGGAGAGCATCTGGATGGCGGCTAATGAAGACCCAAGGTGTCATGCAGTGGTAGTTCCGATTCCATATGTTGATCGCAACCCTGATGGAAGTGTAAAAGAAGAACATTACGAAATCAATCTTTATCCGGAAGAAGTGCCGGTGGTAGACTATCGGTCCTATCCATTGGATGAAATCCATCCGGATATCGCATTTATCCATAATCCCTATGACGAGAAGAACCTGGTTACCAGTGTTCACCCTAATTATTATTCCTGGAGATTGAAGGAACATACAGATTGTCTAGTGTATGTGCCTTATTTTGCGTTACCGGGAAATCTGGACAGGAACTATAGTGACTTCTCTGCGTATCATCATGTGAACTATATTGTGACACAGAACCCTGAGCATCGTAAATCATTTCCGTCAGAGCTTCCGGATGAAATGTTTTTACCACTTGGTAGTCCAAAATTTGATTCTGTTATTCGCAAATGCAGGAATCCGAAATTAATCCCAGAAGCTTGGCGTGCAAAAATGGATAGGAAGAGAGTTTTCTTTTATAACACATCGCTTCGTTGCGCCATCAATGAGCCTGATGACTATCTGAAAAAGATGGGAGAGGTATTTAAAGCATTTGCAGGTCGTGATGACGTGTGTCTTGTATGGCGTCCACATCCCTTACTAGAGGCTACATTTGATTCCATGCAGCCGGAGTATGCAAAAGTTTTCAGAGGGTTGCGTAATCTATATATCAAGCAGAATATTGGAATCTATGATGATACACCCTGTATGGAGGATACCATTTCTTGGTGTGATGCTTACTTGGGAGATGAAGGATCCAGTGTAATATCATCATTTTCCATGGCACAAAAGCCGATATTCATTTTGAATAATGAGATACGACAAGTATCAGATACAAATGACTGGATGAAAGAAATATTCCGTTTTTCGTTTAATCCTGACGGAGATGACAGATGGATTGTCACGTTGCAGGATGAACTATGGCATGCAGAATCCAATGACTATTCCTATAAATTGAAGATTGAGTTAAGAGATGAAAACTCGTTAACAAGTGGCACTCAGTACTGCAGAGCAAAAGAGAAGAATGGAAAGGTATATATTTTACCGGATAATGCTCAGGATGTATTGATTTACGATACAAAAACAGGAAAAACAAAACGTATTGAACTGGAAAAGGTAGAAACGGAAGGCAATTCTTTTTCGGGAGGATGGTTTAGCAAGGGTTATGTGTGGCTTGTGCCCAACTATTATCCGGCAATAGTTAGAATTGATTTAAAGACAGATACAATAACCTATTTGAAAAAAGAAAGGGATTATTTAATTCAGCAGCATGGTAAAGATATCCTAGCAGGCTCAATGCGTATTGAAGAAGATTATATTGTGCTTTCCTCGCCTATTGAGAATAAATTGCTCTACATCGATGAAGATTCATTGAAAGTGTCAGAAGTAAGCTTTGATATGGAAGGATGGAAAGGAACACAAGGCACTGTAAGAGAGTATACCTTAACAGAAGGAATGCATGGTAGAGAGAAAGCTGTTTGGATATTGCCTAGGGAAGGCTATGATGTGATTCATTATGACCTTGAAAGCAAAGAGCAAAAAGTATACCACATAGAACCAAAGGGATTCCATTGTTTGACATGGCCAGATGGGGAGGTGACGGACAAGAAAGCGTTCGGAAATGTCATATCTTATGATGGAGAGAGAACTATATTTTCTCCTCTATGGGGCAATATGTATGTTGAACTTGATTTGTCTAATGGTAAATCAAAAGAATGGAAGCCTGAAATAACAGAGCAACCGTGGGAGGAGAGTCTTGAAGAAATATCTCCGACAAAAGGTGGATTTACAGGAGGAAGATCCCCGCTCACGAAAGCAGGCATAATCCGTATTGCAGATTATTGGACAAGGAGATTATTTGAATATAATTTTACGCAAGTAAAAACGGATGAACACCATATTAATTTTAACAAACAAAGGATTGCTGAAAAAACAGCAGGGTTTCAAAAAGGTGCAATCTACAGCTGTAGAGAAGATGTTTTCAATTCCTTAGAAGACATCGTTAATAATACAATATGTGGTTTGAAATTTGATAGTAGTATACAGGCAGAATATTGCAAAAGCATAAATTCTACTTTTGATGGTAAAGCCGGAGAAAACATAATCCATACGCTAATTGATAGGCAGGTGTAGTACATGTATAAATATTTATTCCCATACTCTCAGGTGCCGCCTGGCAGCAGAATTGTCATATACGGTATAGGTGAAGTTGGAATGGACTACTATAGGCAAATGCTGGTAACAGGATTCTGTGACGTAGTAGCTATCATAGATCGAAAATGGGATGAGTATCAAAATTTAAAATGTCCAGTATATCCGCATGAAAAACTTGGGGATATATCCTGTGACTATATTGTACTTGCATTTAAGACATCTATTCATCTGCGTGAAATCGTGAACACAATTAAGTCATATGGTGTGAGTGATAAACAGATTATCATGCCAACAGCAAATGACGCTGAAGCCTCAATATATGGAGAAGCGGAGACAGAAGAGGATTTAGAGGCATTGGCCTATACCAAATCAAGGCTATCTGTTGCGTTTACGATGAAAGGTGGAATCGGAGACTGTATCTCAAATGCACCTCTTGTCTATATGTTGGTGAGAGAACTGCCAGATTGTCTAATTGATTTAGTGGGCGTGAAGAACAAGGGATTTTTGGAGTATCTCTTTCAAGACTGCAGAAATATCAACGTCATTACTAAGAGAATCGTAGATGATCAGGGCTATGCATTGTCTATGGAAGTATTAAGAGGCAATGTTGTAGTCGCACAATTAAAAGATGACATCATTTTTGAAAAAAATAATGCATTTTATGAAAAACTGAAGAAGGTGCAGAAGAAGAATAAGGCAGAGGATTTCGATTATCGTATTCCACTACAGGTTTTTTGGAAAAGGTTTGAACTGCAAGGTCAGGACTACTATAGTGCAAAAACGTGTGATGGAATCTTGGATTTGAATCGAAATGTGCCTATTCCGCTTTCGAAGGCGGGACAAAAAGAATTCGAAGACCTCAGATTGCTTCAGTACATCACGGTATGTGGCGGTAACGGGTTGTCTAAAGATAAATCTATCGTATCTAAAGCATGGCCTAAAGAGTACTTCGATGAGTTGATTCGTATGATTAAGGCGTCCTATCCCAACATCCAAGTAGTACAAATAGGGGCAGCAGATGTAGAGGTATATCAAAACACTGACATACAACTCTTGGGTAAGGACTTTGAGGTAATCTCGTGGATTCTCAAGAATAGCCTTCTTCACATAGATATAGATGGAGGAATGGTGCACTTGGCATCTCAGCTGGGAACAAAGTGTATCGTTCTATTTGGGCCTACTAGTGTAAAGTATCTGGGCTACAAAGATAACATCAACATCGTAAGCAAAAAATGCAATTCCTGTTATGGTTTGTATTCGGAGAATTATCGGTGTGCACGATTTATGGACGAACCGGAATGCATGTATTCGATTCAACCAGAGATGGTGTTTGAGAAGGTACTTGATTATTTGGAATTCGTAATGTGAAAAAACAAACTGCGACATATATGGGAGGATTTGATGGAAGAATATCTTGATCCGTATTTATTAGAAAAAATAAAATCGGAATTGAATGGATATCAGTGTATTGCTTGTTATGGAACAGGTAAAAAGGCTGAAAAAATCATACCATATTTAAAAGAAGCAGGCTTGTATGAGTATATTTTATCCTTTGTTGATCAAGATGATAGCGAAATGATTGGCCGAGAGTTTCATGGCTTTAAGGTTCGCAGGTATGATGAAATATACGATAAAGTTGAAGTAATTGTTATTACTTCTTCATTGTGGTGGCCTGAAATAAAAAAACGATTAGAATCCTATGAGGATACTTATAAGCAACACGTTCCTGTTGTGGCTATTTTTGATAAAAGTTCGCAAAAGAAGCGGAATTTTAGCGGGCAGGATTACGAGGAATATGTTGAATTTGTTAAAAATAGAAGAAGGAGTGGGGATTCCTTTGTTCCAATTTCTTCTATTCCTTATGAGAGATACGCTTCAGATGCAAAAATCATTGCATTTTACTTGCCACAGTACTACAGAATAGAAAGTAATGATATATATCATGGGGCTGGTTTTACGGAATGGACTAATTCATCTCAGGCCACTCCACTTTTTTGCGGACATAATCAGCCACATATACCTTATGATGTTGGATACTACTCACTCACTACACCTGATGTGATGCTGAGACAAGTTGATTTGGCAAGGAGATATGGCGTATACGGATTTTGCTTCCACTATTATTGGTTCTCGGGAAATAGAACCATGGAAAAACCACTGAAAATGCTATTGGATAATCCAGAAATAGACATACCGTTTTGCTTCAACTGGGCAACAGAAAACTGGACACAGAAATGGGATGGCGGTAAAAGCGGAGTAATCTATCAGCATAGATTCCAACCGGATGATCCAGTCAACTTCATGAAGGACATCTTGCCTTTTTTTAATGATAAACGTTATATAAGAATCAATGGAAGACCAGTGTTAATTATATATACATTGGAGGTGTTTGATCCGGATTACGCAAGGAATATGATTGAGACTTTTCGCAAAACTGCGAGGGAAAATGGTTTTCCGGATCTGTATATTTTACTCAGCACATTTCAACCATATAGGGAGGAGACGATAGAAGATTTCAATTTGGATGGAGTGGTGGAGTTTCCACCTTCCGGAATGAATTTGGATTGTAAAACAATTCTGCCTGCGGGTTATATAAATCCAGATTTTTATGGTACAGTTTTTGATTTAAAAGAGTACGTGGATAAAAGAAAATATATTCATGAATATGGAACAAAAAACGTCTTTCGTTCGGCGCTTGTATCATTTGATAACACTGCGAGAAAATCGAAGTGGGATGGTGTGGTTTTTCATGGCGCGTCTCCGGATGTATATGGAAAATGGCTGCAAGATATCCTAGAGATTAATCGTAAAGAGAAACGAGAAGAAGATAATAATATTGTATTTGTAAACGCTTGGAATGAGTGGGCAGAAGGATGTCATCTTGAACCAGATATGTTCTACGGATATGGTTATTTGGAAGCAACAAGAGATGCCATTTATCGTGCGCGCGGGCTCAATACAGAATACATTAGTAAACAGGTGGAAGAAATACTAAAACAGGGAGTTGGTAAGGTTCATTTTTATGTCTTGTGCACGGAAAGTAGAAGCAAGGTTATTGCCTGTGAACCGATTCCGCGATATTTAAAAAAACACTATAAAGGATGTATGGTTAGCTGGTGTTTAATAAATGAGTACAAGGAGTTTGTGAAGTACAATCCGCATGTTGACGAGGTTTTGACTAGAGAAAACCTTATGGAATTAGAACAAATGTTGAGTGGCATTGCAGAGAAATCCAGGGAAGCAGTAATTGTTGATTGTTGTTACAACGGATACACGATGGAAAACTCATCTGTTGTACATGAAAACGTAATTAATCCTCAAATCACTGCTCACAATTTCTTACAGTATGGTTCGTTGCTAGAAAGCGCTTCTGCAGTGGCTGGCATTCCGAAGATAAAAGCGGAACCTGTTTTTTACCTGTGTACAGAGACTGATAATCCATTTGCAGGAGAAAGATATGTGGTGCTTTATAGTAAACCAGACGGTGCAGAAAAAGAGTGGCAATATGCGAAATGGAAGACTCTAGCTGAAAGCATCTGTAAATCAGGTATTAAGGTAATTGAGATAGGCGATGTTGCTCGTGTCTGGACTGAACACGAATACTATATAGACTATACGGGAGATAAAAGCATCCAAGTTATCGCACAGATTATAAATGGTTCACTTGCCTTTGTGGGAGGTGATAATGAGTATGCACATATAGCCAACGCAATGCATAAGGCTTCTGTTATTTTATACGGAAAGCAAAAAGAGAATGAAGCGCTTCCGTATTCTGGCTTTTTTGAGAATAACAGGGATGATGTTTTTCTTTTCCATAAGAATGGGGTAAAAGGAATAACCTCCGAAATGGTGGTTACAAATCTTAAAAGACAATCTGTATTATAAAGCAGAATAGATGGAGCAAAAAAATGAAAGTATCAATTATCATTCCAATGTATAAGGTAGAAAAGTATATTGAGGAATGCTTGGTGAGTGTTTTGTCTCAAAAAGGGGTCGATTTTGAGGTTATATGTGTAGACGACGCTTCTCCGGACGGGTGCGATATGATTGTTCAAAGATATCAATCAGAACATGATAATCTCAGATTAATCATTAATGATACGAACATGGGGCTGTCTTCGGCAAGAAATATAGGCCTGATAGAAGCTAAGGGTGATTTCGTTTGGTTTGTTGATTCAGACGATTATATCGAAGAGGACTGCTTAGCGTCTTTAACGAACAAAATGATGGAAGATTGTTTAGATATTCTTTACTTTAATAAAACTTATTTTCGGGATGAAGATGGTGAACGAATAATTAAATGTAATGATGAAAAGAAGATTGGATGGGAGAATGCTGTTGAGGGCAAAGAATTATTTGCCAAATTTATGTCTGAAAACTGTTTTAAAAGTATGAATGCTTATACTCAGTTTTTCAGAAAAGATTTTTTGATTGATA
The DNA here is from genome assembly GCA_015056765.1 of Lachnospiraceae bacterium. Classification (GTDB taxonomy): domain Bacteria; phylum Bacillota; class Clostridia; order Lachnospirales; family Lachnospiraceae; genus SIG336. Next base: position 79,635 of record SVFQ01000005.1, read on the forward strand.
ACAATTTAAAGTTCTTTGATGGAATCGTTCATGAAGATTACTTGTTCTTTTTCCAATGCGCCATGAAAGCACGAAGAGTCGCAAACATGGACAAGAGCAACTATTATTATCGCTTGAGAAATGATTCCATCACTGGAGTTATGAATCCGCTTCGTAAACAGTCTATTTTTGTAAACTATTGTGAAGTAATTGATTTTTGGAAGAACCATAGTTTTAACGAGAAATATTCGGAAGCTATAGGCATTTTTGCGTCTCATCTATATCGTCAATGCGTAGAATATAGAGATATGTATTCAGGAAGTGATAGATTACAGTTTTTAGATGACGCCTGTAAATGTATATATGATAATTTCATGAATTGTAATTATAAGACCTACGTATCTATTTCGGAGGAGGAAATGGATAGAATTAAGAAGGGAAAAAGCGTATGGATATATGGAACAGGTAAAGTGGCAAAAGAATTGATGGAGTTACTTCATAAACTAAGAATTTCGATTGATGGAGTACTTGTGACGAAAAAGGACATTGAAAACTCTGTTTTCTATGGTTGGAAAGTTTATGAAATAAATGAGGCTCCAATTCCAAAAGACGCGATTATTATAATAGCAAGCGGAAAGAAGTTTAAAGCTGAGATGGAAAATACTGTTACCGCACTTGGGTATACAAACTTTGTCCATGCGGTAAAGAACTAGTATACAGATAAATGAAAGAGGTACTTAATATGTCAGGCAAATGGAAGTTCCCATATGATATTGTTCCGCATGGGACAAGAATTGTGTTATACGGTGCTGGGAATTATGGCCGTTGGATATATGTAAAGAATAGAGAGACCAATTGGTGTAGTATTGTAAGTGTAATAGATAAAAAAGGGGAGGCAATTAAGGATTTTCCGGCCCCGGTTCATGGAATTAGTGAAATAACAGCTAATGATGAGTATGAATATGTGTATATTGCTATACTCAATAACGACATACGCAAAGAAGTTGCTGAAAACCTTATAAATCAGGGCGTTTCAGCTAGTAAGATTCGTTTTTTGGAGGCGGAGTCTGACGACTTAGATTCGTTCAAAAATGTGTATATTGACGATACTAATAATGATGGTAATGAAATAAAAGTGGGATTAGCTGTAGGGTGGCCTGTGGGAGATCAAGTCATTGCTTTGAAAATATATCAATCTATTATCAATGTATGTCCGCAAGCTGAAATGTATGTTTTTTGCAACAACCCGGAAATTACCAAGGTTTTATATTGGGGACAGAAGGGCTTAAACATGATACTGGGTTATACTCCTTCGGAAGAAGAAGCACGACAGTATGATGTGTTTATCTATGCAGAGCATATTCCAAGGCTGACATCTTTTAGAAGAACTAAGATTAAACGTTTATCAGAGACGTTATATCAATCCATGATGTGCTTGTACGAGTATCAAATGAATGAACCTACAGGGGCATTTCTTCCTGTAGCTCAACGTAGAATACTATTGGATCGTGCAAAATTCTTTGGGAAGAACAGATACACCTTGCTAGGAATAAGCGGTGCTTTTGAAATAAAGGACCAAAAGGTAACAATTTTTCAGAAAGAAGGAGTTACAAATCCGTTAGAGGGGCTGGATTATATAACGGTACATTATGGTGCAAGTGATGTTTTAAAGGACGGAAAAAAGCAGGTAAAAATATGGCCATTTGAGTACTATGAAGAATTATGTAGTTTAATCAGAGAAAAGTACCCGGATATAAAACTGGTTCAATTAGGCGGAAAAGAAGAACCGATTATTAAGGAAACAGATTACCAATTCATGGGAGAATCCTTTGAATTAGTTGAAAAAATTATAACGGATTCTAAATTGCATTTTGATTGTGAAAGCGGCTTGGTTCACGTGGCGACGCAATTAGGCGTGAAATGTTTTGTGGTATTTGGACCGACTCCTATATGGTATTTTGGATATGAAGGCAATTGTAACATAGGACCGAAGGTGTGTGGAGAATGCAAGGGATTATTAAATGATTGGTATACACATTGTATTAAGTATGATAGTCCTAAATGTATGGAATCTATCACGGCTCAAATGGTATTCGAAAAAATAGAGGATTACTTAAAAAATGGATGAGGTTAAACAAGGCTATTGCCAAAGAATACTGGAAAATACGTTTTATGGTCAGCATGCGGATGATTTAATTATAAGTGCTATTTTTACAAGAATAGGAATCGATAATCCGACATATTTAGATTTAGGAGCACATCATCCTTTGAAACACAGTAATACAGCGCTGTTCTATTTAAATGGTTGCAGAGGAATAAACGTGGAGCCAAATCCTAAACTCATTGAGCGCTTTTACAAGCTTAGACCAGAGGATATCAATCTTGCTGTAGGATGTGCACCAGAAGAAGGGACGCTTACTTTTTATATGAGTAGCGAAGAAAGTGCAATAAACTCCTTTAAAAAAGAAGAAATCGAAAAGCGATTTGAAAAAAATGTTAGAGAAGCGATTGACGTTAGAGTGATGACACTTGAGCATATCGTGCAGGAGTATTGCCAAGGAGTATTCCCTGATTATTTGGATTGTGATATAGAAGGCTTAGATTATGAAGTTTTACGTAGTTATGATTTGACTATTAATGGTCCGAAGGTTATATGTGTAGAAGTTCGAGAGGAAGAAAACACGAAGTTTGATGTGCTTCTAGAGAGCTATCATTATTATCGATTCTGCAGAATTGGCGAAAATAATATATACGTTAGAAAGAAATACAGTGATGTGGTTAGCCATCTTCACTTCAAAACAGGTATGTTTTTGTCAGATGCGGAAATAGAATTAATTAAACAGGCAAAAGAAACATATGTGTATGGGGCTGGAGCTTGTGCCAAAGAGGTAATACCACTTCTAGAGAAGAATGCTATAAATATTACTTCTGTTGTAGTGACAAAAGACACAACTCAAAAAACGTTGTTGGGTTATCCAATCAAACTTATAGATGAACTGAGTTGTGAAAAAAACTCTGTTTTCATTATTTCTGTATGGAATGAGATGGATAAAGTCGATATAAGAGATAGTATTAAGAAAAAAGGTAGTTACGACTATTTATTTGCTGTGAAATCTGAAGAAAAGTAATGGTGATGAAATGAACTGGAATGGAAACATTATTGTAACCGGAGGAGCTGGCTTTATTGGTAGCTGCATGGTTCGGACTTTAAATGATATGGGACATGATGATTTGATTATTGTGGACCATATTGCTGAAACTGAGAAGTGGATGAACCTTCGGAATAAAAAGTATATTGAGTATGTGCCAAGGGAAAACTTTTTGACTCGTTTGGAGCAGGGAGACTTCAATACAATCGGTGGAATTATTCATTTGGGTGCTTGTTCAGCCACAACGGAAAGAGACTTTGACTACCTATGGACGAACAACGTAGAGTTTACCAAGACTCTTTGGCGCTATGCGACTGTACATCAGATTCCGTTTATTTATGCTAGTTCTGCAGCCACCTATGGCGATGGAGTGCAGGGGTTTGATGATGCCTGCGATATCGATATCCTACGTCCGTTAAATGGATATGGTTATTCAAAACAGGTATTTGATCAATGGGCTAGAAAGCAGAGCAATGCTCCGATGCAACATGTTGGACTCAAGTTCTTCAATGTATACGGACCAAATGAATACTATAAGGGTTCTATGGCCAGTATGGTTTTCCATGGATATCGTCAGATGATAGAAAGTGGAGAAATCAAACTATTTAAATCAGAAAACCCTAAGTATGCGGATGGCGGACAGTTAAGAGATTTCGTCTATGTGAAGGATGTGTGTAAAGTAATTCGTTTCTTTATGGAGCATCCGGAACACTCCGGACTATTCAATGTGGGTACGGGAAGAGCACAAAGCTTTGAAGAATTGGTGTCTGCGGTTTTCGTAGCCGTTGGAAAAGAACCTAATATCAAGTTTATAGATATGCCTGAACATTTGAAAGCCAAATACCAATACTATACACAAGCTGAATTAAAGAAACTTCGTAGTGTTGGTTATACAGATGAGTTTATGGATGTGTCAGCAGGCGTGAAGGATTATGTCACGAACTATCTGGCGAAAGGCTTTGACAATTACTAAAAGTAAGAGGGGCTATATGAAAAAGATTTTGATTGCTGGCGATGCTATGTTGGACTCCTATCATTTTGGGGAGGTAAATCGTATATCACCAGAGGCGCCGGTGCCTGTATTTCTCGAAAAAGGAAAACAAAAGTATTCCCCCGGAGGTGCTTCAAACGTAGCAGTGAACGTAGCTGCTATCGGTGTGCCAACGGACATCTTTGCCGTTGTAGGCGAAGACGAATATGGCAGAAAACTGAATGAGCAATTAGAAGCTGAAAATATCAAGACAGATTTACTGATAGCGCGTAAGGGATACCGTACGATTTCCAAATTGAGATATATCGGACCTGGAAACCAACAGATTCTGAGAGTCGATACAGAGGATGCGAGTGAGATTCCAAGCAAAGAATTGGATGAAGCTTTTGCACGACTGGAAAAACGTGCTGATGAATACGGTATCTTTGTTCTTTCGGATTATATGAAGGGATTACTGTCAGAAGAAACTACGCAGCGTTTTATTGATATTGCAGAGCGTCATGGTATCCAAGTCCTGATTGATGTGAAAGACCGAAATATAGCGAAGTACAGAAATGCTACCTTGCTGAAACCAAATCGCAAAGAGCTGGCTGAACTGACAGGACTTCCAACAGAAACAGTGGAGCATGCTGTGCTTGCAGCAAAGGAATTATGTAAGTCTTCTGGTTGCGAGTATGTGATGGCGACTTTGGGTGCAGATGGAATGATTCTGGTAAACTCTGATGGTTTGATTAGCCAAACCAAGAGTGTGGCAAGTGAAGTCTTTGATGTGACTGGTGCCGGAGATACATCGATTGCCTACCTGGCAGCAGAGATGATAATAGGTACACCGGTAGAACAAGCCATGATTGTGGCTAACTATGCTGCGGGTGTACAGGTATCTAAGGTTGGAACCAGTATTGTATATCCGGATGAAGTGTGTGCGGCTATGCAGGAAGATGGTCAGGCAACTGGTGCATTCTTAGATTATTATCAAGAGGGTGGATTAGAGCCAATTCATAGATTGAAAGCACAAGGAAAGAAGATTGTCTTTACCAATGGATGCTTTGATTTACTACATGTAGGACATATCTCTTACCTAAAAGAGGCAAAGAAATTAGGCGACATCTTAGTGGTGGGTGTAAACAGCGATGAATCTGTAAGACGCCTAAAAGGTCCGGAACGACCAATCAATACGGTGGAAGACAGAATGCTTGTATTAGCATCATTAGACTTTGTGGATTATGTAGTGGAATTCCGCGAGGATACACCGGCAGATTTGATTCGGAAAGTTGTACCGGATGTGTTGGTAAAAGGCGGTGACTACAAGTTAGAAGAGATTGTAGGTGCTGATTTTGTACAGGCAAACGGGGGCATGGTGAAGGTGCTTCCATTTGTTCAAGGTAAATCTACTACAAACTTGGTAGAGAAAATGAGAAAAGGTTGATGGAATGGGAATTGTAGAAGATCGTATTCGTGAAAGTATAGCAGTAAAAGAAAGTATATTGCAGAATCCGGAATTGATTTCATTGATTCATGAAGCAGGTACTGCTGTTAAAAATGCTTTTTCATCAGATGGGAAGGTCTTTACTTGTGGAAATGGTGGCTCCGCTTCCGATTCTATTCATATAGCAGCGGAGTTGTCCGGAAGATTTCAAAAAGAAAGACATTCTCTTCCGGCAATCTCTTTGAACGCAGATATAGCCGCGCTGACTGCAATCAGCAACGATTATAGTTTTGAGGATGTGTATGCTCGTCTATTGAGTGGTATCGTCCATGAGAGTGACGTGGTAATCGGAATCAGCACCAGTGGAAATTCGGAGAACGTATATAGAGCACTTTTGGAAGCAAAGAAGCGTGGTGCAAAAACGATTGGCCTGCTTGGAAAAAACGGTGGAAAAATAAAAGATATCGTGGATATCGGAATCATTGTGCCGTGTGAGAATACAGCACGTATTCAGGAATCGCATATCATGATAGGACATATTATTTGTGAGATTGCGGAAGAGGATTTTTAATCAACGTTGGGAAGGAATCTCGTATGAAAAAAGCTGTTTTTTTAGATCGAGATGGAACAATAAATAAAGACAAGGGTTATGTACATCTTCGCGAGGATTTTGAACTTCTGCCAGGAGCAATAGATGGATTACGGTTGTTGCAGGAAAAGGGTTATTTGCTTATTTTAATTACGAATCAATCCGGCATTGGTCGCGGTTTTTTTACGGAAAACGAGTATCTGGATTTTCAAGATTGGGTAGCAGAACTTTTAAAAGAGCAGGGAGTGAGATTGACTGCGCAGTATTATTGCCCACATGTAGATGAGGATAGTTGCCAGTGTAGAAAGCCTGGTATAGAGCTTTTTGAAAGAGCGCAAAAAGAGTTTGATATAGATTGGACGTCCTCGTGGGCGATTGGCGACAGAAAGAGAGATCTAAGTATCTGCGATTATCAGGAAGTGCGTGGCATTCTTTTGCCGGGGCAAGATGACGGTGCGGAATTAGAGAACCCAAATATAGTACGTGCCGCTTCATTATGCGAAGCTGCAAAAATCATTGGTGGATGAGAAGATGAAAATTGTTGTTTTTGGTATAGGAAAGTATTACCAAAACCGAGCAGAGGAATTGCATAACATCCTAGAAAAAGACACTGATGAAATCGTGGCTTTTATTGATAATGGTGGTGAGATATCTAGGTACGAAGATAAGTCCGTCTATAAACCTGATAAATTGGCTGGTCTGATGTATGATTATGTCGTCATCATGTCTTCCTATTACGACGAGATGTATAGTCAGCTGATTTCATTGGGAGTTCGACAGTCTGATATTCTTGATTATTATGCGTTTAAAAGGATGAAAGAACTCATCCAACGGCAAGGAGATGTCCTTTTTTATTCCCAAATAAAACAACCCTTGGATAGTAAAAAAGGGAAAGTCTTGCTTGTTCAGAATGGATTGACTTTTAATGGTGGGCCGGTTGCCTTAATGCAGGCGGCAATGGTACTTCGGAGTAAAGGGTATCAAGTGACATTTGCTACTGGAGATAGTCCGGACGAGCAAGTGATTCGATATATCAATGAAATGGGAATGAGTCTCTGCGTTTTTCAATCCTATCCCTATATTGGTGGAAGAGATTTGGATGTCGTAAAGGAATATGATTCCGTCATCGTCAATGTATTTCCTAGCATTCCCTATGCGTATGAGTTCTCAAGTGTAAGACCTACTCTATGGTGGATTCATGAGAATCCGGATGGATTTGGTGAAGCAGCCTATGCGGAAACGAAAGAAAGGTTTTATAGACTGGATGCTAGTGCGTGGATGAATCGCCCCAGAATTGTGGCGGTAAATAATCGTGCCAAGGATGTATTTGAGTCGTATTATCCTGGTAAGGTGAAAGATACTATGGCGTATGGCTTGCCGGATGAAGGAGACGTTGCCCCCTCTTTGAAAAAAGGAGAAAAGATAGTATTTGCGATAGTTGGTACTGTAATCCAACGCAAAGGGCAGGATCTTTTCATAGAAGCGGCTAAGCGACTTACAAAGCGATACCCAGGTAAGTGTGAGTTCTGGATTGTGGGAGGTTACAATCCGGAGGATGTTTATTATCAAAAATTACTGGACGAATCACAGGACGAGCCTTCGATTCGTTTCATGGGATTAAAGAACCGTGAAGAGATGCGAGAAATCTATAAGCAAATAGATGTATCAGTATGCGCATCGCGCAGCGAGTGTCTTCAAATCGTGACGGTAGAGGGTATGATGCATGGAAAAATGTGCATTACCACAGATGCTACCGGAATGACAGAGTACATTACAGATGGAGACAATGGCATGGTATTTGAATCGGAAAATGCGGATGCATTATACGGAAAGATGCTTTGGTGTATAGAACATTATGACGATGAAGAATTCATATGTATGAGGAAAAAGGCGCGTGATACGTATGAGTCTTATTTCACGATGGAGGCTTTTGGAGAGAGTCTAGTAAAACAGTTGGAACTCACAAAGCAGAATTGGAAAGGTGATTTAGAATAGATTTAAACACCATGGAGAATCAAGTTCGAATATCGGTTATCATGCCGTCGCTAAATGTAAATGAATATATCGATGCGTGCATGGCTAGCGTGCGGAATCAGACGTTGTGTGATATCGAGATTCTGTGTATCGACGCTGGTTCTACAGACGGAACCGTTGAGAAATTAGCGGAGTATGCTCAAAAAGATGCTCGTATCAAGCTGCTTCATAGTGATATCCGTAGCTATGGTCACCAGGTTAATATGGGGCTGGGTTCTGCGGTTGGTGAGTACATAGCGATTGTCGAAACGGATGATTATGTTTCGACGAATATGCTGGAGAGACTTTATGATGTGGCGAAACGTGGCACCATAGATTATGTAAAAGGTAACTTCGCATCTTATGTGGATTACTATGGACATAGACGTTTTTATCCGGACATTCTCATCGAAGATGTGGACGTGAATTATGAAAAGGTATTTTGCCCACGAGATAGAGTGAGACTTCCTGTCAGGGACTATAGTATTTGGCGTGGTATCTACCGGACTGAGTTCCTGCGAGAAAATCGCATCTACTGTAGTGAGACACCGGGAGCTTCTTATCAGGATATTGGATTTGTACTTCAGGTTTATGATAAAGCGAAGCAATGTGCCTATGTAGAAGATATCGTCTATTATTATCAGTGTGATCGTGAGGGAGCCTCTTCTTGTAAGAATGAGGTGCTATGTTTCGTACAGGAGGAATTCAGACGTTTATTTGGTCAGAAGCTAATAGAGCAGAATAAAGCAATCTATATGCGATTGGTGAATTGCTTATTGCCAGAGCTAAATAAGCTACTTCCGAAGTTGCAATTTAAATTAGATGAAGAATTCGTTTTAAAACCGTATCGATGGATTGGAGACCAGATTCGCCAGGCTATGGATTGTGGTGTCATAGACGAAGATGATTTCGACGCTGAGATGTGGGGCAATTTACAACTTGCACTTGAAGATATCGAGAAGTATGCAGAGTGTCAGTCGGAAAAGTATCACGAGATGATGCTCGAGAAGCAGGAACGTTTAGCTCCATTTTGCGGAAAAACGCTTATTATCTTTGGCTCCGGAGTATATGGCAGACGCCATCTAATAGAACTCGAGGAATTAGGTGCACACATCTATTGTGTATGTGATAATTCCCTGACAAAGGTTGGCACGATATTAGAAGGATATGAAGTGATATCCCCAGAACAAGCTCATAAGGAATATCCAGAAGCAGTTTTTGTAATCCCAGACAGACCATATAAAACGGAAATGATGAATCAATTGAAAGCAATTGGCGCAGAGTATGTGGTGATGACGGTCTAAGCAGACTGGCACGAAGAAAAACACTATACTCTTTGAAGCGGGTTTTATCGTGAATTTCTATTGTTGGTAAAAGTGAATCCGGATGAAATAGCAAAACGGATTTGGGAAGAGATGGCAAAGCCTTAAGGCGTATAAGTGGATTTTATAATCAATAGGTGATATAATATGACTAATCCGGAATTAGATTCCTGATTAGTCATATTATTATAAGGATCTATATTATGAAATATATAAAAAGAGCGATTGAGGACGTAGTGGAGCATTCTGCTGATACGTTCAAGTGCGTATTGGTTACAGGTGCAAGGCAAACTGGAAAATCAACATTGATAAAGCATCTTTATAAGGATGTAAAGCAGGTTTCATTTGATGATCCGTTTGCAGAGGAACAAGCAAAGAACAACCCTGAGATGTTTATGTCTTTAAATACTCCCCCAGTATTCTTTGACGAGGTACAGTATGTTCCGTCCTTATTTAGGTATATAAAACAAGAAAGCGATAAAAGCAACTTAAAGGGATTGTACTATCTCTCTGGTTCGCAACCATTTAAACTCATGGAACTGGTATCGGATTCTTTGGCTGGACGTGCGGCAGTTATTGAACTAGCGCCACTTTCGCTTAGAGAAATCCTTAAAAGTAGTTTTGAGGATCCGTTTATTCCTACTATGGGTTATGTGCAGAAAAGGAATAAAACCGCGGTAAATCCAAGCAATATTTGGAGTATTATTCATCGGGGCGGTTATCCTGAAATGCAGAATCCGGACATGGATTGGTCCATGTTCTATGCTAGTTATGTAAAGACCTATTTGGAACGTGATGTTAGAGAATTGGCGGCAGTGCAAGACCTAGACGCATTTCGTAGATTTATGATAGCGTGTGCTGCAAGAACGGGTCAAATGCTTAATTATGCCAATATTGCAGAAGAAGTTGGCAAAGATGCAAATACGATAAAGAACTGGATTTCTATTTTAGAAGCATCGGGAGTTATATATATACTCGAGCCATATGCCAATAGTGCTTTGAAGCGCGCTATTAAAACCCCAAAACTTTATTTCAGAGATACTGGTTTGGCGGCATATCTTACTAGATGGCTTACGCCTGAGACCCTTGCAACTGGGGCAATGAGTGGAGAATTCTTTGAGACATTTGTGATTTCGGAAATCTTAAAGAGCTATTCAAATAAGGGACTTGATTATCGTTATTTTGTATCCTATTACAGGGGAAAAGATAAGAAAAAAGTCAAAAAAAATGGTGAAGAAATTTTTGAAGAAGCTGAGATTGACTTTATCATAGAGCAAAATGGCGTCCTTTATCCCATTGAGATTAAGCAGAGTAGTAATGTATCTGCAGATATGACGTCAGCTTTTCAGATATTGGATAAAATACCCGAAAAGAAAAGAGGGACCGGTGCGGTTGTGTGCATGTGTTCTATGCCTGGAGCACTGAGAGAAAACGTTTTACAGATTCCTTATTGGTATATTTAGCGGAGTATGAAATGATTATTTGTACCAGAAGGATAGTAGAACTATGAGGCAAATGTATAGAATTGAGACCTATGGCCTTCGCTATGCAGACTTTGCGCGCCAGCGTGAGTTGTTTGCTTTGCGTGATAACGGAGATATAGAGATAATCGGTGAACTGGGGTATGACCCGGTGGATGAAGAAATCTTTTATTGTAGAAAGTCTATGCAGGAGGGGGTGAATCTCCCTTACGATAAAATCCTGGTTTGTGGAGACTCCTTGAGGCCTGTTACTGATTCTTTTCCTGCGAATGCGTGGAATAAAACAGAGCTTCTGGATGACTTTGTAAAGCCCTATCATGTGGAAACAGAGCGGCAGCAGGTTACAATTCTGCGAGAATTAGTGGAAGCATCTGATGAGGAAATCAGCAATCGCGATTGGCTTAGCAGTAGACTGTATCGGTATGGCTTTTTTCCGTTTTTTAAGTTGGCTAAAAATCCTCAGGCAGGAGTTCACTTCAGCACCTCGGGAATCCTGCAGGTGCCGGACGAGTTTGTGGACTTCTGTTTAGCATTGAGTAAGGTGAAATGTGAAAAAGCTATTGAGATAGGAGTGGCCAGGGGCGGAAGCTCGTATGTGATGGCGGCGCTCCTATATCGTAATAATCCCAATATGACGTATAAGATGGTGGATATCGTAGACAATCTGGTACATTTTGAGGAGACTCGTGGGATTATTCCATCCCTTGAGAAATGCATTCCTCATACTTCAGAGGATTTTAAGGGGCAGCAGTATGACTTTTGCTTTATCGACGCAGATCACTCTTATGAGGGCGTGATGGCGGATTGGCAAAACGTTGGCCGTTATGCGAAGATGTGCGTGTTCCATGATATCTATGCCCATGAGTACGATGCTGAGAATGGCGGCACAGTTCGTGGTTGGCAGGAAATCAAAGCAGAAATGAGTGGCAGTACGATTCGCGAATATACTAAATACCCAGACAAGTGGATGGGAATTGGAGTAGTGGAGCATGACTGATATGGCGAAGACCATAATTGAAGATTTGCCTACGGCGTTATACCGTTGGTATCCGTTTAGAGCAGGGGCGAGACTGCTCTATTTGGGATGCGATAGTGCCATCACAAGGATGCTTCGCGGGTGGAAAAACTTGGATGTGACGGTAGAAACAATCGCAGATAATGTTTCTCTGACCGATATGGATGCCGAGAAGTACAGCTATATTGTTATGGAGGCTTCGGTTTTGGAGAAATCAAAGAATCCAACGGAGCTTTTGTGTGGAGCAAAATCTCTACTCGCAGACGATGGCGTACTTCTTTTCTCCATGCATAATCGTTTGGGAATTCGTTATTTCTCTGGAGATATCGATCCTTATACGCAGAAGAGTTTGGATGGCGTAGAGGATTACTGGCGTGTGAATCCTGAGATGCAGGTAGGGCTTACCGGTAGATGTTATGATGCGCACACGGTAGAGATGGCATTGAAGGAAGCCGGTTTGCAGAAGGCAAATCGATTCTCTGTCTATCCCGGATTAGAGAATCCGGCGATGTTATATGAAGAAAATTATCTTCCTAAGGAGAAAGTAAGCAGTCGAATCTTTTCCCAATATCAGCACCCGCAGAATGTCTATTTGGAAGAACAGTTCCTATATGATTCCTTAGTGGAGAATGGACTATTCCATCAGATGGCCAACGCGTATCTGTATGAGTGCACGAAGGGACAGGCAAGTGATGTGCTTCAGGTTACAAATTCCCTGGACCGTGGTCCTGAGAACAGCCTCATCACCGTTATCCATGCTGATAAGACGGTTAGCAAAGAACCTGCTTACGAAGCAGGTGCAAATAGAATTCAGCAGTTAGCTAAGAATATGGAATACCTGAAAAAGCGTGGTATTCCAACTATCGATGGTCATATGGTAGATGGCCGCTATGTGATGCCTTATATAGACGCACCCACAGGTGAACAGTATCTGAAGGAATTACTGGTAAGCGATGTGGATGCATATCTGAAGGAATTGGATCGATTCCGTGAGTGTATCTCGAAATCTGCAGAAAGCCATGATGGGGTTTTAGAGAGAGCCTTCATCGACATGGTGCCACTCAATACCTTTTATTTGGATGGTCAGTACGTCTTCTTTGATCAGGAGATGTGTATGGAAGACCTGCCGGTGGATTATATCATGCACCGTGTGATTCAGATTGCACATAACAGCAGACCGGAACACGAAAGCATCATCCGTAAGGCTGAGCTTTTCAGACGCTATGGTATGCCGGATGGCGAGACTGGTGACGAGGACGAGAGAAATCGTTACTTCAAGTTAGATGAAGAAATCATGGGCGATCTCAGAAATGAGAAGGTCCTGGGCGAATATTACAAGTCTGTGAGACGGGATTGGAATGTGGTGCAGCGAAACCGCGATAGGATGTCTCATTTGGCAGCAGACTATAAGGAGAATTTGGAAAAGGCTTTGGCTGAAGCTAAGAGCAAGAAGCTAATTCTCTTTGGCTCCGGTAAGTTTGCACGGACATTTCTGACCAGATACGGAGCAACGATTCCGGTCCATATGGTATTGGATAATAATGAAAGTAGATGGAACCAGTTGCTGTATCCGGAAGGATATGAGGATGGAGAAAGCGAGTTTGCATCAGATGCACATAAGCAGGAAAAGGGCGTCAAAATCGTAAGCCCTGCTTATCTGCAGAAACTGACACCGGGTGAATACGATATCGTCATCTGTATCAAGAACTACGAGGCGGTGGCGAGACAGTTAGATGATTTAGGTATCTATGAGTATTCGGTGTATAACCCGGATGTGCCATATCGATTTGAGGTAATCGATGGGGATGCGCCTTGCAAGCAAGACACGGGTAAGCCATATCACATCGGTTATACGGCAGGTGCGTTTGACCTATTCCATATCGGTCATGTGAATCTCCTGCGTCGTGCGAAAGAGAAATGCGACTATCTCATCGTAGGCGTCATGACAGACGAGGCTATCACAGATTATAAGAAAAAGGCACCTTTTGTACCCTTCAAAGAACGAGTGGCGATGTTGGAAGCCTGCAAGTATGTGGACAAAGTGGTAGAAATCCCATACCGTCGTGGAAACACGGACGAAGCTTGGAGCCTATACCATTTCGATGTGCAGTTCTGCGGTACGGACTATGTGGGCGTGGACTTCCGCATGCAAGAGAAGGAGTTCCTGGAAAAGCATGGCGCGACCTTGGAGATGTTCCCGTATACGGAGAGCACTTCCTCCAGTAAGTTGCAGGAACTCATAAAACGTAATTTGCTATAAAAGATAACAAATAAGAAATTCCTATATGCTGATTCTGGCAGCGGGAGAGACAATGAAACTATATTTTCTAGACGGATGTTTTAAAGATGAAAAACTAGAACCGGTATCACTGCCAAAGACATTGCACCACTATTGCGACTATACCCTTTTCTCAAATACGATTTCTTATCGAGAGGAACTGGGAGTGCTAATGCGCGGCGAGTACACGGAGCCGCAGGACCTGATTGAAAAGGTGGATGCTTGTAATGCAGTGGCTGGCAAAGAAGAGTTCGGTGTATTCCTGGATATGGGGGTATGTTATTTGGCTGGCCAAGATGTGTATGAGGTCATCGAAGCCTTAGGCACTCGTATCAAGGTTCTGATTGTCAGAGAGAATAACGGTGTGCAAAGCAGACCCTTTATGCCTTTTACCGGACCACATTTGGATTACGAAAGATTGATTCGACTTCTTCGTAGAATCGGTTTTGATGACGTGCTGGTGTTGGATATTTCTATGATTCGCGGGTATGACTGGTTGCAGATGCGCAAGCTCCTGGAGCACACCGTCGTAAAAATGGGACAGTACATTGCTTGGCAGATTCAGATAGAGCCTACCTTGGCTAAGTACTCGAAGCGTGTTCTTTTTGGCGCAGGCCAGATGTGCAAGAATTATATGGACTATTATGGACAGAAGTATCCGGTGCTTTTTACCTGCGATAATAATCAGAATAGATGGGGGCAGACCTTTGAGGGATTAGAGATTCGGAGCCCTGAGGCTTTGAAGGATTTGCCGGAGGACTGTGCCATTTTCCTTTGCAATATGTACTATGATGAAATCGAGCAGCAATTACGGGATATGGGTATTCGCAATCCTATCGAGAAATTCAGCGATGAGATATTGCCGGAAGAACCTTTGACGTGAGAATGTAATACAAGGGAAGAATAGCTTGAAGAAAACGCGATTGTGCTAATTGGGGATAAGTAGGAGAAAAATGCTGGAGTTAGGTGTACAAACACAAAACATCATAGAGGATGAGAATCCGTTAGTGGGGTTCCGTAAATTACGTGAGGCCGGCTTTACGTGCTGCGATTTCAGTTTGAATGGATATTGGAAAAATCGGAAGATTTACGAAGGCGATTGGAATCCGTTCTTTGAGCAGACTGTCGGTGAATTAGAGGCGTTCTTTGCACCACAGAAAGAGGCTGCAGCACTTGCTGGTGTACGATTTCATCAGATGCATATGCCTTATCCAATCTTAGTACCGGATGGAAAGGCCAGACTGAACACCTATCTGTGGAATCAGGTGGCACCGAAAAGTATGGTCATTGGGCGATTCCTTGGCTGCAAATATATTGTTGTGCATGGGTTCAGGCTAAAGGACAAATTGGGCAGTGAAAAGGCTGAGTGGGAGAAGACAGAAGAGTTTCTGGATTTTCTGGCGCCGATTGCAAAAGAGTACGGTATGACAATCTGCCTTGAAAATCTATATGGAGGCAACGAGTATCGCAAGTTGGAGGGACCGTGCTGTAATGCAAAACTGGCTGCAGAACGGATTGACATGTTGAATGAGAAACATGGGGCAGAACTATTCGGTTTTTGCTTTGATACCGGCCATGCGAAACTGGTGAATCTGGATATTGAAAGCTTTGTCACCACCCTTGGCAGCAGGCTGAAGGTGCTACATATTCACGACAATGACGGAATCGGCGATTTACATCAGATGCCATTCTGCTTTACCAAGACCAGAGAGAATAAGCCGTCCATGGATTGGGAGGGATTCTATCGAGGACTAGCTGAGATAAACTTTGATGGTGTTTTAAGTTTTGAGACAGCACCGGTGCTGAAGTCTTTCCCGCCGGAGTTGAAAGACGATGCGTTGCAGATGATTGCTAAGATTGGAAAGTATATGGCGGAGCAGGTTGAAGGCCTTCGCATATAAAAACGGGGCAAAGTGCCCCGTTTTTAAATTTGAATTATCCAATCAGTGATAATACACCCTGATTACTTTGGTTAGCCTGAGCCAGTACTGCCTGTCCAGCCTGCTGGATGACATTGTTGTTGAAATTTCTTACTGTTTCTGTATACATATCCGTATCACGTATTCGACTTTCTGATGCGGTAGTATTCTCAATTACGTTATCCAGGTTACGTATCGTATGTTCTAAACGATCTTGGATAGAACCAAGCGCAGAGCACTGGATGGATACTTTTTGTATGGCGTCTTTGATTGTATCGACGGCTTTTAGGGCTCCTTTGCCTTCGCCTACGGCTACATTCAGACCATTTACACCCAGTCCCTTGGCGGACATGTCCGCAATAGTCATAGTAATCTGGTTAGTCCTTTTTCCGTCAGGACCTACATGAAGATGAACAGAAAGATTACCTTTGATATCTTGCTTGGCTGATACGTGTGAAACATCCAGTTCCAGCTCGTTTCCTACTATGTCGTATACCGCACTGTGCTCGGACTGCACCTGTATGATTGGGTCGTCATCCGGATTGGCACCGGGAGTAACGACGAAATACTTACCAAGTGCATTTTCGGAAATCGGATTCCCGTCCTTGTCATAATACTGGTATAGCGAGCCCTCTTTCTTACCTAGATTTTCACTACGATAGGACAACTGACTACTTACGGAAACACTTCGATTTAAATTGGTGGCTTCCGTTGCAGCCATAGAGCCGCTCTCGGCTTCAAGCGTCATGTTATCGAATGCCACAGCGCCGGACTTTGAATAGATAGTGAAAACAGCTTTGTGAGGTTCGCTATCGGTAGGGGCGGTTTTAAGAACCACTTCATACTGGTTTGCAATTTCTCCATTTAGCTTGATGCTATAAGAATTTACGGCGGAGCTTGTGGAGTCATTCCAGTGGGAATCGAATGTGGCAGTGACACCTTGGTTGACAAGCGCCTTCATTAATAGTCCATGTTCTTCTAAGGGGATATCGAAGGTACCGCTGCCTAGACCAAGCTTAAAACCGTTTGCATCATATGTGGAGAAAGGTACAGTAGTACTTGTTACCTTTTCTGTCATATTGGCATAGGACAAGCTAAATCCCTTGACTTTATCTCAATCTCCCTTCAATAGATAGGTCTCATTAAATTTCGTCGTCTCAGCAATACGATCTATTTCCGTGGTGAGCAGGTCGATTTCGTTTTGGATATAGTTTCGGTCGTCTTCGGAATTGGTTCCGTTGGCAGCCTTAATAGCCAGCTCGTTCATACGCTGGAGCATATCTTGTACTTCGCCTAGCGCACCTTCTGCGGTTTGCACTGCGGAGATTCCGTCATTGGCATTAGTCGAGGCTTGTGTGAGGTCTCGGATTTGTTTTCGCATTTTCTCGCTAATAGAAAGCCCTGCTGCATCATCTGCGGCATGGTTGATTCTATACCCCGAGGAAAGTCTTTCCGTAGACTTTGCCTGGGTTAATGCAGTGATATTTAGCACGCGGTTGCCGTTCATCGCGGCTAAATTATGCTGGATAACCATACTTTTCCTCCTTGAAAAGTGACAAAATACCGTATCTACTTCTATTATCGTCAAACAACAGCGAAAAATAAAGGATTTTTTTAAAAAAATTTTGATTTCACGGACTAATACAGGCTTTACAGAACTCAAATATCATGGTAGGATGTCATTTGTCAAAAGAATCAAGTGAAATCATTTGTACAAGTGGCATCCGGACAGTCGTCCAAGATTTTCCTGTAGAATTAGTTATAAGGTTTAAGTTAGACAAAGAGTAGTTCTTTCTGTATATCTATATGCCTGCTATGGCATCTATTCTATCTGAAATATTCATTGCTCCTTATGCATTTGGTTTTGCCGGTGCATAGGGAGGTTTTTTTATGATTAAAACTGAATACGGCTAGAGTTTTCCTTGAAGCGGTTAATCTAAAAAACTATAATAAAGGAGAGAAAGTTGTACGAAATAAATGAATTTAGAGCCTTAAATAGCTTAGATAGAATTATTATTACGATACATTGTCAACAGAGAATGTTAGAGAGAAAAGTATCGGTTGATGATGTTGTTCAAGGCATCGAAAACGGGGAGATTATAGAGCAGTATCAGGAGGATACGCCATATCCAAGTTGCCTTGTTTTGGGAACAACAGTAGATGACAGAACTATCCATATTGTGCTTAGTTCAGACGGCGAATATATATACTTGATAACAGTATATGAGCCGAGTTTAGAAAAATGGGAAAAAGGATTTAAGAGAAGGAGGACATCAAATCATGACATGTATTAGATGTGGACATGAAGTGCATGAGAGCAAAACTACAGAAGCAATTGAACTGAAGAACGGATTGTTGGTGATTAGAAATATACCATGTTATAAATGTGATGCTTGTGATGAAATCCAATTTACCGGTGAAGTGCAGAAAAAAATTGAAATGATAATTCAAAAGGCGGAAGAACAAATGCAGGAAGTTGCAATTGTCGAGTATCACAATGTTGCATAAAAGATAATTGCCTGTGGTTTTCGGAAGCAAAAAAACAGGAATCCTGGGAGGAGGAGTACAAAATGATTAATTTAAGAGATTATGACAAACTCCAAGAAGGTATTGCTATTGGATTGGAACAGGGACTAGAGCAAGGAATGGAGCAAGGAGTTAAAGAAGCTAGTAGCATTATGCCTAGTGTGGTAGAGAGGCTTCTGAAAGGGGAAAGCAGGGAAAGCATTATTTTGTCTGGGGTGGATAGTGATTTAGTAGATTCAGCAGAGCAGATTGTGAAAAACGTCGGAAAGGGTAGTTTATAAATGGGCATATACATCGAAGACGAAAGCCGTGATGATAGCACATACTTTAGGAAATCCTTTTGAATTAAGGGCGGTGAAACATCCGGTATCTATTCTATCTGAAATATTCATTGCTCCTTATGCATTTGGTTTTGCCGGTGCATAGGGAGGTTTTTTTGATTAAAAGTGTATGCCAGCAGAGAATATAAAACGCTAAATGCTAAAAAATTAATAAGATTTAGCGATTTTTGATAAGAGTACCTTTTACTTGGAGAATAGACTTTTTAAAAAGAAGGTTGTATAATTTACTAAAAGTGATAATTTATTCTAGATTTAGCGGAGTATGAAATGATTATTGGTAGAGATCGTGAGATCGAATTGTTGCGTAATACGATTCAGGATGATAAATCACATTTTATCGCAGTATATGGAAGACGTAGAATCGGAAAGACATTCCTGATACGTGAAGCTTTTGATTATCGCTTTACTTTTCAACACGCAGGCTTATCAGATGGCGGTATGAAAGAGCAGATATTTGCATTTGAATCGTCAATTAAAGATGCTGGTGGCAATGCTAATAAGTCTAGTAAAACCTGGTTGGAGGCGTTTGAAGATCTAAAAGATTTGATTCGCGCTTCACAGGAGAAAAAGAAGATTATCTTCATCGATGAATTATCTTGGATGGACACGCCGAAAAGTGATTTGATGCGTGCACTGGAACATTTTTGGAATGGATGGGCATCTGGTCGCAAAGATATTGTGCTTATCGTTTGCGCTTCAGCAACGTCCTGGATGATTTCGAAGGTGATTCACAATAAGGGTGGATTGTATAATCGTTTGACGGAACAAATCAAGTTGGAGAGCTTTTCACTCTCGGATTGTGAAGAATACGTAAAGTCGCAAAAGCTTGTTATGACGCGCAATCAGATATTGCAGTATTATATGATATTTGGAGGAGTTCCATTTTACTGGAGTTTTTTGCAGAGGGGTTTGAGCCTTTCTCAAAATGTAGATAAAACGCTTTTTGAAAAAAACGCTCCTTTAGAAGACGAATTCAAGTATCTGTATGCTTCTATTTTTAGGAATCCAGATGGATATATTAAGGTGATTTCTGCACTGGCAAAAAAGAAGGCGGGAATGTCCAGAGACGATATTGCATCAGAAGCGGGAGTGGCAAACTCGGGAGATTTGACAAAAAAACTCGAGGAACTCGAAAGTTGTGGATTTATCAGAAAATACTATGCATATGGTATGAAAAAGAAAAATGCAATTTATCAATTAATCGATAATTTCACGCTTTTTTATTATCAGTTCATGGAATCCAAACCAACAGATGAACACTTTTGGTCAAATCAGATCAATACGCCAACTGTAAATACATGGTTAGGACTAGCGTTTGAAAGAGTATGTTTAGAACATGTGCCACAGATAAAGCGAAAACTGGGTATATCAGGGGTACAGACGGATGTTAATTCCTGGTATTGTAAAGCAAATGAGGAAAAAGGTATTCGTGGAGCTCAGATTGATTTACTGATTGTTAGAAAGGATCAAGTTATTAATCTGTGCGAGATGAAGTATTCAGAATCAGAATTTAGTATCACAGAAGAAGCGAGTACGAGCATCCGGAATAAAATCCATAGTTTGGTAGCTTCGACAAATACAAAATATGCAATTTATCCTACTGTGATTACTACCTACGGCTTAGTAGATAATGCGTATGCAGGAGATATCCAATCAGTAGTTACGTTGAATGATTTATTTGTACCTGAAGGATAGTAGAACTATGAGGCAAATGTATAGAATTGTGACCTATGGCCTTCTTGCATAAAAGATAATTGCCTGTGATTTTCTGAATAACATCGTGGAGAGATGACTATCGGGGTGAATTAAATTCCAAAATTATGGAGTTAATGATAGAATAGACATACAACTGAATTCTAATAAGAAAGGGGAAATTCTTATGGGAGCAAATGAACGAGACGAAGGTCGCAAGGAAGGCTATGAAGTCGGTATCGAGGAAGGCTACAAGGAGGGCTATAAGGAAGGCTTAGCCGAGGGCGCTTCTCAGATGAGACAGGAAGCATTGGCAAAAATTGCCAAATACATGGAAAACGAAGGTCTTGTGTACAGCGTACAGGAAGCTGAGGCGAAGGCCAAAGAAATCATGGACATGGAGATTCCGGAGCAGCGCTCCTGGGCGAACTTAAAAAAATAAGCGCCTTTGCTTTTACCCGAATCACTACTTGGGCTAAGACAGAAAAAGAAAGGAATACATTTTAGACTGACATGAAACAATATGATTATCTTATCGTAGGCGCAGGCCTTTTCGGCGCTACTTTTGCCTATGAGATGACAAAGAGAGGCAAGTCATGCCTGGTGATTGAGAAGAGAGGACATATTGCCGGTAACATTTATACCAAGAAGCAGCTGGACATCCAGGTGCATAAGTATGGCGCACACATTTTCCATACTTCCAATAAAAAGGTTTGGGATTATGTGAACCAGTTTGCAGAATTTAATCATTATGTGAACTCCCCGGTGGCAGTATATAAGGATGAACTGTATAATCTTCCTTTTAATATGAATACCTTCCATCAGATGTGGGGCGTACGCACTCCTATGCAAGCAAAGCGTAAGATCGCAGAGCAGATTGAAGCACTGAATATTACGGAACCTCAAAACCTAGAGGAGCAGGCTCTGTCTCTGGTAGGCACTGATGTCTATGAGAAGCTGA
Organism: Lachnospiraceae bacterium; assembly: GCA_015056765.1. Taxonomy (GTDB): domain Bacteria; phylum Bacillota; class Clostridia; order Lachnospirales; family Lachnospiraceae; genus SIG336. The sequence continues at coordinate 101,317 of SVFQ01000005.1, forward strand.
TCAAAGGCTATACAGAGAAGCAGTGGGGCAGAGACTGCAAGGAGCTGCCGGCTTTCATCATCAAACGTTTGCCGCTGCGCTTTATCTACGATAATAACTACTTCAATGACCCGTATCAGGGTATCCCGAAGGGTGGCTATACCCAGATTGTAGAGAAGATGTTAGACGGTATCGATGTAATCCGCGGCACTTCTTTCCAGGATTTTGTGGGCAAATTCGATGGAAAAGCCCTTAGCTTAGAGGGTGGCCTTTCCGGTATTTCCGAGGATGGCCAGTACGGTTGGAAACGTACTTTGTACACCGGTATGATTGATGAGTACTTTAACTTCCAGTTAGGCAATCTGGAGTATCGTTCTCTGAGATTTGAGACAGAAGAGAAGCCGGAAGAGGATAACTATCAGGGTAATGCGGTAGTAAACTACACCGAACGAGAGATTCCTTTTACCAGAATCATCGAGCACAAGCACTTTGAGTTCGGTAAGGGAGAGGGAACTGTCATCACCAGAGAGTATCCTGCAGAGTGGAAGCCTGGCGAGGAGCCATACTATCCGATTAACAACGGTAAGAACAATACGCTGTACACGGCTTATGAGAACCTGGCAAAGAATGAGCAACAGGTACTCTTTGGCGGACGCCTGGGCCAGTATAAGTACTTTGATATGGATAAAACCATCGAGGAAGCATTGAATCTGGTAGATCAGGAAGTGGCCAGAGAAGATGGCGTGACAATTTATAAGAAATAAAAGAAAAGGACAAATTCGATTTTTTCGGATTTGTCCTTTTTAACAGTAGTAAGAATATAGCATACCGGAATAATTACTTGCGGTATAAGGTGATGCAAAGTTGTGACCAGGGTTCTTGTAGGCCACGACTTTTTTCATGGTGTATTTCATAGGGTCTAACGTAATCTGTTCTGTCTTTCTAATTAATGCATTGGCGAAGTCTCTGGCGATGCCGAATTGGGAAATGGAATCCTCGTTTTCAGCGGATGCTACCATGGCTTTTGTGTCCACGGATATGCTGCCGTCTTCTTCGACGGTGGCGCCGATGGTGTGGAGCCCTTCTTTATAATACTCGGTGATGGCACTTAGCTCGCTGCGGAACTTATATGCGTCGAACTTCAGTCCCTGTCCCACCTGATACTCACTGGCGGAGTGGATGAAATCGTTGTAGCTGTTAAACAGGCTCTGCATATTCTCAACCAAAGAATCAAAGTCGTTCTTTACACCGATGGTGGTGGAAATGCCTTCCGCAGGGCTGACACCTGTCAACTTCACTTCGAACTGACCGTCAATCATCAGATCGTTGGTAGTAGATTCATAAGGCTGACCGTCTATCTTATAGACCGCGTTGGTAGGCTCGATAGCAGTGTAGTCCAAACCGAAGTACTTGGCTGCACCACTGGCTTTGGTAGTGGAAGTCTCAGTGATACTAAAGATTCTGTCTTCGCCGGGAGCAAGGCCTGTGGCTTCGGAAGTAATCTGTAAAGCACTGATTTCGCCATTACCGTCGATTACCTTTGCTTTTAAGCCGATACCGGAGTTGGAAATCAGACGACTTAGTCTGTTTTGTACATCCTTATTGGTATCTCCCTTATTAATATTAAACTGAAACTCGTAACTTAAATTACGAATATTTACATCAAATGAATACGTATCTGCCGGAAGCCTTACCGGAGCATCGCTACTAAGGAACTCGCCCAGATTCGTTTGATTATTGGCAAGTGTCTTCACTTCCAGTTTTATATCAGTAATCGGATTGCCGTTATTTGCACCTGCATCCCCTACGAAGTTCGCCGATGCGATATCGGGATTGGTAGAGAAGGCTGCCTTTTGACGAAGCAGATTCTCGCCACTAAGCCCGCCCAGCTGCGCAATGCTATTATGAAGAGACCTGGCCATTTCTTTCAAATCAACAGCAGACCTGGCAGCTTCTTCCGCATCTGGAATCAAATACAGAGGGGATTCTTTATTCAGTTTGACCATGGAATTATAAAGATTACGCAGGTCGCTCTTCTTGTGCGCGTCGTACTTCGACACTTCACCGGGCTTATACGTAGTCAGATAGTAATTGTAGATATTACTCTGGACAGCATTAAATGCCATGTGCCTTCCCCTCCTTTCTTCCATGAAATAAAACCGCTGCGGTAACATGCATCCCTTGCATGTGAGCTCTTTTCCTATTATAATATGAAATGAACCACAACGGGTGGGTATATGAAGCCACTTTTATAAACTTATACTAACATAGAAATCTTTACATTTCAAGGGATTATAAAAATTTTATATTGACTTCATAGACATGGTATGTTATAGTTAGCAGACGGAAGAAGAGCAATAGTTCTTTTTTTTATGCTTAAAATTAGAAATTTATGAGACGTTAAAGCGCTCGGAGGTGAATTACATGCGTACAAAGATCACATTAGCTTGCACAGAATGCAAACAGCGTAATTACAATACTACAAAGGACAAAAAGACAATGCCAGACAGAATGGAAATCAAAAAGTATTGTAAGTTCTGCAGAAAGCATACTCTTCACAAAGAAACTAAGTAATTAGAGCATTAATTACCGCTCAATCTTGTAGGGCAGAGCCCAAAAGGAGAAGAAATGGGAGAGAACTCTAATTCTGAAGAAAAAGTAAGATTTTTCGACGGCGTTAAGGCTGAATTCAAGAAAATTACATGGCCTGACAGACAGTCTCTGACTAGACAGACCGTAGCCGTAGCTCTGATTACAGCAATCACAGGTGCTTTCATTGCCCTGATTGATTATTTTGTACAGTACGGCGTTAATTTCCTGACCAAGTAGTAGATGAGGTGAAAAATGGCAGATACAGAGATGAATGCAATGGATGCATCCGGACTGGACGAAGCTATGGTAAATGAGACACCTACAGAAGACGGATTTGCTACTTTGGCAGATGCGGTAGAAGTGGGTTCTACAGAGAAACAGTCCGGCAAGGCGGGTTGGTATGTTGCACACACTTATTCCGGATATGAGAATAAGGTAAAAGCAAATATCGAGAAAACAATCGAAAACCGCCACCTGGAAAATCAGATTATCGAAGTTCGTGTTCCTATGCAGGAAGTGGTTGACGTAAACGAAAAAGGCGTGCGTAAGACCGTTCAGAAAAAGATGTTCCCTGGTTATGTCCTTGTGAACATGATTATGAACGATGAGACCTGGTATGTAGTACGTAATACCAGAGGTGTTACCGGATTCGTAGGACCCGGAAGCAAGCCTGTACCACTTACTGATACAGAAATGCAGAGATTAGGACTTCGTACTGATAAGATCAATGTGGACTTCCAAGAAGGCGATACCATCGTGGTAGTAGCCGGGGCTTGGAAAGATACCATTGGTGCAATCCAGAGAATCGACATGGGCAAACAGACTGTTACCATCAATGTCGAAATGTTTGGTAGAGAGACACCTGTTGAACTGAGCTTTGCTGAAGTTCACAAGATGCACTAATCAAACAAAGCGAAAGCTTACATTTGGTATAAGACCTTCGGGTTTTATATATAGTAGTTATTCACGTGGGAGTTGTTCCTCGAGGACAGCGCCTAACCACAATTCAGTAGATACTTCTGTTGATGGGAAGGTCTATTGTCTTAATAGGAGGTGCCATTATGGCAAAGAAAGTAGAAGGATACATCAAATTACAGATCCCTGCTGGTAAAGCTACACCAGCACCACCAGTTGGTCCAGCACTTGGTCAGCACGGTGTAAACATCGTTGAATTTACAAAACAGTTCAACGCAAAGACAGCAGATATGGGCGATACCCTTATCCCTGTTGTTATCACAGTTTATGCAGATAGAAGCTTCAGCTTCATCACAAAGACTCCACCAGCTGCAATTCTTTTAAAGAAAGCAGCAAAGATCCAGAAAGCATCTGGTGTTCCTAACAAGGACAAAGTTGCTTCTGTAACAAAAGATCAGATTCGTCAGATCGCAGAGACAAAGATGCCAGACTTAAACGCTGCATCTATTGAAGCTGCAATGAGCATGATCGCCGGAACTGCCAGATCTATGGGCATCACGGTAGAAGAATAAGGAGGACTGAAAGATGAAACACGGTAAGAAATATGTGGAAGCTTCCAAACTCGTAGATCGTGCTACCATGTACGAATCTGCAGATGCTATCGCATTAGTGAAGAAAACAGCTACTGCTAAATTCGATGAAACAGTAGAAGTTCATATCAGAACAGGTTGTGACGGACGTCACGCTGAGCAGCAGATCCGTGGTGCAGTTGTACTGCCAAACGGTACAGGTAAGACTGTTCGTGTATTAGTATTCGCTAAAGGCGAAAAAGCTAATGAAGCAGAAGCTGCAGGTGCAGATTTTGTAGGTGGCGAAGAACTGATTCCAAAGATTCAGAACGAAGGTTGGTTTGAGTTCGACGTTGTAGTAGCAACTCCAGACATGATGGGTGTTGTTGGTCGTCTTGGTAAAGTACTTGGTCCTAAAGGTTTAATGCCAAACCCTAAAGCTGGTACTGTAACAATGGACGTAACAAAAGCTGTTAACGATATCAAAGCTGGTAAGATCGAATACAGATTAGACAAAGCAAATATCATTCACTGCCCAGTTGGTAAAGCTTCCTTTACTGAAGAGCAGTTACAGCAGAACTATGACGCTTTAATGGGCGCTATTGTAAAAGCTAAACCAAGCGCACTGAAAGGTCAGTATCTGAAATCTGTTACACTGACAACCACTATGGGACCTGGTGTAAGAGTTTCTACAGCAAAATTGGTATAATGATTACCTTGAAAGGCGATGCAAATGCATCGCCTTTTTGCATACTTGGCTAGTTGTGTTAGAATGAAACCATGGGTAAAAGAAAAGGGAAGAAAAAAAGCAGACCAATCATGGTCTTTATAACAGCATTATTCGGATTTGTCACGGTGGGCCTTTTGATATTAGGGCTGCTTCGCTGGACAGAGAATACCACATCGTCTACGAAAAACGGATTTACTGATGTGGTAAGAGCAGAGGAAAAACCCGGCGCTGTGGAAAACCTGCAAAAGAAAGATGCTCTTTTGTGGGAAAGTATTCCCGAGCAGCAAGATTCTGAAGAAACCATGGCATCGGAAGAAGCGGATCTGTGTATTTACGGAGAAGACGGGCGTATTCTGCAAAAGGCATTGCCAAATCAGGAGGAGATATCCCTGTTATTCGCAGGGGACATTCTTTTTGATGATGGTTATGCACCAATGGGCAAACTACGAAGCAGACAGAATGGGATTTTAGACTGCTTTTCCCCTGAAACCTTTGAAATTATGAGGTCGGCGGATTTCTTTATGCTGAATAATGAGTTTCCTTATACAAAACGAGGAACACCTACAGAGGGGAAAACCTTTACTTTTCGCGCAAAACCGGAAAACGTGACCATGCTGAATGAAATGGGCGTAGATTTGGTAAGCCTGGCCAACAATCATGCTTATGACTATGGAGAAGTATCTCTGCTTGATTCCATGGACACGTTGATTGCGGATGGGATGCCTTTTGTGGGGGCAGGTCATAACCTGTCAGAAGCGGTTCAACCGTTTTATTTAGTAAACGATGATTTGAAGATTGCCATCATTTCCGGTACGCAAATTGAAAGACAAGATCACCCCAACACCAAGGGCGCTACAGATACTACGCCGGGAGTTTTCAGGTGCTGGAATGCGGATCGCATCGTAGAGGAAGTACAAAGAGCAAAGGCGGAAGGGTATTATACCATATGCTTTGTGCATTGGGGGACCGAAAAAACCACGGAACTGGACTGGGCCCAACTTGACTTGGCAAAAAAACTGACAGACTGTGGCGCAGACATGATTATCGGTGGGCATCCCCATGTACTACAGGGAATCGAAATCCGGAATCAGGTTCCGATTATTTACAGCCTTGGTAACTACTGGTTTAATTCTGCATCCCTGGATACTTGCCTGGTAAAGGTGACATTTACAAAAGGAAAGCTTTCTTCCTGGCAATTCATTCCTGCCAGACAGGAAAACTGCTATACAAAGGTGCTGGATGGTAGCGAGAAAGCAAGAGTGATTTCTTATATGAGAAGTCTATCGCCAAATGTGGTCATAGATGATGATGGATATTTGGATATCCGTTCCATTCAGGCGGAGTAAACGATGAATAGACTCTATAGAAACTTGAAAAATAAAAGTAAATAAAATGCTTGACTTCTTCCGAAACATTTGGTAATATAGTTTTCGGTCGTGATTTGACCGTGCCGAAGACAGTAGGTGCGAAAGCGTAAGAATGTAATTCGCCTACCGAGGAAGAAGTTTAGATTGACTTTACTACCTCTTTGTCTTTGACAGAGAGGTTTTTTATTTGAACTCCTTCGGCTAAAATCTATAAGGAGGTAAAGACATGGCAAAAGTAGAACTTAAGAAACCTATCGTAGATGAGATTGCAGAAACCATCAAAGATGCGAAGACATTAGTTCTTGTTGACTACCGTGGACTTACAGTAGAACAGGATACCAGACTTCGTAAGCAGCTTCGTGAAGCTGGCGTAAACTACAAAGTTTACAAAAACACTTTCATGAACTTTGCATTCAAAGGCACAGATTACGAAGGACTTTCCAACTTACTGGAAGGACCAAGCGCTATGGCTACTTGCGACACAGATGCTACAGCAGCAGCTCGTGTTATTTGCAAATTTGCAAAAGAGTGCCCAGCCCTTGAGGTTAAAGGTGGTGTAATCGAAGGAACTGTATACGATGCAGCAGGCATTCAGCAGATTTCCGCTATCCCATCCAGAGAAGAATTGCTTTCCAAATTGCTTGGAAGCATCCAGAGCCCTATCACCAACTTTGCTCGTTGCATGAAGCAGTTGGCTGAAAAAGGCGGCGCAGCAGGCGAAGAAGCAGCTCCAGTAGCTGAAGAAGCACCAGCTGAAGCACCTGTAGCTGAAGCTACAGAAGAAGTTGCAGCAGAGGCAGAAGCACCTGCAGCAGAATAATTGACAAATTCAAAAAGTAATTAGAAATTAATGGAGGTTATGAATTATGGCAAAATTATCCACTCAGGAACTCATTGACGCTATCAAAGAGTTATCCGTACTTGAACTGAACGATTTAGTAAAAGCTTGTGAAGAAGAATTCGGTGTATCCGCAGCAGCAGGTGTTGTTGTAGCAGCAGCTGGCGCAGGTGCAGCAGCAGCTGAAGAGAAGACAGAGTTTGACGTTGAACTTACAGAAGCAGGCGCTGAGAAGATCAAAGTTATCAAAGTTGTTCGTGAAGTTACCGGTCTTGGCTTAAAAGAAGCTAAAGAATTAGTAGAGTCCGCTCCAAAGGTAGTTAAAGAAGCAGCTGGTAAAGACGAAGCAGAAGATCTTAAGAAAAAACTTGAAGAAGTTGGCGCTAAGGTCACTCTTAAGTAATTCGTTTATGAGTACTCGAAAAGCGATGGAATACCATCGCTTTTCTTTTACAATTGGATAATCGGTGATTTCAGCTCGGAATCGCCATATTCTATACAGGCAGGACGTCAGTTGACGAAAGTTTTGAAAAAATGAAAATTTTCGTTGACTTGGCGTCCTGTTTGTCATATAATATAGAATGCTTTACTGTGGCGCTTTGGTATCATTGCGCCCAAAAATAAGTAATTAAAAGAAAAGGACGGGGTGAATGTCAATGGAAAAAAACAGATTACGTCCCATTACTTCCAACAGTTCCAAGATGCGCGTGACTTATCAGCGCCAGAAGGAAGTTCTTGAGATGCCTAACCTCATTGAGGTCCAGAAGGATTCTTATGAGTGGTTCTTAAGAGAAGGTTTGAAGGAAGTATTTGACGATATTTCTCCTATTACTGATTACAGTGGTCAGCTCAGTTTGGAGTTTATTGACTTCCAGTTGTGCAGAGACGAAGTAAAATACAACATTGAAAAATGTAAAGAAAGAGATGCTACGTATGCAGCACCTTTGAAAGTGAAAGTTCGTTTCTACAACAAAGCCAACGACGAAATCAGTGTACACGAGATTTTCATGGGAGACCTGCCTCTTATGACAGATACAGGTACTTTCGTGATCAATGGTGCAGAACGTGTTATCGTTAGCCAGTTAGTACGTTCCCCCGGTATCTATTACGATATTACAAAAGCTAAGTTTGGTAAGGAATTATATGCTTGTACCGTAATCCCGAACCGTGGTGCTTGGCTTGAATACGAGACAGATGCTAACGATATCTTCTATGTTCGTGTAGATAGAACCAGAAAGGTTCCCATCACCGTATTGATTCGTTCTTTAGGTGTTGGTACAAACGAAGAGATTATCGAGCTCTTTGGCGATGAACCAAAGATTATGGCTAGTTTCTCTAAAGATGGCGCTACTAATTATCAGGAGGGCCTATTAGAGTTATACAAAAAAATCCGTCCAGGTGAGCCTCTCAGCGTAGAAAGCGCAGAGTCTCTCATTCACGGTATGTTCTTTGACGCTAGACGTTATGATTTAGCCAAAGTAGGTAGATATAAATTCAATAAGAAACTGATGCTTCGTAACCGTATCCGTGGCCAGGTTCTGGCTGAGGATGTTGTAGATCCTACAACAGGTGAGATTTTGGCTGATGCAGGTACTGTTGTAACTGCAGAAATCGCAGACCAGATTCAGAACGCAGCAGTTCCATCCGTCATGATTCAGACTGAGGAAAGAAACGTAAAAGTTCTTTCTAATATGATGGTAGACTTACGTACCTATGTAGACTGTGATCCTGCAGAGCTTGGCATTACAGAGCTTGTATACTATCCACAGCTTGCAGAAATCATGGAAGAGCATGATGGTGATTTAGATGAAATCAAAGAATCCATCCGTCGTAATGTACATGAGTTGGTTCCGAAGCACATTACAAAGGATGATATCCTTGCTTCCATCAACTACAATATTCACTTAGAGTATGGCATTGGTAATGCAGATGATATCGATCACCTTGGTAACAGACGTATTCGTGCCGTAGGTGAATTGTTACAGAACCAGTATCGTATCGGTTTATCTCGTCTGGAAAGAGTTGTTCGTGAACGTATGACCACACACGACACTGAGAATCTTTCCCCTCAGATGCTGATTAATATCAAACCTGTACAGGCTGCTGTGAAAGAATTCTTTGGTTCTTCCCAGTTGTCCCAGTTCATGGATCAGACAAACCCTCTGGGTGAACTTACTCACAAGAGACGTCTGTCCGCACTTGGCCCGGGTGGTTTGTCTAGAGATCGTGCCGGATTCGAGGTCCGAGACGTTCACTATACACACTATGGTAGAATGTGCCCTATTGAGACCCCTGAAGGTCCTAACATCGGTTTGATCAACTCCCTTGCCAGCTACGCCCGTATTAATGAATACGGCTTTGTAGAAGCACCTTATCGTGTAATCGATAAGAGTGATCCGGAGAACCCAAGAGTAACCGATGATGTTATTTATATGACTGCTGACGAAGAGGATAATTACCATGTAGCACAGGCATCCGCACAGCTGGATGAAAAGGGTTACTTCGTAGGTAAGAACGTATCCGGTCGTTACAGAGAAGAAACACAGGATTATCCAAAGACCATGTTTGATTACATGGATGTATCTCCTCGTATGGTATTCTCTGTTGCTACAGCTTTGATTCCATTCCTGCAGAACGATGATGCTCACCGTGCGCTGATGGGATCCAACATGCAGCGTCAGGCAGTTCCGCTTCTGTTCCCACAGGCTCCTGTAGTAGGTACAGGTATGGAGCAGAAGACAGCAGTAGACTCCGGTGTGTGCCAGATTGCCAGAAAAGCAGGTACTATCACATATGTATCTTCCAGTCTGATCAAGATGACATGCGACGATGGAGAAAAAGATGAATATCATCTGACAAAATTCGCTCGTTCCAATCAGTCCAACTGCTATAATCAGAAGCCAATCGTATTCAAAGGTGACCATGTAGAAAAAGGCCAGGTTATTGCCGATGGTCCTTCTACCGATCAGGGTGAACTTGCTCTTGGTGAGAACCCGCTTATCGGTTTCATGACATGGGAAGGCTACAACTACGAGGATGCTGTCCTGATTAGTGAAAGACTTGTAAAAGAAGATGTTTACACATCTGTTCATATTGAAGAATACGAAGCAGAAGCTCGTGACACCAAGTTAGGTGCTGAGGTAATTACCAAAGACGTACCTGGCGTAGGTGAGGAAGCATTAAAAGACCTGGATAGCAACGGTATCATTCGTATCGGTGCTGAGGTTCGTGCGGGCGATATCTTAGTCGGCAAGGTAACTCCTAAGGGAGAGACCGAGATGACTCCTGAAGAGAGACTTCTTCGTGCTATCTTCGGTGAGAAGGTACGTGAAGTAAGAGATACTTCCCTGAAGGTACCTCACGGCGAATATGGTATTGTCATCGACGTAAAAGTATTCACCAGAGAAAACGGTGATGAGCTGTCTCCTGGTGTAAACATGGCTGTTCGTATTTACATCGCACAGAAGAGAAAAATCTCTGTAGGTGATAAGATGGCTGGTCGTCACGGTAACAAGGGTGTTGTTTCCCGTGTCTTACCTGTAGAAGATATGCCATACTTACCAAACGGTCGTCCTTTGGATATCGTGTTGAATCCTCTGGGTGTACCTTCCCGTATGAATGTCGGTCAGGTACTTGAGATTCACCTTTCTCTTGCTGCAGAAGTACTGGGTCTGAATGTAGCGACTCCTGTATTTGACGGTGCTAGAGAGCAGGATATCAACGATACCTTAGTATTGGCTGATGATTATGCCAATATGGAATGGGATGATTTCAAGAAGAAATATAAAGGTGTCCTTCTTCCTGAAGTAATGAACTATCTCGATGAGCATAAAGCTCACAGAGATGAGTGGAAGGGTGTTTCCATTAACACAGACGGTAAAGTAAGATTACGTGATGGTCGTACAGGTGAGTACTTCGATAACCCTGTTACCATTGGTTTCATGCATTACCTGAAACTGCACCACTTGGTAGACGATAAGATCCATGCTCGTTCTACCGGACCATACTCCCTTGTTACACAGCAGCCTCTGGGTGGTAAAGCTCAGTTCGGTGGTCAGCGTTTCGGTGAGATGGAAGTTTGGGCCCTGGAAGCATACGGTGCAAGCTATACCTTACAGGAAATCCTTACTGTGAAGTCCGATGATGTGATTGGTCGTGTGAAGACATACGAAGCAATCATCAAAGGTGCGAATATTCCTGAACCCGGTATTCCAGAATCCTTCAAGGTATTATTGAAGGAATTACAGTCCTTAGCTTTGGATATCAGCGTATTAAATGACGATGGTACCGAAGTGAAGATTATGGAATCTGTGGATTATGGCGAGACTGATTACCGTCATGTAATCGAAGGCGATTCTCGAAACTATGAGAGAAACGAATCTTTTGACGGATATCAGAAGCAAGAATTTTCAGAAGATGGCGAACTGCAGACAATCGTAGAAGAGCCTGAAGACGAAGACTTTGAAGATTCTGATGAGGATCTTTAAAGAGCTGAAAATGATTCATGTACATGAACTTGGAAGGAGAGCCATACATGTCTGAAACTAAACAAGAAATCTATCAGCCAATGACATTCGATGCAATCCGTATTGGACTTGCATCTCCTGAGAAAATCAGAGAGTGGTCTCATGGCGAGGTTACAAAGCCTGAAACAATCAATTACAGAACTTTAAAGCCGGAACCAAACGGCCTCTTCTGTGAAAGAATCTTTGGACCTAGCAAAGACTGGGAATGCCATTGCGGTAAATACAAAAAGATTAGACATAGAGGTGTCATCTGCGATCGATGCGGCGTAGAAGTCACCAAAGCATCTGTACGTCGTGAGCGTATGGGTCATATTGAACTTGCAGCACCTGTTTCCCATATTTGGTACTTTAAAGGTATCCCTAGCCGTATGGGACTTGTGCTGGACTTATCTCCTAGAATTCTGGAGAAAGTTCTGTATTTCGCAAACTATATCGTTCTTGATGCTGGCGATACAGACCTGGAATACAAACAGATTTTGTCCGAGAAAGAATATCAGGACGAAAGAGAAAAATGGGGCAACAAATTCAGAGCCGGTATGGGCGCTGAAGCAATCAAAGAGCTCCTTTGTGCCATTGACCTTGATGCAGAGTCTGAAGAGCTTCGTGCTACTTTAGAGGATGCTACAGGCCAGAAACGTGCAAAAATCATCAAAAAATTAGAGGCAATTGAGTCCTTTAGAGAATCCGGAAATAAGCCTGAATGGATGATTCTGGATGCCATCCCGGTTATTCCTCCGGATTTACGTCCTATGGTACAGCTGGATGGTGGACGTTTTGCTACTTCTGATTTGAACGATTTATATCGTCGTATTATCAACCGTAACAACCGTCTGAAAAGACTGTTAGAGCTGGGCGCTCCGGACATCATCGTTCGTAATGAGAAGAGAATGCTGCAGGAAGCAGTAGATGCTCTGATTGACAATGGTAGACGTGGTCGTCCGGTTACAGGACCTGGTAACAGAGCACTGAAGTCTCTGTCTGATATGTTAAAAGGTAAATCCGGTCGTTTCCGTCAGAACTTACTTGGTAAGCGTGTTGACTATTCCGGACGTTCCGTTATCGTTATCGGACCAGAACTGAAGATTTATCAGTGCGGTTTACCAAAAGAAATGGCTATCGAGTTATTCAAACCTTTCGTTATGAAAGAACTGGTATCTCGTGGCATTTCTCAGAACATTAAAAATGCAAAGAAATTAGTAGAGAGACTGGATGTAAACGTATGGGATGTCTTAGAAGACGTTATCAAAGATCATCCTGTTATGTTGAACCGTGCTCCTACACTGCATAGACTTGGTATTCAGGCTTTCGAGCCCATCCTGGTTGAAGGTAAAGCTATCAAACTTCACCCACTGGTTTGTACAGCGTTCAACGCCGACTTCGATGGTGACCAGATGGCTGTCCACCTTCCACTTTCCCAGGAAGCACAGTCCGAATGCCGTTTCCTTCTGCTGACACCTAACAACCTGCTGAAACCATCTGATGGTGGTCTCGTAGCAGTTCCTTCTCAGGATATGGTGCTTGGTATTTACTACTTAACTCAGGAAAGACCTGGCGCAGTAGGCGAAGGAAGCATCTATAAGAACTTAAATGAAGCAATCATGGCTTATGAAAATGGTTATGTAACCCTTCAGAGCCGTATCAAAGTAAAAGTTACCAAAGAGAATGCAGAAGGCGAAGAAATCAGCGCAGTAGTAGAATCTACTCTGGGTCGTTTCCTCTTCAACGAAGTCATTCCTCAGGATCTTGGAATTGTAGATCGTTCCATTCCTGGTAACGAATTGAAACTGGAAGTTGATTACCTGGTAGGTAAGAAACAGTTAAAACCTATCCTTGAGAAGGTTATCAACTTACACGGTGCAGTAAAGACTGCAGAAGTGCTGGATGATGTAAAAGCAATCGGTTATCATTATTCCACCAAAGCTGCTATCACCGTATCCATCTCCGATATCATCGTTCCAAGCGACAAGCAGGAGATGTTGGATGAAGCACAGGCTAAGGTAGATGCTATTACTCGTGAGTACGCTCGTGGACGTTACACCAACGAAGAGCGTTACAGACGTGTCGTAGATACTTGGAATGAGACGGATGATGCTCTTACTGAGAAACTGATGGCTGGTCTGGATGATTACAACAACATCAAGATGATGGCTGACTCCGGTGCCCGTGGTTCCAAACAGCAGATTAAACAGCTTGCAGGTATGCGTGGTTTGATGGCCGATACAACAGGTCGTACCATCGAGCTCCCTGTTAAATCTAACTTCCGTGAAGGTATGGACGTACTTGAGTACTTCATGGCTGCACACGGTGGTCGTAAAGGTCTGGCCGATACAGCGCTTCGTACCGCTGACTCCGGTTACTTGACACGTCGAATGGTTGACGTTTGCCAGGAACTGATTATTCGTGAGCTTGACTGTGCAGAAGGCAAGGATGTACTTCCTGGCCGTTATGTAGAGGCTTTCGCAGGCGATAAAGAAGGCGAAGACTTAGAGAGCTTACAGGAGCGTATTACAGGCCGTGTAGCTTGTGAGACAATCTGTGATAAAGATGGTAATGTCATCGTTAAGAGAAATCATATGATTACACCTAGCCGTGCTGCTAAGGTTTGCAGCGTTGGTGTGGATGAAAACGGTAAGCCAATCGAACGAGTTAAGATTCGTACAATCCTTACTTGCCGCTCTCACGTAGGTATCTGTGCTAAGTGCTACGGCGCTAACATGGCAACAGGTGAAACTGTACAGGTAGGTGAGGCTGTCGGTATTATCGCTGCTCAGTCCATCGGTGAGCCTGGTACACAGCTTACCATGAGAACCTTCCACGCAGGTGGTATCGCCGGTGATGATATCACACAGGGTCTTCCTAGAGTTGAAGAGCTTTTCGAAGCCAGAAAACCTAAAAAGACAGCTATTCTTACTGAAATTGCCGGTGTTGCTACCATCAATGACAATAAGAAAAAACGTGAAATCACCATCACAGCTGAGGATGGAGAAACTAAGGTTTATCCAATTCCTTACAAATATCGTATTAAAGTGGAAGATGGCAAACATCTTGAGGCCGGTGATGAACTGACTGAAGGTTCCATCAACCCACATGACTTATTGAAGATCAAAGGCGTTCGTGCTGTTCAGGATTACTTAATCCGTGAGGTTCAGAGCGTATATCGTCTGCAGGGTGTAGATATCAGCGATAAGCATATCGAAGTTATCGTTCATCAGATGCTGAAGAAGATTCGCATTGATGATAAAGGTGATTCCGAATTCTTACCTGGTTCTTTAGTAGACGTACTTGACTTTGATGAAGCTAACGAAGCGTTAGAGGCAGAAGGCAAAGCACCTGCACAGGGTATTCAGGAAATCCTGGGTATCACAAAGGCAGCTCTTGCTACAGATTCCTTCTTATCCGCAGCATCCTTCCAGGAGACCACAAAGGTTCTGACAGATGCAGCAATCAAAGGTAAGAAAGATAATCTGATTGGTCTGAAAGAGAACGTTATCCTTGGTAAGCTGATTCCTGCAGGAACCGGTATGAAGAGATATCGTGACACCAAGCTTGACACAGATGGCAACTTGGAGAGAAAAGCAGCAGAAGCTGAAGCAGCTGCTGAAGCAGCGAGAGCTCAGGCTGGAGACCGTGATGTCGAAGATGCTGATGAATTGTTAGAAGACGAAGAATAAATAAGAAAAGTCCTTCCGAGGAATCGGAAGGACTTTTTTATTGCTAGAATGTGATTTCATGAAAACGGATGGTTAAGGCGCTACTTTCAGACTTTCATCATATTCCAGAGTGGAGGTATCTGTTTCGATGCGCCATTCTGATATTTCGTAGTAAATGCCGGAGACTTTTTGCGCTGCATTCTCTTCCGATGATGTGATAGCGGAATCCTCGGTGGCACGAGGATACAGGTAAGTGAGTCCTATCATCAGCTTCTGAGTCTCTGAAACCGGAATGTAGAATTTGCTGCCGGTTCCTACTGTATCAAAGTACTCCTCTTCAGATACAGCGTCGGCGTAACACTTTGCAAGTGTCTCATTGATGGTCAGGAGCTTTTCCTTAGCCAGAGAATCGGCGGCGTAATAGTTTGTAGTACGATCACATAACTTGGCAGTCAATTTCTGGTCTGCCGTGGCACTGACCATGGATAGACAAGCAAAGCTAATCAGACTAAGTATCACCAGAATCAATAAGATAGAGGATAGACCATTATGCAGTTTTAAATCCCATGTTTTGTTTTGCTTTGTTTCGTTCATATAGATTAAAAGTGACTGCAACTTAGTTCATAGACAGTCTGGTTTTTCTCAATTTGGTTCGTAACAATAGATAGCCCCTGATTAGTAAGAAATGCGTCTAAACGATAGACAGCGTCATCTGGTTTACATATCTGCCATTCAAGATTGAAGTACATATGCAGCGTGCCCTGATTCAGTAGAATGGTATCTGCATCGAAGCTTTCTTCTGTAGTTTTCAGTACATCGTAGATGGAATCCAGGGATCCATCGGTAGCAGAATAGATTTCTGCGATATTCTGCGTCCAGAGTACCGCATGGGTTTTTGCAATATTACTTTCGGCCGTCAGGTGAGATCCGACGAAAAGGCGGATACACACGGCGCAGGCTAAAGTGAAAAAGAAGATTGCAATAATGAATTCCAAGAGGAAAAGTGTGCTTCCGTTTTTTCTCATGACACACCTCCACTTCTGATAGCCATGTAGACAGACAGGGATTCCTCTTTGGTTACCACAGTGGCGTGGTAGAGCTTGTCATCAATCTTTTCTACATGAAAATCTTCACAATCAAAAATCTTTTGACCGGCTGCGGGAGATAGGGTTTTACCTTCCGGAACCAGTAATTCACAGAATTCTCCATCGTAGAAGTATAAGTGCGTAATGTAGGTGCTGTCACCGATTTTATGGGTAAAGGTCAAACTGTCACCTTCCCCAAACTGCTCTATTTGCAGCGCATCTGCAGAATCCAGTGATTGGATTTTCTCGGTCAGATAGGCGTATGCTGTACGGGTATTGTAGTTGTCACTCATGGAGTTGGTGGTTTTCTGATAGACACGGACGCCGCCAATCATCAATAGAATGGACATAACTAAGAAGAGTCCCAATAATGCTACCGTGAACAGAAAATCTACCACATGTTTTTGCTGGAGGTTTTCGCTCATTCATGCACCTCCAAAATCGTAATATCAGGAAGCAGATTTGCGCCACGTGGCGTGTAATCCACAAAGAAAACATCCTCATCATAAGTGAGCCCGTAATGGGACTTTAGGTAGTCTAGGCTGGGCGGATAGGTGCCTTCCAAGACGTAGCACTGGATGATATCTCTATTGAGGGCATTTTCCAGGCTTTCCCTTTGGTTATCTCTGGTGGAAATGGAGATGCTATTTAGGGAAAGATGGAATAGGACTAGAAAAGCCACTATTAACAAACCGCTGATAATCAAACGAAATCGATATGTTTTTAAAAAGGAATTTTTCTCAAATCGATTCATAGTTACTCCAAAAGGTTAGCCGATACTGGACATAACACCAAGTAAGGGCAAAATAACAGAAAGCAAAATCATACCGATGATAATGGATAATACAATGACCAGAGCCGGTTCAATAATGGAAATAAAGAACTGAAGTTTTCTGGTATTCTTTTCTTCGTATTCACCGGCGATATTGTGCATGACTACATCGGGATTACCGGTTTTCCAACCGATGGAAATCATACGAATATAAAAGGCATTTAGCATACCTGCGGCCTGTAAAGCTTCAGGGAAAGTAGAGCCTGCACGGACTTCTGTTTTGCATATCTGAATCTTTTCCTGAATGCCGGGATGATCGGCCAAATGGCTGGTTAAATCCAAAGCTTGGAAGGTGTCCAAGCCGCTGGCCAGAGCCATGGACATACCACTTGCAAAACGCTCACAAGCTACATTATCGTAAAGTTCCTTTGTGATACCAAACTTCGATAGTACAGAAGTCATGGTTTTACGACCTTTTGCGTTATGACGCAGGATGAAGTAAAGAGCCATGCCGATAACCAAAATGCCAAGTAAAACAACTGCCACAACGCTGAGCTTTTCGCCAATGGACATAAGGCCTAAAGCAACCGGTGATAACTCGGTGCCCAGCTGATGGAATACCTGCTCAAAAATAGGGAGCACTTTCGTTATCAGTACAATGATTATGGCTAACATCATCAGGGCCATGACGAAAGGATACCGCACAGCGTCTTTGATGCTGGAATTGATTTGCTCTTCACGATGGTAGTAATCCGCCAGGGAAGATAAAACAGAATCCAGATTACCGGAAGCTTCGCCAAGAGAAATCATGTTCAGTACATAATCCGGGAAAACACCGGTGGCTGCCACGCCATCATAAAAGCTATTTCCGCCGGAGCAAACCTGAAAGATTTGGTCATAAATGGCTCTGGCTTCTGATGTGGCTGCATCTGTACGCAAAAGGCCCATGCCTTCTACCGGCGTGATACCGGCCTTTAGGATAATAGCAGTTTGAGAGCAGAAAGTTGAGATTTCTCTGCTGTTTAAAGGTTTTACTTTACTCATAAGAGCTCCTTACGGTTTACATAAATAAATGAAGACGTTAATAGATATATTTCACGCGATAGTTCTCACCATCACCAATATATTTCTTTAATTTCTTTTCGCCAACGCTGGCGCCAAAGGTAGGGTCCATAAGTTGCCAGTTTTTTCCATCGAATTCAATGATTCCGTTGACCCAGCCCACATCTGTGATATAGGTACTGATCCACGCGTGGTAAGCAGTACCGGCGTAGCCAACTTCCATGTGGGTAGGAATCTTCTGACTACGAAGCATGCAAGCCATAAGGCCGGCATAGTCCAGACAAATGCCTTTTTTCTCTTCAATGATGGCATTCATATCCGGCAGATAACCGCTTTGCACGGCTTCCGCTTTTTCGTGGTCATACTCGATGTTGGAAATCAGGTAATTGTAGCAGTTTGAGATGACATCCAGCTCGGTATTTGCTGACAAAGCAAGGTCTTGTCCCAACTGGACACTTTTATCCCCGGCCTGAAAAGCCACGTACTGATTGGGGTACAAATACGCACCGAAAGTGTTTTCGATTTGCACGTCGAACTGCTCAAACATCAGGGTAGCATATTCGTTGTTACTGATATTTTCAAAAATACCCACACTATAGGTACCTGAGTCAGAACTCAGCGGGAAAACATCCTGCTTATCTGTTAGATTGTAAGTATACAGACTACCGTCGGGTAATGTAATTTGAAACTTTACCTTAGGTGAGTCGCCGGTATAGGAGGCTGTGATGTAGCCTTCAGAGGCATTGGAATAGTCCACCAGATAGGTGCTGTCGGAAAAAGTAGCAGTACCCGGAGAGGAAGGCTCAAGACAAACGGGCGTATTATCCCTACTTCCTTTGGTGGTTGGAATGGAGAATTCAGTTTTCTTAGGTTCTCCGCAGCCTGCGGTAAAGGCTAGCATACCGCAGAGCAAACAGAGCATATAGATTCTAGGCTTTTTCATGATTCTCCTAGTTTTTGGAATTCTTAGGTGACAGGAGCATATGCAAAGTAGCACCGGACTCCTGTGGAACATAAATGTTGAGATTTTCGGAATCATACGGGAACGCAATGGTTCCGTATTCTTCATCATAGGTGAGAATATGACTTTCGACTCCGTCTTCATCTACAATGAGTATTTCATCAAACTTGATGCCTTCGCCGGTGAGGGTCAGGTAGAAAATGCCATCCTCTAGGTGATGATCCACGATTTCTACTGTGGAGTCTACACTTTCTAACGTGGTGAGACGAACCGGGTTTGAATAGAAATATAGTGGAATACTCAGCAGAAAGACAATGCAAATCAGAGCAATCAACATCAAAAATTGAAAGCCTCTGGCTTCGCGTCTGTGTTTCGTTTTTAATTCTCTTAAGGTTTCACTGTGTGCACGAACATTACAGAGTTGGAAAACATTGGTTAATGTTTCTTCTGCAACTGTCGGATCCATTTGATACTTCTGTTTAAAACGCATATCTACTCCTAGTTAATTCTTAAGCTTGGCGTGTAATTCCGCCTTTGCCTTATCCATATATCGTTTTACACTACTTAAACTGATTTCCATAGCATCTGCTATCTCTGTAAGCTTCATATGGTTATAGTAGTGCATAATGACAATATTGCGTTGCAAGGTGGGCAATTGACGGATGGCGTCTCTAAGTAAATTAAGCTCCTCGTCATAGATGGCGGAAGCTTCAGGATTGGATGCAGGCGCCTCATCATAGAACTGAGACAGAAACTCATCCTCCATGACTTGATAGCCCGAAGTCTTGCGATATCCTAGATCGTAACATACGCGGAAGGAAATCTGATTTAGCCAAGCGATGAATAAAAGCGGATTCTCAATGGAATCGATTTTACGCAAGACTAGAATGTAGACCTCTTGGACAGCATCCTGGGCAGCAAATTCGTCACGTAGATAATGCCGTGCATAGTTATAAACTTTATTGTAAGTTTGGGCGTATAGCTCAGAAAAAGCGGTCATATCGCCCTGCTGTACTTTGCGTACAAGCTGGGCGAGATAACCATGATCAGGTTCCCGAGACATAAAATAGTCCTCATCTTATCTTTTATTTGTGTAACTGTCTATAGGCTAAAGTAAGTACTTCAGAGAATCTCTGGAAATTATGCTCAGAGTTTAATACATAAGTGGAATTAATGGTAATTGGATAAGGACTTTCTTCCTGATTGTATACAGCAAGAGAATTGTCCAATTCTTCCAAACATTTTTCCATAAGTTCAGTAGTACAATCTGCAATTACAATAAGGAATTCGTTACCACCGTTACGAACAACGATGCCATAGTCATTTCCTACGGATTCCAGCATCTGGCAGAAATCGTCAATCATGCGGTCACCGGCATCACGGCCATACTGCTCATTTGCTTCACGCAGATTGGAAATCTCAATCATGGAACAGCCGACATTTTCAAGTACCTGGGCAACTTCTTCGGATTTGAACATGGTATCCATGCTAAAACGATTCAGCATACCTTTGGATTCTTCCATAAAGTGCTTGAATTGTTGTTCATCTTCTATATTATTGAAATGATTCAGCTGGAAAAAGTCGATGAAAATAAACACCACCTGAAGTAGCAGGAAAACCCAAGCTGCAGCACAAAGCAGAAGCAGATTGGAGTTGGTGTAAAGATTCTTGCGAAGAGTCGTATTAATAGATAAAATAGCAAAGAATGCGATTACCTCTATTACGACGATAATGAGTTGAATGAGTTTTGTGCGCTTTAAATAGGAAATGATAGATTTATTCACTGATATTCCCCTCCCTAGATTATTGTCTAATAATTATACAAAATTTCGGAATATTTGAAAAGGTGAAAACGCACGAAAATCCCTTAAATTCAAATAAAATCTGTTGACAAGGGGAAAATTAGCAAGTATACTTAATTACTGTGCACGCACTAGGCATGCCTATTTGTGTTGCACAAACGCTAATACAGCATATCTTAAAAATAGGAGGTGAAACAGAATGCCAACATTTAACCAGTTAGTAAGAAAGGGTCGTCAATCTTTAGCTAAGAAGTCTACAGCTCCTGCTCTGCAGAAAGGCTATAACTCTTTACACAAGAAAGCTACTGATGTATCTGCACCACAGAAACGTGGCGTTTGCACAGCAGTTAAGACAGCTACCCCTAAAAAACCTAACTCTGCTCTTAGAAAAATCGCCAGAGTTCGTCTTTCTAATGGTATGGAAGTTACATCTTACATCCCAGGCGAAGGCCACAACCTGCAGGAGCACAGCGTTGTACTGATCCGTGGTGGTAGGGTAAAAGACTTACCAGGTACCAGATACCACATCATCAGAGGTACACTTGATACCGCTGGTGTAGCGAACAGAAAACAGGCTCGTTCCAAATACGGCGCTAAGAGACCTAAGGCTGCTAAATAATTTCGTAGCCTAGTGTTTTAGGACCACGAACAGAACTAATTTTGTGTTGGAATTCTGTATTTACTTATTGAAAATACAGTCCTTAGCACATCGCACATAAGATTAGAAAGACACATGTGAGTACCTATGATCTAATACTATTATTAAGGAGGGAAGAAACGTGCCACGTAAAGGACATATTCAGAAAAGAGACGTGTTACCAGATCCTTTATACAACGATAAGGTTGTTACTAAGCTGATCAACAACATCATGCTTGATGGCAAAAGAGGCGTTGCACAGAAGATTGTTTACGGTGCATTCTCTACAGTAGAAGAAAAATCCGGTAAACCTGCACTCGAAGTATTCGAAGAGGCTATGAACAACATCATGCCTGTACTCGAGGTAAAAGCAAGACGTATCGGTGGTGCTACCTATCAGGTACCTATCGAGGTTAGAGCTGACAGACGTCAGGCTCTTGGTCTTCGTTGGTTAACTACCTATTCTCGTAAGAGAGGCGAGAAGACCATGCAGGAAAGACTTGCCGCTGAAATTATGGATGCAGCATCTAACACAGGTGCATCTGTAAAGAAAAAAGAAGAAGTACACAAGATGGCAGAAGCAAACAAAGCATTTGCTCACTATCGCTTCTAATTACTATAGGAGGAAAAACCTTTGGCTGAAAGACAATATCCATTGGAAAGAACCAGAAACATTGGTATCATGGCCCACATCGATGCTGGTAAGACCACATTGACTGAGCGTATTCTTTACTATACCGGTGTTAACTACAAGATTGGTGAAACCTATGAAGGTACTGCTACCATGGACTGGATGGAACAGGAACAGGAAAGAGGTATCACAATCACATCTGCTGCTACTACCTGCCATTGGACACTCCAGGAAAACTGTAAACCGAAAAAGGGCGCATTAGAGCATCGTATCAACATCATCGATACTCCTGGCCACGTTGACTTTACAGTAGAAGTTGAGCGTTCTCTTCGTGTACTCGACGGTGCTGTCGGTGTATTCGACGCAAAGGGTGGTGTAGAACCACAGTCAGAAAATGTATGGCGTCAGGCTGATACATACAAAGTACCTAGAATGGCATTTGTTAACAAAATGGATATTCTGGGTGCAAACTTCATGAATACCGTAAAAGAAATTGGTACCAAACTTGGTAAAAATGCCGTAGTTATCCAGCTTCCTATCGGTAAAGAAGATTACTTCAAAGGAATCATCGACTTATTCGAGATGAAAGCATACATCTACAATGATTCCAAGGGTGAAGATATCTCCATCGTAGATATTCCAGATGACATGAAAGATGAAGCAGAAGAATGGCACACCAAACTGGTTGAGCAGATCTGCGAATTCGATGATGACTTAATGGAAAAATACTTAGAGGGTGAAGAACCTTCTGTCGATGAGATGAAAAAAGCTCTTAGAGCTGCTACTATCAGCAATGCCGGTGTTCCTGTATGCTGCGGTTCCGCACATCAGAACAAAGGTATCCAGAAACTTCTGGACGCTATAGTAGAGTTCATGCCAGCACCTATCGACATCCCAGATGCTACAGGTACTGACTTAGAAGGCAACGAGCTGACAAGACGTTCTTCCGATGATGAACCATTTGCAGCACTTGCATTCAAGATTGTATCCGATCCATTCGTAGGTAAACTTGCATTCTTCCGTGTTTACTCCGGACATTTGAAATCTGGTTCCTACGTATTGAACGCTACAAAAGATAAAAAAGAACGTGTAGGCCGTATCCTTCAGATGCACGCTAACAAGAGAAGCGAGCTGGATGAGGTATTCTCCGGTGATATCGCAGCAGCTGTTGGTTTCAAAGTAACAGCTACAGGTGATACTATCTGCGACGAACAGCATCCTATCATTCTGGAGTCTATGGAATTCCCTGAACCAGTTATTGAGCTTGCTATCGAGCCTAAGACCAAAGCAGGTCAGGACAAGATGGCAGAAGCGCTTGCTAAACTGGCAGAAGAAGATCCTACATTCCGCGCACATACCAATGCTGAGACTGGTCAGACCATCATCGCTGGTATGGGTGAGTTGCACCTTGAAATCATCGTTGACCGTCTGCTTCGTGAATACAAAGTAGAAGCTAACGTTGGTGCTCCTCAGGTATCCTACAAAGAGACCTTTACAAAACCTGTTGATCAGGAATACAAATATGCTAAACAGTCCGGTGGTCGTGGACAGTACGGTCACTGTAAAGTTAAATTCGAGCCTATGGATCCAAACTCTGAAGAATCCTTCAAGTTTGAATCTACCGTTGTCGGTGGTGCTATTCCTAAAGAATACATCCCTGCAGTTGGTGAAGGTATCGAAGAAGCAGCTAAATCCGGTATTCTTGGCGGCTTCCCTGTACTTGGCGTTCACGCTAACGTATATGATGGTTCTTACCATGAA
This sequence comes from Lachnospiraceae bacterium, assembly GCA_015056765.1. Lineage (GTDB taxonomy): Bacteria > Bacillota > Clostridia > Lachnospirales > Lachnospiraceae > SIG336. The sequence goes on from SVFQ01000005.1 coordinate 125,194, forward strand.
GTCGACTCTTCCGAAATGGCATTCCACATTGCTGGTTCCATGTGCTTCAAGGAAGCTATGAAGAAAGCAAACCCAGTTCTTCTTGAGCCTATCATGAAGGTTGAGGTTACAATGCCAGAAGAATACATGGGTGATGTAATCGGTGATATCAACTCCCGCCGTGGACGTATCGAAGGCATGGAAGATATCGGTGGTGGTAAACTTGTAAAAGGTTATGTTCCACTTTCTGAAATGTTTGGATACTCTACAGACCTTCGATCTAAGACCCAGGGTCGTGGTAACTACTCTATGTTCTTCGAGAAATATGAGCCAGTACCAAAGAACGTACAGGAAAAAGTGCTTTCCGAGAAAGCAAAATAACTTGAAAAGATTGGCGTTTTTGATATAATCAAAAATAGCGGATTAATGAAAAAGTAACCAATTTAAGGAGGATTTCTAAAAATGGCTAGAGCACATTTTGACAGAACCAAAACACACTGTAATATCGGTACCATTGGCCACGTTGACCATGGTAAAACAACTTTAACAGCAGCTATCTCTAAAGTTCTTTCTACAAGAGTAGAAGGTAACACAGCTACAGATTTCGAGAACATCGATAAAGCTCCAGAAGAAAGAGAAAGAGGTATTACTATCTCTACAGCTCACATCGAGTATCAGACTGCTAAGAGACACTATGCACACGTTGACTGCCCAGGCCACGCTGACTATGTAAAGAACATGATCACTGGTGCTGCTCAGATGGATGGTGCTATCCTTGTAGTAGCTGCAACTGATGGTGTTATGGCACAGACCAAAGAGCACATCCTTCTGTCTCGTCAGGTAGGTGTACCTTACATCGTTGTATTCCTTAACAAATGCGATATGGTTGATGATCCAGAACTTATCGAACTTGTTGAAATGGAAGTAACAGAGCAGCTTGAAGAATATGGCTTCAAAGATTGCCCTATCATCAAAGGTTCCGCTCTTAAAGCTCTTGAAGATCCTAACGGCGAGTGGGGCGACAAGATTATGGAACTTATGGATACTGTTGATGCGTACATCCCAGATCCACAACGTGACACTGACAAACCTTTCTTAATGCCTGTAGAAGACGTATTCACAATCTCTGGTCGTGGTACTGTTGCAACTGGTAGAGTAGAAAGAGGTACATTACATCTTTCTGATGAAGTCGAAATCGTTGGTATCAAAGAAGAGACTAATAAGTCTGTTGTAACTGGTATCGAAATGTTCCGTAAGACACTTGACGAAGCTCAGGCTGGTGATAACATCGGTGCTCTTCTTCGTGGTATTGATCGTACTGACATCGAAAGAGGTCAGGTTATCGCTAAACCAGGTACTGTAACTTGCCACAAAAAGTTCACAGCTCAGGTTTACGTATTAACAAAAGATGAAGGTGGTCGTCATACACCATTCTTCAACAACTACAGACCTCAGTTCTACTTCAGAACAACTGACGTTACTGGTGTTTGCAACCTTCCAGATGGTACAGAAATGTGCATGCCTGGTGATAACATCGAAATGACTATCGAACTGATCCATCCAATCGCTATGGAGCAGGGTCTTACCTTCGCTATCCGTGAAGGTGGTAGAACAGTTGGTTCTGGCCGTGTAGCTACAATCATCGAGTAATTACTGATTTACAGTAAGTTAAAGGCTCCAGGATATTCCTGGAGCCTTTTTTATGACGTACAACTTGGATGATTAGACAGATTGGAGATCATAAATGTTTAAGCCTGAATACTTACATGGATGGAAAAAAGCTTTACTTTTAGGAATAGTTGGATTTTTACTAGGTGCTGCTTTTTTGTTTTGTCCTGAACCACTGACAAGCGTTGGTGCAATTACGATAGTGATTGTGCCACTGGTATGTTTATTTATATTGCTCAGAATTGTTTTTCTTAACTATATAAAGAGAAACAAATATCTGCATATTGAAACACTGATTCCAAGTACAGAAAATATACAATATGTGTATGAGTCGATTCAAAAAGGGACAGCGGAAGTGTTTGATAATGAAATGGTTGTGGTAACTGACAAGGGAATATTGGCTGTGACCGATACCAGTGATTTCTACTACTTTGATGATATTGAGAATATTGTCTATACACATAATTTTGAGGGTAGAGAAGTTCCAAAAATGAACTTCATTAAACTCGAGGAACAGAATAATAACTATTATATAGCGATAATAGAAAAGTGGGATTTGAAGTCTTCTTATGATCTTTGCGTCAAAGCGTGTCAGGAAAGACTAAAAAAATACAAGTTGAATCATACATTGGATATTTAAAAACGTATCTGCATTGTGCTTGACATAATGTATCATTAATACTAAAATCTCATTGTTTATAAATTCTAGGAAAGAGGTACATCATGGAACTATCAACATTAAATAAAGAATTTGATTTGGTTCGCCAGGCCACAGAAGAAAAGTTTATCAGCTTAGACCAGGTGGAACCAAGCCTGAATTTTGTGGAAGAGTATTGGATTACTTCTGACCGCACATTAGGTAACCGTCGTGCTTACTTTGAAAACTACACACAGGCAGAAGAGTACGCTTATATGCTTGCTGCCAATAGAACAGCATTAAATGCTGACAATAAAAAACCGTTCTGCATTTACATTAATGGTAAGGAATTAAAAGTAAACGGACACTTAGAGGAATATTTAGCTGGAGAATTTGAAATCTAAGATGGCAAAGAGCGAACGTAACTCTGCAATCGAATTATTGAGAATCCTAGCGCTTGTTGGAATTCTTTGGATGCACGAATCCATTAGCGGTACAGAGACCACACTGGGAGCATGGATGAGAATCGGAATTGATTCATTTGCCAATACCGGCGTTACGATTTTTATCCTGATTTCCGGTTTTTATGGGATTCGGAGAAGTGCGAAAAAATTGATACCACTTTGGTTTATGCTGGCTTTTTATAGCTATGCTGCATTGCTGGTGCGTATTTGGCTGCAGGGTGCGGAAGACCTTGGCTTAGAAGAACTGGGAAGATATATGCTTCCGATTATTGGCAGAAGCGGCTGGTTCTTTACATGCTACTTCCTGCTTGCACTCATGTCTCCCTGGATTAATCGCCTCGCAGACGTTCTTGCACTACACGAACTTCGGAATTTGCTTATTCTTTTAGTGCTGATTTTTGACGTGAGCACCACAATCTTCTTTTACGACTTTACATTAGATGGTGGAAAAGGTATCGTGAACATGGTACTAATCTATTTGATTGGCCGATACCTACGGAAGAAACAGGACCAGGGGGTTCCGGAAAAAAGACGCATCATATACTTCAGAAGAATTTTGATATTTTTCGCCATTGATTTTGTTTTAAATGCTGCTGTTCATCTGGTGACCGGTGGCGTATATGATAAATTTGCCAGAGATAATGTGGTCTTTATCCTATTTGAGGCCATTTACATTTTCTTATTTGTCAAAAGCTTCTATTGGAAGAATACTGTAGTGAATAAAGTCGCCACAAAAGTACCGGCTGTTTTTAAAATGGAAGCTACAGTGAAACTACTGATTGCAACATTTGCTTGGGATTATACTGCTTTACGACTTTCCCCTGCATACCAATTCGTTGCACTGGGATTATCGATGCTCATTGTTTTGATTGGACTTGTGATAGAAAGCATTCGTTTAGTAGTATTCAAAGGCATGGAAAATAAAATGACGGAGTGGATATGCAAATTAGCTACTCCTATCTGGAATAAAGCACAACATGCAATAGAAAAGATATAAATAAAGCCCGAGATTTCAAACTCGGGCTTTTACTATGTCTATTTTGTCCATCTGCCGGCTGCACCACAAGGGAGCACCAATCCGGATTGTGTAACAGGAAGTCCAACTTCATCGGCTTCCACATGTCCACCGAACCTTTTGGTAAAAACGGTAGACATCATATAGTTTAGCACTGCCGGTTGAAGACCTGTAGTGTAGGAGTTTAGCAATACGAACAATGGATCATCACTTAATACCTGGCTGGTAAGTTCCAGGAACGGATAAATGGAATCCTCAATTTTCCAGATTTCTCCTTTTGGGCCTCTTCCGTAAGATGGAGGATCCATGATGATAGCATCGTATTTATTGCCACGTCGAATCTCTCTTTCTACGAACTTTCCACAATCATCTACTAGCCAACGAATGGGTGCATCCGCTAAACCGGAAGCTACAGCATTTTCTTTAGCCCAGGTGACCATGCCTTTAGAGGCATCCACGTGGGTGACGCTGGCACCTGCAGCAGCAGCGCTAACAGTGGCACCGCCGGTATAAGCGAAAAGATTAAGAACCTTTACAGGACGTCCGGCACTTTTGATCAAATCTCTGCACCAATCCCAGTTGGCAGCTTGCTCAGGAAACAGACCGGTGTGTTTGAAAGAAAAAGGTTTCAGATGAAATGTCAATTCTCTATAAGAAATGGACCACTCCTCGGGTAAATGGAAAAACTCCCATTCGCCTCCACCTTTGTTACTTCTATGATAATGACCGTTTGGCTTCCTCCACCCGGTCAGCTCTTTCGGTGTGTTCCAGATTACCTGGGGATCCGGACGAACCAGAAGATAGTCGCCCCAACGCTCTAATTTTTCGCCATTGGAAGTGTCGATTACTTCGTAGTCCTTCCACTGATCTGCTATCCACATAGTAAAACTCCTTTATATGAAAAAGATAAAACTTTGCCTTGTATTTCTATTATATATCATACATAATAGGAAAGTGCTTAATAACTATACCATAGGAAAAAGCAACAGAAAAGAAAGTACTAAAAAAAATACAAAAAAAATACTTGCAAAATTGCAGAAAGTTGTGTAGAATTATTCTTGCTGTGACATTGATAGCGTTGAAGCGTGAGGTTGCCGCCCCTACTGTGGCGGGTTTTTCCGTGGAGCGAATGTCAAGTTAGGAAACTGACGACAAGTCACTGTACGAATTCAACATTCTGCGAAAGCAGAGCGTGAGTGGAATGGATACTTCATGGTCATCATGAAAAGGTTTAGGACACACACGGATGAGTGTACAGTCACCGCTTGTCGTACTTAGAAAGAAAAGTGCGAAAAGGAGGCGACTTTTTTTATGGCAAATCAGGTAATGAGAATCACATTAAAAGCTTATGATCATAAGTTAGTAGATGCATCTGCCAAAAAAATCATCGAAACAGTAAAGAAAAACGGATCTCAGGTAAGTGGACCGGTACCTCTTCCTACTAAAAAGGAAGTTGTTACAATTCTTCGTGCCGTTCACAAGTACAAAGATTCCAGAGAGCAGTTCGAACAGAGAACTCACAAGAGACTCATCGATATCATTGCTCCTACTGCAAAGACTGTCGATGCTTTGCAGAGATTAGAAATGCCAGCTGGTGTTTATATCGACATCAAAATGAAAAACAAATAATTTCTTTAATATAAGAAGTATTTGGAAGTAACAAAAAACCTTCTACTAGTATGGACGCTAAGCGCCCCGCTGTAGAACACAGGAGGTAAAGAAATGAACAAAGGAATTTTAGCAACAAAAGTTGGAATGACTCAGATCTTCAATGAAGACGGAAGTTTAATCCCTGTTACTGTATTAGAGGCTGGTCCTTGCGTAGTAACACAGATTAAGACAGTTGAGAACGACGGTTACAGCGCTGTTCAGGTTGGCTTCGTTGATGTGAAAGAGAAAGTTGTTAGCAAAGACAAAGCAGGCAAAAAAGATGTTGCTCATCGTCATGGCGCTAACAAGGCACAGAAAGGCCACTTCGCAAAAGCAGGCGTTTCTACTAAAAAATATGTAAGAGAATTCAAATTTGAGAACGCAGCAGATTATGCATTAGGCAACGAAATCAAAGCTGATATCTTTGCTGAAGGTGATCACATCGATGCAACTGCTATTTCTAAGGGTAAAGGCTTCCAAGGTGCAGTTAAGAGACTTGGACAGCACAGAGGCCCTATGAAACACGGTTCCAAATTCCATCGCCATCAGGGTTCTAACGGTGCATGCTCTTCTCCTAGCCGTGTATTCAAGGGAAAAGGTATGCCAGGTCACATGGGAAGCGTACAGTCTACAGTACAGAATCTTGAAATCGTTAAAGTTGACGCTGAAAAGAACATGATTCTTGTTAAAGGTGCAGTTCCTGGACCAAAGAAGGCTCTGGTTACTATCAAAGAAACCACCAGAGTGAAGTTTTAATCTGAGGCGAAAGGAGGACAAATAAATGGCTAAAGTATCTGTTTATAATATGGAAGGCAAGGAAGTTGGCACAGTAGAATTAAACGATGCTGTATTTGGTGCTAAAGTAAACGAGCACTTAGTACACATGGCAGTGCTGCAGCAGCTTGCTGATAATCGTCAGGGAACACAGAAAGCAAAAACACGTTCTGAGGTTTCCGGTGGCGGTAGAAAACCTTGGAGACAGAAAGGAACAGGTCACGCAAGACAGGGTTCCATCCGTGCTCCACAGTGGAAAGGTGGCGGTGTTGTATTCGCTCCAGTTCCAAGAGATTATTCTTTCAAGTTAAACAAGAAAGAAAAGAGAGCAGCTCTGAAATCTGTTCTTACCGATAAAGTACAGTCCGGTAAATTAGTAGTTTTGGATGAACTGAAAATGGATGAATTCAAAACAAAGAAAATGCAGGCTGTTCTGACTAACCTTAAAGTTAGCGATAAAGCACTTGTAGTTATCGCTGAGAGAGATGAGAAAGTTGTTAAATCTGCAGCTAACTTACCTTTCGTACGGACTGCACTGCCTAACACAATCAACGTATATGACATCCTTAAGGCTGGCACATTGGTTGTAACAAAAGACGCAGTGAACAAAATTGAGGAGGTATACGCATAATGGCTGATATTAAATACTATGACGTAATTCTCAAACCAGTAGTAACTGAGAAGAGCATGGCCGGTATGGCTTCCAAAAAATATACTTTCCTTGTAGCTCCTGAAGTTACCAAAACTCAGATCAAGGAAGCTGTTGAAAAAATGTTCGACGGCGTTAAAGTTGCAAAAGTAAACACCATGAATCAGGATGGTAAAACAAAGAGACGTGGTTACACTTTTGGTAAAACTGCAAAGATCAAAAAAGCAGTTGTACAGCTTACTGAAGACAGCAAAGATATCGAAATCTTCGCAGGTCTTTAATAAATAACGAAAGCGCGGGATATTATGCGACGAAGACCGGCTTGCCGGGGTGCGCTTTCGAATCTTCGTTGCGATAAACAGGCTGTCTTATGACAGCTCAGAAGAAAAGGAGAAATAAAAATGGGAATCAAAAGTTATAACCCATATACACCGTCACGTAGAAACATGACCGGTTCTGATTTCGCAGAGATCACAAAGAAGACTCCTGAGAAATCCTTGCTTGCAGCAAAGAAGAAAAATGCAGGCCGTAACAACCAGGGTAAAATCACTGTAAGACACCAGGGTGGTGGTAACAGACAGAAATACAGACTGGTTGATTTCAAGAGAAATAAAGATGGTATTCCTGCTAGAGTAATCGGTATCGAATACGATCCAAACAGAACTGCTAACATCGCACTGATCTGCTATGCAGATGGTGAGAAATCCTATATCCTTGCACCTAACGGTTTAACAGATGGTATGAAGGTTATGAACGGTCCTGATGCAGAAATCAGAATCGGTAACTGTTTACCACTTGCTAATATTCCTGTTGGTACTGAAGTACACAACGTTGAGTTGTATCCTGGAAAGGGCGGACAGATGGTTCGTTCCGCTGGTAACAGCGCACAGCTTATGGCTAAAGAAGGTAAGTATGCAACACTTCGTCTTCCTTCTGGCGAAATGAGAATGGTACCAATCCTTTGCAGAGCAACAATCGGTACTGTTGGTAACATCGATCACAACCTTGTCAATATCGGTAAAGCTGGTCGTAAACGTCACATGGGTATCAGACCTACAGTTCGTGGTTCTGTTATGAACCCTAATGACCATCCACACGGTGGTGGTGAAGGTAGAGCACCTATCGGTCGCCCAGGTCCATGCACACCTTGGGGTAAACCAGCACTCGGCCTGAAGACTCGTAAGAAGAAAAAAGCTTCTAACAAGTTAATCGTAAGAAGAAGAAACGGTAAGGCTATCAAGTAATTTTAGGAGGAAAGATAATGGCAAGATCATTGAAAAAAGGACCTTTTGCTGATGCAAGTCTTTTGAAAAAAATCGACGCAATGAACGAGTCCGGACAGAAACAGGTTATCAAAACTTGGTCCCGTCGTTCTACAATTTTCCCTTCTTTCATTGGACATACAATCGCTGTTCATGATGGAAGAAAACATGTGCCTGTATATGTAACAGAGGACATGGTTGGACACAAACTTGGTGAATTTGTTGCTACAAGAACTTACAGAGGTCATGTAAAAGAGGATCGTAGATCCAACTAATCACCAGATGAGATTTTGAAAGGAGGTTTCTTCTATGGCTAGTGGACATAGAACCCAAATCAAAAGAGAAAGAAACGCAAATAAAGATACAAGACCTTCTGCAAAGTTATCTTATGCAAGAATTCCGGTACAGAAAGCTTGTTTCGTATTAGATGCCATCAGAGGCAAAGATGTTACAACTGCTCTTGCAGTTTTGGAATACAGCCCAAGATACGCATCTTCTGTTATTAAAAAATTATTAGAGTCAGCTATTGCAAATGCTGAAAACAACAACGGCATGAACGCTGCTAACCTTTACATCGAAGAATGCTATGCAAATAATGCTTCTATCATGAAACGTGTTCAGCCAAGAGCACAAGGCAGAGCTTACAGAATTGAGAAGAGAAACAGCCACATCACAATCGTGCTGAATGAGAGATAGGAGGAAAAAATAGCATGGGACAGAAAGTTAATCCACACGGCTTAAGAGTCGGTGTCATCAAAGATTGGGATTCTAAGTGGTATGCTGATGCTGATTTTTCTGAATACTTAGTAGAAGATCATGAAATCAGAAAATTCTTGAAAAAGAAATTATATGCTGCTGGTGTTTCCAAAATCGAGATCGAAAGATCATCCGATAGAGTCAGAGTAATCATTTACACAGCTAAACCTGGTGTCGTAATCGGCAAAGGTGGTGCTGAAATCGAAGTAACTAAGAAAGAACTTGCTAAGATCACAGACAAGAAAGTCTTAGTTGATATCAAAGAAATCAAAAGACCAGACAAAGATGCACAGCTTGTTGCAGAGAACATTGCACAGCAGCTTGAAAACCGTGTATCTTTCAGAAGAGCTATGAAATCTTGCATGGGTAGAACCATGAAGAGTGGCGCACTTGGTATTAAAACAAGCTGCTCCGGTCGTCTTGGTGGAGCTGATATGGCTCGTACCGAGTTTTATAGCGAAGGAACTATTCCTCTTCAGACCTTACGTGCAGACATTGACTATGGTTTTGCAGAAGCAGATACTACCTATGGTAAAGTAGGTGTTAAAGTTTGGATTTATAAGGGCGAGGTACTTCCTACAAAAGAAACTAAGGAAGGGAGCGAGAACTAATTATGTTAATGCCAAAAAGAGTAAAACGTCGTAAACAGTTTCGTGGATCTATGGCAGGCAAGCCAACCAGAGGTACTCAGATTACTTACGGTGAATATGGTCTTGTAGCTCAGGATCCTTGTTGGATTAAATCTAACCAGATCGAAGCAGCCCGTGTTGCTATGACTCGTTATATCAAACGTGGTGGTCAGGTTTGGATCAAGATTTTCCCAGATAAACCAGTAACAGCTAAACCTGCTGAAACTCGTATGGGTTCCGGTAAGGGTGCTCTTGAATACTGGGTAGCAGTAGTTAAACCAGGACGTGTGTTATTCGAAATTGCTGGTGTTCCAGAAGAAACAGCAAGAGAAGCATTACGTCTCGCAATGCATAAGCTTCCATGCAAATGCAAGATTGTCTCTAAAGCGGACTTGGAAGGCGGTGTAGCAAATGAAAACTAATAAGTTTGTAGAAGAATTAAATACAAAAACTTCTGCAGAATTAGCGGAAGAACTCGTAGCTGCCAAAAAGGAACTTTTCAATTTGAGATTCCAGAATGCAACAAACCAGTTGGATAATACAGCAAGAATTCGTGAAGTAAGAAGAAACATTGCTCGTATTCAGACTGTCATGACACAGAAGGCAGAATAATAATTACAGGTTGCAAGGATCTGGAAAGGAGAAACTCTCGTGGAAGAAAGAAATTTAAGAAAAACACGTGTTGGCAAAGTTGTCAGCAATAAAATGGATAAGACGATTGTAGTTGCCATTCAGGATAACGTTAAGCATCCACTTTACAAGAAAATCGTAAAGAGAACTGTAAAGTTCAAAGCACATGATGAGAATAATGAATGCAACATTGGCGATACCGTAAAGATTATGGAAACCAGACCTCTTTCCAAAGATAAGAGATGGAGACTGGTAGGCATCGTTGAGAGAGCTAAATAATTTAGCGCAGTCGAAAGGAGAAATAGCATGGTTCAGCAGGAAACCAGATTGAAGGTTGCTGATAACACAGGTGCAAAAGAACTTCTTTGCATCAGAGTTATGGGCGGCTCTACAAGAAGATATGCAAATATTGGTGATGTAATCGTAGCTTCTGTTAAAGATGCAACACCAGGCGGCGTTGTTAAAAAAGGTGACGTAGTTAAAGCAGTAGTTGTACGTTCCGTAAAAGGCGCTCGTCGTAAAGACGGTTCTTATATCAGATTTGATGAGAACGCAGCTGTAATCATCAAAGATGATAAGACTCCAAGAGGAACCCGTATTTTTGGGCCGGTAGCAAGAGAACTTCGTGAGAAACAGTTTATGAAGATCGTATCCCTTGCTCCAGAAGTATTGTAGGAGGTAGAGATATGGCAACAATGAAGATTAAAAAAGGCGACATGGTTCGCGTTATCGCCGGCAAATCTAAAGACAGCGAAGGCAAAGTAATCGCTGTTGATCACAAAAACAATAAAGTTACCGTTGAAGGTGTCAACATGGTAACAAAACATACCAAACCTTCTGTAGCAAATGCACAGGGCGGTATCATTCAGAAAGAAGCTCCAATTGACGCTTCCAATGTTATGTATCTGCATAAGGGCAAACCAACCAGAATTGGCTTCAAACTGGAAGGTGACAAAAAAGTCCGCTTCGCTAAATCTACAGGCGAGGTTGTTGATAAATAACAAGGAAGGAGGATAATTTTTCGTGAGCAGACTGAAAGACTTATACAAAGACGAAATCGTTGAAGCAATGACCAAGAAATTTGGTTATAAAAATATGATGGAAGTTCCTAAACTTGACAAAATCGTCGTAAACATGGGCGTTGGTGAAGCTAAGGACAACCCAAAGGTTCTTGAAACTGCTGTAGCTGAACTTGAGACAATCACTGGTCAGCACGTAGTAACTACCAAAGCTAAAAAATCCATCGCTAACTTCAAAATCAGAGAAGGACAGGCTATCGGATGCAAAGTTACACTTCGCGGCGATAAAATGTATGAATTCCTGGATAGACTTGTTAACTTAGCATTACCACGTGTACGTGACTTTAGAGGTGTTAATCCTAACGGATTTGACGGCAGAGGTAACTATGCACTTGGTATTAAAGAACAGATCATCTTCCCAGAGATCGAGTTCGATAAGATTGACAAAGTTAGAGGCATGGATGTTGTAATCGTAACAACTGCTAATACTGATGAAGAAGCACGTGAGTTACTGACACTCTTCAACATGCCATTTGAAAAATAACAGGAGGTAAATTCATGGCTAAGACTTCTATGAAGGTTAAACAGCAGCGTAAACCTAAATTCTCTACAAGAGCATATACTCGCTGCAAAATTTGTGGTCGTCCACATTCAGTTTTGAAAAAATACGGAATCTGCAGAATTTGCTTCCGTGAGTTAGCCTACAAGGGAGAAATCCCAGGCGTTAGAAAAGCAAGCTGGTAGGAGGTAAAAATCATGACAATGAGCGATCCAATTGCAGATATGCTTACAAGAATTCGTAATGCAAATACTGCAAAACATGATACTGTAGATGTTCCATCTTCTAAAATGAAACTTGCTATTGCACAGATTCTTTTAGATGAAGGTTACATTAAGAAATTTGACATCGTTGATGATGGCGCATTCAAGAACATTCACATTACACTGAAGTATGGTGCAGATAAAAACGACAAGATTATCTCTGGTCTGAAAAAAATCTCTAAACCAGGTCTTCGTGTATACGCTGGTAAAGATCAGCTTCCTAAAGTTCTTGGCGGTTTGGGTATTGCAATCCTTTCCACAAACCACGGCATCATCACCGACAAAAAAGCTCGTGAGCTTGGTGTCGGCGGCGAAGTTATGGCTTTCGTTTGGTAATTTAAAAACCATTGAATTTTTAAGGAGGTACGGGCATGTCACGTATAGGAAGAATGCCAATCGCGATTCCAGCAGGTGTTACTGTTGAAGTTGCAGAAAATAATCAGGTGACTGTAAAAGGTCCAAAAGGAACTCTTTCCAGAGTTCTTCCATCTGAGATGGAAATTAAAGTTGAAGGCGCAGAAGTAACAGTATGCAGACCTAACGACTTAAAGAAGATGAAATCTCTTCACGGTTTAACCAGAACACTGATCAACAACATGGTAATTGGTGTTACAGATGGTTATGAAAAGAAACTGGAAGTTAACGGTGTTGGTTACAAAGCAGCCAAAGCCGGCAAAGTTTTGACTTTATCTTTAGGCTATTCTCATCCAGTTGAAATGACTGATCCAGAAGGAATTGAAACAGTTCTTGAAGGTCAGAACATCATTATCGTTAAAGGTATTGATAAAGAAAAAGTTGGTCAATTTGCGGCTGAAATCAGAGACAAGAGAAGACCTGAACCTTACAAAGGCAAAGGTATTAAGTATGCTGATGAAACTATCAGACGTAAAGTCGGTAAGACTGGTAAGAAGTAATAAGATAAGGAGAGTATAAACATGGTCAGAAAAGAATCTAGACAGGAAATTCGTGTTAAAAAACACCATAGAATGCGCAACCGTATCAGCGGTACTACACAAAGACCACGTCTTTGCGTATTCAGAAGCAATAATCACATGTATGCTCAAATTATCGACGACACAGTTGGACAGACTTTGGTTTCTGCTTCTACTCTTGAAGAAGAAGTAAAAGGCAAGGTAGAGAAGACAAACAACGTTGAAGCAGCAGCATATTTAGGAACTGTAATTGGTAAGAGAGCAGTTGAAAAAGGTATCAAGGAAGTAGTCTTTGATCGTGGCGGCTTTATATACCAGGGTAAAGTGGCAGCACTTGCTGACGCAGCCAGAGAAGCTGGCTTAGAATTCTAGGAAGGGAGAGAACATCACATGAGACATACAATCGTTGATACAACAGGTATGGAATTATCTGAAAAAGTTGTAACAATCAAACGTGTTACTAAGGTTGTTAAGGGTGGTCGTAACTTCCGTTTCACAGCTTTAGTGGTTGTAGGTGACGGCAATGGTCACGTAGGCGCTGGTCTTGGTAAAGCAACTGAAATTCCTGACGCTATCCGTAAAGGAAAAGAGGATGCTATCAAGAACCTTATAAGCGTTGCACTTGATGAAAATCTTAGTGTTACACACGACTATATTGGTAAATTCGGTTCTTCAGAAGTTCTTCTGAAGAGAGCACCAGAAGGTACTGGTATCATCGCAGGTGGTCCTGCTCGTATCGTTTGCGAACTTGCAGGTATCAAGAATATCCGTACAAAATCTCTGGGCTCTAACAACAAACAGAACGTCGTTTTGGCAGCTATCGCAGGCCTTAGCGAGCTGAAATCTCCTGAAGACGTAGCTAAGAACCGTGGCAAATCTGTAGAAGAAGTTACAGCATAAGCTAGGTAAGCTCGTATTAATCGAAAGGAGAAATAGTTATGGCAGCAAAAGCTAATAAAACAATTAAAGTTACATTAGTAAAATCCCCTATCGGTGCTATTCCAAAGCAGCGTGCTACAATCGAAGCTCTTGGTCTTAAGAAGTTAAACAAGACTGTAGAACTTCCAGATAACGATGCCGTTAGAGGTATGATTTTCAAAGTAAATCATTTAGTAAAAGTAGAAGAAGCTTAATAGGAGGTGCCGAAATGGAATTATCAAATTTAAGACCAGCAGAAGGCTCCAAACAGAGCGATAACTTTAGAAGAGGCCGTGGACATGCGTCCGGTAACGGCAAGACCGCTGGTAAGGGCCACAAAGGTCAGAAAGCACGTTCCGGTGCACCAAGACCAGGTTTCGAAGGTGGTCAGATGCCTATTTACAGACGTCTGCCAAAACGTGGTTTCAAGAATAGAAACGCAAAAGAAATCATTGGTATTAACGTAAGCGCTCTTGAAGTTTTCGATAATGGCGCAACTGTTGATGTAAATGCACTTATTGAAAAAGGAATTGTTAAGAACCCACGCGATGGCGTTAAGGTTCTTGGAAACGGAGAACTTACTAAGAAACTCAATGTGAAAGTTGATGCGTTCTCTGCATCTGCTAAAGAAAAAATTGAGGCTCTTGGTGGAACAGCTGAGGTGATGTAATGCTTACAACACTTAAAAATGCATTTAAGGTAAAAGATATTAGACAACGTATTTTGTTTACTTTCTTAATGCTTGTTGTAATCCGTGTCGCTTCTCAGATCCCGGTTCCAGGTGTTAATAGAGAGTATTTTAGCTCTTGGTTTGCAGCACAGACTGGTGACGCATTTGACTTGTTCAATGCGTTCACCGGTGGATCTTTCTTAAATATGTCAATCATTGCATTGAACATTACACCTTACATTACATCTTCCATTATCATCCAGCTTTTAACTATTGCTATTCCGAAGTTGGAAGAGATGCAGAGAGATGGGGAAGAGGGAAGAAAGAAACTTGTAGCTATTACAAGATACGTCACAGTAGTACTTTCTATCATTGAATCCGGCGCTATGGCCATCGGCTTTGGTCGTCAAGGATTACTGGAAACCTATGATGGATTCCATGTATTCACAGTCATTACTGCATTAACCGCTGGTTCTGCATTTTTGATGTGGATTGGTGAGAGAATCACCGAAAAGGGTATTGGAAATGGTATTTCCATCGTCCTTACAATTAATATTATTTCTCGTTTACCAGCTGAAATGAATGCTCTTATGAAGCAGTTCGTACTCAGCCAGAATAATATTGCAAAGGGTGTAGTTGTAGCAATTATCATCTTTACAATCATCGTTGCGATGATTGTTATGGTAATCCTGCTGAACGCAGCCGTTAGAAAAATTCCTGTACAGTACGCTAAAAAAGTACAGGGAAGAAAAATGATGGGCGGAAATGCTCAGACTATTCCGTTGAAAGTGAATACCTCCGGTGTTATCCCGGTTATCTTCGCTTCCTCCATCTTACAGACTCCACTGATTATTTGCTCTCTACTTGGTGTAGATGGCGGTACATCTTTCTGGGGTAAGGTACTTAAGGGACTTAGTTCCAGCAACTGGTGTAAGCCAAGCGAACCGATTTATTCCATTGGTTTGTTGGTATACGTCTTACTGGTTATCTTCTTTGCTTATTTCTATACTTCCATCACCTTTAATCCGATTGAAGTAGCAGAAAATATGAAGAAACAGGGTGGTTTCATTCCTGGAATCAGACCTGGTAAACCAACCAGCGATTATCTTACAAAAATCTTAAACTACATTATTTTCATTGGCGCATGTGGTCTTACTATCGTATGCGTAGCACCATTCTTCTTTAGTGGAGTATTTGGTGCAAACGTATCTTTCGGTGGCACAAGCCTTATCATTATTGTTTCTGTAATCGTTGAAACATTAAAACAGGTTGAATCTCGCATGCTCGTGAGAAACTATAAAGGTTTTTTGAATGATTAATGCAATGTTGCAATAAGTGAATGAGCAGTTTGAATGGGATGGAACGTGTTAGACGAGCCATCCCTTAAACTGTCTTAAAAGGGAATAGGAGAAACTATGAAAATTATTATGTTAGGTGCCCCTGGCGCTGGTAAAGGTACTCAGGCGAAAATGATCGCAGAACAGTACAAAATCCCACATATCTCTACAGGAGATATCTTTAGAGCTAATATCAAAAACAACACAGAACTTGGTCAGGAAGCAAAAAGCTACATGGACAAAGGCCAGCTAGTTCCTGATGAGCTCACTGTTAAAATCTTATTAGATCGTGTTGCACAGGATGATTGTGCAAATGGTTATGTTCTGGATGGTTTTCCACGTACCATTCCACAGGCAGAAGTGCTTGAGCAGGAACTTAACAAATTGAACGATAAAATAGATTATGCAATTAACGTTGAAGTACCGGATGAGAACATCGTAAAGAGAATGTCCGGTAGACGTGCATGCTTAAACTGTGGAGCAACTTATCACATTGAGCATATTCCTCCGAAACAGGAAGGCATCTGTGATAAATGTGGCGAAAAACTTGTCCTTAGAGATGATGACAAGGAAGAAACAGTAAAGAACAGATTGAACGTATATCACGAACAGACACAGCCACTTATCGACTTCTATACAGCTAGAGGGGTGCTGAAGACAGTAGATGGAACTGTAGATATGAAAGAAGTATTTAAAGCTATTACTTCTATCCTGGGCTAATTAACGAGGAAAGAATTATGGCAGTTACAGTGAAATCTGAGCGTGAGATTGCATTGATGCGTGAATCTTGCCGACTACTGGAAATCGTTCACGAGGAAATGGGCAAAATCATAAAGCCCGGAATCACCACATGGGAGATTGATGAGTTTGGCGAAAAGCTCATCAGAGAATTGGGAGGCATACCGAACTTTAAGAATTATAATGGCTTCCCGGCCTCCATATGTGTATCCGTTAACGATGAAGTAGTACACGGAATTCCAAGTAAAGAAAAAGTTTTGATGGATGGAGACATCGTAAGTCTGGATGCTGGGCTGATTTATCATGGATACCATTCAGATGCGGCCAGAACCCATGCTGTGGGCTCTGTTACAGCTGAGGCGCAGAAACTTATAGATGTCACGAAACAAAGCTTTTTTGAGGGCATTAAGATGGCTAGAGCGGGTAATCATTTACATGACATCTCCAATGCCATCGATGACTATGTAAGCCAGTTTGGTTACGGTATCGTAAGAGACCTGGTTGGACATGGAATCGGAACTCATTTACATGAAGATCCACAGATTCCGAATTTCAGACAAAAGAAAAAAGGAATTTTATTAGTCCCTGGTATGACATTTGCCATTGAACCCATGATCAACATGGGAAGAGCAGATGTAGAATGGGCGGCAGATAATTGGACAGTATTAACAGAAGATGGAAGCTTATCCGCACACTATGAAAACACAATCTTGATTACAGAGGGTGAGCCTGAAATCCTAACGCTTACGAAAGAGGATAGATAAATGTCAAAAGCAGATGTAATTGAAATTGAAGGAACCGTAATTGAAAAATTACCAAACACCATGTTCCAGGTTGAACTGGAAAATGGACACAAAGTTCTGGCCCACATCAGTGGTAAGCTTAGACAGAACTTCATTCGAATCTTACCGGGAGATAAAGTTACATTGGAACTTTCCCCATACGATTTGACCAAAGGTAGAATCATCTGGAGAGACAAATAAAATAGTACTTGCCAGTGGTTAATATTTATGTTACAATGTAGAACGGTCTTTTTGGAAAGGAGGGTTTAACATGAAGGTTAGATCATCAGTGAAACCGATTTGCGAAAAGTGCAAAGTTATTAAGAGAAAAGGCAAAATCAGAATTATTTGTGAAAATCCAAAGCATAAACAGGTTCAGGGCTAATACCTCTGTTGGTTTATATTTTACTTTTTGATACCGAAAGAAAGGTATTCGGAAAGATCGGATTAAACATGATTCCGATTGGGCATATGCCCCAGTCAATTAGTAACGGCATGATTTGCAAGAAAGCAAAATGCTAGTAAACAAGCACGAAAAGTGCGGTCGCGCACTGCGCGATGAAGAAATGGAGGAAAAAACATGGCTCGTATTTCAGGTGTAGATTTACCTAGAGACAAACGTGTCGAAATCGGACTTACTTACATCTACGGTATTGGTAGAGTAAGCGCAAACAAAATTCTTGAGGCAGCTAAAGTTAATCCAGACACTCGCTGCAGAGACTTAACAGACGAAGAAGTAAAGAAAATCAGTGAAGTAATCGACGCTGAGTACCTTGTAGAAGGTGATCTTCGTAGAGAAGTATCTCTTAACATTAAGAGACTTCAGGAAATTGGATGCTATCGTGGTATCCGTCACAGAAAAGGACTTCCAGTTCGTGGTCAGAAAACAAAGACCAATGCCAGAACAAGAAAAGGTCCTAAGAAAACTGTTGCTAATAAGAAGAAATAATTAGCAAAATAACATGAGATAAGCATATCCACGGGATGATGCTTGGTGAAAAGAAAGTAGGTTAGTTTAACATGGCAAAACAGGTAGCAAAAAAAGCAACAAAAAAACGTGTCAGAAAAAACGTTGAACGTGGACAGGCACATATTCAGGCATCTTTCAATAACACTATCGTTACTTTGACAGATACTGAAGGTAATGCTCTTAGCTGGGCAAGTGCCGGTGGTCTTGGTTTTAAAGGTTCAAGAAAATCTACTCCATATGCAGCACAGATGGCAGCAGAAACAGCTACAAAGGCAGCTTTACCACACGGCCTTAAATATGTAGATGTATTCGTAAAAGGTCCTGGTTCAGGACGTGAAGCAGCAATCCGTGCACTTCAGGCTACAGGTCTTGAAGTTGTCAGCATTTGTGATGTAACTCCTGTACCTCACAACGGATGCCGTCCACCAAAGCGTCGCCGCGTTTAATTTTGATACAAAAAGAATCGCAGGCAGCATCGTAAGATGCATTTTGAGTTGGATGAAAGTAGGAGAGTCCTACTGTAAACAATCATAGACTTTGTCTATCAATAGAAAGGAGCCAAATAATGGCAGTAGATAAAACACCTGTATTAAAAAGATGCAGATCCCTTGAATTAGATCCAGTATTCTTGGGTTATGACAAAAAATCTAATAGAAAATCTCCAAGAGCAGGCAAAAAAGTAAGTGAGTACGCTCTTCAGCTTCGCGCTAAACAGCAGGCTAAATTCATTTACGGTGTTCTTGAGAAACCTTTCAGAAACTACTATGAAAAAGCTGATATGATGAAAGGCCAGACTGGTGAAAACCTTATGGTTCTTCTTGAGAGAAGACTTGACAGCGTAGTTTTCAGAATGGGCTTTGCTAGAACAAGAAGAGAAGCTAGACAGGTCGTAGACCACAAGCACATCCTTGTAAATGGTAAAGTAATCAACATTCCTTCCTACTTAATCAAAGCTGGGGATGTTATCGAAGTAAAAGAAAAAGCTAAAGAAATGCAGAGATACAAAGATATCCAGGAAGTAACAAATGGTAGACTTGTTCCTGAATGGATGGATGTGGATCAGGATGCTATGAAGGGTACTATTAAAGCACTTCCTACCAGAGAAATGATCGACGTTCCTGTTGATGAAATGGCTATCGTCGAGTTGTATTCCAAATAATCCGTGACGTAGTTCATAGATGACTACAGTCCTACACTAAGGAGGGTATTTGTAGTGTTTGATTTTGAAAGACCCAATATCGAAGTAGCAGAGATCTCTGAGGATAAAAAATATGGTCGATTTGTCGTAGAACCTCTTGAAAGAGGCTACGGCATCACCTTAGGTAATTCTTTAAGAAGAATTATGCTATCTTCTCTGCCGGGCGCAGCAGTGAGCCAGGTGAAGATTGATGGTGTGTTACATGAATTCACTTCCCTTGAAGGTGTGAAAGAAGATGTAACAGAGATTATCATGAATATCAAAAGCGTTGCAATCAAGAGCAATTCTGATTCCGATGAGCCTAAGACTGCTTACATTGATTTCAGAGGCGAGGGCGTTGTACATGCATCTGATATTCAGGTTGATCAGGACATTGAAATTATGAATCCGGACCAGGTTATCGCTACTCTTAGCGATGGTAAGAACTCCAAGTTATACATGGAACTTACAATCACAAAAGGTAGAGGATATGTTGGTGCAGATCGTAATAAAAACAATGAAGCACCTATCGGTGTAATCCCTGTAGACAGCATTTACACTCCTGTAGAGCGTGTAAATGTATCTGTAGAGAATACACGTGTTGGTCAGGTTACTGACTACGATAAATTAACACTTGATGTTTACACAAATGGTACTTTAGGTCCAGATGAGGCTGTAAGCCTTGCTGCTAAAGTATTAAGTGAGCACCTGAGCTTATTTATCGATCTTTCTGAGAATGCAAAATCCGCAGAAGTTATGATCGAAAAAGAAAGCGATGAGAAGGGTAAAGTTCTGGAGATGAGCATCGACGAACTTGAACTTTCCGTTCGTTCTTTCAACTGCTTAAAGAGAGCAGGTATCAATACCGTTGAGGAATTGGTAAACAAAACACCGGATGATATGATGAAGGTTCGTAACCTTGGTCGTAAATCTATGGAAGAAGTTATTGCAAAGCTCGAGGAACTCGGACTTTCTCTTAACGCTTCCGAAGAATAGAAACTATACATGCAGTTTCGGTAAGACCGATGTGCGCGAAATTGCACACCCACTATTGATGGAGGAAACTCAAGTATTGTCCTTATAAGACCGATGGGCATAGGAGGATATGTCAATAGCGGAGACGAAAGGAGCTATCATGGCAAAATACAGAAAACTTGGAAGAACTTCCGCACAGAGAAAAGCATTACTGAAAAATCAGGTAACAGCTCTTCTGTATCATGGAAAAATTGTTACTACTGCAGCTAAGGCTGAAGAAGTACAGAAAATCGCTGAGAAGCTAATCACTTTAGCAATCAAAGAGAAAGATAACTATGAGACTGTTAAAGTTCAGGCTAAAGTTGCTCAGAAAGACAAAGACGGTAATCGTGTAAAACAGATCGTAGACAAGAACGATCCTAGCAAAGTTTTATCCGAAACTGCACATGATAAAGACGGAAAGATTATCCGTGTTGAAAATGGTAAGACTGTAACAGTTTACAAGACAGAAGAAAAAGAAATCAAAAAAGATCTTCCTTCCAGATTACATGCTAGAAGACAGATTGAGAAATTCGTTCTTCCTGTAACAGAAGTACCTACAGCAGTTGCTGGTCGTAAGAAAAACAGCAAAACTGTAAGTGTTACAAACAAACTGTTTGATGAAATCGCACCTAAGTATGCTGGACGTAACGGTGGTTACACTCGTATCGTAAAGATTGGTCAGCGTAAAGGTGACGCAGCAATGCAGGTTCTTATCGAGTTAGTTTAATCACTAAATAATTAAGCTCATCCTTTTGGGATGAGCTTTTTTAGTTGTTTTATTCGATTTTTATCAATCTATGCTTTTTTCAAAATGCTGATAATCTTTCTTGGAGTGCCAATTACCACCCCAGGTGAACCCGTGTCTTGTGAAGACTTGATAAGCCAGGTCTGATGTATCGATCTTATGGGCAAAATTTTGACTTCTGTCTATATAAGCAGAGGCTGTTGCAGGTTCTACTTTTGTACTTCCGTCTTTTGCGGTGCTGACAGCCGGATTGTAGAGAGGATTTAAATCTACTGCTAAGCCGGCGGAGTGTTTAGAAAGCTTATTGCTTCCGGAAATCATTCGATAATTGAAGCAGGAGGTATTGTTATTCTCCATAGAGCTTTCATCATCAGCTTGATAGAAATCTACCAGTTCGATACGTTCAATTGGATATTGATTATCATAAAGCTCCTTAAAAATTTCAAGCAAATCCTTTGCAATCGATTTATTACAAATCATTTCCCCTTCCATATCCTGACCGTCGAAGTTTACATATAAAAGGGTAAGATAGCTTAAATCATCAAGGGAAATAAGAGCAGAATCATCTGCCGGATAACTACTTCCTGTGATTCGGCTAATGACATCTGCAGGCAATGGTTGTGAAGTAAAACCATCACATAGTATATAACTGGTACCTGCTGTGGACGTTGCAGTGCTTTCGATATCATCAGAAACTGTCTCCACAGCGCTTTCGGACTCTGCCTTTACAGACTCGGCTGTACCAGAATCATCTGACTTTCCGACTTGATACGCAATCTCCGGATTCTTTTCAGCATATTCGCTTAAGCTTTCTCCTGACGTGAGAGCTTTTACCAGAAAGGCACATACCAGAATCATGCAGCAGAGAAGTAATAGATTTTTGCCCAAAGGGTGCTGCGTAAAAAATGTTTGAATGAATTCTTTTATTTTTTTCATAATACTTGAACCATACCACGGATGGCGTATTCTTGCAAACGGAAGCGTTATCTTGTAGAATGGAAATCGTGACAAACATTGATATTATCGGGTATTTCGTCAGGAAATAGATATGAACATCATTGAAACAAAAAACTTAGTATTTGAATATATCAGGCGAGATGAAAATGGAGAAGCAGAGGGCGTAACAGAAGCTGTAGATCACGTGGATATGCAGATTCAGCAAGGAGACTTCGTAGCGGTTCTTGGACATAACGGTTCCGGAAAGTCCACCTTGGCTAAGCACTTTAATGCACTGCTTTTACCTACAGAAGGAACCGTTCTGGTAACCGGGAAAGATACTTCGAAACCTGAGAACCTTTGGGACATTCGAAAACGTGCCGGAATGGTTTTTCAGAACCCGGATAACCAGATCATCGGCCAGGTAGTAGAAGAGGACGTAGGATTTGGCCCTGAGAATCTAGGGGTTAAGACTTCTGAGATTTGGCGCAGGGTAGAGGAAAGCTTGAAAGCGGTCGGAATCTATGAATTTAGAAAGTTTTCCCCAAATAAGCTTTCCGGAGGACAGAAGCAGCGTGTATCCATCGCAGGTGTCATCGCCATGCATCCACAGTGCATCATATTGGATGAGCCTACAGCCATGCTAGATCCAAACGGACGAAAAGAGGTCATTCGCGCAATCCGTGCACTGAATGATGTAGAGAATATCACAGTTATTCTTATTACCCACTATATGGAAGAAATTGTCCATGCGGATAAAGTATTTGTCATGGAAAAAGGGAAGGTCGTTATGGACGGCACCCCTAGAGAGATTTTTTCCAGAGTGGAAGAACTGAAAAAATATAGACTTGATGTACCCAAAGTAACAGAACTTGCTTACGAGCTGAAGAAAAGCGGGGTACCAATGCCGGATGGCATATTAAATACCGAAGAGTTTGTAGAAGCTTTTCGGAAGGCAACGAGGAGATAACATGTCGCTCATTTTAGATCATGTGACATATGAATATGGAATTGGATCAGCGCTTCCTGTAAAAGCACTGGACGATGTGTCTTTGCAAATTGAAGAGGGACAATTCGTAGGACTGATAGGGCACACAGGCTCAGGAAAGTCTACCTTAGTGCAGATGTTTAACGGACTCCTAAAGCCCACAGCGGGAAATGTTTACTTCCAGGGAAAAGATATCCATGACCCGGAATATGACAGAAGAGCGCTGCGCGGTAAAGTAGGCCTGGTTTTTCAATATCCGGAGCATCAGCTCTTTGAAGTAACGGTGTTCAAAGACGTGTGCTACGGCCCTAAAAACTTAGGACTATCTCAAAAAGAAGTGGAACTAAGGGCTTTTGAAGCCTTAAAAATGGTGGGATTGCAAGATGAATACTTCTATGTATCTCCCTTTGATTTGTCCGGCGGACAGAAAAGAAGAGTAGCAATCGCCGGCGTGCTGGCCATGAAGCCGGATATTCTGGTACTAGACGAGCCTACAGCAGGGCTTGATCCAAAAGGAAGAGAAGAAATCCTGAATTTGGTTGCAAGTCTTCGCGAAAAGATGGGCATTGCTATAGTGCTGGTATCCCATAGCATGGACGATGTGGCAGAATATGCAGATAAAATCATCGTTATGAATCATGGCAAAAAAGTATTTGATGCCGAGCCAAAAGAAGTTTTTGCTCATGTAGAGGACTTAGAAGCCATTGGACTTGCAGCTCCTCAGGTGACTTACATCATGAAGGCGCTTAAGGATGCAGGATATCCGGTGCGAACAGACGCCATTACCATTGAGGAAGCCAAAGAGAGCATCCTGGAAATGCTTCATAGATAAGAAATAAAAGGAAAAAACATGCTTCGAGACATTACGCTAGGCCAGTACTACCAAACAGATTCCATACTGCACAAACTGGATCCCAGAATCAAACTCATTGGAACCTTTTGGTTTATCGTGGCACTTTTCTTAGTAAAAAACTTCATAGGATATGCAGTGGCGCTCCTTTTCTTGGCAGCGTGCATTAAGCTTTCCCATGTACCTTTTAAATTCATTGTAAAGGGCATGAAAAGCATTCTGATTCTCTTGCTGATTACCATGGTTTTTAACCTGGTACTGACGCCGGGAAGGGAACTTGCACATCTTGGCCCCATCAAAGTCACCTACGAGGGACTGACTATCGCAGCTAAAATGGCAATTCGACTGACCATGCTGATTATCGGATCCTCCATTTTGACTTTGACTACCACCCCCAGCAACCTGACGGATGGTATGGAGAAACTCTTTGCGCCTTTAAAAGTCTTTAAAGTGCCTGTGCATGAAGTGGCCATGATGATGTCCATTGCACTACGGTTTATCCCGATTCTCTTGGAAGAAACAGACAAAATCATGAAAGCACAGATGGCCAGAGCTGCGGACTTTGAAAGTGGAAACCTGATTCAGAGAGCCAAAAGCCTGGGCGCACTATTAGAGCCGCTTTTCCTCTCTGCATTTCAGAGAGCACTGGACCTGGCTATGGCCATGGAAGCCAGATGCTATAGAGGCGGAGAAGGCAGAACCAAAATGAAACCTTTGGTTTATGCCCATAGAGACTACGCTGCCAGAGCCATTATCTACCTATTTGTAATTGCGACAGTCGTACTTGGTCGCATGAATATCGGATTATGAAACGTGTTTTATTAAGAATCGCATATGAAGGAACTGCCTACAGCGGATTTCAGATACAGCCCAATGCGCCCACCATTCAGGAAGCGGTGGAAGAAGCCATCCTGCAAGTGACAGGAGAGAAAACGGAAATCATGGGCGGTAGCAGAACTGATGCCGGGGTGCATGCCCTGTGGAATGTGGCAGTGTTTGACACAAATAGCCCGATTCCCGGTGAAAAGTTTTGCTATGCACTTAATGGACATTTACCGGAAGACGTTCGAATTCTGGCGTCAACAGAAGTGCCGGAGGATTTTCATCCCAGAAAATGTGATAGCACCAAAACCTACCGCTATCAAATTGAAACAGGACGAATCTACAACCCATTGCAAAAAAACTTTTACCACTTTACCTACCAGGGCCTTGATGTAGAGGCAATGCAAAAGGCTGCCAAATACATCGAAGGCACCCATGACTTTAAAAGCTTTTGTAGCGCAGGCGCCCAGGTAAGCACCACTGTGCGTACGGTATACGAGGTGAAGGTGGAAAAGGAAGAAGAAAAGGTCCTTATCACCGTGAAGGGAAATGGCTTCTTGTATAATATGGTCCGCATCATAGCCGGTACCTTAATGGAAGTGGGATATGGACGACTTGCTCCCGAAAAATTGCCTGAAATCATAGAAGCAAAAAATAGAAAGGCAGCAGGTCCTACAGCTCCCGCAAAAGGGCTGATTTTATTGCAATACGATATTGACAATATGCCCGGAATATTGTAGAATACCTAATTGTGGCGACATTTCTAATGTAATACCAAAGCCCCGGTGTTACATGTTGAAATAGATACTGTCATTCTTGGAAACTTCTAGTGTGGCCGGACATCTGCACGAAAAGTGAAAGAGAATACGAATTTATGTATGGATTTATGGAGGAATATCGATGAAGACATTTATGGCTAGCCCATCTACTATCGAAAGAAAATGGTATGTAGTAGATGCTACAGATATGACTTTAGGACGTCTTGCTTCTGAAGTTGCAAAAGTATTAAGAGGAAAGAACAAAGCAATTTTCACACCTTTCATTGATACAGGCGACTATGTAATCGTAGTTAACGCTGAGAAAATCAAAGTTACAGGTAAGAAATTAGATCAGAAAGTATACTATCATCACTCCGATTATGTTGGCGGTATGAAAGAGACTTCTCTGAAAGATATGTTAGCCAAAAAGCCTGAGCAGGTAATCGAACTTGCAGTTAAAGGCATGCTTCCAAAAGGACCTTTAGGTAGAGAAATGTACAAGAAACTTTATGTTTACGCTGGTCCAGATCACAAACACGCAGCTCAGAAACCTGAAGTACTGACATTCTAAGAACCATAGAAGGAGAGTAAAAAAATGGCTAAAGCAAATAAGAATTTTTACGGCACTGGTAGAAGAAAAAAATCTGTTGCCAGAGTATATTTAAGACCAGGTAAAGGTCAGATCACAATCAACAAAAGAGACATCGAAGAATACTTCGGTCTTGAAACCTTAAAAGTTATCGTTCGTCAGCCACTCGTAGCTACAGAGACTACTGAGAAATTCGACATCGTAGTTAATGTTAAAGGTGGCGGTACTACAGGTCAGGCTGGTGCCATCAGACACGGTATCGCAAGAGCACTTCTTACTGTAGATGCTGATTACAGACCAACTCTGAAATCCGCTGGATTCCTTACTCGTGATCCTCGTATGAAAGAGCGTAAGAAATACGGTCTCAAAGCAGCTCGTCGTGCTCCTCAGTTCAGCAAGAGATAATCATCTGCTATTGCAGATTTCAAAAGACTCGGTACAGTGTACCGGGTCTTTTTTGTGTGTCGAAAGCCTTCAAAACATTCTAATCTTAATAGGAATAATCTAAGACCTGAGAGATGAATAACTGATAGTGCAATAGGCAGGGGCGTG
>SVFQ01000026.1 GCA_015056765.1 Lachnospiraceae bacterium
TGAGCAAAGTGTCACCTCCACCATTTTGCAATATGTGGACCAGCACTTTACTGAAGATTTAAGTAGGGAAACCTTATCCGACCTGTTCTATTTTGATGAAGACTATATCACCAGACTTTTCAAAAAAGAAACCGGTCTAAGCTTCAAAAACTATGTCATCGAAAAGAGGCTTTCTTTGGCCAAAGACCTATTGGAGCATTCCTCTGCCCCCATTCACGAAATTGCCACCAGGGTGGGCTACGATAACTACTCCTACTTCACCAGACTATTTAAGAAAACCTATCAGCTTACACCGATAGAGTACCGCAATCAACTAATCTAAAAACCCTCCTTACTGCTTCTGCAGTAAAGAGGGTCTCTCTTTCCTTATTCATCCCACAAGTCAAAGATGCTTTGCTGATGCATCTCCATATTGGAGAAGTCGATTTCTTCAATATCGATGGAGTCTTCCTCATCTAATGGACTATCATCCTCAGAAGCTTCCTCCTCAAAGGATTCCTCGAAGTCTTCCGGGATTTCTTCGTCTGCCGTAGGAAGCTCAATGGATTTATTCTCACCCATAGCGCCTATACCCCAGCTGCTTTCGTAGCCGATTTCTGCCAGCGCTTTCTTGATAGTCTTCTCATCTGCTTCATAGAAAATAACTACGTTGCGGATAATTTCACATTTATATCCTTTGCGCAGCATCTTTGCCACACATTCATTTTTCGTCATTGTCATGGTATCACCCCCGCCTGCTTTCCAGGTTTCTTTCCCCTATTATAGCAAATGCTGTTCTGAATTACCAAAAACCACCTTACCACTGACCAAAGCATTTCCAATCAAAACTAGAAGTAACGTCAGCATCAAAGAGATATTATCCAGTCTATCCCAGTATTCCGGATTTCTCTCCAGTAAATACGCACTCAGATTTGCCAGGGCATGCATGGCATATATTGGAAGCAGGTTCTTGCTTCGTATCCACATCATAGCCAGCAGCACCCCGGCCACTAAGCCATAGACGCCCTGCACCATATTGCCGTGATAGCAGGCAAAAGCCAACGCAGAAAGTGTCACCAAAATCACGTGTAATAGGGTCGTGTTTTTTACTTTGCGACCAAGTAGTTTTTCTCCGCCGACCATCAAAAGCACGCGAAAAACCAGTTCTTCTACCAACGGTGCTATCAGCACATAACGAATGAGTCCTTCCCGGAATCCTATCGCGTAAAGGGCTTCTTTGCTTTTTTGATAGGCTTGCGAACTTGCCAGTGCCGGATAGAGCCTGAGGATGTCATTGGACAAGATTCCCAGTGCCGCCCCTACTAGCGCACCGATTCCGGTAAGATAGGAGATTTTTTTGATTTTTTCTTTCATCTTCCCTTCTAAGCCTCCACCATGGAAAAGAATGCCAGCAGGAATCCCAAACTACAATAGGTAATGGTCATATCCTGCAGAATTCTTCGCCTGATTCTTTGCTCCGGTTTCATGCAGGTCCATACATAGCCCAGCAGTAGTGCCTTAAGCGTCGTAATCCATGGGTAAAAGGCCGTATTGGCTACTGTAGAGTATGGATATATGGCGTATATTACCACCGGCACTGCAAAGCCTACAGCTGCAGGAATCAGAATACTTCTTTTCTTATTCCGGATGCACAAATAGCCTCCGATCACCACTGCAATAAATCCCATACATACGAAAAGCCAAAGCATGGGCATGGCCAATATTGCATAAAACACGCCATCCGCCTTGCCATCAAAGGGTTCCATGTCTCGCGGGCCTAATAGCAAACCACCACCAAACAGTTCCGTCTTAACTAACATGGTATACAGATTTGTGTCATGATCTAAATTCAGCCAGGGTGCATACCAAAAACTGATTAAATCAATGGATAGGAATCGCCTAACAATACTGGCACATCCCCTATAGTAGGGGCCCTCCACTTCCTGATGAATTGCCTTTTGGAATGCTTCCCATAACAGTGCCACCGTTCTATCTGAATAATTGGTAAAGAAATACCCAGGTGTAAAAGCAAGCACAGATAAAGTGGCCAGTCTTCCCTCCTGATTCAAGTGCAGTTTGCAGGCTATCCCATAAGACACCACCAACAGTAGCAAAGAAAAGCCTCCCAGTCGCATCAGCAAGCCTAAAGTCACACTGCCGATAAACATAATCGGATATTTATTTTTCAATACCCATTCCGTCATACTCTTCACTCCATAGAATTCTGTTTATTAATAGAAATTCCAGCCCTGCATCCAAACCAGCATTTGTTCAATCCAGGTTTTAGAAATCGGCTCTCCGGTGAGCACCGGGCAAAACAGTAAGAATACTACCGTACATAAAATCAGAAAGAACTGGTTAATCCGGGTATTACTTCTTTGGTCAATACGATACATCACGTAGGTGATAATCGGTATTGTCACCAAAGAGCAACCATAATACTGGTAGATAAACGTGGTTCGCTTAATAAAAAACCACGGGAATAGCAGTCCAAAATACAACGTTGCAAAAAAGGATGCTCTCTTATCCTCTCGATAAGCAGCGCGAAAGGCAATAAAAAGAAAGCACACAAGCCCGATAGGCCAAAGGATCGGATGGCCAAAGGTAGCTACCGTGCTGACTTTTCCTCCGTCTACATAGCTGACAATATCCACAAGCGGTCTGATATCAAACATCCAGGTGAACCACGGGGATGCAAATTCATGCCCCTTCATAGCGGTTTCATGGAATCGAAGCATATCAAAGGAGTGCTCCAGAGCCGCCTGCAAAAAGTTCTGGTATCCCATCTTTGCATAGAATGGCACAAAACTCAGCACATACAAGGTTCCCGGTATCAGGCAGTGAAAGACAGCTGCCAATCCCAGCATTTTCTTGGAGTACGGGGTAATACAACGAAAATAAGCCAGTATACACCCAAATAGTAGGAACACCCCTGTCCACTTGAGCGAAATACAGACCCCAATGCAAAAACTGTATATGCCAAGCAGACGATAAGCCGTTTTGTCAAAGCCGTAGTTTCGAATTCTCTCTATAGCTCTGTGATAGTACAACATGGTCACCAGCATAGCAAAGGCAACTAGTGTGTCCGGTGTTCCTATTCTGGATAACGTGATATGAAGGAAATCTATGCAAAATAGAAACGTACCGGCTGTTGCATATCGAGTGTTATGCAAGTACCCATGCAAAAACAGATACATCACGGGTACCATCAAAACCCCGAGAAACGCCGAAACAAAGCGCCATCCGAAGGGTGTCGGTTCGAAAAGATACATGCCGATACTCATAATAGCCTTCCCTAAAGGAGGGTGCGTCTGCTCTCGCATGTTTTCTCCTTGCAAGAACTGATACATGCTGCTGGCATAGTATACTTCATCGAAAAGACTTTGATCATAATAGGTCAAATATTCCGGGTATAGGCTCTGCTCATCGAATAATGCACCATAGGACTGCCAGTTATTTGGCAACAGCAGTCTTTCTTTTTCTGTTTCCTCTCCCGTATTCTTTACTCGTACTGCCAGTTCCAGATACTTGCCATCCCCATCTCTCTGCAACACGCGAATGGCATTTGCTTTCATCTGAATGGGAATACTATTCCACCGATAGGTAGCATCTAACTGCAATGCATCCTGGATAATCGTCCAAGTATTTTCCCCGGACCTTGCTTCCACTCTCACCACCGAAGTGTCCTTATCCCCCACATAAAGGGAAATTCCCTCAATGAATTCCTCGTCCTGAAATTGTAAGTCGATCTTACTCTCTTTCGGAATATCATCTCGCCTGTCTTCAGCAAAATATTTATAGTCACAAGGGGACAGGGAAAGCGCCGTCTGTGGAGCCACAGGATTGCCCAGCTTATGAAAAATAAGAAGAGCTGAAAAAGCCGTGAGCAAGCACATACTGAGCAGGTCTTTGCGTCCCGGTTTCTTGATTGGATCAAAGGTGACCTTTTCTTCCGGGAGCGGTACGAGTTCCACCTCCTGATAGGGATTATCCTCCGGATACTCTTTGTCGATGACCACGAATTCCCAAATGTTATACAGGGTAATAATGATAGCTGAAAAAAAAGACATGACAAATAAGCTACCGGCGCCCTTTATATTGGGGTTAGTATAGAAAATCGCGGAGATGATTCCGGCTATGCTTATGGAATAGGCCATGTAGGGAGCCATAAGTTCTCGCCATCTTCTAGGCATATAGGTTTTCGATAATGGTTTTAATTGATGATAAAAAACGATGATATTTTCAATCCAGAGAAATGCCGCCACAAGCGCCTTTCCCCCTCCTGTACAAACGAAGGACAGAAAAGCAGGATTCACGGCTGCCAGATATAAGATTCGTAATTTCCAATAGCGGTAATCCTTCCGCACATACCATTCATATGTGGTACTTCCCGCAAAAAAGACAAATAATACAGCGACTGCTACAACTAAAGAACTCAATTGTCCATATTCTCCCTCTACATACTGTAATATAGTTTACCACATTTTCCTTGACAAGTTCACATTTCGAAACTATAGTTAGCATGAAAAAGGGAGGTATTTACTATGAATTTTTTTGCAACATTCGATCCCGACGAGGGAACCTATCTACTCACCACCGCAGGTTACACTGCACTGGCTATTCTAGCCTTAGCCTTGCTTCTACTGGCCTCATTCATTGGCGGCAAGAAGCGTGAAAAGAAAGGCAAATCCGATTTTTCCACCAGACAACTTGTATTTTGTTCCACAGCTCTTGCCCTGGGTGTCATCACATCCATGATTAAGTTCTGGGAAATGCCGATGGGCGGCTCCGTCACCTTATTCAGCATGCTGTTTATCAGTTTGATTGGATACTGGTATGGCGTCAGAATCGGTCTCGTAACAGCTGTTGCTTACGGTGTGTTACAGCTCATTTTAGGGCCTTATATCATCAGTGCTCCACAGCTTATTTTTGACTATATTTTTGCTTTTGGTGCACTTGGCTTATCCGGTCTATTCAGCAACAAAAAGAACGGCCTCGTGAAGGGATATCTGTTAGCTGTCCTAGGGCGCTACTTCTTCGCCTTCTTATCCGGCGTCATCTTCTTTGGTATGTGGGCTCCGGAAAGCTTCACATTCTTTGAGAAATTCACCATTCCGCTGAATCCATACACCTATTCCTTGCTGTACAACGGCATGTATTTGGCAGCAGAAGTGATTCTCACCATTATCTTCATTAGCTTGCCACACGTAAAAAGTGCCATGGTACGCGTACGCACCATGGCAATCAATGAAACTTCTACGAATTCATAATTGCATCGATACTTTCCATGCAACTATTACGGAATCCGGTGGCTTCCAGGGATGCCACACCTCTGATGGTGGTGCCTCCCGGGGAGCATACCTGATCCTTTAATATACCGGGATGAAGTCCCGTCATCTGCTGTAATTTTGCACTTCCAAGAATGGTCTGAGATACCATCTGGTAAGCAGTATTTCTGGGAATGCCATATTTCACTGCTGCATCCGCATATGCTTCTATCATCATATCCACAAATGCCGGTCCACATCCACTGATGGACATACCGATTTTCATTTGTTCCGTAGGCAGTTCTACAATGATTCCCACTGCAGAAAACAAATCCTTTGCAAAGGCTCTCTCTTCAACCGTCAGGCCATTTTGTTTCTCAAACAGCATGACTCCGGCCTGCACTCTGGCAGGGGTATTGGGCATGATATACTGTACTCTTGGATTTCCAGTCAGGACCTTCTGATAGGATTTATAGTCCCAACCTGCTGCGATAGACAGGATAGCTCTATTGCTCCAACTTCCTGTACCTGCCTCCGCCAGGACGCCTTCTATCTGATACGGTTTACAAGCCATAATGATAATTTCTGATTTTAGCAGCAGTTCCTGCAAATTAGCACATGGTGTAAAGCCATAGTTTTCGCCGTTTTTACGAAGTTTCTCCTGATTTGGTGCATAGGCAAAGGTGTTTTCCTTGGTTAGTTTTCCTGACGCAATGAATCCTTTACACAATGCACTGGCCATGTTGCCCATTCCGATAAATCCAACTGTTTTCATCTTTTTACCCCGCTTTGCTTCTGTAAAATCTATGTTATCGTTACTTTGATTTATACTACTTTGGTGCTTTGTATTTTCGTTTATTTCTTACCGTTCTTCGCTTTTTACGCTGTCCGTGTTCTAAACGGTAGGCATCGATTTGCTCTGCGATTTTTTCATAGTCTCGCTCAAAAAGCTCTTCACTAATCTCACGGTGCAACTCTTCTTCCGGCACCAAGGTCAGGATTTTGTCCTGTACGAACTTCTTACTTTGTCTTGCATAGGCATGCATAGCATATCTTTCTTGAATATGGGCCAGTTCCGGCCGCCATAGAATCGATAGTTTGAAGGCCAGCTTCCGCTTTGGATTCACCTTAGCTTCCCGCATCTCATATAAGTCCAGCCCATCCTCCGTCTCCTCCACGGTGATGATGCCCCAGTCCTCCGGCACATGCTCTGCCACATGCTGCCCATGAGAGCTGCCCACCACGATGACATTTCGATCAAAGAAAGCATCGTAGTCTTTCACTTGCCTGCTGAGTCTGGTATAAGTGTCTGCATCACTTTTGATTTCAATGCCCCATACTTCCGTCTCCAGCACCATAACCATGTCCGCTCTGGACTTACCCATGCGTTTTTCTTCGAAGATGCGACATTTGCCAAATCGCTCTTCTAAGTACTCGCACAGAGGCTCTCTGATATCTTTATCTTTGATTGTTTTCTTCATATTGCTATCTATAATCTGCCAACATGGGCTCCTGCTGTTTACTGTCTATCGAAGTAAGCCTGCCCATCGGATGGCTTAAAAAAGGTCTTTATATAGCCATCAGAGCTTAGTACGCCGAATTCATTGGTCTCCGCATCGTAATAGAAAGTCTCCCCGTCTATTTCCTTTGTCAGAGTGTCCTCTCCTTCTACTACCGTCATCAGCTCCTGAGCAAAGTATAAGTAATCCTCTACGCTGATGTCCCCAAACTCTTGCTGCTCAATCACATGCTTTTGGAAATGTTCCTCCAATTTCTGTTCCGTGCGGAACTGTAGGTCCGTGTTGACCTCTTCCGTAGGATAGACGTACTCTGCGGTATCCTCGGTTTCCAGGTTGAAGCCACCGGCATCTACCAGAGAATCTAACGGATTCTGTGTCAAAATCTCAGCATTATACTCTGCAATGGCATCACTTACGGAATTATCCAGTTGACTTTGGTCATTGGGCTTATTAAAAATGGCATCATGGCCCATGAAATAAAAGTAGACAACCAAGGCCACGATAGCCGCTGTCATGATTTTCAGTATCCACTTGAGAATGTTATGCCAATTGATCATAAACTACACGATCCACTTTCCAACTTTTGGAATCTTGCGGATTCCCACGATGATTGCTAATGAAATCCCATAGGTCAGTACCATAATCAATGGTACACTGACAAATGCGTTAATTACCCTTGTATTGATGTTAAAGAGCTGATTCAGCATCATCATAATCATGTAATGAATCAGGTACACACCAAAGGAATGTACGGATAAGAATCGTATCAGTTTCGCGCGTTTTTCTGTCCACTGTGTCTTCTTGGCCCATACGAAAAAGGCCATGGTCTCTAAGCATACATTCCAAGAGAAACTATTGTAGAAGAAGTCCTGGGGGCCGCCTCTCCATCTGGACACCCATACGGTCATGGTGTAGGTATAGAAAAAGCCAATTACACCCCCCAGCATAATCAAGTTTTCCTGTCTTTCTGTCAGCTCATGGGTATGCAGATAGTATCCCAGCAGGAAAAAGCCAAAGTAGCCTAGCACCATTTCCACGCGGATGTTTCCTAACACAGAAATCACTGACTGCATCAGGAAGTTCCCTTTGATAGTACCGGACATATATGGCAAAAAGTCTGTCACAAAAGGAGTCAGTACCGTGAAAGCCACCCATAATTTCAAGAAAGTCTTCAGCGCCGTCTCATCCTTTGCGATGGCATTTAACACGGGCAAACTCATGTAAAGCCCGATGACAAAGAGCACGTACCACATATGGTTGTAACCTCTGATGAAAGTGCCGATGAAGGTCTTCACATCAGACCGCCCAAAGTAAATGGCATACATCAAAGACCAAAATACGAAGGCGCAAACCATATGGCGAATATTGTGAGAATACACACGCTTCATATCGATTTTCCTAGTCAGGAAAAGGGCACCGGAAATCATAACAAATCCCGGTACTGCCCAGCGTACCGCTGCATCCCAGGCGCTGAAAATAGACCAGGTATAACGCTCGATAGGCTCAGAGTACCAGCCCTGGGCCGATACATGAATGCCAATCACCGCAATGGTCGCCAGGATTCTCAAGATATCCAGATAATAAATTCTACTTGTCTCTTTGTCGTTCATTTCAGTCGTTCCAATTATCGTTTTTTATTGAAATCCTTCTTCACGAAGTCTTTCTTTCCATTCTGATGCTTTTGACCGGCATTTTGGTTTTTCTCGCGAGGCTGTTTATCCTCCATCAGCATGGAAAGTGCGATACGCTTCTTCGGTACATCTACGGAGAGCACGCGAACATCTACCACATCCCCGACGCTGACTGCTTCCAACGGATGCTTGATGAACTTGTCTGTAATCTGAGAGATATGTACCAGACCATCCTGGTGCACACCGATATCTACAAAGACGCCGAAATCGATGACATTACGTACGGTTCCCTTCAGAATCATACCAGGCTTTAAGTCTTCCATGTTCAGGATATCACTGCGCAGGATTGGTGCCGGCATGTCTTCACGAGGGTCTCTGGCCGGTTTTTCCAATTCTTTTAAAATATCATCTAAAGTAATCTCGCCGATGCCAAGTTCTTCTGCTAAAGCCTTTTTATCTTTTACAGACTTTGCCAGATTGCCACCTTTGCTACTTGCCGCTTTTTTCTGCAGTTCCTTCACATCCTCCATGGACATGGAAAGTTTCTCTAAGAGCTTACCGGTAGCTTCATAGGACTCCGGATGTACGCTGGTGGCATCCAGTGGATTCTTACCACCTAAAATACGCATAAAGCCTGCACACTGCTCGAAGGCTTTCGGTCCAAGTTTCGGCACTTTCAGAAGTTCTCTACGATCCTGGAATCTTCCATTCTGCTCTCTATACTCTACGATATTTTTTGCGATAGGCTTACTGATACCGGAGATATATTCAAGGAGGGATGCGGATGCGGTATTTAAATCCACACCGACCTTATTTACAGAGTCTTCTACCACAGCCTCTAATGCTTCACTTAGTTTCTTCTGGTTCATATCGTGCTGATACTGACCTACTCCGATGGATTTCGGATCGATTTTGACAAGTTCTGCCAGCGGATCCTGCAATCTACGAGCAATGGATGCTGCGCTTCGCTGTCCTACATCAAACTGCGGGAACTCCTCGGTAGCTAACTTACTTGCAGAGTATACAGATGCACCGGCTTCGTTGACGATGACGTACTGCACAGGTCTGTCTAACTCCTTTAGAAGTTCTACGATAACCTGCTCAGACTCTCTGGATGCAGTACCATTACCTACAGAAATCAAATCTACCTTATATTTGCTGATGAGTTTCTTCAGTTCTGCTTTGGCTTCCGCTACTTTATTCTGAGGCTCAGTAGGATAGATGACCTTGGTATCCAATACCTTACCTGTGGCATCTACGATGGCCAATTTGCAACCGGTTCTAAAAGCAGGATCCCAGCCCAGCACTACCTTTCCAACGATGGGTGGCTGCAGCAGGAGCTGCTCTAAGTTCTTACCAAATACAGAGATAGCACCATCTTCTGCCTTCTCTGTCAGTTCATTACGTACTTCACGCTCGATAGAAGGCGCGATCAGTCGCTCATAGCTATCGGCTACCACATCTTTCAGAACAGGTGTGGTATAAGGATTCTCTTTCAGAATCACCTTTTTCTCCAGGTAGCGTAAAATCTGCTCCGTTGGTGCCTCGATTTTCACTACCAGGAATTTTTCTTTTTCACCACGGTTTAATGCCAGGATACGGTGTCCGGCCACTTTCTTGATAGGTTCACTGTAGGCATAGTAGTTTTCATACACACTTTCTGCCTTTTCATCTTTGGCTTCGCTGACGATACTACCTTCTTCCATAGTAGCCTTACGGATATAGGTACGATACTCTGCCTCATCAGAAATAGACTCTGCCAGGATGTCCTTTGCTCCCTGGATAGCCTCTTCCACGGTATTTACTTCTTTCTCCGGATTCACATAGGCCTGGGCCTCTTCCTCCAGTGCATGATTTAACTGCTGTAATTGAATGAGAAGGGCAAGTCCCTCCAAGCCTCTTTCCTTCGCTACGGATGCTCTTGTCTTTCTCTTTGGTCTATATGGGCGATAGTAGTCATCTACCATAACCATGGTAGTAGCTGCCAGAATCTGTGCTTTCAACTCTTCTGTCAGTTTGCCCTGCTCTTCGATACTGGAAAGCACCTGTTCTTTCTTTTCTTCCAAATTTCGTAGATAGGTCAATCTTTCATGTAGGTTACGCAGCTGCTCGTCATTTAGCGTGCCGGTGGCTTCTTTACGGTATCTGGCGATGAATGGGATAGTATTTCCTTCATCGATGAGTTTTACCGCAGCTTCTACCTGCCACACCTTTACTTGTAGTTCTTCTGCTATCGCTTTGTTGATGTCCATGTATTACAAACTCCTTGTGTGGGTTTCCCCCTTTATTCCATGAAAAGCCACATTTCATCGGGCTCTCACTAGCTTATTATACCTAAAAAAAGAGCCCATCGCAATTTTGTCACAGCAAAAGAATCGTGATACAATGGGCTTTGACGAAATAAAAAACAAGGAGACTTTTATGAATCCATATGATAAACCAAATGCCAAACTGGTAGCAGGTGCTTTTTATTGCGGCCTCGTCGGTTTGGGTCTAACCTTTACACAGACCATCATCCCGGGGCTGATTCTGGGTGGTGTAGCCATGGTACTGGCGCTCCTTTCCAAAGGAACGGACTCAGCCCTTGATAGACGTGCCTTCATCGGCCTTGTGCTGGGTATTCTGTGTGTCCTGCTGAATATCTTTATCTTCTGCTTTACACTTTATCAGATTATGACCAATCCTGAGATGCACCAGCAATTCAACGAGGTTTTCCGTAATTTCTACGGAATAGACTTTGATACCGTCTGGTCTACCATGTTCCAAAATGGTAATCCACAGAGTTTGTCAAGCGGAGCTGATACTTTCTAGTTCCGTACTGATTACAATAAACAAGATACATTGGAGATCGTATGCAAAAACAAACTTCCGCACAACTAAAAGCAGCTGCCAAAGCACAGCTTATGGGAAACTACCCTACTGTCATCGGCGCCATCTGCATGATGTTTTTATTTTCTTCCCTGCTTACGTCGATTTTAAATAAAGCATTACTTTTGTCCCTTACAGGCAAATCTCTCACCCTAAGTGTCATGGTTATCGTCTTAGAGTTAGGTGTACTGGTGCTTTCCGGTATGATGCAGGCAGGCCTTTCCTACATGATGCTAAAACTGACTGCAGGGCAGCCCATCTACACAGGAGATCTGTTCCATTGCTTTATCCATAATCCCGGTCGCATCGCCAAAATGTCTCTGTATTTGGGACTCATTTTGGAAGCCCTGAATTTCCCGGGCATGCTTCTGAATGCTGTTTTCCTGAATCATGTCTCCATGGGAACGAACCTGGCCTATAAGCTTGTGTCCTATGGTACAGCGATTTTGACAGTCTACGTAGCGATTCTGTTTTCTCAGATTTTCTATGTAGCTATCGACTTTCCGAACTATACACCTGCTGATTGTTTCAAAGCCAGCATTACCCTGATGAAAGGCAACAAAGGAAGGCTTTTCTACATCATGATCAGTTTCCTGCCACTTATCCTACTTGGTCTTATCACATTCTTTGTTCCTTATCTGTGGATAGTGCCTTATGTAGAGATGACACTGGCTTACTTTTATCTGGATATTATTCGAAATCGAAATTAAATGAAGGCCACTCCTCTCGGAGTGGCCTTCGTTGGACTCCAACCCTTCGCGTAGCGAACTTTCATGGTTGGAGGCTCCCGTTTTACTGATTAGGCAGTGTCTCTGCTCTCTGGGCGATATTCTTTTTGAAATTAATCACATCGTGATTATACTCTTCGTCCATCAGTGTAGAACGAATAAGGAAATCTGCTGTTGCTTTATTATTGGCAAATGGAATGTCGTATACCTGTGCAATACGCATCAGAGCCTTTACATCCGGATCATGAGGTGCTGCAGTCAAAGGATCAGAAAAGAAAATGACAAAGTCGATTTTTCCTTCTACAATCTTCGCACCAATCTGCTGGTCACCACCAAGTGGGCCAGAATTATAGCCTCTTACAGGCAGGTCTGTAGCATCGGTAATCATACGAGCTGTAGTACCTGTTCCACAGAGGAAGTGTCTTTTTAAAGTTTCTGCATTGTCTTTGCACCACTGAATCAGCTCAGCTTTCTTTCCGTCATGCGCGATTAATGCAATATTTTTCTGACGCGGGATGGTCAATGTAATTGTTTCTGCCATAGTATTACTCCTTTATTTCAAGTCCAAATCCAGCTTTTCAAATTGTTCCAATTCATCAGCCGGATAGGCATTTGTCCAATGATAGGGCTGCGCCGCCCCAGTCTTCCGGATATCTTTTCCGGATGAACTCAGTCACACGGTTCCACATTTCTTGTTCAATTTTCATAGTATTTCTCCTCGAGTCATAAACAATATCTGTCCTCAAGAAGAATCATACTATACGTGAAGGCCGATGGCAATTGCGTTCAGCACTATTCCTAACGGCTTGTCCTTCCTATCTGCTAGTGTCATTCCACGTTTCATTGCTTACCAAATAAATGGAATGACCTTATTCTTCACTCGGGTTTTATATTCAGCATACCCTTCCAAACCGCTTTCCAATACTTGCTCCTCATTTCTGATTCGCTTCGCAATAATAGGGATATATACCAACATGATAATGAACGAAATCACAGAGCCGAGCACTAACGGCATGGAAAGAAATAAGATGAACGTACTCATATACATCGGATGACGTACCACACCGTAAAGTCCAGTATCGATTACCTTCTGATTCTCCTGTACTTCTACAGTACGAGATAGGTACTCATTCTCTTTCAAGACCTCCGCATACAGAATATATCCAATTAGAAATACCACTGCAAAGATATAGGATACAATCGGTGGTAATGGAATCCATTGAAATCTATAGTTCAATCCTGCTGCCACGAATGCCCCAACAAACATCAGACCGCTACATACTACTACCATCTTCTGTTCTGCTTGCTCTTCCTTGGCATTCAATCGCTTCTTCAACAGTTCCGGGCATTTTGCCATCATGACAAATCCGGCTATAATCATGGGAATAAATAAAATTCCCATTAAAAGCCATCCCTGCCAATACGCCAAACTTCCGGCTGGTACAAACAGTAATACACCGATCAGTATAATCCCAACAAACACCTTTACAAGTGCCTGTCCTAACAGTTTTACACTCATACTTCTTCCCCTTTCACGCTCCTGCTTTGTTTAGATTCATCACAAATATGCAAAAAGGACGCCCAGCGGACGTCCTTAGATTTACTTATAGAGCTACATTGCTACATCATCATAGCTATTACTATCTCTGTATACTGTCTCTGGTGCAATATCAATTTCACCATTATTCCAGGTAATAACACCATGGAACAATTCCGGATTATTGAACACCTTTTCATCTGCTAGTGGTGCAAATGCAGGACCTTCAAGTTTCGTAGTATCAAAAAGTCTCTTTTCGCCAGTAGAAAAAGTCACTAACATCATTCCACCTCTCAAAGGCTTAACAGCAGTAACTTTAATATCCTTTTGTAATTCACCTGCGCAACAAACATCATCCATTACATACATAACTAACACCACCAAATCGGCTTAATTCTGGCATTGCTCAAATTCCTTTCATCCAAAATATTCCCTGTATTTATAGTATCGCATAATTCTTCGTTATTTCAACCACTTGCTTAAACTAGCAAATTATATAATAGGCACCCACAATGTAAAAGCCCCAGTTTTGCTCTGGGGCTTTCACAATTAATCATATTTTAGATTATCTTCAAATGTATAGATGTCAACAGCCGTTGTTCCTAATTTTTTTACAGTAGTCTCTAAGTCCGGATATCCTATAATCTGATAAGTCGCCAAATCCCCCCAATCATTGCGAACGTACGTTTCGACAAGAAATCTACTCTCTGGGTCCTCCGGAAAGTCAACATCTACAGCACACGTTCCATCTTCATTTAATATCAAATCCTTGAATCCAACAGGATAATAAAATGTAAAATTCTCGTTATAATTATGTTCCGGTACATTAATATTCATTGTTGCTTTATAGACGAGATAGATTTTATTATTCTCCCAGAATACTTCCTTATTTTTTTTACTTAAAAAAAAGTCTCCAACGTACTCATAATCTACTAACGTACATTCGTCGTCCCACCGGGCAGCGTATGCAACGAGATTATCCTGTGCCTCATTTTTCATTATCTCCAAAGTGTCTTGCGGTATTTCACTTGCGCTTCTAACATAACTTTGTAATCCATGTACAGTATATTCTTTTTTAGTACAACTAGGTATTTTCCCAAATGTACTCAAACAATACTGTGTAAAATCACCACTAGTGGAATCATTCAAAAACTCCACCACTACCTTGTCACCGTTTGATAGCCCCTCCTTCGGCACAGCGTCTATGTACCACTGTATAGGATTATCATTTTGACTAGCCACACGAACGGAACCACATGGTGCCATTCCATCATAACTCACAATCAACTTCTCAAACGGATCAAACAACTCTGCATTTCCCAACCCATCTACGGTATATGTTTGGCTTTCCGCTTTGATGTTAACTCTGAAAGCGTTTTCTACATTTTCATTTATACTTATTTTAAGTTCAACCTTATCACCATTTGATAAATTACCCGTATTACTTAATTCAACAGAGTACGGTTTCACCATGAAAAACACATCAACTGGCGAAAGCTTTTTTGCAACTTCCATGATTCCTGCCGAATCCAATGCGTTATTTGCAGTGTTAGAAAAGGTTAATCTTCCAGACCAATCTTTTTCAAACTTATCTTTGTCAAAGTAGCAAGTTGCATATCCAGCCGTGTTATATCCATCAAACTTAACAGTAATATAATCGTTGAGGTTCATTGTAGGTTTACTCATAGCTACAATCAGGATAATGAGCAATGACACACCCATAACCGCACACATTATCTTACCTGTCAACGATAGTTTTATAGCTTTTTTTGTATTTCCACCTTCCTGTTTTACCTGAAATGTATTTTCTGTTCTATTCTCGCTATCTATTTTTAACCCACAATTTGAACAGAATACAGCATCATCAGGCAATATAGT
The DNA here is from genome assembly GCA_015056765.1 of Lachnospiraceae bacterium. Lineage (GTDB taxonomy): Bacteria > Bacillota > Clostridia > Lachnospirales > Lachnospiraceae > SIG336. Next base: position 15,409 of record SVFQ01000026.1, read on the forward strand.
ACCACAGTTTTTACAAATCATATTTTCTACACTCTCTTCATTTTTATTTTCCCCTCATATACACACCATTAAGATGTTGCTTTCCTATTAGACTTGTTACTATTTCAATAGTGTCGCTGCAAGGTTTAATCCTGTATTTATAGCAGTTGCTCTTGTATCTCTTGCTATTCCTGCCAGCTGCTTCGATTGACGTTGTTGCTCCTCTAACAATTGTTGATTCATAGCCTCCATTTTCCATCTATGAATCTGTTCATCACACATAGTTAAAGCATCGTTCAAACTAGCAGCACGCCCATTAGAAAGCACCTTACATATATACTCTGATGCCATCGGATATTGATAATCCGCTGGTAAAACTGTAATCTCTGCACTATGCTCAACAGCTTTTTCTGCAGCCTTCTGTCTTTCTATTAATGCAGTTTCCGTCAATTCTTCTATTTTTTTCATTTTTTCCCTAATACGTTTCGTACGTAATATCATAAACGTCACGATTGGCGGAATGAGTAAAAGTTCAGCGCCAACTAGAGAAATCCACAGTATCACCCAGTCGCTAGTCTTAAAAAGCTTTGTTGTTTTAGTACTTTCTAAAATTTCAATCTGTTTTTCACACTCATCCGCTACGTCGATATGAAAATAGCAATCCTTGATTGCCGCGTCGGCAGCTTGAAATTTAGAAATGTCTAGTAATCTTGTGTTATCCATTCTGTTGTCTCCATTCTGTATATTGACCGATTTTGGTCAATATGATTATAGACCACAAATAAACTGTACCCATAAAAGTGGACAGTTGAAAGTTGAGCAGACCTAATCTTAGGACAGCTGTTTAATGATCCAAAAA
>SVFQ01000027.1 GCA_015056765.1 Lachnospiraceae bacterium
CAGTTTTGCGTTGTTTTTAAAAATGGCGACAATAATGAATAACTAGGAGAGAAAGACGTGATGGAGTATTTTTTCCATCACGTCTTTTGTGTGATTTAAGATGAATATTTTGTCAAAATATAATATCTTTGTAGAAGACGATGGGGACATATTTGTATATAACACGCTTACAAGAGCCTTTTTGAAATTGAACCCAAATATAAAAAAGTTATTCGAGGCGGGTGAATTCTCTGCTATAAGTGAGGAAACGCTAGTATGTTTATTGGATAAAGGGATAATAGTAGGAGACAAAGATAGCGAATGGGAAAAATATGTGTCGAGCGTTAATAAGGTGACAAACGATGCTAATATGGCAGTTTTTTTGTCCATGACATCCGGATGCAACTTGAATTGTCCTTATTGCTATGAAGATTGCAGAAAGAGTATAAAAGATAAACAATATATAAGTAAAGAAAATATTGATGCTTTCATTGACTATATTGGTAAGGTAAACCCCAGAAACCTGAAAATAGCTTATTTTGGAGGAGAACCAACTATAAATCCAGAGAGACTGGTTTATACTATTAGACGAGTTGGCGAGTTTGAAAACTGTATTCCTGTGAGTCATTCGTTGATTACAAATGGATATAAAATTCCCTTCGAGATAATTGAAGAATTACGGAGACATGATAGTTTTAATGTTCAAATAACACTTGATGGTGATGAAAGTAAACATAATGAGACAAGGATAACCTTTGATAGAAAGGGAAGTTTTGATGAAATCTTTTCAAATATTTGCATTTTGGCAAAGCTGATGCCAAATAAGTTGACCATACGAATTAATGTCATTGGTGAGTTGGATTCATATTACAAATTAACAGATAGAATTATAGATGCAGGACTTGCCGATAAAGTGGCTTTGGCATATGTTTCGGTATTTGATGGTCAACTTAGTTGCAATCAGGGTGCAGATGATAGCGTTTTAAATCTTTACAAATATGCAAAGAAAAAAGGTTGTAAAATAGCTTATCAGATTGAAATGGCACCGTGCATAGCTGTTTGTAGATTTGGAATGGCAGTAGATGAATCATTAAATGTTTATGCCTGTCCAGGAGAACTTTATCAGACGCCTATTGGTCATATAGAAAAGAATGGGGATTATATATTCGGAAAAAAAGAAGTATCTTTTTCATCGAAAGCAGCGTGCCATATGCAAAACTGCATATATGGACCTTTATGTATGGGGGGATGTGTTATGGATCGGAAATGTAGAAGAAAAGAATTTGATGAAAAAATGCCATTTTATCTGTCCCTGAAAATTGAAAAATATAGAGGTGTGCTATGAGCATGGAAGCCAATAACATAAGTAAGATATATCCGGGTAACATATATGCGAATAAAGGAATCAGTTTTCAGCTCAATAAGCATGAATGCATGGGAATAGTGGGCCCAAATGGTTCTGGAAAGACGACACTGGTAAGACAAATACTAAAGGTTCTAAAGCCGACAGAAGGGGACATTACTATAGACGGTAAACATGATTACCTGGATAGAATTTCTTATGTCCCACAGGTTAGCGTTTTGTATTCGGAAATGACGGTTTCAGAAAACATTGATGTTGCAATGCGTTTTCAGGGGATAGGAAAGAAAGAACGAAAAGCAAGACTTCGAGAGGTTTTAGAATTAACAGGATTAGATACGATAGAGAAGCGGATGGCATATACGCTTTCCGGAGGTCAAAAAAAGCTTGTTGGTTTGGCATGTGCATTGGTAATACAAAAAGAATATCTCATTCTGGATGAACCTACGTCCATGGTGGACATTGTTACCAAAGAGCGTATCTGGAAAATAATCAATTTATGTAAAAAAACTTCCGGTATATTACTGGCATCTCATGATATGGATGAAGTAAAGCGTGTTTCAGAAAAACTGCTAATATTGAAGGAAGGAACTTCTTTATTCAGTGGAGAAGTTTCTGATATAGGATCAGGTTTATGTATTTGCAAAGCTGTTGTGGAAAATTCGGAAATGGCGGTGAAAATAGGAAATGAAATGGGAGTCTGTGTTTCTGTAGGTAATTATCTGGATAACCATATAAAAGTCACAGCGGCCACAGATAAGAATATGTTTGAATTCATAAAACGAGTGTCTGAAAAAACAACTATTATTTCGGAAAATATAGAATATCCCGCTTTTTATGAAGGAGTGATGAACTATGTTAAGTAGGAAAATCGGTAGAAGTATTCCAATAATACTTATTTGCATGAGAAAACTAAGGTTTCAGGGCATTTATTATTTAATGCTAGTGGTGGTTTTCCCGCTTTCTTACTTGGTTATCAACATGATGGGAAAGAGCGGAAAAGATATCATAGTATACGCCATTGGAATGTATATATCAATGATGCTTTCATTATTTATAAACATGCAAGCGACTCTTGTTTCAGGTGCAAATAGAATTGAAATGATGGAGTATTATTCGGTATTTAAGATTGATCCTCAGGATGAGTTTTTAGGTGAGAGTATATTTCATGCTACGTTATCTCTTATTTTGCTTATATTAATGAGTTTTATAATTGTGTTGTCTGGCAGTGGAACGGTTAATTTTAGATTAATTCCATGGTTTGCTTTGTGCATTTTTTTAATGCATCAAATATCAGTCTTTATGGGCGGATTGTTTGCAAATCCTAATATAGCCAGTCCTATAATCAATTTGCTATATATGGTGATAATCATGTCTTCACCGGTTTACATATTGCCAAGTGATTTGACTGTAAAAGCTGCCTATGGATATTTTATAAATCCTTTCTCACATGTAATATGGCTTTTATATTATGCGTTTGGCGCAGAGCCATGTGTTCCTGAACTTTTATCATGGACGTATCCGTTGGCGCTGGGATTGGTACTTCATTTCCTCAATAACAAAAGATGGAGAATGGCTACTGCCATTGAAAAGTTGACGGTATTACGATAAAGAATGTGGTAGGTTCTTACGTTTGCGCGCGGAAAGGTGTATAAAGAATTATGAGCCGACATTTCATGTCGGGAAGAAAACAGCATAAAAACGTATCTTGAAGGAGCTATGGAGAAATCCATAGCTCCTTTTTGACGTTTACACATTGCGTATGTCATAGATATGTGACATAATATACACGATGTGTAAACGATGGAGGGAACGTGAGATGGATACAGCCAATAAGATAAAGGAACTGAGAGAAAGTACTGGATTAAACAGAAAAGAGTTTTGCGAACAATTCCAAATACCTTATCGAACTGTCACCGAGTGGGAACGAGGGACTCGTCATGCACCGGAGTATGTTGTGAGACTTCTGGCATACTATATTGAGATGGAAAAGTATGCGCAAAGAAAGGATACATATAAAGACGATGCGCATTGACATAATGCATGCTAGAAAATATAATGTAAGTAATCGGAGGGCGTAATGCCAAAACGACCAAGAGAAATGGAACGCGAAATACTGGATGATGGATGGATTTTTAAGAGCCAGGAGGGCTCACACAGGCATTATGTACATCCGAGTAAACCTGGTAAAGTTACGATACCATTTCATAGTAAAGAACTGAGTAAGATTATAGAAAAATCGATTCGAAAGCAGGCAGGACTAGAATAAGTCTGCATAGAGATGGAAGGAGGAACGACGATGTTGTCTATATACCCGGCATGTTTTTTTAAAGAGAATAAAGGCTATTCTGTAGTTTTTCCTGATTTAAACTGGCTTGCTACATCTGGTAAAAATGAGAATGAAGCAATGAAGATGGCGGTAGAGTGTCTAGCAGGCTATCTCTATGTGCTTGAGAAGGACGGAGATAAACTACCCAAACCATCTGCAATGAGCAAAGTTGATATTAAAAAGATTGCAAAAGAATTAGATGCTGATTTAGAAGGCTCTTTTGTAAATATGGTATCTGTGGATGTGGAGGAATATGCAAAGGCGCACTTTGAAAAAGCTGTGCGTAAAACTTTGACAATTCCTGCATGGTTAAACAACGTTGCACAGGAGAAGCATATCAACTTCTCACAGACATTGCAGGAAGCACTTCTCGCAAAAATAAAAATGTAGTTTTATATTCTTGTTTTTGCACCCAGAAAGGTGTATAAAGAAAAAGGTAACAAAATATAGACGGGAGCTCGTATGACGGGCTGAGAGGAAGGTGTGACCTTCGACCGAGAACCTGATTTGGATAATGCCAACGTAGGGATGCCTGTAAGACTAGGAGTAGATTCGCGGAAGCAACCATTTTGGGGCTTCCGCTTTTTTATTTGAAAAAAAAGGAACCTTGAAGTGGACGCAGACTCGTATGCTGGCAGAAACCGAGAAATGGAGGATGACATGAAAAAAAGTAACTGGTTAATTCGTATGGTGATGCTGGCTATGTTTGTAGCTCTGGGGGTGGTAATTTCACCGATTTTGAGGGTGGAAGGTATGTGCCCCATGGCCCATCTGATCAACATTACATGTGCTGTGTTTATGGGCCCGGCTTATGCATTTCTGGATGCAGTTTTGATTGGTGTGATTCGTATGGTTTTAATGGGAATTCCACCACTTGCCCTGACCGGCGCTATATTTGGGGCAGCCTTATCCGGAATCTTTTATAAGGTTTCCAAAGGAAAAATCTGGGCTGCAGTACTGGGTGAAATCATCGGCACCGGTATCATCGGCGCCATCGTATCCTATCCTGTAATGACTTATCTTTGGGGGAGAACAGAACTTACATGGTTCTTCTATGTACCGTCCTTTATCTGCGGTACGCTAATTGGCGGAAGTATCGCTTTTGTTTTACTGCTGCATATGCAGGCGACTGGAAATCTGAAAAAGATTCAGAACGCGCTGAAGGACGTAGATACTACGAAAGAAAAGGTTGCATAAATGTCTGACTTAATCCACTGTATTACAAATCCCATATCCATGATGCAGTGTGCCAATGCTGTGCTGGCTCTGGGAGCGAAGCCCATGATGGCAGAGCACCCGCAGGAGGTAGCAGAGATTACGGCTACCGCATCAGCACTCCTTTTGAACCTGGGAAACATATCGGATGTCCGCATGGAGTCCATGAGGATTTCCTTTGGCGTAGCCATGGAAAAGGGCATACCGGTTGTAATCGATGCAGTGGGTGTATCTTGCTCAAAGCTGCGACGGAATTTCGTGGAAGAGTTGCTACGGGATTACACGACTGGTTTGGAATCGGAAAGAGAGCAAAAAACAAACCAGAGCTTTTTACTGATAAAGGGCAATTATTCAGAGATTCTGGCCCTAAGAGATTTGGGGTACACAAGTAAAGGCGTGGATGCAGAACAGGGTCTTGCAATAGGGAACGTAATAGATGCTGCAAAATCTTTGGCAAATCAGTATGCATGTCTGGTACTGGCCAGTGGTGAAGCAGATGTCATTACGGATGGTAAAGAAATTGCACTGGTTCACAATGGCCATCCTGCGATGAGCTCTATTACAGGGACCGGATGTATGCAGGGGTGCATTTGCGCTACTTACCTTGCTAGAGAAACATCCCTTTTATCTGTAGTGGATGCTTGCGCATGTCTTGGTATCGCCGGCGAAGTGGCGGTAGATAGATTGAGTAGTAACGCCGATGTAGGTGAACTAGGGCGATATGGCTGTGGAAGTTATCTTATAGCATTGCTGGATGCATTGTCTTTAGTGGATGACAAGACGGTACAAACTCGAAAGCGAATCCAAACGCTGAAATAAAGCATACGCGTAGCATATGACAAATTATAACAAGGGGATTAGAACAGTGGGTAACGTATCAAAAGAAACCATGGAACTGTATCTGGTGACAGATTCTACCGGGTTAGAGGAAGAAGTATTCTTACAAAAAGTGGAAGCAGCCTTGCAAGGTGGCGTGACGATCTTGCAGCTTAGAGAAAAAGAAAAGAGCACCAGGGAGTACATGGAGCTGGCGACGAAAGTCCATGCTATCACGAAGAAATACGGTGTGCCTTTGATCATCGATGACAGGGTGGACGTGGCGCTGGCAATCGATGCAGAAGGGGTCCATGTGGGGCAAAGTGATATGCCGGTAGATATCGCTAGAAAGCTCATGGGACCTGAGAAAATTGTGGGTGCTACGACTAAGACGGTGGAACAGGCAAAGAAAGCTTATGAAAAAGGCGCAGACTATCTGGGCGTAGGCGCTATCTATCCTACTACCACGAAAGTGAAGACTGTACTAACCTCTGTAGATACATTGAGAGATATTTGCAATGCGGTTCCTATACCGGCTAATGCCATAGGGGGACTAAATAAAGATAATATTCATGTTTTAAAGGGGGTTCCCATCGCTGGTATTTGTGTGGTATCTGCCATTATGAAGGCGGAAGATTCCGGGGTGGCAACTAAGGAATTATTAGATAGGTGGAGATATGAAAAAAGTACTGACCATAGCAGGTAGCGATTCCTCCGGGGGCGCAGGAATCCAAGCAGATTTAAAGACCATGGAAGCTCATGGTGTCTTTGGCATGAGTGCTATCACTGCTTTGACAGCGCAGAACACCAGAGGCGTTAACGCTATCATGAACGCTACGGGAGATTTTCTGAAGGAGCAGATCAAAGCGGTCTTTGAAGATATCGAACCGGATGCAGTGAAAATCGGTATGCTACCTAATGTGGATACCATCGAAGCGACGGCAGAGTCCTTGCAGAAATATCATCCTAAGTGGATTGTTTTAGATCCGGTGCTGGTAGCCACCAGCGGAGCAAGCCTTTCAGAAAGGGATGCCAAGTCAGTTTTGAAGACAAAACTCTTTCCGCTTGCTACGGTGATTACACCCAATATGCCGGAGGCGGAAGCGCTAAGTGGTAGAGAAATCCATAGCAAACAAGATATGGAAGAGATTGCAAAGCAGCTGGGAGATACTTATGACTGCGCGGTACTTTTAAAAGGGGGTCACAATCATTTCGCAGAAATGGAAGGCGAGGCAAAGCGGCACTGCGGAGAAGGAGAAAGCACATCGGAAGAGATGTCCCCGGACTATTTGTATATTCCGACAGAGAAACGTGGCGTTTGGATTAACGGTAGGCGTATCGAGAATCCCAATACCCACGGTACGGGATGCACTTTGTCCAGTGCTATTGCCTGTAATCTAGCTCTGGGTTATGACCTGGAAAAAGCAGTCCGCAGAGCGAAACACTATATCGAAGCCTGCATTGCTTATGGGCTGAATTTAGGCTTTGGTAGGGGACCTTTACAGCATGCAGTACACATGGATGACATCTAGAGAAGGAGAAAAGTAACATGGAAAACTACGCAACACAGATGGAGGCAGCAAGAAAGGGCATCATCACACCACAGATGGAATTGGTGGCTAAAGAGGAGTACAGAACACCGGAGGAAATCAGAGAGTGGGTGGCAAAGGGACAGGTGGCCATCTGCGCCAATAAGAATCATAAGTGCTTGAAGGCAAAGGGTGTAGGCTCTATGCTGAAAACCAAAATCAATGTAAACCTGGGTGTGTCCAGAGATTGCAAAGATTATGATATCGAGATGGAAAAAGTGATGGCTGCAGTAAATATGGGGGCAGATGCCATCATGGATTTATCCTCTCATGGAAATACCCAGCCCTTTAGACAGAAACTGGTGCAGGAGTGTCCTGTCATGCTGGGTACCGTGCCGGTATATGACAGCGTGATTCATTATCAGAGAGATTTAGCGGAACTGACGGCAAAGGACTTTATCGATGTGATCAGACTCCATGCAGAAGATGGCGTGGACTTTGTGACCTTGCACTGCGGTATCACTCGTAAGACTATCGACCAGATTAGAAAGCATAAGAGAAAAATGAATATCGTATCCCGCGGTGGCTCCCTGGTATTTGCCTGGATGAGCATGACAGGAGAAGAGAATCCTTTCTATGAGTACTACGATGAGATTCTGGAAATCTGTAGAGAACACGATGTGACCATTTCTTTGGGAGATGCTTGTAGACCGGGATGTCTGGCAGATGCCAGCGATGTGTGCCAGATAGAAGAACTGGTGCGACTGGGAGAACTGACCAAACGTGCATGGGAGAAAGATGTGCAGGTGATGGTGGAAGGCCCCGGACATGTGCCTATGGATCAAATCGAAGCCAATATGAAAATACAGCAGACTTTGTGTATGGGGGCTCCTTTCTATGTACTGGGACCTTTGGTGACGGATATCGCACCCGGTTATGACCACATCACTTCTGCCATTGGAGGCGCTATGGCGGCAGCAGCCGGAGCAGCTTTCCTGTGCTACGTGACGCCGGCTGAGCATTTGGCTCTGCCAAATGTAGAGGATGTAAAGCAGGGCATCATCGCATCAAAGATTGCAGCCCATGCAGCGGATATCGCAAAGAAGATTCCCCATGCAATGGATCAGGACAATGCCATGGCAGATGCCAGAAAAGCCTTTGATTGGGATAAACAATGGGAATGCGCCATCGACCCGGAGACCGCCAAGGCCATCCGTGCAGACAGGGCGCCTGAATTCGATGATACCTGCAGTATGTGCGGTAAATTCTGCGCTGTACGTAGTATGAATAAGGCACTGGCCGGTGAACATATCGATATTTTGTAGACAGAAAACCACTTCTTAAGTTTTAGGAAGTGGTTTTTTTAGACTTTTTTAATGGACTTGTAGGGCGGAAAAACATAGAATTAATATAAATTAAAAGGATTTTTAGAAGTAAATTGCTAGGTGTAAAAAGGGGAAACATGTATCAGTTTACGGAAGAAGAAAAAAGGATTTATGAAAAAATAAATGTTCCACTTCTGTTTTTTGAAATGGTGGAAGGAGAGCCGGTGCCGGCGCTGATTTCGGATGGCCTTCTGGATTTTCATGGGGTGACGAGAGAGTCTTTGAATCGTGACTTTGGTGGATTCATTAAGGGGAGCTTGTTGGAAAAAGTACATCCGGATGAAGTATTAAAACTAAGAAGTGTCACGGATGACTTTGTGTCGCGTAAGCTTGATCGCTACGATATCATCTTCCAGTCCAGACGAGATGATGGGTATCACACAGTTCATGCGGTAGGCACCTGGCAGCAGATGAGGGACGGTGTTGAACTAGCCTTGGTCATCTATATGGATTTATCCAGAAGCGAGCAGAATCTGAGGGCGTTACTGGATGGATATCATCTTTTTGAAGCGGATGATTTCTATAAGGATCCGTTAACAGGCCTTCCCAATATCAATTACATGCATCAGTACGGGGCGGAACGTGTCAAAGAAATGATTGGAAAAGGGACGATTCCGGTGGTCCTGTACTTCGATTTGGATTCTATGCAGTCCTACAACAGTCAGTACGGATTCAAAAAAGGAGATGAACTACTGGTTCTCCTGACGAGTATTCTGCGGGACGAGTATCCCGAGGCCATGATTATCCGTGGCGTGGATGATCATTTCATCGTGTTGGATGCATATACCTCAAAAGTGGAGATGATAGAAGTATGCAAGACGGTGAATCGTCGTGTCCGGATGGAAACTTTTGGCAATACCACAGGAATCCATGTGGGAATCTGCAAATACAAAAAAGGAATGGACGCCATCGCCATGCTGGATCATGCGAAGCAGGCGAATAAGAACTTAGAACGAGATATGAATATTTGTTATAAGTTCTATTCAGATCAGGATAAAGAGAAATACCAGAAGCAGAGATATATCGTAGAGAATTTCTATAGAGCCATCAACAATGGCTGGATTAAGGTGTACTATCAGTGTTTTCTTAGAGTGGAGACAGGTAATGGGTACGGCTTTGAAGCACTGGCCAGATGGGTGGATCCGGATAAGGGTTTGATTTCTCCCGGAGATTTCATTCCGGCTTTGGAAAAATACCATCTGATGTATGACCTGGATTTATATATGTTTGAGCAGGTGTGTAGAGAGGTTGAGCCCAGGTATGATGCCGGACTTCCGCTTTTACCTGTGTCTGTGAATTTTTCCAGACAGGATTTTGACTACATCGATATTCCGAAGGAATTGGACCGTATCGTGGAGGAGTATCACATTGAACAATACGGCATAGATAAAAGCTATTTTATCATAGAGATTACCGAGCAGGATATGGCGGTAGGTACGGAGAATTTCTATAAGCAGTTGGATGAGATTCGAAAGAGCGGCTACCAGCTTTGGATTGATGATTTTGGAAGTGGCTATTCTTCCCTGAATATTTTCAGTAGGTTTGATGTGGATTTGGTGAAGTTCGACATGGAGCTGTTGAAGGATTTGGACAGACATAATGGAGCCAATCGGGAAATCATCAAGGCTATGATTGGGGTGGCGAAGAAACTTGGCATCCATACGCTTTGCGAAGGTATGGAGACAGAGGAGCAAAAGGAATTTTTAAAAGCTGCGGGATGCGAGCTGGCGCAAGGCTTTTTGTATCACAAGCCGGAGCCGCTGGATACCATTTTTGATAGATTAAAAATAGGGATTCCGATTCCCAAGTGGGAAAGCACCGAGGAGAGAAAGAAACGTGAAAAAACATGGACCAGTCCTATGTAATGTAGGGGTGGGCAGAACGAAAGATGATTACCCGGGACATTTTTGTTCCGGGTTTTTTGTATAGAACGGAAACCGGATATATGTTATGATAGCAGCTGAATGATTAAAACATGATGGGAGAGAAACCATGAGCCTTACGATTATACTGCTGAAACGTTTGCTGGTGATGTTTATTTTTATGGGCATTGGCACCTTTCTGTACAAAAGAAAGTACATTACGGAGGAAGGGAGTAAGACGCTTGGCAATATCCTAATCAGGCTGGTGCTACCCTGTGTCATTATCAATGGCTTTATCACAGAACGTAGCGTAGAAAAATTACAGAGACTTGGGCTATGTGCCCTTTTGGCTGTGGTTTTGCTTCTGCTGTCTGTAGTGATTTCTAAATTGACTTTTCGAAAAGACGGCATTGCCGTATTCGCAGCATCTTTTTCCAATCCGGGTTTTTTTGGAATTCCCTTAATTCTTGCAGTACTTTCCGGTGAGGCAGTCTTTTATGTGGCTCCTTTCATCGCCTGCTTGAATATAGGCCAGTGGACCTATGGTGTGAAGCAGCTAAAGGGAGAGGAGTATCATGCGGATGCAAAAAGTATTTTGCTATCTCCTTTTATGATTGCTTTGGCTATTGGACTTTTACTGTTCTGTGGAAATATCCCGGTGCCGGAGGTGGCAAAAGATGTGATTAGTTCTGCGGCAGGACTGAACACACCTATCGCTATGATGGTAAATGGTGTGTATCTTGCCAAAGTGGATTTGAAGAAAATGGTTACGCGTAAGAAAGCCTATGGGGTCAGTGCTATCAGACTTTTGGTAGTTCCGGCTATCTCTGCTTTGATTCTGATGTTTGTGCCCAATACCTACTTGGATTTAAAATTGGCAATCTTGATTGCTACGGCCTGTCCAGTAGGTAGTAATGTAGCGGTTTACGCGCAGCTCCATGGCAAGGATTACGGTTACGCAGTAGAGACAGTGGTCATGTCTACGATTCTATCGGTGATTTCGATACCGCTGGTGCTTAGCGTAGTACAAATGATTTGGAAATAAGCCCCCTGCTATTGTTCGTTACGTTTCATTGCGTCTACAATCTGCTGGAAGGATCCTGTGATAGCCTCGTAATTTTCCGGGATATGTGGACGCAAACATTTTGCACAGGACTTAATACCATTTTCTGTGTATTCAAAGTTTCCACCACACTTGTCTCCTAGCATGTACAGAGGGCAGTAGCAGAAGAGACAGTTAAAGTCTTCCGGATGGTCTGTCTTGTGGCAGGGAAAATATTCACATTCTTTGTTTTGAAAAAATTTGTAGTGTTCCATGCCTTTATTGTAACACAAGTTCTGCCCCGTCAGGTGAAATGGTGGCAAGCACGCTTACGCCGGTAAGCTCTTCTATCATGCGATAGTTGTCTTCTTGCATGAATGTTTCAAGTTTTCTTTCCGGTAGAATCATTTCAGGACTGCCTATGCCAGCGGTATGGCGGCAACCGGAAACGTTGTTTGTCTCTTTTGTTAGAGCCGGCAAGGGAGTTCCGATATAATGGTTTAGCAAAATTCCCTCAATCTCAATTCCCAGATTTCTGATATAGGCGATGGTGGTGACTACGTTGTGGATGGTGCCAAGGCCTGCGTCGGCTACTACTAACACCGATAAGCCTAATGCTTTTACGACGTCTGGCAATAAAATCTTTTCATCTTCATCATAACGAATCGGGCATACGATGCCACCGCTGCCTTCCACTACAGTGAAGGCGTGGCTGTCTCTTACAGCCTGATAATCTGCAACGACTTTCTTTAACTCTATGGGACGATGATTAATTTTTGCAGCCAAGTGAGGGGAGACTGCTTTGCTGAAAAGATAGGAAACCATAGTCTCATCATCCTGATTGAGTCCTGCTATTTTCTTTACATATCCTGCATCACTTTCCTGGATGGTATCAGCTCCGGAGATGGCTGCTTTATAGTAGGCTACATCGATGCCTTGTTCCTTATAGTATTTAGCCAGCAGGGCAGTGACGTAGGTCTTCCCGATGTCAGTGCCGGTGCCAGTGATGAAGATGCCTTTATGTTTATTTGTTAAGGATAATAATGCGTTATTCATTTCTACTCTCTTTAATTCTGCAATCGCTTGTTTTCTAAATCGTAGTTATTTATTCCACAGTTCTTCCTGATATCCCAGTTCATGAATCATGTTCATATCGGACTCGATGGTGTAGCCCGCTGTAGTCAGCATGTCGCCGGAGATGACGGCATTAGCTCCTGAGGTGAAACATTCCTTGCCGTGACCCGGGAGCAGACCTCTGCCACCTGCCAATCGGATGGAAGCATCCGGTAGGATGAAGCGATACACAGCTACGATACGGCACATGTCGTGAACATCCAGCTTTTTGTTATTTTCAAATGGGGTTCCCGGAATGGGATTTAGCATATTCACAGGCACACTTTTTACCTGAAGCTCTCGCAACTCCAGAGCCATATCGATGCGGTCTTCCGGAGATTCTCCCAGCCCCATGATGCCACCGCTGCAGATACTCATACCGGCTTCTCTGGCATTTTTCAGCGCCTGCACTTTATCTTCGTGGGTGTGAGTGGTGCACACCTTGGGGAAGAAGTTTGCAGAAGCTTCCAGATTATTATGGATTCTAGTAACGCCGGCTTCTCTTAATCTTTTATATTGCTCTGTGGTGAGAAGACCAAAGGAACCACAGACTTCAATATCTACGGATTCCTTAATGGCTCTGACACTCTGACAGACCTGATCTACTTCTGCATCACTTAGGGCTCTGCCGGAGGTGACGATAGAGTAGCGCAGGACGCCTCGGTCGGCATTATATTTTGCCTGTTTTACAATTTCCTCAGTGTCGAGAAGGGGATACTGCTCGGAACCGGTGTGATAGTGAGCAGACTGAGAACAGAACTTGCAGTTCTCGGAGCACTTGCCACTTTTACCATTGATGATGGTGCAGATATCGAAGGCGTTCTGACAAAAGTGCTGTCTGATTTCATCAGCACTTTTACAGAGTTCTTCGAAGGTTTCCTCCGGTGTGTTGTAGAGCTGCAGGGCTTCCTCTTTGGTGATTTCACCGCCAGAGAGGACTTTTTCTTTTAGGGTTTGGATATAGTTATCTTTCATCTATGTGTTGCCTTTCCTTATGAGATTAGGATTTGTTCGCTGGGACGCTTTAGAGAATTTCATCATCTGGGATGCGGATTCTCGTAAGGTGTGTGCCCAGTAGGGAAGCAAGCACGCAAAGCACCAGGTCACCTGGTATATCCAGCGGGAAACAGGAAGCAAAGATAATCCATAAGGTCTGAGGAGTATCGATGTAATATTTCAGCATGAAGTATTTATAGAAGATACCGATGCCGTAAGTGACTGCGAAACCAGCCAGACAGGACAGGAAATAATGCAGGAAGCTGATGCTCATCTTTCTGCTGATGGTACCTGTTACAAAAGCAGCTACGATGAAACCGATGAGGTAGCCGAAGCTGGGACGCAGTACGTAGCCGATGCCGCCGCCTGCCGCAAAGATGGGTACACCCATAAGACCTAAAAGGACATAACAGCCTACCGAGATGGCACCTAACTTGCCACCCAGCAGAATGCCTGCCATAAGGACAAAGAAAAACTGTAGTGTGAAATAATCCATGTAGGGAACGGGAATTTGAATAAAGGCGCCTACTGCTACCAGTGCAGTGAACATTGCGCATAAGACTTGATGTTTGACGGATAATTTTGTTTTGGTCATAGTTGTACACTCCTGTAATATGGTTTGGTTGATAAGGACTCGGAAGTCCTTACCAACCAACCACAAGTGTACGAGGATAAAAGCACATTGTCAACTTAGAAGTTTTACAATGGTTAACAATCCGGAAGCGATAGTTATGATTAATTATAGAAGCATTGGCCGGGATTAATACAGTAGTTGTGGATGTGGTTAATATAATAGCCGCGGATGTGGTTAATATAATAGCTGCGGTTGACAAATAAGACTTATATAGATATAGTAATGTTTGTTTGTGTCGCAAATCATTTCAAGTACATGATGCTAGTCATGATCATTTGAAATGGTGAATGAGATCTCATTCACCAGGATTTCCAAATATAAGTTGAATACCATTTTGAGCAAACCCCAGCGGTATTGTTGGCTACGTGCTGCAATCCATTCGTGCGTGTGCGGAGGGCTTGGCGCGTGCGCAGAATGGCTTGTGGCGTGCGCAGAATGGCTCGGTGCGTGCACAGAATGGCTTGTGGCGTGTGAGCAGAATGTCTTGTGGTGTGCATAGGAAGGCTTGGGTTAGGTGTGGGATAGTTAATCATGTTTCAACTGGTTTTTACAGTGACAATTGGATAGGGTAACTAAAACACTGCATACAGGGTAGACTCGACAAGGGTCAAATGAAAAAGTAAATTCCACTTTGATTAGTAAAAATGGTCTCTTTTGCGATTTTGAGGAATAATTCCATAGA
>SVFQ01000028.1 GCA_015056765.1 Lachnospiraceae bacterium
ATCACCGATGGCGATGCCCAGTTTCTCAGTATCTTCTTTAGACTTTACTTTTTCATCCAATACCACTTCCATAGAGTCCCAAGTTCTCTTGGTGTCGCTGTAGTCTCCATTCACATGAATAGATGCATTTTCCAGCTGGAAGGTTCCTTCGTAGTCCCCGTCGAATTTAGTTACTACACGGACGTTCTCAGTCTCAGTGTTGTTTGGATTTAGTCCGCCAAGTGGGCTAACACGCAGTCTACCATTGCTCTTGATTTCGCAAACCATACCGCCCAGAGTATCTGTATGTGCCTCTAAAAGAAGTCCGTTCTTCTTATCTTTTCCGCCAAGGGCAACCAGCACGCCACCTTTTCCGGTAAGCTCCGGTTTGTACCCCAGCTTCTTGAACTCTTTCATTACGTACTTAGCAGCATCTTCTGTATAGCCTGTTGGAGAATCGATTCCCAGCAATGCTACTGTCTGCTCTACTGCATAGTCTGTGTACTGTTTATACTTTTTCTTATCCATTCTGTTGTCCTCTTTTCTTATTATGTCTAAAACAATCTTGTCGTTGTCTGCTAGCCAGGGAGTTTATTTGCTATTGTTTTGTCACTGCATCACAACCCAGTTCTCTCTGTATATATCCTTGTTGTCGCTGTCATTCGTCCATTTAGACGGCGCGATTGTAATCCCGCTCTGGTCGCTTAAGTACTCTCCCCACCAGCTAAAACTACTGTTAGCCAGGATATGATGTTTGCATTTACTCATCAGTACCAAATCTATGTATGCGTGACTTTCATCATTTCCTTCCACAAACTGATAATTGATGGATTCGCCAGTACTGTCCAACACAGCATTCACAATCTTTTTTGCATATTCCTTGTCATTGGTAAAGATGTAGAACTTCGGATTCTTTATTTTTTGTGCTATGTATTCTATTGCTTTGCAATAATACTCTTTCGTACAAATACCACCAAATGTACCCGCATTGAGGTTATTTAGGTAATCGCCGCCTCGTATATGCAGTGCAACGGATTCCGTATCGCTCTCCTGGTCGTCCAAGATTGCCGCATCACCGTCCTTCATCATCTCACTGAAATCAAAGGCTTCAACGATACGAGATCTCATATCTTTAAAGTACTTCTCGCTTTGCCAATAGCCCACCAAATACCCGCTTGTTCTTTTCAGGATTTCAGGTTTATAGGATGGCTCATTTTCATAGTATGCGTTGGCATTTTTCGATATCCGGCGCCAGATTTTGCTCCATATATCTCTTTTAAACAGGGAGTCGATTTCTTCTTGGGTTGCAATCTCATACTTTGTATTCAGCATGTCATAGATGGAATCCCGAACCGTAGTTCCTTCCGGCGTATCTTCATAGACAGACAAATCCACCTTCACATCTTTTCCCATGCTCTTTAGTTTTTCTACAAAAGCATACTGGAACAGCTGGTTTCCCAAACCGCCCATAATCTTCACTATTATCATCTAACTACTTTCCTTACAAGTAATCCAAAGCTCCATACAGCGCCGATAATCGCCAGTGGTAAGGCTACCACTGCCACCTCTAATGGGCGTTCATAAAGGTACTGTCCCCAGGTAATCACCGCTGCCAGCTCTAGGCAAACGAACCCCGGCACGAAATGCACAGATACAAAGCATAAATATAGAAGCGCTGTCAAAACCGGGAATAAAAGTGCAGTTCCCGCCTCCACGCTGGATGGTATGGAGATAAATAAAAGCGCACCACTTCCTATGAGGAGGATTACCAGTGCCGTTCTAATTATCACCTGCTTCTTGCTTAGCTCCTGATTTTCTCGGAGCGTCATTCCTATGGCATGTCCCACCATCAAAAGACACATCACGAAGCTATCCAAATGATTCCAGATGCCGGAAATCATCATTGTGGTAGGCATGACGAGATAGAACAGGAAAAGCACCAAAGGGCTTCCGTTCTTTTTACTCTTTTTCAGATATAGCTCGTAGCGCCATGCAAGAAGTGCTGCCACTGCGATGTCGCTCACGAGGCAAAGGCTCTTCACCAAGAATAGCAGAGGCTTTACTTTCACAACGGCCAAAAGATTCATCAATCCCACATACAGGAAAGTGTGCACGTTTCCATCTGCTTGAATCAGGTTAGAAAGATAGTCTGCGCTCATAAGCTCATAGACCGGTTTGCGCTGAATTACTACTAGAATGACGCCAGCCAACACGGCAAACTCACAAATGTACTTATTCACAAAATCCAAGACCAGGTTCTCAGCCTTCGTCAGTTTGGATACTTCTTCGTCTGACTTGCTGTCGCTTCCTACCTCAAGCCATTTCCACCGAAGCAAAAGCTGGTAAGTCGCTATGCCAAAGGCCAGCAGAAATACAACTGCAATCCAAATATCATTTACGTAGTGCTTTGCAAAGGTCACCTGTAGATATGTAATGGTCGAGCATGTCCCTAATACGATTGGTAGCCAGAGCATAGTGAAATCAAGAATGCCCACTAAGATTGCAAGGATTTCTAAAAGGAACCCATAGCGTTCATGCATACTTGGGAGGAACGCCATCATGACAAAGGTAGTCCACAGGGCCAGTTTCATCCAGCCTTCCTTCGTCAAGGCTGTCTTTCGCTGAATCACCATGATGGTAACAGCCGCTAAAGTAAGAAGCACGCCAATAGTCGCAACTTTTCCAAAGATATAGTAAGGGGCTTCTCTAAAGAGGGCCCAAAAGTTCGGATAAAACCAATAGACGTACGGATATCTGCCCAGCTGTCTATTATAAATGGTAAATGGAATTAGCACGCTGTATCCAGCGATGATAGCAGGTATGCTCAGCACTTCCATGGTGACCGGTACCAACAAAAAGTTCGCCACTTTAAAACTTCTACTCTTCCAGTAGTACATTAATACAAACGGTAGCAAAAGCACCGCCTGTAATTTAAAGGAAAAGGCAAAGCCCAGCATTACCATGGCCGTCTTAAATCTGCCCGTCCATAACGCTAGTAGCATGTACAGAAGGAAGGTCACATAAATAAAGTCGCACTGCCCCCACCAAGCAGAGTTCATGATGGTAACAGGGTAGAAGAGGCACAGGGCATACCCGATTAGGAAGTATTTCCCACTACGCGATATTTTTGCTGCCAACAGCCCTGCCGCCACAGATCCTGCATAATCAAACAGGATGGACACCATCTTTACCTTCACGATAGTTTCTCCCGGCAGATAATTCAATAGCCACAGGATGGTGATATAGGGCATGTTATAGTCGCCCTTGAAATTTCTCAACGCAAAGATGCCCTGGTCCGTATTTAGATCCGCAGACCAAGGTATAAGGCACTCGTCCATATCCGCTGTCATGTGGTAGATACCTTTCCAACGCAGCCAAAAAGCCACTATGGATACTACCGCTACGCACAGCCAAAACAGGACTTGTTGTATTCCATTTTTCTCTTCTGATTTTCTATTTGACATATATACTATCTTCTATCCTAGTCCACCCCATATTATTATACACGGAATCTGCCTAAAGACAAAGAAATAGCCGCCCTGTCCTGGTAAGTCAGAGCGACCATTTCGGTTATTTATATTAAAATCATACTCAAGAAATAGAAAATGAACGGAATATCCAATGTGCAACTGAATCCGTTATAGGTATTCACTTCTGCGAATACCAAAAGCCAAACAAAGAACTGTAACCATTTCTTCTTTTTGATGGCTCTAATTAGCACCAACACTGTCGGAACCAAAAGCATCGCGATGCCACATAAGAGGCCGTAGTTCATGGAGAAATTGATAAAAGGAAGCTCACTGGTGAGATTGTCGACCCATTCCCATCCCGCAAAGGTGGTTCTGCGCATCTCTCCAAGCTTCTCTCCATATCCATACCATAGCATAGGTCTGTAATCTGGGAACTGGTCTCTTAGCACCATCAGCGCCGTAGCACGTCCCGTCGTCAGCTGAATCTTGGTAAATCTGTAGATGACATTATCCATGATGCCGCTAAAGTAGGCGATAGCACCAAGCACCACCGCTCCAATCCAGAACTTCCAATCTTTGAAGAAAAACATTACTGTCATCACGCCAAATACCATGATGCCCATCTTACCGCCGCAGCAAATCTGTAGAATCGCTGTCAGTGCAAAGAGTGCATAGTCCGGTAATAGTACTCGTTTCTTCTTATTCTCAAAGATACCAATAGCATAAATCATATTGACCATGAATCCAGTGGTCAAAGGATGCTCATAGATGCAATACAGTCTCTTAGACTCACTATTCGGACTAGTGGCATATTCATTAAGAAGTGGTCCTTCGCATGTAAAAATACGCTCCAAAAGCTTGATATGCGCTCTATCAAATACCTTATCTATCACCCCTGCAATGGCGATGACAATAAGGATAATCTCCATGACAAATATCAGTTTTCTGATTAGTTCATTCAGTTCCAACTTCTCGGTATCCAGCAAAAGCAAATACACCGGGAAGAAGTTACAGCAGAATACTACTAGAATTCCGCCCCAGCTGATTGGAAAATGTAACTGCGTGACAATCACAAATACGAATCCTATCATCGGAAGCGCTATGAACTTCCAGGTATTCTTATCTCGCTTCACTTGCTCAAGGAGCATTAATCCAGTGCCAACTACTGCCACAAAATTCAGTTCCCACACCCAGTTGCGTTCTGTGAATCCGTAGAATACTTGCTTTCTAATCAAATGAGTGACGATAAACAAGAATGCAAACACAAGCAGCATTCCTATTTTTGATATATCTAGTTTTGTTTTATTTGAATCTGTCATATAATCGGTTTCTCCGTTTTTCTCCTGTCTATTTTACCACATTCACCAAGATGCCTTCCTTGCCATAGTCCAAGGATTCGCGCCTATCACAATTGTGGTAGGTGATATCAAGAAATTCGCGTTTGTATATATACGTACGAGTGTCAGTGCATATGGCAGATTACTACTCAATGGTATAAAGAATCAGATAGTCCGATTCTCGGATGTGCGTGTAGGGGTATTTCTCCTCTATCCAGCTGATAAACTCTACAGTTTCAGCAGAGAAGAAATAATATGGATAGGTCCAAAGCGCTTTATCCACTGCAATGGCTGTGGGATATTTCCCTGCATGTGTATCAAAATATGACAAGAATAGCTCATCAAAAGAACTGGTACCTTGCGTAGAGGCAGCAGATATTTTTGCATCTGAAAACAGATAATAGATGCTTTCATTTCCCACATACAAAAGACCATCTTCCTCTGTAAGTTGCTCTCGTAAATAACTATAGTTTGCGTTATGAGCATCCGCCAGTGTATCAAGCATCCAAATGCCCTTTTCAGGCCCTGCTTGGATGCGTTCCATAGGCGCCGCAATAGTCAAGTGGATGCATCCTGTAGTCCTGACCAGTAGCAAGCGGCATACCAAAAGTGGAAAAGAAAGTGCCAATACAACCACCACATACGCAGTTTGTGCTTTTTGATTATCATTGATGTTTCCTGCACATAATACTAGTGCACCAAGTACCGCTGGAAACAGCTTCGAACAAGTTACGCTGGCATTCATATTTGTCAGTAATAGCACGCAGGGTACAGATACAAGGCTTGGGAGCACCAGAAACTGGAATATAGAATTTTGAACCAACCTTTCCCCGCGCATGGTTTTAGCAATAATCATCACCGACACGAGAATTGGTAAATATTTCCACTGCATGTAAAACATGTTTTCTCGAAGTAAAGTCATGCCAATTGTTGAAGCAACGCAGAGTGTTACTGCAATGATTACTGGCAGTATCAGTGTAACCTTGTTTTCGTTTCTTCTGCTACCAACATATTTCAAACCAAGATACACCACCACTGAAAGCACACTAATCAGAACAGGTACAATTAGCTGATGCAAGTAAAACCCGAAACGTTCTCCCAGCGGCACCGAATGCGCACTATCACTTCCAGTTTGATGCAGGGAATATAGCATTTCACTTACAGTCATTTGAGTCAGCAAGAACGACACCAGTATAATCCCCAGTATTATTACACCAAGTGTATATGCGCTTACTACTATGCCACGTTTTTCTCGTATCACCTGTAATAAACCAATCACATAGATGGGATATAGTAGTACTAAACTCGGGTAAGAAAGCGCTGCCGCAAAAGTGCAGACCCCACCCAAAAAGCAAAAGATTCTTACTGTTTTTCCGTGACTCTTAGCTGCTTTACATAAACAGACGAAAGTCAGAAGAATCATCCAATATTCTAATAATTCAAATTCTGGAAGTTGCACCCACTTGGGCAGGAATAAGATATGTAAGAAAAACAACAGAATCCTGTTTTCCTTAGGTATCTGATCCTTTATGACGTGGCAGAAGGCCGCTCCTACTAGTATATGAAACAGGATTCCCACTATTCTCATAGCCACCACGATTCCTTCTGTACCGCCGGTCATAGCTAAATATAGTGCCACAAAAGGATACAACAGCAATCCACCAAACTGGTGTGGCTCCCACATATCTCGAAGCAATAAGTCACCTTTTACCATGCGATAGGGTACCGCCAACGCATACCCTTCATCAATATCAGTACTAATAAATAAGGATTTGGCAAATGCCAATGCAGTCAGCGCAGCAAGAACAGTGAAGAGAATTGTATATAATGTTTTTCGTCGTGTAGAATAGTTCTCCATCTAGTTTTCGATTTACCCCTCTATTATTTTATCCAAATCCGTTACATCAAATCTTCCATCTTGCATCCAAGCAAATAGAACTACACCTGTGGGTGTAGTTCTACAATTTTATCTTTTTGTCTGAGGCTATGCCTCTTCCTTCTTCTCATCAGTCTTGGCCACGACGCCCTGCTTTGCCAGCGCTTCTTCAATGCTGACTGTCGGTCTGCTCATAGCTTCGTACAGCTTCTGTGCAATACCCAGGCTTCCATCTTCTGTAAGCTGTGTCGCCATGGTATTGAGAAGCTGATCCTTAGCATTATCCTGCAGCGTAGACATAGCTGCAGTGGTGTTCTCTCCCGTCCCGAAGATATCTACTGTCTTGGTAACTTCTTTCATAACCTGCTCAAGAAGATATGTCTCGAACTCCTTGCAAGCCTTCATCATTTCTTCGTCTGTAGCCTGCTTGCCGCTGTTACGTTTGATAGCATTAATCTTATCTGACGCTTTGACAGCGTTTTCTATGTAATTATTACTAATTCCTAATCCTGACATGTTATCCATACAAGACCCTCACTACTGTCTCAGGTTGTTAGCCTGCTGCATCATGTTATCCGTGGTGGTGATAGCTCTAGAGTTCAGCTCGTAAGCACGCTGTGCGGTGATGAGGTTTACCATCTCATTTGCCACCTGCACGTTGGAGCCTTCCAAATAGCCCTGCACCATGGTGCTTCGTTTGTAGTTATTTGGCATAGTCGCCTCGTTGATAGCAGGCCCGGATGCTGCTGTAGCGGAGTAGTTGCTCTCGCCTTCTTTATCCAAACCCGTAGGGTTACGGAACTGATAGATACCGATACGGATGTTGCCCTGGATTGGCATCGGTACGTTTTTCTCATTTGGATAGAGCAGCTGACCATCCTGTGTGATGGTGACGCGGCTGGTCTGATAAGTGGCCGGCAAGGTGATATTGGTACCTGTAGAGGACTGCACCGGATTACCGTTGGAGTTGGTCAGGATGACGCCGCCATTGGTATTCATGGCCCAGTAAAAGTTACCATTTCTGGTGTACTCCAGGCCGCCCTGCTCATTTTTGATAGCAAAGAAGCCATCGCCGGAAAGCGCGAAGTCAGTCAGGTTACCGGTCTCTAAAAAGCTACCGTCAGTAAAGATAGACTGAATCGCTGCAGAACGCACGCCCAGGCCCACCTGTGCACCGGTAGGTTTGGTCTCCCCGTTGTTACTAGTGGTCTTGGTCTGCAGGTTCTGATACAGCAATGACTTGAATTGATTCTGTTGTGTTTTATAACCTGTGGTAGATACATTTGCCAGGTTGTTGGCGATAGTATCTACGTTGGTCTGCTGTGCCAGCATACCACTGGCTGCTGTCCATAAAGATCTTACCATGATGGAATCCTCCTATTTCATACTACGCAGCTGTCTGACATCCCCTGTCATACCTTGCCAAGCTGGTTGGCTGCGATTCTCAAAGACTCATCCATGGTCTTGATTACTTTTTGATTGGTTTCATAGTTTCTGGTGATGGCAATCATATTCACCATCTCGGTTACAGTCTCCACGTTGGAGGTCTCCAGGTATCCCTGGATGGTCTCCGCATCGGAGGTTGTAATCTGCGCTCCCTCTAATGGAGTGTACAGTGTCTCGGCATATTTTTCTAAGTAGTCATAGTTAGCGAAATTCGCAATGCCAAGTCTGGCTACTTCACGGCCGTCCTGCCAAATGCGTCCGGTACGGTCGATTTTGGAATCCAATGCCGGATCTAACTTAATACGCTGTCCGGTACTACCGAGGACAAAGTCCCCGTCCATGGTGACCAGATACCCGTCCTGTGTCAGTTCGAAGTTACCATCTCTGGTGTACTTCGTGGAGGTCTCTCCGGATTTATTGGTATAGCTGATGGTGAAAAAGCCTTCGCCGGCGATAGCCACATCATAAGGGTTATCTGTCTGGCGAAGTGGGCCCTGCTGCCAATCGGTATATACCTCACCGATTTTTACGCCCATGTTTTGAAGGCCAAGTCTGTGAGGGTTGAGGCCCGGTGACTCGTCATCCTTCATACGAAGGGCTAATAGGTCCCGAAAGGCTTCCGCCGTAACACCTTCCCGTTTAAAACCGGTGGTATTGGTGTTAGCCAGGTTGTTTGTGATAATGTCCATACGTTTTTGTTCATTATACATCCCTGTATAAGCGGTGAATAAACCTTTTACCATCTGTGCTCCTTTGTTTCTTTCCGTTTACTCTTAGTTCTCTTCGCGATAGCCTGCTAAAAACTCTACATATCTACCGGTACCGATAGCTACTGCTGTCATAGGCTCTTCGGCTGTCATGGTGTTGATGCCTGTCTTGTGTGCAATCAGGTCTTCCAAGCCGCGAAGCAGAGATCCACCACCGGTCAGGACGATACCACGATCTGCGATATCTGCTGCCAGTTCCGGAGGAGTTTTCTCCAGTACGCCGTGGATAGCTTCCACGATCTGAGAGGTCTTCTCTGTCAAAGCTTCCTCAGTCTCTTCAGAGGATACGGTTACGGTCTTAGGCAGCCCGGATACCAGGTTACGTCCTCTGACATCCATATAGTCAGGTTCCGGTCTGTGGAATGCGGAACCGATTTTAATCTTGATATCTTCTGCTGTTCTCTCACCGATGAGCAGGTTGTGCTTTTTACGCATGTAGCGCATGATAGCTTCGTCGAAATCATCGCCAGCCACCTTTACGGAAGCGGATACTACTGTGCCGCCCAGAGAGATAACTGCGATATCTGCTGTACCACCACCGATATCTACGATCATATTGCCGCATGGCTTGGAGATGTCGATGCCGGCGCCGATAGCTGCTGCGATAGGCTCTTCGATGATGGATACTTCTCTGGCACCTGCCTGATAGGTAGCATCTTCTACAGCCTTCTTCTCTACTTCAGTGACACCACTAGGTACGCAAACTGCGATACGTGGCTTTCTGATGGTACGCTTGCCCAGTGCTTTCTGGATGAAGTATTTCATCATCTTCTCGGTGATATGATAGTTGGAGATGACACCCTGACGCAGTGGTCTAACTGCTACGATGTTACCTGGGGTACGACCCAGCATCAGTCTGGCATCTTCGCCGATTGCTTTGATTTTCTGTGTGTCTCTGTCGAAAGCCACTACGGAAGGCTCTTTTAATACGACACCTTTGCCTCTTACATAAACTAAAATACTTGCGGTACCTAAATCGATACCAATATCTGTATACTGCATAACTTATCCCTTTCCTACAGTGAATTTTTCGTCTAACCATAGTACGCGAGAGTACCATATTCAGAGATAATTATACTCTATCTTCTAAAGTTTTCATAGTATTTGGGGCAAAGAACCTCATCTATTGTATCGGTCTTTTAGGTGAGATACTTTAGCCCTTTATAAAATAAATACCCTCCTTATCATTTCTGATTGATAAAGAGGGTTGTGCATCTTTAATATATTCTGAAAATCTTTATTTCGGATAGAGTGGAATACCATATTTCTTCATGTCTTCGGCATTTCCCACTCCGATATATTCGATTTCTGTAAATCTAGCATCTTTATCTATATGCTGATATTTTATACCAGTCTTAACCGTCCACTTTGTACAGTCTTCATTGTAACAGGCGTTCTTCAAGTCAAACGTTGCATCATACGTAACCCATCTACCATAGTCGGAAATATATACCAGATTCCACGCATGCTCTCCATTTGCCATGATTACCGCCGGAATCTCCTCTTCACGACACATAATTGCAAATATTTGTGATACATCCTCGCAAACACCTACCTTCGTTTTGCTGGTAAAGTAAGCACCTGTAAAATCATTGTAATAGAAGGTGCGGCTATGTGCATCCTCCCCAAGCACCCAATTGTCATATGCAATGTTGTCAGTAATATAATCATAGATTGCTATAACCTTATGGGCATTTGTCCAGGAATCATCTGTAATCTCATCCGCCTTAGCCAGCCAATATTCCACATCGACATTTTCACCTTTGTTTTGTGGCACAATTGGATAATAAATAGGATTGGTGGATAATGAGTTTTCAGGCTTTATACCATGTTCATCCATGAACTTCTGTGTGTTTTCCCTGTAGCGAACAAAGTTTTCTGCAGATGCGGCAGCCTTTGCCACATTGCATACGTACAGCTTATCATTCTCTTTATAAACAGCTACAGTCAAGCTCTTTCCGGTGGAAAATTCCACTGTCACATGTCCAAAACCGTTTGCAAATTTCCCATACCCGGAGATACTTTTAGTTGCTTGAAGTGCAGAAGCCTTATCACCATATTGCGATTCTGCAGTTACTGTCTTCGGCGAAACTGCCTCTATCGTGTTATTGTAACAGGTTATTTTTATCTCATCGTTATTGAGCACCTTAGCTACAAAGCCATATCCTGCTTCTGCAGTCACAACACCATCACTCTTGCCCGTACCCGTTCCTACCGCAGCCGTAGTGTAGAAGTTATAGAGACCTTCCTTCCCATCTTTGATAACGGTATCCACTGTTGGATTGTAGACCTCAGTGACCGAATGCCACGTGCTCACCGACTTAACCGCAGTCAGACTTGCGTTCTCATTTTTCTTGTTCGCATTCTGAGCGGTTTCTGCTTCCGTTTCTTCAGTTGTGGCCCGAACTGTTTCTGTCTCTACTTCTCCTGTTGTTTCCTGCGCGGTTTCAGTCTCTACTTCTTCTGTTTCTTCCTCATATGTTTCAACCTCTGCCAAATAGTTAGGATTGAACTGTGGAGTTTCATGCTCTGCTATGCCAAAACCACCACTCAGAACTCCAGGTAAAAATTTGTATCCAATAGCCCCCAAGCCAATTCCTACTACAAGAACACATAACAGTAGCTTTACCTTCCGACTTGTACTACTCGCAGTTTGTTTTTTTCCTATTTCATTTCCACAATACCGACAGAACTTTGCATTATCGCTATTTTCTTTCCCGCAGTGTTCACAATACATTCCTTAACTACCTCTTATATCAGAACGTGAACAAGCCTGCTTATGCAGGCTTGCAACAAAACTCATATTACCTAAATTTAACTTTAATACCAAACTATTTCCGCGTGGTCAAGCCTTTCCCCAAAAACATGCTTGCTAACATTTGCCGTTTTGGGGCATTCTAACTTTTGTAAGTTCCCAATATCAAAGGCACCTATTTCAACTTCTGTAACTCCTGCCGGAAGTTTCACTTTCATTAGACTTTCACATCCCTTAAAAGCGTCAGACTCAATAGTAACCAATGTGGACGGAAGTCCAAGTTTCATTCCATTCAAGCTTTCACATTCTTCAAAGGTACTGTGCTCAATTACTGTAACACCTTCAGGTATATTTATTCCACCTAACTTGCTGCAGCCGCGAAATGCTTCTGATCCAATAGCGGTCACACTATCCGGAATATAAATTCCCTCCAAACTACTACATTGCTCAAAAGCTCCATCCCCGATTTCTGTTAGGCTATGCGGCATATCTACAACTGTCAAACTTGAACAACATTGAAATACATGGTCATCAATTTTAGTTAAGCCATTGGGAAGATCCACTTTCCGCAGATTACCACAGCCATAGAACGCCTTTGGCCAAATCTCTGTTACACTGTCTGATATCTCCACCCATTTTAAATTCTCGTTATCGGAAAACGCATCTTCGTTTAGACTTGTTACCGTATAAGTCTTAAATCCTTTTCGAATTTTTCCCGGAACAATCACATGCTCTTTATTACCTACATACGTTACAGCGCACGTCCCATTCGCATGTGTTTCAAGTTCCCAATCACCGGTATATGTCATGAACCAGTACACCGCTACACCTATCACAGCCAGTAAAAGAAGCGTAAGTATCGGATGTTTCTTTCTTTTCTTCTTTTCCTTTTTAGGTTGCTCTTTTTTGTTTTCTTTCGCCATTTTTGGCTCAACATTTTCATCTGCCTGCTTTGGATCTACGATTGTATTTACCGCCGCACCGCAGAACGGGCAGAACTTTGCTCCATCATTTAATGGCTTTCCACACTTTTCACAAAACATTTTTCTACTAACTCCTTTTTACCAAATATCATCAAGTCTAAGCACGTACCAGTCACCATCGATTTTGGCCACTTCGAAATAGCCTTTACCTCCGCCTGTATACGTGCCGTTGCCATCAGAATATTTGCTGATGACATTTACTTCTACGATGTATGCTTCATCAAAGGATAATCCGTATTCACTCTCCAGCATCTCATTGGTAAAAACAGAAGGTTTACCATACACTGGGCTGTCTTCCAGGTCCGTAGTATCAACGATTTCATAGGAATACTCTGTGTCTGGGTCCAAGTTATCGAATGCGAAAAATGCTCCTGTGGTGTAATTCAGGTTATCACCATCCCAGCCGGAATCTTTACTGGTTAAGTATGCGTTGTAGAGCTTTTTCACATAAGAATCCATTTCTTTTGGAAAGCACTTAGCCACTGCTTCCGGATCATTATCAAAAGCTGCTGCAAACAAGTCATCTATAACATCCTCGTAGGATTCAGAACCGCCTTTTTTCTTGCTTGAAGATTTCTCTGATTTTGAGGATTTTTCTTCGTCATCGTCATCATCCTCATCGTCTCTGTCATCCTCGTCGTCTCTGTCGTCTTGCTCGTATCTGTCTCTATCGTCATTTCCCGTTCCTAAGTCACCATGCATTTTCATAAATGCCAATGCACCAATAACCAACGCACAGACTAACAACACTATGATAAATAACACCTTTTTACCTGTATTCTTAGGTGCTACTTCCTGTCTGACCTGAGTAGGCACCGCACCCGCGGGTTCCACTTTAGTTCCACAGTTAGCACAGAACTTTGCACCGTCTTGTATTTCTTTACCACAATTTGGACAAAACATCTTTTTCCTCCCTACTCTGACTAATGGTAATTACTATATGCCGCAGCATGTTTGTAATCCCATGTATTCTCTAGACCTTGACTTTTTAGTTGCTCGCAGTAACGATCATTATCGTCTCGTATAGAGTTTTCCTGCTCCTCAACTTGTTTCAAGTATTCTTCTTCCGCAGTTCGTTTGCGTTCAATCTCCTGCTGGGTCCACTCAGGTGTAGGTCCTTGCTCCCACAATCCCATATCATAGATGGCATCAGCCGCGTTTGGATCTATAATTGAATCAATCGCCTCTCCAGCTAGGCTACCCGTAATATATATGGTTGCACCTGCAACAAACAATGCCCCCGCAACACCCATAGCATTTTTCAACTCAGGGCTCATCTCGTCCGGTCCCCATATTGTTCCTTGCAGAGGATTTCCTGCCTCATCGGTTTTCATTTTGCAATACTGCTTAATCTCTCCCGTACTTGCATCGTAGTCTACACAATCTACCCAGTCGGTAATCATATCATTTGTATAAACAGTTGTATCATAAATACGGTAATGCGCATCATGGTATTCGCTATCATAGTATTCAAACCAAGAGCCGGTTCCATTCCGCATGCCATCTTTCATTTGACCGGTATAGGTTCTATCCCAAGCGCCCATATAGTTTTCCTCATACAGTACGCCCTCTCCATTCGGCAGACCATATCCCCAATCGCCCTCATAAGTGATTGCATTTCCGCTGACTGTACCACAATAACACCCTTTCCCGGATGGTCCTGCGCCTACCCAGTCCCCGGTATATAGTCCAAAGCTTCCCTTATAGGAATATGGCACGTTCTCCACATGCATGGTTTGCGCCGTACAAAAATGCTGTGCTTGCGTATACAGCTGGCTCGAAAGTGCTTTGAGCACTTCTTTATCCGGTGCCCACTTCTGCGATTCCGTTATGATTTGAATGTATGTCTCTAAAGCCGCTTCGCAATCTGGACATTCTGCCACAATCGCATCCAACGAAAAGGCGTTCTCGCCCGCAACCGGCTCCGCCACCACTTCACTTTCGCTGGAAGCTAATAATTCGTCCTCATCCTCTTCATCCGAGCGCACATCTCTATCATCATCTTTTTCTTCAGATACTTCGTTTACTGGTTCATCTGTTTTCTTACCAACACCAATACTCCATGGCCACAAATCAAAAACAGAAACAATAACGATAGTCGCCACTAAAACAAGCGCTGTTAGAACCATATATCCCTTTCCGGATTTTTTCTTTACCGGTTTGCTCGTACTGGCAACCACTTCGTTTGTGAGGCTTTGTCCGCAACTTGCACAGAACTTTGCGTGATTGCTGACTTCTGCGCCGCAATGTCTACAGTACATACCCTTCTTCTCTCCTAGTTCTCATTTTTTGTTTCGAAAAGCAGACT
>SVFQ01000006.1 GCA_015056765.1 Lachnospiraceae bacterium
ATGACGGCTTTTGCTTATGGCCTAGTGCCTACACGAATTATAGTGTGAAATCTTCCCCGTGGAAAAATGGCGAAGGAGACGTAGTCCGGGAAGTGGCAGATGCTTGTAGAGCAGAGAATATGAAGTTCGGTATCTATGTATCGCCTTGGGATCGGCATGAAAAGTGCTACGGTACCGGAGAAGAGTATAATGACTATTTCTGCCATCAACTTGGGGAACTGCTGACCGGATATGGGGAACTATTCTGCGTTTGGTTTGATGGCGCTTGTGGCGAAGGTCCAAATGGCAAACGACAAGAATACGATTGGGAGCGCTACTATGAGCTCATCAGAAAGTACCAGCCAAAAGCAGTCATCAGCGTCTGCGGCCCGGATGTGAGATGGTGTGGCAATGAAGGCGGATTTGTAAGACCTGCAGAGTGGAGCGTGGTACCAAAGCGCTGTGCCGATACGGAAAAAGTAGCTGCGAAAAGTCAGCAGACTGACGACGCAGAGTTTAGACAGCGGAAGATATCTGCCATGGATCAGGACTTGGGAAGTAGAGAAATTCTGCAGGATGAGGAAGACCTAATCTGGTATCCGGCGGAAGTGAATGTGTCCATCAGACCCGGCTGGTTCTATCATCCGGAGGAAGATAGCCAGGTTCGCACGGTAGAAAATCTGGAAGATATCTACTTAGGCGCTGTAGGCGGTAATGCCAACTTCCTGCTGAATGTACCGCCAAATCAGGAGGGCCTTTTGGCAGAAGAAGATGTAGAAGTCCTGACAAAGCTGGGAGAGAAACTAAGGGCTGATTTTGCGCATAATATAGCAGAATCCAGAACATACGAAACCATCAAAAATGTAACAAGTTTGGAAATACCATTTGCATGGGATGAGCCGAAGAATGTTACTTTTGTAGAAATCTGTGAAGACATTACAAAGAGCCAGCGCATCGAGAAGGTGGAAATTCTAATCAAAAAGAAGGAAACCTGGGAGAGAGCAGGTCTGGCTGAAGCAGTAGGCCATAAAAAGATTTTCAAGATACAGGAAAAGGGTATACAAGGATTGAAAGTCAGAGTATTGGAAGCTAGAGAATCTATCCATATCAAAAATATTGCTATTTATGAGGAAAACGGGGAGTAAAGAAATGCAAGTAACCAGAAACAAAGAAAAAGAGGACGCAATCAAAAAGGAAGTACAGAAGTTAAGCGTGGAATTGGCAGCAGAGTTGAAAGAAAAAGGCGCCAGTGAAAAGCTACAAGAAACTTTCAAAAAGTGCTTTGTAAATACTGCAGAGACCACCATGCAGTGCTTAGAGGATGGAAGCATCTTCCTTATCACAGGTGATATCGAAGCTATGTGGCTGAGGGACAGTAGCGCCCAAGTATGTCATTACCTGCCATATATCAAAAAAAGACCATTACTGGCTGAGATGGTAAAAGGACTGATTCAAAAACAGTTTGCTATGATTGCCATCGATCCTTATGCCAATGCTTTTAATATAGAGCCCAATGGCAGATGCTGGGCAAAGGATCATACAGCGGACAATCCATGGGACTGGGAAAGAAAATATGAGTTAGACAGTTTGTGCTATCCCATCAGACTCCTGTATCAGTACATTCAAATTACAGGTGATTGGGATATTATCGATGAGGATATCCTTAGTGCATTGCGTAGCATTCTGCAGATTATGACCATCGAACAGCATCACGAAGAGCGGTCTTCCTATTTCTTTGAAAGAGATAACTGCCCACCATCCGATACACTGCCAAATGAAGGCAAAGGCTCTCCGGTAGCCTATACCGGTATGATTTGGTCCGGATTTAGACCAAGCGATGATGCTTGTCAGTATGGGTACCTGATTCCGGCAAATCTTTTCGCTGCTACGGTACTGAATTATGTAGAGGAAATCGCATCTAAAATCGGCGATAATCAGATGCTTCAGAAGGCAGTGGAGATGCGTTGGCAGATTGTGGAAGGCATCGATAAATACGGCAAGATCACTCTGGAAAATGGAGAGACCGCCTATGTTTACGAGGTGGATGGCTTAGGCAATATCAACCGCATGGATGATGCCAATGTGCCAAGCCTTTTGTCTATCCCTTGGATTACCAATATCGGAAAGACAGCTTCACTGTATCTGGCTACCAGAGGAGATGTGCTCAGTAGTCACAATCCATACTATTATGAGGGTGCAGCGGCCAGTGGTATCGGCTCCCCTCATACACCAAAGGATTATATTTGGCATATTGCCCTTTCTATGCAGGGCCTTACCAGTGCAGATAAAGACGAACAGAAAGCATTAGTAGAAAAACTTCTTTCTACAGATGCCGGCACCGGCTACATGCATGAAGGATTCCATAAAGACAAACCGGAGGAGTTTACGAGAGAATGGTTCGCGTGGTCCAACTCTCTTTTCTCTCTCTTAGTAATAGAAGCATACGATTTGAAGGAGAACTAAAATGGCTGAAGAAATCAAAGATGACGTAGTAGTAAATGGTGTCCATAACTATAGTCAGGAGGACCAGTATGTATGGCCTACTGACCCGGAAGTAGTAAAGAAATTAGAGTGGTTTAGAGACCAGAAGTTTGCTCTGATGATGCACTGGGGTACTTACTCTCAGCTTGGTCTGGTAGAGTCCTGGGCGTTGTCTGATGAGGACGGAGACTGGTCCAGAAATGATATCGACTGGACTGACGATATGGAAGAATTTAAGAAGCAGTATTTTGACTTAAATAAGACCTTCAATCCGATTCGATTCCAGCCGGAGAAATGGGCAAAGGCTGCTAAAGAGGCAGGATTTAAATATTTCATCTTCACCACCAAGCATCATGATGGATTCTGTATGTGGGATACCCAGTATACAGACTATAAGATTACAGGGGAGGATTGCCCTTTCCATACCAACAAGAATGCGGATGTATGCAAGAAAATTTTCGATGCCATGAGAGCAGAGGGTATCGGTATCACCGCATACTTCTCCAAAGCAGACTGGCATTGCCCGGACTACTGGAATAGCAGCTATGAGCGCGGCACCAAGACTTGGCGTGGCCCAAGCTATGACCCGGAGAAATACCCGGAAGTATGGAAGAGATTCGAGACCTTCACTCACAATCAGGTAAATGAGTTGATGGACAATTATGGTCCAATTGATGCACTTTGGTTCGATGCAGGTTGGGTATGTAAAGAAGGCGGCCAGGATATCCATCTAGGTGACATGATGGATAAGATTCGTGAAAAACACCCAGGGGTACTTAGTGTAGATCGTACCATCGGTGGTCCTTATGAGAACTATGTGACACCGGAACAGTGCGTGCCGGAAGAGCCTTTGAATATCCCTTGGGAAAGCTGTATCACCATGGGTACTTCCTTCTCCTTTGGCTATGAAGACAAGTACAAAACACCAAGAGAAATCATCACCCTTTTGACCAATATCGTGGCAAAGGGTGGTAACCTGGCATTGAACGTAGGCCCTCAGCCTGACGGCCGTTTGCCAAAGGGTGCCTTGGAATCCATGAAAGGCATCGGCGCATGGCTTCAGAAGTATGGGGAAAGTATCTATGGCACCAGAGTATGTGCTCCTTATAAGCAGGATGGTATCTGCTTTACCCAGAAAGAAAAGGAACACGTGGTATATGCTCTGAAGCAGTATGAAGAAGAGGGCATGACCGTAGAGAAATCCTTTATCATACCGTTGGAAAAAAAGGTGAAACGTGCTGTAGATCTCTATACCGGCAAAGAAGTGAAAGTAAGTCAGGTGGCCGGAGGCTATCAGGTGGAGTTAGACGAAACAGAAGAAAATGCAATCGCAACTGTGATTCGATTTGATGTGGAGTAGACGTGAAGACAGAACTTGTTGAACAGATTACAAAAACGTATCAGGACAGATGCGCTCTTTTTGGTAAACAAAAAGAGCGTATTTGTAGTTCTATAGAAGAATTAAAAGGAGAAGAGAAGCTTTTTGCCATGGCTATTTATGCCATGCTCCCTTTAAGTGATATAGCAGATTATGACTTTGAACTGCTGAAAAGCTATGCAGTACATGGAGCTTTTCTGTATCAGAATGCTGCCTTTTGTAAAGGCTTGACGGATGAGCAGTTCTTAAATTATGTGCTGTGTCCTAGAATTAATACAGAGGATTTGACAGACTGCAGACCTTTCTTTTATGAGAAAGTGAAAGACCTGGTGGTGGAGGGAGACTTACCGGCGACAATCTACGCCCTGAACTCCTGGTGCTATGAGCAGGCCACTTATCATTCTACCTCTGAGAGAACTGCCAGCCCTATGACAGTATATAAGGGTGGCTATGGCAGATGCGGCGAGGAGTCTACTTTCTTAGTGACAGTACTTCGAAGCGTAGGTATCGCCTGTCGCCAGGTGTATGTACCTAGATGGAGCCATAGCGATAGCAATCATGCATGGGTGGAAATCCTTATGGATGGAAAGTGGGTGTATACCGGTGCTTGTGAACCAAAGCCTATCCTGAATTGTGGCTGGTTCCCTTATGCAGCAAGTCGCGCCATGCTGGTACATGCCAGATGCTTTGGGCCTTTTGTGGATGCTTCGGATGACCTTTTTGGCAGAGAAGACGCCGTGACCTATGTGAATGCATCTGCCAATTATACCGTGCAAAAGAATCTGAGTATCAAAGTATTACAGGCGGATGGAATGCCGGCGGCAGGTGCTACCGTACAACTGGAAATCGTCAATAGTGCAGAGTGGTTCCCGGTGGCTACTGTATTTACAGATGCTGCCGGAGAGGCGAACTGCAAGTTAGGCCTGGGAAGCGTGAGAGTGTACGCATTTATGGCTGGAGAGTCAGGTGCAGATTCCGTTGATGCTGTTGCAAATATCTGTGGGAAGGTGCTTCGCAGTTGTGAGAAGATTGTAGATGTTGCAACAGAGGATAGCGTAGAATTGACCCTTGCTACAGATTTCCGAAGAGATACAGAATCCTATGAGCTAATCGCTCCTATTTCTGCAGGTATGACCAACGTGGACCTGACAGAAGAAGAGGACAAGATTCAGTGTGACAAAAATCAGGAAGCAGACAAGATTCGTAACGCAAGAATAGAAAGCTATTTGAATCCTGAGAGGATAGAGGCAGCGGAAAAGTATCCGCAGATTAGTAGAGCGCTGACCTGTTCCAAAGGAAATGTGAAAGCGATAGAAGCTTTCCTTAGAACAGGATTTGATACCAGAAGAAAAGAGCGAGTTCTATCCAGCCTAACCCAGAAGGACTGCAGAGATGTGCAATTGGATGTGCTGGTGGATGCAGTGAAAGCCTATAAGTACGAAAAAAAATGGATGAATCAGCTAGGGGATATCAGCCATTTACAGGGAGGTTTTTTCATCGATAATGAATCCAAGCAGGATGCAGAGGACATGACCAGTGAGTTCTATCGTGCTCCGATGGATTTCTTTACCGAATATGTGGCTAGCCCTCGTATCTTCATTGAGCATCTTTCTCCCTGGAGACAAGAGATTGCAGCATTCTTTGGAAAGAAAGTGCCTTTCGCCACTGCAGAAGAAATCGTAGCTTATGTAGAAAGCCATATTCAGGTGATAAATGAAGAAGAGTATCCGGCTTTACTGACTACCCCAAGAGGAACCTTAGAACTTGGACGAGGAAGCGCGCTATCCATCGAAGTTTTAATCGTGGCTTTGTGCAGAACCTGTGGCATCCCGGCAAGACTGGATATGACCTATCGCAAAGCACAGTACTTAGAGAATGGGGAGTTTGTCTTTGCACGTGAGAATCAGAACAGCTTTGGCACATTGGTGCTCTCCTATGAAGATGCGAAACTGCCGGAATATTATCTGGACTATACTGTGGCATATCGCCAGGCAGATGGTGAGTTCTTGACTATCAATCGAGAGGAATTCTTTACCTACGAAGGGCTTTCCGACCAGCAGGAACCAACTGGCGAAAAGGGTGAGAATAGCAGTCTCAAGTCAGGTAGAAAGTTGACATTGCAGCTCTGGCCGGGACAGTATCGTATCACCACATGCAACCGCATGCTGTCAGGCAATATCAAAGGTAAGAATATTTACTTTGTAGTGGAAGCAGGAAAAGAAACCATCTGTCATGTGACTTGCAAAGAAGATGTACAGGAACTGACGGAAGCACAGATACTGAAACTAAAAGTTGCCCAGTTGAGCATCTATGTAGATCCCGGCAAGGAGCCTACCGAACATGTGCTGGGTGAACTCCTGGAACTGTATCGCATGGGCAAATCTTTCTCTATTCCGCTGCAATTCATCGTCACGGATGAAGCAAAGATGGATGATGCACTGTTACAAAAAGTGTTGGCAGAACTGAAGGTGGAATCCGATGCCAGCGCTGGTGCTAATAGTGTGGTTCTACAGAAGGACGATGATGCATATTTATCAGATATGACACAAGCGGAACGAAGCAACTACCCACACGTAAGATTGCATGTAGGAGATGAGACATTGTTCACAGCAAGTGGCTATCAAGTAGGTATCGTGGACAGATTCTATAGGCTCACTGAGTCATAGAAGTTTGAGTTGCTGTTTGGGTGAGGGGTATCACATAACAACATGATAGGGAGATTATGAAAAATGACAATAAAAGAGCAGCGTGAAAAAGTATGGCAAGAATATGTGGAACGTGAGAAACAGAATCCACAGCGCTTGCAGGAAATCAAAGAACAACAGATGACATTTGGCGAAGCTACCATGAAGTATGGCATTAAAGTCATCGGTGAGCCGGATGAGAATGGCTATCCATTATTCATCGCACTGCATGGTGGCGGCTATGGCGATACACCGGATGTAAATAACCAGCAGTGGGAGCATATGGGCGTCTTCTATGCAGAGGCAGTGAAGCAGGGCGTCTATGTAAACCCGCGTGGTGTCAGAGATACTTGGGATACTCACGCCAATCCGGAATCCTACCCGCTGTATGACAGACTGATTCAGAATATGATCCTCTTTTACAATGTGGATCCTAATCGTGTGTATATCATGGGCTACTCTGCAGGTGGTGACGGTGTGTATCTCATCGCACCTCGTATGGCAGACCGCTTCGCAGCTTGTAATATGTCCGCGGGACATCCTAATGGCATCAGCCTGGTGAACCTGTACAACGAACCTATCTGCTTGCAGGGGGGTATGTTGGATGATGCTTATGACAGACATAAAGTAACAGCAGAATACATTTTATATCTGGATAAACTTGCGAAAGAGAATCCTGGTGCCTATCCACACACAGGCTTTGTACATAAAGACAAAGGACATCACTTCTACGATCATGCAGAAGAAGAGCAGGAAGTGCTCAGCAACTTACAAGGCTTCATAGACAATGACGACGTGACCAGTCATAAGGCGGATGCCAACGCTATCCACTTCATGACAAAGTACGTCCGTACCCCACTTCCTGGAAAAGTGGTATGGGACTTATCTCTCCGTGCACCACTTCGCCAGACTACCAATTTCTACTGGCTGGATGCACCGAAGAACGTAGAGGCGGGCCTGGTAGTGGCTTCTATAGATAAAGCAGAAAATGCGATCAGAGTCGAGAAACTGGAGGGCATAGCCGGACAGGTATCAGCACTGCTCAATGACGATATGCTCGACTTTGATAAGCCCGTCAATGTCATCTATCCAGATGGCAAGACAGTGATTACTGAAGCACAAGTATCTGAAGAACTGCTTCGTGAATCTACTTTGAGAAGTGGCGATCAGAATTTGCAGTTCGTAGCAAGAATACAGTTATAGAAAAAGGGAGAGACGGCTAAGAGAATCTTAGGAATCTTAGCTGCCTCTCTTGTTACTATATCACTGTAGTGATATAGTCTTATTAAGAAGAGAAGACGATGAGAGAAATAAAAATGGAGATCCACGCTTACGATGATAGTTATGTAGAAAGCGCTCAGAATATACTGGGGCATATGTTTGATTTTGGAATCAATGAAGTTGGACTTGAACCGCAGGAACTGGTAGAACGTTTTTTTGTGTCGGACTGTTCAAAACAATTTGAAATAGGAAATCCACGCTTTGTGGCTGGTTTGACAGGACCGGAGTTGGCGAGAAAGGTGCTTGAGGAAACGGGCTACTTAAAAGAGATACCTGATGATGTGATGTATATAGATAGGAGTCCAGAGTATTGGGCTGGATGGGTTATGGCGTATCTGCAATGGTGCAAGGACGCCAGTTTTGCAAGTCTTTTTGAGGCAATGGACATCGAGTATGTTTTGAAACTATACCCGACTTATCATGAGATGGATATATCCAAATTCATTGATTTAGCCAAGGAAAGATATGTGGAGCGTTTCCCTAGCACGGCACTCAAGCGATATCGAGAATTGTTGCAGATGTCTCAAAGAGAACTGGCAAATGAGTCAGGGGTACCACTGCGACAAATCCAGATGTTTGAACAAAGACAGCGTGATATTAATAAAACCAGCGCAGAAACTTTGCTTCGATTAAGCAAAGCGTTGCACATAAGTATGGAACATCTGATGGAAAAATTCACATAAAGAAACGCAGGTTAAGAGTCTTCTTAACCTGCGTTTTTCTATTTATTCAGTTCTTCTTTTAGCTTTTCCGATGTATTGGTGGTTGAGACAGAACAAGCGAGGCTGAGATAAGGCAAGCGGCTGGGGAACAAGCGGCAGAAATATGGTATAATTGGGAGCGTATGATATGAAACTACGGGGGTAACATATGATTAAGCACTACAACGCATTTATATCTTATAAGCATGCGGACCTGGATAATAAGGTGGCAGCCACCATCCAGAGAAGCTTAGAGCATTATAAGATTCCGCGAAAGCTGCAGAAGAAAACAGGGAAGAAGAGAATCGAAAGAGTCTTTCGCGATAAGGACGAATTGCCGATTACGTCCAACTTGAGCGATGATATCAGCTACGCATTAGAGCATGCAGATTATCTTATCGTCATCTGTTCTACAAATACCAGAAAGTCTATTTGGGTAGAACGTGAGATTCAGTTCTTTTTACAGAACCATTCCATGAATCAGATTCTCACAGTATTAGCTGATGGTGAGCCGCAGGATGTGATTCCGGAGATTCTCCTCAGCGAAGAGAAAACCATCACAGATGAGGATGGCAATGAGCAGGTAGTCAGATTACCGCTGGAA
Source organism: Lachnospiraceae bacterium (assembly GCA_015056765.1). Lineage (GTDB taxonomy): Bacteria > Bacillota > Clostridia > Lachnospirales > Lachnospiraceae > SIG336. The sequence continues at coordinate 9,109 of SVFQ01000006.1, forward strand.
CCTTTGTCTTGCGATTGGAGGCTGCCGGAGAGAAAAGCAAAGAGAGAAGAATTGCCTAGACTTGCAGCGACGCTGATTGGCTGCTCCTATGACGAACTGATGAACAGACAGCGTCAGTATAAGATGCAGAGACTGACCGCTGTATTTGCCATGGTGATGGCCCTTGCCCTTGGCTTTGGCGCTTACATGGTCTATAGCAACATGCAGATCCACAAAAACTATCTGCAGGCACTTTATAATCAGTCTAAATACTTGGCGAATGCGTCTCGAAATCAGATGGAGAAGCAGCAACGTATCACGGCGCTGTATTTGGCACTAGAAGCGCTACCGAAGGATGAGACAGATGAGAAACCTGTTACCACGGAAGCCATCCGTGCCATTTCGGATGCTACACTGGCGTATTGTCCTCAGTCAGGATCTGATATCAATCCTATTTGGAATTATTCCATGCCGGACCATGTCAGAACCTTTCATGTATCTGAGGATGGAAAAAGGCTGCTGGGTATCGACCGAGTAAAAAACATCATCGTATGGGATACGGATACTTGCGAACAGATTACGAAACTGGAAAATGTGGAGGATCTGGATACAGCAGATTTTATCGGACCGGATGCCTTTTTGGTAATGCAGGGCGAAGTGGCGACTGCATATGATTCCCATAACGGGGAGAAACTCTGGGAATACGAAAACGATAATTATTTGAAAACAGATATCATTCCTACAGCGGATGATAAAAATGTCCTTCTATATGATTCGGAAAAGGTACTCTTTTTGGATGTGGCTACCGGCCAGGTTGTGAAATCCTGTGCAGTGGAGCTACCGGAGGAGGATGACGATTTGCTTATGCGCGTTACCCTATCACCAAACGCGAAAAAGATAGCGTATCGTCGTGGTTCTACGCTAGAGGATACCTATGCACTGGGCGTAATGGATTTGGAGAGTGGAGAGCGAAATGAAATCCTGCTTGAGGACAACATGTTTCGTTTTTGCTGGGCAGATGATGAGCATTTGGTAGCTTCTTTTGTATCACCCGGGTTGGAAAGCTCTTCAGCACTGGGCACATCAGTTATCCTGGCAAGCACCGAAACACCTATCATCTGTTATGATGGCAATACGTTGCAGGAAATTTGGAATCAGACCTATGTGGGAACAGCAGTTGCTGTGAATACTGATTTCATGAGGATGCCTGCAGTGGACGCTATATCCTACTATTCCGGTAACATCTATGCCATGTATGATATAGCCACAGGTTCACTTTTACATAGCTATGATGTAGGGGATGCGATTATAAACGTAAGCGATCCTAATGGAACCGGTTCTCCCAGTGTTTTGACTTGGAGCGGAAGAGTCGGAAGCCCCCTATCCGGATGGGAAAAAGATGCAATCGGTTTGCAAAAAATCATGACGGATTCTGTCATTGCCGGAGAAGTGAATCATGGTCTCTATGCCCAACAAGATGATGGCAATAACATCTTTTGTTACAGATCCGGTGTGTATGATAAGGATTATACCGCTATGGGAGATGGGCTGAAACTACAGGGAAGCGTTCTTTTCACCAATTACCTCATGAATGATGATTATCTGGTGATTTTGACAGATGAAGAGAAGGGAGCCACGATTAGTCTCTTTGATGTGAAAGAAGGAAAACTCCTACAGCAGATTCCTTTAGGTACCGCCGAAGATAAAAGCTATCAGTATGAGCTTATGGAAATCAAAGAGGATAAGCTTTACCTATCTACTAAGGCGGATAGTATCGAGGTAACTGTAGATTTAAAAGACTATCATATAGAGAACAGAGAACGTACCTATGAGGAGCAAGATGCGTTAAAGGCGGAAGAAGAAAAGAAGCTGGAAGAGGCAGCAGAAGAAAAAGAGTTTTACGAATCACTGAATTTACGTGGTGCCAGTGAGCCTTTATACTACGAATATCACACCATGCCGGATGGTCAAAAGCTTTTCTTTGTGGTTTTTGCAGATGGTACCCTCAGTAGATATGATGCAGATACAAAAGAGTTTATCGGCAAAACAGATATCATGATCAGTGGTGGCACAAAATATCGTGATCCTATCTTTACATGGGATGATGAGAAGCACACATTATATCTTCAGTTGGATACGATTCTCAGCATCGTAGATACAGAAACCTGGATTACAGAATCTATTGTGTATCAGTGCCTGGGCTACCATGCCGGTAGTGATCGCTTCTACATCTACAGCAAAGGTGGAGAAGAAGGAAATGAAATAGGATATTATAAGCATTACACAGTAGAAGATTTGATACAAAAAGCAAAAGATATACTGCATGGAACGGAAATGAGTCCGGAAGAAAAAGCCATGTACGGAATTGAATAAGTTTTACAGAAAGATACAAGAAAGGCGCCGATATTGGCGCCTTTTTGTGTGCTAAGAATTACTGAGAGATGGGGTCATATAGCTGGTCAAATAGTCTGCCTTTGATGACATAGATATCGTGCGGATCATCCTCTCTGACGGCGATATAATCTCCCACATTTCCGGTATAGTATTTTTCTTCATCCCAGGCTGTGAAGACCTTTACACTATGGTCTAACGGTTTGGCATAGATGCCGGAGGTGTCTTTGCTGATGACGGTTATGGCGCTGTCCAGAACGGAACGTACTTCGCCAGTGGTGGCATTTTTAATGGTAGGGGAGTATTCGAACTCCTTATTTAGACCGTCCTTTATGTAATCATAGCTACGCCTAAACTTTTCACTTTTGATGGGATAGATTTCACCTTCCACACCAATCATAAGATAGTGTTCGTCTTTGATGGTGACATTCACATCTCCTTCCAGGGTACGAATCAGTACGATGGTTCCCTCCGGGAATATGTCGGTGAGATGTACGGCACCGATTTCCTGCGGATGTTTTTTGTAATGCCCCATATCGGACAAATCCAGAAGGGTGTCTTTGGCGTAGATGATTTCGTATCTGTCAAAGTAGGCGGACATGCGCTGGTGTAGCAAGTCATGGGCTACGGAGCAGACAGTGGAGCCTTCCGGTATGTCTAATTTCTCAGGTCTGATGGAGCCACCGGCTTTGTAGATGTGGCCACCACCACCGCCGAATCCCTCGGATAAAAAGGCGGCTAACTCGTTGGCGTGTACCTCTTTGATACAGGATCGAACCGAAAACTTCACTTCCACACAGGATACGTAGTAGGCGAGACATACGTCTACGGCAGCTGTTTCCAGAGCAAAGTCACTGATGACACCCAGGATATTAGGATCGCAAGGGTCTGCTTCGATTATCATGTAGTGATGATTCGGGAAGTATTCATTGGATAGGATGGCGCGTCCCGTAATCAAAAGCTCCTTCAAGGTGATGTTGGAATTACCCATTTCCGTGATGATACTACGATTGATGGTAAGAGCATCCAGCATGTCTCGGTCCAGAGGGTGAGATACCTCGGAAAGCTTATTGGTGTCTGTATATAAGCCATAATAAAGGGCTGTAGATAGGAAAAGTTGATCCTTGGTGGATAGACCTTCTGCGCGAATCATATCCCACAGAATCGTGGAGCAACTACCTACACTACTACGGATTTCGGACAGGGCAGGTATCTCTACGGTTTGCTGATGATGGTCGATGACGGCGATGGTCTTGGCCGGCGTCATGGTGACATTGCGCTGCCCATACTGACAATCTACAGTGACCAGCAGGTCCGGCTCCCTATCAAAGTCCGGCGCATACTCTACCGGGATATGGAGCTTTTCTAACATAATCATCAGATTACTTTTTCGGATTTGATTTTGGCCACGATAGATGAATTGAGCCTTTTTGCCATTTTTATAAAAGTACCAATACAAAGCAAAGCCGGAAGCCAGCGCATCTGCGTCCGGATTGTCGTGACATTGGATGACGATATCCTCAAAGGCTAATAGTTCGTGTAGTTTCATAGAAATCCCCCCATAGAAGTATGACAGTGTAGTCTACTTAAAGCACGTTTTTATCGATGTAATTGCTCTTATATTTGCTGTATACGATTTTTTGACTTTTATAAAGTCCGGAGTAACCGGATACCCAATAGCTGAAGGCGATGGCCAATAGGAAATATGGCATGGCATCGTAGCCGAAGAGCTCGAAGCAAATCAGCAAGCTGGAGATAGGACAGTTGGTTACACCACAGAATAAGGCACCCATACCTACCGCAGCCATAAGAGCCGGAGAGAAGCCGATGAGTCCACCTACGGCAGCACCGAAGGTGGCACCGATGAAGAGCGTGGGCACAATCTCGCCGCCCTTGTATCCGCAGGAAAGGGTCAGGGTGGTAAATATCATTTTCAGTAAAAAGGCACCAAGACTAATGGAAGCGCCGGTAAAGCAAGATGCAATCACAGCAGAACCGGTACTGTTGTAGGTCTGGGAACCTACGATAAGGGTCAGCACTAAAACGCTGGTACCGCCTACGATAGCCTTGATGTATGGGTTCTGCACCTTACGACTTAAGAAGCCTTCATAATGATGCAGCATGGTGCAAAACAGAATAGAAGCCAGTCCGCAAAGAATGGCAAAAATACTGATAAGCAGGGCGTTTTTTAAAGAAAACTTTGGAATCACATCGATGAGGTATTCCTCTGCATGAAGCCCAAAGTAGCTGGCAATATATCTGGCTACCAGGGAAGAGATGACACATGGAACCAGTGCTGCATAATGCATGATCCCTACGGAGATGACTTCCATGGAAAAGATGGCAGCCGCCATAGGAGTACCAAAAAGCGCAGAAAAGGCAGCGCTCATGCCACACATAATCATGGTCTTTTTATTGGTTTGATTCAGATGTAAAGCGCGACCTACACCGTTACCGATAGCACCACCCATCTGCAGAGCGGCTCCTTCTCGTCCTGCAGATCCACCGATGAGGTGTGTCAGACAGGTTGCCACAAAGATAAGGGGAGCTAAACGGAAAGGCAGTTTAGTATCAGACTGAATGGCGGCGATGACGGTATTGGTGCCGCTGTCTTTTTGTTTCAAAATGGTTTTGTATAGGAAGGTAATGAGAACTGCACCTACCGGCAGGAAATAGATGAGCCACGGGTGACTCTCTCTGGTTTGAATGGCGTAGCGCATGGTGATGCCAAATGCAGTAGAAAAAAGACCTACTACTGTGCCGATAAAAATAGCACCAATGGTCCAGGCCAGCACGGAACGCGCACGCTCACTGTTGTGTTTGATTTTATGTTTCAGATAAGATTTGGTATCTTCCTTCATGTTTACGCCCTCAATCTCTATCCTACCACAAAAAGAGGGTATTCAAAAGTTGAGGGAACGGTTTTTTCTGACATGGCCAGAATGGTAGATGCATACTCTGATGGACTCATGCCACATTTCTTTTTGAATTGCCTGGAAAAGTACCCAACAGAAGAGTAGCCAAGGGCATCTGAAATCTCTGAAATATTCAAATGTCTGTCTCGAATCATCTGCTGCGCCGTCTGGATTTTCAGCATAGCAAAGTATTCCATGAGACTACAGTGATGATATTTTTGGTACAGGGTTTTTAATCTGGAGTAACCTACGAAATTGTCTTTGCAAATCATTTTGATGGAAAGGGTTCTGGCGATATTTGCTTCGAAATAGCGGTCCAGCTTTTGCAGTAGCAAAGCGTCGTCATTTTCGTGGTTGGTCATCCCCAACACATAAGACTGGGAAAAAGTCTCCTTCGTGGCTTCTCGGATCAACTGAATCATGAGGCACTCTAAGGAGGAGCGGATGAACTGGGCGCAGCCAAAGGAAGCATGCTTGGCAGGAATCATCTGCTCGGTAGAGGGATCGTTTAAAGGATTTGCAAAGTATTCTCTGGATTCCGCGATGATAGATCGCAGAAAGGAACAGTCCACGTCGGAAACGGGAAGGGTCTTTCCTTCGAAGAACTTCATGGCTTTGGATTTACAGATAAAGGCCACCACCACCAGATTGGGGGCTTTTTCGCCGGTTGCCTTCAGGGCATGGAATTCGTTTGGCTTGTGAAAATGAATCTGTCCCTTGCTTAATGTCGACCATACGCCGTCACTGCATATCTGAATTTCCCCGTGGTCTACGTAGACAAACTCCCAGAAGTCGTGAGTCTCCCCCGGAAAGGAGAAATTGCTGGCATAGGAAAAATAGTGGATGGTGACCACATTAGAAATGACGATATCGGTAGATAAAGGCGTCGCTATATAAGCCATGGTTTCTCCTTTCTGCATAGCATAGGGTAAACAAAAAGTAAGTACGTATATCAGATAGAAGCTCGTTGCACCACATGAAGCGGTAAAAATATAGTTCGAGGTAACATGTCATATCCTTCCATACGCTGCTTTAAAGTATCGAAAGCAAGGATACCCATCTGGGTGGTAGGAATGTGGATGGTGGTCAAAGGTGGATTGGAGAATCTGGACATCTCGATATCGGAGATCCCCATGACTGCCACTTCCTCCGGTACCTTTACATGCAAATCATACAGGGCACGTAGCACTGCCATAGCCATCAAATCGCTGGCTACGACAAAGGCTTCCGGTAACGCGTTTTGCTTATGTAGTTTCTTTACGGCGTCTACGCAGAGTTTTTCCTGCCAATGACAATCTATCGTATCTTTTTCTTCAACATGCAGTCCGTGAGAATGCATGGCACTGAAATATCCACGATAACGCTTCCCTTCTTCGAACTTCGAGCCGATGGGAGAAGAACCGATAAAGCCGATTCTTTTGTATCCCTTGGCTACAAGGGTATCTACAGCCAGACTCGCCGCAGCATAGTGGTCATAGATGATGTTGTCGATGTCGGTGTGAGCGGTATCGATGCCTACGATGGTGGGTACGTGTTCTTTGAGACTGGCATAGACAGTTTCGCTTAGGGTGTTCATGAGAATGATACCGTCTAAATGTTCTGCAGATGCAGGGGCACGGTAGCCGGAGTCCTCCAGTTCTTTTGAGGTGACTACAAAGGGAATGCTGCATCCGTTCTTTCTGGCATGTTCCTCGATGGCAGAAAGAATACTTAAATAATAAGGATCGCTGTATTTATCCTTATCGGTACTGATGACACATCCTATACAAAGGGGGGTGTCATTTTTACTGCTGGTTTTCTTTTTCACGCTGCCTGCGGGAGCTTTGTAGTTTAAATCCGCGATAGCAGCCCATACTCTAGCCTTTGTTTCTTCGGTCATACGTCCCTGGGTATCGTGATTGATCACCCTGGAGACTGTGGCGGTGGATACACCTGCAGCTTTCGCTACATCTCTAATATTGCTCATTTTTTACCTCGCCTGTGAAATAGTTAACAAGAGACCTGTTTAGTAAACAAAGTAATCTTATCTTGCATTATAGGATTTCTATAGGAAACTGTCAACGGATAATAGAACTCTCCAGATTGTGCAAATAAACCGACAGATAGTGCAAGGGCAAGGTATTTACACACAAAAGCAGGCAAACTATAATGAAGTTAACAAGAGAAAAACCAAGGTAACAAAGAAGGTAACAATTGGGACTGATATGGGAAACAAAGAATTGACAAAGCTTGCACTCATTGGCGCCGGTCAGAGAGGCAGAATATACGCAGATTATGCTTTTACACATAAGAGAGCGGAGATTCGCTATCTCGTAGAGCCGGATTCAAAGAGAATGCAAGAAGCAAAAGAAAAATATGGGCTGGATGATGCACATGTATTCTCAGATCCTGCAGAATTCTATAAATTAGGTAAGGTCTGTGATGCCGTGATCATCGCCACCATGGACAGACAGCATTATGAACATACCATGGGTGCCTTACAGCTGGGCTATGACATCTTATTAGAAAAGCCGATTTCACCGGATTTGCAGGAGTGCCTGGACATCCGAAATCTGGCTATGGAAAATGGATGCCGCATTATGGTGTGCCACGTGCTTCGTTACACCGGCTTCTGGGCTTCCATTAAGAAACTGGTAGATTCCGGAGAACTGGGAAAGGTCATCGATATTCAGCATAACGAGAATATCGGGAATTTCCACATTGCCCACTCCTTTGTAAGGGGTAACTGGAGAAACAGCGACATCGCAAGTTCCTTAATTATGCAGAAGTCTTGCCATGATATGGATTTACTCACCTGGATTGTAGGAAGCAAAGCAAAGTCTGTGTCTTCTTTCGGGGATTTAACTTATTTTAAAGCGGAAAATGCGCCGGAAGGTAGTGCAGACAGATGTGTGAACTGCAAAGCGAAAGATTGCAGATTTGATGCCAGAAAAGCCTACCTTCCAATCGCCGGTGACTGGCCGGCTACGGTACTTTCTGTGGACCAGAGCCAGGCAGGGCTGATGAAAGCCATCGAAGAAGGCCCTTATGGAAGGTGCGTATTCCATTGCGACAATAATGTATGCGATCATCAGGTGGCGGTATTTGAATTTGAAAATGGCGTGCATGCTACCTTTAATTTAAGCGGATTTACCAATCGTATGTGTCGTACCATCAAGATTATGTGCGAGAACGGTGAGATTCGAGGGGATGATGGTCTGAACGAAATCGAGGTGATTCGATTTGCTTCCAATTGGCAGACAGCACCTTATGTGAAAAAGTACCAGCCTGATTTGAGAGAAGGCTTCCATGGTGGCGGGGACTCCGGACTAATGGAGCAGTTCTTGGATTTACTGGATGGCGATGACGTGGAAAATCTATCTGCAATCGATAAGTCCATTGAAAGTCACGTGATGGCAATCGCAGCAGAAAAAGCTAGAGTAGAACACAGGGTGATTGATTTACAGGAGTTACGTTCCTAAATAAACGACAGAAGAAATCCTGACATAAAGATGGGGTAGATATGGAAAAAACAGGATATCAAAACATAATAGAGCAACTAAGGCCTGAGAACATACCTGCAAAGTTCCAAGACGCCTATGAGAAATGGGATGGCAGCGGACACGTTGTGACAAGAGAGGAATTAAAAGGGTATTTGTCTCGCTACGAATTATCAGAGCAGGAGTTAGAGGGGCTTTTACAAATTGTGGATAGAATCCACGAAAACAAGACACTGTGTGAATACATTAGCTTTTTGGTATGGACTCAGTGTGAAATCAGAAGGTATGAGTATTGGTTTGAAGGGGATGTAAGCTTTAACTGTAAGGCTTTGCCGGATATCGGAGATGCAATCAATCTATACATGTGTCTGTCCTGCATTGAGTTTGCCAGACTGGATATGATTCACAGACAGATTCCGGAAGAGGTGTATGAGAAAATTCCATACCGTATGTTAGATGGTCAGATGGAAAAGTATCAGAAGACAGGAAGTCTCTTAGTAGATGACCTGCCTTGGAAAGTGAATTTTTATTCCTTATCCATTTATTTGTTTGACAGATTTTTATTCTGCCCATGCGGCTTTGATGATCCGTATCGTTTCTATAGAAGTAAGAAGGATAAAGGGGAAGTCATCGGCATCGCAGAGGATGGCCTGAAAATCGATGCATACGGACAGCTCATCGATCCAAAGGAAATTACCTGCGAGGACATGGATTCGCTGGAGCTTTCCAAGAAAGATGGAAAGTGCTTTGGCAGATACACCTATAAAAGAAAACCAATCTTTGAGACAGCGTTGGCTGAAATCGGGGATGAAGTCCATGGAAATCGAATCAGTCCTTGTGGCATTGTCACCAGGGAAAAGATTCGAATTTCCAAGGATGCTTATACGGAAATCTTAAGAAAAGGGGATTGGATGATAGGGTTTCATATTCCGGCAGGAGAAGGATATACGCCGGAGAGAGTCAGAATATCCATGAAACTTGCATGGGATTTCTTTACAAAGTATTTTTCGGACTTACCGTTTAAGGGATTTTGGTCCTCCAGTTGGTTATATGACGGCAGACTTTGTCTTTTCTTGGAGGAAGACAGCCGAATCGTTCAGGTACAGAGACAGTTCTTTAATTATTCCGGTGGCTGGAATGGAGAGAGTACCTACATCGAATTATTTGGGGACGAAGACCTGTCGATAGATGAAGTGCCACAGAAGTCATCCTTACAGAAAAAGGTGGTAGCTTACCTGAAACGAGGCGGTAAGCTGGCAGATACGGGGATGGTGTATTTCCCGGAGGAATTAGAAAAAGATTATCATAAGCCCATCTATATTACAGATTGGGATTTGGCTTACCAAGAAGAAGTGCTGGAGTTGTGTAGACAGAAAGGGGGCAGATCATGAAAAAAGAGCTAAGAAAAAATTGGCAGCTTTACCTCATGTGCCTACCTGCAATCGTCTACCTGGTGATGTTTTGCTACATCCCCTACGGCGGATTGTGGATGGCATTTACAGATTACAACCTGATGGATGGTATCTTCGGAAGCCCCTTTGTAGGATTACAGAACTTTAAGTATTTCTTTAGGGGCACCGGCATGGGGCCCAAGGTTATCGCCAATACTTTGATCATCAACTTTTGGGGGTTGATTTTTGGTACCACGATTCCTATCACCATCGCCATTTGCTTCAATGATATTCAACATAAGATTTACAAGAAGATTTCCCAAAGCATCATGTTCTTCCCGTACTTCTTATCCTGGGTTGTAGTAGGAGCTATCATCTATGCGTTCTTTTCCACCAGCACCGGTATTATCAACCAGTGGATTGCGGCAGCAGGAAACGAAACCATCAGATGGTACGCAGAGCCGAAGTACTGGAAGCCCATCATTATCTTTGCAGATGTGTGGAAATGGTGCGGTTATAACTCCATCATCTATATGGCAGCCATGACCAGCTTCGACCAGTCCTTGTATGAGGCAGCAGAAGTGGATGGAGCAAACCGATTCAAACAGATTATTTATATCACATTGCCACTTTTGAAACCTACAGTAGTCATTCTGGTACTGATGAGCATCGGACGTATTTTCTTCGGTGACTTCGGTATGATCTACGGTATTGTGGGCAATAACGCACTGCTCTATGACGAAGTGGCAGTTATCGACACCTATGTATATTCAGCCATGAGGACCCTGGGATTCTCCTATACCACAGCCATAGGTTTGTTCCAGTCTGTAATGGGACTTATTCTCATTACAATCTCTAATCACTTGGCGAAAAAGGTCAATGAAGGGGAGGGATTGTTCTAATGGCAGAGAAACAAAAAGCATTGAAAGTAAAAACATCCAAAGGGGACAAAGCAGTCAAGATTTTTGCTTATGTATTTGTAAGTCTCATTGCGCTGATGTGCTTTATCCCGTTACTGATGGTGTTCTCGGTATCCTTTTCCGATAATACCGCAGTGGTACAGCGGGGGTATTCTATATTCCCAAGAAACTTCACCACAAATACGTACCTGTATCTTTTCGTACACAGTGGCAAGCGTATCTTGCGGGCTTATGGCGTGACCTTCTACATTACGGTAGTGGGAACCCTGCTGGCTATGCTGATTACCAGTATGTGCGCATTTGCACTTTCCATTAAGACCTTAAAGTATAGAAATGTGATTTCCTACATTTGTAATTTCACCATCATCTTTTCCGCAGGTCTGATTCCTTGGTACTACGTATGCGTGAACTGGTATGGCTTTTCAAACAACTTTAGAGCCCTAATCGTACCGCAGCTTGTCAGCGTATTTAATATGTTCCTTTTGAGAACGTATTTCTCACAGATACCGATTTCGCTTTATGAGTCGGCTAGAATCGATGGCGCCAGCTACTTTAAAATCTGGTCCACCATTGCAGTGCCGCTGACCAAGACCGGTATGATGACGGTAGGTATGATGTTTGCACTTGGCTACTGGAATGATTGGTGGAATGCATTGATGTTCATTGATGACAGGGATTATTTCCCGCTTCAATACTACTTATATAACATTCTTTCCAATGTAAACGCTATCAGCTCAGGACGTGTGCCGGCAGGCGCTGCGGCAGCCATTCAGCTACCGACGGAGACGGTAAAGATGGCAGTCACAATCGTTACTATCGGCCCTATCATTTTCCTATATCCATTCATTCAGAAGTATTTCGTGGATGGTATTATGACAGGCGCCGTAAAAGAATAAAGAAGGTATTTATTTAGTAAGGAGGGTTTTTATGAAAAACAAAATGAGTAAAGCAGTCATAGGACTTCTGTCCGCTTCCATGCTTTTGGCTGGTTGTGGCGGATCCGCAAAGACAGCTGCTACAGCAGAGGGTGGATTCCCGGCTGACAGTGGAAAGGTTCGCATTCTGTATCCTGGGGAGGAGACAGATGCCATGGCGAATTTCATCCAGAATGAACTGAATCCTAAGTTAAAAGAAGAAATCGGTGAAGAAGTAGAACTGGTTTACAAAGGATGGGATCAGTACTGGGAACAGAAAGATATCATGCTTTCTGCCGGTGAGAAAATCGATTTGTACTGGGATGGTTTGGCAGATCTGGGTACCTTCGTCAATAAAAAACAGTGCCAGCCTTTGGATGAACTTCTGAATCAGTATGGTCAGGACTTAAAGAAGGTATATCCTGATTCTCAGTTAGCAGGTGGTGTGGTAGATGGCGTACAGTACGGTATTCCATCCGCATATGCTCCAAGTTCTGCCATGTTCCAGCTTGTTTGCGTAAGACAGGATTTACTGGAAGACGTAGGTATGAGCGAGATTAAGACAGCAGAAGATTTGGCTACTTTTGCAGAAAAAGTAAAAGAAGCACACCCGGAACTTTCCGGCCCTGCAGATATCGTTTACAAACCTCTTACCAGATACTTCCAGGATGAGCCACTGAACTGGTGTGGTGCCGGCGATGAAGTGGTATACGGCGAGAACAGCAAGAAAGTATATGACTACTTCGAAACAGAAACCTTTAAGAAAATCGCTAATTTCAACCATGAAATGTATGAAAAAGGCATCTACAGAGATGAACTGACCACCAACTACAACGAGCGTGATAGCCGTATGCAACAGGGCACTTATCTTTGGGTAGAAGCTTCTATCGGTAAAGAAAACGAAATCATTTCTTCTGTACGTGCCAATGCACCTGATGCAGTATTAAAGAGCTATCTGCTTGCACCTGAACAGGACAAATACATCATCGCTTGTGGTGGTGAAGTACTTTGCATGCCATACTCCGCAGCAAACCCTGTAGGAGCTATGAAGTTCCTGAACTGGATTTACTCCAGCGAAGAAAACTACATGTTTGCTCTTTATGGACCGGAAGGTGAAAACTACACCATGAATGGTGACAGAATCGAATTAAAGGATCCTGCATTTGAAGGTTACTTCTATGAGTGGATGTTCCGTAACAAAAACTTCCAGAAGTTTACTTCCGAAGTACCACAGGAATTCATCGATACCTATGAGAAATGGGATGATGGTGCAAAAGTATCTGACATCATCGCATTCCACTTCGATAACAGCAATGTAAAGAATGAGCAGACTGCTATCGGCGAAATCTGGAATAAGGAAATCATGCCTGTAATCTGCGGCTATGTAGCTTATGACGACGTACATGATAAGATTGCTCAGGAATTAAAGGATGCCGGCATGGAGAAGTATCTGCAGGAAGTACAGAGCCAGCTTGATGCTTATCAGTCCGGAAAATAGGATAAGGATATGAACAACGAAGAAATAGCAGCCATTGTAGAACAGTTTCAGTTAGATGGCGAATTCATATACGGTGAAAGCTACGGGTGTGGACACATCAATGATACCTATGCCGTATACTTCAGACGAGAAAGCGAACCTCCCATTCGCTATATCTTGCAACGAATCAACACCGCAATTTTCGAACCTGTGGGATTGATGCACAATATCAGCCTGGTGACAGATTTTCTGAGAAAGCAAATTGTAAAAGAGGGGGGTGACCCGGATCGGGAAACCCTCCGTATCCTCCCAACAAAAGACGATGCTTCCTTTTACAAAGACGCTGACGGGAATTGCTGGAGAATGTACAAGTTCATAGAAAATACGGTGACATATCAGAGCGCAGCAACAGCTGTGGTATCCAGAAATGCAGGAAAAGCATTTGGACACTTCCAAAAGCAACTATCCGGTTTTGATGCTTCTCAGCTTGTGGAGATTATTCCGGATTTTCATAATACCAGAAAGCGTTTTGAGACTTTCAAAAAAGCTGTAGAGGAAGATGCTGTGGGCCGTGTGGCGTCTGCAAAAGATGCTATCGACTTTGTGTTGGCAAGAGAAAAGTATTGTGATACCGTTATCCGGGAATTGGGCAGTGATACGATTCCGCTGCGCGTCACACACAATGATACCAAGCTGAATAATATCCTGATGGATCCGGAGACCGGAGATAGCGTATGCATTGTAGATTTAGACACCATTATGCCGGGCTCCGTCCTCTATGACTTTGGCGATAGCAATCGTTTCGGTAGTAACACCGCAGTGGAGGATGAGACGGACTTATCCAAGGTTACCTTTAGTCTTGAGATGTTTGGGGCTTATACGGAAGGCTTCTTGGAAGCAGCAGGAGATGCATTGACAGAACGTGAGATTGAACTTTTGCCCTTCTCCTGTATACAGATGACCTACGAGTGTGGCATGCGCTTCTTGACAGACTATCTACAGGGAGATACCTATTTTAAGGTAAGCCACGATACGCATAACTTAGAACGCGCCAGAAATCAGTTTAAACTTATTGAAGACATGGAATCCAAGTTAGATAAAATGTCTGCTATTGTGCAAAAGGCAAAGAAATAACACTTTCATCATAAGAATCAAAGAGGGATGGTCTAACGACCATCCCTGATTTTTTCTAACTTCTCTTTATCGATTTTGCCTTCGGCGATGGTGCTGCTTACCCAAAGCTTTAAGGCTTCTACAGTGGCACCGATGTGCTCTAACTGGTCCTGAATATTGACGAAGTCGTGAAGCTCATCATCGGATACGATTCCGTCTGCTGTGATTTCGATGAGGCGTTCCTTTTGCTTATCAAGAGCGTTGATGGAAGCCAGGATGCCCAGCACAATTTCTGATAGTGCGGAAGTCTTTACTTCCGGCACATTGTCGCGACCGATGGCACATTCGTGTGTGCAGTAGTAATTGCAAAGTTCCGGCTTCTTATATGCTTTTGCCATGGCCACAACATCCTCAGGCTGGATGGCTGTCTTTTCGGTTTCAATTTTTTCCAGACGGCTTTCGGAGATGAATCCAAGAAGCTCGCTGGCTTCTGCTCTGGTCAGACCTGCATTATGTCTGGTCTGGAAATAGATATTCATATCTTCTTTGGTTGATTTCTTGCCCATGATATATTCCCTTCTACGTCCTAAAGCGCCGAAGAGCCGCAATCAGGACAGTTCTCATAGCCTTCAAGAATAAGTATAGTATAATTTGCGGAAAATGAAAATTAGGAAACGCTAATATTCGTAATTAAGTATGTCTTTTGAGGATATAGGGCTATATAATAAGACTATCAAATAACAAAAGCGCATTTGAAGGCGCTGGATTCAAAGGGGAATTTAAGAATTCCAAACAGGAGAAAACAGATGAAAAGATTGTATAAAGGTACAGATAAAAAACTTTGTGGTGTATGTTCCGGTATCGGTGAATACTTCAACATTGATCCAACTGTAATTCGTTTAGCATGGGTTATCTTTTGTGTGCTGGGTGGCAGCGGTATCTTAGCTTACATCATCGCAGCAATTATTATGGAAGAGAATCCGGGCTACATCGAATCTAATGATTTTGAACATCTTGATCAGCAGTAAAGCACAGGCTGGTGACTACCAAAAGGAAAGGAGGTAGGCAGTATGATAACATTATTTACGATTCTTATGTTTTATGTTTTTGGACATGTAATTTGGTTTGCACTAAAGGCATCTTGGGGGCTACTGAAGTTTTTCCTTTTTATCGTCTTCTTGCCTCTTATTCTGGTTGGCATGGTAATCAGTGGCCTGGTAGCTTTCGCAATACCGATTCTGGTAATCATAGGCATCTTTGCTTTAATCGGATGCTTTGCAAAAAACTAACATATTTGCCAGCTACTTCATCATAGAAATAACATATATATCCCCAACAGACCCAGGAGCAGGCACACCTGCTCCCGGGTTTCTCATGCCATTATGGCGTCCGGGCAGATCGCCCATCCTTCCTGTATGATAAACGGTATGTTAAGTAGCATCCACCTCGCGATAGTGATATTATGAATAGGAAAAGTATAGGGCAGTACCGTAGGTGCTGCCTTTTGAATAGTAGGGAATTGATATGAGTGTTAAGAATTCGTATAGAACGTTTGCTATTACAACTGCTATGATGGTATTAACTGGTTGTGGCCAACAGGCTGTAGATGTAGCGGTTGAGCCGCCAATGGCGGTAGAGACGGTAGCGGAGACTACCGCTGAGTATGCCAGTAGTGAAAGCGTAGAAACAGAGACTCTGCAGGATACTAAATTCGATATTACACTGGCTTTTGCCGGAGATATCAGTTTTGATGATAATAGTGCGGTGATGCAGAATTATTTTGCACAAGGGTCTGTATTATCTAACGTGATAGATGCCAGATATATCGAAGAGATGAATCAAGCAGACTTAATGTGGATAAATAATGAGTTCTGCTATAGCCTGCGTGGAAATCCCTTGCCCAATAAGATGTACACCTTTAGAGCGAATCCGGAGCATGTCGGCATGTTACAGGAAATGGGCGTAGACGTAGCGGGACTTGCTAATAACCATATTTATGATTTTGGGAAGGATGCTTTTCTGGATACATTGGATACCTTGGATGGGGCTGGAATCCCCTATGTAGGCGCAGGACATGACTTGACGGAAGCTATGTCTCCGGTGTATTTGGAGGCAGATGGTGTGACGATTGCGTATGTGGCTGCCTGCAGAGCTGAAAAGTATAAGATGACACCACAGGCGACAGAGACAGAACCTGGCATCCTAAGGTGCTATGATAACACTCTTTTCCTAAAGGAAATCAGGGAAGCAGACACAAAGGCAGACATCGTCGTTGCTCTTCCACATTGGGGCACGGAGTATTCTACGAAACTGGAGGAGGCCCAGACGGTAGGTGCAAAGCAATACATTGATGCAGGAGCAGATGCGGTTATCGGCGCTCATTCCCATTGCATTCAGGGTGTAGAACTCTATAATGGAAAGCCTATCGTGTATAGCCTTGGTAATTTCTGGTTCAATGATAAATCTTTGGAAACCATGCTGGTGAAGCTTCATGTGAGTGGAGAGAAGGACCTAGGGGCTGACTTGCATAGCGCAGAAGATGATACGATTCAAGTAGAGGATATTCGGTTGGAAATCCTTCCGGGTATGCAGTCCGGATGTGCAACGGTCATGGCAGACGGGGCAGAGAAAGAACGGATTCTTCATTATATAGAGTCTATTTCTCCGGCGCCGATTGCGTTAGAATATACTAGTGACAAATAAAAGATAGAATGGAAAGATAAGATGAAATACAAAACACTTTTTTGGGACCTGGATGGCACTTTGACAGATTCCGGCCCGGGCATTATGAAGTCTGCAGCCTATGCTCTGGATAAACTTGGCATAGAGCACGATGCCTGGGAAAAGATGCGCTATTTTGTGGGACCGCCTTTGGTGGTTTCTTTTGGCAAATTTGGCCTGGCCGGGGAAAAGAATGACGAAGCAATTCGCCTTTACAGAGAGCGGTATCATGAAACCGGTATGTGGGAAAATGAGCCTTATCCCGGAATAGAGGAGCTGCTTCAAAAGTGTGTGGATGCAGGTTTTCATATGTATGTGGCTACTTCGAAGCCGGAGAAGCTGTCCAAAGAGATTATCGCTAAGTTTGGATTGGATAAGTATTTTGATGAAATCGCCGGGGCAACCATGGGTCATGAAAGAGAGACGAAGGAAGATGTACTTCGCTATCTCATGGACCAGATTCCGGAAAAGGATAGCATCGTCATGATAGGAGATACCATCTATGATGTAGAAGGTGCCAACAAAGTGGGCCTACCTACCATCGGTGTCAGATGGGGATACGGTATCGAAGAAGATATGGTACAGGCTGGCGTGAAAAAGATGGTGGATACTATGGATGAACTATATGGTTATTTAATGGGAAAATAACCTGGAGATAAGATAAAAAGGAGGAATGAGATATGGTAAAGCACGTGATTCTATGGACTCTGAAAGATGAGTATTCAGGCGCCCAAATGGAACAAATCAAAGCAGATATTAAGTCCGGTCTGGAAGGACTCAAGGGACAAATCCCGGGGCTTGTTGATATTCAGGTAAATATCAATGGCTTATCTTCTTCTAACGCAGACTTGATGCTGGACTCTACTTTTGAAGATGAGGCAGCCTTGAAAGGGTATGCAGTACATCCCGCCCATGTGGCAGTTGCAGATGGCAAGGTAAGACCATTTACTGCCAGCAGAGTGTGCTTGGATTACGAGATCTAAAGTGGACATATTTGAAATAAAATGATGGAATACATAAGGCTACAGGAGGTTAAGACTTCTGTAGCTTTTTCATTTGAAAAATTTTTTTGAGAAAGTTTGAAGATTTTTTGGGATGTGTTACGTTATATCTAGTGAAAGCAGAAAGGAGGCGGGAAAAATCAATTCAAGAGAAAACTTTATAAGACTTGTAAATCAGTATCAGAATCTGGTTTTTTCCATCTGCTTGAAACACACCGGTGATTATTTTGTGGCGGAAGATTTGGCACAGGAGACGTTCCTGTCAGCTTACGCACACATGGAGGATTTTGACGGAGAAGCAGAGAAAGCCTGGATCTGTCGAATCGCCAGTAACAAAGCTATCGACTACCTGAGACAGGCGGCCAGAAAGAGCATCCCGACGGCAGAAGAAGATATGCCGGAGGAAGCTACTGCTACAGAAAACGAGCCTTTACAAACCTATTTAAATAAAGAAGTTCTGGAGGAAGTGGAGAAAAAGTGTAATGCGCTTTCGGAGCCTTATAAAACCATTGCGGTGCAACACTTCTTACAGGGAAAGAAAGCAAATGAGATAGCAGATTTGCAAGGACAGAATCTGAAGACCATACAGACGCAAATCTATAGGGCTAGAGAAATGCTACGAAAAACCATAAGAAAGGAGGACCTGACAGCATGAATGAATTTGAATATTTAAGTGATGAAGAATTAGAAAAGTTCATAGCGGATGTGGAAACAGACCTAGTGCAGGCTCCTCCGGGACTATTGGATGGCATCATGGCTAAGGTGGATGCTGATAGCGAAAAAGCGAAACCACCGATGAAGACAAAAGAAGAAAAGATTGTAGAGTATAGAAGATTTCGCAAACAGGTCATTGTATCCATGACAGCGTCTATAGCGGCCAGCTTACTTCTTCCTATAGCACTTTCCTATGTGCCGGAAATGCCTAGAAAGGAAAGACAGATTCCTACACGGGAAGAAATCGTAGGGACACAAGATACCATGACAAAAGAAGAGTTTTTGAATCGCAACAAGTTAAATTTGTTAGGAGGATGGAATGATGAAACAAAAGAGAAAGAATAGAGCATTTGAATTTATATGCGCGTTTCTGCCGGGAGCAGCAGAATTATATGATGGATTTTTTAAATGCGGATTTAGCCTGATGGTGGTATTCTTTGCCTGCGTGTGGTTCGCCGGAGTATCCGAGACTATGGTGTCTGGATTGCTTATTGGGGCTATGTGGTTCTATGGCTTTTTCCATGCCAGAAATCTGGCTCACGCAACAGACGAAGAGTTTTATAATATGGAAGACAAGGCGATCTGGGAAGAAATCGCCGGATTCAGCTTCGGCCTTACGGGACGAAAAGTTCGAATTGGATTTTCCATTGCTTTGATTCTGATTGGCATCAGCATCTTATGGAACATGCTGATTGATACACTGGTTGCCTGGATTCCGGAAAAGCTTTGGGACTATCTGTATCCAATCCTACAGGATATCCCGAGATTCTTGATTGCTGTAGTCACCATTATGGTTGGCCTTCGCCTGATTAAAGGTAAAAAGGAGGAAGTATATGGAATCGAAGACAAACAGAATTCATAGAGTAGGAACTCTTACAGCCGGCCTTTCACTGGTTGGCTTTGGAGTATTATTCTTACTACATTTGTTTATAAACTTAAATTATGATTTTGTATTTCGACTTTGGCCGGTGGTTCTCATCTGCATGGGCTTGGAAATGCTTCTGGCAAACCTGCGAGATCGGGAATACAAGTACGATACAGGATCAGTCATCCTTTTATTATGTCTGATGCTTTTTGCAACTTGCATGGCAGGAGCAGATATCTGTATTACAGAGTTGACGGAAATGATGTATCATATATAGCAGGTGCGCTTAGCACCTGCTATTTTAATGTCCTGCGATAAAGGGACAAATTGAGGAGTATGATTATGTTATATCTAGTGTTGGCAGTGGTCAGCAGCGTGCTGATTTCTGTATTGATGAGAGTATCGGAGAAAAGTGTGAAGAATCCGATGCTTTTATTTGTGGCAAATTATTTCGTTTGCATTCTGATTTCAATCGAATATATGGGACAGATTACGGTAGACTTACATGCGCCCAAAATCGGTACTGCGCTGGTTCTTGGCATCTGCAGTGGTATTTTATACCTACTTGGATTTGTGCTTTTGCAGTACAACATCCGTAAAAATGGTGTAGTACTTTCTTCTACTTTTATGAGATTAGGTGTGCTGGTGCCTACTGCTATGGCAGTATTGGTATTTCATGAGAAACCAAACGTAACACAGCTCCTTGGCTTTCTGGTAGCGGTAGCAGCTATCTTGGTAATGAATTTGAAGATGGGGGAAGCGAAAGACCAGAAAGTTTCGGGGATTGTGTGGCTGATTATTCTCCTGCTTACAGGAGGGTTTACAGATTCTCTGGCAAACGTATATGATAAAGCCGGTAACCCGGATTTGAAGAATCAGTATCTATTATTTATCTTCTTTGTGGCATTTGTTTGTAGCGTAATCGGTGCACTTATGCAGGTGAAGAAACAGAAACCTAACTACATGGACTTTGTTTGGGGATTCCTCATCGGTATCCCGAATTATTATTCTGCTAGATTCCTTCTTTTGTCATTAGGAAAACTACCGGCTATCCTGGTATATCCGGCTTTCAATGTGGCTACCATTTTAGTTGTGACGATTATTGGTGTGATTGGCTTCAAGGAGAAACTGGAAAAAAATAAGGTCATTGCTTTGGGTATGATTCTTCTGGCATTGGTACTGTTGAATATCTAATCCGACAGGTATCAGTCAAGTGATGGCCGATGGTGGAATCTTGAACGGGGTATTGTTACAATAGTAGTGGGGTAAAGATATGTTCAATAAACATGATATCAACAGAAATGAATGTATGCTTCGTGGCACTTTGAGAAAGAAAGGCTACGATTGGTGGTGGCATTCTTTTACCGGTAGAGATGTACAGACCGGAGAAGAGAAGCCCTTCTTTATTGAATATTTCCTGTGCAATCCTGCATTGGCGGAAGAAAAACCGATTTTTGGACAGCTTCCTGAGAACCAAAAGATTGGCAAGAGACCATCCTATGTCATGGTAAAAGCAGGATGCTGGGGTAAAGATGCCATGCAGCTCCATCGCTTTTTCTCATGGAAGGAGACTAGGGTACATTACAATGCACCCTATGAAGTGGAAGCAGGTGATTGCTACGCCAGCGAGACACATTTAAAAGGTAAAATCCAGATTAAACCAAGCGAAAGCCAGGCGCATCCTGAATGGATGAGTGACAGTGGTCGGATGTCTTGGGATATTAAGGTGGAAAAGCAGATTGCGTTTAACGTAGGATATGGGGCAAGCAAATTCTTCCGTAGAATCGAAGCCTTTGCTATGTTTTGGCATGCGGAAGGTATGAAGAGTACTTACAGTGGTATCATTACCTGCGATGGAAGAGATTATGAAGTACTGCCCTCCGGTAGCTATGGCTACGCGGATAAGAATTGGGGGAGAGATTTTACCAGCCCTTGGGTGTGGCTCACTTCTAATGATCTGGTAAGTAAGGTGACGGGAAAGCGTTTAGAGAATTCCGTCTTTGATATCGGCGGTGGCAGACCTAAGATTTATTTTTGCCCATTGAATCGTAAACTCCTGGGCGTTATGTACTATGAAGGACAGGAGTTTGACTATAACTTTTCTCACTTCTGGTTAAAAGTTAAAACGAGATTTGAATTTACAGAAGATGAAGAAATGGTGCATTGGCAGGTGGAACAGGAAAACAAAACATCTGTTATGAAAACAATTATCTCCTGTAAAAAGGCAGATATGCTTCTGGTGAACTATGAAGCGCCGGATGGAAAGAAGAGGCATAATAGGCTTTGGAATGGCGGCAACGGCAGAGGCACTGTGGAACTGTACCGCAAAACCAAGGATGGCCTTGAACTCATCGACGAATTGAAGGTGGGCCATGTGGGCTGCGAATATGGAGAATACTGTTAGAAAAAAATATATTAGTTGGTAGGAAGTAAATGAATTTATTTGACATCGTAGGACCTGTTATGGTAGGTCCCTCCAGCTCTCATACAGCGGGAGCAGTAAAAATCGGATTAGTGGCACGGACTCTATTGGGAGAGGACGTAGCGAAAGCTGAGATTTTGTTCCATGGTTCTTTTCTGGCTACGGGTAAGGGCCATGGTACGGATAAAGCCATTGTAGCAGGGCTTCTTGGATATACGCCGGATGATAAGCGTATTCCAAATAGTCTGGAACTGGCAAAGCAGGCAGGGGTTAGCTGCGTCTTTGGCAGTATAGACCTGGGAGACGCTCATCCAAATACGGTGAAGCTGCACCTGGTAGGTGTATCCGGGAAGATGATGGATATGATGGCGGCTTCAGTAGGCGGTGGTCGCATCAGTGTCAGTGAAATTGATGGCATGACGGCACACTTTAGCGCGGAGTATCCCACATTGATTGTAAGAAATGAGGATAAGCCCGGTCTGGTAGCCAATGTAACTGCTTTATTACAGGAGTATCAAATTAACATTGCTACGATGCAACTTTATAGAAGTGGTAGGGGAGACCAGGCGGTCATGGTCATCGAGTGTGATGAACAGGTGCCGGATTGTGTAGCAGTTGCGTTGAAGCAGTTGGATGGCGTGAGGGATTTGACCTATTACCCGGGATAATCTGAAAAATAGTAAGAAGAGTTTTCCTCCACGTAAGTGGAGGATAGAAAGATAGATATATATGTATAAATCATTAGAAGAAATAAGGGAAGCAATAGAGAAATCCGGTAAGCCTTTCTGGCAGGTGGTGCAGGAAGAGGACTGTAAAGAGTCCGGCATCACCATAGAGGAGTCTTTTGCTAAGATGCAGGCCATGTATCAAGCTATGAAGGATTCCAATGAAGAGTACGAAGATGGACTGAAGTCTGCCAGCGGGCTGGTAGGTACAGAAGGTGCCAAGATTCGTAAGGCAAGAGAAGCGGGAAAACTGACCTGTGGTGATTTCGTGGCGGCGGTCATGGAAAAAGCACTTCGTATCAGTGAAAGCAATGCCTGTATGAAGCGAATTGTAGCAGCTCCTACAGCAGGATCCTGCGGCGTAGTACCGGCGGTGCTGTTAAGTATACAGGAAAAGAATGGCTATTCTGATGAGGAGATGACGAAGGCTTTGTATGTAGCTGCCGGTATCGGCGGCGTTATCGCTTACAGAGCAAGTCTTTCCGGGGCAGAAGGGGGATGCCAGGCAGAGATCGGTTCTGCGTCCTCTATGGCAGCAGGAAGTATGGCATACCTTTTGGGCGGAACTGCAGAGCAAATCGGACATGCAGCAGCAATTGCCATGAAAGGCCTGTTGGGGCTGGTGTGTGATCCTGTGGCAGGCCTGGTAGAAGTGCCCTGCGTGAAGCGAAATGTCATCGGCTCTGTGAATGCAGTGACTTCTGCAGATATGGCCCTGGCCGGCATTGAAAGTCAGATTCCACCGGACCAGGTATTTGACGCTATGAAGTGCGTAGGTAGGTGCTTAAATCCAGATTTAAGAGAAACGGGAAAGGGCGGACTTGCCGCAACTCCTGCAGGAATTGAAATCGCAAAGAGTATGAAGATGTAACGGGAAAGGACAAGGAAAAAGAAAACATGCAAGAAAAGAAGACCAGGGGGGAAATGGGATTCTACGTAATACTTACAATCATTGGGCTGCTATCAGCGGTGGTATTTGAATTAAACAAAAACATGATACCGGGATGGATTTTGCTTATTTTTGTACTAATTGCTTTTGCCCTGATTTACCCAAAGGTAGCCAAGGCAAGCAGACTGCGTAAAACCTTAGCTTGGCTACTGCTTTTTGCCTGGATTATTGTATCTTTTTTGCTTTCCTGGCCTAGAGAGAAATGCAAACCGGCAGTGCTGAATCCAAATCCGGAAGTGACGGATGTAGTGACAATTTCACAAGGACAGCTTACCGGTGTCTATACAGAGGATAAGCAGGTGGAAGTCTATGCGGGCATTCCTTATGCGAAGCCACCAGTGGGAGAACTGCGCTGGAAAGAGCCGCAAGACCCGATCCCTTGGGCAGGTGTCTATGCAGCAGACCATTTTGCGCCTATGTCTATGCAACCCAGGAACCTGCCTCTTTATGAGTCTTTGACACAGATTGTGGGATACCATGAATATCAGATTACCCCTAAGGATAATTATGTAGAGGCTATGAGCGAGGATTCCCTTTATCTGAATGTCTGGAAGCCGGCAGGGGAGCAGAAGGATTTGCCGGTAGTGGTATATATACACGGCGGTAGCCTTATGACGGGACAGCCTTCCTATAGAGATTACAATGGAGAGGGCCTGGCAAAAGAAGGCTGCGTCGTAGTAAATATGGGATATCGTCTGGGCGTATTTGGCTTTTATGCGGATGAAGCATTGGCAGAAGAGTCCTCGAATCATACCACGGGAAACTACGGTCTATTGGATCAGATCAAAGCCCTGGAATGGGTTCGTGATAATATCAGTGCTTTCGGTGGTAATCCGGAGAATGTAACTCTTGCAGGAGAATCTGCGGGTTCAGCCTGCGTGACGGCACTTTGCACTTCTCCATTGGCAAAGGGCTTATTTAGAAGAGTGGTAGCAGAAAGCTCCACGGTCACTTATCAGGAGCCTACCCACTCCTTCAGAACTATGGAAGAAGCACTGGAAACAGGAAAAGAGCTAAAGGAAAAGACTGGGGCGAAGACCTTGGAGGAACTGCGTAAATTACCGGCAGAGGAAATCGTCTTTGCCACAGAGGACAATCATCATATGACGGTGGATGGCTATGTACTGCCGGAGACACCGGCAGAATCCTATGCAAAAGGCATCCACAATGAGGAGGCTTCTTTGCAAGGCTTTAATCAGCTGGAGGCCACGCCTTTCATCCTTTTCGAACAAGCGAATAAGAAGAATTACGAAGAAAAGGTCAGAGACTATTTTGGAGAAGAGGCAGATGCGCTTCTGGCTGCCAGACCAGGCAATACCAACGCAGAAGCAAAGGCAAACTGGACGGATATCTACTCTACCATTTTCTTTACCTATGGACATCATATATGGTCGAAGCAAGAGCAGGAACTTGGTATTCCTACCTACCGCTATTATTTCACCAAGGATAACGGACGCCTCGGCACTTGGCATAGCGGTGAAGAAGTTTACTTGTATGGTAACGTGCCGGAGAAGGACTCCCATTATGATGTGAGCGATAGAGTGCTCTCAAAGCTGTGGGTGAAGTACTTTGCCAACTTTGCAAGGACCGGAAATCCCAATGGAGAAGGACTTCCTACCTGGGAAGCTGCTACGGATTTAGAAACCTTAATGGAAATGGGAACCCATGTAGGACCCGTAAAGGATCCTTTCCTGGATATCTATCCGGCAATGGATGGACTAAGAGAAAACGGGAAGGATTAGTATTTCAGATATTGACATCACTCCAATCCTATGGTAATTTGAATTCAGTTAGACGAGTCTAACTACGAACAACAGGTGAAAATTCCTTCCATTCAAAACTGCGCGGAATGGAAGGAAGCGAGTGATATGCCGGACGGAGCGCCATCAATGATAGTGCAATGAATGGCTTCACATACAAGAGTTAGTTATAACTACCTAGGAGAGGAGATTTTTATGAAACATTTACAGATTGAAAAAGTCATTGGACGTGAAATTATCGATTCCAGAGGTAATCCGACTGTGGAGGCTGAGGTATATCTGTCTGACGGCACAGTAGGCCGCGGTACAGCACCAAGTGGGGCTTCTACCGGTGAATTTGAAGCACTGGAATTAAGAGACGGAGACAAGAATAGATTCGGTGGAAAGGGCGTCAGTAAGGCTGTTCAAAATATCAATAGCACCATTAACGATGTGTTAAAGGGAATGGATCCTCAGAATGTATATGCGGTAGATGCAGCTATGCTGAAAGCGGATGGTACAAAGGATAAGTCTAAACTTGGCGCAAATGCCATACTTGCTGTATCCATTGCCAGCGCAAGAGCAGCAGCAAATGCATTGAACCTGCCTTTATATCGTTTCCTTGGCGGTGTGAATGGAAATGTACTGCCGGTACCTATGATGAACATTCTAAATGGTGGTGCTCACGCAGCAAATACCGTAGATGTACAGGAGTTTATGATTATGCCGGTAGGCGCTGAAAGCTTCCGCGAGGGACTTCGTTGGTGCACGGAAGTATTCCACGCACTTCAGAGCTTACTGAAAAAGAGAGGTCTTGCTACTTCCGTTGGAGATGAAGGCGGTTTTGCTCCTGACTTAAAGAGTGATGAGGAAGCCATCGAAGTAATCCTGGAAGCAGTGAAAGAAGCCGGTTACAAACCCGGTGAAGATTTCGTTTTGGCTATGGATGCTGCTTCTTCCGAATGGAAGGGTAGCAAAAAGGGCGAATACGTATTACCGAAATGCGGCAAGACCTTTACTTCTGAAGAACTGATTGCACACTGGAAGGGCCTAATTGAAAAGTATCCAATCTGGTCTATCGAAGATGGTTTGGATGAGGAAGACTGGGAAGGCTGGAAAAAGATGACAGCCGAACTGGGAGATAAAGTACAGCTGGTAGGAGATGACTTATTCGTAACCAATACAGAAAGACTTGCAAAGGGTATTCAGAACGGTGCCGGTAATTCTATTCTGATTAAGCTCAATCAGATTGGCTCTGTTTCTGAAACTTTAGAAGCCATCAAGATGGCACACAAAGCAGGCTATACCGCTATTTCCTCTCATCGTTCCGGTGAAACAGAGGATACCACTATCGCTGACCTGGCAGTAGCACTGAACACACGTCAGATTAAAACCGGCGCACCAAGCCGCAGCGAGCGTGTAGCAAAATACAACCAGCTGCTTCGCATCGAGGAAGAACTGGGAGATGCAGCAGTATATCCTGGTAAAGCAGCATTTAATCGCTAGTCTGTTTTTGACAATTGCTTGTTTCATATACACATACATACTCTCAAAAAAACGCTCGGGGCCGCATGACGGTTCCGGGCGTTTTGCGTGGGGAGAAGCCTAGACTATAGCATTTTCCTATGGAAGAAGGTAAAATGAAAAGAGTGAGTAATCTTAGGAGGCATTATGTCAGACGAGAATTTGAAATGGGAACGGGTGAAAACAGAACACATCGTAAAAGATGAGTGGATTGATTTTAGACGTGTAGCTTACAAACTACCGGATGGAAATGTGTTTTCCCCTTTTTATAATTACAGCAGAAGAAACTATGTCATCGTAGTGGCATCTGATGAGCAGGGCAAATTTCTGTGTGTGAAGCAGTTCAGACACGGCATCGAAAAGGTGACTACAGAGTTCCCGGCGGGAGGTATCGAGCGCTCCGGAAAGCAGGAGTATGCAGATGGAGAAGAGGATAAGACTTCCGCAGAGGATGCTCTGGTGGCTGCAAAGAGAGAGCTGATTGAAGAGACAGGGTATGAGTCTGACGAGTGGCAGCATCTCATCACCATCGCAAGTAATGCCACCATGGCAGATAATTATGCTTATGTGTATCGCGCTAAGAATTGCCGCAAAATCTCCGGGCAGCATTTGGACGACACAGAGTTTTTAGGGGTAGAAAAGCATAGCGCAGAAGAAATCGAAGAGATGATTCGGACCGGTAACTTTGAACAGGCAGTACATGTTATGGCTTGGCTTTTGGCAGCTAGAGGATAAGTAGCATGGTGAAGATGAAATGGACAAAAAGCAGTTATTTTATCCTTGGCCTCGTTTTGGTTTGCTTGTGGTCCTTATTGCCTTTTGGTTATCTCAGGGGGGATTCTCTTTTTACCATCCATGATCAGTTGGATGGAGAGATTCTAAGCTATATATTGGCGGCGAGACACTGGGGGGAGCACCTGAGCGTGTACCCGGAATTGATGAATGGTCTTCCTGTGACAGGTCAGATTCCGCCGGCACTTTCTTTTGTGCTTTTTTACCGTTATTTCCCGGCTTTAGAAGCCATGACTTTTTCCCTTGTGCTTATTCGAGGCGTGGCATTTGCAGGCATGTTTTTGCTTCTTTGCGAGCTTTTTCAGGATAGACATGTATGGGTTTATTTTCTGGTAGGGTGTTTGTTTGCACTATTGCCTTATTATCCGGTGTATGGTCTTTGCATTCCGGGACAGCCTTTCCTGGCCTTTACCATATTGATGGGGTGCAGAAGGAAACGCTGGATTCCGGTGGCAGGCGTCACCGCAGTTCTATATGGCGTAAGTTCCTCCCTGGTTTTGGTAGGGTTTGCAGTGTGCTTTGCCATCCTAGTATTTACTATCCGTGAGTTTCGGCACAAAAATCGAAAAGGTGTGACGACAGCTCTGGTAGCGCTGGTGACACTTACCCTAACATACGTGCTGACAAACCTGAGTTTGTTTGCACAAGTATTGCATCGGGATAAAGCTTTTGTCAGTCATAAAAGCGAGTACGTACTAAACGGACTACCTTTTTTTGGAAGCCTAAAGGATGTGCTGGGAGACGGAATCTCCTATACCCAGACCTTTGCGCAACCCTTGCTGATTGTGACCATGTGGGCTGCCGGACTTTTGATTTGGTATCAATATCGTCATATCAAAAAAAGAAGAGTGCGTATTCTGATTTATGCGGATTTGAAAACTGCTTTTTGGATGAGTTTGTGGTCTATTGTGGCCATTTCTCTTTGGTATTGTATCTATCACAGCGGATTCGTATGTAACCTGCGAAACCGCAGTACCGGCGTGTTCCACGAGATGAATCTGGACCGTTTTGTATGGCTGATGCCTCTATGCTGGTGCATATTGGCCGTCAGCAGCGTAGAATTGCTGTTTATCTTCCGCGACTATTTGGGCCGGAAAAAGAAACTCATCCGATGGGGTTATGCAGCGCTGCTTGTAGTACTGGGACTTTGGTGGACCGGTACGGTACTTTGGCATACGGAAGAAAAGTATAACTATTCGAAAATCCTAAAGGGTAGGGAGACCTATCATGCTTTGGATTGGGACGGCTTTTGGGCAGAAGATTTGTTTTCACAGATTAAGGCTTCCATAGGGAAAAATCCGGAGGACTACCGGGTAGTATCGTTGGGCATTTTTCCATCCGTATCCGTATACAATGGGCTGTATGCTTTAGATGCTTACACCAACAATTATGACGTGAATTATAAGCACCGGTTTCGGGAAGCTATAGCACCGGAACTGGCGCGGGATGAATATATCCAGCATTATTTTGATGACTGGGGGAATCGCTGCTATCTTTTCACGAAGGAGCAGTCCAATTACTTTACTGTAGAAAAGACAGAAGACAGGAAACTGAAAGACCTGCAGATTGATTTTTCTGCATTGGCGAAGATGGGCTGCAACTATTTGATTAGCGCTTCGCCGGTAGAAAACTGTGAAGAGCTGGGACTGACAGAAATCGGTGGTTCTCCTTTTGAATCACAAAACAGCTGGTATCGACTATATGTATATGAATTGACAGGATTTGGTGCATGAAGAAACTGCAAAGATTTGGCATAAAAACAATAGATTTTTTAGCAGTACTGCTTTTTGGCATTCTGGGCATCATTAGCTTATTTGGGGCGGTGATGACGGAGGATGCCTATCATATCGAGCAAAGCTTTGTATGGCATAACCCACTGCTTAGTATTCTTTGGGTGGTTTTGCTGGCGCTTGTTTTAGTTGGGTTAAATGTCCTTTTTGGCCGCATGGGAAATGGGGAAAGAGTATTACTGATTCTCTCTTCCTTATGGATATTTGGCGTGGTTTTACTTTGGGCCTTTTTGACCAAGAATGGGCCAAACGCAGACGGCGCTTCCGTCTATTATGCGGCGAAGAAGTTTGCCAGAGGAGATTTTAGCTCTCTATCTTACAGGGATTCCTATTTCTCCTGCTATCCATTCCAACTGGGACTGGCTTTTTTCTACTCCATTTTTTTGAGACTTTTGCGGAATGACAGCTTCCACATTTTGCAGGTGGTAAATGCGTTCTGTATGGTGATTTGCCTCCTGATGCAGTTTGAACTATGCAAGGAGTTTATGAGAGGGCAAGACCAGCAGAAGCGGAGAAAGGTTCAGCGGTACTGCATGCTCTTATTGGATGTATCAGCGCCTTTTCTTATCTTTGGATCCTTCCTGTATGGAGAAGTGCCTTCCTTTGCTTTTTTGCTGACAGCCACGGTTCTGTTTATCCGGATGCTTCGTAAAAACAGCATCATCGCTACCATTTTTGGCTTTATCAGTCTTGTGCTGGCGGTGATGGTGAGACTGAATACCTACATTTTCCTGGTGGCACTGGCTATTATTTTAATCCTGTTCTTCATGGTACAGGGTGGTAAGTACAGCAGTAGAAAAAAGATTTTATTCTTCTGTTATTTCTTAGGCGTCATTCTGGCATCTGTGCGGGTAGTGCCGGCTATTGAGGATGCGTATGGGAGACGTTCCTACACGGAAATCAATGATGGCGTGCCTACAGGCTGCTATCTGGCCATGGGAATCATGGATTCGGAAGTGGGACCCGGTTGGTACAACGGGTATAATTTCGAGACCTTTACCATAGATGCGGATTACGATAGCAAAAAGGCTCAGGCCATCGGTATGATGAAATACCGTATCCTAAGCCGGGAACTTTGGCAGAATCCGGTACAGGCCCTTGGATTCTATGGAAGAAAAGTGGTGTATGAGTGGATTAACTGCGGCTGGTCTGTGTATTCCGGTACTTTTATTTCCTTTGGAGAGCGTCATCCCTTGGTGGATAAGCTTTTTGAAAAAGGACCCTATAAGGCCATCAGCAGATATATGAATACCTACCAGAGCTTGCTTTATCTCTTGGTGGCGGTAGGTGCGTTCGGATTATGGCGCCGAAAAGAAGAGGACGGATACAGTGCTTTTACCAGAATCTTTCTCTTGACTGCCTTTGGAGGCTTCCTTTTTTATCTGGCGTGGGAAGCCGGTGGCAGATATGTATTACCCTATGCATTCTTTGTTTTGCCAAATGCGGCGATGGGACTGGAAAGTATAGAAGATTTCATTAGTAAAAAAAGGGAAACAAAAGTATGAATCAAAAAAACGCAAAGTGGAAGAGCATAGGCGGGATACTAGCCGTAACAGCGCTACTACTGGCGTTTTTTTCGTGCTTTCATCCTATTTATGCCACAAATGATGATGTGTTCCTAGATATGCTGGCGGGCGGTGCCATGACCGGAAGACCGGAGTGGAGATTGCTTCACGTAGGTATCGTGACTTCTACTTTTTTACATGGCTTGTATCTAGCATTGCCGGCGGTGAATTGGTACGGGGCGTATCTTTTATTTGCGGTAAGCTTTTCTATAGCTGTTTTCTGCGTGGCAGTATGTAAGAGTGTTTTGTGCCTGAAGCAAGAAGTTGCCGCTGCGATTCTTTTGATGGTTGTGGCAGCGGTGTTTCCGCACGGGATCACTTTACAATACACTACGATCAGTGGCCTTTTAGGCGCAGCAGCCATAGGGCTTTTGTTCTTAGATGGCCCTACGGTTCTATTTTATGTACTACTCTGTATGGGCATAAGTCTAAGAGCAAATGCCTGCATCATGTTGGTGCCGATAATCGGGTTTTATTTCCTGTGGCATCGCAAAGAATGGAAGAAGGGGATACTTACCCTGCTGGTGATACTATTTCCTTTGCTCCTAAATGCCTTGGCTTATAGCTCGGCACCTTGGACGGATTTTAAAACCTATAATACCAACAGGGAAACCGTCTACGATTATGGTGGATACCCTTCCTATGAAGAAAATGAAGACTTTTATCAGGGACTGGGACTTTCCAAGGCAGCTTATGAGGCTGCTTCTGAGAGGTATCAGCTTCTGCTGACAGAAGAAATCGATAAAGACGCTATGGTGTCCATAGCAGAGAAGGCAAAGGAACAGCGCCGGGCAGGCGGGACAAAAGGAATGGCCAAAGTATCCGGCATGATGTGGGCCTATGTGCAGCGGCATCTTTCCTACGGGGACAGACCTCTGGATATGCTGGTGCTGCTACTGTGGGTGCCGGCCTTGCTGGGCATGCTATGCTTGCCAAAAGAAAAGCGTAAAGCGTACCTACTGGGACTTGCTTCTCTTCTTACGGGAACTCTTATCATGTGGGGCTATTTAACCTATGGGGAGCGTATGCCATCCAGAGTAACACAGATTATTTATCTGGTAGAGCTCTTTGGACTATTGGCTTGTATGATTAAGTGGGTTTTGCCGGAACTCATGGGTCAGGCAAAACAGGGAGGAAGGCTTTCCAAAGTTTTGCCATGTGGATATGAGGTGCTTATGCTTCTGGCTCTTCTTCTGGCCCTTCGTAATGGAGTGGCCTATGGCAAGCAGGATTTGGCGGAAAATGCTGGAAGAATTGCCATGAGCGCGCAGCAGGCAGAACTGCAAAGCTATATGTCGCAGCACCAGGGTATCTATCTGTTGGATATGAATTCTTTTAGTGATTATACGAAACAGGCTTTACAGAAACCCGCACTACAGGCAGGAGATGCCACCTTTTTCTATATGGGTAGCTGGATGGTAAAAAGCCCTTGGTATGGGGAGAGCTTGAAGAAACTGGGGACGGATGTTGCCACATTAGAAAAAAGTGCGTATTATGTTTTTCGTGACACCCCGCAAACTTCTTCTGATTATTTACAATCCTATATAAAGGCCGACTTAGGGGAAGATTTTGTGCTGGAACAGATGGATGCAATTTCATGTGGGGACGGCATGCAGTTCCTTATCTATCACGTGAAAGAGAAATAACGGAAATATGAACAAAACGAAAACACAAGCAAAACTCATCAACTGTATAGCAATTGTATTTTTGGTATTACAGCTCATACCGATTCTATATTTGGCACAGTTCAATCATCCGGTAGGGGATGATTATAAGTATGGAACTGCAAGCCATGCAGTGTGGACAAGTACCGGCAATCTTTTCAAGGTAATCGGTGCAGCAGCTGCCGGGGTGAAGCAGGATTATGTGGAATGGCAGGGCACCTATAGCGCTCTGTTTCTCATGAGACTACAGCCGACAGTTTTTGCTGAATCTGCTTATGCCTTAGTGCCCTGGATGATGCTTGGGCTTTTGATTTGCAGCATGCTCTATCTTGTGAGAACGGTGTTTGCAGACTGGTGTAAGGTGGAGATGCCCTACTGGATTGCGGTGGCGGTGCTGCTTGCTACAATCTGTATTCAGTTAGCACCCAATGCTTCAGAGCAGTTTTTCTGGTACAACGGAGCTGTATATTACAACGGCTTCCAAGGCTTTATGCTTTTGTACATCGCCTGGATGTTGCGATTCCAAAATCGTCAAAAGATTCGTTATATGGTTTACTTAGGGCTGGCAGCGTTTGTCATTGCCGGCGGTAACTATATTACGGTACTGACTACCATGATTTTGACCTTCACCATGATTGTTTATAGCCTGTGGAAGAAGAAATGGAAACATGTGGCGGTCTATGGCGGTAGCCTTTTGATTCTGCTCATTGGATTTGCCATTAGCGCCAAAGCTCCCGGAAACGCAGTCCGTGCGGCTGGGCTTTTAGGCATGGGCCCGGTGGCAGCAGTAAAGGCCTCTATTATAAAAGGTGTGGATTATTACCTGGTATGGGCGGATAAGTGGTGGCTTCTGGTTTTGATGGCCCTTCTTCCGATGATGGTGTATGCGATTCATCGTATGACTTACCGATTCCCTTTGTCGGGACTGGTGCTGTTATACAGCTATCTGGTGTTCTGTGCCATGGGCACACCTACTTTTTATGCCATGGGTTCCACGGGACCAGGCCGAGTGGTAAATATCGTGTATGACGGATTTATTCTCACAAGTTATTTCCAGGTTTTTTATCTTCTTGGATGGTACCTGAAGAAAAAGCAAACTTTTACGGAGGGAGAAGGCATCCTTACTGTGTGGAAAAAAGAGACCTGGTTTGTATGGCTTGGGCTGGTGGGCTTTCTCTTGGTGGCATTCCTTTTGTCCGGCGGACATAAGGACAAAACTTCTGTAGTAGCAGCGAAAGTCTGGATCAGAGGCGATGGCAAGGTATACCAGCAGGAGTTTGAAGAAAGACTGAAGGTGCTGGAAGATGTCAGCGTAACAGACCCGGTATTCCATAGCTATAGCATCAAACCGGATTTGGTCTTCGTAGCAGACGGCACAGATGACCCGAACTTCGTGAACAATACGGAGTGGGCAGAATTCTATGGCAAGAATTCTATTGTTGTGGTAGACTAGTTTTGTATGACCATAAGCCGTAAAGGCTTAGTATAGATTGAAAAGTAGAAAAGGTAGATAGAATCATGATCGATAATGAAACCATATTAGTAACAGGTGGTACAGGTACATTCGGTAAGGCATTTACCCGTTATGTCTTGGAGCACTACAATCCTAAGAAAGTCATCATCTACAGCCGTGACGAATTCAAACAGTTCATTATGGCCAATGAGATGAAAGAATATGCAGACAAGCTTCGTTTCTTCATCGGTGATGTAAGAGATAAAGAACGCTTGAAAAGAGCTTTTGAAGGCGTAGATTATGTGGTACATGCAGCAGCTATGAAACAAGTTCCTGCTTGCGAGTACAACCCAAATGAAGCAATCAAGACCAATATCCACGGCGCACAGAATGTCATCGATGCAGCGCTGGATGCGAATGTAAAGAAAGTCGTAGCGCTTTCTACAGATAAAGCAGTTAACCCTGTAAACTTATACGGTGGTACCAAGCTGGTTAGTGATAAGCTTTTCATCGCTGCAAATGCTTATGTAGGCGACAAGCAGACCAACTTCTCCATTGTTAGATATGGTAATGTAGCAGGAAGCCGTGGTAGTGTTATTCCATTTTTCCAGAACATCATCAATCAGGGTAAGACAGAACTGCCTATTACAGACTATCGTATGACTCGTTTCTGGATCAGTATTACAGAAGGTGTAGAGCTGGTAATCAAAGCATTAAAAGAAGCAACCGGTGGTGAGACTTTCATCTCTAAGATTCCTTCTTTCAAGATTACTGATTTGGCACAGGCTATGCAGCCTGGTTGCACTATGCCTGAAGTAGGTATCCGTGAAGGTGAGAAACTGCATGAAATCATGGTTACTGTAGAGGATGCACCTTTTACCTATGAGTATGAGAAGCACTTCATCGTGTTCCCTCAGATGGTATGGAACAATCGCCAGAAAGCCAATGCAAATGGACTTGGCAAGAAAGTGGAGGAGGGATTCTCCTATACTTCCGGTAATAATACATGGTGGCTCACTGTAGAGGAGATTCAGGAGCGCCTTAAAACACTTGAACTTGAACATTAATTCCTAGGCTACCGCCGAGGCTTTTGCCTGGCGGTAGTTTTTTTTATATTGCAGGGAGGGCGTGGACTTCGGAGCATTTTTTTGGGGGGCCGGGCGTATATAGTTTACAACGCAGGCCGCTCTCGCTACGGTTTTCACGTAGCGGTACTAAGTTCGCCTCGCGTGGCGGGCTCACTAAGTACCGACGTGAAAAAGTGCCTGCTTTTGTAAACTATATACGCCCGGCCCACAGCAAGAACTATAGATTGCTCCGAAGTCCACGCCCCATAATATAGATTAAAGAGACTACCGCCAGGTAAAAGCCTCAGCGGTGGTGGGAGATGGAGTAATGTATAGCCTGCGGCGCTAGAAATAAGCAGTATTGTGGGATATACTAGGGATAAAGTGATAAAAGAGAAAGAGAATAAGTGCTAATGGCAAGTGGTAATAGAGAACGTGAAAAATTGAAAATACGCTGGACGCTGCATAGTTTAAGGTTTGCAGCTGTTTTGTTTATTGTATATACGATTTTTAGCTTTGAGCTTTTTTACAATCAGGCGCATCATGATAGTTTTGAGAAGTTTCAGTGGTTTATGTCGGATATTGATGCGTATTTGGAGGAGATGCAGGGGATCGATAGTGGGTTTGATTTTCCGTATCCTATTTTCTTCATGCTGGGTAGGTTCTTCATGTTGTTTACAGATGTGGGGACGGCAGCAGCCATTGCCACGGTGGTACTTAATTCCATTAGTGTGTTTGCCTTGCTGTATTTCTTTGAAGTCATTACCAGGAGGTTCTGGGGTGAGGGATATGAGGAGCTTCGACAGCATCTGGTGGTAGCGCTTAGTTTTGGTATTTTGATGGTGTCCATGCTGTATGCGCCAAAGGGTGTGTATTTGCCGGGTATGGATCATAAGTATTTGGGTGTTTTTTCACCAAATCCTTGGCATAATCATACGTATTTGGCGACTCGTGGGTTTGCCATCGTAGCTTTCTTTTTGCTGGCAGAGATTTTGGAGTATTACGAGAAAAAGGTAGATGTGAAGCAGTATGTGCTGTTTTCTATATTCCTTTTGTTGACGACTTTGGCGAAACCTAGTTTTACTCTGGTGCTGGGCAGTACCATGGTGGTGCTGATGCTGGTAAGGCTCATTGCACATAAGGGGCAGACATGGAAGCAGACGCTGTATTTGGGGATTTGTTTTATTCCCACGATACTGGATTTGCTGTATCAGTTTGGTGGTGTATTTGGTAGTAGAGGGCATGCCGGTGAAGACGGTGGTATTGGGTTTGGCATCGGTGCTGCTTGGTCGCAGTATACTCATAATATTCCGTTAGCGATTATGCTGGCTTTTGCATTCCCCGGGTTTGTACTGCTACTGAATCTGAAATATCTTCTGACTGATGTAAGATTTCGATTTAGCTGGGAATTAGCGCTTGCATCCCTACTGGAGTTTTTATTCCTGTTTGAAAAGGGTGATCGTTTTGTTCACACGAATTTCTCTTGGGGCTACATGCATGGCATCTTCTTTGCCTTTGTGGGCAGTACTTTGCTACTTTTGGAGAATACCAGAAAGAAACGGCAGCCTATATGGGTTTTGACATTGGAGTGGACACTGTTTATCTGGCATGTGCTGGCGGGTTTCCGTTTCTTTGCGTATATGTTTAGTGGACAGTTCTATTATAGTTTTTAGTTAGCTTATATCGTGGATGAGCAACTGGATTCAGATTGCAATGGGTTTGGAGATATGGATTTGAACAATAAGAGACAGAATTTGAATGTAGAAGCAATTCTAGTACACTTGGCTATCATTTTTTATGGTTTATCTGCATGCTATCTGTACTACCGCCAGACTTTGTGGACGGGAGGCGCAGTGTTTGAATCAGACCTCCCGGTGCATATTCGCATGGTGATTGTGGATGGTTGGTACTATTCCCTCACAGCACTTGTGTATAAGCTGTTGTATTTTTTGCCGGATGGAAATCTTGCCATTGCCATCTTTTTGGCGGGATGTACCATGGCATCGGTATATGTGACCACCGTACTTTTGCAGGTGTTGAGAGGATTCTTTGCCAATGAGGCAAAGGAAGAGCTTCAGCTTTTCATGAATGTGAGACGGCAGAATCTGTATCTGTTTGGTGGGCTTGCGTTGAATTTCGTGATGCCTTGCTATGTGACTGGTTTTTCTGATGGTAGATATATTGGTATGCAGTCAGCCAGTATTTGGCACAATTCGACCTACATCGTCATGAAGCCTTTGGCGATTATTTGTGTCATTTTGTATCTGAATCTGCTTTCTAAGATTCAGGAGCACTTTCAGGCAAAGGAGCTTCTTACTTTTGCCGGAATGCTGGCTTTGACTACGGCCGTGAAACCGAGCTTTCTTACGGTATTTGCGCCGGTGATGTTGATTTTCTTGATTGTGGACTTGGTGAAGAGGGTTCCTTTCCGGAGATTATTTGCCTTTGGATGTTGCGTATTGCCCTCCCTAGTGGTAATCCTGATTCAAAATGCAATTCTTTTTGGCGGCTCTACAGGAGAGGGGTGGATGATAGCACCGGGAGCCGTGCTTAGACAGCACAGTGGATATCCTGCAGTTGCAGCGGCACTTTCTGTATTCTTCCCGCTGCTTGTGGCTTTATTCCACTGGAAAGATACCAGATACCGCGTGGTGCAGTTTGTATACTTGATGGGTATCGTGGGGTTTGCTGAGCTATTCCTCTTTAGTGAGACCGGCAAGAGAGCGCAGGATGGGAATTTCATGTGGGGTTATAGCTTTGCCCTGTTATTGGTATTTACTATGGCGCTTTTGACTTGGTGGAAATCCCTAAAGCAGTTGATCGGCTTGGTGGTTGGAAAGCCTGTAGGTGGCAGAGATTCTTCTGAGGCAAAAGCAAAGGTATCAGGTCAGTCCATACAGGCATGGACATTGGCCGGTGAAGTGATTGTTACGACGATTGTATTAGGATATCACTTGTACTGCGGCGTACTTTTCTACGGAAGACTTTTACAGGGTGTGTCCTATTATATGTGGACGTAGTGATACAATGAAAACAGCAATAGTGTAGTTTTGATTGAGGTCAAAGTATGAGTAATGTTGTAGATTATGTAAAATGGCGTGGGGATTTACCATTCTCCAAGGTTCCGCTCAATGTGATCGACAACCTGGTTTTGGCACAATTATCCTATATCGATTTCAGAGGTGTCCTGACAGAGGATAATCAAATGACCTTTGCAGAGGCCTATGAGAAGTTGACGCAGCAGGGCGAAATCATTTTTACGCTGGTGGCAGCGGATAAAAAAGATTTGAACCTGGCAAAGGAATGCGCCGAATCGGTACGATTTGGGCAGATGGTTTTGTCAGATTATGTGGATATTATCGATCAAAAGGTAGAAAAGCAGTTTTCGGCTGTGATTTTTCATCTGGATGATGGTAGTAAGTACATCGGTTATCGTGGCACGGACAATAGCATCGTGGGCTGGAAAGAGGACTTCATGATTAGCTATACCAGAGTGGAGTCTCAACAGATGGCGCTTCGATATGCCAAGGACCATATCGGCACCAATGAAAGTGTCTATATCGGTGGACACTCCAAGGGAGCCCATTTGGCACTGTATACAGCCACCTATCTACCACAGACCAAGAATAAGCAGGTAAAGCGGGTTTTCCTCAACGACGGTCCGGGACTGTGTCCGGATGTACAGGATGTGGCCAAGATGGAACGTATCGCAGGAAAGACAGTACGTGTGAAGCCGGTGACTTCTATCGTGGGACGTATCTTCGAGCCACAAATCGGTACGGAATATATCGTGAAGTCGGATGCTTTCCAGGTGATGCAGCATAGCATCGTTAGCTGGCAGCTGGAGTATGGCAAGTTATCCCTGGTGGATGCCCATGATTCTACCAGCGATTTTATCAAAACCAATCTGGATAAGTTCATCGAAGGCAAGAATCTGCATGAGAGAGAGGAGTTTGTAGAGTCGCTGTTTGGCGGTCTATTAGAGGGTGGTGCAAAGACCTTGAAGGACTTTGTGAAAGAGGGACCTTCCGGTTTGGAGGCACTGTTCCGTAGCCTGAGTGCACCATCAAAGAAGGCCACTGCCAAGAAAAAGGCTGTAACGACCAAGAAGGTAGCAGCCACGAAGAAAGTAGGAACGACGAAAAAGTAGAACGCATTTTGAGAAAACCGCGTAAATAAAAGGCTTCGAGAGATTACTCTCGAAGCCTTTTGCGTTCTATTTTTTCTGGAACAGCGTCAAAGCCCGAATGACTTCGGCGGCAGTTGTGGCCAGGTGAATCTTGGCTTTCTCCGGGTTCATGGCATCCTTTAGGCTCATGGGCTTTGGCAGGATGGGGAAGAAAGCGTCGATACCGTATTCGTGGCAGCCTTCCCCGTCACCTTTGATAGAGCCAGCGATGGCTACTACAGGGATGCTGTAGGCCTTTGCTATTTTCGCGATGCCGTAAGGGACTTTTCCTCTGGCGGTTTGGCCGTCCAGGCAGCCTTCACCGGTGATGATCAGGTCAGCATCTTTGATGGCTTCCTCGAATTTGGTGGCTTCCAGAACGATTTTGATACCGGACTCCAGCTTGGACTGGAGGAATGCTTGGAAGGCGAAGCCTAATCCGCCGGCTGCACCGGCACCGGGCATTTCCGGATTTACATGGTCGTCTAATTCTTTGGCTAGCTCTGCATAGTGAGAGAGCCAGCCGTCCATTTCGTGGATGCTCATATCATCGGCACCCTTTTGAGGTCCGAAGACGAAACTGGCACCACGTTTGCCACATAGCGGATTGCTTACGTCACAGGCTACTCGGAAGTCACAATCTGAGAGGATAGGCAGGACATAAGTGGTATCGATGCGGGCTAAGTCTTTGAGACCGATGGCGCCACGACGGATGGGATTTCCGTCTGCATCCTGGAAGGAATACCCCAGGGCTTCTAACATACCTACGCCGCCGTCGTTGGTGGCGCTACCACCGATACCCATGATGAAGTGTCTGGCCCCCATTTTGATGGCGGCTTTGATCATTTCACCTACACCGTAGGTGGTGGTGTACAGCGGATTTCGTTCTTTTTCTTTCAAAAGCGGGAGACCTGCGCAGCTTGCCATTTCCATGATGGCGGTTCTACTTTCCGGCAGATAGCCAAATCCTGCCTGCATAGGGCGCCCAAGTGGGTCTGATACTGTCACCAGATGCATTTCGCCATTCATGCAAGCGGTGAGGGCTTCTGTGGTGCCTTCGCCACCGTCTGCCATAGGAAAGACGATACATTCATGATTTTGCTTTGTAGATTCGATACCGGATGCCACAGCATTGCCGGCGTCTTTGGAACCCAGACTCCCTTTGAAAGAGTCCATAGCGATGATGATTTTCATGTAGCGCCTCCCTTCTATACACGACTAACGGTTTCGCTTTTGATTATTTGCTGTAATGTTGCAGTACTTTTTTGATTGCCAGGATGACTGTGTCCTGCTCCTCGTCGGAGAGAGAGTAGTACAGTGGCAAGGATAAGATTCTTTCATACAGGCGCTCCGCTTTCGGGCAGAGACCTTTTTTGTATCCCATCTTCTCATACTGAGGGAAGTAGTAAACCGGTATGTAGTGCACCTGGCAGATGATGTTTTCTGCCTTTAAGGCATCAAAGAATTCTCTTCTGGTGCAGGTGAGTTTCTCTAAGTCTAACTGTAGGATATACAGATGTCTGGTGGTTTCACTGTCAGGATTTGCAGCCTGTAGGATGACACCCGGCAGTTTCTTTAAGGCTTCGTTATAGCGTTTGGTCAGCTGGTCTCTTCGTTCGGAGAAAAGCTGTAGCTTGGACAGCTGGCTCTTTAAGAGGGCTGCCTGCATATCAGTCATGCGGTAGTTGTAGCCCATATCCACCATTTCATAGTACCAAGGGTCATCGGTAGGATGAGACATAAGAGCCTGGTCATGGGTGATACCGTGGCTTCTGTAGAGCAGAAGCTTCTGGTAGAGGTCTTTGTCATTGGTGGTGACTGCGCCGCCTTCACCTGCTGTGCAGGTCTTTACCGGATGGAAAGAGAAGCAGGTCATGGAAGTGCCTGGCAGGGAGCCTATCGGGGTGCCTTTGTATTTGGTACCGATGGCATGAGCTGCATCCTCAATGAGAATCAGGTCATGTTTCTCACAGATTTCGCGGATTCTGTCATAATCTACAGCCTGACCGGTATAGTGTACCGGGATGACTGCTTTTGTCTTTTCGGTGATACATTTTTCGATGGAGTCCGGATCGATGGTATAAGTCTTTTCATCGATGTCGGCAAAAACCGGTCTGGCACCACAGTACAGCGCACAGTTGGCTGAAGCTGCAAAGGTGATAGGAGTGGTGATGACTTCATCTCCTTCTCCTATGCCTGCTGCCATACACGCGATGTGCAGCGCAGCTGTACAGTTGGAAGTTACCACAGCGTATTTGGCGCCGGTGACTTCACAGATGGTCTTTTCTACTGCATCTACAGCAGGACCGCAGGTGAGATAGTCACTGCGAAGTACATCAGATACCGCTTTGATATCTGCGTAGTCGATATATTGATGGCCATAAAAAATCTTATGGTCGCTGGCGGGGGTGCCACCTGCTATTGCGGCAGTCATATCTGCTGCGTTTTCTTTTAAGTTGGTATAGATCTTTTTACTCATGTATGATTCCTCTTGTGTAATCTGGCCCGAATTCCTTTGGGAAATAGGGCTTTTCCTTATAAATAGTGTAGCACGATAGGGCAAAATTTGGTAGAATTATAGATTGAGTATAAGGGGTAATTTGCCCTTTTTTGCAACACGGGTTACTTTACTAAAAAGATGATAGAAAGAAGAGAATAGTTGAAGTCGAAAAAAAGCGGCATCTATGTGTGCCATACCTTTTATCACGTATATATTGCATGCCTGAAAGAACTGGCATTAAAGGATTTTAGAGAGAAAAAGGGAAAAGCCTATCGTAAGGCTACGATTCTTTTATCTACCATGTCCAATGACTTTGGAGATTTAAAAGACAGACTGATGGCCAGCGGGCTTTTCGAAGATGTCATCATGTTTGAAGAAAAAAGGGAGGACTTTTTCCCGGAACTTGCCCAGTATCGTGTGGACCGGGGAAGCACTTGGAAGAACCTTTTGCAGCGCATGAAGTTTACGAAGCGCTATGCAGAACTGGAGGCCCCCTATGTGCCCGTAAACTTCAGGGATTACGAGCTGGTGCAGGTGTTCTGCGACTCGGATCCTATCGGTTATTATTTGAATCAAAACAGAATCCATTATCTGGCTTTGGAAGATGGGCTAAACTGCCTGGTACACTTTGATGCAGCCAGATATGACAATCGTGGTCATTTTGGCCTGAAAGCATTTATGTCCAAACGACTGAATCTTATCTTTGTGCAGAATGGCTATGGCAAGTACTGTCTGGGTATGGAGGTCAATGACATCAAGGCCATCAGCATGCCATGCCC
Organism: Lachnospiraceae bacterium; assembly: GCA_015056765.1. Lineage (GTDB taxonomy): Bacteria > Bacillota > Clostridia > Lachnospirales > Lachnospiraceae > SIG336. Next base: position 52,126 of record SVFQ01000006.1, read on the forward strand.
GTACTATGTAGAGCTTCCCCGTAAGAATCTGGTGGATCGACTGACAGCCCGGGATAAAGAGCTTTTGCTGCAGATTTTTGTAAAGAATCTGGATGCGTTAAAGCAGGTGGTAGGTCAAAAACAGGAAGATAAGAAATCCATTTTGATTTTGACGGACCCTGTATGTGAGTTAGACGTAAGGGAGCAGATTTTCAAAGACATCGTAGCAGAGTATAGCAAGAAGGGTGACATCATCATTAAGCCGCACCCAAGAGATGCGCTGGATTATCGAAAGGTATTTCCGGAGTATCCCATCATCGATCCTTCTGTGCCCATGGAAATGCTGAATTTCCTGGAAGAAGGCAAGTTCGACATGGTAGTGACGGTATTTACCGACTTAAAGGGGGCGGATTTTGCCGAAGAAAAGGTGCGCCTTGGGGATACCTTTATGGATCAGTATGAGGACCCGACGAAACACAACCAAAATATCAGTATCGGCATCACTCCTATAGAGCCGGATGATGAAATGAAATAATCCGGTAATACATCAGAAAGTAAAGATAGATTTATGAATAAGATTCTCAAAAAACTCAATGTCCTGTTGGACAGTAAGCAAAAACGAACCATGGCACTTTTGGTGGTGACCATGATTATCGGCGCTCTCTTAGAAGCTTTCAGTATCGGATTTGTCATTCCGGTTATCGAGGTGGTCATCGATCCTACGGCTTTTGATAAGTATGCCATCATGCAGGAGGTTATGAATCTGCTGCATATGACCAATCGCACCCACTTCTCGGTGCTGATTCTCAGCTTTTTGATTCTGCTGTTTGTCATTAAGAACCTGTTTTTATACTGGCAGCAGAAATTCATGTACCGATTTGTGTATACCAATCAGTTCCGTACTTCAGAGCGTATGATGAAAAACTATCTGCGAAAAGGCTACGAATTCTATTTAAACGCAGATACGGCAGTAATCCAGCGTAATATCACTTCGGATGTCAATAACATGTACGCGCTGATTTTATCCCTGTTGCAGCTTTGCTCAGAGTGCATCGTATTTACTTTCCTCATCGTGGTTTTGCTGGTGGCAGACTGGAAGATGACCGTCATGATGGCTTCCTTATTGATCATCACACTGCTGATCATCAAAAGAGTGGTAAAGCCTGTCATGAAGAAAGCCGGCGAAGACAATCAGGACTACTACAGTGGTCTGTTTAAATGGATTTCCCAGACTGTTCAGGGAATCAAGGAAGTGAAGATTTCCGGTAGAGAGCAGTACTTTACAGACGAATATATCAAATGCGGTAAGGGCTATGTAAACGCGGTGCAGAAGTATACCCTGTACAACAGCATTCCGAGATTGTTGATTGAGACCATTTGTATCAGTGCTATGGTGGCCTATATCATTGTGCTGGTGGTGACAGGCAAGGACTTCACGGAGATGATGCCGATCCTGACAGCCTTTGGCGTAGCGGCCATCAGACTTATGCCTAGTGCAAACCGTATCAATAATCAGCTGACCAGTATGGCTTTTTATGAGCCGTTCTTCCTGGGTGTGTCTGATAATCTGCAGGATGAGATTTCCGGCAAGAATACCGACATGAGCTTTGCAGATATGTCTACAGCCAAGTTGCCGGTGCAGAAAGAAATCAAATTGGAGCATATTACCTATGCTTATCCAAATACAGACAAGCTGATCTTTGATGATGCTACCATGTCCATTCCGGTGGGTAAGGCCGTAGGCATCGTTGGCACTTCCGGCGCAGGTAAGACTACCGTGGTAGATATCCTGTTGGGCCTTTTGGAAGTAAGAAGCGGTGATGTCTTAGCAGACGGTGTGAATGTAAAGGAAAACTACAGAGGATGGCTGAAGAATATCGGTTATATCCCACAGATGATTTTCATGCTGGATGATACCATTCGTAAAAACGTGGCTTTCGGTATTCCGGAAGAGGAAATCGATGAGAAGCGTTTATGGGAAGTGTTAAAAGAGGCGCAACTGGATACCTTTATCAAATCTTTGCCGGAAGGCCTTGACACCAGCATCGGTGAAAGAGGTATCAGACTCTCCGGTGGTCAGCGTCAGCGTATCGGTATTGCCAGAGCCCTTTATCATGACCCGGAAGTTTTGATTTTAGATGAGGCCACTTCTGCACTGGATAACGATACAGAGGCAGCCATTATGGACTCTATTAACTCCTTGCATGGCAAGAAGACTTTGATCATCATTGCCCATAGACTTCAGACCATCGAGAAGTGCGATATCGTATATCGTGTAGAAGAAGGAAAAATCCAAAAGGAAAGAGAAGTATAAGTGAAACTTAGTGTCATAGTGCCGGTCTACAATATGGCGGCAGATGGAAAACTTCAATTTTGCTTAGACAGTATCCTAAAGCAAACCATGTCCGACTTGGAAATCATTGCAGTAGATGATGCGTCTACCGATGATTCTTATCAGGTGCTTTTAAGCTATGCAGATCGCTACCCGGAGAAGGTGAAGGTCTTCCGGAACAGTGAAAATAAGCGCCAGGGTGGCGCCAAAAACGAGGGCTTAAAGCATGCCGGTGGAGAGTGGATTGGCTTTGTAGACAGCGATGACTTTTTAGACTCCAGGTATTATGAGAAACTCCTGCAAAAGGCAGAAGAAACCGGCGCAGATGTGGTGGGCACCGATTATACCCTGGTCTCCAAACAGGAATTTATGCCGGGCAAGACGGTAGCCAATAATAGCCTGCAGCAATGCGGCGTCTTAGACGAAGCAAAGCATAAAGACCTGGTGATGCGGCCGGGCAGTATGGTTATCAAAATCTACCGGAGAGAGCTGATTTATGATAATCACCTGGATTTCCCGGAGCATATCTTCTATGAAGATAATTGTGCAGGCACCGTGTGGATGCTGTATGCAAAGCATTTTGAAAAGGTGGAAGAGCCGCTGTATTACTATTATCAGCATGACACTTCCACGGTACATACCATTACAGAAGAGCGTTGCAGAGACCGCATGAAGGCAGGAGAACTACTTCTTTTAGAGACAAAGGCCAGAGGGTTCTATGATACCTATCGAGAGGAGATCGAGTTCCGTTTTATTGAGACTTACTATGTGACTACTGTTTTTTCCTACTTAAGTGGAGCCAAAAGAATAAGTCTCAGCTTCTTAAATGAGCTTCGGATGGGGGCGAAAGCCTATGTACCGAACTTTGAAGAAAATCCATATTATGTGAACCAAATTGGACCGGAAGAACGAAAACTCCTTCATATTCAACAGAAAAATAACACCTGTTTTTTGCTGTATTACCTAGGGCTGAAGTGGTATCGGAAGCTTCGGTATCGTAAATAAGCAAGAAATAATTTGGTAGACATAAAAAAGTTTTCTGCAGAGGCAGAAAGATAGGAAAAACATGAAAAGATTAGCAATTATCACAGCCAGAGGAGGGAGCAAACGTATCCCTCGAAAGAATATAAAACCATTTTTAGGGAAACCTATTTTAGCCTATTCTATCGAAGCGGCTTTGGATTCCGGACTTTTTGATGAAGTCATGGTTTCTACCGAAGATGAAGAAATAGCAGAAATCGCCAAAAAGTACGGTGCGAAGGTTCCTTTTTACCGCAGTGAGAAAACGGCGGGGGACTTTGCCACCACCAATGATGTGCTGCTGGAAGTACTGGAAGAGTATAAAAAGCTGGGACAGGAGTTTGATGAAGCCTGCTGTATTTATCCTACGGCGCCTTTTGTTACCAGCAGTAAGTTAAAGAAGGCCATGGAGGAATTTGCAGTCAGTGATGCAGATACTTTGATTCCGGTAGTGGCTTTCTCTTATCCGCCAAAGAGATCCTTGGTGATTCGGGAAGGCAGACTGGTCTTCCAGTATCCTGAGTTTATGGATTCCAGATCTCAGGATTTGGAAGCAGAGTATCACGACATTGGCCAGTTCTATCTTTTCCGTACAGAGGCATTTGAGAGAAATAAAAAGCTGATGATCGGGAATATCCTTCCTTTCGTGGTAGACGAAATGGAAGTACAGGATATCGATAATGAATCTGACTGGAAAATCGCAGAAATCAAGTACCAGACGATGCAAAATAAGAATTAGAATTGAAATTAGAAATAGGAGTAAAAGAGGAAAACAGAATGACTATTTTATTGACAGCAATTGGTAAGCGTGTGGAGCTCATCACCCACCTAAAGACAAAGGCTAGAGTAGTGGGAGTGGATTGTAGTGAACTGAATGCTGCAAAACAGTTTGTAGATGCCTTTTATCTCATCCCGGCCATCAAAGCACCGGGATATGTGGAGACTGTGCTGGAAGTATGCGAGAAGGAAGAAGTGGATTATTTGATTCCACTGTTTGAGCCGGAGTTTTTGATCCTGGATCAGCATAGAGATTCCTTTGAACATATCGGCACGAAGCTGCTTTTGGCAGATAAGCAGGTGCTGCAAATCTGTAACGATAAATACAGAACCGCAGATTTCTTTGAGAAATACAGCATTCCGGCACCTACAACTTACCATCCATCTGAGTGGAAGGCAGCAAAGCGCATGCCTTATCCTTTGGTCATTAAGCCGGCAAGTGGTATGGGAAGTGCAGATGTGTATATTGCGCAGGATATCGAAGACTTCCTATATTGCATTCACAAGGTGAAAAATCCTGTGGTGCAGGAACTGGTGAAAGGTATAGAGTACACCATGGATGTGCTTTGCGATGAAAGTGGCAACATCATCTACAATGTGCCCAGACAGAGACTGGAAGTACGAAGCGGAGAAGTCAATAAAAGTAAAGTAGACTTAAATCAGACAGTGATGGATCTTTCCGCGCAAGTTATGGAGGCACTGAACAAGGAAGGCGGGGTAAGAGGACCTTTTACACTGCAGTGCTTCTTAGATGCAGACGGAAAAGCCTGGATGCTGGAAATCAACCCACGCTTTGGCGGCGGCGTACCGCTAAGCTTTGCAGCAGGCGCTGACTATGCCTCTGCATTACAGGCTATGTGTGAGGGAAAACCGGTGACACCGGGAACCATTACCGAGAAAACCATGCTTCGCTATGATATGTCTGTATTTTTGGATGCCTAGTATCCGGGGGAAAAATGAGACTGACAGGAATTACAACCTATATATTTGATATGGACGATACCATGTATGAAGAGATGCAGTACGTGCGAGCTGCCATGGAGCATGTGGCGGAGTACGTGGAGCGGGAACATGGCATCGAAAAAGAGCGTATTTACCTATTTTGTATGGACTTAATGGAAGAACAGGGCAGAGGGGCCATCTTCGATATGATGATCGAAGAGTTCCACCTAAAGGAGTCTGTAGAAAAACTGGTGGAGGTCTATCGAGATACCAGGCCCAGCCTGACACTATACGGAGATGCGGAAGCACTTCTGAAGGAAGTGGAAAGACAGGGATTGAAAACAGGCCTCATTACGGACGGAAATGCCAAGGTGCAGAAGGCAAAGGCAGAAGGTCTGAACCTGATGAACCGAATTCAGTCTGTAGTGCTTACAGATGCTATGGGTAAGAAGCCGGATGGCAGTGGATATCATAAGCCTGACCCGGAGGTCTATCTCAAGTGCCTGAAGGAACTGGGAGCAAATCCGGAAGATGCAGTATATATCGGGGATAATCCGGCCAAGGATTTCATTGGAGCCAGAAAACTGGGCATGAAAACAGTACAGGTATGCAGAAATAAGGGCATGTTTATGGATCAAATGGTAAAGCCCGGCTATGAAGCAGATATGCAGGTAAGCCTTTTGACAGAGCTTTTATAAGACGCAGAAAAAGAAAGAAGAGAACCATGCAAAAAGAAATCATCATCGACGGACACAAAATCGGAGAAGGACATCCTACCTTCGTTATCGCTGAAATGTCCGCCAATCATAATATGGACTATAACCGCGCTATCGAGATTATGCATGCGGCCAAAGAAGCCGGCGCAGATGCGGTGAAAATACAGACCTATACGGCAGATACTATTACCATCGATTCCGACAAGCCGTATTTCCAGATTACCCAGGGGACTTTGTGGGATGGCAGAACCCTCCACAACCTGTATCAGGAAGCCTATACACCTTGGGAGTGGCAGGGAAGATTGATGGAGGAGGCTAAGAAAATAGGTATTACGCTGTTTTCTTCTCCTTTTGACCCTACTTCTGTAGATTTTCTGGAAACTTTGGATGTACCTTGCTATAAGATTGCATCCTTTGAAATCACGGATATTCCGCTGATTCGTAAGATTGCAAAGTTAGGCAAACCTATGATTTTTGCTACAGGAATTGCCTATGAAGAGGATATTCAGCTGGCACTGCAGACCTGTAAGGAAGAAGGCAATGACCAGATTGCGCTTTTAAAGTGTACCTCCGCTTATCCTGCGCCTTATGAGGCTGTGAATCTGAATATGATTCCACATTTGGCCAGCGAATTTGACTGTATCAGTGGTTTGTCAGACCATACCATGGGATATTCTGTAGCACTTGCGGCAGTAGCCAAAGGAGCCAAGGTCATCGAAAAGCACCTGACTCTTAGACGAGCAGATGGCGGGGCAGACTCTGCATTCTCCATGGAACCGGAAGAATGGAAAGAGATGTGCATCGGTATTCGTCAGGTAGAGAAAGCTTTAGGAAAGGTTACCTATGAGCTTTCCGAAAAACAGGTAAAAGAAAGAGAGCACACAAGAAGCCTCTTTGTATGTGAGAATATAAAGAAGGGTGAAATCTTCACACCGGAAAACATGAGAAGCATTCGCCCGGGCTATGGATTACACACCAAGTATTTCGAGGAAATCCTTGGAAAACAGGCAACCATGGACTTGGAAAAGGGCACGCCTATGGCATGGAAATATGTGTCCGGCATGGAAGATAGAGTAACCCATGACTGCCCGGCAGGAGATAAGGAATGGTCTATGTAAGAGTGGACGGAAATGTCCAAATAGGCATGGGACATGTGATGCGTACCCTGTCTTTGGCAGATGCCATGAGAAAGGTGGGGCTTCCCATCTACTTTTTGATGTCCAATCAGAAGGGAGAAGGGGAGACAGCAGCAGAGCTGGTGCGACAAAGGGGATTTGACGTGATAGAGATTCCCTACGCTTATCAGGAAAAAGATGGGGAGATTCCGTACCTGGCCAGAACCCTTGCGCAGTTTCCTACTGTCTTTTTGGTGGATAGTTATGCGGTGACACCGGAGTATCTTTCGGCTTTACGGGAACTGGGGAAAGTGGTTTACGTAGACGACTTGTGCGAAGAAATCTACCCGGTAGACGGCATCCTCAACTACAACATTTATGCAGAAAACCTTCCCTATCAGGAAAGGTATGCAGAGAATAAGAGCCTGCAGGAGAAAGCAACGAAGCTTTTTCTTGGACCACAGTATGCGCCTATCCGGGAGGCTTTTGTGGAGAGGCGCAGCGCAATGGAAAAAGAAGGAAAGCAGAAAAACGGCGGCCAACCTTTAAACGTGCTTTTTACCACCGGTGGCGGTGACTCTTTGCATATACTTCCTGCTATTGCAGAAGATTTAGATAAACTTTTAGATGGTGTAACGTATCATTTCCTATGTGGTCCACTCTCGGAGGATGGAGAGAAACTTACGTCCATGGCTCAAATGTATGGCCCGGAACGTATGGTGGTACACGGACCGCAAGAGAATATGGCATTGTTTTTAAACCGGTTTGATTTGGTAGTCAGTGCTGCCGGATCTACTTTATATGAGCTGTGTACCTTAGGGATTGCCACCATCGGCTTTTCCTTTGTAGAGAATCAGGTGCAGAACCTGGCGGGATTTGCACAGCAAGTGGGAATGCCCACTGCCGGAGCCTTTGATCAGGATATGGAAAAGGCAAAGGAAAAGGTCTTTATGCTGGTGAGAGAATATCTGCAAGAAGACGAAAAAAGACAGAATCTGGCAAATCGGATGGCGAGTCTGGTGGATGGAATGGGAGCGATGCGATTTGCACAGGAGATGAAGCGAATACATGAAGAAACAAGACATTCCTAACTGGATAGGGTTAGTCCTTGGCATTTTGGCGACATGCCTTTTATTAGGCTGGGCGGCCAGAACCCACATGCCAAAGGCTGATTATGGCGTTCCCGGAAGCGAAGGGGAAAGCGTGATGACCAATACCTCCCCGCAGATGCTGATTTTAGGTGACAGCGTCATCGGTAAGGAACGTAATGTGGATAGCGTGGCGCATTATTTGATGAATGCCACAGGGCTTACGACTATGAATGGCGCCTTCGGCGGCACCAGTGCCAGAACCAATAATATCCACAATGAATACGCACATCACGAGTCCAGCCTGACGTTGGTGGAGTTAAAGGATGCCATCATTACAGGGGACTTTGGAGTGCAGCTGGCAGATTACCCATCGAACCAGTTTGGAAGCGAGTATTTCCCCTATACCTTAAGTCAAATGGCCAGGACGGACTACGAGAATTTGTCCGTTATCCTGTTAGGTTATGGTGTAAATGACTATTTGTCCGGAGAAGCTTGTGACAATCCGGAGAACCCATATGATGATGGCACTTATTTGGGAGCCATGCGCCTTAGCATCGAAGCTTTTCAAAAGCGTTTCCCGAAGGCACAGATTGTGCTAATTACGCCGAACTATTGCTGGATCGGCACCGGGGAAGATGGGAATCACGTGGATTATGGATATGGCACATTGGAGGATTTCGCAGATGGCCTGATTGCGGTGGGAAAAGAGTACGACCTGCCGGTAATCGATATCTATCACTCCGGGGTATTTGGCCCGGAAAATAAAGAAATATACCTGGAAGATGGACTGCATTTAACCTGGGAAGGCAGAAAAGCCTACGGGGAATATGCAGCAGGAGAACTGACACGTATCTTAAGAGAAAAGGGCGTGCTTGCGTCGCTATAATACATAAATGAGAGGGAAAACCGTGATCGAGAAAATCCGGAATATCAAAACAGAATGGAAACTTGCCTGGGTGACTACGGTGGTGCTGGGACTTTTGATTCATATGCCGGTTCTGCTGGGGGATTATCCGAATCATGATGGACTGGCAAGTATGTATTTTGACCAGAATATGATTACTTCAGGCAGATGGTTTTTGACGGTGGCTTGTGGCTTTTCCAGTTACTTTACCTTGCCATGGCTTATTGGAATCTTATCTCTTTGCTTTTTGGGCGTGGGAGCAGCAGCGCTGGTGAGCTTTTTAGGAATTCAAAAAGAAAGCCACGTTGTTTTGGTGTCTGCTTTACTTGTGAGCTTCCCTGCACTGGCCTCTACCTATGCGTATATTTTTACTGCAGATGGTTATATGCTTGCCCTGGCCATGATATTGGTGGCTTTGTATGTGACCAAAACCTATCGATTTGGCTTTGTCTGGGGCGGTATCTTGATTGCCTTTAGCATGGGCTGCTATCAGTCCTATCTGGCCTTTGCCATGATTCTTGCAATCTATGGTGTGTGGCAGATTTATTTAGAAGAAAAGAAGGGATTCTGGAAAGAATCCTTGCATTATGTATATATGGGGGTCCTTGGTGTAGCGCTTTACTATATTATCTTGCAGGTTTTGTTGTTCGTAGAAGGCAAGCAACTGTCTTCCTACCAAGGAATAGAGGATATGACAGAGACTGCAAAGGTAAGCTTTTCTCAGCAGCTTTTGCATATCTATAAAGACTTCCTGGGATTTGCAGGAAACGGTAGAGTATTGATGCAGAATCTTCTGGGGGCAGGCTGCATGCTTGTACTTTTGGGATTTGCCCTGTGGAGTCTTGGAAAAGCCGGTATGCTGAAAAAATGGCAGACTTACGTACTGACATTTGTGAGCATTGTGGCCTTTCCGATTTGTGCCAATATGATTTTGTTGGTATCACCCGGGGTGACTTATCATCTCCTGATGCGTTATCAGTATGTGCTGATTCCCATTTTGCTGCTTGCACTAATCGACCGACAGGATATGGGGAAATGGCAAAGTATCGCCACTTTCATGGCTGGCATTCTGGTTCTGCAATACGCGGTGGCAGATAATATCGCCTATAGCAATTTACAAAAAAAATATGAGAAAACCTATGGCTACTGCCTAAGACTCTTAGATCGCATGGAACAGACGGAAGGCTATGAGACCGGCATGCCGGTGGCCATGGTGGGCGTCATCAATACAGAGCATTATCCGAAGACGGACCTGACAGGCAAAGTGACGGATAGCATGATCGGCATGAACGGGGACTTTTTGGTTTATACCGATGACAATTACCAAAGCTTTTTTGCTAACTATCTGGGAGCAACCATAGAACTGGTGGATGATGAGAAGATGGAAGAAATCTATCATTCTGTGATTTATCAGGCTATGCCTAGCTTCCCTGAAAATGGATGTACCCAGGTGGTGGACGGCATTTTATATGTGAAAACTGAGCCTTGTGCCAGATAAAGGAGACCCTATGGAATCGATTTCCGTGATTTTACCTTCTTACAATGAAAAAGAAAATATCGCCAAAAGTGAGGCGGCTCTTCGCAAAGTCTTTGAAACCATGGGCATGGACTATGAACTTTTCTATGTCAGCGACGGAAGTAAAGACGGCACCTTTGAAGAGATTAAGCGGGTAGCAAAAGAAAACAGTAACGTAAAGGGCGTTGAGTTCTCTCGCAATTTCGGAAAGGAAGCAGCTATTTTTGCAGGACTTTCTCTGGCAAGCGGAGACGCTGTCATCGTTATGGATTGCGACTTGCAGCACCCGCCGGAACTGATTCCACAGATGGTGGCTCTTTGGCAGGAAGGCTATGAAGTGGTGGAAGGTGTCAAAAGCGACAGAGGCACAGAAAGCATCTTCCATCGATTTTTTGCCAATAGTTTCTATGGCATCATGAGCAAACTCATGCATATGGATATGAGAGCAAGCTCGGATTATAAACTGTTGGACCGTAAGGTGGTCAATATCCTTGCGGGCTTACAGGAACGTAACACCTTCTTTAGAGCGTTAAGCTTTTGGGCAGGCTTTAAGTCCACGAAGATTGAGTACGAAGTGCAGGATAGAGAGTTCGGAGAGAGTAAATGGTCTTTCCGTTCCCTGGTGAGATATGCTATTTCCAACGTGACGGGATTTAGCACCGCCCCTTTGCATATCGTAACAGTAGGGGGGATGGTTTCCATCCTGTTTAGCATCGTGCTTGGCATTCAGACCTTGATTCGTTATATCATGCGGGATTCGGTGGAAGGCTTTACCACGGTTATCCTTTTGATTTTGCTGATTGGCGGCATGATTATGCTGAGCCTTGGCATCATCGGACATTATATTGCGCGAATTTATGAGGAAGTGAAGGGCAGACCGAGATTTATCATTCGCTCTTCTACGGAGAACTTATATGGCAACATCACCGGAGAATGGAAAAAGTAAAAAAAGAGAAGCGAATATAGAACTTCTAAGGCTTCTTGCTATGGCTATGGTTGTGTCCTTGCACTATTTATCCAAAGGGGAACTTTTGGCAGATGCTACCAAGCCTATGGATGCCACAGGAATTACCAGCTGGCTTTTGGAAAGCTTTTCCATTGCCGCAGTAAATACCTATGTACTCATCAGCGGGTATTTCATGGTGCATTCGTCCTTTAAGCCTATGCGCCTTGTGAAATTATGGCTGCAGGTGTTGTTTTATACCATTTTGACACCGGTTGTACTGGGGCTTCTTGGATTTGTGGACTTGTCCCAGTATAGTACTTATGATTTCCTTCGAAATTTGTTGCCGGTAAATATGCTGCAGTATTGGTTTATTTCCGCGTATTTCCTCATGGTTTTGGTATCTCCGCTTCTCAATGCAGCGGTGAAAAATCTGCCGCAAAAAGAACTGGGGCTTATTTTGCTCTTGCTCCTTGGTATGGAATCCCTTACCAAGACTGTGATCCCGGTTCGTTTGGAGTTAGATAATTTAGGCTATGACTGTTTCTGGTTTATGGTGGTGTATCTCATAGGCGCCTACATTAGACTCTATGGATTGCCCTTTTTGGAAAACCGGAAAAGCGGTTTCTTATTTGGATTATATGCCTGCACCTGCCTTCTTCTGATGGGGCTGTATCAGGTGATTCATTTGATTTATCTAAAGAACGGCTCTTTAGAGCATATGCTGGGAACCACTTATGGATACAATCATCTCTTGGTGATTCTGGCGGCGGTGCTGTTATTTGCCACTTTCCGAAAAATGCAGCTTAGAGAGGGCGTTGGTAATTTTATTATAAAGATTTCGCCTTATACCTTAGGCGTATATCTCTTGCATGAGCAACTGGCCATGCGTTACTTGTGGCCCAAATGGCTCTTTTGCGAGAAAGTCACAGGCTCCGGCAACTTGGTTCTTTATTGGGCCATAGCCATTGTGGTGGTGATGGCAGCAGGCCTTCTTGTGGATGCCTTGCGTGCTTTAGTATTTGAAAAGGTGGAAGTCTTAGGTAAGAGACTTTTGAAAAAAGATAGATGACAAACGTGAAGAAAAAGTGGTATCTTCCGCTACTGACTGTGTTTTTAGAGCTCTATCCCCTGCGGCATATTTGGCTGGGTGTGGAACTGACAGACAGCGCCTACAGTGCGGGAAATTACCTATATCTTGAAAAAATGAATCCCATGTGGCTTTTTTCCACCTACCTGGCTAATAAGGTGGGAGCAGTGTTGGTGCGATTTCCTTTTGGAAAGACCATGATGGGACTGAATGCATACTCTGCGCTTTTTATCAGTGTGGTAGCTGCGGCGTGTTTCCTCTTTTTAGTTCGCATGAGGAAAATGCCTGTATGGCTTGCCTTTTGCGGGGAAGTGCTGGCAATCAGTCTTTGCTGGTGCCCGACCACGATTCTATATAATTATTTGACCTACTTCTTCTTTGATTTGGCAGTCATCAGTTTGTATATCGGTCTGTGGCATGACCGAAGAAGATACCTGGCTTTGGCAGGTGTGTTGCTGGGCATGAATATGCTGGTGCGCTTTCCCAATGTGACAGAGACGGCACTGATTCTAGCGGTTTGGTATTATGGTTTTCTGGTACACAAAAGAGGAAAAGATGTGTTGCAGGAAACCCTGATCTGTATCGGTGGATTTCTGGCAGGAGCCGGAATCGTGCTTTTGCAGATTACAGTGAAATATGGCTTTGCTACTTATCTAGACGCCATCCAAAAGCTGATGAATATGCCTTCGGATGCCTCAGATTATTCTCCCAAGGAGATGATTCTGTCGCCCCTTCGAGACTACCTGTTTACCGGTAGATTTGTGATTGTGGCATTTGCAGGACTTGTCATCATCAGTCTGGTGATTATGGGCGCTGGCAAAATCGTTGAGTGGAGACTTGGCGGCATTATTTTTAGTGCTGCAGGCGTACTTGGCATGATGGTCCTAGGATATATATCCGGGGTTTTCAATGTAAAGTATTATACCTATGAATCCATGTTCCAGTGGGTAGCTATGGCACTGATCTTCACTATTTTGTTTTGTATACGTGATCTGGTAAAACAGGATGTGGATAGAGGACAGAAGCTGATGGCAGCCTTTGTGCTTCTCATCATTTTGCTGACACCCCTTGGTAGTAATAATCATCTGTACCCCAATATCAATCATCTGTTTTTGGTATTGCCCTACTTTTTGGATTCCATGTTGGATTTTTGGTACAGACTTGTGTGGGCAGAGGAGGATGGATGCAAGTTCCCTGCGTATCCTACTCGGGTAGCCCTTATCTTATTTACCGTGATATTGAGCGTTCAGTGTTTCTTTTTCGGCGTATTCTTTACCTTTCGGGATGGTATGAGCGGACAAAAAAGGAATACAAAGATAGAAAAGAATGTTATACTGAAAGGGATGGTCACAAATGCAGAACTTGCAAACTCTTTGGAGGATTTGACCATCTATCTAGAGGAAGAACACTATGAAGGCCGAGGTATTTTCTATGGAAATGTACCGGCGCTTTCCTTTTTCCTGGATATGGAGCCGGCGCTTTCCACCAGCTGGCCGGACCTTAGATCCTACAGCATGGATGTGTATCAGGCTGATATGCAGAAGCTAAAGGATGCAGGGGAGTATCCGGTGATTTTTGTGAATAGAGAATTCTATGACGCATACTTAGAGAATCCGGAGAAGGATTCCAAACTGGCTCTGCTGATGGAGTTTATCACAGAGGCCGACTATACTATGACAAAACAGGACACAGTGATTACCGTATTTGAAAAGCGATAGCATCTGGGTTAGTGATTTAGGAGGATATCATGATTCGTTTTAATGTACCGCCATTTACCGGCAAGGAGATGGACTATATCAAACAGGCCGTAGAAGCACAGAAAATCTGCGGTGATGGTGAGTTTACCAAGAAAGATAATCAGTGGATGGAAGAGAGATTCGGCGCAAAGAAAGTGCTTCTTACCACTTCCTGTACACATGCTACTGAGCTAGCAGCACTTTTGGCTGATATTAAGCCCGGGGATGAAGTCATCATGCCTAGCTTTACCTTTGTATCTACTGCAGATGCTTTCGTACTGCGTGGTGCGGTACCGGTATTCGTAGATATCAGACCGGATACCATGAATATCGATGAGACCAAAATCGAAGCAGCCATCACAGAAAAGACAAAGGCTATCGTACCGGTACACTATGCCGGTGTAGCTTGCGAAATGGATACCATTATGGACATTGCCAAGAGACACAACTTAGTTGTCATCGAAGATGCTGCCCAGGGTGTCATGAGTAAATATAAAGGACAGGCCCTTGGTACTATCGGCGAGTTTGGTTGCTACAGCTTCCATGAGACCAAGAACTACAGCATGGGTGAAGGCGGCGCTATCGTTATCAAGAATGAAAAAGATATCGAGCGTGCTGAAATCTTCCGTGAGAAGGGTACCAACAGAAGTAAATTCTTCCGCGGACAGATTGATAAATACACATGGGTGGATTACGGTTCTTCCTATCTGCCAAGTGAATTAAATGCAGCTTACTTATATGCGCAGTTAGAGAAGGCAGATGAGATCTTTGATGATCGTATGTCTTCCTGGAACCGTTACTATGAGAACTTAAAGGAATTAGCAGAGCAGGGACATATCGAACTGCCTACCATTCCTGCAGACTGTGAGCACAATGCCCACATGTTCTACTTGAAGGCAAAAGATTTAGAGGAAAGAACTGCCTTGATTGATTTCTTGAAATCCAAGGACATTTTGGCAGTGTTCCACTATATTCCTTTGCATACAGCACCTGCCGGACAGGCTTATGGTAGATTCCATGGTGAAGATAAATACACTACCAAAGAAAGCGAGCGCCTGATGCGTCTGCCTCTGTACTATGGACTGAAACCAGAGCAGGTAGACTACATCTCTGAGCAGGTAAAAGCATTCTATCAGAAATAAAAAGAAAGTGTCCCTACGGGGAAAAACTATGGAAAAACAAAGAATCGGTGAGAAAATCTATCTGCGCATGATGGAAGATAAGGACATCGAAGATGTGGTGAACTGGCGTAACAACAAGCGTGTGCAGAGCAGATTTATCTATCAGGAGCCTTTTACAATAGAAGGACAAAAAGCCTGGATTGAGAATATGATCAAACCGGGAAAAGTAGTACAATTTATCATTTGCGAGAAAGACACAGACAAGAGCGTTGGCTGTGTCTATTTCCGTGATATAGACAAAACCCACCGGAAGGCCGAGTATGGCATTTTCATCGGAGATGATGGAGCCGTAGGCAAAGGGTACGGCACAGAAGCTTGTAAGCTTGCCTGTGACTATGGCTTCCATGAGATGGCCTTACATCGCATCTTCCTTCGTGTCTTTGCGGATAATGCCCAGGCCATGAAAAGCTACGAAAATGGCGGATTTGAAAAAGAAGCTTACCTGCATGATGATGTATGCATCAGAGGTAAGTTCTATGATATCGTCCTGATGGGACAGATTAACCCTGCAGAAAGAGAGCAAAAACAGTGAAAAAAGTAAGTTTTATCATTCCTTGCTACCGTTCGGCTATTACGTTGCCTAATGTAGTGGAAGAAATCAAAACCACCATGGAGACCATGAAAGATCGATATAGTTATGAGCTGATTTTGGTGAATGATTGCTCTCCGGACGAGACTTTTGAGGTGATTCGAGGCCTGGTAAAGGAAGACGAGCGAATCATCGGTATCAATATGGCGAAAAACTTCGGCCAGCATTCGGCTCTGATGGCAGGCTTTCATTATGCTACCGGAGAATATACCGTATGCTTAGACGATGATGGACAGACTCCTGCAGATGAAGTAGGCAAGCTTTTAGATAAACTGGAAGAAGGCTATGATGCGGTCTATGCCAGATATGCCCACAAGAAACATTCTCCATTCCGCAATATGGGATCCTGGATGAATGAAAAGATGGCCCAGTTCCTTTTGGGTAAGCCGAAAGAACTGTATGTATCCAGCTACTTTGCAGTAAGGGAGTTCGTCCGCAAAGAGATGCTGAACTATACCAATCCATATCCTTATGTGATTGGTTTGGTGCTCCGCTCTACTAAGAAAATTGCCAATGTGGATGTAAAACATAGAGAACGTGAGGTGGGCCACAGTGGTTATACCTTTAGCAAACTTCTAGGCTTATGGCTCAACGGTTTCACTGCGTTTTCCGTAAAGCCTCTTCGTATTGCCACCGGAGTAGGTGGTTGCTGCGCTGCAATCGGTTTTATCTACGGTATCTATACAGTGATTAAGAAATTCGTGAATCCGGATGTACCCATTGGCTTCTCTGCTATCATGGTAGCCATAATGTTTATTGGCGGTATCATGATGGTGATGCAGGGACTGATTGGCGAGTATATCGGCCGTATCTACATCAGCATGAATAGCGCACCACAGTTTGTGGTACGAGAGGTGGTACGCAAAGAAGATTTGACAAAAGACGTTACAAAAGAGGACGTTCGATGAGAAAAGAGCAAATTCGAAGAGCCCTTCGCAGCTTTGCGGGGCCTTTGATGGGCGTGCAGATCGCGCTGGGAATCTTTACGATTTTCAGACACTTTTCCAATCTTCCTACCTATCAGGAAAGCAGGGAGTATCTGGAAGCGGGTCTTGCACTGCGATTTGATGAATATACAGGGGTGGTGTATCCTTTGTTTTTGGCCGGGGTATCCCGCTTGAGCTTCGCGCATGAGTGGGTATATGCCGCTTTGATACAGGGTATACAACTCCTTTGCTTTTATATGGTTTCTTTTTTGTTTTTTGGTTTGTGGACAGGGGACAAAAAGAAAAAAGCCTTTTTATCCGGCTTCCTTACAACCATTCCGGGGATTTTGTTATTGCACCTTAGCGCACTTCCCCAGTCCTTTCAACTTTCCTTTTGCCTTCTATTGATTACTTGTATGCTTTATGTATTTCAGAAGAAAGCAGGAGGGAACAAGCTGGTAATCCCTGTAGTGGTGGTTGCCCTGGTGGTATCGATTTGTAATTTGACCATGCAGGTCCCGGGAAGCAGAGGAAAGATGCAAAAATCTGTGGAAGCTGCCATGCTGCAGCGATTTGTATGGCCACACTTTGGTACCAATTATTTTTGGTGGGATCAGGAAGTGCAGGCTGTGATGTCCCAGGATGAGGCTATTACCATAAGCAGATTTGAAAATAAAGTGGTAGATGAGTTTGGACCAAAGATGGAACAAGCTTATGGAGAAAAAGAAGCCAGACGCCATTACCTGGCCATGACAAAATCTACCATAACGCAGCGTACAAAAGAAGTGTGCTTGGATATTCTGGCAGATGCCAGAGATTATGCACTGATTCCTTATACGGAAATGCGAAACCTGAAGGGCATCGGAACCAGCGAGACAGGATGGAACTATAGAAAGTGGATGGAGCATTCCGGACTTGTTGAGCGGGCGTATTGGTGGTATGGCAGAGCGATTTCTCTTCTTTTGGCCGTGACTGGATTGATTAGCCTGATAGTAGCGGGAAAAGAAGCAAGAAGGCATACAGGATTATTATTGGCGGCTGTTTTTGCCTGCTTTAATTTCGTGATTGTGGTTTTCCGGGATAACGTCCCGGTGGATGGCAGACATGCCGGTATGATTATGATGTTTTATGGCCTGATAGGCTTATTTACTTGGAAATGGACAGAGGACGAAACCTATGAAGAATCAGCTCACTAGACGCGTAGGGGAAGCCGGCATCATAGGGATGCTACTGGTACTGCTTTTGCTGAATCTGGTAGCAGGAACCCATTGGCTGGATTCCGATATGGCAGCAGAGATGATGTTTTCGAAGCTACTGGCGGAAGAAGGACATCTATTTGGCTCTACCCATTGGTATTATTCTACGGAGTTTCGGGTGCTTTACACCCAGGTGATTATGACTCCGCTGTTTCATATATTCGGAAGCTGGCACGTGATTCGTGTGCTGACCAATATGCTTTGCTATCTGTTGTTGCTACTGTCGTATTGGTACATGATGGTGCCGCTGAAGCTGAAGAGAAGCAGTGTGCTTCTTGGAGGCGTAGCAGTATTGATGCCTTTTTCCGAGACTTTGATGCTACACATGCATATGGGCAATACTTACATGCCCCATGTGATTTTGATGTTTTTCTATTTGGGAGCATTGCTTCGTCTTCGAAAGGCTGAGCGTGAGAGAGAGGAAAAACCGGCACTAATCGTGGTGAGCGTTTTATCTCTGGTGTTTGGATTATCCGGGGTGCGTTATTTCATGCTTTTGCTAGCCCCTATTCTGTTGGCTTTTTTGTGGCAGATTTGGAGAACCAGAGGGGAGATGCTGAAAGCAGATACTACCAAATGTAAAGTGCGTAGTTTTGGGATTTCCTTAGTGGCAGCGCTACTTGGATATGGCATCCATGCTATCGTAATCACCAAGGCTTTTCAGTTTCAAACCTATGATGTAACCACGTTTATTCAAGTGTTTCAGGGATATTTCCTGGACCGTGTACAAAATGCCTTCGGCGCTCTTTTGATGATTCTGGGCTATATTCCAAAAGCCAATGTGTTAAGCCCAAGAGGTATATTTGGTCTATTTAGCTTTTTACTTTTGCTGATTCTGATTTTGGTCAGAAAAGGCCTGCAGGCAAAACTGGCTGACATGTCAGAAGAGAGACGCTTTTTGGTATTTTTCTGGGATGCACTGGTATTTGTAAATCTATTCTTATTTGTTTTCACAGATACTACCATGGTGCCTAGATATTATATTCCGATTTGGGCATTTACCATTGTACTTTTTGTTTTGTATCTGGAAATGGCGGAAGACGGCTTTGAAAAGAAGGTGCTTTTATATGGCGCTGGAATCATGGTACTTCTCGGCACTGTAAAAGAAGCGGCAAGCCTTGTGACCACAGATAAGAATCAGGATAGAATGGGTGCCATAAGTTTTTTGCAGGACCATGACTATCACTTCGGATATGCTACATACTGGAACGGAAATATCATGGAAGAACTATCGGATGGAGCTGTGGAAGTAGCAGCGCTGGAGGATTTAGAAAAAAAGAATCTGTTTCGATGGTCTTCTAAAACGGTTTATTTTGATCCGGATTACTATGAGGGCCCGGTGTTCCTTTTGACTACTTTGGCAGAAACAGATGCACACGTAGAGGATTCGCTTTTGCAAAAAGGACAGGAAGTATATCGGGATGCAAGCTTTGTGATTTACTCGTATGAGAATCAAAAGAGCTTTTTGGAGATTTTGAATGAAAAAGTGGCAGAATAACAAATGGCTTTCTTTTACAGCGGTATTTGTCGGCGGTATCATCGTAGCACTTTTGGTGGCAATTCTGATTTCATTTTGTAATCAGGTTCGGTACTGGGTGTTGTTGCGGGGACAGAACACCGTAAAGGTGCTGGTGCTTGGCGATAGCATTTGGGATAAAGTGCGTGACGACACGGGAATCGCTGATCGAATTGAGAGAAATTTTTCCGATAAAGTGGAAATCACCAATTTGACTGTGCAGGGTTCCAGTGCGTCCTGGAATATGGCAGATACAGAGGGCGATAATCACGTCACCTGCCTTCCGGCTATGGTGGATTATTTGACCGGAGCCAGAACAGTGGAGCTGCCGGATTACTATGTCGCAGCCTCTCTGATTCAGGATGTGGATATCAAAACCTATGATTATGTGATTCTGGCTTACGGCTTAAATGATTATTATGCCGGAGCCAAACTTGCCAATCCCAATGATTATTATGATGTCACCACCTTTGAGGGGGCTATGTGCTACGGCATTTCTACTTTGAAACAAGCCAATCCTAACTTGAAATTTGGCATCATCAGTCCTACCTATAGCCAGGGTTATTCCAATGGCAAGGTGGTACATGAAGGTACTTATCACAGCTATGGCGGTGGAGTGGTGTCAGAATACGTGGTGGCTTGTGAGGAAGTAGCCAAGAGCTTCTATGCATTCTACGTAAACACCGTAGACGGACTGAAGATGAATATACATAATGGCCCAATGTACTTGGAAGATGCAACGCATCTGACCAAATTGGGCAGAAGACGGTATGCAGATTTGGTATCTCGTGCCTTCTTAGAAGATATAGTGAAGAATACACGTTAAGCAGATTTATGAAGCAGACAAGACTTGAAAAAAACAAAATGGAATGGATCCTTTTGGCAGTACTGGTGATGCTGTGGTGCGTCATCATCGGCCAAAAGGAGGGCTTCCATATGGACGAGCTCATTAGCTATGAAATGGCCAATGCAGAATATACGCCATGGATTTTGCCCACCAGACCGGAAGGCCGATTGGAGCGCTATTTGGAAGAGGAAGTGTATCAAGATACTTTCTCAGGCACGCTGTCGGCTTTTTTTGCGACTGCAAAAGATGTGATAGAAAACCGTGGAGGCAGTAAGCTTGCCACATTTGAAAAAGAGGATTTTCAGGAACCTGTATGGATATCCCGAGAAGAGTTTCAAGACTATATCACTACAACAGGACATGACCGGTTTCGACCGGATTCGGTGTACTTCAATGTAATCACTGACAATCATCCGCCTCTTCATTTTATGGCGCTGAATCTGGTGTGCTCCCTATTTTCCGGGAAGTTTAGTCCGATTTTAGGCTGCATCATCAATCTTCTTTGTTTGCTTGGCATTGCAAAACTGTTGTGTGACTTAGGAGAACTGCTTTACGAAAAGAGAATCGTAGGACAGGCTGCGGCGCTTTTATATGGAACCAGCATTTTAGGACTTTCTACTCTTTTGCTGACCAGAATGTACGCTATGCTGACGCTGTTTTGTGTCTGGACGGCAAAACTGGTTTTAGAAAAGTATCAATCAGGAGAGTTCCGGCATCATAATAAGCTTCTGATTCTGGCAACCTGCCTTGGCTTTTGGACACAGTATTTCTATCTCTTATATCTGATACCATTGGCAATCCTTCTGGTGGTGCTGCTTTGGACAGAGGATAGAAAAAAGGAAATCCTATACTTTGTAAGAAGTATGGTCATTGCAGGTATCATAGGTCTTGCGGTATATCCTTTTGCCATCGATGATGTGTTACACAGTGGCAGGGGCGTGGAAGCACTGGAAAATCTGGGTAGCGGAGCCGGAACCTTGGCCAGATATGGAACTATGCTACAGGTACTTGGACAGGAACTTTTCGGGGATGGTATCCTGGCGGTGCTGGCCCTGGTATTACTGGCGGTACTTATTGGATATAGACTTTGGCTTATGAAAAAAGAAGGCAAGGGCATTTTTGCAGATGCATACGGAAAGCAGAGAATGCTTTCGGCGTTTAACAAAGAGAGGCTTCTGGTTCTTTTGCCGGCACTAATCTATTTCCTTGTGGTAGTGAAGGCAATCCCGTACCTGGAAGACAGATACATCATGGCAATCGGTGGCTTTGCTGCACTTTTTGTCTGCGGCACCTTCTATCGCCTGGTAGGAGACAGATTAAAAGATGGCAAAGGCAGAATGGCGATGATGCTGATTCTACTATGTGCCATAGTGGGCATTCTCCAAAGTGGTCCCAACTACTTGTATCAAGGTTACAGGAATCAATGGGACAAGGCGAAAGAATACCGTAACTTAGACTGTCTTTGTGTTTATGAAGGCGTGCGCTACTATGAGAACCTGCCGGAATTTGCGGAGTATGAGAATACCCTGCTTTTGACCATGGAAGAACTGACAAACAGAAGCGCCGATGAAAGATTGGAAAAGGATGAAGAACTGGTAGTTTTAGCCAAACGTCAAATTGACATGGTGGAACTTGCCAGAGTCCTCCATCAGAAATATGGATTTGAGTGGAGCGAAACGGTGGAAACCACCTCTCCATTTCAAGACAACTTTGTGATTTTTAGGAAAATAACAGGAACAGAATTATGGTAATAAAATTATTGATGCTGCTTGTTTGGCTGGTACTGATTCCGTGCCTTATGGCAGTGATTATGACAAAATGCACCGGGGAGCAGGAGAAGAAAAGTATCGCATATCTTTTTCCTATGGGCCTGATGATGACTTGGGGGATTTTTCTCCTGATTTGCGTTCCCTTTGTGCTAAAGCAGGGAAGCTTTTTTCAGGTGGAAAAAATCGTAAAGGTTTTGTATATCCTACTGGCACTGGTGGGCTTTGCCCTGCTGATTGTCGACCGAAAGGCCTGGAAAACGCAGCTTGAAAAAGACTTTGGCCAATGGAAAGCGTTTATGACAGGAGAGAAGGTGATTTACCTTTTCGGCCTTATAGCTTTTCTGGCCAGCCTTGTATTTCAGCTTTATCAGTCTTATCACTTGGCTTATGCAGATGGCGATGATGCCTACTATTTATCCATTTCCACAGCGGCAAATCTGGGCGGTGGTATGTATAAGGTAAGTGCATATACCGGTATCGCAACAACACTGGATAGCAGACATGGGTTGGCACCTTTTCCTATCTGGGTATCCTTTGTGTCAGAGGTGTGTGGTGTGAATCCTGCGGTGGCAGCCCATACTTTATTGCCACTTGTGCTGATTCCTGCTTGTTATTTTGCTTATTGGCTACTTGGCAGAAAACTCGTTCAGAACAAGGCTTATGTGCCACTTTTTCTTCTGGCAGTCAGTGTATTACAGATTTTCGGGAATTACAGTATCTATCCGGGAAGCACTTTTTTACTGACAAGAAGCAGACAGGGGAAAGCTGCTCTGGCCAGCTTTATCATCCCCATGCTGTTTTACCTGCTATTGCAAAGTAAAGCAAAACTAAGTTTTGTGTTGGAGCTGTGGATTGCCATCCTGGCAGCTTGCCTTTGCACCACACTAGGCTCTATGCTGGGTGCTTTGGTGATTGGCCTGTATGGACTTTTGCGAGCTATCTCACAAAAGAACTTTAAATACTTCTTAACAGCTGTGGCAGGATGCCTGCCCGGTATAGCAGTGGCACTATTATACGTGCTGGTGCGATAAATGGGAGCGACTATGATTCAAATTTGGAATAGTTTTCATGCATATATCGGAAATGGACTCACCTTCCTGCTTTATGTACTGGCGGTGGTTTATTTGTGGGTAAGAGAAAAGGACAAAGAAAAAAGAATCCTGTTTTTGTACCTGCCTTTGGCAATTTTAGTGCTCTATTTCTGCCCGGTTAGTAATCTGATTTTCAAAAGGATTCTGGGAGATGAGATCATTTATCGATTCTTGTGGCTTTTACCGGAAATCCTTACATTGGGCTATGGCTTTGTCTGCCTCTTACAGCAGATTTCCAAACCTGTTTGGAAGAGCCTGGTGGCACTCGTGCTGATTGTCTGCTTCGCATGCAGTGGAAAATATGTCTATGCGAATCCGTACTTTACCGTGGCGGAGAATCGTTTTCATGTGCCAAACACAGTAAAGGATGTGTGTGATGCCATGATCATTCCCGGACGAGAAGTGATGGCGGCTATGCCGGATGAGATGATTCCTTATGTGAGACAATATACCGCAAACATTTGCATGCCTTATGGTAGAGATGTGGTGGCAGGGTTTGTGCCAAAACCGGATTTGTACCTGGAACTGCAAAAAAGCGAAATCGATTGCGAAAAAGTTGCGAACCTGGCAAGAGAATCCAATGTGTATTATATCGTGCTAAATCCCGCAAAAACAAAGGTTGGCGCCTTTCAAGACCATGGATACTCCTACGTAAATACCGTGGACGGATATGAACTTTACTTAATGGATGGTGCAAATCTTGCGAACCATTGGTAAATGATAGCTATCCTTATCCCCTGACTATTGCCTTTTTCTGTAAAATGGGATATAGTTGAGTTACTTAAAGGTTTAAGTAAAAAGAGGGGGACGAGATGGTATCCATGAAAGACATAGCAGTAGCCTGCGGAGTCAGCGTAGCTACTGTTTCAAAAGCATTAAATGATCACGGTGATATTGGGGATATTACCAAAAAACATATCAAGGATGTAGCGGAAAAAATGGGGTATTTCCCTAATTCCGCTGCAAAAGCTCTAAAAACAAATCGTACATCGAATCTGGGTGTTCTTTTTGTGGACGAAGCCAATAGTGGCTTGACTCATGATTATTTCTCCAGTGTGTTAGACAGTTTCAAAAGGGAAGCAGAGAAGAGGGGATATGATATCACCTTTATTAACTGCAGCAAGACAGGCAGCAATCACATGTCTTATTTGGCACACGCCAGATATCGCGGTGTAGATGGTATTGTAATTGCTTGTGTAAATTTCGATGATGAAGAAGTGGATGAACTGATTCGAAGCGATATTCCGGTGGTGACCATCGACCATATCTTCAACGATCGTATTACCGTTTTGTCCGATAATGTGTCGGGTATGAGAGAGTTGGTGAATTACTGCTACGAGATGGGACATAGAAAGATAGCCTATATTCATGGTGCACCTTCTGCGGTTACCAGAACCAGGATTTCTTCGTTCTATAAGACTACAGAGGAGCTTGGGCTGGAAATTCCGGATGAATATGTGGTAGAGGCTGCTTACAGAAGTACCACAGCCACTCATGATCAGACATTGAAACTATTGGAATTACCGGATCCGCCTACCTGCATTTTGTACCCGGATGATTTCTCTACTTTTGGTGGCATCAATGCCATCCATGAGAAGGGATTATCCATTCCGGATGACATATCTATTGCAGGCTATGACGGCATTACCATTGCCAAACATATTGAGCCGAAGCTTACTACGTTACAACAAAATACAGAGCAACTCGGAAAAGCTGCAGCAGAGAATCTAATCTCGCTGATTGAGCATCCAAAGTCTACCATCATTACACAGATTGTAGTACCTGGAGAGCTATATCCGGGCGGCTCTGTAAAGAAAATCTAATTATTTTTTATCGGGAATATCATAGTCGTGGAACCTGTTTAATGCATCATATACGAACCGGTCCGCGGCTTTTTCTCTTCCTGCGGCATTCAACAGTATGCTGCTGCCTTTTTCTAAGTATTTGTCTACGATGTCTTCGTGTACTGTGCCGTAGTAATTATCCACCAAAGAGACATTATTTACCATGCAGATGTCCAGTTCATGCATAAGGTATTTATCAAGGGTATAATCATCCGGCATCTCCGGGTGGGCAACAAACTTTCCGTCTTCTCCTACAAAGTAGGCGAAGGTAGGGCTCATGACAATGATACGAGTATCCGGCAGGTTCTCTTTCAGCAGTTTGATGCCTGCTTCGAACGCACCTCGGAAGGTGTTTACCGGATTATTGGTTTCAGCCACTACGGTTTTTACCAGATTCTGGTAATCGGTAGCATCATAGTAGATGCAAATCACATCCAGCTTAGAGTAGTCGATGGAGTCCAGTACTTCGATAGCGTGCTCAGCATCCTTTGGCAAACCATCCTTGAGATCACGTTTGGCCCAAGCTACGGTTTCTTTATTCCCTACGGTGAAGTAAGTAACCAGGTTGTAGAAATGGAATGCATCCATAGGATATGCATTGTCATAAGTTGGATTCTTGCTGGCAATGTATGTACCGCTAATACCTGCGTTATACACAGTGGCGCCGGTTTTTGCCTGTACCAGATTCACAAAGCCTGTTTTATCGTCAGATGCATGGGTGATGGCATCATTTCCAAGAAACAGGATATGGAGCTCGTCATCGTCGTTGGAACGAACCACGTCTACATTCGTGGCGTCTAAAGGAACGATGCTGTCCAAGGCCTCTGTATCGAATTGACTGGTGTCTTCGTTAGGATCCAGTTTAGGTAGTTTGATGCCCTTGTTCCAAATGAGAAGCTTCACAACTGCCACAAGCAGCACCAGTACGATTACCAATAGTAAAATGATATTCAAGGTGTTGTTGGAACCGAACTTCCCTTTTTTCTTCTTCTTTTTCTTTTTTTTCGGCTTTCTAGGAGGAATATCGTCTTCTTCGTCTAGAAATTCGAATTCGTCATCATAATTGAAATCCTCGTCCTGAGGGGTAAATTCGTCTTTCATATGTCCTTCCTTTCTGCATGCTTTGAGTGATTTTAATAGTATCACATACATCTGTGAAAAACTAGCGAAGAAATCATAAACTTTTTTTCAGAAAACCACATCTTTCAAACGAATAGGAAAGCCACTTAAAAAGCCATGAAACCTTGATACGGATAGGCAAAAATGGTACAATATATAGCGATAGTGCCGTTTTGCGCCCAAAGCGCAAGGAAGAAGGGAAAAGACATGAGTTTTTTACATAAGGGAAGACAGAATAAGAATCATTCGAAAAACAAAAAGCGTTATGACGACGCTTATTATGAAGATGAAGCATATTACGAGGATGAAGAGTATTACGAAGATGACGAATACGATGCAGATGACGAATACGATGCAGATGACGAGTACTATGCAGATGAGGAATACGAAGAAGTAGACGACGAAGCTTACGAATCTGAGGATGAAGAGTACTACGAAGAGGATGAGTACGAAGCTGAGGATGAGGAGTACTACGAAGACGAGGAGTACGAAGCGGAAGACGAAGAATACTACGAAGACGACGAGTATTACGAGGATGACTATCGTGACGACGAACTGGAGTATTTGGGCGACGATGAGTACGACGAATACGATGAAGAGTATGACGACGATGATCTATTCGTAAGCAAGAAGTCTCGTAAGAATACGAGAGGTCGTGGCAAAAAGAAAGAAAACAAACTTTTGATTTTTGCCAGAAAAATCCATGATGTACCGGCCATTGATAAGCTTTTGGCAGGTACGGGCGCAGCTGTTCTTGCGGCAGTAGTCATTGCCGGCGTTGTGTTTGCAGGTGCAAAGAATGCAGACAAAACAGCAGGCGGATTTGTAGATGTAGGTACAAATCTAAGTCAGACAGAAGTTATCGGCCAGAGCGGTCTGATTGCCATGAATAATGCGAAATTGGCAAGCGGCATGGCAGAGGATACTTTAGAGTCTGAAACGCTGGAGAGCGAAGCAAAAGACGGCATTCAGGTTACACTGAACTGCACTTCCATCTTAAAGGATTTGAAACTGAAATTCGTCAATTCAGAGACAGATAAGCTGATTGGCGGTGTGCCATTTGAAGCTGAAGTAACAGATCCTAATGGAAAGACTTCCACATGGAACGACGACGATAAAGACGGCATCATTTACAAGAAAGATATCGCCGGTGGCGCATATAAAATCAAGATTTTGCCACTAGATGAAAAATACAGCAATTACATCTTAGACACCTCGGAACACAAGATTACAGTGAAGTCTCAGCTGGAATACAAGAAAGTAGATGTCAAAGATGAAGTAAAGACCGAAGCGGAAGTCAATGCAGCAAAAGAAGATACTGCAGTAGACCAGGTTGAGGAAGAAGGCAAACTGACAGATACCGTACCATTTGTAGAATCTACAGTCACAAATGGTAATGGCGGCGGATATGTAAAGATTAATAGGGACACTATTCCGAATCCTGCTACTTTAACCAGCAAGGCATATTTGACAGGTTTGCATTACATGTCAGCAACGACAACGAATCCTACTGAGGAAGCCACCAACCATGAGTCAGAGACCACTCATGAGACAGAACAGGGTGGTGGCGGAAACAACAACCAAGGTGATGGAGACAACAACCAAGGCAGCGGAGATAACAACCAGGGTGGCAATGGTGGTGGAAATACCGTAGCTGTAACCGGTGTATCTCTTAGCAAAGGCACCGTAAGTCTGGCCCCGGGTAAGAGTGAAACCATCACAGCAACTGTAAGCCCGGATAATGCCCCAGATAAAACCATTTCTGTAAGCAGCAGTAACGAATCTGTAGCAAAAGTGAGCGCAAACGGAAGCAGTGTTACTATTACGGCAGTAGGTGCTGGTAATGCGACCATCACCGTAACTGCCAAAGGAAAACCAGAAATTCAAGCAACTTGTGCTGTAACCGTAGCAGAAGAAGTGGTGGAAGCTACCGGTGTGAAACTCAGCACAAATGCAGTTACCGTAGCAATAGGTGGTACAGCAGATATCACTGCAACAGTAGAACCTGCAAATGCGAAAGATACCAGCGTCACTGCAAGTGTGGATAAAACAGATGTTGCAACAGTTACTGTATCCGGTAATAAAGTGACTGTAAAAGGTGTGAAAGCCGGCACAGCAACTCTGACTGTGAAGACAGCCAACAATAAGCCTGCAACATGTGCAATCACGGTATCTGAAGCGGATAACCTGACCTTGAATGCAACTACTCTGAAAGTGGCAGTAAATGGTACAGGAACACTTACAGCAACTACAGTACCTGCTACAGCTACCATTACAAAGGTGGAAAGTGCAGATACCAATATCGCTACAGCAACTGTAAAAGATAAGACCATTACCGTAACCGGTAAGAAAGCCGGAAAGACAAAGATAACGGTTACCGGCAGCAATAATAAAACTGCGGTTTGTGAAGTGGAAGTAAAGAATGGCGCTGAGTCCGATACTACTACCAAGTTAAAAGATAAGAATGGCAACCAGGTATACGTGCTGGAAAACGGCAAGTACCGTGAGGCTGTATATGCTGATTACTATAAGTTCAACGAGTTCTATCTGTTCAATGCAGAGAAGCTCTACACAGGATGGCAGAACATCGACGGTAAGACTTATTATTACTTAGCGGATCACAAGTATGTGACAGGAGAGCAGGTCATCCAGGGCGCGAAGTACAACTTCGGCAGCGATGGTGTACTGCAGAGTGGCAATGGCTCTTTCGGTATCGACGTTTCCAAGTGGAACGGTAATATCGACTGGAAGGCAGTGAAGAACTCCGGTGTATCCTATGTCATCATCCGATGCGGATACAGAGGATCTTCCTCCGGTGCTTTGATTGCAGATCCGAAGTTTGCAGCCAATATCTCCGGTGCGAAATCCGCAGGCCTGAAGGTGGGTGTATACTTCTTCACCCAGGCTGTGAATGAAGTGGAAGCGGTAGAGGAAGCCTCCATGGTTATCTCTCAGCTGAGCAAATACAAAGTAGATTATCCGGTATTCCTGGACGTAGAAGCAGCTAATGGCCGTGCAGATGGTATCGACAAAGGTACCCGTACCGCAGTATGCAAAGCTTTCTGCGCTACTATGGCAAACTCCGGATACAAAGCAGGTGTCTATGCCAATAAGACCTGGTTTACTTCCAAAATCGATGCAGGAGCCCTTGGCTCTTACTCCATTTGGCTTGCACAGTATGCAGCGAAACCTACCTATGGTGGAAGATACAATTTATGGCAGTACAGCTCTAAGGGTTCCATCCCGGGCATCTCTGGTCATGTTGATTTAGATTTAAGCTATTTAGGCTATTAAAAGTAAGAAATAAAGGAAAAAGAAAAGGAAGAAAAGAAATGAGAACCTATCTTGTAACAGGTGGTGCCGGATTTATCGGCTCCAATTACATCCACTACATGTTCAAAAAATACGACAATGAAATTCGTATCATCAACGTGGACGCGCTGACTTATGCCGGCAACTTAGAGAACCTTCGTGATATCGAGAATCGCGACAACTACACTTTTGTAAAGGCTGATATCTGCGATAAAGAAGCCATCAGCAAAATCTTTGCAGAAAATGATATCGACCGCGTGGTACATTTTGCAGCAGAAAGCCATGTAGACCGTTCCATCAAGAACCCTGAAGTGTTCGTACAGACCAACGTTCTTGGTACAGCAGTGATGTTAAACTGTGCAAAACAGGCATGGGAAAATGCAGATGGCACCTTCAAAGAAGGTAAGAAGTTCCTGCATGTATCCACAGATGAGGTATATGGTTCTTTATCCGAACCTGATACTTACTTCTATGAGACTACACCATACGATCCACACAGCCCATACTCTGCAAGTAAGGCTAGTTCCGATATGTTGGTAAAAGCTTACATGGATACTTATCACTTCCCTGCAAACATTACCAATTGCTCCAACAACTATGGCCCTTATCAGTTCCCTGAGAAGCTGATTCCACTAATCATTAACAACGCATTACATGGCAAGAAACTGCCTGTATACGGTGATGGTAAGAATGTACGTGACTGGTTATTTGTAGAAGATCATGCAAAGGCTATCGATATGGTACAGGAAAAGGGTAAACTTTTCGAAACCTACAACGTAGGTGGCCACAATGAGAAGCAGAATATCGAAATCATCGAGATCATCCTGGAAACTCTGCAGGAAATGCTGGATGATTCTGATCCTAGAAAAGCGCTGGTTTCTAAAGACCTGATTACTTACGTAGAAGATCGTAAGGGACATGACAGACGCTATGCTATCGCTCCTGACAAAATCAAGGCAGACCTTGGTTGGGAACCTGAGACCATGTTCAAAGATGGCATTAAGAAAACCATCAAATGGTACTTCGAGCATGAAGACTGGATGGCTAACGTAACCAGCGGTGATTATCAGAAATATTACGAAGCTATGTATAGCGGTAAATAAAGAGGGACGATATGAAAGGTATTATTTTAGCCGGAGGTTCAGGCACACGCCTTTACCCACTTACCAAAGCAATTTCCAAACAGATTATGCCGGTCTATGACAAACCGATGATTTATTATCCTTTGTCCACTTTGATGCTGGCTGGTATTCGTGAGATTTTGATCATCTCTACACCTAGAGACTTACCTGTATTCGAAGAGCTTTTCGGCACAGGAGAGCAGCTGGGATTGTCCTTCTCCTATGCAGTACAGGAGCAGCCAAGAGGACTTGCAGAAGCATTTATCATTGGTAAAGATTTTATCGGAAGTGATTCTGTAGCCTTAGTATTAGGCGACAACATCTTCTATGGACAGAGCTTCTCTAAAGTACTGAAGGAAGCAGCAGCCAGAGAAAGCGGCGCTACCATCTTTGGATACTATGTAAGAGATCCTAGAGAATACGGCGTGGTAGAATTCGATGAGAATGGCAAAGCTCTTTCCATCGAAGAAAAGCCACAGAACCCTAAGAGCAACTATGCAGTTCCGGGCTTATATTTCTACGACAATCGTGTAGTGGATATCGCAGCAAATGTAAAACCATCTGCTCGTGGTGAAATCGAAATCACTACTGTAAATAACGAATATCTGAGCATGGGTGAATTACGCGTAGAGACCATGGGACGTGGATTTGCTTGGCTGGATACCGGTAACCATGACTCCCTTTTGGAGGCAAGTAACTTCGTGGCTACCGTACAGAAGAGACAGGGTATGTATGTATCCTGTATCGAAGAAATCGCATTTAGACGCGGATTTATTGACAAGGATCAGCTTTTGAAACTGGCTGAGCCTTTGATGAAGACCAATTATGGTAAATACTTAGTAGAGGTTGCTAATGGACTCTAAAGTTCGCAAGCTCACGATTCTGGTAGCCATGCTGGCGGTGATTACCGTATTGGGTGTGGTGATCCTGACCAATTGGAGCAGAATCAAACCTATAAGTGCACAAAATGTGGAGAGCACAAGTGAAGCAGAGACGGATTCCGGGAATATTACCTCGGAATTTGGCTCCGGCTTTGCAGGCGCTGATCCGTCAAAGCAGCAGGGACAGAACCTGACTGCTTTTTTGTCTGATGAGACTTTTTTTGATCAGAAGAAATCTGCCTTCCAGTTAAAGATGGAAGCAGAGAATCCGAAACAGCTTTATTTCATTGCGACTTCCGTGGAACACGATATGCGCGTGCAGATTGTGGACTATAAGAATCGCAATATTACGGGTCAGGCTTTTACATTGGATGTAGCCGGACAAGGCAGCTACAGGGATACGGATTTAGATGGTGTCATCTATGTGTCTTCTCTGAAGGCTGGAGACTATGTCATTCAGTTAGAGGATACCGGAGACTATATCGCACCTGCGGAGTCCACTGTCCATGTAAAAGAGAAAATCGAGTATGCTGAGATTCCGGATATTTCACTTCTCATTAAGACAGAAGCCGATATCATCGCAGAAGAAGAGGATACTGGCATAAAAGATGCTCTGGCAGATGCGGATGACACAGAGAATTCTGAGTTGCAGCATTTAGAAGGCGGTAAGCTGGGCATCGATGTATCCAAATGGAACAGGGAGATTGACTGGAACGCAGTCAGAGAGGCAGGAATCACCTTTGCCATCATCCGTTGCGGATACAGAGGCTCCTCTACAGGAACCATTGTAGAAGACCCTTACTTTAAACAGAACATACAAGGCGCAAAGGAAGCAGGACTTCAGGTGGGTGTGTATTTCTTTACACAAGCCGTATCTGAGGTAGAAGCGGTGGAAGAAGCCAGTGCAGCTCTGGCCCTTTGTAAAGACTACAATCTGGATTTGCCGGTGTACATCGATACCGAAAGTTCCGGCAGAGCAGGACGTGCTGACAATTTGGATGTAGCTACCAGAACTGCGGTCTGTGACGCCTTTTGCAAGACCATAGAAGCCGCCGGAGAAAGGGGCGGCATCTACGCCAGCAGAAATTGGTTTTATAACCAGCTGGATACTTTCAAACTGGCAGGTGCATCCATCTGGCTGGCAGAATACAGAAAAGCACCACTTTATGAGGGATATTATCAGATGTGGCAATACACATCCAGAGGTAGCGTAAATGGTATCGAAGGAAATGTAGACCTGGATATCTGCTATCCGGACCAGCCCATCGAATAGATAAAAAG
Organism: Lachnospiraceae bacterium; assembly: GCA_015056765.1. Classification (GTDB taxonomy): domain Bacteria; phylum Bacillota; class Clostridia; order Lachnospirales; family Lachnospiraceae; genus SIG336. The sequence goes on from SVFQ01000006.1 coordinate 85,020, forward strand.
GAGAGAAGAAACATGGGAAAGATTCAGGTAGAGACTTGTGAAATAGAAGGACTAAAGACCATTACACCAACGGTCTTTGGAGATGAGCGTGGTTATTTCATGGAGACCTACAATTACGAGGACTTTGCAGCAGCAGGTATTACAGAGAAATTTGTACAGGATAATCAGTCCTGCTCTAAGAAGGGTGTACTGAGAGGATTACATTTCCAGATTCAGTTCCCACAGGATAAATTAGTACGTGTCATCAAAGGTGAGGTTTACGACGTGGCTGTAGATCTTCGCCCGGGCTCTAAGACCTTTGGTCAGTGGCATGGGGAACTTTTATCTGCAGAGAATAAAAAGCAGTTCTTTATTCCCAAGAACTTTGCACATGGCTTCTTGGTGTTAAGCGACGAGGCGGAATTCTGCTATAAGTGTACAGACTTCTATCATCCAAATGATGAGGGTGGTCTGAAGTTCGATGATCCTGAAATCGGTGTAGCATGGCCTATTCCGGAAGGCATGGAACTCACATTATCCGAGAAAGATACCAAATGGGGCAGCTTTGCCGAATACAAAGAGGCTAGAAAATAAATGACAAATAAGGTTTCAAAGAGAACGGGAATCCTGATTTTCCTGGTATTTGCAGTGATTCTTGGCATCATTGTGGTGGGACATACCAATCCTTATGCCAATCAGCAAGACGAATTGACTAAGAAAATCATCGCCTGCGGAATCATCCTGGCAGCCTGTGCTCTCTTTATCCGATTCTACGACAAGTTTACCAGTTTGCCGGTAGAATTATTTGAAAACAGAAGATTGATCTGGAAGCTATCCAAGAATGACTTTAAGAAGCGTTATGCAGGCTCTTATCTGGGTTTTGTATGGGCTTTGGTACAGCCCGTTGTAACGGTATTTATGTACTGGTTTGTATTTGATACCTTCTTCAATCAGAAAGCCCAGATGATAGCAAACGGCATCGATATGCCTTACGTACTGTATCTGACAGCCGGCTTGGTACCTTGGTTCTACTTCACAGAGAGCCTTCAGAATGGTACTACGGCCCTTTTAGAGTACCGTTATCTGGTAAAGCAAGTGGTATTCAAAATCAGTATTCTGCCTATCATTAAGATTATCGCAGCTACCTTTGTGCATATTTTCTTTGCCTTGGTGATGATTGTACTTGCAGCGCTGTATGGAATATACCCAAGTATCTACACGATCCAGATTGTGTATTACAGTTTTTGCCTGTTTATTTTGGTACTGGGCCTAAGCTATACAACCTGTGCTATCGTGATTTTCTTTAGAGACTTGACCCAGATTATCGCCATCCTGTTGCAGGTAGGTATGTGGGCCACACCGATTCTGTGGAATATCAGCGTATTATCCAAGAATCCTACCTGGATGACCATCGTAAAGATTAATCCACTTGTTTATATCGTCAATGGATATCGTTCTGCATTGATGGAGAAAACCTGGTTCTTTGAAGATTTTTATTCCACTGTATATTTCTGGATTTTTACAGTGTGTATTTTTGGTATCGGCGCTTTGATTTTCAAACGCTTGAAACCACATTTTGCTGATGTGATTTAGGAGGCTTCATGGAAGACAAGATTGCCATCAAAGTGTCCCATGTGGACAAGGTATATCAACTATATGACAAGCAGTCTGATCGAGTAAAGGAAGCCTTAGGACTTTCTAGGAAGAACAGACACAAAGACCACTATGCTTTATCGGATGTGAACCTTTCCATCAAGCAAGGCGAGTGTGTCGGTATCATCGGAACCAATGGCTCCGGTAAATCCACTATCTTGAAAATTATCACCGGTGTACTGACACCTACCAAGGGTACGGTAGAAGTAAATGGTCGTATTTCTGCACTATTGGAGCTGGGGGCAGGATTTAATCCTGAGTACAACGGTATCGAGAATATTTACTTAAACGGAACCATGATCGGGTTCACGGAGAAAGAAATCGATGAGAAATTACAGGATATCCTGGACTTTGCAGATATCGGGGAATACGTGTATCAGCCGGTAAAGACCTACTCCAGCGGTATGTTTGTTCGTTTGGCCTTTGCACTTTCCATCAATATCGATCCGGAGATCCTCATCGTAGATGAAGCGCTTTCTGTGGGAGATGTATTCTTCCAGGCGAAGTGCTATCACAAGTTTGAAGAGTTTAAGCAAAAGGGCAAAACGATTCTTTTCGTATCCCATGACCTGAGTACTATCAGTAAGTACTGTGATAGAGCGATTCTTCTGAACAAAGGAAAGAAATTAGGAGAAGGCTCCCCAAAAGAGATGATTGATACCTATAAGCAGGTGCTGGTAGGACAGTATCAGATTCCGGACGAGGATGGATCCAGTCTCCTAGAGGACAGAGATATCAAGGAAAAAGCTGCGGGAACCATGAAAAAGAGCACTTTGCCTGAGGGCATGGTGAAGGATGATACCCTAGAGTATGGTTCCAAGAAGGCAGAAATCACAGAGTGCTATATTACAGATGAGAAAGGCACCAGGACCTCTGCCGTCATCAAAGGCAGTGAATTCACCATTCATATGGGAGTACGCTTCCTAGAAGACGTACAAAGCCCTATCTTTGCTTTCACAGTGAAAAACAGCAAAGGAACGGAGATTACAGGCACCAATACCATGGTAGAGAAAGCTTTCCTGGAAAGTGTGTCTGCCGGAACCGAAAAGGTCATCACCTTCAAGCAAAGAGCAACCCTGCAGGGAGGTGAATATCTGATTTCCTTTGGTGTTACAGGCTTTGAAGGAGAGGATTTTACGGTATATCACAGATTGTATGATGCTATTGATCTCACCATCATCTCTGATAAAAATACTGTTGGTTTCTATGACTGCGAATCTAAGGTAAAAGTGGAAACCAGAAAAAAAGAGAAAGAAAAGAAAATTATTCCTTATAGACAGGAAGGATAACTATGCAAATTGGTAAGGTAAATCTGGATTTAACACACTATCCGGGAGAAGATTTATACTGCGATGGAGAAGTGGAGAATAAGCTTCTGCACATTGCAAGAGATTTCTCGACTATAGAGTATCCAAAGATTATCGAACAGGAGAAATCCTGGGAAGTACTGTATCACTTCTCTTCCCTTCGAGAGAACATCGTAGAGTGGGTACCTCTTCAGAAAACAGATAAGGTTTTGGAAGTGGGTAGTGGTTGCGGTGCCATCACCGGGGTACTTTCCCGCAAGGCCGGAAGCGTAACCTGCATCGATCTCTCTCAGCAGAGAAGTAAAATCAATGCCTATCGAAATATGGAACAGGATAATATCGACATCAAAGTAGGCAACTTCGAGGATATCGAGCCGGACTTACCTGACGATTATGACTATATCATGCTAATCGGCGTATTTGAATACGGCCAGGCATATATTCATTCTGCAACACCATTTGATACCTTCTTGCAGATCCTGAAAAAGCATTTAAAACCGGAAGGTCGAATTATCATTGCTATTGAGAATAGATTGGGCCTGAAATACTGGGCTGGTTGTCGAGAAGACCACCTGGGAACTTACTTTAGCGGTCTGGAAGGCTATCCGGAAGGCGGCGTAGTTCGTACGTTCTCTAAGAATGGATTGGAAGAAATCTTAAAGAGAAGCTGGGAAGGAGACTACAGCTTCTATTATCCATATCCGGATTATAAATTTATGACCACCTTATACTCGGATGAGTACTTACCGAAGGTAGGAGAGTTGTCAAATAACATGCGTAATTTTGACAGAGACCGCATGGTTTTGTTTGATGAAAAGCAGGTTTTTGACTCTTTGACCAGAGATAACATGTTTCCTGACTTTTCCAACTCCTTCTTGGTAGTACTTGGTCCAAAACTGCAGACTATCTACGCAAGATATTCTAATGACAGAGAGCCGGAATTCCAGATTCGTACGGATATCTTGCAGGTAGAAGAGGAAAGAAGGATTGTCAGAAAATCTCCTTTGACAGATGCTGCGGTAAATCATGTAGAACAGATTGATACTGCATATCAGAAGCTGAGAGAGCGTTACCAGGGCGGAGAGCTGAAAATCAATCGTTGTCGTCTGGTAAAGGTGAATGACCAGGCTATGGAAGATCTCACCGAAGAAGAGTATTCAGAGGGAATGGAGACTTCTCATTTAAGACCCTATGTGGAACTTGAGTATCTAAAGGGAATCAGTCTGGCGGAGCTGATGGATGACAAGCTGAAAAAAGAGGACCTAGAAGGTTTTATGAGCCTATTCCGCCACTATGTAGAAATCCTGGACTACCACAGCGAGATGCCGGTAGCGGACTTTGATCTGATTTTTTCCAATATCATTTTAACAGGAAAAGATTACAGCAAACCATTCCATCCACTGACCAATGCCACTTGGACCTTGATTGACTATGAATGGACCTTTGGAAAAGTGGTGCCAATCAGAGAACTGGCTTTCCGTGCTGCCTACTGTTACATGCTGGAAGACAGCAAACGTAAGGCGTTAAATTTGGATTTAATACAAGAAGAGCTAGGGATTTCCGAGAAGGAAGCTGATGAATTCAGAGAACAGGAAAAAGGCTTCCAGCGCTATGTGACCGGAAATCGTAAGTCCATGACGGAGATGAGAGACCTGATCGGTTTCGATCGTATCAATCCCGTGGATTATATGCAGAAGATGGCTACCTTAGAGCATAAGAGCTGGGTACAGATTTACGAAAATCGTGGGGAAGGCTTTAGCGAAGAGACGGCATACTGGGCTACTGATGTGATGGAAGACGGAGATAACAGAAATCTCCTGATTCGAGTAGATAAAGATGTACTCACACTGAGACTGGATCCAGCTTTGTCAGGCTGTATGGTGGTACTTCGCGGTGTGAGATTCAATGACCAGGAGGTTACCCTTGGCAAAGACTCTGCAGTCACTACCAACGGTATCCAAATCGGTGCAGAGAATGCTTATATTTTCACCACCAAAGACCCGAATATCACCATCGACATTGATGGAATCCGTAGAGCAGGATTTCAAGAAGAGGAAATTGATTTATTGGAAGTAGAATGGGAAATCTCCTTACTGGGGGATACCATGATGGAAATCCTGGCGGAACAATACAAACCTAAGAGGAGGTTCTGGCGATAATGTCCATGCTGAAAAAGGCTGTACAGAATGTGCTGGTGGCACAATATCATCGTGAATATGAAGCTGCTGTTCGTGCGCAATCTGTTTCTGAAGCCGAATTCCAGGCATGGAGAATGACAGAATACCTGGAGGGCACTTCTGCTGACATCAATGTGGGTGTCATGTCTCTGCACACTTTGTTTGCCACGAAGGCAGCTTTGGATGCAGCGATAAAGAGCCTGCAGGATACAGAGTCTTCGTATCTATTGTTGGTAGAAAAACCGGAACTGTTACACAAAAACGCCATCAAATTAATAAGACGTTTTTTGTTCGAAAAACCTTATGCGAAACTTGCCTACCCGGATGAAGCAGGATGGCTAAAACCGGACTTTTCTCCGGATACACTGCTATCTCAGTGCTATTTTGGTAGAGCAGTTCTGGTAGAGCGTGAACTTTTGGCTACTGTTTTACAGGACACCACCTTTGAACTGACAGAAAATCTGTCTGCACCGGAGCAAAGCGAAGAAGCGAAGCTACATTTTCAGAGAAATGTCTATCGTTTGATTTTGAGCTTAGTGAATGAAGCTATTTTAGTCGAGCATATCCCGTATCCTATCTATTTAGAGGAGCAGCCGGAGGATTTCGGACGAGAAGAGCACTTTTCTGATTTGAAAAAGGATTTGTGGTTCTCGGATATCCCCATGGGAGACAAGGCTGAGAAGGTATCCATCATTATCCTTTCCAAGGATAACCCGAGATTATTATCCAGATGCGTGCATTCTCTTATGGAACTGACTGATTATCCGAATCTGGAAGTCATCGTTCTGGATAATGGCAGTAGTCCTGAAAACAAAGCCATCATTGAAAAGATGGTCAGCCAACAAGCTAAGGAAATTGCCTTCCGCTATGAGCATAGACCTCAGGCCTTTAACTTCTCTGCATTATGCAATCAGGGAGCTCAGATGGCTACAGGCGAATACGTGCTGTTCCTGAATGATGATACAGAGGTAGTAGACAGAACCTGGCTTACCAAGATGATGGAGAAGGCCAGAAAAGACTATGTAGGTGCAGTAGGCATCAAACTTCTGTATCCGGACGAAGAAACCATTCAGCATGCAGGGGTCAACAATATCCATTTAGGACCTTGCCACAAGCTGCAGACACAAAAAGATACAGAAAGCTATTACTTTGGTTGGAATAGACAGGCAGTGAATACTCTAGCTACTACAGGGGCGTGCCTGCTGATGAAGAAAGCACTGTTTGATGAGGTGGGCGGCTTTTCTGAAGATTTAGCAGTGGCTTTCAATGATGTGGAGCTTTGCTTCCGCTTATACGAAAAAGGGTACCGTAATGTGACCTGTAACCATACCCATATGCTACACTATGAATCCGTCAGCAGGGGAAGTGATGAAGGCATCGTGAAGCTACGAAGACTTCACGGAGAGCGAGACAAATTATATGCAGCACATCCAGGGCTCTGGAATCGCGATCCATACCATAATCCGGGATTTGTGAAAGATATCATGGAGTGGCAGTTTCGCCCCGGAAACCGTTATCAGGCCGGTGAAGTGATGGAAAAGGGCATACCGGTAGAGATTACCGGACAAGTGCCGGAAAGCTGGCACAATGATGTCCTGTATCATGGTATTGAGTTTGCAGGAAGTAGAGCACTATGGGAAACCGGTAAGAATGAGAAATCGGAGTGCTACTTTGGATACTATATCCAAGGCTGGTTCTATGCAGTACAGGTAGATAACAGCCGTTATAAAATAAGCCTCCTTATGAGAAAACTCTCTGAGGATGAGGAAATCACCAAGAAAGTACAACGTACAGACGGACCTCTTTATCAGGTACCTTTCACCAGAAGACTGCGTCCGGACTATCAGGAAAATCTGCCTTATATCCAGTACCCTGCTTTGTCAGGTATGAGCGTTACATTGGATGAAGGCGCCCTTCCTCCGGGAGAATACCTCCTAGGGTACCTGTGGGAAGATCGAGCATCGAGACAGAAAATGTATGATTTCACAGCGGAGACTATAGTTATTTCATGAAAGAACAATACACATGGGCTGCGTACCTAGAAGAAGCCTACCGCAATCAAAAGAAAATCAATGCACAACTAGCCGGTAAATTACAAGATGCGGAAACAAAAGTGGATGAGTTAAATGCAAATTTAACAAGAATTCAATCCAGTATTCCGTATAAAATGACGGCGCCTTTTCGCTTCTGCGTAAAGGGTGTGAAGGCTGTTAAATCCAGAGCCGGAAGAAAAGGCCTTTTTTCCGGGAGCTATGTGCAGGCGAAGGATACTTTGGTGGCTGCTTATGAAAAGGAGCTGTCCAAGCAACAGAATCCTTATGCCCAGTGGATTGCTAGTGTGGAAGATACACTTCCTTTAGGCGAAATCGGGGATGCGGCTGAGGTGGCAATCCTTTCTTATCAGGATTTGGATGGTCGCATCTCTATGCAGGAGCTTCTGAGTGAGGAGGGTTTTGCAAAGGTGAAATACCTGCTTTTTGCAGAGAATCCGGACTATCTGGATGAGAGATGTCCGGGCATTGTTTCCGGATTCTTCCGTGAAAATGGGGACTGCAAGGTGTGGTATGCCCACGAGGACTTTATTACCAAAGAAGGAAAGAGACATCATCCTTTCTTCAAGCCTGTATGGTCGCCGGAAACCCTACTTGGATTCTTCTATCCCGCCAGCTTTTTTGCTCTGCGGAAGGAAGATGTATATCAGATTATGCTGTTCCATGAACAGGACGGCAGGCAGAATGCCTATGAACTTTGCCTTCAGGCAATAGGAGCCGGAAAAGGTGGTATGACAGATGCGGTGCTTTACCACATTCCGAAGGAAGAAGAGGAGCTGGCTGGAGATACCTCTAAACTAGAAACCACCGTATCCCCGGACTACCGTAAGTTTGAAAATTACTGGGGATACGAAGAAAGATACATCCCTTGCAGAAAACGAGCATTAGAAGCCAGGGGATTCCTGGTGGCAAGCGGAGATACCTATATAGAAAATGTCACGGCAGTATGGCCTAATCCCAGTTATAAGCCTTTGATCTCTGTGGTGATTCCATCCAAGGATCATCCGGATGTGTTGAAGACTTGCTTGATGAGCTTTTTGAACCGCACCAATTATGAAAATGTGGAGTTCATTGTGGTGGATAATGGTAGCTCTGAGGAGAACCAGAAAACCATCCGTGATTTGATGGATACGTTAGGGGCACTCTATGGCAAGAAAATGCAGTACCTCTATCGAGTATCGGATTTCAATTTCTCTAAAATGTGCAATGATGGCGTAGCCAAGGCACAGGGAGATTTTGTCCTTCTTTTAAATGATGATATCGAAATCATCCAGAAAGACTGGCTGGATATCATGCTGGGCCAGGCTTTGGTTCCGGGGGTAGGTGCAGTAGGCGCCAAACTTTGGTACCCGGGAGAAGAGCGCATTCAGCATGCGGGTATCACCAATCTGGCCATCGGGCCAAGTCATAAGCTGGTGACGTTCCCGGAGGATCGGCTATACTACTATGGCCATGGCGCCACCGCTATGAATATGGTGGCGGTGACAGCGGCTTGTCTTTTGGTGTCCAGATTCCTGTATCAGGATATGGGCGGTTTGATGGAAGATATGGCAGTAGCGTACAATGACGTGGAGTTTTGCTTCCGTCTACAGGATATGGGATACCGTAACGTTCAAAGAAACGATGCGGTTCTAAGACACCATGAATCCTTAAGCCGTGGTCTGGACGAGGGGCAAGAAGAAAAGTGGAATCGCCTGCTTCGGGAAAAGGACAAACTTTACAAGCGTCATCCGGGGCTGCTGGAGTATGACCCTTATTACAGCAACCACATGAAGAAAAACTCACCGGAGTATGTGGTGGGCTATGACTATGATTATGAGAAGCGTCTTTTGACACAAGAAGTAAAGACCATTTCTTATAGCTTCGTGGAGGCTATGCAGGAAGGTAAGACACAGTACTCCCTGGAAAGCTGCAAGGTACAACCGAAGCATTTGCGGGAAGAACCGGACATCTGGTGCCTGGAAGGCTGGTGCTTTGCAAATCAAAAAGACAATGCTTCTTTTACAACCTATGTTTTGCTGACAGACAAAAAGCAGTTAAAAGCATTGCAGGTGCCTGTGGCAAAGCACTACCGTTATGACCTGGAGGAAGTCTTTCCGGCAGAAACCCATATCGGCTTATCGGGCTTTACTTGCCGTATTCTGAAAAAGGATTTGGCAGGTGGCTCTTATGAAGTGAGCCTGGGTCTATATGATGAGACCAGTGACAAATGGGTCAAAATCAAAACAGAAGGTGAATGTGAATGACAGATAAGGACGAAGTATCGTACTATCGCGATTTATACGAACAAGAAAAAAAGAAAACAGCAAAACTTTCCGACAGATTAGCGGATGCCAATCGGAAAGCGGAAGATTTGCAGGAAAACCTGGACCGTATCAAAAACAGTGGTCTATGGAAAGCCGCTAAACCGGCACGAGATGCCTATCACTTTTTAAAGAGAACCGGAGACAGAGTAGGTCAGTACGGCTCTCCCAAGGGAATCGCTCGTAAAGTAAAAAGCAAAATGATTGAAAAACAGGCGAGACTCCAGCACGGAACGCGCAGCTTCCCGGATGAGAACCAGAGAAAAGCAGAAGAAAGCAGAGTTTTTCCGAAAGATATTACCTTCAGTATTTTAGTTCCACTGTATAATACACCGGAGAAATTCCTGAGAGAGATGATTGAGTCTGTGACTGCACAGACCTATGGAAAATGGGAACTTTGCCTGGCAGATGGCTCTGATGAAAAGCATCCGGAAGTGGGTCAAATCTGTGATGAGTATGTCCGGAAGGATAGCCGTATCAAATACCAGAAGCTGCTGAAGAATGAAGGTATTTCCGGCAACACCAATGAATGCTATAAGATGGCTACCGGTAACTATATCGCCCTCTTTGATCATGATGATGTGTTACATCCTTCTGTACTCTATGCTTATATGGAGCAGATTTGCGAGAAGGATGCAGACTATTTGTATTGCGATGAGGCGACCTTTAAAGGGAATAAGACCATCGATGATATGATTACCCTGCATTTTAAGCCGGATTATTCCTTGGATAACTTAAGGGCCAATAACTATATTTGCCATTTCAGTGCTTTTTCCAGAGAACTTCTGCAGGACATGGAGCTTTTCCGCAGCCAGTTTGATGGAAGCCAGGATCATGATATGATTCTGAGACTCACCAGCAAAGCAAAGCATGTGGTGCATGTGCCAAGGTTGATGTACTACTGGAGAAGCCATAAAGCCTCCGTGGCCAGCGATATCAATGCCAAAAGCTATGCTATAGAAGCAGCCAGAGGGGCTGTGGCAGATCATTTGACCCAGTGTGGTTTCCAAAACTTTGAGATTTTATCAACCAAGGCATTTGAAACCATTTTCCGCATCAAATACGAAGTACTGCGAAATCCACTGGTGTCCATCATTATCCCCAACAAGGACCATGTGGACGACTTGCAGCGTTGCATCACTTCTATTCTGAGCCAGAGTACCTATGATAACTACGAAATCATCGTAGTAGAGAATAACTCTGTACAGGATGAGACTTTTGCTTACTATGAGAAATTAAAAGACCAGCCAAAGATTCGACTGGTGAAATACGAAGGTGAGTTTAACTTCTCCAAAATCTGTAACTTTGGCGTGGAGCATGCAGGCGGCGAGTACATCTTATTACTCAATAACGATACTCAGGTGATTTCCATCAACTGGATTGAAGAACTGCTGATGTATGCACAAAGACCGGATGTGGGTGCAGTAGGTGCAAAGCTTTACTACCCGGATAAGACCATCCAGCATGCGGGAATCGTCATCGGCCTTGGAGCCCACCGTACCGCAGGACACAGCCACTATAAGGTGGCAAGCACAAACCTGGGCTACATGGGCAGACTGTGTTATGCACAGGATGTCAGTGCTGTAACGGGAGCTTGCCTCATGGTAAAGAAGACTTTATATGATGCATTAAATGGCCTGGATGAAAGCTTTGCAGTAGCGTTAAATGATGTGGATTTCTGTCTGCGTCTGAGAGATATGGGCTTGTGGAATGTATGGAATCCATACTGTGAACTCTATCATTTCGAATCCGTATCCAGAGGAAGCGATTTAGATGGGGAGCGCGCAGCTAGATATGAGAAGGAATGCGAGCTTTTCAGAAGCCGCTATGCGAAACTATTAGAACAGGGAGATCCGTATTATAACGTGAATTTCTCTCTAGACCGTAGTGATTACACCTTAAAAATCTAGGCGGAATATGGTATAATTTGCCCGGAGACCAACGGAAATCAGGAGGAAAAACATGGGATACAAAGAAGTATACAAAAAATGGACAGAAGACGCGTATTTTGATGAAGCAACCAGAAAAGAACTGCTTGCTTTGACAGATGAGACTGAAATTGAGGACCGTTTTTATAAAGAATTGGAGTTCGGTACAGGCGGACTTCGTGGCGTAATCGGTGCTGGTACCAACCGTATGAATATCTACACCGTACGTAAAGCAACACAGGGACTTGCAAATTACATCAAAAAGCATGGCGACCCAAAGAGAGGTGTAGCAATCTCCTTTGACTGCCGTAGATTTTCACCGGAATTTGCAGATGAGACAGCAAGATGCCTTGCAGCCAATGGCATCAAAGCATATGTTTTCAAAGAGCTGCGTCCTACACCGGAATTGTCTTATGCACTGCGTAAACTGAATTGTGTAGCCGGCGTTATGATTACAGCCAGCCACAATCCACCGGAATACAATGGATACAAAGCATACTGGGAAGACGGTGCGCAGGTTACACCACCTCACGACACCGGTATCATCAATGAAGTAAAAGCAATTAAAGACTATGCGGAAGTAAAGACCATGTCCAAAGAAGATGCTATGGCACAGGGCCTTTATGAAATCATCGGGGAAGAAATCGATGATACCTACATGGTAGAGCTGAAAAAGCAGATCATTCATCCGGAACTGATCAAAGAAATGGCAAAGGATATCAGCGTAGTCTATACACCATTCCATGGCACAGGTAACATTCCTGTTCGCCGTGTTCTGAAAGAACTTGGATTTGAGAATGTCTATGTAGTACCGGAGCAGGAATTACCGGATCCGGACTTCACTACTTTGGCTTATCCGAACCCGGAAGATCCTAAGGCATTCGAACTGGCTCTGAAGCTTGCGAAAGAGAAAAATGCCGACATCGTTATGGCTACTGATCCGGATGCTGACCGTCTTGGCGTCTATGCAAAGAATAGCAAAACCGGTGAATATGAAGCCTTCACAGGTAATATGTCCGGTATGCTGATTGCTGAGTATATCCTGAGAGAAAGAAAGGCAACAGGTTCTATGCCTGTAAATCCGGCACTGGTTACCACCATCGTAACCACAAACCTGGCACACGTTCTTTGCAAAGCTTATGACATTAAGTGCATCGAAGTACTGACAGGATTTAAATATATCGGTGAGCAGATTAAGCTCTTCGAAGAAACCGGCTCCAACAATTATGTATTTGGTTTGGAAGAAAGCTATGGCTGCCTGGTAGGTACCCATGCAAGAGATAAAGATGCCATCGTAGCAGTAATGATGCTTTGCGAAGTAGCTGCTTGGTGCAAGAAGAACGGCATGACCATCTATGACCAGATGCTGAAAATCTACGAAGAATACGGATTCTTTAAAGAGACTCAGTATGCCATCACCATGAAGGGTATCGACGGATCTAAAGAAATCGCTGCTTTAATGGATAAGTTTAGAAATAATACACCTTCTAAGTTTGGTCATTGGGATGTAGTATCTTTCAGAGACTATGAGAACAATACCATTAAGGATTTAAAGACAGGAGAAGTCAAAGAGACAGGCCTGCCAAAATCCAATGTATTGTATTTTGATTTGACAGATGATGCTTGGTGCTGCGCTCGTCCATCCGGTACAGAGCCTAAGATTAAATTCTACATGGGTGTCAAAGGCACCAATTTAGAAGATGCACAGGCTAAGGTGGAAGAACTGACAAATGCTGTAAAAGACATCATCAATTCCTAAATAGCGGATGAATAGTGCGATTTATAAAACACTGAACTACATAAAGAAAAATGGCGTGAAGCCTACGGCTGAGACGATTTATGAGCGTCTCACCCAGGCTTACGACAAAAACTATAGCTACGAGTTTCCCTCTGCAGTAGAAGTTTCTGCCCAGAGGGAAACTTCTTGCGTATGGGAGAAACCTTGCTTCAGCATCCTGGTTCCTTGTTATGAGACAGATAATGGTTTTCTGGTAAAACTATTAGATGCTCTGGCAAAGCAGACCTACGGAGGCTGGGAAGTGATTTTGGCGGATGCCAGCAAGACTAGCAAAGTAGAAAGCACGGTAAAAGCCTACCTGAAAGCGAATCCCGGCATGGCAGGACACAGCTGGCAGCAGGGAGAAGATAGTGGAGAGGATGCTTTTCAGAAGGGAAAGGTCCATTATCTAAAACTGACCTCTAACGAAGGTATCTCAGAGAATACCAATGCAGCCCTACCCTATGCAAAAGGGGACTGGATTGGTCTTTTGGACCATGATGATTTTCTGACGGAAGATGCGGTATTTGAAATGGCGGATGCGATTCGCATCTACCAGGAAGAAACAGGGACAGAGCCGGCATTTTGCTATTCCGATGAAGATAAGTATGATCCGGATTCCGATACCTATTTTGAACCCAATCACAAGCCGGATTTTAATCGGGATTTCCTGCTGAGCAATAACTATATCTGTCATTTCCTGGTGATGCAAAGGGACCTTTTTGCAAAGCTTTTGCTCAGAAGAGAGTACGATGGAGCACAGGACTTTGATCTAGTGCTTCGGGCATCAGACCATGGCAAGGTACTTCATATTTCGAAAGTCCTTTATCATTGGACCTGTCACAAATCCTCTACGGCGGCGAATCCGGCCAGCAAATTATATGCCTATGAAGCAGGCAAAAGAGCAGTGGCGGATTACCTAAGGACCCATGATATACAAGCGGAAGTGGAGCACACCAGACACTTAGGCTTTTATGAAGTGGTGTATCAGGGAGACCTTTTCCTGCAGCGTAAGGATATCGCAGCTTACGGAGGAAGCCTTTTAAAAAAAGGAAAGATTATCAGCGGCCTTTTAACAGCAGAGGGGATTTGCCCTTATGCAGGCCTTCGAAGCTTCTTTTCCGGTCCCGGCAATAAAGCCAGTGTCATGCAAAACGCCCAGGTCTTAGATGCTAGGGTAATTGTGCTACGAGAAGAAGATGCTCATCTCTATGAAGAGATGATTGGACTGGACTATATTCCGGATGTTCCGACAAGGCTTCGTACCTACGGGAAGACGTTGTCGGAGGAAGAATGGATTTTAAGAAGCCGCAGATTATCAGCAGAACTTACCAAAGAAGGAAAGCTTCTTCTGTGGATACCCTCCATACAAAACAGTCTATGATTACGATATAAGGAAGCAAAAGAAAAGGAAGAACCGTGAAGAAAACCACGATTGTCATACCAAACTACAATGGAATCAACTTCATAGAAGGCTGCCTGCGCAGTATTTTTGCGGATGATGCCGAGGCAAAGGTTATCGTGGTAGATAACGGTTCCTCGGACGGTTCTACGAAATGCCTGAAAGATTTCCCAAAAGTAGAACTCATAGAGCTTTGGGACAACACCGGATTCTCTCATGCTGTCAATGTAGGAATCCAGGCAGCGGATACAGAGTATGTACTGCTTCTCAATAATGATACGGAGGTGGCAGCAGGATTTTTAGCAGCCATGGAAAAGGCATTAGACAGACATCCCAAGGCTTTTTCTGTTTCCTCCCAAATGAGAAATCTGTATCGCAGAGATGAGATGGACAATGCAGGGGATTTGTATACTGCACTAGGCTGGGCCAGAGCACGCGGTGGCGGCAAGGATTTTACGCCATATCAAAGAGAAAAGAAAGTTTTTTCTGCTTGTGCCGGGGCGGCTATTTATCGAAAGGCGATTTTTGAAGAAATCGGATACTTTGATGAAACCCATTTCGCGTATTTAGAAGATGTGGATGTGGGCTATAGAGCCCGTATTTGCGGCTATGAGAACTGGTATACACCGGATGCTGTGGTGTATCATGCAGGAAGCGGATCATCCGGTTCAAAATATAATGCATTTAAGATAAACCTTTCTTCCAGAAACAGCATCTATATCATTGGTAAGAATATGCCGCTGTTGCAAATCCTTATCAACTTGCCTTTTTTCCTGATTGGCTTTTTGCTGAAAATCTTGTTTTTTGTAAAGAATGGTTTTGGACTTCTTTATATCAAAGGATTAGGGAAAGGCTTTGGGCTAAGTTTTTCTGAGACAGGGAAAGAAAAGCACGTACCTTTTGAAGCGCGGCATTTTCTAAACTATCTTCGAATAGAGCTAGAACTGCTGATTAACATGTTTCGCGTGCTTTTTGGTTGTGATTTTTAGTAAAATAAGATAGAATATGTTTTATGTGTAGTTTCTGTTGAAGGGATAGACATGATTAAGGATAACCAGAAATATTTCAATGGATTGCATGTAGTAATTGATGGGGCATTGGTGGCGATTTCCTACATCACAGCCTGGTGGCTGAAGTTCGAAAGCCCATTTTCCAATGTCAAAGAAGGTGAATACCATCTGGACATGCAGACATATTTCCGTGCGATACCGTTCCTGGTAGTGGGATATTTGATACTCTACTCCCTTTGCAAGCTGTACACGCCGAAAAGGGGGACAGACCCTGCCGGCGAAGTCGCTCACATTATTGAAGCAAACACCCTGGGAATTGTGATTACCACATCCGTACTTTTCGTGATTTGGCAGCAGCACTTCTCCAGGTCTATGATATTCTTGTTCTTCGTGGTGAATACATTACTTACCACGTTGTTCCGTGGCCTGGTGCGCTATGTACTGAAGGTCATGCGTCGTAGCGGACATAATATGAAGCATGTGCTTCTTGTAGGCTACTCCAGAGCTACAGAGCAGTACATCGACCGCATAAAGATGAACCCTCAGTGGGGCTATGTGGTCCATGCTATTTTGGATGATGAAGTACCCAGAGGCTCCCTGTACAAAGGGGTCAAAGTAGTAGGTACCATCGGAAATCTGGAGTATATTTTACCGGAGAATAAATTGGACGAAATCGCTATCGCGCTGCCTTTAAAGCAGTACGACCGCTTGGGCAGTATTGTGTCCTTATGTGAGAAGTCTGGCGTACACACCAAGTTCATCCCGGACTATAGCGAGGTCTTTTCCAGTAGACCTTATACAGAAGATTTGATGGGACTTCCGGTAATCAATATCCGCAATGTCCCGCTTACGAATACACTGAATCGTATTTTGAAAAGAACCGTAGATTTTCTGGGTTCTTTTGTGGGTATCATTTTGATATCTCCGCTGCTTCTTATATTGGCAGTGGCTGTGAAACTCAGCAGCCCCGGACCGATTATTTTCAAACAGCAGCGTATCGGCTTACATAATAAGCCATTTCAAATGTACAAATTCCGCTCCATGCGGATGCAGTCTCCTGAAGACGAGAAAAAAGGATGGACCACAAAGGGAGATCCTCGTGTAACCAAAGTGGGCGCTTTCATTCGAAAGACCAGTTTGGACGAATTACCTCAGCTTTTTAATGTGCTAAAGGGGGATATGTCTTTGGTGGGACCTAGACCTGAGAGACCACAGTACGTGGATAAGTTCAAAGAAGAGATTCCGCGTTATATGGTGAAGCATCAAGTGCGCCCGGGTATGACCGGTTGGGCACAGGTCAACGGATATCGTGGTGATACCTCTATTAAGAAGCGTATTGAGTACGATATCTACTACATTGAAAATTGGACTTTAGGATTTGATATACGGATTCTGTTCCGTACGATTTTCCATGGTTTTGTCAATAAAAATGCTTACTAAGTAGGGAGTCCTACTGAAATAGAAAGGGAACGTATATGGGCAACAGATACGATGATGACGATTACGGCAGACGTCCAAGCAGACCTGCAAATCGTCCTGCAAATCGCAGCTCTGCATCAGGAAGAAGAACATCCGGCAGCCAGCGTAGAAGAGACGACTACGAGTACGGCTACGAGGATGATTATGAATATGGCTATGAGAATGATTATGAGTACGATGATTACGAGGATACTCGTAGAAGTCGTAAGTCCGGAAGTGGAAGAAGCTCTTCCGGCAGAAGCGTAGACCGCAGAAGCAGCGGTAGTCGTAGCTCATCCTCCAGACCATCCGGCAAAAAGAAACTGTCTGCAAAGCAGAAAGCAAAGAAGAGAAGAAACCGTATTATCATCTTCTCTATCGAAATCATTGCTTTGGCAGTTGTACTTTTTATCCTGTATGGTGTAACCAAGGTTGAGAAAGTCGGTCACGTAGATTTAAGTGAGGCAGATATCGAAGTCAACGAAGAAGTAGCAGAGAACGTATCTATGAAAGGATACCGTACCATAGCTCTCTTCGGTGTAGACTCCACTACAGGTGCGCTTACCAAGAATACCAGATCCGATACGATTATCATTGCCAATATCGATAATGACAATAAGCAGGTAAAACTGGTATCTGTATATCGTGATACCTATTTAAATATCGGTAATGACACTTACAATAAGTGCAACGGTGCTTATGCTAAGGGCGGTCCTCAGCAGGCTATCAATATGCTGAACCAGAACCTTGACTTAAATATCACAGACTTTGTCACCATCGGCTTCGAGGGTCTGGCTACTGTAGTAGATAGCTTGGGCGGCGTTACTTTGGATGTAGGAGAAGAGGAAATCAGCCACTTAAATAACTATCAGATGTGTATCGCTGAAAACCTGAAGACTACTTACACTCCGGTACAGCATTCCGGTGTACAGACTTTGAACGGTCTGCAGGCTACTGCATACTGCCGTATCCGTTATACCAAGGGTGACGACTTTAAACGTGCTGAGAGACAGAGAACTATCCTGAAACTCATCATGGATCAGGCACATAAGGCAAGCAAGACCACATTAGCATCTACTTGTACCAATGTATTTGATAGTAAGGTTATCTATACGTCCTTGAATCTGGAAGAAGCACTCAGCTTACTTGCTGACATCAGCTCTTACAACATCGTAGGTGACGAAGGTTTCCCTGAAGCATCTATGCGTGGTACCGGTACTGTAGGAAGTAAGGGAAGTTGCGTTATTCCAAAAGATCTTACCTCTAACGTAACTTGGTTACATGAATATCTCTTCGATGAGACAGGATATGAGCCAAGTAGCGAAGTGAAGAGCATCAGCTCTAAAGTATCTTCAGATACATCCGGAGCAAAATAAATATGAGAATTACAAGAAGAGCCTGCGGGCTCTTCTTTGCGTGAAAGACACTTTCTATAACGTGTTATAATAAGTTATAAAGTTTCTAAATCCCATAGGAGATAATATGCAGAGTGTAGATGTAATCATTCCGGTATATAGACCGGATGAGGGATTCCTGGATCTCATAGAGCAGTTAAAGCGTCAAGATCATGCGGTACACAAAATCATCATTGCCAATACAGAAAAGCGCTATTGGGATGATTTGGTGAACTGCCATGCGTCACTACGTGACATGGAGAACCTGGAAGTTCATCACTTAGAAAAAAAGGATTTTGACCACGGCGCTACCAGACGGTGGGCTGTGAAGTTCTCAGAGGCGGAGTATTTCCTCATGATGACCCAGGATGCCATTCCGGCAGATGACCACTTGGTGGAAAACCTTTTAAAGCCTTTTGCTGATCCACAGGTAGCCGTCAGCTATGCCAGACAGCTGCCTAAGAAAGGGGCAACCACTCCGGTGGAGGATATCACCAGAGCCTTTAACTATCCTTCGGAAAGTCGAAGAAAGTCCAAAGCAGACATAGAGAATCTGGGTATCAAAACCTACTTTTGCTCTAATGTCTGTGCCATGTATCGCAGAGATGTGTATCAAAAGCTGGGCGGCTTCGTAAAAGAAGCCATATTCAACGAGGATATGTACTATGCAGCAGCGGCTGTAAATGCAGGATATGAGATTGCATATGAGGCTGGTGCAAAAGTATACCACTCTCATGTATATAGCAATCAAAAGCAGTTCCAGAGAAACTTTGATCTGGGGGTATCTCAGGCTGATCATCCGGAGATTTTCGAAAAGGTGCCTTCTGAGTCTGAAGGCGTGAAGCTGGTGAAGCGAACAGCAATCGGACTGTTAAAAAGAGGACGGGGCCTTTTGATTATCCCTATGTTGGTTACCAGTGCGTATAAGTACTTTGGTTACAAAGCAGGAAAGAATTATCAGAATCTGACCAAAAAGCAGATTATGAAATATACCATGAATCCTTCCTTCTGGGAAAGAAGATGGGAGAGCCTGTCACAGAAATAAAGGACAGGATGTAGTAAGGAAAAGATAGGAGAAAGAACTATGTGCGGTATCGTAGGATACATCGGTGCTTTAGAAGCAGCACCAATCATTTTAGACGGATTATCCAAATTGGAGTATCGAGGATATGACTCTGCCGGCGTGGCAGTATTTGACGGCAAGAAGATTGTCTATAAGAAAGCAGCAGGCAGACTGAAAGTCTTAGAGAACCTGACCCATGATGGAGCCACCCTGCCTGGCTTTGCAGGCATCGGTCACACCAGATGGGCTACCCATGGTGCGCCAAGTGATGTGAATGCACATCCACACCTAAATAAAGAAGGCACCATCGCAGTGGTACACAACGGTATCATCGAGAACTATCAGGAACTGAAAGAGTACTTAAAGAAAAAGGGCTATAAGTTCAAATCCGAAACCGATACAGAGGTACTGGCTCATCTCCTAGATCGCTATTATCACGGTGATCCCATGGAAGCCATCACCAGAACTTTGCGTCGTGTAGAGGGTAGCTATGCCCTGGGTATCATGTTTGCAGACCAGAAGGATGCCATCTACGCTGTACGTAAGGACAGTCCGCTCATCGTAGGCCAGAACAAAGAAGGCTGCTTCATCGCATCTGATGTACCGGCTATTCTGAAATACACCAGAAAAGTCTTCTACGTAGACAATCAGGAAATCGTAAAACTAGAGAAAAACAACCTGACCTTCTACAACATCGATGCAGAAGAAATCAAGAAGAAGGCAGTCAAGATTGGCTGGGATGCAGACGCAGCAGAGAAAGCCGGCTACGACCACTTCATGCTGAAAGAAATGTATGAGCAGCCAAAGACCATTACAGACACCTTATCACCACGTATCCAGGATGGCAAAATCGTCATCGAAGAACTTGGCATGACGGATGAGGATATTAGGAAGATTAAGAAAATCCACATCGTAGCATGTGGTTCTGCTTATCATGCAGGTGTTACCGGCAAGTATGTCATCGAGAAATTGGCACGTATTCCGGTAGAGACAGACTTAGCATCTGAGTTCCGCTATCGTGATCCTATTTTGGAAGAAGGAGCTATGGTTATCGTGGTGAGCCAGTCCGGCGAGACTGCAGATACCTTGGCAGCACTCCGTGAGACCAAAGAAAAAGGATTTCCTGTACTGGGTATCGTCAATGTAGTAGGCTCCTCTATCGCCAGAGAAGCAGATAATGTCATGTATACCTGGGCAGGTCCTGAAATCGCCGTAGCTACCACCAAGGCTTACAGCGCACAGCTGATTGCCCTGTATCTTCTGGCTATGAAGTTCGCTACAGTCCGTGGTACCATCACCGAAGAGCGTACCGAACAGCTACTGACTGCACTGCAGAAGCTGCCTAAACAGGTAGAGAGACTATTAAATGACAAAGAAAAAATCCAGAAATTCGCTAACCGTTATGCGGCAGCCAAAGATGTATTCTTCATCGGCCGTGGTATCGACTATGCGATTTCCTTGGAGGGATCTCTGAAATTAAAAGAAATCTCCTATGTACACTCTGAGGCCTATGCAGCAGGTGAATTAAAGCACGGCACCATCTCCCTCATCGAAGATGGCACCCTGGTAGTAGCAGTATCTACCCAGCCTGACCTGTTCCAGAAGAGCGTATCTAACATGGTAGAAGTAAAATCCCGTGGTGCCTTCATCATGGCAGTCACCACAGAAAATAATACAGAGGTCGAGAAAGCCAGTGACTATGTCATCTACATTCCGGAGACAGACCCTGTCTTCGCCAACTCCCTGGCTATCATCCCACTCCAGCTCTTCGGCTACTATGTATCCGTAGGCAAAGGACTCGACGTGGACAAACCAAGAAATCTAGCTAAGTCTGTTACAGTGGAGTAGCGGAGAAAAAAGCATCGGCTTTTTTCGGAGCGAATTGGCAACTCTCGAAGAGAGTTGTGCGAAGCATTGCACTGCGGTTTCAGTCCGCAGTGCAACCCGAATGCATCCGAAATCACATAATCTTCACGGAAAGTGCCTTGCCCGCAAGGCGCTTTCTTTGTATACTTGAAGTATTCCTTGAAATAGAATGTATTTGAAGTATAGATATGGAGTAATACAATGGCTGAAGAATTTCAGAATAACAATAATGAGAATAATGACAATACCTATGAAGAGGTGTGCAGCATCTGCCATAGATCGGAAAGCAAAGCCGGGAAGATGTTCCATCTTCCGCAAAACATGTGCATCTGTAATGATTGCATGCATAAAACTTTAGATTCCTTAAGCAATATGGACATGGGACGGATTCTCCAGAATAATCCATTCATGAATCCTTTTGGTGGTAATGTGACATTCCCCGGCATGGGATTTCCGGGAGCAGATCAAGCACCTAGTGGAACAGAGAACGCGGATAATCAGCAGGTAACATCCGAAGAGAAGCCGGAGGAGACAGAAGGAGAGAATACTGAGGATACGGCAGAAAATAAGAATCCCAGAAAACCATTTCCTAATATTAGTTTTATCAATTTAGCAGATTTGCAGGGCTTTGGCCCTGGTGGCGGCAACCGTCAGAAGTTAAAAAAGAAAGATCCGAATGCGAAGCCTCCGATTTCCTTAGAGGATATCCCTGCTCCGCACAAGATTAAAGAACAGTTAGACGAGTATGTCATCGGACAGGAACAGGCAAAGAAGATTCTGTCTGTAGCAGTCTATAATCACTATAAGCGTGTGGCTACAGGAACCATGGATGATATCGAGATTGAGAAGTCCAATATCCTGATGATCGGACCTACAGGTTCCGGTAAGACTTATCTGGTACAGACCCTGGCAAAGCTTTTGAACGTACCCCTTGCCCTGGCAGACGCTACGACTTTGACAGAGGCCGGCTATATCGGTGACGATATCGAAAGCGTGGTATCTAAGCTTTTAGCAGCAGCAGGCAATGATGTGAATAAAGCAGAGACCGGTATCATCTTCATCGATGAGATCGATAAGATTGCGAAAAAGAAAAACACCACCAGTCGTGATGTCAGTGGGGAATCCGTACAGCAGGGCCTTTTAAAACTCTTAGAAGGGGCTGAAGTAGAGGTTCCGGTAGGTGCCAATAGCAAAAATGCCATGGTACCACTTGCTACTGTAAATACCCGCAATATCCTCTTTATCTGCGGCGGTGCCTTCCCGGGTATGGCTGAGATAGTAAAACAGAGATTATCGAAGCAGACCAGCATCGGCTTTAGTGCTGAACTTAAGGATAAGTTTGATAAAGAAAAGAACATCCTAACCAAGACTACTGTGGAAGATGTGAAGAAATTCGGTATGATTCCGGAGTTTGTAGGTCGTCTCCCGGTACTTTGCACTTTAGAGAATCTGGATGAAGAAGCTTTAGTGAAGATCCTAAGAGAGCCGAAGAATGCGATCTTAAAGCAGTATCAGAAGCTTTTGGAATTGGACGAAGTGAAGCTTGAATTTGATGAAAGTGCGCTACATGCTATCGCAAAGAAAGCTATGGAGAGAGATACCGGTGCCAGAGGTCTTCGCGCTGTTATCGAGGAATTCATGCTGGATATCATGTATGAGATTCCAAAAGATGATAATATCGGTAAAGTCACCATCACAGGCGACTATATCGAAGGAAAAGGCGGTCCGATCATTGAGAATCGCACCGACGCGGTGAAACCAAAACTCAGTGAAAATGTAGTAGAGCAGATTCCGGAACTGGCGGAAGGCTCTGCAGTATAGTAGCTTGATACAGAAATAGAATGTGTGCAGAAAGGGGTGTCATTATGAAAGCATTAAAAAGAATATTTTATCTACTGATTGGCGTAGGCATTTTCGCCGGAGATCTGATCATCAAGGAAAAGGTAGAGAAGTGGCCAAAGGAACGTGAGGAAGTAGCAGTCCACACCATGGGCGATGCGCTTCAGCTGGTACGTTTCCGTAATCGTAAGGGAAGCTTCAATTTCGGCAAGAACCATGAGAAAGTGGTCTATATCCTGGCTATTTGCTTTACTGCATTGGTTACGTTGATGTGGATTTTATCCATGGGTCTGGTAGGACACAACATGTTAAAGCTTGGCCTTACATTCCTTTTAGGCGGTGCTTACAGCAACACCTATGACCGGGTTCGAAGAGGCTATGTAGTGGACTATGCCAAGTGGAATCCAAAGGCCGGTATCTTTGGCAGATACATTTGGAATATTGCAGATTTCTTTATCTTAATCGGAAGTCTGCTGACCTTCGGTGGATTATTACAACTGGATAATGAATAAGAGTACAGAGAAGGGGATGGCCTAGGCCATCCCCTTTTTATGGTAATTCCTTTTCGTAATAAGAAATGATGGAATTGATATTTAAGTCTGAATGCTCTACTTCGCGTGAGAACAGGTAGAGGGTCTTTTCAAGGTCCATTCCGGTGGCTTTCTGCATCATCATAAGCCAGCGCACACTTTGGATGGACAGCATGGCCTTGGCGTAGATTTCCCCATCGTAAACAGCACCACAAAAGTAGGTAAAGAGCAGGGATTTCAGAATCTTCTCATAGCAGAAAGAGGAAGCTCCTGTAGGATGCATGGCCTCTTGCCAAGCAGGGGAGTCATCGCTTTGATTCTGCCAGTAGTTACGGGTGGCTTTCAAGGTGTCTGTCCAGGAGGGCTCTAACACCTCCATATCCGCCAAAACCTGTAAGGACTCCATACAGTTAGCATGCGATAGCATAATGCCGGTATTTGGGACTGATACGAGCTCCTCGCAGGTTACGTCCCCCATAGCCAGAATATCTCCTTCATCGAAGCATTCCTGAAGCTTATAGGCCATGGTGGCAATACGGCTCATGCGCTCCTGCAAAGGTAAACTTTGGTCGGAAGCGGTGACGTACATCTTTTCTCTGGCGTATTCTAACTGATCGAAGATGAGGAAGTCGAAGTCTTCGAATTCGGCAGGGTCATCCTCTAAGTCATCTTCCGTCTCCGTAAAGTCAAAGTCATAGGCTGAATCTAAAAGCATCCTGGCAGCTTCCGGACAGGAGAGAGACAGAGAGTATTCCCTTAGGTCCTGAAACTCTTCGGTATGACGCGGATAGAGCATACAGGTATCACAGAGACCGGACTCTCCTAAAGCGGTCTGTAAGTCACAAAGCCCGCTTTCATTTAGCATGGCACAACGTCCATTTTGATGCTGACAAAAGACACCTTCTTCGTAATCCACGCCCTGTTTTAGTCTTGCAGAGAAATTCCCTTTTTCTGTCTCATAGCGCTGCAAACTATCCTCATCGATTACAATCTGCCAACCGATGCAGCAGCTTTTGGGACATTTGTCCGCGATGCATGTAAAATTATCAAAATCTCTTTGTTTTCTGTAAATCATATGGTTATGGTAGCACTGTTGCTCTTTGTGGGCAATATGGAGTAAAATAGGAATTGCGAGTTTTACTAAAACTAGGAGGATGATAGAAATGCAAAAGACAAAACTGGGTATTACAATCGCAATGTTTGCTGCTGCAATCTATGTAGTAGCGCTGGTAGGTGGCTATGTACCTGCAATCTTGCTTGGTGGCTACGTACTTTTAAGAGAAGAGAATGAATGGTTGAAATGGAATGCTGTAAGAGCAGTAGCTTTACTTGCTTGCTTCAGCTTACTGACCGCACTGATCGGTTTGATTCCTGATGGCGTTGGTACCATCGTAAGCTTCATCAATCTTTTCAAAGATGTAGAAGACAAGATCTACTTAAACAACTTCAATAGCGTATTCAATCTGATTGATTCCATCATCGGTATCGTAAAGACAGTATTCTTCCTGATTCTTTCCATCGATGCACTGAAGATGAAATCCATCAAACTTCCTGTAGTTGATAAAGTCGTACAGGCAAATATGTAATAGAATCCCTGAAAAGGGTATCACATGAAGAAAGACCTCCGAGATGATCGGAGGTCTTTTTTGTGTTTTTCTTAAGCTGTAATCTTAGTACCTGCTTTGCCTTTCAGGGCATCCATCGCTTCTTCCATAGAGGTGATGATAACCTGACCGTCAGGCTTTTTCTCTAAGAACTCTAATGCCGCTTCAATCTTTGGCAGCATAGAAGTCGCTTCGAATTCTCCTGCGCGGATGTAGTCTTTGGCTTCGGATGCATTCATCTGTCTGATGGCTTCCTGGTTCTCTTTGCCGAAGTTTTTATATACTTCCGGTACACTGGTGAGAATGATCAGTACATCTGCGGATAAGTCTGCAGCCAGCTTACCGGCAATGGTATCTTTTTCAATAACAGCGGAAGCACCCTGCAGGTGACGATTCTGTTCGATGACCGGGATGCCGCCGCCACCGCAAGCGATGACAATCTGACCTGCGTCAGCTAAGGTACGGATACTTTCGATTTCTACGATATCGATAGGCTTTGGAGCGGCTACCACACGAAGGAAGCCTTTGCCCGGCTCTTCTGTGACATAATTGCCTTTGCCTACTTCTGTATCAGCGTCTTCCTTGGACATATAGCGTCCGATTTTCTTTGTCGGTGCATAGAAAGCTTCATCATAGGGATCTACCGTAACCTGTGTCAGGATTGTGCTGACCGGTGTGGAAAGGCTTCTGCCTAAAAGTTCGGAGCGCAGAGCGTTCTGGATATCATATCCTACATAACCCTGGCTCATGGCGGAGCATACACACATAGGTGCCGGTGTATAGTCGATATAGACTCTACGAAGCTCTGTCATTGCTTTATGAATCATGCTTACCTGAGGCCCATTACTGTGGGTAATGGTGAGCTGAAATCCGGATTCGGCGATATCTGCTAAGACTTTTGCTGTCTTTTGTACCGCATCCCTCTGCTCTAAGGTGGTATAGCCAAGTGCTTTGTGTCCTAAAGAAATAACTGCTTTTTTCTGATTCATAGTCTCCTCTTTCTGCCACGTCTGGGATAAATCCCGGTTAAGTCTCATGCACGTGCATATCTTCTATTGATTACACCTTATTATAGCAAAATGTGGCAGGAATTTCAGTACATAAAAAACAGCCCCGACTCTAGGTCAGGGCTGTTTTTTATAAAACAAGGGGGAGATATGAAAAAGTGTATAAGATGCAAGAAGCTTCTCATTCGGAGGGGGTAGGTTCCTATGAGAGCTGTCACTCTTGCTTCTATGCTTATTATCTTAAATTGTAAATGTGTCAAAAGTGTGGACAATTCGTGAAAGAAATCTGATTCATTTCTTAAGAAAAAATAAAATTGGTCAGCCATTTCGAAACCGACTATTTTCGGGGTTTACATAGTGGGAATGTTCTGATAAAGTGGAGAATGGTTTTGGGCGGGTAATAAAAAAATGGAGCGACATGTAAAGAATGAAGAAAAAAGTATGTTTTTTTGACGCTGATCGAACCTTGATCGACCTCAGAACCGGAGTACCGGAATCTGCAAGAGCGGCTCTGCAGCAGCTTGTAGACAATGGACATGAGGCCTTCCTTTGTACGGGAAGATGTTATGCTTCAGTCGTACCGGAACTTCGTAATCTGCCTTTGACAGGCATTGTAGCCGGCTGTGGCGCGTATATCCAGTACAAAGGCAAAACCGTGTTACACAAGGTGATGACTGCAGAACTTGCAAAGCGTGTATTAGACACCGCCAGAGCACATGACCTGGTTCCAATCATGGAAGGTACAGACTACATCTATATGGATGCAGATGAGATCGATACCTATCTGGCAGAGAAGGATGCAAAGGTCCTTCACATGGTACAGCAGCAGGCAGGCAAGGCTTTTCTGCCAATCAAAGGCAATGAAAATAACTTGCAGGTGGTAAAATGTAGCTGCGTAGCAAAAAAGACCGGTGGCGATTATGAGGGAGCGCTAAAGGACTTAGAGGATGAGTTTTATGGCATCTATCACTATCGTGATGGAAAGAACATTTCAACAGTAGAGTTTATGCCTAATGGCTATAGTAAGGGCAGCAGTGTAGAGTTTGTTTGCGAAAAGCTTGGGGTGGACATTGAAGATAGTGTTTGTTTCGGAGACAGCTTAAATGACCTTGATATGTTCAAGACAGCACATACACGTGTGGCTATGGGGGATAGCTATCCACAGATCAAAGAACTGGCAAGCTTTGTGACGGATACCTTAGAAGAAGATGGTATTCAGCACGGCTTACAGCATCTGGGTCTGATATCATAAAATAAAAAAAGTTCTTATTAGATGAGAAAGGGAAAATCAATCATGAAAAGAATGAAAGTAACTGTATTAAGTTTGGTGGCCCTGATGATGCTTGTACTTGCAGGCTGCGGCGCCAGCGCAAAGGGAATCTTCGGAGAGCATGATTTCCGCAATGTAAACTGGCAGGTGGATGCAGCTGCAGTAAAGGATTCCGAAGAGGCTGAGCCTTTCCTGGAGACAGAGAATGTCATCAACTACAACGAAGAGACTTTTGAAGGTCATGATGCTGTCATCAGCTATAACTTCTTCGATGGAAAGCTTCGTAAAGGTGGCGCTATGATCACAGCGGAAGATGAAGAAGAGGCAAACCAGATTCTGGAAGAAATGAAAAAGATTTTGGAAAAAGGATATGGTAAGTCCACATCTACCATCGGAAACACCACTGTATACGAAACAGAGAAAACTGTGGTAGAACTGAGAACTACTGCCAACCGAGTAGATATTGTATTCGAAGATGCACAGATGAACTAAATGAGTGTGAGAAAGACCAATCACCCACAATGGGATGATTGGTCTTTTTTTTGGTGAAGTCGTCTAGTGCATGATTTAAAGGGCAGAAAATGTGAACTTCTTGGCACTATATGATAAAATAGAAACGATATGGCTAGACTTTGGCAGGAGGATAGAAAATGAAATTTATATCATGGAACGTGAATGGCCTTAGAGCTTGTAAAGAAAAGGGCTTTTTAGATAGATTTGCAGAATTGGACGCTGACTTTTTCTGTTTGCAGGAGACGAAGCTGCAGGAAGGACAGATTGACCTGGATTTACAGGGATACGTAGACTACTGGAACTACGCAGAGAAAAAGGGATACAGCGGTACCGCTATCTTTGCGAAAAAGGAACCCTTATCCGTAAGCTATGGACTTGGTATAGAGGAACATGATCATGAAGGTAGAGTGATTACGCTGGAGTATCCTGAGTTTTACTTAGTGACTTGCTATACCCCGAATTCCCAGAATGAACTAAAGCGCTTGGACTACCGTATGACCTGGGAGGATGCTTTCCGTGACTATTTAGTGGGATTGGATAAAATAAAACCTGTTATTATATGCGGCGATTTGAATGTGGCACATCAGGAAATCGACCTGAAGAATCCTAAGACCAATCATCAGAATGCAGGCTTTACAGATGAGGAACGCCAGAAGATGACCAAGCTTTTGGAAAGTGGGTTTACAGATACCTGGAGATACTTTAATCCAGATTTAACAGATGTATATTCCTGGTGGTCTTATCGTTTCCAGGCCAGAAGTAAGAATGCAGGATGGCGTATCGATTATTTCCTGGTATCGGACAGACTACAGGAGAAATTGACAGATGCAAAAATTCATACAGATATCCTGGGGTCGGATCATTGTCCGGTAGAGGTAGATTTGGATTTCTAAGAATCAGACAGGAAGAACTTGGAGTAGCAGATGGCGAAAAACCTCATGATTCAGGGGACCATGTCCAACGTAGGGAAAAGTGTGCTGGTGGCGGGCCTGTGCAGGGTACTGATGCAAGATGGCTATCAGGTGGCACCGTTTAAATCCCAAAACATGGCCCTGAATTCTTTTATAACAGAAGATGGATACGAAATCGGACGGGCGCAGGCAATGCAGGCGGAAGCAGCAGGGCTTAGCCCCTCTGTCTATATGAACCCCATTTTGTTGAAGCCTACCGGGGACCGGAAGTCACAGGTGGTATTGATGGGAAAAAGTATCGGGGATGTGGCGGCGAAAGAGTATTTTTCGCATAAAAAGAAGTATATGCCCCAGGTTTTGGAAGCCTATGAGCATCTTGCTCAAAATGCGGATGTGGTCTTAATCGAAGGGGCAGGGTCTCCTGCTGAGATTAATCTAAAAGAAAATGACATCGTTAATATGGGTCTGGCAAAAGCAGTGAATGCACCGGTCCTTTTGGTGGGAGATATTGATCCGGGTGGTGTCTTTGCGCAGCTTTTGGGCACGCAGATGCTTTTGGAACCGGAGGAAAAAGCGTTACTTAAGGGGCTCATCATCAATAAATTCCGAGGTGATGTGAGCATCTTAGAGCCGGGAATTCGAATGTTGGAGGAGCGGGCCGGTCTTCCGGTAGTGGGATGCGTGCCATATTTCCATTTGGATTTAGAGGAAGAGGACTCCCTGGCAGGACGTATAGATACTGCTTCGGCAGTGAATCGACAAGGAAACGGCGGTGCAAACTTAGCCCGGAGGATGGAAGCCCAGGTGGATATCGTAGTGATTCGTCTTCCGCATATGTCGAACTTTACGGATTTTCAGGTACTGGACTTGCAGGAAAAGGTGAATTTGCGGTACGTAGATCAAGTAGAGGAATTAGGAACGCCCAATATGATCATTCTGCCCGGCACAAAGAACACTATCCAGGATATGAAGTGGCTGCGAGAGAGTGGTTTGGAAGCCAGTTTGTACCGACAGGTAGAAGCCGGAAGAGTGCTGTTTGGAATCTGCGGAGGATACCAGATGCTGGGAGAGACCATTGAGGATGCTGCAGGCGCAGAAGGCGGCGGAAAGATTCGTGGTATGGGTCTTCTTTCCATGCATACGGTTTTTCATGTAGATAAGGTGCAACGACAAACAGATACCTGTATTGGGCAGCTTACAGGTGTTCTAAACTGTCTGTCTGGAAAGCATGTAAAGGGATACGAAATTCACATGGGAAGAAGTCTGGAGAATCTCCCGATTGTGCAGGAACAGGCCAGCGTATATGGCACTTATCTGCATGGTATCTTTGATGAGGGAGATTTGGCAGAAACCCTGGTGATGGCTTTACAAAAAGAGGCCGGCCTATCGGGGACTCGTGGAGGCACCGCAGAGCCAAAGAAAAAGGCTATAGACTACAGGGCTTACAAGGAAAGTCAGTATGATGCTTTGGCGGATATTTTACGTCAGCATCTAGACATGAATCAAATAAAGCACATCATAGGACTATAAGATGTAATTTAGTCTTTACGTTTCAGGAGTAAGCATTCTTTGAGGAAAAAAGATGGAACTGATTTGGATACGGCATGCAGCCACCAAAGGAAATTTAGAAAAAAGATATATCAGCCTGACAGATGAGAAACTTTGCCCGGAGGGCATCAGTGCCTTACTGGAGAAGAAAGTGGAAAAGGTATATCCGGAAGTGGATAGGGTGTACTCCACTTACTTAAATCGTTGCATGGAGACAGCGAAACTGCTGTATCCCCTGCAGGGACTGCATATCCTGGAGGGTCTGGAAGAAATGCACTTTGGTGTGTTCGAAGGAAAGAATTTTCAGGAACTGGATGGAAATGAGGACTATCAGAAATGGATCGATTCCGAGGCTTATGCAGGCATGCCGGAGGGCGAATCCAGAGGTGAGTTCCTGGAGAGAATCACCAGGGAAACCTACGAATTTTTAAAGGTATGCAAGGGAAATAAAATCGCTATGATAGTCCATGGTGGCACTATTATGGCAGCCCTAACCTATTTGGATGGCAGCGGTCCGTACTTTTCCTATGCCTGTGATAATGGGGCAGGATTTCGGACGGTGATTCCGGATATGACCATAGAGAGGCTGCGAAACGGAAACCTTGGCATAGAAGATTTACACGGATGTGTGACAAAGATAGAAAGGCTTTTTTGACCTGATAGAGAAAGAGCGAAGATGAACGAGTACTACAGGCTTGCAAAAGAAAAATGGGATGCTGTGGCGAAGCCTTTGGATGGAATGGGTGAGTTTGAGCACATTTTATGCAAAATCGCGGCAATCCAGGAGACAACGGATATACAGATTGAGAAAAGAGCCATCCTTACCTTATGTGGAGATCATGGGGTAGTGGCAGAGTCTGTAACCCAGACAGGCCAAAGCGTCACCGCATCCGTGGCGGCACATATGGCTAGAGGCACGGGAAATGTCTGCCGGATGGCAAAGACTGCCAATATACAGGTGATTCCGGTGGATATGGCTATCAAAGAGCCTCTGCCGGAGGATATCCAAAGCGTGGATACCATAAGGGAAGCATTACGCCCTGGAACCATACTGAATGCACATGTAGCCCCGGAAACCGGTGATTTTGTGAAGGAAGTAGCCATGCATCCAGTGAAGATGGCTATCGCTATGGCTACCGGCAGCAAGCTGGTAGAAGCCTGTCTGGAGGAAGGCTATACCATCCTAGGCACCGGAGAAATGGGAATCGGTAATACCACCAGCAGTAGTGCGTTAGCAGCCTGCCTGTTGCATGTAAAACCGGAGGAGGTTACAGGCCGGGGCGCAGGACTTTCGGATGCAGGTTTACAACGAAAAATAGAGGTGATTCGGCAGGGCATCGCTTTTCATAAGTTGGAAGAGGAGCAGGATACAGAGAGGATTCTCTCTTGCCTGGGTGGATATGAAATCGCGGGCCTGGTAGGGGTCTTTTTAGGTGGAAAGAAGTATGGGGTACCTATCGTCATAGATGGACTGATTACAGCGGTGGCAGCCTTAATCGCAGAGCGACTGAAACCCGGCTGTAAGGATTACATGCTGGCTTCCCATCTGGGAAGAGAAAAGGCTATGACGATGATTTTAGAAGAACTGCAGTTAAAACCGGTGATTCACGGAGATTTAGCCTTAGGAGAAGGAACAGGAGCAGCTATGCTTTTCCCACTGTTAGATATGGCAAAGGCAGTGTATGATGGCTCTACCTTCGCAGACATACAAGTTGGACAATACAGGAGATTTGAGCATGAAGCGTAAGATACTCTTTGTCTACGGTGGCAGCAATAGTGGCAAGTCGGAATTTGCAGAAAACCTGGCATGTCAGGAAGAGGGCGTAAGGGTTTATCTGGCTACTATGGATAGTACGGCAGACTATAATCAGGCAACCATAGCAAGACATCGGGAAAACCGTAAGGACAAGGGGTTTATCACAGTGGAATGCCCGTATTTCTTGCAAGAAGCTGTACCGAAAATCAAGGATTTAGGTCAAAAGAAAGAAGGGACGGGCTGTACAGTGCTACTGGAGTGCCTGTCTAATCTATTGGCAAATCAGATGTTCGCCACAGAAGTTCCCGATTGGCAGCATTTGCAAGATAATCTGGAATCTATCCTGGGAATTGCTGAGCACTGCCGGAAACTGATTGTCGTGGGAAATATCCTGAGTGAAGAGGGCAAAGCATATAGTCCTGAAACAGTGGAGTATATCAGACTTTTAGAAAAGCACCAGAAAGAAATCGCGAAGCTTGCGGATGAAGTCTATGAGGTGGTAGCAGGTATCCCCTGCAGGGTGAAGTAAATGAGAAAAATTGGCATGAGCTTTTTAACAGCATTTTCATTATATTCCAGGATTCCGATGCCACAGATTATGTGGAAAAAAGAGGACCAGAAGTACTGCCTTTGTGCATTTCCTTTCATCGGACTTGTCATCTGGGGATTACAGTATGCTTTGAAGTATTTCATGGTAACTTGGCTTTGTTGGCAGGATATCTACGTAGCGATAGGTCTGGCACTGGTGCCAATTCTGGTTACCGGTGGCATTCATCTGGACGGATTTATGGATACCTGTGACGCCAAGTCCTCTTTTGGAGACAAGGAGAAAAAGCTGCAGATTTTATCAGATCCCCATATAGGGGCTTTTGCAGTAATACATCTACTGCTGTATGTGGCGGTTTACATGCTGGGCCTTTGGAACAGTATGTATTATCTGGCTGACTTTAGAGGCATGGCCTTTTATGGAACTACCTTTGTGTATGCCAGAGTACTGAGCGGACTACTTTCTGCCACAGTAGAGAAAGCCAGAAAGGATGGCATGTTGGTGGCAGTTGCGCAGGAGGATGGCAAATCTACTGCGCAGAAGATCCTAGTGCTGGAAGGGCTTCTTTGCATCGCACTTTTGCTGATACTGGATATGCGAATCGGAACCATGCTGATTTTAGTGACCTTGTTCTATCTACTTCTTTTTGCTAACAAGATAAAGAAAGAATTTGGTGGAGTGACCGGTGATTTGGCCGGTTATCTTTTATGTATGACGGAATGTATCAGCATCTTGGTGATAGCTTTATGCTACGGCCTTGGATGGTGCTAGAGGAGAGAAGATATGATATTGGTGATAGGCGGCTTCGGCCAGGGAAAACTAGAAAGCTTTCAGGAGTATATGCAGTCTCAAAACAGGGGACTTTTGGAGCAGATAGTGGAAGAAGACATCCTGGATGGAGATATCTTTGTAGAAGAAGTAGCTGAGCCCTGGACGAAGGAAGAAGTGGCAGATGAGGTAGTGCTGGACCACCCGATTATATTCAATCATTTCCACGATATGGTAAGGTGCTTGTACTTAGATGATACAGTGGATCATAAAGATTCCGTGGAGGAAATAGAGACCTATCTATGGAGTAGGCTTCAAAAGACACTGAAGAACTGCAAGTGGATCCTCTGTGATGAAGTGGGGAATGGAGTGATTCCTATTTCCGGAGCTGATCGCGATTACCGGATGGTGGTAGGCAGATTACAAAGCAGACTTGCAAAGGAAGCAGAGGAAGTATACCGCATGACATGCGGTATGCCTACAAAAATTAAATGAAGATTATATTAGATTATCATATCTTATTTTCAATAGGAATAGGATTTTGTATAGATG
The DNA here is from genome assembly GCA_015056765.1 of Lachnospiraceae bacterium. GTDB lineage: Bacteria > Bacillota > Clostridia > Lachnospirales > Lachnospiraceae > SIG336. The sequence continues at coordinate 119,233 of SVFQ01000006.1, forward strand.
CCATCATCGGTGATCCCAGATGGATGCCCCATCCTGTACGAGGAATGGGATGGTGTATCTCCAAGCTGGAAAAGGGATTGCGACGAGAATCGGATCCTTCCCAAAAGGCTTTTTGGAAAGGGGTGTTTCTGTGGTTTATTATGGTCCTTTTATGGACAGGGGGAACCGGACTTCTTTTATGGATTTCCTACCGGGTGCATCCTGTTTTGGGACTTCTTTTGGAGAGCATTTTGTGTGCTTTCTGCCTAGCTGCAAAGGACTTGAAAGTAGAAAGCGAGTACGTGGAGAAGGAGCTTTCAAGAGGCGGCATAGAAGCAGGCAGACAGGCAGTAGGGCGTATCGTAGGTAGAGATACAGTGGAACTGACTGAAGCAGAAGTGAGACTTGCTGCTGTGGAAACCGTGGCAGAGAATGCTTCTGATGGTGTGATTGCCCCTCTTTTTTATATGGCATTATTCGGTGGCATAGGAGGAATCCTCTATAAGACAGTCAATACTATGGATTCCATGCTGGGCTATCGAAATGAGAAATACGAGTATTTTGGCAAGATGGCAGCTAGAATGGATGATGTGTTTAACTATATCCCATCTAGAATAACTGGTGTTATGATTGCTTTTGTCTCTCTTTTTCTTTCCTTTGCTGACGGGAATGCAGCCTTTCGCATTTGGAAGCGAGATAGGAGAAATCATAAAAGTCCTAATTCCGCTCAATCTGAAAGTGCTATGGCAGGTGCCTTAGGACTGCTTATGGGAGGCACCCACACCTACTTTGGTAAGTTAGTGGAAAAGCCTACTATAGGAGACAAAATAAGAGAAGTGGAACCCGGGGATATCCAAAGGGCAAATACCATCATGTATGCTTGCAGCATCGTATGTCTTTTGTTATTTGGTTTGCTTCGGTTGTTTCTTCAGATTCTTTTGACCTAGTGTATATAACGAATAACAGAAAGTGATACAGCATTCATGCACGGTGGAAATATCTACAATAGAGCAAATCTTATAAAACTAGATTATTCCGTGAACACCAATCCATTGGGTAAGCCGGAAAGCCTGAAGCACGCTCTGGACCAGGTGGATACCTGGGCCGGTAGATATCCTGAACCTGAGGTGACGAAGCTGAGGGAAAGATTAGCCCAAAAGCATCACTGCAAGCCTAATCGTGTCCTTTGCGGAAATGGTGCTTCTGAACTTTTGATGCTCTATATGCAGGCGCTTAGACCTGGTAAGGTTCTTTTGCCCATCCCCTGCTTTACCGGATATCTGCATGCTCTGCAAGCTGTGGACGCCACCATTCAGTACTATATGCTGAAGGAGCAGGAGGACTACCTGTTGGAGGAAGGCTTCCTTAGGGCGCTGGAAGATACCCGGGACCTGGACCTGGTTATACTATGTAGGCCCAATAATCCCACAGGCAGGTTGATTCCCAAAACGCTTCTAGAAGCAATTTTGAAGGTAACCAGGCAAAAGGGCATAGCGTTACTGGTAGATGAATGCTTTTTGGACTTTACGTCAGAATGGAATCAAAGTTTGTGTGATCAGATACAGGAATACGAGAATCTGGCTGTATTGCAGGCTTTTACCAAGAATTATTGCCTGCCAGGGGTTAGGCTTGGCATGATGTATACCGCTGGTGAACAGCTCATGGAAAAGATGAAAGCCATGCAACCAGAATGGAGTGTCTCTACCATAGCCCAGGAGCTTGGGTACCTTGCAGTGGAGGAAGATGCCTTCCTTAGGGAGTCGAGGCAGTTGATAGAAGCGGAACGAGAGTACTTGCAGAAGCAGATCAAAGAACTTGGATTTCAGACCTTTCCCAGTGAGGCTAATTTCCTGATGCTATATGGACCAGAGGAACTAGATGAAAAACTGGAACAGGAAGGAATCTTGATTCGAAATTTGAAAGACATTCCTGGACTGGAAAAGCAAAATTTGTATCGCATCGCTGTGAAACAGCATCCGGATAATCAGGTGCTGATAGAAGCCTTAAAGAAAATACAAAAAGTGTGATAAATAGATAGGAGAACACGTGTTAAATCGTGATTTAACAGACTATAATCAACTGAATCGTACCCCTTTTCACATGCCGGGTCACAAAAGGCAGAATTTGACCGGGGTGGACCTTCCCTATGAAAAGGATTATACAGAGGTGGAAGGCTTGGATGACTTGCATCATCCGGAGGGGATTTTGAAAGCCGCCATGGAAAGAACCGCTGCCATGTATGGCGTAGATAGAACTTGGTACCTGGTAGGTGGATCTACTGTAGGGAATCTGGCCGGATTATATGCCTTAGCGCCCTATGGCAGTGAGGTGATTTGTACCAGAGTGATGCATCGCTCTATTTTGCATGGTCTTATGCTTGCAGGATACCGGGTGCATTATGTAATGCCGGATTATGTAGAAGAACTTGGTTGTTACGGCGGTGTGAGAGCAGAGGCTGTCAAAGAGATTCTGAAACGCTACCCACAGAGTAAGGCTGTGATTCTAACCAGCCCCACGTATGAAGGCATTTTATCTGAAGTAGATAAAATTGTGGAGATAGCACATGCAGCAGGTATCCCAGTACTGGTGGATGAGGCCCATGGTTCTCATCTGGATGTGCATTTTCAGAATGGAGAGCGCTCTGATTTTCCCAAAGGAGCAGTCAGTGCCGGCGCTGATGTGGTGATTCAAAGCACCCATAAGACATTGCTTGGCCTGACACAGTCAGCCTGGATGCATTTGCAGGGAAATTTGGTAGAGGCGGAACGGATTGATGAAGCGTTAGATATTTTTGAAACCAGTTCCCCATCCTATATTTTGATGAACTCTCTGGATGCCTGTACGGACTATATTCAGAAAGAGGGAAAGGCACTTTTCAATCAGTGGAAAAAGCATCTTCAAAGTGTGGAGGAGTGTGGAAAAGCGTTCCATAATCTGGAACTAAAGGTGTATAACGCACAGAGGGATGGATATCAAAAAGATCCTTCCAAGATTTTGATTTATGAAAAGCATGGCAGATTAAGTGGCTACGAAATTGCGACCAGATTGCGAGAAATCTACGCCATTGAAACAGAAATGGCGACAGAAAACTACTGCCTGGCCATGACAGGTCCTGGAGATACCCAGAGTAGTTATGTCCTTTTGCTAAATGCATTGAAGGAAATGGATGCTACCTTGGACCAAATGAAGGAAAAGACTATTGACTTATGCCAGGCTGTTCCACAGCTATCCGGTGGAGATGCGGTGCGTTACTCTCTGGCAGAAGCCAGTCATATGCCAAAAGAAAACGTGATGCTGAAAGCTTGCAAAGGCAGAATCTGCGGGGAGGAAGTATTTTGTTATCCACCCGGAATTCCATTAGTACTGCCGGGGGAAGAAATCTCTGAAGACATGGCGGCCTATTTATGCGACTTGGAAGCACAGGGTAAACTTCGGCATGGAAAGAAGCATCCTGATAATAGCATTACAGTAATCAAAGAAACGGATTCCGATGCAAAAGACCTGGATGGAATCCTGAGGGGGTAGACTTGGTATTTAGTTCAATTTTATTTTTATGGATATTTTTGCCAATTGTACTAATTGGAAATAGAATTATGGGCGGCATACCCGGCAAAATGGAGCAACGAAGAACAGCTCAGAATAGATTTTTGCTGCTGGCAAGTTTGGTATTCTATGGTTGGGGTGGTATCTACTACCTACTGCTGATGCTGGCGGTTATCCTAATCAATTATGTAGCAGGATTAAGTATGGAGAGGGAGGAAAGCAGAAAGCGACTTTCTCTGATACTGGCCATTGTTCTAAATCTGGGACTTCTAGGATACTTTAAATACTTTAACTTACTGATTTCTACCATAGAAACTGTGGGAGGCATGAAGCAAGGCGGCTTGGGATTCAAAGAAGTGATTCTGCCTATCGGTATATCCTTTTATATTTTCCAGGCGATGTCCTATACCATAGATGTGTATCGTGGCAAAACGAAGGTGCAGCGTAATCTGCTGGATTTTGCACTATATGTATCGCTCTTTCCTCAATTGGTGGCAGGCCCCATTGTGCAGTATAAAGATGTGGAAGAACAGATTTACCACAGAGTGGAGTCTACAGAGCTTTTTAGTAGTGGTATCAAACGGTTTTGCTATGGCCTTGGAAAGAAAGTACTAATCGCCAATACCCTGGGAGAGGTAGTGGATGAGATTTGGAAATTAGAAGTGGCTAAAATCGGCCCGGGAGTGGCGCTCCTGGCGGCAGTGGCCTATACACTGCAGATTTACTATGATTTCTCCGGCTATTCTGATATGGCTATCGGTATCGGCAGAATGTTGGGATTTCAGTTTAAAGAGAATTTCCGCTATCCCTATCAGTCCTCTTCTGTCAGCGAGTTTTGGCGTAGGTGGCATATTTCTTTATCCTCTTGGTTCAAGGAATACGTCTACATCCCGTTAGGGGGAAGCAGAGTTGGACAGTGGAAGACCTGCAGAAATCTGTTTATCGTCTTTTTATTGACCGGCATTTGGCATGGCGCCAACTATACCTTTTTTGCATGGGGACTCTACTACGGAGTGTTGGTGGTACTGGAGCGTGTCTTAAGTCCCAGAATCCCGGCAGGAAAAGGCAAGTTTGTACTTGGCAGAATCTATACCATACTGGCGGTAAGCTTCGGGTGGATTTTCTTTCGAGCGCCTAGTATTTCAGAGGCGTGTAGCTTTGTAGGTGGCTTTGCCAGATTCGGCGCGACAGATTATACGGTACTGACTTATTTGTCTATGAAGGTCCTTTTAGCATTGCTTTTCGGTATCCTATTATGTGGACCACTGCAGAGTCTGCTTGGGGATACAAGTTTTGGAAAGGTTTGTAGAGAGCCGCAGAATGAAATGACGAAAGCAGATAAGCAAGAGTTTAGACTAGTGGTGAGAATTGCGGATGACTTTGTGCAAATGGCACTTCTCATCGCCAGCATTATCATGGTGATGTCAGGTACTTATAATCCGTTCATCTATTTTCAATTTTAGGTGCGAGCTGATGAAGAAACTAACTGTTATACACAAATACATATTTTTGGCTTTACTGATTCTGCCTTCTGTTTTGTGGGGGATAAAGGGAGCATTTCACCTGGATATCTGGGAGTATGAAATGGGAGAGAACAGGTACCTGGCTGAGATGCCGGCAGGATTCTCTGCGGAATATCCGGCAGAACTGGAAGCTTATTACAATGATCATGCACCTTTTCGAAACCTGCTGATTCACCAAAAAAGCGTGGTAGATTCCGGGATGGAAGGGTTTTACCGAAAGAGCGTGCAACCGGTACTGGCGAAACTTTCCGGAAAATCCGGTAATGGAGAAGGCACGGGGGTTGCAGAGCGCTATCAGGAAGAAACCACCGTGGCAGCTGTTACGGAAACAGAAACGGAGGAGGTTTCCTGTGAAGTGGCAGGTCATGATTACGAAGCAATCGAAGTGGTAGATCCTACCTACTTGGCGTATGGACATACGCTATATGAATGTAAGAGATGTGGATTCAGACACATGGGAGACTTCACAGATAAACTAATCGATGATACCTATCTGCCGGAGAATATCTCTAATAATCAGGTCATCATCGGCAGATATGATTGGCTGTTCTACATAGGAGACAATAGCAGGTCCTATTACAAGGGTACCAATGTCTATACAGAAGAAGAGGCGGCTGAGAAACTGGCACTGCTACAGTCTTTACAAGATGCTTGTGATGCCAAGGGTAAGCAGCTCCTTTACATCATTTGGCCCAATAAAGAGCAGGTATATCCGGAGTATATGCCAACCTATGAAGTGACTAAGCCTAAGCGAGAAGATGCCTTCGTAGAGTACGTGCATCAGAACTCCGATATCAATATGATTTATCCTATTGAAGCCCTGACCATGGGCAAACTTTATATGGATACCTATTACCCTTATGATACCCACTGGAACCATTGGGGCAGCTACATCGGTACGTTAGAGATGTATAAGGCACTGGGACTTCCTACTCCGGGACTGGAAGACTATCCTGTCAATCAGACAGAGAATCTGGCTCGTGGACTTGTGGGAACCGGTATGCTGGATGCGGCAGCTTTTACCAATGATGCGGATTATGTGGTAGACTATCGACCGGAGGCAGGACTGTCCTGGTCTGAGGGCGTACATGACTTGGTGAATGGATATACAGAAGCCTATTGGTCCAAAGCTTCTGATCCTCTTTTTGACAAAAAGATAGCCTTTTTGGGAGATTCCTTCAGAGTCAGTATGCTCCCTTACATGGAGAAAGACTTTGCGGAATTGGCAGCAGTACAAAGGCAAAACATGGATCAAATCAAAACAGATATCCAAAACGCTGACATCATCGTACTGACTGTAGTAGAGAGACATGATGGAGATTTGTATGAAAGAATTCCGACTTTAGTAAGTTATCTAAATGAAACAAACTAGAATCGAATCAGAAAAGGTATAGAGTTAGTGAAAGAGAAAAGCTTGAAACAAAATAATTTAAAAGTGTGTATGTGGCTGGTGATTGGATTTGCAGCAGTGATGGTGCTGCCACTGTACTGGATTGCAGTATATAACTATCCCACCAGTGACGACTTCGCCTATGCAGATTCCATCTATTGGAATTTGAAAAATGGTGCAGGCTTTTTGCAGATTGTAAGAGACGCCTGGGCGGAAGCTATGCGCTTTTACCGCGATTGGCAGGGCAGATACTTTGATGATATCGTATCCGCGTTTGGCTTTGGTATCGCGGTGCCACAGCTGTATTTTCTTGGGACTTATCTGGTGCTGACCTTATTTATCGCAGCCAGTATTGGCTTTCTACGAAAAGTGGCTAGAGAGGTATTGTGGCTGAGTAGCGAGAAAGCCACTATCGTAGCGGTACTGATTACCCTGATGGAAGTGTTGTACGTGCCATATCCGGATGAGGCATTCTATTGGTATGTAGGGGCCACCGGATATACCGGTAGCTATGCGTTGTTTTTGCTTTTGATGATATGCAATTGGAATATGGCTGACAGACTTTTGCGCAAGGAAAAGAGAGGGTTTGTCACCTACTTTATCCTGACTCTTTTGCTCGTTGTGATGATTGGCGGTACGAACTATGCGGTGGCACTTCTGGCAGCAGAGTATTTCGTGCTGGTGTTACTTTACATGCTATACCGCTATCATGGCAGATGGGGCAGTAGAAAGAATCTGTGGATTACGCAGATTGTCCTGACGGTATGTTATGGTATCGCTTTTTCCTTTAACGCGTTTTCCAAAGGCAACCATGCTCGTATGAGTAATGTGACAGGCTTATCTCCTGTACAAAGCATCCTGGAATCTTTACACCGTGGAGGCGTATTCATCGGGGAGTGGTTCCATCTATATGTGCTTCTTCTTTTGGTGGTAGTAGCCATTATCAGCTATGAGGATATCAAAAAGAGCAAATTCCGATTCCGCTTACCGGGACTGGTAACGCTGATTACCTTTGGCCTGTTTTCTTCCATCATGACGCCACCTCTTTTTGCAGATGGCACCTGGGGCCCGGGACGACTGATTAATGTGTTGTACTATTCCTACTATTCCCTACTTGTAGGAAACATGCTGTATTGGATGGGCTGGCTGCAGAGAAGAGTGCCGGTGTTGAAGGGTAATGAAGAAAAAACTCAGAAATCTTGGATTGTGCCGGTGACACTCGCGGTGGCAGCAGTGCTTTTTGTGGGTCTTCTGAAGGTATATGGCTTACAGTCTACGAATAGCACCAGCGCACTTCTATCCATTATGAAGGGAGAAGCAGCTACTTATAAAGCAGAGAATATAGAACGTTGGCGCCTATATGACGATGAAAGCATCCAAGATGTGGAAGTTGCCGACTTCACAGTGAAACCGCGAGTTCTTTATCACGACGATGTCTCTACGGATGCTAATGACTGGCGCAATTGGACTACATTAGGCTTCTTTAAGAAACAGAGTATTAGAAGAATAAACTAAATAATTTATTGGATATATTGATAAAAAGACCCGCTCGGCCGAGCAATGTCATTAAGTTAAGATTACAAAAGCAAGAGTTCTATATCATAGATGATATAGGGCTCTTTTTTTGTAAAAACCACTTGACACACAAAGGTCTTTAAAGTTTTTCACAGAGTCTATGTTTCGATGGCGGTTTAGATTTTCCGATGTTCGCCATTGATGGATCCGATATTCAGATTGCGACTAATCCTAATGATTCCTCATCATATTTCCCCGGAACAAATGACCAAAAAGATTATAATCTGTTACATTTGAATGCCCTTTATAATCTCGACAAACACATATATGTTGATGCTATTATACAAAACAGGCGTGACTGGAATGAACATGAGGCGTTCGTTTCCATGGTTGACAGATCTGAAATCCCAAAGCTCTCGTTATCGCGGATAGAGGATATGAGTCGTATAACAACATGGCACATATCCAAGAAAAGGGATGTCATTTCTTGATTTGTATTAAAGATGGAAAAAAGGTATAAAAGATAGTCTTGATTTACCCACAGAGGGAGCTTTCGATACAGATATCCATATGAAACTTACCAGAAAACAGACAAAAGAGGTTAAGGAGCTTCTAAAGGATCGAAATCATTATAGGTTTCTTCCGGTAAATTCAACATTTGCTTTTCTTCCTCAAACCAACAGAAAGAAAGATTCTGTAGTCTTTTATGAACTGAATTTCTGAGTCGTACGTTTTCAAATATCAGATGACGCATATGAAACCATACTAACCAACCTTGATCGAGCTGAGTATCCTCCTGGTAAAATAAAGGAACTGTATGCATTGAGGTGGGGAATAGAAACTTCTTTTAGGGACTTAAAATACACAGTTGGTATGCTGGATTTTCATTCAAAAAAGACAGCGTGCATTAAACAGGAAATATACTCGCATTTGATAATGTACAATTTTGCGGAAAAAGTTACTTCGCAGGTATCCATCCGCAAAAAGTAAAGAAAACATACCTATAGGGCGAATTTCTCAGTTGCTGTACACATATGCCGACTATACTACCGTAATAAAGTCACGCTGTCAGTACTTGAATCCATAATCGCTAAAAATCTTATCCCTATACGTATGAATAGGCATAGGGAGCGTGATTTACCAAAAAAACGAGCCTACCATGGATTCCTGTATAGAGTAGCATAATCCAAGGAAAATGAATATGTTTTTCGAGGCAGATTAAGATCTGACTATTTGACGTGTTCCAAACAAGCAAAAAAGGAAGCCATATACCAATGTATAGGCTCCCATTCTTGGCGTCGGCCGTTATCTCAATGTTAACTTAATGACATTGATCTTTCGATGTCCTTTTTTCTTTGATTATTCAATTGTTCTTTATGAATGAATCCTTAATAATGTATTCCTACTTTTAGCAATACTTAATGCGTTTTTTAGTTCTGGGTATTCATTCCCATCAACTAGCTCGTCAATTTGTTCCAATTCATCAGCTTCGAAATCCGCATCCTCAAATTCATCCATATAAATACCTAATGCATCTACTTTATCATGCATTTGGTTATCAAACCATTTTCCAGATTCCTCTTCAGACCACACAAGTTCTTCTACATCAGAGTTGCCGACTCCTATGTATATATCCATGTATTTTTCGCCCTCTTCATTCTTTGGAATCAGAAATAAATACGGGAAACGTTCCATACTATTCACCCCATTTATAGTGCGTCATTCTTAGAATTTCTTTTTTTGAGTACTTATTTGGATCTGGAATAGTTCCATCCTTCATGACGTACAAGTTTGATTTTTTGTGCTTGATTCTAAAGTACGCTAGTAATTCATCAACAACTACCATGTACTCGTCACCATTGTACAACTTCTTTGTGTTATTTTCAGTATACTTTGTTGAACATTTGCAGTTCACTAGATTCTTCACATCACCATGAACCTCATCGTGAGCGCATAGCATCTTGCACGTTTCAAAAACAAAGTATTCGTCTATGCCTACAATTGTGCCATCCATTTTATTATGTGGATTGCGTGTTGTCTTCATCTTTTTGCTAACCCACATTTAGTTTTTAGCACCATTGCTCGGCCGAGCAGGTCTTTTTGCTTTGCTTAAACGTTTTTAATTACAAAATTGATTAATTGGATGAAAAATTTGCAAAAATAATGGAATTGTATTGACAATTATTCTCCTGCTGATACGATAGATATGGAGATATTTGATTCAGTTTCTTTTTGCAAACAGCAATATAGCTGGAAATTGAAATGTAATCAAAATAATAGTTTTCAATAAGGAGGTTAAAAATGAGAAGAAAAAGTGTTTTCAAAACGCTAGCGTTAACGGCGTGTGTAGTTCTAATGCAATCTATGATTGTATTTGCTGATGAACTACCGGTAGTGGACGAGACAGTGGGGGTGGAAACGGTTGAGACTGTTCAGACAGAAGAAATAGCAGAAGCAGAATCGACAGAAGAAATCGAAGAAACTGTTGAAACTGAAACAGAAGTAGTGGAAGATGAGACAGAAGTTCCCGAGGAGCCTGTAACACCAACAGATACTCCGAGAATCATGTACGGAACGGTGACAGATACTTTGTCCGCATCAGGGGATTATAAGATATATCCTGTACCATGCTTACAAAATATGTATCTTCAGGCCGAACTCTTCATTGACACCAATGCGAGAGTAGATTATGACCTGTATTTAATTGATGAAAACTTCAATATTATTACGGGCTGTGATTATTTGGCAAATAACAACGGTGGTAAGAGATATCTAACAGAGAATATCGGTTTTGTGAATACAGAACCGGATAGGTATTATTACCTGTTTGTATTTGCATCCTACTTTGAGGGTACGGAACCAAAAGAGTTCACACTGGATTATGGCTTGACATCTGTAATCGGAGAAAATGAACCGGCAGAACATGCGGCAGACGCTACACCAGTCGTGATTACACCTGGTGCAACAAACACGATTACAGGTACTTTGAATTCAGCAATCGATAATGACTGGTATGTATTTACGATGCCACAGTTTGATGGTGATAGTGAACTATGTGGTATCCACATTGAAGCAAATTCTGAATCGGAAACAAATGGTGTGTGGACCGAGATATACACGAGAGAGGTGCGTACTCAGGATGGCAGAAGTACGATGAGCTTGGTATCTGATAAGATTACAACAGATCCAATCAATGTTGGTATAGCACCCGGAAAAACAGTTTATCTGCGAGTATCAAGCAATAAGAGTATCTATGATTATGATGTATCGTCAGCTCCTAAATACACGGTAACTATAACTACGGTAAGAAGACCTGAACGAGGGTTTATTAATTACGTGAATGGTGGTGATAAGCATAGCTATGACGGCTATGGAGAAGGATACAGAATAGAAGCAAGTGAATCATATGCTGATATTGCAGGTCAAGTGGTGTCCGGATTCGGAATGGGAATGGGTGTAAATGATGTGGATTTGATAGTTGCGTATATTACGGAGGACGGAAAAGAATATACACGTCATACAAGCACCTATAACGCAGGTAATTTCATAACTGGCATTACCATACCAAAAGCTGTTGGATGGCATGTTGCTCCCGCAGGAAATGGCTTTACTGATCATCATTTTGATATATGCCGAGTTGAAGTAAGACTTGCAAGTGATAATTCTGTTTTGGCAAGTTTTCCTGTGTTCCAATTAGTGACAAGCGAATATATAGTGAATCCGTGAGGTGTTATGTGGTATGAGTATATCAATTAGAAATAGTATGCCAAGTACAATTGAATATAATCCTCTAGAATCATCTCAAATGAGTGTTTTTTTATCCGACGAGACTGAGAACAAATCAGAGAAAAAAAACATGGCTGATGATAGGGGAGTTGATGTACAGATATCTGAGGAAGGAAAGGAAAAAAGCTTAAGTCTGCAAAGTCAAAAAAACAAGATAAATTATACAGGATTGCACGGGAATCGCTTATCAGGCGATTATGTTGATGATTTAGTGTTGCTTGCGACTTTGGATCCTGTAGCTTATAAAGAGTTTATGGAACTGGCGCAGGAAGACGGAGCAAAAGACGAAGAAGATATTACAGTAAAGTATGGTTCTTACCGTAGCACAAATGAAATGTACTTTTTGGAAAAAGCGAATAGAAAACACCTCGATTATTTTAATGAGTGGTTTGGACGCAATAAAGAGCGAATAGAGGCTTTTTATCTGAAACTACGAGGTGGAAGAGCACCAATGGCTTCGGAGTTTGAACTTCAATATGACGCAGAACTGCATTTGAAAAACAACGGAGTATTGGGGGATATGTTCCGTAATTCAAGAGCATTACCAACACGTACGGTGATGGAACTGTCTGTTGAACAATACCGACGAATCCATGAGCAAGGGGACGAAAAGCTGATAGAAGCGTTAACGGATGCACTAAAAAAAGCAGGTGAAATAGGTGGACGCCTTGACGATGCAGCGGGTCAGGAAGAAGAGAGTCGCCTCCGAGACGCTAGAATTGGATTTACGTTAGCTGATGACGGGTCGGCAACGTTTTACGTGAAAGCGCGAGATGAAGATGCGTTGACATGGACACATGATATTCATCATATTTACGCTTCCAAGGACATCGATGAACTTGTGCAAAACGTCATCAACAAAGAAAATGGAATGGCACATTTTCAGTACATCGATTAGCTGGGCTAGTCTTGACAATACACGGCTTTCTTCGTTATAGTAATGGTAGTATTTTTATGAATCAAAGAAAGAGGTATATTATGAAACATATTCAGACATTGAATACTCGTGATATGGTACAGAGTGTGGAAAATGGTGGATGTGGCGAATGCCAGACATCTTGCCAGAGCGCATGCAAGACAAGCTGCGGTATTGCTAATCAGGAATGCGAGAACAAGAACGCATAGGATTGACCTAAGAGTGGAATGCCGGAACGCTGACGCGTTTCGGCTTTTACTTTGTCCGGGGTTTATGTAAGTTTAGTTGGATTAGAAAGATAGAGTATGATACATCAATATAAATTAAATGGATATAACATCGTCATCGATGTGTTTAGTGCTTCTGTCCATGTGACAGATGATTTGGCATATGATGCCATTGCAGGTCTCGAAGCCGGTAAGGCAGAGGCTGAAGTGAGGGAGGAATTAAAGAAGGCTTATCCGAATGCTACAGCAGAAGACATTCAGGATACCTTTGATGATATAGAAGAATTAAAGATAGCAGGTAAGCTTTTTGCAAAGGATACCTATGAAAATGTGGCTTTCAAATTCAAGGAGCGTAATACCGTAATCAAAGCGCTCTGCCTACTGGTAGCACATACCTGTAACCTGAACTGCTCTTATTGCTTTGCGGCGCAGGGCAAGTTCGCTGGTCAGACCGGTACCAAACTGATGGATTTCGAGACCGGAAAGAGAGCACTTGATTTTCTGGTGGAGAATTCCGGCAGCAGACGGAATCTGGAAGTAGACTTCTTTGGTGGAGAGCCACTGGTGAATTTCCAGGTATGTAAGGATCTGGTAGCTTACGCTAGAAGCATCGAGAAAGAAAAGAATAAGAACTTTAGATTTACACTGACTACCAATGGTATCGGTATCACAGATGAAGTCATCGAGTGGGCCAATAAAGAGTGTCACAATGTGGTATTGAGCCTGGACGGCCGTAAGGAAGTAAACGATAGATTCCGCGTGGACCTGGCAGGAAACGGCAGCTATGACCGTATCGTACCGAAGTTCCAGAAACTGGTAGAGTCCAGAGGTGGCAAGGGCTATTATATGCGTGGCACCTTTACCCATCATAATCCAGATTTCACGAAGGATATCTTCCATATGGCAGATGACCTGGGCTTTACAGAGCTTTCTATGGAGCCTGTAGTTACCGCGAAGGGGGATCCTTCCGGGCTGACCAAAGAGGATATCGAAACTGTCTGTCAGCAGTATGAAATCTTGGCGAAGGATATGATTCGCCGTAAAAAAGATGGAAAGCCAATCACTTTCTATCACTATATGATTGACTTAGAGCATGGCCCTTGTATCTATAAGCGTGTCAGTGGATGCGGTGTAGGTACCGAGTATATGGCTGTGACAGCGACAGGTGATTTGTATCCATGCCATCAGTTTGTAAATGACCCGGAATATAAGCTGGGAAATATCTGGGATGGCGTACAGAATACCGAGATTCGTGATGAGTTTAAGCTTTGCAATGTCTATGCAAAACCGGATTGCAAGAATTGCTGGGCGAGACTTTACTGCGCAGGCGGTTGTGCTGCCAATGCGCTACATGCAACTGGGGACATCCACGGTACTTACGAGGATGGCTGTACTTTGTTTAAAAAGCGTATGGAGTGCGCTTTGATGATGAAAGTGGCAGAAAATGAATAAAATCGTCATGTTCGATGGTGAAATCGAGACACAGCAGTATTTCACCTATCAAATGAGGGAAGAATTTATACGCCAAGGTAAGGAGGTTTTTACCTTCAATCTTTCTAAAGTGGGTGGGTCCTTAACGGGACTCATGCGCTTTATTGAGAAAGACAATACTGCCTTGGTGTGTTTTAATTTCCACGGGATTTCTCCGGGAGATATCTTCCAGGATGAGGAGACAGGAGAGTGGTTATGGGACGCTATCCATGCGCCGGTGTACAACATCGTAGTGGATCATCCCTACTATTATCCGGGCTTTCTGGCTAACGTGCCCAAGGGCTATATCCACATCAGCATTGATAAAAAACACGACGAGTACATGCAGCGGTTTTATCCGCAGATTAAGAGGATTCCTTTCCTGCCTTTGGCAGGTACACAGCTGAATCCCTTGGAGTTCATCCATGCGGCGGATTTGGCAGAGGGATATCAGGAAGTGCCGGAGGGCATGACAGAGCAGGAGTACATCAGAAGCATTCTGACACCGGAAGGAAATCTTCCTATAGAAGCCAGACCAATCGATATCGTTTTCACCGGCAATTATGCCACTCCGGATAAATTCGATAAGTATAAGAATCGCAATGGCGAAGAATACGCTATCTTTTATCAGGGAATCGTAGATGACCTCATTGAACATCCCTGGAAGACCATAGAGGAAGCGGCAGAAGCCCATATCCGGCGCGAGATTCCGGAAGTGACGGAAGCGGAGCTAAAGGAAACCTTTGATCATATGATTTTCATCGACCTTATCGTGCGGGGTATCACCAGAGGTAAGGCGGTGCAGGTCTTGGTGGATAGCGGCTTGAAGGTGGCTGTCTTTGGAGATGGATGGAATGAACTGAAATGCGAGCATCCTGAGAATCTCATCGATGGTGGTAACATCAAGTCCAAAGAGTGCCTGGAGATGATACAGAAGGCGAAGCTTTCCCTGAATGTAATGCCATGGTTTAAGGATGGGGCCCATGATCGTATCTTTAATACCATGCTAAACGGGTCAGCCTTGATTTCAGATAGCTCTAAGTATTTGGAGGATATCTTGAAGGATGAAGAGGACTGTATTCTCTTCACATTAGATGCTATAGAGGAGATGCCTGCAAAGGTGAAGCGAGTCTTGGAGCATCCGGAGGCATTAAAGAAAATGGTGAAACAGGGGTATGACCTGGCGCATAAGTCTCATCTGTGGGCCCATAGAGCGCAATTTCTGATGCCATATATCGATGGTGAGATAACAGTAGACTAAGTAAGTGGATTCGCCTGTATGACAGGCAAGGGGGATGGGTATGGTTACGTTTAGTCTTTGCATGATTGTAAAAAACGAGGAGAAGGTTTTAAGAAGATGCCTGGACAGCGTGAAAGCTGTCATTGATGAATTCGTCATCGTGGATACCGGTTCTACAGATGGTACGAAAGCCATCATCAAAGAGTATACTGACAAGGAGTATCACTTTGATTGGGTACACGATTTCGCAGCTGCCAGAAACTATGCATTTGAGCAATGCACCATGGATTATGTCTTGACCATGGATGCGGATGAGTACATCGATGCGGAAAACCTGGAGCGGCTAAAGCTTCTGAAGGAGGCTATGCTTCCGGAAATCGACATTGTGCAGATGCTTTATACAAACCAATTGTCCTTCTCCACCATCTATAACTATGACACGGAGTACAGACCGAAGCTATTTAAGCGGGTAAGAGGCTTTGTGTGGGAGCATCCTATCCATGAGACGGTGCGCCTAGAACCTGTCATCTATGACAGTGAAGTGGAGATTCAGCATTTGCCGGAGGAAAGCCACACAGAAAGAGACCTGGCAGTTTTTCGTCGTATGATTAAAAGCGGTGAGCCGCTGGATGATAAGATGAATCATCTATATGCCAGAGAACTTTACATATCCGGTACAGACCAGGATGTGGTGATAGCAGGTCCTTATTTTAAAAGGCTGATCGACACAGATGCAGTAAGCGGTGACTTATTTCTGGAGGCACTGTGTGTGGCAGCCAGAGCCAGTAGGTTGGAAAAGGACAATATCGCTTTGATGAAATATGCCCTAAAGGCTATCGTAACAGAGGGGTGTTCGGAAATCTGCTGCGAACTGGGTGATTTTTTCATCGAGGTGCAGGATTACATCGAAGCAAAGATTTGGTTCTATAATGCCATCTACGAGACTGAGAGCGTCTTGAATCTGAAATATCATGATACCTATCCGCTGGATAGAATGAAGTATATTGAACCATTTTTACAGGATGAATAATTGTACCTATGACTGAGGAGGAACGTGGTGCAGTTAGGACAGAAGAGGAGAACATTATGAATTGGGAAGAAAAAGTAAAGAGAATGGTACCTTATGTACCGGGTGAACAGCCAAAGAGAAAAGATATCATCAAGTTAAATACCAATGAGTGCCCGTATCCACCGGCACCTGCAGTGAAAAAAGCACTGCAGGAGTTTGATTATGAATCTTTGAGATTGTATCCGGACCCGGATTGCAGTATCTTAGTAGAGGCGCTTGCAAAGAGATTTCATAAGAAGCCGGGACAGATATTCGTGGGCGTAGGCTCTGATGATGTGCTTGCTATGGCCTTTATGACCTTTTTTCAGAGTGGAGAGAAGATTCTCTTTCCGGAGATAAGCTATTCCTTCTATGATGTGTGGGCAAAGCTTTATGACATCCCATTCGAAATGGTACCTTTGAAAGAGGACTTCTCCATCTGCGCAGATGATTATTGCAAGCCAAATGGCGGTGTGGTCATTGCCAATCCAAATGCGCCCACAGGTCTGGCAGCAGGATTATCTGATATCGAGAAAATCGTGGCAGCCAATCCGGATTCTGTGGTCATCGTAGATGAAGCCTATGTGGATTTTGGCGGAGAAAGCGCGGTAGATTTGGTAGAAAAGTATGAGAATCTTCTGGTGGTACAGACTTATTCCAAGTCCAGATCTTTAGCAGGACTTCGTGTGGGTTATGCAATCGGTAGCGAGAAGCTCATCAAGTATATGTTGGATGTGAAGTTTTCCTTCAACTCCTATACCTTGAATCGCCTGGCATTAGAGGTGGGTACTGCCAGCTTGGCGGATGAGGAGTACTTCCGTGAGACATGCGGCAAAATCGTAGCTACCAGAGAAAGAGTCAAAGGGGAACTAAAAGAGTTAGGCTTCACTTTCCCGGATAGCAGTACCAACTTTATCTTTGCAAAGCCGACTGGCATTACCGCTAAGGAATTATTTGAAGCATTGAAAAAAGAGGGCATCTATGTGCGCTTTTTTGATAAACCTGTACTGAGAGAGTATCTGAGAATCTCCATCGGTACAGATGAGGAGATGGATCGTCTGCTTGCAGCGATTCGAGAAATCGTAGGGAAGTAAAAGCCCTGCGTTAGATTATGAAAGAACGTCCTGAAGGACAGAAAGGATTGGATTCCCGGAGGAATCTATGTGTTTTATGTTAAAGAAATATTTGTATGTGTTTTTTATTGCCATGGTACCACTCATTGAGTTAAGAGGTGCCATTCCATATGCGTATTACATCAAGGCTGGCAATGCGGAGTTTGACCTTCTTCTGGCTTATATTGTCATTGCTTTAGGTAATATGTTTCCGGTCCCATTCATCTATTTCTTTGCCCGCAAAGTCTTAGAGTGGGGCAAAGATAAACCTGTCATTGGCAAGTTCTTCACCTTCTGCTTAGAAAAGGGTGAAAAGGGCGGTAAAAAGCTGACAGAAAAAGCAGGTCGTGGTACTTTTGTGGCCCTTCTTCTCTTCGTAGGTATTCCGCTTCCTGGAACCGGTGCCTGGACAGGTACATTAGCAGCCAGCATCCTGGATATGGACTTCAAGAAAACGGTACTTGCTGTTATCGGCGGTATCGCTTTGGCAGGTATTATCATAGGGGTGCTGAGTACCCTTGGTTTGACGGCTTATATCGGTATGAGCGTTTAGTGGTAGTGTAGCAAATCCATCAAGGATTGGTAGAAATATGGACAGTTATACAAGTTTTGCAAAGGTATATGATACCTTTATGGATAACGTGCCCTATACAGAATGGGCAGAGTATATCGCAAATCAGTTAGAGAAGTATGATATTCCGAAGACAGCTTTGAATCCGGCAGATTCCGAAGCAGGTGAGACATGCGTTAAGCTTTCTGAGAAAAATGCCGTACTGGATGAGGCGCTCTTAGAGGAAAAAGGCTCTGTCTTGGATTTGGGCTGTGGTACCGGTACCCTCACCAGCCTTTTATTTCAAAAGGGTTATAGCATGATGGGAGTGGATAATTCCGAAGAAATGCTGGAAATCGCCCAGGAGAAAAAGACAAAGAGCGGCGAGGATATCCTGTATTTGTGTCAGGATATGAGAGACCTGGAACTCTATGGCACGGTAGGTGCTGTGGTCAGTGTATGCGACAGCCTGAACTATATCTTGGAAGAGGAGGAGTTGCAGGAAGTCTTTTCCCTGGTGAATAATTATCTATTTCCCGGTGGCGTGTTCCTCTTTGATTTCAATACGACTTATAAGTATGCAGAGGTCATCGGTGATACCACTATTGCGGAGAATCGCGACGACTGCAGTTTCATCTGGGACAACTACTATCACGAAGAGGAAGGCATCAATGAATACGACCTGACCATCTTTGTGAAAGAAGAGGATGAGAGATTCTCCAGATTTCAGGAGACCCACTATCAGCGTGGTTATACCTTGGACGAGATGAAGGGCATGTTGGAAAAAGCAGGGCTGGAATTCATCGAGGCAGTGGACAGTGATACAAAAAAAGCGCCTACTAAGGAAAGCGAGCGTATCTTTGTAGTAGCCAGAGAGTGTACAAAAGCATTGCCGGAAGGCACCGTTTGAAACTAGAAGTATTAGATTTTGATAGAAACGAGTATATAGTTAAATGAAAGATTATATCGTAAGAGCAACAGCAGGCAATGCACAGATTCGTGCCTTTGCCATTTACAGTAAAAACTTAGTAGAAGAAGCCAGACGGATTCACAACACCTGCCCTACTGTGACAGCAGCCCTTGGACGTCTCCTGACAGCAGGGGCTATGATGGGTGTCATGATGAAAGGGGATAAGGATGTGCTGACTCTGCAGGTGAAAGGCGATGGCCCGTTAAAAGGCATCACTGTAACTGCAGACAGTCAGGGTACCGTAAAGGGTTATCCCATCGTGCCACAGGTCAATCTTCCTGCAGGGGTAAATCATAAATTGAACGTAGGCGGTGCCATCGGGAATGGTATCCTCAGCGTCATCAAAGATATGGGCCTTAAAGATCCGTATGTAGGCCAGACGGCATTGCAGACCGGTGAAATCGCAGAAGATTTGACTTACTATTTTGCTGTATCTGAGCAGATACCATCCTCTGTAGGCCTGGGTGTCCTGATGAATAAGGAAGATAATACAGTAAAACAGGCAGGTGGTTTCATCGTACAGCTGATGCCTTTTGCAGAAGAAAGCACCATCGCAAAACTGGAAGAGAATATCCAGAAACTGCAGCCGGTAACCACTATGTTGGATGAAGGAAAGACTCCGGAACAGATTTTGGAAATTCTGCTGGATGGCTTAGACGTGCAGGTAGAGGATACGGTAGATACTAAGTTTGCATGCAATTGCGACAAAGATCGCGTAGAGAAGGCTCTCATCGCCATAGGTAAAAAGGAAATCGGAGCCATGATTGCAGATGGAAAGCCGGTAGAGCTTGGCTGCCAGTTCTGTGGTAGCAAGTATACCTTCACAGTGGAAGAACTGCAGAACATCTTGCAGAAGATGAAATAGAATGGAAAACCAGGCTGTGCGCCTGGTTTTTTATTGCTCATTTTTGGTTAGTTCCTCAAAAGTAGTTTTCAAGACTTCACATAATTTCACAAGTTCTATGTCCGTGACGTAACGCTTCTGTGTCTCAATACGTGTGATAACGTTTCTGTCCATGTCACAACCGACAAGTTGCAATTTCTTTGCCAAATCTCTTTGAGATAAGTGGTTCTTTTGGCGAAGACGAATGAGATTTTCACTTATAAGGTTTTTGTTTCCGCTATCAGTTCTTGGTTTAGGCAAATCTTTATTCTCCTTGTCTCATATTTTGCACATATCGTAAATCGAAAAGTGAGACAGAAAGGTTGTAAAAGTGAGACAGATATGTTGTAAAAGTGAGACAAGATTGCTAAGATTATTACTAAGTAATGCTTCAAGGAGGAGAATTGAGATGGCGTTTTGTGAAAAGTGCGGGAAAGAGATTCCAGAAGGAATGAATTTTTGCGGCAACTGTGGATGCCCAATAGGTGGAGAAAAACTAGAAAAAACGAAAAAAAAGATAATACCTGTAAGCGGTATATTGGGACTGGTATGTTCGTTAATAGGTTTTTGCATGGACAACTATCTGGTTTTAATACTGTTTTCAATTATAGGGTTTCTGCTAGCTATCCGTTCACTGAGGAAAAAGGAAAGATTGATGGCGTTGGCGATAATTGCCATTGTTGTTTCGACGCTAGCAGTTTTGATTGGCTCTATTGAACAGGTGGAGCGAAAGAAGGCACAACTTAATTCTTCTAAAGTTTTAACAGAAAAAACGATAGAATCACAAGAAAGTAAGATAGCAGAAAAAGAGCACACGATAGCAGAAGCACCGAAGAAAGATTCTTCTACACCGAAATATTATGAATTTGTATGTGGCGGGATTCGATTTGAAATACCGAGCATTTATGAAGAAAAAGACAAGGGTACAAGTGGATCGACATTTTCGAAAGATAAGTATGATTCTATAGGTTTTTCATGGAGTGAATCTACACTAGATGATGAAACATTGAACAGTAGAGTAGAGGAGATTGACGAAAAAATATATTCTATTCTGGTTGGAAAGCTTGATTCAGTAACCTCGCAAAGTGCAGAGTCACTGTCTGTTGCAGGGCACTGGGCACGATCTTATACTTGCAAAGGAGTAAAAGGATCCCTTAATATAATCATACGTGAGGTATATATAAATCTGGATTCTAGTGATAAAGCCGTAACTGTAATTGGAATAGCAAAGGATTCGGGAACATTTAATCAAGAGTTTGATAGCGTTATCAGTTCGGCATCATTGGTAACAGATGAGAAAGATAATGATTCATCATCAACTAATGTTGATAAAGACTTAAAAAACTTTTTGGATGAGTATGAAAAGTATGTAGATAAATATTGTGATTTTATGAAGAAATACTATGAAAATCCGGGAGATTTGACCCTTCTGGCGGATTATAGTGATATGGTGAACCAGCTATCAGAGTATGAAACAGCACTAGAAAAATATGATTCAAGCACTATGTCAACAGAAGACGCAGCGTATTATCTTGAAGTCACAACAAGATGTACAAACAAAATGGCGAATGTATTAAGCAATGTAAGTGTAGAATAAAATATAAATATGTAACACAGGCTAAACTGTACCCATAAAAGTGGACAGTTGAAAGTTGAGCAGACCTAATCTTAGGACAGCTGTTTAATGATCCAAAAA
>SVFQ01000007.1 GCA_015056765.1 Lachnospiraceae bacterium
AAGGGAATATCACATGCAGGATGTCACGAAAGGGGTAACTCAACTTTCAAGTGTCCTTGACATGGGGTACAGTTCAATGCTTGATTCAGATTTGGCAGAAATATATGGATATGAAACCAAGAACTTTAACCGCCAGGTGAAGAATAATGCTAAAAAATTTGAGGGTGACGAGTTTATGTTTCGCCTTACAAAAACAGAATTTGATGAAATTTTGAGGTGCAAAAATTTCACCTCAAGTTGGGGCGGCTCGCGCTATACGCCTTATGCATTTACAGAGCAAGGGGTATATATGCTGATGACTGTTTTAAGAGGTGACCTTGCAATTAAGCAAAGTAGAGACCTAGTACGAACCTTCAAAAAAATGAAGGATTATATTTTAGGCAATCAGAATCTGATTGGACAGCGTGAGGTTATGCAGCTTTCAATACAGACCATGGAGAATACAACCGAGATTTCTAATCTTCGCATAAATCTTGGCTCCGTTGAAAAACAAATGTCAGATGTAATGGAACAGCTTGAGGATGTAGTTACTAAGTCAGAATTAGCGGATATGATGAATGGCTTTGTTAATAACGAGGACAATGGCTGGCTTATGTTTAATACCAAGTATTGCAGTGCAGATGTGGCATATTCATCTATTTATAGCCAAGCAAAGAAATCTGTTTATCTGGTTGACAACTATTTAGGTCTTAGGACATTGGTGTTACTTAAAAATGCACCAAGTGGAACTGAAATTAAAATATTCAGTGATAATATTGGAAGCGGTAAACTTCATAATGTTGAGTATGCTGATTTTTGTAAAGAATACCCTAATATAAATCTTACTATGCAGCATACCGGTGGAATATTTCATGACAGATTTATCGTTCTTGATTATGGAACCAAGGATGAACGCGTATTTTTATGTGGAGCGTCGTCAAAAGATGCAGGTGGTCGTATTACAAGTATTGTAGAGGACTTTGGAATAGATAAGTACAAACCTATGATAAAGCAGTTGTTGCAAAATAGTGCATTACAACTGACCTAGTAGGGGTTGATAGTGAAGAAACAACAGAAATGTTATATCTATACCCGTGTATCTACCGCTATTCAGGTTGATGGTTATAGGGAACTATAGATTTTCTTGGGCTATGGGAAAGTTTGCATAATCAGGATTTTTAACCCCTTGAATTCGAGGGGGTTAGAGGTGAGGCTGGATTACATGCATTTACAATGTTACCGTCCAAGTGGATTGAGGGAGTAAATGCAATTTAGGCAGATGGAGACTCTGTCCATGGTCAGTATGGATGGTATAAAACAATTGCCGGGCGGCGATCCTGAGAAAAAATGATGTCGGAATTTTGATACGATGTATAACAAAAGTAGCAAAAAAGCAACCAATGGCTGATGTATCTCAGCAATGAGAAATTGTATATTGGTCTTGGAGGTGATGAGTATGATTTTTTCAGAGAAACTACAATTGATCCGCAAGAGTAAGGGGATGACACAGGAAGACCTTGCAGAAAAGCTTGCTGTATCAAGACAGGCGGTTGCAAAATGGGAATCAGGCCAGGTTTATCCTGACATTAGTAATCTTATCCAGATAAGCAATCTTTTCAATGTTACTGTAGATTATCTGGTCCGAGATCAGGAGTGTATGGTTAGTTACGAGAATACTGAGGATAATGATCTCAGTAAGCTGATCGAGTTCAGGCTTGAAGCTAATGTAAATACTTATGCTGCCTATATGAATGAAACAGACTCTACAAGGATAGATTCTCACGACTTTTCATATAGCAGTGGACCATATACATATCATGACACGTATGTTGGTGGTGAAAAGTTTGCCGGCGAAGAAGCTATCTGGGTTGATGGCAAGATTCAGTATGCAATGAATTATCTTGGAAGGGTGTTAAATCAGCAATTTAGTGGTGATTTCCTGAAGGAAGCACTTCGCAAGGCGGATCAAAAAATGCCATACCGAGGACCGGAATACTATCAGTCAGGTGAATATACATATAAATGCAGTGTGACCGGAGATTTTTCCTGGTTTCAGGGATATGAAGAAATCTATTGCAACAACGTAAAAGTATACGAATGCTATTTTCATGGCGGAATCATGAAGTAAGTATCATTTTTTAAGGGCCCACCTGGAATAGGAATTGACGAAGCAGAGGCTCTGTGATACGCTTGTTTTAGATAAATTTTTGGAAGAAAAGGAGGTAATCAGTATGCGTGTAGAGAAAAGAGAGATTGTAATTGCATATAGTATGATGACCTCGGTTTCTGCCTTTTAGTCCAAATATGGATATATGATTTTGGTTTAGACCGTGGCTTGTTTGCCACGGTTTTCTTTTGCCTTTTCGGGCAGTTTTCCATTATAGAAGGTCTCCATACTACCAGATGATGAATGAAACGATGAATCTAAAAGGAGACAGAAAATTGAACAAGATTATTATCAGAGAAGAAAAACTGGGAAGGATTTCGGAGGTAAGTAAAAATAGCTATAAGATTAAGTTCTGGGAGCAGGAACTGCCGGCGAAGCTGAAAGGAAGCTTTTATGAAGAGGAAGCGGATAAGCTTCCTGTTGTAGGTGACTACGTGACATTTCGGTATAACAGACAAGGGGAATCAGTTATTCTTTCCGTATGTGAGAGGAAAAGCTTCCTGCAAAGACCGGATCAGGCAAAGACCGGCGTCATGCAGTACATGGCCGCAAATGTGGATTATCTGTTTATCGTTACATCCCTAAATGAAGATTACAACTATAATCGTATTGCCAGATACGTGAGTGTAGGTCTTCAAGGTGGTGCAAGACCTGTGGTTATTCTTACCAAATCCGATTTATGCAGTAATCCGGGAAGGTATATGAGTGAGGTGGAACAGATTTCCGATAAGGTGCGTGTTCATGCTATTTCAGCCATCTATGATATCGGCCTGGAGGAACTGAAGGAATACATGATTCCGGGTACTACCATTTGCCTTATGGGCTCTTCCGGTGTGGGAAAGTCAACCCTGATGAACGCTATGACCGGGGAAGAGATCATGAAAACTTCCGGCATAAGAGATGATGATAAAGGAAGACATACCACTACGTATCGAAAGCTGATTGAACTCCCAAGTGGCGTTACAATCATAGACACACCTGGCATGCGTGAAATCGGCATGGCGAATGTGCAGGAGGGGATCGATGAAACCTTTTCGGACATCCTGGAACTGGAATGCAGATGCAAATTCAGCAACTGCAGACATGAAACAGAACCGGGATGCGCCGTAAAAGCAGCCATAGAAAATGGCCAGTTGTCTTTAGAGCGGTATGAATTATACAAAAATCTGGGCAAAGAAAACCGTAACAACTATGCCAAGAAAAAGGAAATATCCAAATGGGCAAAAGCTTATAAGAAAAACAAAGGATTCTGACCTTTTGGGGACGGGGTTACAGGTTCACTGAACCTGTAACCCCGTCCCCAAGGTCTTAGATTTGATTTAATCCCGGAAGAATGCTATCGTCATAAGTGAAGTGTGAAAGATAAGGGAGAATGACATGAGTGCAGTTTCATTATTACTTGATAATTATATTATGATAGCGGTTCTGCCGGGACTTTGGGTGCTACTTGGGTCAAATGTTCATTTGAAGAGAAAGACCATAAGAATCACCAGAATCGTGATGGTCCTTATTTTTGCAGAAGCAGTACTTTGGAGCATAGAGCGTTGGTACAGAGAAGTGGATTATTTATCCTACGTAAGAATCCTCTTCACCCCTACGATTTATTTGCTTCATCCGCTGATTATGCTGGGCATTATTGAGATGGCAGAATGCGTCGGGAAAAATAGAGTGATTCTTTATATTCCGATTATTGCCAGTGCACCGCTTTTGTATACCTCACAGTGGACCCATTTGATTTATTGGTTCACGGAGGACAACCTGTTTATCGGAGCAGATGGTCCGATACGGTACTATCCATATATCCTCTTTTTATGCTATGTAATCTACTTCGTGATTGCGTTCACGGTACGATACGCCATCAATGGAAGTGTGGAGAGGAAAGGAATCGTAATCAGTGTAGTGGTGGCTGAGATTGGAGTCATCTTACACATTGTTTTTAAAGAAGATGTTGACTATAGTACATTATTTACCGCACTACTGCTCATGTACTACCTGTCTTTGTATGTGATGACTGCAAAAGAGGATCCGCTTACCGGGCTGATGAATCGTCAGTGTTACTACGCAGATTCTGAGAAACTAAAAAATCAGATTACCGCCGTGGTGTCCGTTGATATGAATGATTTGAAAAAATACAACGATACCCAGGGACACGATGCCGGGGATTTGGCATTGAAAACCGTAGCGGGCTGTTTGATTAAGAAGCATCCAAAAAGCAAAAGAGTTTACCGAATCGGCGGAGATGAATTTGCGATTTTCTACTTAGATAGAAAAGAGGAAGAGGTTCAAAAAGACATCGAAAGCATGAGAGAATACTTGGCTGAAACTCCTTATGTATGCGCCTTCGGATACGAAATGGTGGACAAAAACAGCCGTGATATTCACGATACCATGCGTCTTGCCGATCGGGAAATGTACGAGAATAAGGCAAAACTCAAAGATACCGCGGAAAGAAGGATTGCGGCCCACAAGGAGGCCACCATTCGTGTTATGCACGAGGCTCTTGGTTCAGGTATGTGGGGTATGGAATTCGACGAATCCGGAAAAATGATATCCGTGGAGTGGAGCCCAGAATTCAGAAGGATGATTGGCTACACCGACGAAAATGATTTCCCAAACACTTTGGAATCTTGGTCGGATTTGTTACATCCGGATGATAAAGAGAAAGTCTTAAAAGCGTTTAATGATGCTATAGCAGATTATTCAGGCCAAAAGCATTACGATGTGAAGTATCGTTTGAATACAAAGAACGGAGGGTGGAGAAAGTTCCATGCTATGGGAAGACTTCTTCGTAGAGAGGACGGAACTCCATTATCTTATGTAGGTATGTTTGTTGAGATAAAAGAACAATGAAAGTAACCATTAGACAAGAAAAGGGTGCTACTCCGGAAGTTTCCGTGTTGTATGATGACTTGACACCGGAGGTGGAAAGAGTCATAGACTATCTAAAAGGCAGTACGCTGACCCTGACGGGGAAAGCAGGAGAAGAGACGGTAGTGGTGAAAGCCTCTGCCATACTCTATATCGAGTCAGTAGATGACAAAACCTTTGCGTATACCAGGGATAAAGTAGTGAAGCTAAGCTATTCCCTGGCGGCTCTTGGCGAGATGCTGGCGGATATCCGATTCATCAGATGCAGTAAGTCTATGATTCTCAATATCGATAAGATAGAGTCTCTAAAAAGTCTGCCGTCGAATCGCATTGATGCCACTATGAAAGGTGGCGAGCATATTCTGATTTCCAGGACTTATGCTGCGGATTTGCGAAGAAGACTAAGAGGAGGTGGAAGCTATGCATAAAAAAACACCCCTTTGGGAGCGTTATCTGACCAAAGAAATTGGAATAGAGTTTAAATCTTGTCTTTATTTCTTTGCGATTCTTTTCTATTATTGTGTGTATCGCGTGGTGATGCACACCTATACAGCGGATATCCTGCATATGACGGAGATGATCCTTCTGTGTTATGTCATTGGATACGCCCAGGTATATCTTTTTGGAAACTTTGATGAAGCATGGAAATTCCGCACGAGAGAGATTGCAGGCTTGGTGATTTGCAGCGGTATCTATACAGGGGCGGCTTATTTCTTTGGGTGGCTGGATCAAAACATGGCTTGGATCATTGGCTTTCTAGCCTATATACTACTTCTTTATGTCTGCGTCATTTTTATATATGATACGAAGCGCAAGATTGATGATAAGGAATTAAATAAAGAATTGGAACTCTTTCAATCCAGACCAGGTATGGATGAAGAAGAATAGTGCAACTTACAGTAGAATAAGTGTATCTTACGGGAGCAGAGATTGCTCCCGTTTTTTTGTGCCTTTAAACTGAAGGTATAAAGAAAAGGAGAGAACACTATGAGGGAAAAAGTAATCGAAATCCATGATTTGACAAAGCGTTACGGTAAGCACAGAGGGGTAGAGAAGGTGTCTTTTGAGGTGGAAAAAGGTGACATCTTCGGATTTCTTGGTCCAAACGGAGCAGGAAAGTCCACCACCATCCGTTCCATGCTTGGGTTTCTTAAGTATGATGGGGATATTCGGATTCTAGGAATGGATGCGAGAAAAGACCACGAGGAAATTCTTAGAAATATCGGGTATATGCCGTCCGAAGCCTTGTTTTATCCGTCTATGAAAGTAAAGGACGTGATTCGTTTTGCACAAGAGATGAGAGGCTTGGATTGTAGAGAAGAAGCAGAGAAACTTTGCGATAGACTGCAAGTAGATACCGGCAGGAGAATCAATGAACTGTCTCTTGGCAATCGCAAGAAGGTCAGTATCGTCTGCGCCATGCAGCATAAGCCGAAGCTTTT
The DNA here is from genome assembly GCA_015056765.1 of Lachnospiraceae bacterium. Classification (GTDB taxonomy): domain Bacteria; phylum Bacillota; class Clostridia; order Lachnospirales; family Lachnospiraceae; genus SIG336. The sequence continues at coordinate 6,457 of SVFQ01000007.1, forward strand.
CATCTTCGATGAGCCTACAAGTGGCCTTGATCCCCTGATGCAGAATACTTTCTTTGAACTGATAGAGGACTATGTGGCAGCAGGCAGTACCTGCATGCTTTCCACCCATGTGCTTTCGGAGGTGAAACGGTACTGTAAGCACGTTGCCATCATGAAGGAAGGACACTTGGTGAGCGCTGGCAGCGTGTCGGAACTGACCCACACCAGTTCTAAACGAGTTGTGGCAACCATCGATGGCGAAAGGAAGGAGTATCTGTACACCAAAGATATGAATTCTCTGATACGGGAACTTAGCGAAAAGAATGTAACAGAGTTGAGTATCACAGATCCATCTATAGAAGATATCTTCATGGGCTATTACGGGGAAGAAAGATAGGAGGAGAGGGAATGCTTACATTAATCAAACATGAATTAAAACAAACATATAAAAGTCTTTTGATTTGGAGCCTGACAGTAGGTGGCATAGGTCTTCTTTGCATTTGTCTATATGCCAGTATGACAGAAGATATGGCTGCGCTTTCCGACAGTTTTTCTAATATGGGGGCTTTCTCGGATGCCTTTGGCATGAGTACCCTGGGGATTGGCACCATTGCCGGATACTTTGCCACAGAGGTAGGAACTGTACATGGGCTGGGTAGCGCTATGTTTGCCGCTATTTTGGCCACTACCATCTTATCCAAGGAAGAGGATGGGCATACAGGAGAATTTCTCTTTGCGCTGCCGGTATCCAGAGGAAAGGTGATTGCGGGCAAACTCTTGTCTATGATATTAGCTTTACTACTGTTTACCGCAGTTACCTTGATATGCTACTTGATCGGATTTGAGATTCTGGGAGAGGCGCCGGATCTGGAACTCTTTTACAGGTTTATGGGAGCCCAACTTCTGATGAATCTGGAAATTATGTTGATTATTACCGCATTTTCCGCGTTTCAAAAAAGAAATCTTCTAGGGGCAGGTCTTGGTATTGCACTTCTTTTCTATGTGTTTGATTTAACCGGCAGAGTGATTCCGGATTTAAAGGATATGTTGGTAATCGGCCCCTTTAGTTTTGCCAATGCTTCCGAGATTTTCGTAGAAGCAGAGATTCCTACGGCAGCTTATCTGTGGGGCCTTGGTATTATGGCGATTGCCACAGCGCTGACCTTTTATCGATACACCTCCAAAGACCTGGCATCCTAGTGCTGCCTCCCTTGAATAGTAGGGGCAGATATGGTAAGTTTAACGCAGTAATACGTGAACTTAAGAGGATGTTTTATGATGACAATTAGAGATTTGCAGATTGGCCAAAGCGCCAGAATAGAAGAAGTGGGCGGCGAAGGAGCATTACGCCAGCACTTTTTGGATATGGGGGTGATTCCCGGAGCGACCGTGACCCTGGTGAAGCTTGCGCCTATGGGAGACCCTATGGAACTGCGAATCCATGGCTATGAGCTGACTTTGCGCCTTGCAGATGCAGAGAAGATTACAGCCACTCTTATAGAAAAGAAGGATGCATCAGAGTCGGATTCTTATCAGGATAAAGAACCGAAGCAGAAATCCATTAAGAATAAAGAAAAAAGGCAAGATATCGAGCATCCCGGCTTAGGCGAGGAAGGCAAATACCATGAGAAAGGCAGCGGGAATCCTTTGCCAAAGGGAGAAAAACTGACCTTTGCGCTGGTGGGAAATCAGAACTGCGGAAAGACCACTTTGTTCAATCAGCTTACAGGCTCCAATCAGCATGTGGGAAATTTCCCGGGGGTTACCGTAGACCGAAAAGACGGTGTCATCAAAGGCAACGACAATACCTTGATTACGGACTTGCCCGGCATCTATTCTATGTCCCCTTATTCCAGCGAGGAACTGGTCAGCAGGGACTTTGTACTAAATGAAAAGCCCAAGGCTATCATCAATATTGTAGATGCTACCAATATTGAGAGAAATCTATATCTGACCATGCAGCTTCTGGAAATGCATATGCCTATGGTAGTGGCTCTCAACATGATGGATGAGCTTAGAGGCAATGGCGGTTCAGTAGATATCAACCGCATGGAGAAAATGCTGGGGGTACCGGTTATCCCTATCTCTGCAGCGAAAAACGAAGGTATCGACGAATTAGTCAGCCACGCCATGCACATCGCTTATTACCAGGAGACTCCGGAAGTGGATGATTTCTGCGATGAAAAGGACAACGGCGGTGCTGTACATAGATGTATTCACGCCACCATTCATTTGATAGAGGATCATGCGAAAAGGGCCGACATCCCGGTGCGATTCGCGGCAAGTAAGGCAATCGAGAATGATCAGCAAATCATCGACAGATTACAGTTGGATGAAAATGAGATAGAGACCTTAGAGCACATTACCAAGCAGATGGAGAAGGAAAGAGGCCTGGATCGAAGTGCAGCTATGGCTGACATGCGATTTGCCTTTATCGAGAAGGTCTGTCAGGAGTGCGTCACTAAGCCAAGGGAAAGCAAGGAGCATTTGAGAAGCCAGAAAATCGACCAGTGGCTGACGGGTAAATATACAGCAATCCCGATTTTTATAGCGGTGATGGCCACAGTCTTCTTCCTGACATTCAATGTGATTGGAGCTTGGCTTCAGGGCCTTTTGGAGATGGGGATAGGAGCCCTGGCAGATCTCACAGATAAAGCCCTGACTGCAGGCAATGTGAATGAAACCATACACGAACTGATCATCGGTGGCATCTTTGAGGGCGTAGGTGGTGTACTTAGCTTCCTGCCTATTATCGTCACCATGTTCTTTTTCCTGTCTATCCTGGAGGATAGCGGATATATTGCCAGAGTGGCTTTCTTTATGGACAAGCTTCTTAGAAAAATCGGTCTGTCCGGAAGAAGCATCGTACCACTGTTGATTGGATTTGGATGTACCGTTCCGGCAGTTATGTCCACCAGGACCTTGCCCAGTGACAGAGACCGCAAGATGACCATCCTTTTAACACCATTTATGAGTTGTACGGCGAAACTGCCGATTTACACCTTCTTTGTGGCGGCCTTTTTCCCGGAAAAGGGATGGCTGGTGATTACCGGATTATACTTCCTGGGTATCGTACTAGGCGTACTGGCAGCGTTATGCTTTAAGAAGTTCCATTTCAAGGGAGAAGCAGTACCTTTTGTCATGGAACTGCCGAACTATCGCTTCCCCAGCGCCCGTAACGTCATTCAGCTTTTGTGGGAAAAAGCAAAGGATTTCCTGCAGAGAGCTTTTACCGTTATCTTCTTAGCTACCGTTATTGTATGGGTGCTCCAGAGCTTTGACTTACATTTGAATCTGGTCAGTGACCAAAAGGACAGCATACTAGCTACGATTTCCGGCTTTTTGGTACCAATCTTTAAGCCTGTAGGATTAGGAGATTGGCGCATCTGTACATCCCTGATTTCCGGCTTTATGGCCAAGGAGAGCGTGGTATCTGTCCTGGAAGTACTGTTCGGCACTACGGGAGTTACCGCGGCTATGTCTACTTTGACAGCAGCGTGCCTATTGGTGTTCTCCTTACTTTACACACCATGTGTGGCAGCTATCGCTTCCATCAAGAGGGAGATGGGCGGCAAATGGGCTATCTGCGTGGTTCTTTGGCAGTGTGTAGTAGCCTGGATTTGTGCACTACTGGTACACGCTATCGGCGTATTGATTGGACTGGGCTAAGCTCGGTAGAAAGAGAGTTTGGATGCTTCTATACCACACCGGATTTGATCAAATCAAAGAACCTGATGTGCACTATGGTCGTAAAAATGCAGACTTTGGCCAGGGCTTTTATCTGACTGCTGAGTCGGAGTTTGCCCATAGATGGGCCGGAGAAAAGAAGAATGCGAAGACCTACGTGAATTCCTATGAGCTAGATACTGAAGGCCTTGTGATTCATAGATTTCAAAGGGATGAGGAGTGGTTTCAGTATATCTATGGAAACCGCCATCTAAAGCCTGACACCTTAGAGGCAGATGTGATTATAGGACCCATCGCTAATGACACCATCTATGATACTTTAGGCATCGTTACCAGTGGCTTCTTAGAACCGAAGGAAGCCATGCAGCTTCTGATGATCGGACCGGAGTATCAGCAGATTACCTTAAAGACAAAGAAGGCTGCAACGCACCTTCAGTGGTTAGGAGCAGAAGAGCTAAGCTCTGATGAAATAGCCAAGTATCACGAAACGGTAGCTGTGGAGGAAGCAGAGTACCAGCGACTCTTTGCTACTGAATTAGAGAAATTGCAATAGAAAGAATGACAGAAAGACATGACGATTGAAGCTTATTTGAATCCTGATTTTACTCTATTTAAGAAACTATTATTTGGGGGAATCGCAGCCATTGTGATACTGCTGTGTAATTTCCTGCTTTATGGAAGCAGTGGTCTTTCCGGTAAGAAACGAGGACGGAAAGAACGATATGAAAGCTTACTTTTGCGCTTCTATGAACTGGTCATCTCTGCCACCAGCGTGATGTCTTTTGCTTGCGCCTATGTGGTATGTAATCATGTATATAACCTGTACCAAGGCTCTACCAGTGTGGGACCTATGGGTACCTTCTTGGAGATTTGGACCAATTGGAAAGATTTCGCGCTGTTGTTTTTGATCTGCCTTTCCTGTTTTATCAATACCTTGATTGATAAGCTCCTGATTCCGCTGAAGGGACTTACCAGAGACCAAATCGCGGTGGTAAGAATGCTGGGTATGTTTTATGCCATCATCATCCTGTTGTATCTCAATGTCATCGGGGATGAAAGTGAGTATGGACCGGTGATGATGTATTACTTGGGCCTGATGGTAGGTCGTTTCGTGTACTTTGATGCGTCCTTTATGGACTTCCTGCATGCCATGAAGAATGTTTTCCTGAATCTGCCTATGCTGATTCTAGGACTATTGGTATCAGGTAGTATGACCTTTATAGGTTTTAAGTTAGGCTATTTCCTGGAGCGAAACTACTACATTATGGGTGTATTCTATACGCACCTGTTCTTACTGGTTGCTGTATTCGTTTTCTATCATGTACAACGCCTAACCCTCTTTCGAAAAAAGACGGAATCAGAATTTTAAAGGACAGCGAGTATTCAAGTATGACAATCGATTTAGAAAACATAACAAAGGAATACCATGGGGAAAAGGTACTAGAGAATGTGAATGCCTCTATTGAATGGGGCAAGTGCTATGGATTTGTAGGCAGTCATTGTGGAAAAAGTGCCCTGCTGAAGATTTTCATGGGGATAGAGAAGCCGGATGAAGGCCAGGTGCATCTCATGGGAGACTACAAGTATCCCACGCTGCATAGTGCTTATGTATCTCAACATGGGCAGCTAAATGAGAAAAAGAGCGCCATCTGGAATGTAAAGAAAGCTTATAAAAGGTTCGGTAGTAAAGGCGTTATCGATGCTTTAAGTCACTTCCTGCCGGAGGACCGGATGAAACTATCGGTGGCAGAGCTGACCCAGGTAGAGAAGCGCCAGGTAGAACTGGTTTGTGCTTGCGTCACCGCTGCAGACTTCTTTGTATTTGATGAGCCTTTCGCTGGCATGAGCGATGCAGAAAGACAGTATGCCTTAGAGTATATCTTAGAAGTTCGTGGCAGCAGGCCCCTCCTCATTGCTACGGAGCATGAGGAAGAGATACAGGGGATTCCAGGGATTAAAATCTATCACCTATAAAAAATCCATGCAGTAAACGACTGCATGGCTACAGTCTGTACCGTCAGTGTTAGGACACTGACGGTATTTTATTTTTTTTGGGATTTGAAAAATATGTGAGAATATGGTATTGTTGGTATATACAAACGTTGGCATATACCAACAATCTGGAGGACGATATGACGATTAGTGAAAGATTGTTTGGAATAATGGAAGAAAAAGGGGTTTCGATACCAGAACTATCACGTATGACTGGTATTTCGAGGCATACGATTTTTGATTGGCATAGGAAAAATACCAACCCTGGTGCAGATAAGATTATGATTATTTGCGAGGTATTAGGTATTACTCCTGAGGAACTTCTTATAGGTAAAGAAGAGGATAATGCAGTTGGATTTGTGAGTACAGATAATCTTGATGTTCAGATTATGAATGGATGCCATAATCTTTCGGATGCAAAAAAGAAAAGATTGTTAGCATATGTAAGTATGCTAACGAATACAAAGGAGTAAATACAGGTTTGGACAGAAGTACGGAGATAATTACAAATAGTGAGGGTAAAAGAATTGTTCGAATAAAAGATATACGCTTTAAGGGAAAACGAACTGTAAACTGGGATGAAGTAAAAGAATACCTTAAAGACTATGTTGACGAAATGTACCAGACAGCTAACGGTGAAGATGTGATATATATTGGAAACGATTTGCCGGATGAGTATACAGGCTCTCGATATACACATAAGCTGATGGGGGCTATAGCAAAGGCCAAGGCTAACGCAACTCAAGGTATTCCAGAACTGATTGAAATAGCAGATAATAAGCGATACAGGGAGAATCAGGATAGTAGACATATCCGTAATGCTCGCTTCGGATGGTATCGTTACGATACGAGATTTGAATTACCGGTATTAGATGAAGCGGGGAATGTTGAAAGATATAATAGGTTTAAGGCAACACTGTTGATAAGACATGCTACAGATAATAAGATGTACCTATACGATATTTTGGACATAAAAAAAGAAACGAGCAACTCCCTCGGCTCCTAAGGAGCTTACTGGACACAAAACCCATTCCTTTCATGAAAAGAGTATCAAAAAGTGTGGTCAAAGTCAACTAGATAATGCGTTGAGTCGTTTGCAAATATGAGAGAGAATACATGAAAACACGAGAAGAAGCACTAAAATTCGGATTATCATTTCCGGATACCTACCAGGATGCACCGTTCCATGATGAAAACTGGCAATTAGTAAGATGCAAATTAAACAAAAAGGCCTTCTTATGGAGCTATGAGAAGGATGGTCAAATCTGTTTAAATCTGAAAGTAGATCCAATCAAGGCTTGGTTTTGGCGGGATCGATACGAGGCAGTAAAGCCTGGTTACCATCAAAATAAAGAGCATTGGAATACGGTAATCTTGGATGGCAGCATTCCGGATGCGGATATCGAATTGATGATAGCAGAGAGCTATGACCTCATTAGTGATACGCCGGCAAAGCGCATCTATGAGGCAGTGAAGCAGATACCCTACGGTCATGTGGCGACTTATGCGCAGATTGCAGAGGTGGCAGGCGACCGGAAGATGGCCAGGGCAGTAGGAAACGCCTTACATAAGAATCCGGACCCGGACCATATCCCGTGCTTCCGTGTAGTAAATGCAAAAGGAGAACTGGCAGGTGAATTTGCTTTTGGTGGCGCCGGTGTCCAGGCAAAACTTCTGGAAGCAGAGGGCATCGAAGTGATAGATGGTAAGGTGGATTTAAAGAAATATCAGTGGAAATAGAAAGAGACCGGGACAAGGAACCCGGTCTCTTTTTTATGAGAGAAAAGTGACGCCTGCAAATACAGGAATCACGCAACATGGCTGATTAGTCTACGAAACGATGGAACAGCTTGTGGATACCCATCTTCCAGCAAAGAATCATGGAAAGGATAGCGCCAAGTGCACCCTGTGCGATTTCGTAAGGAAGCTTTACCATAGCGTACTCGAAAGTACTGTATACGTAGATTTTACCTAGGGTATAGCCCACTACCATGATGATGGCACCGATAAATACTCCAATACCGGCTGCTAATTGAGGACGGTTTTTTAAGGTCTTATGTGCAATCAGAGAGATGACTGCAGCCTGAAGCCCGTGGGTTACCAGGGATACAAACATAGGAGCTGGATAGAAGAGCAGGTCTCCAAGGAAGGAGCCGATGCCACCTACTACGAAAGCTTCAAATGGATTTAAAAGCATAGCTGCAAGGCAAATTACTACGTCGCATAGATATAAGTGTCCACCAGGTACAGGAATACCGAAGGAAGAAAAAGCGATATTCAGTGCCATGAATAAACCGGTCATAGTGATGCGAATGGTGGCAATTTGTGCTGTTTTTGGTTGAGTCTGTGTTGCCTGAGTTGTCTGCATAATTGTTCTCCTCTTGTTTCAATGATTTGTGTTTACTTAACTTGCTTTAGAGGTTATCATGTAACTGGATATATAAAAATGACCAAAATGAAAGTGAATGATATAACCAGATGAAAAAGAGAGAGGAAACGCAAAAACAAGAGCCGGCATATATTCAACTGTATCATGGACTGGTGCGGGATATCGTGGCCGGAGTCTATCCTTATAGAAGCAAACTGCCATCTAAACGTGTGCTGGCAGATAAGAAGGATGTCAGTGTGATTACCGTGGACCATGCACTGGAACTCTTAAATGAAGAGGGCTATGTACAAAGTAAGGAAAGAAGCGGCGTTTATGTCATCTACAAAGCAGAAGATTTTTTAAAAGAAGGATGGGAGCATGAAAGCACCGGGCTGAAAGCAGAGACAGACTATCTCGAGAAAGCAAACAAAGGGATAGATGTGGCAGATACTTCTTGGAAAAGTGAAAAAAATGAGGAAGGGATCACAGCGCCCTATAGGGGAGGCTTTCCCTTTTCCGTATTGGCGAAAACCATGCGCCGTGTCATCTTAGACTATGATGAAAAGATTCTAATCAAGTCTCCTAACCATGGTTGTCAGGAGTTGCGAAATGAAATTTGTCACTATCTGGCAAGAAGCCGTGGCATCGACATTCGCCCGGGCCAGGTCATCATCGGTTCCGGTGCGGAGTATCTCTATGGACTCATTGCCCAGATGCTGGGACCTGGGAGCGTGGTAGCTTTGGAAGACCCTTCTTATGGCAAAATTAGACAGGTGTATGAAGCCATGGGTCATACCTGCGAGATGCTACCGATAAGGGAAAACGGTATCGCCACGAAAGACCTGGAAAAGACCGGAGCACAGATTCTCCATGTGACACCATTTAATAGTTACCCCTCCGGTGTGACTGTGGACATCTCCAAGAAGATGGAATACCTTCGTTGGGCGAAGCAGAAAAACCGTATCCTGGTGGAGGACAATTATGATTCGGAATTGACCGTATCCAGAAAAGTAGAGCAGCCCCTTTTCTCCATGGATGATGAAGCGAAAGTGATTTACCTTAATACCTTCTCCAGAACCCTGGCGCCTTCCATGCGTATCGGGTACATGATTTTGCCCCGCGGTATGGTGAAAACATTTGAAGAAAAGCTGGGCTTTTATTCTTGTCCGGTACCTATCTTTGACCAATATGTGCTGGCGGAACTTTTAAAGAGCGGTGATTTTGAGAGACACATCAACAGGGTAAGAAGAAAGCGACGCGGTGATTTGAAAAATTCTTAGAGAATCTGGGGATAACCGTTGCGGATGCGCTTGTAGCCTAGGTATAATGATTTTTGGAGACACGAACACAGGAGGAGATTTTATGCTGGAAGATTTTTTGACAAAACAAAAAAGTCTTTTCGGTACCGGTATGCAGACGGTGCTGCGAGGACAGGAAAACAGAATACGACAAGTGGCCCTTCAGAACGGGAACTTGATCGGAAATAACAGAGTAGATACAAACGGTATCTGCGCCAGAGTGTATGCGAATGGGGTATATGGATTCGCATCTACAGCAGAGTATTCGGAAGAGGCAGCAGCAAAGATGATTGCCAAAGCCACTGAGAATGCGAAAGTGCTGGCTAAGTACAACAAGGAAAATGGAACTGTATATCCACCATTATCTGCAAATCACATCGTATCTCCCCGGATGATAGTGGATTTTGAACAGAAGAAACTTATCGATTTGTGTAAAGAAATCGATGCCTATATCGTAAAGAAGTATCCGGACCTTTTGAGTCGTACCGTAAGCTACCGTGAAGATACCATGGAGAAAATCATCGTCACCAGTGATGCAGCTGATGGCCATGTGGCTTATCCGAGATGCCGTATTTTTGTGGAGATGGGCATGAAGGCTGCAGACGGCAATACCATTGAGCTCTATAAGCTTTGGGGTGGTTTTGGTCATATGGAAGATCACTTTGCGAAACTGGATGAAGTCTATGCCGGTATCGATAAGCTCTATGTGGATCTCCATGCGAAAGCAGAAGGCGTGTATGCAGAAGCAGGGGTAAAAGATGTCATTCTGGATCCGAACGTGGCAGGTATGATTGCTCACGAAGCAATCGGTCACACAGTAGAGGCGGACCTGGTGCAGGGCGGCTCCGTAGCTGGACCTAACTTAAATAAAGTTGTAGCTTCCGAAAAAATCAGTATCGTGGATTTCGCACACACCGCGCTTGGGGAGCAGGCTTCTTTACCGGTATACATCGACGATGAAGGTGTGGAAGCAAAGGATGCAGTCCTCATTGAAAATGGTGTATTAAAAGGCTACATGCATGATCGCAAGAGTGCTGCAGAGTTTGGCGTAGAGCCTTGCGGTAATGCCAGAGGCTATGGCTTCTCTGATGAGCCTTTGATTCGTATGCGTAATACCCTGGTACTTCCGGGACAGGATAAGTTAGAAGATATGATTGCTTCCATTGAGGATGGCTACTATCTGTGCAATACCGGCAATGGTCAGGCGGACCTTACCGGTGAGTTCATGTTCGGTATCACTATGGGCTATGAGATTAAACATGGTAAGCTTGGCAAAGCGATTCTGGATACCACCGTATCCGGCGTGGCTTTTGATATGTTAAAGACCGTAGATATGGTGGCAGATAAAGCGGTCTGGGATCCATTCGGTACCTGCGGTAAAAAGCAGCCTATGGCAGTAGCTATGGGTGGACCTGCAATCAAATGTAAAATCACCATAGGAGGTAGATAATGGCTAATTTACTTGAACTTTCCAAACAAACTTATGACTACCTGATGGGAAAAGAAGGCTTAAAGGCTGATTTTACATTGGCTAGGACAGAAGAAAACGAGGTCACCGTCAAAGATGGCAAGATGACCATGATTCGTACTTTATACAACGATGCGGTTTCTATCAGAGTGATTCAGAATCAGAAACAGGGCACAGCTAGCATCAACTCACTGGTTATTCAGGATATCAAAGAGGCTATCGACTCTGCGCTGGCTTCTGCTGAGTCCACAGATGCAGATCCTTGCTATGACATCGCACCGGGACTTAAGCCTGAGAAATTCGAAATGGGCGCTTTAGAGCCTGATATGGATAAACTGCTATCTCGTACCATGGAGCTTTCTGAAATGATTGCCCAGAGACATCCCAAAATCAAACTCATGGAGATGTACACCAAGTATGTGAGAGGCACTAATATCTATCGCAATACAAATGGTACCCAGGATGAGAAGGAATTCGGCTACTACGAACTCTTTTTAGAGTATGCTGGAAACGACGGGGTAAATTCTACAGGATTCCAGTACAATGGTGTGGATTTTGACAGTTTAGAGAAGCCTCTCATTGAGCTTTCCAGTTTAGAGAAGGATTTGACCGATACGGAGAATTCCTTGAATCCTATCTCTGTTACAGAGAAGTTTGAGGGTGAAATCATCCTGACACCAAGCTGTGCATCACAGATGCTGGAAATGACCATTATGAATGCGGCAGGAGATCAGGCTATTCTGGGCCAGACCAGTATGTGGATTGATAAAGTAGGGCAGAAAGTGGCTTCTGATAAACTGACCATAGCTTCCAATCCTTGGGATCCACACTTCCCAAATCACGAGGTACATACCGGAGACGGCTTCCGCTCGGAAGACTATACCTTGATTGAGAAAGGTGTGCTGAAGAGCTTTGCGACGAATCTCTATACGTCTAAAAAATGCGGCGTAGCCAGAGCAGCTAACTCCTCACTGGCCATGGTGGTAGAGGCAGGAGATGTAAGCCTGGATGATATGATCAAAGGCATGAAGAAAGGCCTCATTGTGGGCTCTGTATCTTGCGGTATGCCGGGTGCCAACGGAGAACTCTCCGGTGTAGCCAAGAATAGCTTCTACGTAGAAAATGGAGAAGTAAAGGGCGCTGTCATTGAGACCATGATTAGTTTGAATCTCTTTGATTTGTGCAACAACATCAAAGCAATCTCCAAAGAGAGAGTATGTGATGGCTTCATGGTAATGCCAAGTATCCTGGCAGACCATGTGACCATTTCCGGAAAAGCCTAATAAGTAGTATTTTTATAGTGGCTTTAAGGGGAGGATATTATCCCCGATTTCTATATGGTGTTTGGCCAGGAATTCCGGCAAGCCCGGAATTGCTTCAGGCTTCATTACATGATTTGGATGATGGGCATCGCAACCGAAGATAAAGGAAGCTCCCTTTTTGGATGCCAGGGAAAAGAATCTATCACAGGGATAATGTCTGCCCTCTCGAAAGCCCAGGCCGTTGATTTCCAATGGAATCTGTAAGTCTATGGAAGCATCAATCAGGCGGGAAATATGCTTTTTATAGGTGACATCATCGCCGGTGTAGTGGATGAGGTCCGGATGGGCCAGATATAGAAAACATCCCGTTTCCATGCCTTCTATGGTGGTATCCACATAGCAGTTTAAGTCCTCTTCACTATCTGTTTCGAAGCCTGCATAGAAGCCATCTACTTCGTTTGGCGCATGGTGCTGCCCTTGAATCAGGTAGTCCAGTGGATATTCTTTCAAAAGCTTTAAAAGAGTTGGAAAGTATTTTTTGGAATACTCTACTTCATAGCCAATCAGAATCTGAATTCTGTCTTTGTATTCTTCACGCAGCTTTACCAGGGTAGAAGTGTAGTCTTCTCGCTCTGACATATCCATGCGGATGCTGGAGCGAAAGCCTTCCGGGAAAGGCTGCGGGGTATGGTCGGAAAAACCTAAAATCTGTAGCCCCTGCGCGATGGCACTTTCAATGTATTCTCGCTCTGTTCCTTCTGCGTGGTGACAACGGATGGTATGAGTATGATAGTTCGCAAGCATATGTAATCTCCATTGATGTAAGTTAGATAGATACTATTACCAAGACATAATTGTAGCACTTTGGGGTAGATTCATCCAAGGAATTCTTGCAATTGTAGTTTCCAAAATAGCTGGAAAGAAAGGTGCTTTGACCGTGGCAGGTATGTTATGATGAAATTGTAGGAAGGGGGTTCTACTATGCTAAAAGCGATTCTTATTATAGCGTGCCTGATTCTGGCAGCAGTTTTCATTTGGGTTGAGAAAAAAGAGCATTACATTTTAGCGGTTATTTTAAAAGGGCTGGCGTCCTTGTGCTTTGTATTATTGGGATTTCAGACCGGCGATGGAAGCCGCTTGGCCAGAATGATCGTAGCAGGCCTTATGGTGGGTGCCATTGCAGATGTTCTTTTAAATCTTAGATATGTTTTCCGGAAAAAAGGACAGCTTGCGTTTCTCATCGGTATTCTGGTATTTATGACAGGCCACATCCTGTATATATGTGCACTTTGGCCTTTGACCAGAGGAAAACTTGTTGCGGTACTGGCAGCAATCCTTTGCACCGGAGCCTTGATGGCCCTTATTCTTCCCAGGATTACAGCAAAGCCTGCTTTCAAGATTTTTGGGATCTTTTATATCGGCGCCATTGTACTTATGAACTGCGTTGCAGCCAGCAATGTGATTCTCCATCCAGGCCCATTCACCGGCGTTTTCATGACCGGGGCTGTACTGTTTTTGATCAGTGATATTGTGCTGATCTTAAATACCTTTGGACCAAAGCAAAGATTTCCACTCCGTATTACCAATCTAATGTTGTACTATATTGGACAAATTTTCATAGCCATGAGTTTAATGTGTATACAATTTTAACAAAAATCCAAAAAGTGCTTGACACTTATCTGACCATTGCCGTATAGTAAACACAATATTTTTCGAAAGGAGCCCACAACTGTGAGACAGTTTTATCTAGTCGATTCTAATAATAATGATAACGTGACTGGGAATGATTCTCGCAGTTTTATTTTCATATACGAAAAAGTGGGCGCCATAGAATAGATTCTAAATCAGAGGTAATAGAAGGCTAGCCGCTTTTCAGTGGCTAGCCCTTTTTATTGTCAGCGAAGCTGACGGAGTCCTGGTGGCTAGTCCACGAGGTGTCAAAAACAGCAAAGGAGAGAAGTGACAACATGGAAGAGAGAGTGGAGATTGTAAGTGGATTTTACAGTCAGTATCAGGAGGAGGAACGTCTGATCAAAAGTAGACAGGGACAGCTGGAGTTTCGACTGACCATGGATTATATCCATCAGTATCTGAAACCGGGAATGCAGGTGTTAGACCTTGGCGCCGGCACCGGTAGATATTCCAAGGCCCTTGCTGAGGAAGGCTATGAGGTGAAGGCCATTGAGCTGGTAGAAGCCAACTATAAGGTACTGGCAGAGAAGGCGGAGAAACTTCCGAATTTGGAGGCTTTTCAGGGGGATGCGCTGGACCTAAGCAGATTTGCAGATGAGTCCTTTGATGTCACGCTTGTGTTTGGCCCCATGTATCATCTATACAGCCCGGAGGACCAGCACAAAGCCTTGGATGAAGCCATTCGTGTGACGAAAAAAGGCGGCGTAGTTTTGGTGGCATTCCTTTCCGTACATGCCATCATGGTGACGAACTACCTGTACCAGTGGAAAAGCTTTACCTATGGCTACCAGGAGAACTTCGATGAGGCTGGAAAGGTGCGACACTTCCCGGAACAGCTTTTTACCGGTTTTGATATCGTAGAGTTTGAGCACCTGTTCAAAGAAAAGGCGGTGGAGCATTTGGCCACCGTAGCTGTGGACAACGTTTTGGAAGTAGCGGAAAGACGAGAAGATTTTCGTATGGACGATGAGAACTTCGAGATGTTCTACAAGTATCAGAAGCAAATCTGCGAGAAACGTGAAATGCTGGGTACATCCAGCCATTTGTTGTATATTTGCCGCCGTCAGTAGAATGTTGCAGGCCGGCTATTGTAACCCCCTTCCTTGAAAAAGGGGGAATCTATAAAAAGTGAGGAGAGGAACATGAAAAAAGTAGGCACACAAACTATTGAAACAGAAAGACTGATTCTGCGTCGCTTTACCGTAGAGGATGCAGGAGATATGTACCGAAACTGGGCATCAGACCCGGAAGTGACGAAGTATCTTACCTGGCCACCTCATGAAAGCGTGGAGTTTACGAAATCCCTTTTGGCAGATTGGGTGAAAGAGTATGAAAAAGGGGAGGTTTTTCACTGGGCTATCACTTGGAAAGACAGTGGAGAAGTGATTGGAGATATTTCCGTTGTTCGTCTGGATGAAGAGGTGGAAGCCGCAGAAATCGGCTACTGCATGGCTAGACGACTTTGGGGACAGGGCATCATGCCGGAGTCTCTCACCGCAGTAGAGAATTATCTTTTTGATGAGGCTGACTTAAACCGTGTGGGTGCTTGCCACGATCCGGAGAATGCCAAGTCCGGAAGAGTTATGCAAAAAGCCGGCATGCAATACGAAGGCACCAGGAGAAAAGCCATCAAAAGCAATCAGGGGATTACAGATGTGGCGATGTATGCTATCCTTAAAACAGACAGAAAATAGTAGCAAAGGAAGTATACATAAATGAAAAAACAATTGATTATCGTCGTGGTTGTAGTCATTCTGGTGGCTGTTTTATGCGGAGTCAATCTATCGGGCGGGAAAAACAAAGATCCAAGAGAAATGATGCAGATCGCGGAATCAGAAACAATCACAGATTCTCAGCAGAGTCTTGCAAATGAGGAAACTACAGAAGAAAGCACAGAAGAGACCGTGGCAGAAACGGTTATGTTGGAAGCGCCTGCTGAAGTGGCTACAGCACCGGATATTGATATTACCGGATGTGATACTTTCACCCAGATTGTGGATCGTAAGTTAGAGGATGGTATGGGCTATGCCAATGTGACCATTGGGGAAGAAGACGTACTCCTGGTCAGCAGCGGCACTTTTGACAATGGTGACAACCTGCAGGCCGCAATCGACGCTACGGTTTTTATATATGAAAACGGCATGCCGAAGATGATTGGCAAGATTAGTTGCGGCGGCACTGCATATCCTTTGGCCGTAAAGGATGGACTTTTATACTCTGCAGGTGGTCATTTTGTCCAGACCAACACCGTAGAAGATGGCAGATTCCAGCTTTACGAACACAACTGGGAAGAATTTGACGAAGACGGCAATGTAAAATACTTCTATGAATCCTCGGAAGGCCAGGACGTAGTGACCTCAGAGGTGAATCTGCAAAATATGTTTGAGGATTATGAGGCAGCGGAAACCATCGGCTTTACCGTGGTTGTAAAGTAAATGCAGCGGAAAAAAGAAATGCTTGCATTTCTACATAAGCCTGTGTATAATCAGATACGTTGTCTAAACAACCACTTATGTACATAAGAAATGAATACGACAGTTCGTTTGTACCATCCTGTCGCTAAACAAAACCAGGACTACTAAACCTTAACTTATAAGGACTATTTTAGTGGCTCTGCGTTTGCAGAGCCTTTTTCTTTTGTTGTAATGAGGCGTCTATGAAGAAAATCATCATTGACTGTGATCCGGGAATCGATGATTCCCTAGCTATTATGCTGGCACTGCAAAGTCCGGAACTACAGGTGCTTGGACTTACCATTGTAGCAGGCAACGCACCGGTAGAGATGGGATTTCAGAACGCAAAGAAAGTTTTGAAATTTTTAAATCGCCTGGATGTGCCGGTATATGCCGGAGAAGCAGCTCCTAGAAAAAGAGAATATGTAAATGCGTTAGATACCCACGGGGCAGACGGTCTTGGGGAAAGCTTTTTGCCGGAGGTGGAGAACCAACCGATTCCGGAAAAGACTGCTGTGGAATTCCTATCAGATGAACTGCGAAAGGGTGGTGTAAGCATCATCGCTTTAGGCCCTATGACAAATCTGGCAAAACTGGTGGATACAGATCCGGAGGCACTTTTGATGGCAGAGCGAATCGTATCAATGGGCGGCAACTTCCGTAGCCATGGTAATTGCTCACCTGTGGCAGAGTATAACTACTGGGAAGATCCGGATAGTGCCAAGGTGGTATACGCTTTTGCCTATGAGCATCAACGCATGATTGAGATGGTTGGCCTGGACGTAACCAGAGAGATTGTATTGACACCGGAGATTCTGGAGAAGATGATTACAGCAAATCCGGTTGTAGGTGACTTCGTAAAGAAAATCACTAAGTTTTACTTCCAATTTCATTGGGAGTGGGAGCATATTAGAGGCTGCGTCATCAACGATCCACTGGCAGTTGCGTGTTTCTTAAATCCAGAGTTACTTTCTGGACTTGAGGCGTTCACAGATGTGGAAACCACCGGGATTAGCTTAGGACAGACCGTTGTAGATTCTATGGGATTTTACCGGAAAGAGAGTAACGCCAGAGTATTTACAAAGGTAGATACAATAGGATTTTGGGAACTGTTTTTGACTAGGATTTTGCAAATCTCTAAGAAGCAGGTACAAGAAGAGTTTAGAGAAGTCTATTTAGAAAAAAATCAGTAATACGAGAAAGAAGAGAAGTACTATGAACACAAATATCAGAAAACTTACCATTATTGCACTGGCAGTAGCAGTGAACATCGCCGGAAGTAAAATTGCGTTGGCACTTAGTTTGCCAATTTTCTTAGATAGCATCGGAACCATGCTTTCCGCTATCGTGGTTGGCCCTGTAGCAGGCCTTGCTACTGCACTTGTAGGTGGCCTCATCAATGGTGCCTTAGGCGATATCTATTCCATTTACTTTGCACCAAGTGGCATGCTGATGGGCCTGATTGCCGGACTTTTATTCCATAATAAAAAAATCTCCAAACCTTCCGTGATTTGGAGATGTGCGCTGGTAACCGTTCCTGCATCAGCACTGTCAGCCCTGATTGAGACTATCTTGTTTGACGGTATCACTTCCGCAGTGGTGACCACCTTAATCATTCAGACTTTATCCAAAACTTCCATGAAGCTTTTTGGTAGTGCATTCTTAACGCAGGCTGTGACAGACTATGTGGACAAGTTTATCGCCATTGTATTGGTGCTTGTTTTAGTAAAACGTCTGCCATATGAATTGACCCACTTTGAAAGCAAAAAAGAGGTAGCATAACAAGCGTTACCAAATAAAATTGGACTTTAGTTGTTCACCGTTATCGATGAGCAAGTCCTGACCTGTCATGCTTTTATTGATGTTGGTCAGATAATAACAAAGATCCGCAATTTCCTCTGCATCAGCCCAACGATGAAGCAGTGTTTCGTTTAAGCATTGCTCCATGAGGGACGCATCCTCCATAATGTGCTGATTCAGTGGAGTATATACACCGCCTGCAGAGATACTGTTGCTGGTTGCACCAAAACCGGCAATTCTCAGGGCGGTGTTTTTCATATAAGTCACCATACCGCCTTTGCTGGCTGCATATAATGGGAATTCAGCACCATTGCTGGCACTGGAACTTGCCATGAAGAGGATGGAGTGGATGCCATCATGGATACCGTATTTTTCCGTTACGGCGATGGTGCCTTGCAGATTGATTTCGATTTCACGGCCGCCATCCTGGACGCCGGCGTTATTCACCAGCACATCGATTGGCTCTAAGTCAGGCAAGTCCCCTGCAATATCTACCAGCATATGGGTATAGCCTTTGGCTTTGTAATCAGTAGGATTGATATCAAAGCCGATGACTTCGTGTCCCATCTCAATATATTTCTTTACACATGCAAGGCCGATTCCACGGCTGCTACCTGTCACCAGTATTCTCACGATTTTCCCTCTTTTTTAGTTAGATGTTGTCTTGTGTCAAATCTTAGCTGCGTATTAGTTTGTATCCGATTTTAGATTCATTCTCCATCGAAATACTGCTACTCCAATGATAATGATATAGCCTACAATGCTCAAAGGTAGCGGCATCTCTCCCAAGAAGAGAAGCCCTAAAATGGCTGCAAAGATTACCTGGGTATAGTCAAATACCGAGATTTCCTTGGCCGGCGCGAATTTATAGGCTGTGGTTATAGCAAACTGCCCCAAAGAAGCGCCTACACCAGCCAAAATAAGGCATGTCCACTGATAAGCGGTCATGGGATGATAGGCAAAAAGCAAATAGGGCAGTGTGACTATGCAGGAAAAGCAAGAGAAGCAGAAGACGATGATAGGAGTCTTCTCGCCCTTCTTTCCCAGTCTCCGAACAAATACATAAGCTGCTCCGGCACCAAAACCACCATAGAGTCCGATAAGTGCCGGCACGACTTCAGATACCAGACCGGTAGGCCGGATGATAAACAAAGCACCGATAAAGGCTACGATGGTGGCACCAATATCTATTTTATTGGGTACTTCCTTCAGTAATGGAATGGATAATAGGATTGCGAAAAAAGGAGAAAGCTTATTTAGCATGTTGGCGTCTGCAATTCCCAGTCGGTCTATGGCATAAAAATTTCCAATCAAACCGGAAGTGCCAAACAGACACCTAAAAAAGATATCTAAGCGATTTCCTTTTACGATTTTCAGTGGAGTTTTCTCTTTGATGAGCACTACAGTAGCCACTATCATAGCTACGAAGTTCCGGAAAAAGGCCTTCTGCATGGTGGGAATATCACCGGAGATGCGCACAAAAAAGGTCATCAAAGAAAAGCCGAAGGCAGCCAAAAGGATACAAAGGATGCCCTTTGTTTTGTTGTTTTGTAAAATATTCATACTGTTTTCCTCATATTTGCGTATCAGTATAGCACGGATAGGCATAATTTAGAAGTGTTAAAGCCCGCATTAAACTAAACATGACGCTTTTTAGGCCAGTGTGATATAATAGGCTCCTAGAGAATATTTCATTTAGGAGAAAGCGATGTTAGAAATCAAAGATGCAACCTATCAGGTTGAAGATGAGGGGAAAATCGTAAATATCATCGATCATCTGAATCTGACAGTACCGGACGGTAAATTTATCGTCATCACTGGACCAAACGGTGGTGGTAAATCCTCCCTGGCGAAGTTGATTATGGGCGTGAATCCAATCACTTCCGGACAGATTTTGTTAGATGGAGAGGACATTTCCAAAAAGAGTATTACGGAAAGAGCAAAGATGGGCCTTAGCTTTGCCTTCCAGGCACCGGTTCATTTTAAAGGAATCAAGGTGGTAGATCTGTTAAGATTGGCGGCCGGAGAGAAGATTTCAGTAGCCACAGCGTGCGAATACCTGTCAAAGGTAGGCCTTTGTGCGAAGGACTATGTGAATCGAGAGGTGAATGCTTCTTTGTCCGGTGGTGAGTTAAAGCGTATTGAAATTGCCACTGTATTGGCACGTAAGACTAAGTATTCTATTTTTGACGAACCGGAAGCCGGCATCGACCTTTGGAGCTTCCAGAATCTGATTCGTGTCTTTGAGAATATCAGAGAAAGCATGCACGGTACCATTTTGGTGATTTCTCATCAGGAGCGTATCTTAAGTATTGCAGATGAAATCGTAGTCATCGAAGATGGTAAAGTGAAAAAGCAGGGACCCAAAGACCAGATCCTTCCTGAATTATTAGGCACACCTTCCGCAGCGAAGATGGCCTGTCAGAAATTGGAAGGAGGTGATCAGTAATGGATGAAATCCAAAAAAAGATGATTGCTGAGGTTGCTGATCTCCATGAAGTACCGGTAGGTGCTTACAATTTCAGAGTCAATAGTGAATTAGATAGTCGTAATACGACAGCCAATATCGACATCATTACCAAAACAGATAAACCGGGTATTGATATTAAAATCAAGCCGGGCACCAAAAATGAAAGCGTGCATATTCCTGTAGTGATCAGTCAGAGCGGTCTGAAAGAGACTGTATATAATGACTTCTACGTAGGAGAAGATGCGGATGTATTCATCGTAGCCGGTTGTGGTATCCACAATTGCGGAGACCAGGATTCTCAGCACGATGGCGTACATCGCTTCTTTGTAGGCAAAAACGCCAGAGTAAAATATGTGGAGAAGCACTACGGTGAAGGAGATGGCAATGGTAAGCGTATCCTGAATCCTGTGACGGAAGTGTATCAGGAAGAGGGAAGCTATGTAGAGATGGAGATGAGCCAGATTAAGGGCGTCGATTCCACCATCCGCACCACCAAAGCAGAATTGAAGGATGGGGCTGTATTTAAGGTACATGAGAGCCTCATGACTCATGGCAAGCAGAAAGCTGATAGCTACTACACAGTAGAACTAAAAGGAAATGGCTCTAATACAGATGTGGTATCCAGATCTGTGGCCAAGGATGATTCAGAGCAGACCTTTGAAGTGGCAATTGTAGGTGATGCAGAGTGTCATGGCCATGCAGAGTGTGACGCCATCATTATGGGCAATGCCCACGTGGTAGCAGTGCCAAAGCTGGATGCAAAGAATGTGGACGCAGCTCTCATTCATGAAGCAGCCATCGGAAAAATTGCGGGAGACCAGCTGATTAAGCTGATGACCCTTGGCCTTACAGAAGAAGAAGCAGAAGAGCAAATCATTGCAGGCTTCTTAAGATAAGAAATAAATAGCTTTGGGATACTCCAAAGAAAGTGGAAAGAGACAACCGTGGTTGTCTCTTTTTTCTGTGGGTTTCAGGCAGCAGGAATCCGGCGTTTGGAAGTATAGGAAATAAATGTTGACAACTCAACAAAAACAAGATAAAATCAAAATCGTTGAGCAATCAACAAAACACGTCTTGATTCTGAGAACGTATCTTATGAGGTGGAATGATAATGGATAATAGATTTGAACTATTTTCCGGATTAGTAAATAGCGCATACAAGTCTTTACAGAAGTTAAAGCGCATGAATATGGAGCGATTTGGGTTATCGGGAGCTCATACGAATTGCCTATACAGACTTCTGGAAGCTGAGGATACGGGCCTAAGTCAAAGAGACTTGATGGAATTAGAGCAGATGGACAAGGCCCAGGTATCCAGAGTGCTGAAGGATTTGGAGAAGAAAGGGTATGTCACCACAAAGGGGACAGCAGGGTATAAGGCAGCTTACGTTCTGACAGAGGATGGAAGGGATATTGCTTTCCAGGTGCGTAAATTGGTGGATACTTACCTGGTTCGAATCGGCGAAAGTATGTCGGAAGAAAGACGAAAGACGTTTTATGAGGCCTTCGAGCTGGTGGTTGCTGATTTGGAAGCGGCTATACAGGACATGGAGTAGATGTCCTTGGCTGAAGGCCGAAGACACGTTCATGGGGGAATAGAGCAGGAGAGGAGACAGAAATGAACGTATCCATACTAGTGGACAGCGGTAGTGATATCTTACCGGAAGATGCGAAGAGATTGGGCGTGAAAGTGATTCCACTTAAGACTTATTTTAGTGAGACGGAGTATCTGGATGGTCAGACTCTGGGGCACCAGGAGTTTTTTCAGAAACTACAGGAGGCTAAGAAACTGCCTACTACCAGTCAGATCAGCCCGGCGGAATATGAGGATGCCTACAAGGAGGGTGAGGGAGAGGTAGTGGTAATCACCATTTCTTCTAAACTTTCGGGATGCTATCAAAGTGCTTGTATTGCAGCCAACGAGGTGCAGAAGAAAGTCTATGTGGTAGATTCTGAGAATGCCTGCATTGGAGAGCGACTGGTGGTAGAAGAGGCGGTCCGCATGAGAGATAAGGGCATGAATGCCAGAGAAATCGCGGAGTATTTGAACTTTGCGAAGAAAGAAGTCTGTCTCATTGCCCTTCTAGATACCTTGGAGTATCTGAAGAAAGGGGGAAGGATTTCCCCGGCTGTGGCTTTTGCAGGAAATGTGCTATCCATTAAGCCGGTTATCACCATCAAGGACGGCGAAATTCAGGTATTAGGAAAAGCCAGAGGCTCTAAGATGGGAAATAATAGACTAATCGAATATGTGAAAACTTGCGGTGGTATCGACTTTGACAGACCATTTTGCCTTGCATATAGTGGCTTATCAAAGGATATGCTGGAACAGTACATCCACGATAGCAGAGAGCTTTATCCCATGGAACCGGGGGACTTACCGGTGAGTTCTATTGGATGCGCGGTGGGAACTCATATCGGCCCAGGTGCTATTGCAGCAGCATTTTTTTCCGGAAAATAAAGGCATCATATGTAATTATATACAAAAAACTGACTCCATTCTTGGACATTCTGCGTATGTCTAGAATGGAGTTTTTTTGGTAAAATGGAAACTATAAAAGGAGTAAACGGTTTCCTTTAAAACAGTTTTTTGAGGCGGGATGATAAGTGGAAACCAATTTTTGAAATAGGAGAAAGAAAGTATGAAAATCCTAAGAGATGAAGCTGAAGTAGCAAACGAAAAGAGACGAGTAATCGAGGGAGCATTGACTGTCTGCCGTAAGAAAGGCCCTAGATTCACCATGGATGATGTGGCTAAAGAAATCGGCATGAGCAAAAAGACCATCTATCAGATTGTAAAAGATAAAAGCGACCTGCTATATAAGATGATTGACTATGTATTTGACGACATCAAAGACCAAGAAAACGCAGTACTGGCAGATCCAAACCTGTCTACCATTGAGAAATTAAAAGGAGTTCTTTCCGCTATGCCGGAAAATCTGCGCGGTATCGATTTTACCAGTATGTTTACCGTAAAGGAAAAATTCCCGGAGTGCCATAAACGTGCGGTAGAACGTATCGAAACCGAGTGGGAGACTACAGTAGACCTTTTGGAAAAAGCTAAAAAAGAAGGTGCTGTAAGAGATGTAAATATCACAGTATTCAAGCTTATGTATGAAGCTACCATTGAACGTTTCTTACAGGGCGGAGACCTGAAAAAAGGCAAAATCAAATATATCGATGCCTTAAATGAAATGACCGAGATTATGATTAACGGCATTATGAACTAGGGAGTAACCAATGAATCAAAGAATCTACTTGAATCGCGACTGGCGATTCCGAGAGACTTTCCAGGAAGAGGACTGCAACACCCCTATGAGGGATGGGGAAATCGTTCAAATCCCCCATACAGTGAAGGAGACACCGTTTCATTATTTTGATGAAAGCATATACCAGATGGTGGCTTGCTATCAAAAGGAACTGGATATTCCGGCAGAGTGGAAAGGCAAAGAGCTTCGCCTTACCTTTGAGGCAGTAGGACATGAAGCAGATGTCTACTTAAATGGTACGCACATTTGCAGCCATCATAATGGTTATAACGCATTTTCTGTATACTTAAATCAAGATTTAAGATATGGAGAAAAGAATCTGCTTACCGTAAAAGTGAATTCCAGAGAGGACATCAATCAGCCGCCCTTCGGCTTTGTGATTGATTATATGACCTATGGTGGCATCTACAGAGATGTATATTTGGATGTGGTAGAGAAAGCACATATTCAAGATGCCTTCTATATGCCGGAGGTGGAAGATACCATTGATACCGGTTTCATGACCAAGAATCAGATTAAGAATCTTAGTGTGAAAGGCGCTTTACATACCAAACTTAAACTGCAGATTCCGACAGAACAATATAAAATAACAGACGTTACCATCAGACAGACACTGGATGGTAAGGTGATATATGACGGCCAGGTTCCGACAGATGATGTGTTACATGTGGAACTGGCTGATCTTGCTGTTTGGGATATTCTAAGTCCAAAGCGTTACCTGGTAGAGACCAAACTTTGCTATCAGGGGGAGGAACTGGATTGTCATTCCTTCCTGATCGGCTTCCGCAAGATGGAGTTTAAAAGCGAAGGCTTTTACCTAAACGGTAGAAAAGTGAAATTAAGAGGCTTAAATCGTCATCAAAGCTATCCTTATGTGGGATATGCCATGCCGGAAAGCATGCAGAGATTAGACGCTCAGATTCTGAAAAAGGAACTGGGGCTCAACGCAGTTCGTACTTCTCATTACCCACAGTCGCATTACTTTATCGATGAATGCGATAAGCTTGGCCTTCTTGTGTTTACAGAATTCCCGGGCTGGCAGCACATCGGGGATGCGGCATGGAAGGATATCGCAGTACACAATGTGCAGGAAATGGTGGAAGAGTATCGAAATCATCCATCCATCATGCTTTGGGGTGTCCGTATCAATGAGTCGGTGGACGATGATGCTTTCTATGAACGTACCAATGCCTTAGCGAGAAAGCTTGACCCCACCAGGCCTACCGGCGGTGTTCGATGCAATGAAAAGATGCATCTATTAGAAGATGTCTATACGTATAACGACTTTAGTCATAACGGTAGCACTCCCGGGTGCAAACCAAAAGCAAAGGTCACGCCGGATACAAAGAAAGCCTACTTTATTTCCGAATACAACGGACATATGTATCCAACCAAGATGTTTGACTGGGAAGAGCACCGTATGGAGCACACCCTGAGACATGCCAGAGTTTTAAATGAGGTGGCTTTACAAAAAGACATAGCAGGAAGCTTTGGCTGGTGTATGTTTGACTACAATACCCACAAGGATTTCGGCAGCGGTGACCGTATCTGCTATCACGGTGTGATGGACATGTTCCGAAATCCGAAGATGGCGGCAGCAATC
This sequence comes from Lachnospiraceae bacterium, assembly GCA_015056765.1. Classification (GTDB taxonomy): domain Bacteria; phylum Bacillota; class Clostridia; order Lachnospirales; family Lachnospiraceae; genus SIG336. The sequence goes on from SVFQ01000007.1 coordinate 31,797, forward strand.
TACGCTGCACAAAGCGATGAAGAAGCCGTACTGGAAGTCACCAGTTCTATGGATATCGGAGAGCATCCGGCATCTGTCAGAGGGGAAACCTATATGATTACCAATGCTGACAGCGTCCGGATGTACAAGAATGATCAGTTTATCAAGGAATACAAACCAGACAAGGAGCTGTTTCCGGGATTATCCCATCCACCTATGGTGGTAGATGACTACATCGGGGATGCCATGAAGGAAGGAGAAGGATATTCCGATCATGTGAATACCTTGGTGAAGACCTGCCTGAATGAAACAGCCATTCACGGGTATCGTATTTCTGCAAAGGTGGCAAGTGCTGCTGCCAGACTGGTATTATTCCATCGTTTTAAGTGGCAGGATGCGGTAAATCTGTTTCAGAAGTATGTAGGAGACTGGGGCGGAAGTGCCAAAGTCTACAAGTTTGAAGCAGTGAAAAACGGGGAAGTGGTGAAGACAGTTGTAAAGGCAGCTGAGACAAAAGTATGCCTGAAAGCAAAGGTATCTCATCACAACTTGCAGGAAAAAACTTCTTATGATGTGGCTGCAGTGAGAATTGTGGCAGAAGATGAGTGGGGCAATCAATTACCGTTCTACGGAGAAGCCTTAAGGGTAACGGTAGATGGGCCACTGGATATCATAGGACCAAAGACCACCGTATTTAGAGGTGGTGCTACAGGATTTTACCTGCGAACAAAAGGTGTAGAAGGGAAAGCAACTGTGACATGCGAAGCAGAAAATGCAGAGCCTGTGACGTTGCAGTTTGAAGTAGAAAGTTAGGTGTAACATGGAAAAATCTAAAGTGATTTTTGGAAATGTCATGAGTAGCTCTGTAGTAAGCAAAGCTGAGAGTTCCAAAAACAAATATATTCGCAAGTATGGTGATGACAGAGGCGTCGCTTATCCGGTTCATTTGGAAGAAAATCCTTATATCGGAAAAAGCCTTGGCGTGCAAAATGTCTTAGTAGGCGACCTGGATAAAAATGCGCATTTCGACAGAGCAAAGCATCCGGATGGCCTGCCTGATCCTGTATGGGATGAGGAGAAGGGTATTATTGTAGGAAATATCCGCATGGGCTTTGGGCATTATCGTATCTCTATGGCCATTGCTTCCGCAGCCCATTCCATGGGCTATGTACCATACTGGATGGATTTAAATTCCTATGGCGAGACCACTTGCACTAAAGTAATCGGTGCACAGAATGACTTATATTCTTTAGGCTCTAGACTAAGTAAAATCGGTCTTTTTAATAAGCTTGTTTGGGAGCCTATGAATTATGAAGGTTTTAGAGCACTGTCTTATAATGCGGCAGACCAGAAAAATGCAGAACTGATGGCACCTGTGTATGCCAATGTGCCAAAGGATATTCCTGTGGTAGGTACGCATGTATGGCCGGCACAGGCAGCCATTCATGCAGGTATGAAGCATGTGGTCAATGCCATACCGGATAACTGGCCCATGGCGCTGCACCTTTCTGAGGGTAGTATCCATACCATCCAGTGTCAGAATGCCTATATGGGATACAAGATTCTCAATGGCATGCAAAAAGACAAAGTCTTAAAGCCTATGCCAAAGGGAAGCTTATTCTACACAGGACACTATATCGATCATGAGCTGGTACAGAATATCGAAGAAGACTGCAAAAAGCGTATGGAACGCAAGAAACTTGGCAAGCCTATGAGATTCCTGCTCACCATCGGCGGTGCCGGTGCCCAAAAGGAAATTTTTGCAGAGATCATTCGTTATCTTCTTCCATATATCAAAGAAGATAAGGCTGTTCTGTATGTAAATGTAGGGGATTACAAGAATGTTTGGGAAGAACTTCAAAAAGAAATCCCGGAAATGAAAAATGAGTCTGTGGAACACTTTGATGATTTTGCAGAGACCACAGAATTTGCAGAAAAAGCATTAGAGGCAGATGTTCATGGTATTCATGGCTTCTGGCATAAAAATATCTTCGAGGCGGTTTACTGCACAAATCTTCTGATGAGAAGCTGCGATGTGCTGGTTACAAAACCTAGTGAATTAGCTTTTTATCCGGTACCAAAACTCTTTATCAAGAGAGTCGGTAAACATGAAATGTGGGGGGCTATTCACTCTGCGGAAATGGGAGATGGCACATTGGAGTGCAGAGATATCCCACATACACTGCAGATGATTCAGCTTTTCATGGAAGAAGATCTGCTTGAGCAGATGTGTGACTCTATCGTAAGAAACAAGTCCGTGGGACTGTATGACGGGGCATATAAAGTTGTGGAGCTGGCAATGGCTCATAAAAAAGGAAAATAGGAGAAGGAAAAATGGAGAACACAAATAGAAACTTAACCGGCCGAGAAAAAGCCGCATATGGCATCGGCGCAGTAGGAAAAGACATGGTCTATATGCTGTCTGCTTCCTACGTGCTGTACTACTTCCAGGATATCATGGGCGTAAATGCAATCGCCATGGGTATTATCCTCTTAGTAGCCAGAGTATTTGATGCATTCAATGATCCAATCATGGGTGTCATCGTAGCAAAGACAAAGACAAAATGGGGTAAATTCCGTCCTTGGCTTATGATTGGTACCATTACCAACACGGTCATCTTAATTATGATGTTTGCAGCACCGCCATCTTTGGATGCAAAGGGTCTTGTTGCTTATGCAGCTGTTACTTATATCCTTTGGGGCGTGACTTATACCATGATGGATATTCCATACTGGTCCATGGTTCCGGCATTTACCAATTCCGGTAAAGAGCGAGAAGGCTTATCTGCGCTGGCTCGTTCCTGCGCAGGTGTAGGTTCTGCTATCATTACCGTGGTAACTGTCATGGCAGTGGCTTCCTTAGGTACTATGGCTTCTTCCGGCAGTGCAGACAACGTAACCAAGAACTTTGCTTCTGAAAACGTAAACTATACCTATGCCATCGTACAAAGAGATGCAGATGGTAACCCTACTTCCAATTACACAGAAGTGGATACTACAGCAAACCCTGTAGCCGTATCTATTACCGGTATCCAGAAAATGTTTGATGGTGTAACAGATGAAGAAGCTGGCTTAGATGGTGCAGTCTATCTGAAAAATGAGAATGCAAACTATACCGTTACCATCGGCAATGTGAAAGTGGTAAAAGACGACAAGGAACACGGAAATGCAGTAGAATTTGCCATGGATAAGGAAACCGCAGATGCAGCTACCTTACTTGTCTATGTAGACGAAGCACAGTATCAGGAAATCACTGCACAGGATTCCTTAAATACTACCGTAGAAATGACATCCACCATGGAAGTGGAAAGACTTGGTTTCAAATACTTCACCGTTATCATCGGTGTACTGTTTATTCTCTTTATTACCATTACTTGTGTATGCATCAAAGAGAAATCCACAGTGGATATGGAAACCGCATCCATTGGTCAGATGTTCAAAGCTTTGGTACAGAATGACCAGGCCATGACCATCGTTGTGACTATTGTACTTGTAAACTCTGCACTATATATTACTTCTAACCTGCTGATCTATTTCTTCAAGTATGACCTGGCAGGAAGCAATTGGAGAGGCAACTATACTTTATTTAATACCTTTGGTGGTGGTATGCAGATTCTGGCTATGATGCTACTGTTCCCACTGCTTCGTAAAGCATTTACTACCTACAAAATTTTCTATGTTTGCGTATTTGCAGAAATCGTAGGATATGTTATCCTGCTTGCAATGGCACTTGGCGGTGTGACTAACGTGCTTCCGTTCTTTGTACCGGGCTTCTTCATTATGGCCGGTGCAGGCGTATTAAACGTAGTTGTCACTGTCTTCCTGGCGAATACGGTAGATTATGGAGAACTGAAGAATCATCGTAGAGATGAATCCGTTATTTTCTCTATGCAGACCTTTGTAGTAAAACTTGCATCCGGTATTGCAGCACTGATTGCATCCGTTTGCTTGTCCGTATTCCATATTCAGGAAGAAAGTGCAAAAGCCCTCGGGGCAAGCGGCTTAGCTGCAAAACTGAAAACCTTAGGTGTTCTGGAAAGCCTGGATAACAGTGCTGTATTTGGTCTTCGTATGGTGATGACCATCGGACCTGTAGTGGTACTTGTGATTGCATTCCTCTTCTTTAAATCCAGATATATTCTGACAGATGAGAAGCTTGAAGAAATCGGAAAAGAACTGAAATCCAGACAGAACTAACAGGAATGTCCGGAAATAGGACAGAATGGAGTAAGAAATGATTTTAAAAACAGAAGGAAATAAGCCGGGATTTGTGCTTTCTACGAAGCATACGACTTACGCATTCTTTGTAAACGAAACAGGACAACTGGAGCATGTGTATTACGGTGCGAAGGTAAAGATGCAAAACCCTGCAGATTACAGAGAACAACAATCTTCTGAACCGGGGAATTGCATCGCCTATTCTGCAGAGAGTAAGGTGAGCCTAGAAAACTTATGTCTGGAAACATCCGGAGTTGGAAAGGGCGATATAAGAGAACCCTTTGTAGAGGTGACCTGTGCAGACGGTAGCACCACTACAGATTTTGTTTATGAGAATTGCATCATCAGAAAAGGGAAGGATACAATGGAAACACTGCCTTCTTCCTATGATGAAACAGATTCTTGTGACCATCTGTGTATCTTGATGAAGGATAAAAATCACGGCTTTCAGATGGAACTGCATTACTACGTATTTGAGGAAGAGGATGTCATCACGAGACGTACGAAATTCCTTAATACTTCAGAAAGCCCGGTAGAACTGCGCCGTCTTATGAGTATGCAGTTGGATTTAAATGAACGCGACCTGACAGTTTCCACCTTTGTGGGACACTGGATCAAAGAGATGGAAAAAAGAGATGTAAAGCTTAGCGCGGGTAAGTTCGTCATTTCTTCTACCACCGGTGTGACCAGTAACAGAGCCAACAGCTTCTTTATGGTAAGTAGGGAAGGCTGCAATGAAACAGCAGGCGAGTGCTATGGCTTCCATTTGGTATATAGTGGTAATCACTATGAAGCAGTGGAAGTAAGCAGTTTTGACAAAACACGTATCGTAAACGGTATCAATCCGGCTACCTTTACCTTCCACCTGAATGCGGGAGATAGCTTTGAAGCACCGGAGGCTGTTATGACATTCTCTGCTGCAGGTCATACAGGCATGAGCCACAACCTGCACAGATTTATCCGTCAGCATATCGTAAGAGGATACTGGAAAGACAAAGAAAGACCGGTACTTCTCAATAGCTGGGAAGCAAACTATTTCGACATCGATGAAAGTAAGCTTTTGAATCTGGCCAGAAAAGGAAAAGAAGTAGGAATTGAACTTTTCGTTATGGACGATGGTTGGTTTGGCGAACGTTCTGACGATAAGAGAGCTTTGGGAGACTGGACGGAAAACGCAAAGAAATTGCCCGGCGGTCTCAAGGGCCTGGCTGAGAAAATCAATGCCTTGGGCCTGGAGTTTGGCGTATGGGTAGAGCCTGAAATGGTAAACGTGGATAGTGACCTATACCGCGCACATCCGGACTGGGCTGTGGATATTCCGGGAATGCATCACTCCGAGGGACGTACCCAGAGACTTTTAGACCTGGCAAATCCGGAAGTGGTAGACTACATGACAGAGCAGATGACGAAGGTATTCTCTTCCGGCAACATCAGCTATGTGAAGTGGGATATGAACCGCATCTTCTCGGACTACTATTCCAAGTATTTACCGGCAGAGCGCCAGATGGAATTTGCACATCGCTATGTATGTGGTTTATACCGTATGATGGGTACTTTGGTAGAGCGTTTTCCGCAGATTCTTTTTGAAGGATGCGCCTCCGGTGGTTGTCGATTCGACCTGGGTATTCTCAGCTACTTCCCTCAGATTTGGGGTAGTGATAATTCAGATGCCATCAGTAGACTTTCCATTCAGAATGGCTATAGCTACGGATATCCTATGTCCACCGTGACAGCACATGTATCTGCGGTACCGAATCATCAGACTTTACGTCGCACACCCATTGGAACCAGATTCAATGTGGCATGCTTTGGGGTGCTGGGATATGAGTGCAATCTTTGCGACATGAAGAAGGAAGATGTAGATGCCATTAAAGAGCAGATTGCTCTTTATAAGAAGTATAGAAAGACCTTGCAGTATGGGGATTTCTATCGTTTACAGGAAGGCAATGTATATCAGTGGAGCTGCGTAGATTCTGATCAAAATACAGCAGTGACCATGTTCTTGCAAAAGCATGTGGAAGCCAACAAATTCTACAATAAGCTTTTGGTAAGAGGTTTAGATGATGAAAAACAGTATCATCTGTATAGCCTCCCATTTAAACATAATCTGAAAATCTTTGGAGATTTGATCAATACCGTGACACCTGTCCATGTGAAACAGGATGGCATCGTGCATAATGTCATCTCCAAGGTGACCAGCCTTCCGGGAGAAGTGGAAGATATTCATGCATCCGGTAGTTTACTAAACTATAAGGGCTTTGATTTGAAGCAGTCCTTTGCAAGCACCGGCTTTAATGAAAACGTTCGAGTGATGACAGAATATGCATCCAGACTCTACTTTATAGAAGCAGAATCCTAGAATCTAAGCGGCTTTAAGGAAATATTCCTTAGAGCCGTTTTTTTTGCTTGACTTTTTCTACTTATATGCTAAAATTGAAAACAGTTTTCAAATTAAAAATGAAAATGAATTCCATTTTCAGAAATAAAACCGGATGGTGGAAATTGTACTTCCGATTAGGAATGAGGAGTAAACATGAAAAAAAACGTATGGAAAGTGTTGAGCATAGTATGGATACTTGCTATGTTGATAAGTGGCTGCGGCAGTAAGCAGCCGGAGGAAACTGCCGGACAGACCGTTCACAAGGTGGCAGCCGGTGAAAAGATTAAAATCGTGACTACCATCTTCCCTTTATATGACTGGACCAGAGAAGTGTTGGGAGAAGAAGCAGACCGGGCTGAACTAACACTTTTAATCGATAAAGGCGTGGATTTACACAGTTATCAGCCTACAGCAGCAGATATGATGAAGATTGCGGATGCAGATATCTTTGTCTATGTAGGCGGCGAAAGCGACGGATGGGTTAAGGATGCTCTTCCGGAGAAGACGGATAAGGTGGTTCTGAATCTGATGGATATCATTGGAGACCAGGCTTATGCGGAAGAAGTGGTAGAAGGCATGGAAGCAGAGGAAGAGGAAGATGAGGAAGAAGAGGCCATGGACGAGCACATCTGGATGTCTCCTTCTTTTGCGAAGATTTGCACGGATGCCATTGCAGAGGCCATTGAGACTACCACAGAGGATACAGACTTCAGGGATGTGGTAGAAAGAAATGCGAAGACCTATAGTGAGCAATTAGACCTTTTGTCCGGTCAGTTTAAAACAGCGACGGAGAAGGGCAGTAGAAAATACGACATGCTTTTGGTGGCAGACAGATATCCGTTCCGCTATCTGTCAGAAGAGTGTGGACTTGAGTATAGGGCGCCATTCCTTGGCTGCTCTGCGGAGACAGAAGCCAGTTTTGAGAAGGTGACGTTTTTAGCCGGAGAACTGGATAAGAATCAGCTTCCTTGCATTCTGGTGTGTGAGAATAACGACCAGAAATTAGCAAAAACTATTTTAGAGAATTCCTCCAGACCACAGCTTCCTGTTTTGGAGCTGGATTCTATGCAGTCTGTCACGGCGGAGGATATTGCCCAGGGAAAGACTTACCTTTCTATTATGCAGTCGAACCTGGAAGTCATCCGATATGCAGTTGGGACCAACGGGACGGCACAGATAAGCTCTGAAGCCGCTGATGAGACGCTATCTGATGTGGATATCGATTTGACTACCATGAATAGCAACATGGTATATTCGGAAGTATATCAGATGATGTACTATCCGGAAGACTTTGTTGGAAAAACCATTCGCATGAATGGGGACTATACCACCTACGCAGATGAGGAACTGGGCGTGCGCTACTTTGCTTGCATCATCAAGGATGCCACCGCATGTTGTGCCCAGGGCATCGAGTTTGAACTGACAGACAGTTACACCTATCCGGAGGATTATCCAAAGGAGGGGGAAACCTGCACCGTAAAGGGTGAGTTTGAACTGTATCAGGAAGATGGACAGATGTACTGCAGACTGAAGGATGCAGAACTGGAGAATCTTTAAAGAGAACGATTAGGTAGAAATCATGAGCGAGAAAATGAAGTATAAAACCAAACAAAGAGAAGAGGTGCTTACTTATCTCAAGACGGTGCCGGGACAGCATGTGACAGTGGCAGATATCGTACGGTACATGAGAGATAAAGGCTCCAGTGTCGGGACCACCACGGTGTACAGACAGATAGAGCGCCTGGTGGATGAAGGCGTCGTGATGAAGTACATCATAGATGCCAATTCACCGGCATGCTTTGTGTATACCCCGGAGAATAACGTGGCAGTGGGAGAGCCTTGCTTTCATTGCAAATGCGAGTCCTGTGGCAAGCTGATTCACCTGCACTGCGAAGAAATCGCCATGATTCAGGGACATCTTCGGGCAGAGCATGGATTTGTGCTGGATCCAAAGAGAACCGTTTTTTATGGAACTTGTGATGCTTGTGCAGCGTTAGAAGAACGTTAGTAGGGTAAAGTTTGGAGTTATTATGTCATATATAAGTTGTGAAAATTTAGCAGTGGGCTATGAAGGTCAGGCTGTGGCCAGTGGAATCTCCTTCTCCGTAGAGAAAGGGGATTATTTGTGTATATTAGGAGAAAACGGATCCGGTAAGTCCACCCTGATGAAGACGATTCTGGGATTACAGGAGCCCTTAAGCGGCGAAATCAAACGAGGAGATGGCCTTCAAAAAGGAGAAATCGGGTATTTGCCACAGCAGACCGTGGTGCAGAAAGACTTCCCTGCTTCTGTACAGGAAATCGTTCGATCCGGCGTACTGGGACGCAGTAAATTCCGTCCATTCTATACAAAAGAAGAAAAGCAGCTGGCAAAAGAAAACATGGAGCGCATGGATATCCTGGATTTGGCAGGCAAGTGCTATAGGGATTTATCCGGCGGTCAGCAGCAACGTGTGCTTCTGGCAAGAGCCATGTGTGCCACCAGAAAAGTGCTTTTATTAGACGAGCCTGTGACCGGTCTGGATCCTCACGTGACAGCAGAATTGTACCAGGTGATTGAGAAACTGAACAAAGAAGGTGTCACCATCATTATGATTAGTCACGATATTGAGTCTGCCATTACCTATGGTTCCAAGATTCTGCATATCGGCAGAAAGAATTTCTTTGGCACCACAGAGGAGTATAAGAATAGCAAAATCGGAAAATACTATCTAGAACAGGAGGAAAAAGAAGTATGCAAACATTAATCGAATACTTACAGTATCCTTTTGTCCGTTACGCTATCATCGTAGGCATTTTGATTGCGCTTTGTTCGGCTCTTTTGGGAGTCACCTTAGTACTGAAGCGTTTTTCTTACATCGGAGACGGCTTAAGTCATGTGGCTTTTGGCGCCATTGCCATCGCCAGTGTGTTAAAACTTACCAATCAGACGGTATTAGTACTTCCAATCACCATCCTTAGCGCCATCCTTTTACTTCGTACAGGACAGAATACCAAAATCAAAGGGGATGCAGCTATTGCCATGATTTCTGTAGGAGCCCTTGCCTTTGGCTACTTGATTATGAATATTTTTGCGGCATCTTCCAACTTGTCCGGCGACGTATGCTCCACTTTGTTTGGATCTATGTCGATACTGACCTTAAAGAGGACGGATGTATGGCTTACCGTGGTGCTTGCCATTGTGGTATTTGTGATGTTCTTTCTGTTTTATCATCACATCTTTGCGGTGACCTTTGATGAGACCTTTTCCAAGGCAGTAGGCATGAAGACAGAGGTATATAACCTCCTCATCGCAGTGATTACAGCCCTTGTGATTGTGCTGGCTATGAATCTGGTGGGCTCTTTATTGGTGTCCGCCCTGGTGATATTCCCGGCATTATCTGCAATGCGTATTTTCCGCAGCTTTAAGCAGGTAACCATTTTCTCCGTGGTATTATCCGGCATTTGTACCATGATGGGGCTTTTGATCAGTATTCTAAGTGACACGCCAACAGGAGCTACAATCGTGGCAGCTGATGTAGTTGCATTTTTAATTTGCGCGCTGATTGGTAAGATTCGATACGGAAATTAAAGACGTGGAAATGCAGTCATAGACTGGTTGAATTCATAAGGAATTCTAAATAACAAAGGCAATTATAAACTAATTGTCTATCATTTATTAAAATTTTAAGAAAATTCCTCAAATTGTGCGAAAATGGCTCAAATACACGACGTAAACGTGTATAATGAAGGTGATTTCAAGAGCCTAAGACATAATTTGGAGGAATTTTTTTATGAGTAAAAGGGAACATAAAGGAAAATTGGTTTTAAAGCTGATCATTGCGGCTATTGCAGCAATTGCAGGTTTGGCAGTTGTACTTACTACAATCAGCGCTGTACAGATTAATAAAATCTATACGGAAATGGTAGAAGAGGAGCTGGTGGTAGCCGGCACCCAGCTAGCCAGTGAGATGGAAGCTGTCTGGGATGGGGATTGGTCCTATGTGGACGGCGTGTTATATAAAGGCGAGCAGGACGTCATGAGCGAATATGGCGACCTGATGGATACCTTGAAAGCAGAAACTGGTATTGATTATTCCGTGCTGTTTGGTAAGGAACAGGTGCTTACCACTATGACAGAAAATGGTAACCGATTAACAGGGGCTGCTGTAGCAGATGATATTTATAATAAGGTCATTGGCAGTAGTCAGCCGGACTATGCGACGAATTCTTATCCGGCAGGCGCCCATGAGAAGTACTACACCTACTACGCGCCATTATATCAGGGAGACGGAACTGCTATCGGTATGGCCTTCGTAGGTAGACGGGCAGATGATGTAAAAGCCAGAGTGAGAAGTATTATTCTAGGTATGATTCTCATGGCAGTTTTCATCACGATTGCACTTTCCGCAGTAGGCTATTTTGTTGCCAATACAGCATCTAAGAAAATGAGAGCTATCGCAGATCAGATGGATACTTTGGCCCAGGGTGATTTAGGTGTCGAAGTGGATGAAAAGCTGGTTCAAAGAAATGATGAAATCGGGCTTTTGGCAGATGGTGCCATGATGTTAAGCAGCAAACTATCTGAGGTGATGCAGACTACCACAGATATGGCGAAAGAATTAGAGAAAGCCGGTACAGAATTAAACGATTCTGCAAATCAGGCAGGAGATGCTTCTCAGCAGGTAGCGGAAGCCATAGATGAGATTTCCAAGGGTGCAGTGGGCCAGGCAGAAAGCGTAGAGCATGCAGCAGGTTATACTCAGGATATTGAGAATGATATTGAGATAGTGACCGCCAATGTAGAGAGCTTAAATGGATATGCGAAGACCATGAAAGAGTCCTGCGAGGCGGCTATGGATGCTTTGACCAAACTGATTGAGCAAAGCAAAGATGTACAAAGTTCTGTACATGATATCGGACAGACTATAGATTCCACCAATGAATCCGCCAAGGAAATTGCGAAATTCTCCCAGGCTATCACCGATATTGCAAGCCAGACAAACCTTCTTTCTTTAAATGCAAGTATCGAAGCAGCCAGAGCCGGGGAAGCCGGCAAAGGCTTTGCGGTAGTAGCCACAGAAATCGGTCAACTGGCAATTCAGAGTAGCAACAGTGCAGATGAAATTCAAAAGATTGTAGATAAGCTTTTGGCTGATGCATCAGCTTCAGTAGCGGTTATGGAACGACTAAACTCCAGCTTCGAACAGCAGGGTGTTCAGCTAGATGATACCAAGTCCAACATGCAGACCATGGAGTTTAATGTAGGCAATGTATCCCAGAGCGCAAATGACATCGACACTCAGGTGGAGAAGTTAAGCGAAGCGAAGGACCAGCTGGTAGGTATCATCGCTGATCTGTCAGCGATTTCCGAAGAAAATGCAGCATCAGCGGAAGAAACCAACGCATCTATGGAAGAGTTAAATGCAACCTTTGCAATCATTTCTGATTCAGCAAGAGACTTGCAGGGCTTAGCAGAAAATCTGACAGATGCCATCAGCTATTTCAAACTATAAAAATAATAGAAAAGTCTTTTGTAAGGCGGCGGAGAAATCTGCCGCCTTTTGCGTTGTCAGAATATTGCTATCGACATGGAAAAGAATGTATAATGTTTTTAGTTATGTCGTATAGAGTCGGACAGTATGTCTTTCGCACCAAATCTGAATATGAAGGAGCCCTTAGAGATCAGGAGAAAATCGACTCTCTTGTGAAAGAGGGGCGTAGTGTCGCTGCTCAGGCTAAAAACTATAAGCGCCAGATCAGGGAGCAGAAGATGACCTTTGAGACAAAGTTGGGAAGAGAGTTCCTGGCGGATCTGAATCGTCAAACCTTTACCGGGGAAGACCATGTGACGGAAGAGATTTTGAAAAGCCCTTCACCAAAAGGAAAAGTTCCGGTGGAAAAGCGTGAAAAACGAGGCTTTCTGCAGCAGTTTCGACTAGCGTCCTTGCTATTATTTGGTGGACTTTTACTTGGCTGTGGTATCTATATCGGTCAGGGCATGCTGCGGGATTATCTTAGCTATCGCAAGGCTTTGCATTTGCAGGAAGTAATCAGGCAGGCCCAAATCGAAGCAGAAGAGCAGGCACAGTTAGAGGCTTATCAGAAAAGTCAGAAGGACAAGGAACAGCAGGAAGAGCATGACAAGCTGGAAAGCATCGGAGTGGATTTTTCCCAGAGAGAAATGCTGCCGGGCTTGAAACAGCTACATGATCAGAATCCTGACCTGGTGGGCTGGCTTACCATTCCGGATACCAAAGTGGATTATCCGGTGATGTATAAAACAGAAGATAATGATTACTATCTGTCTCACAACTTCGATAAAGAGAAGGACCGAAATGGTCTTTTGGTCTTGGATAAGCGTTGTGATGAAAGAGCCGCCGGCAATCATTTGCTCATTCATGGACATAACATGAAAAGCGGGTTTATGTTTGGCAATCTGAGCCTTTATTACGATAAGGCGTACTATGAGAAGCACCCAAGGATTGTCTTTAAGACCCTATACGAAGAGAAAGAATACGATATCATAGCGGTGTTCCTTGCCAGCGTCAGCACCAGTTCCAAGGAGGAGTTTCACTATTACGACTACATCCGGATGGACGATTGGAAGAGCTTTGACGCGTATATCAAAGAAGCCAAGAGTAAAGCCCTCTATGATATTCCTATAGAAGCATCCTACGGGGATGAACTGATTACTTTATCAACTTGCGATTACTCTTTAGATGAAGGCAGATTGGTAATCGTAGGCAGGAGAGTTTACGGTGAAAAAGATTAGACGACTGAAAAGATTTCTGGGTGTATCGGCCATTATGTTGGCCATACTCTTAGCAAACATACCTTTTACTTCTACGGCAGAAGATGTATCCGGGAATAATACCGGCACGACTACGGCGGGGACTGAGGCCTCCGGCGGTGCAGTGATTACACCACCTGCATTTCTTGGCGTGCAGGATACCAGAACGGATAAGAGAGGGAATGCTACGGCTACCTTTACTTCCATATCGCAAGATTTTACCTTGCAAGTCGCAGATGCCCCGGCAGAAAATCTGGATGCCACAGGATTTACGGACGACATCACCAATAAGCAAAATACCAGAAACTTTTATGAGACGGCCTTTGTGTTAAATGCAGTCGACAAAGAGGGAAATGCCATAGGAAATGCCACTGCTTTTGCGGGCGGTACCGTATCCATACCCCTTCCAAGAATGATGAATCTGGGCAGGGTACGAGTGATTTCTATCTATAAAGTTGCAAACGGAGCTGCAAGCAACGCTTCCACAGGGGGCAAAACCAGCCAAAATGTAAACTTGCAAAATATCAGTTCCAGTGCCTTTAACCAGGCGAATGGAACGGTTACCCTTACCCAAATCGATCCTAGTATGCTTGGTGTATATGTGGTAAGATATGCCGGATACAGTGTGGATATTCAGAATCAGGTGAAGCAGGGTGGTTATGTAACCTCTGTTGATGTGGCGCTTGGACCAACGGATTTTTGGAAATTGACGGTAACTGAAATCGATGACGATTTGTCGAACGTACTGAAATCTTCCAGTATTAATAAGGACGATTATACGGCTTGGCAAGCTTATAATATTAAGCTTTCACACAATGCCACTATTAATGGAAATACCACAGAAGAATTGCTGACCAGTGGAGACTTTGGCAGCAGGTGTACCTTGACCATGGTGGCACCCAATACCATGAATTTAAAATATGGTACTTTGAAGGTCTATGGTGTGAAAACAGGTGGGGTTCTAGAAGAACTCTCTGTGACTTATCCATCTAAGATGACCTCCACTGCCAACGCATTTGACTTCAACACGACGCACTTTTCTGAGTTTACGTTGCTTTATACTCAGACTTCCACACCGGCACCCACACCGGCGAATCCGGGAACCGGCGGCGGACAGGCAAATGGAAGCCAGAACTCCAATAACAACAATCAAAGTAATGCGCAGCCTGCAACCACCACAGAAACGGTAGCGGCTACGGAGACCGATGAGACGGAAAGACTGGAGATGGCAGGAGAGGCACAGGTGCCTCCCACAGGTGGAAATGGCGGCTCCGGCAAAGGCGGCAATGTGGATATGCCGAAAACCGGTGACGCAGATACCTATCGCTATGTAGGTGTCATTATGCTTTTACTCTTTGGATTCTTTGAACTGATTTCTTCCATTCCAAAGATGAAAACAGTATCCTAAAAATAGATAAAATCCCATTTACGTTTCTTTACGTGAATGGGATTTATTTTTTAATTGAAAAGCAGTATAATATAAAAGTTCTGCTCTTGAAAGCAGTTCTTATGATACGAAAAAGGGAGGAAGTAGTATGGATTCTAAACGTATCAAATGGTATACCTTGGCGTTTATGGCATTTTCCACCGTATGGGGATTCGGAAATGTAATGAACGGTTTCGTATACTTCAATGGTATCCAGGTAATATTCAGCTGGATTTTAATGTTTGCTCTTTATTTTGTACCTTATGCACTGATGGTTGGTGAGCTTGGCTCCGCCTTTAAAAATTCCGGCGGTGGTGTAAGCTCTTGGGTACTGTCTACCACAGGCCCTAAGGTGGCTTACTATGCAGGTTGGACTTATTGGGCTTGCCATGTTACTTACATTGCATCTAAGTCTTCCGGTGGTATCAAAGCTCTTAGCTGGGCAGTTTTCCGCAATGGAGAGACCTACGATAGCTTTAACACACTGGCGGTACAGGGTATAACACTTGTTATTTTGTTAGTGTTCTGCTATATCGCTTCCAGAGGTCTGAATCCTCTGAAGAAGCTGACTACCTTAGCCGGTACCAGTATGTTCGTTATGTCCATCCTTTATATTCTGATGATGTTTGCAGCTCCGGCCATTAATCCTGGCGCTGACTTTGTACATGTACAGTTTACCAAGGAAGCATTGATTCCGAACTTTGATGTGAAGTACTTTACAAACCTTTCTATTTTGGTATTTGCGGTAGGCGGTTGTGAGAAAATCTCTCCTTATGTAAATAAGGTGGATAACCCAAGTAAAGGCTTCCCAAGAGCCATGATTACACTGGCTATTATGGTTGTGGTATGTGCGATTTTAGGTACCATTTCCATGGGAATGATGTTTGACCCTGCTTTGATTAACGAAAGCAAAGAAAGCTTCGCTTCTTATAACTCCAATGGTTCTTACTGGGCATTCCAGAAACTTGGTCAGTATTATCATATTGGAGACACTTTAATGATTGTCTATGCACTTTGCAATGCAATCGGTCAGTTATCTACTTTGGTACTGAGTATCGATGCACCACTGCGAATCTTATTGGACAATGAAGATGCTCGTGAGTTTGTTCCTAGTGCCCTGTTAAAACAGAACGATAAGGGTGCTTATGTAAATGGTATTAAGATGGTAGCCGTACTATCCGGTGCCATCATTCTGATTCAGTCCTTTGGTAGCGGCGCTGCTGAAGTGCTGAAACAGTTGAACAAATTGAACTCCGTATGTATGCCAATGCGTTACCTGTGGGTATTCTTCGCATACATCATGCTTCGTAAAGCAAAAGACAAATTCAATCCGGAATACCGCTTTGTCAAGAATCAGGGAGTAGCACTGTTCTTTGGTGTATGGTGCTTTACTGTAACAGCAGCTTGCTGTATTTTAGGCATGTATGATGCAGATCCATTCACTATGGCGTTGAACGTGGTTACACCGGTAATCCTTACCGCACTTGGTTTGATTCTGCCGATTCTAGCAAAGAGAGAAAAAGAAAAGAAGTAGTATCTGCTACGATATAAGAAAAGAGCAAAAGAAAAAGGATGCTTAGCATCCTTTTTTCTTGCTTAAATAGACCAGATAATAGCCGGCACCAATCATGGCACCACCTAAGATATTTCCTAAAGTAACAGGAATCAGGTTCTGGATAAAGAAAGCGCCCCAGGTAAGTCCGTCTGCAGCGATTCCGTATTCAGCGGAAGTAAAGAGACCTGCAGGAATGAAGTACATGTTGGCGATGCAGTGCTCATAACCGGACAGTACAAAGACCATAGTAGGGAAAAACATACCGACAACTTTACCGGTGACATCCTTCGCTGCAAAGGAAATCCAAACTGCCAGGCATACCAGCAGGTTGCAAAGGATTCCGCGTAGGAATGCATCGGAGAAGCTTAAGTGTACTTTGGTGGTAGCTGTGTTTACTACAAGCTGGGCTAACTTTCCGTCAAATAAGGATAAGGTGTGGCTGTAAGTAAGCATCCAAGCCAGGAACACGCCCCCGATAAAGTTACCCAGGTAAACCAAAACCCAGTTACGAAGCATAGCAGTCAGTTTAATACGTTTGTCCAGGCAGGATAAGGTTAAAAGGCAATTGCCGGTGAACAGTTCTGCACCGGCAATCAGTACCATCAAAAGTCCTACCGGGAAAACCACTGCGGAAAGCATTCTGGCAGCGGAAGGATCTGTTACCAGGCAGCTGGCAATCTGAGAACCTACGGCACCAAAGGCAATAAACATACCTGCGAAGAAAGCAAGCAGCAGGGTGTGACAAGTGGATAACTTCGTCTTAAAAACGCCTGCTTCGGCGTATAATTCTGCGATTTGCTGTGGAGTATTCATCATAGTGTTTCTTTCCTTTCTCATTTCACGTGCGTTAAAAACATAACGAACGAAGAAGATTATACGACATTTCCGGTATCACAACAATAAAAAAGGCAGATTGTCTTTGATTTTAGACAATCCGCCTTTATGTAGGAAGAATAATTGAATGCGTATTAAACAGATGGGACCCAGGTGATTCCATACAGGCTCACCATAATCTTACGAACCTCTTCCATGAAGCACTGACAAGCAGAAGCTTCATCTCGAAAGAAGAGAGTACCTACCTTTTCTTTTTTGTCGCGGAAGAATACTTCCCATCCTTTTTCGGTCTGCTCCAGACAGATGCGATTCTTGTGACTTCCACCTATTTTATAGAGTTTCTTTGGAACAAGGTGTTCTTTTAAGAATGCTTGTACTTCTTTTCCGGTCATAGTGCATACCTCCGAATCATTTCCACGGTAATTCTGAATGCGAGTTAATTTGGAAATCAAATCAACTGCATGTAGTTTTGATTACTACATACAATATAGCATCAGATCAGGTCGGCGTCAATAGGTTTTGGGTAAAAGGCTAGATTTCATCGATATTTTTTTCATTTGAATGCATTTCATTTATGAAGAAATAATAAAACAAAAATTGCAGAATTATAAAAGATAATAGGTGAATGAAATTCATCTAAAAACTGAAAAAGTCTCGCTATTCAATGTGCTTCATATCTATTGTCAGACAACTTAAAAGGTGTTAGATTAAAGATAACAAAAGAAACCATTCAGTTTCGAGATAGTAGGAGGTCGATGTTATGTTTGGATTTTCTAAAAAAATAAGTAGACAGGATGGTAGAAGAGTGAACGAAAATACGGTATTTTCCATGATTGGTGGAGGCGTATTACCAAAAGAAATCGCAAAACTTACAGGTGGAAATGAAGACACCATCCGTCATATTTACATGAACGAGGTTTATCTTTGCCACCCTGTTTTAAGATAAGGATAGAAAAAAGTGAATAGTAAGTAGAGTCCCCCGGTAATTAGCAAAACCGGGGGATTTTTTGTGGATATTTCTATAGAAAAGAAAGATAGTAATATTGAAAAAAGGGGTATAGTTTTGTACAATGATGTAGTATGAAATTGGAGGAATTATGGAACTGAAAGACTTGTATACAGCGGGAAGTGACATTTTAAATTCTGTTACAGATGCTGTGGAAGCAGGAGACTTTTCTAACCTGGCTGGAGACATTCAGAAAAGAGTCAATGATTTGACCAATCAGGTGAAAAGTGAAGTTGATAAAAATAGAGCAAAGGTTGTAAGAAGCCAGGGAAGCGATATATACGCTGCAAAGCGACCAAGTTACAGAAGAAGAGGCACGTATTTCATGCCTACTTCAGTAAGTACTGCCGGAGCAGTGGTACAGATAGTATTTAGCTCCATAGGCCTTAGCATTTTTCTGCCGGCCTTATGTGGCGCACTTTTAATGATGGACTTTTTCGGTGGTGCCATGGGCGCATTCATCCTTGTAGTGATTATGTCCATTGTCAGTGGGCTTGGGCTTTTCGGCGGTATCCGCAAGAGAAAGCTCATCAAAGCATACAAGAAATATGCAGAGATTATTGGTGACAGAGACTACGTATTGATGACAGAACTGGAAGAGTGCACCGGTAAGAGCACAAAGCAGATTTGGAAAGAACTTCGCCAGCTTAAGAAGATGGGCTACATCCAGAATGCCCGCATTGATGATAAAGTGACTACTTTGATGTTGACCAGAGAGGTGTATAACCAGTATCTGGAGACGAAGAAGAATCAGGAGTCTTTGGAGAAACAGCAGCAGGCTAGGGAGAAAGAACTGGATGAAGCTTTGGGAGATGCGGATGATGTAAAGGCAATTCTTCGAGAGGGTAATGCGTACTTAGAGACAATCCGTGATTGCAATAACGAGATTCCCGGAGAAGAAGTATCCAGCAAGCTATTCCGACTGGAAAACATCATGAAGAAAATCTTTGAGCAGGTGGAGAAAAATCCGGAGTCTGCCAAAGACCTTCGTAAGTTCATGGAGTATTACTTACCGACTACCACAAAGCTTTTGCGTGCTTATGTAGACCTTGAAAAACAGCCGGAAGTAGATAATATTCGTAAGACAAAGAAAGAAATTGAGAGCTCTTTGGATGTAATCAATGATGCATTCGAGCAGCTTTTAGATGATATGTTCCAGGATGTGGCTTGGGATATTAGCTCAGATATCAGTGTCATGAAGACCATGATGGCACAGGATGGACTTGTTCAGACAGCTACCTCAGGAGGTGCAATGCAGGCTTCGGGTGGTATGGCGATGCAGACCATGGAAGAAGAGCAATAATAATATAGAAGTTTCTATATCATTTTATAAAGTAGAGGGAGAGTAAAATGGCAGAAGAATTTATGGCACAGGAAGCACCTACATTGGTGTTCGATGCAGCACCTGCTGCAACACAGACACAGGAGGCACCGGCAGAAGCAGCTACAGATGGTCCTGCACTGGCAGGCGCGGAGCTGACAGAAGCAGAGAAAAAGCAGGTTGAGAGTTTCGTAGATCAGATTGATATTCAGAACTCCACTGCAATTATGAATTATGGTGCCGGCACACAGAAAAAGATGGCTGACTTCTCTGAAAAAGCTTTAGAGAGCGTTCGTACCAAAGATATGGGCGAAGTAGGTGACATGGTAACAAACCTTGTAACCCAGCTGAAGAATTTCGATGTAGATGAAGAAGCAAAAGGCCTGAAAGCTTTATTTAAGAAGAGTGCTAACAGAGTGACTTCTTTGAAAGCAAGATACAGCTCTGTTGAGACTAACGTAAATACTATCACCAGCACTTTGGAGAAACATCAGGTAACTCTGATGAAAGACGTAGACATGCTGGATAAGATGTATGATCAGAACCTCGCTTATTATAAAGAACTGACCATGTACATCCTGGCCGGTAAAGAGAAATTAGAGCAGGTTCGTAACGGCGAGCTGAAAGAACTCCAGGAGAAAGCAGAAAAGAGCGGACTTCCTGAAGATGCGCAGGCAGCAAAAGATTTGGCAGCTATGTGTGATAGATTTGAAAAGAAAATCTATGATTTGGAACTGACCAAAACCATCTCCATGCAGACTGCACCTCAGATTCGTATGGTACAGAGCTCTGATACCATGATGGCTGAGAAGATTCAGTCCACCATCGTGAATACCATTCCTCTTTGGAAGAGCCAGATGGTCATTGCGCTTGGCGTAGAGCACTCCACAGAAGCTGCAAAAGCACAGCGTGAAGTGTCTGAGATGACCAATGAACTGTTGAAGAAGAACGCAGACAAGTTAAAGACTGCTACCATCGAGGCTACTAAGGAATCTGAGCGTGGTATCGTTGATATGGAAACATTAAAACATACCAACGAGACCCTGATTTCTACATTGGACGAAGTCTTAAAGATTCAGACTGAAGGCAAAGAAAAACGCCGTACTGCAGAAGCAGAACTTGCAGGTATGGAGACAGAACTGAAAAAGAAGCTTTTGGAAGTATCCAAACAGGCATAAGAAATCATCAGAGAGTGGCGAAAGTCACTCTCTTTTTTTGTGCAAAAAGCCTCGTAATTTTGCACGAAAAACCATTGCAGGATATTGCATTTTTGGGTGTTTTTCGCTATAGTATTGAATTAGGCTATTTGGAAATATTTCGGGAAACAGAAGGCTGCTCAAAGCCCCTGTTTTCGCGGTTTATGGAGGGTTCGTATGAAAAAAATAGAAGTAATTATCAGACCTGAAAAGCTGGAAGCTTTGAAGAAGATTTTAACCAAAAATGAGTATAGCGGTATGACCGTTATGTCTGCTATGGGTTGTGGACATCAGGAGGGCTTTGCCAATCCTGAACTGGATAAGCTTGGCCTGGAAGTAAACTTGCTTCCAAAGCTTTATGTAATGACTGTTGTTTGGGATGAAGACTTAGAAGAGATTCTGTCTGAAATCGTAGATACTTTATCCACCGGTAATGTAGGTGATGGTAAAGTATTTATCTCTGATATTGAAGATGTCATGCGAATCCGTACCGGTGAGCGTGGACGCGACGTATTATAATTTCTTACAGGAAGGAAATTGCCATGGAAAAAGACAACATTCCTATCGTCCGCCTCAGAGGCGTTACAAAGGAATTTTTTGATGCTACCGGTGGCGTAGTACTAAAAGAACTGGATTTGGATATCTATGAGGGAGAGTTTCTTACCCTTTTAGGTCCTTCCGGATGTGGTAAGACCACCACACTTCGTATGATTGGTGGCTTCGATACCCCTACTCAGGGTACCGTATATATTGGGGACCAGGATGTGACGGATTTGCCTCCTTACAAGAGAGATGTCAATACCGTCTTCCAGAGTTATGCATTGTTCCCGCACATGAATGTGTTTGACAATGTGGCATTTGGCCTGGTGGAAAAGAAGATTCCTAAGGCTGAGATTAAGGCTAGAGTAGAGAAAATGCTGGATCTTGTGCAGCTGAAGAATTTCGGCAAACGTAAAGTGGCACAGATGTCCGGCGGACAGAAACAGCGTGTAGCTATCGCCAGAGCATTGGTAAATAATCCAAAGCTTCTTTTGCTAGACGAGCCTTTGGCTGCCCTGGATTATAAGCTTCGTAAGCAGATGCAGATTGAATTAAAGCACCTGCAGAAGAGACTTGGCATTACCTTTATTTATGTCACCCATGATCAGGAAGAAGCTTTGACCATGAGCGACCGTATTGCAGTTATGAATAATGGCCTTATCGAGCAGATTGATGTGCCCTCCGAGATTTATGAACATCCGAAGACCAAGTTCGTAGCAGATTTCATCGGTGAGTCAAATATCATCGAGGCTTCTGTTACAGGTATCGAGGGAGACTTGGTGGAACTGACTGCAGAGAACGGCGTGGTACATGCAAAGGGCGAAGGCTTTGTAAAGGACGAAATGGTTTACATATCTATTCGCCCGGAACACACCAAGTATTCTACAGAGCCTATTGAGCACTTTAGACTTCGTGGTGTGGTAAAGGAGCATATTTATGTAGGCTCTTTGATCAAAACTACTATTATGCTGCCGGATGGACAGATTCTAAAGATTAATCATCACCCGGACAGTGACATGATTCCGGTAGGCCAGGCAGTGAATATCTATTGGCCTATGGATAAGGCAGTAGTGATGCATACCGCAGAGGATACCCTGATTGATTGGATTGAGGGTGCTCTTTTACACCGAGAGGAGATTGAGGCTGCTGTGGAGGGTGAGTCATGTCCACAGAAGTAATCAAAAGAAAAAACAAGGACAGGGGTGCTATCCTGGCTTTCGTGGGACCGCTGGC
Source organism: Lachnospiraceae bacterium (assembly GCA_015056765.1). Lineage (GTDB taxonomy): Bacteria > Bacillota > Clostridia > Lachnospirales > Lachnospiraceae > SIG336. The sequence goes on from SVFQ01000007.1 coordinate 54,257, forward strand.
TGTGTGGATGTTGCTTTTCCTGGCATTGCCACTTGTGTACGTAATCTTTATCAGTTTTATGAAAAAAGGTACCTACGGTGGCGTGCAGTTAGCATTTACCCTGGAGAACTACGCCCTGTTTCTTGATCCGACTTATATTAAGGTGATTTGGAAATCTATCGTGTTGGCTTTTTGGACCAGCCTCATTTGTTTGCTGATTTCGTATCCGTTTTCCTATGTCTTGATGCGCAAGATTTCGGCGAAGAAGAGAGGTATCTGTGTGCTGCTAATCATGTTACCTTTCTGGATCAGTGAGCTGATTCGCTTGAATGGATGGTCCAACATCCTTCGAGATTCCGGTTTGCTGAATACTTTGCTGATGAAGCTACATCTGATTTCCAAGCCGCTTACCATGATGTATACAGACGGTGCTACCCTTTTTGGTATGGTATATGCCCTGTTTCCATTTATGGTTTTACCGCTGAATAACTCCATCGGAAAGCTGGATTCTACTTTGATTGAGGCAAGCCATGACCTGGGAGCCTCCAAAATGAGAACTTTTTTCCGGGTGATTTTACCACTGACAGTACCGGGTATTTTTGCCGGGACCATTCAGGTGTTTATCCCCAGCCTTGGCGCCTTTTACATCGCAGACGTTATGGGCGGCGGTAACTCTACCTTGCTTGGTAACCTGATTAAAGATCATTTCCTGACGGCACGTAACTGGCCGGCAGGTGCAGCTTTGTCTGTTATCCTGATCATCTTTACATTGATTTTGCTCAAAGTGTACACCAAGTTTGGTTCACTGAGCGATTTATAGGAGGTGCCACATGGAAAAAAGAAAACCAAAACAAGTGGGCAAAGCCTCTTACTTCTATACCTTTTTGGTATACACCTTTTTATACCTGCCTATGGTAATGGTGGTGCTGTATTCTACCAACACCTCCAATAACAACCTGGTATTCAAGGGATTTACGTTGAAATGGTATGCATCCATGGTAACCAACGAAGAACTGATGAAGAGTCTGGGATTGACCCTGGCACTGGGCCTTGTCAGCACTGCCATCTCCGTTATTCTTGGTACTTTGGCTACCATCGGTATGTATCGTTATGAGTTTAAAGGCAAAGAACTGTTGGATAACCTCATGTACATTCCGGTTGTGATTCCGGAACTGGTCATTGGTATCGCTTCTCTGGCGACTTTTACCATGATGGGAATTACTATGAGCTTTTGGACTTTGGTTATTGCCCATGTGACCTTCTGCGTACCCTTTATCATCATTACTTTGCGTTCTCGTATCGCAGGTTTTGATCAGTCCGTAGAAGAAGCAGCCATGGACCTTGGCGCTAATCAGTTTCGTACCTTGATGCGCGTTACCATTCCTATGCTGATGCCGGGTATCATCAGCGGTGCCATGCTGAGCCTGACCTTATCTTTAGATGATGTCATCATCAGTTACTTCGTAGCAGGCGCCGGACAGATGACTCTGCCAATCCGTATCTATGGTATGGCTAGAGGCAAGATTTCAACAGAAGTATACGCACTTAGCAGTGCCATCATCTTCCTGACAGTCATTGGATATGTGATTGCAAGTCATTTTAAGGAAGAGGAAGAATAGAAATGATAGAAGACCGATTGGAGTATGAGTATGCTCCTGTCGGTCTTTTTGCATGAAAAACAGTCATTTTTTTGTTGGAATGAACGATGACATGGAATGGCACCACAGGTAGAATGATGATAAATGGGAGAGTTCTCTGCAGGGAGCAATGCGGGCAGGGAAAATGATGAGAGAAAGGTATAAGAGAGACAAAAAATGGTAAGTACAAAACAGTTTTATTTGGATTGTGATGGAATCAAATTGAATGTGAACCTGGATATGCCGGAGGTATGCGGTGATGCAGAAAACATGTGGAATGCTGCTGGTGCGGCAAAGAATTCGGTGGAATCCACAGGAAAGAAGATTCCGTTGTGTATCGTGATTCATGGATTTACGGGACATAGTGAGGAAGTACATATCAGAGCTGTGGCAAAAGCCATGAACGACTTGGGCGTAGCCACTTTGCGTGCAGATATGTATGGACATGGACATAGCGATGGCAAGTTTGAAGATCACACCTTATATAAGTGGCTGACGAATATTATGACGGTGGTGGATTATGCCAAATCTTTGGATTTCGTGTCAGATATCTATATGATGGGACACTCTCAGGGAGGACTGGCGGTGATGCTGGCAGCAGCCATGGAGCGGGATGTGATTAAGGCTTTGATTCCTTTATCCCCTGCTACCATGATTCCGGAAATCGCCAGAGCAGGCTCTGTACTTGGCATAGAGTTTGATCCTGTGAATGTGCCGGATGTGCTGCAGGGCTGGGATGGCTTACAGCTAAAGGGCAACTATGTTCGAGTAGCCCAGACCATCGATGTACAGGCAGCTATCAAGAGATACCATCATCCGGTACTCATCATCCATGGTACTGAGGATGAGGCGGTTCCATACGAGTACTCGGTGAAATATGTCAAGGAGTATTCTAATGGAAGACTGGTATCTATTGAAGGTGATGATCACTGCTATAACAAACATCTAGAACAGGTGGTGGATGCTGTGAAGGACTTTATGGTAGAACAATTGGGAAAATAAAGCTGCCACTATGACAAGATTGGAGTTTATGCTTATTTCATTTGTCCGGGTACTGCCTATATCATATAATGAGAGAAAGAGGCGCACGTATTTGTGAAAAGGAGGACGTATGAAGAAAATCGGAATGCAAATGAGCATCCTAATGGGAGTAAGTCTGAGTTTTTGTTTGTCATTGGTCGGAAGCCTAAGTTCGGGACACTTTGCAGTGCCTACTTTTCTTTTGAGCTTTGTGCTTAGTACCATCATCAGTTTGATCATCGGATTTTTGGTGCCAATGAAAAAGGTAAATGATAGTCTGGATAGTAAATTGGGGCTACAGCCCGGCAAGTTCAGTACTCATTTATTCGACTCTCTGATTTCGGATTTGATTTATACACCGATTATCACTTTAGCTATGGTTTTCCTAAATTGGAAAATCGCTACGGCCCATGGTGCACAGATTCCTTTTGGACCCATGTTCGTGAAATCTCTCATCATCAGTATGCTGGTGGGATACGTTTTGATTTTCGTTTTGATGCCACTTTTCTTAAAATTGGTGATGAGAAACATGCCGGGTGGACCAAGTGCGCCGGATGGACCGGGCGCGGGTCAGGGACTTTAGAATCTTTTCATTTGTGACGATATATAGGTATATGATATATTGAAGATAGAAAGATAGGCCAAAAGATAGGCCGGAATTTAGAGAATGATTGTTAGTCCCAAGGGGCGTAACGAGGCAAGGAGGCTGTTATGTCACTGAATATCAATGCGAGTGGTCGCAATTATCAATTTAGTTCCAAACAGGAGCAGAAGATTGCTTCTATTACCAATAAGGCATCCATGGTGTCTAGCTTAATGGGCGGAGGTTCTTCCCTTTTAGGCGGTACCAGTATGGCAAATCTTACCAATACCGTGTTAGGCGGTGGTGGAGACAATACCCTTGCGGATTATGCATCTTTGAAAAATGGCAGCTACGGCAAGTTGATGAAAGCCTACTATAAGGAAGCAGAAAAAGAAAGCAAAGGCGAAACTTCCACTGCAAAGACTTCTACCAAGGATACGAAGATTTCTGCAGAAGAGTACGTCAGCAAAAAGCGCGCTGCGGAGGAAGAAGGCAAGGTTTCTGCCAAGGATTATGTAAAGAAAAAACGTGCTGTAGAGGATGGCACGGTGAAAGCCAAAACCACCGAGACAACCAAAAAATCCGATACACCGACCAAAGCGGAGCAGCTTGGCTCTTTGTTTGATGCATCCTTATAGAGGATGAAGGAGCCCTGGTTTCGATTTTTGGGAAGCAATACATATTTAGTAAGATTAGAAACACACTCTCGAAATGGGAGTGTGTTTTTTTGACTGTAGAAGAAAAGTTTTTTTACATACCAAGTAAATGGAAAGAGAATGTTTGATAGATTTGTTTTATGAAATCTTTACAGATTTCGCCACGTCATATATAGTATAATAATATTACCTATTGACCTTTTTTTATTTGGCTTGATTTATAGCCAAAGGTCAGGAGGAAGTATGGGAATATCATTTTGGAATCCAAGTCAATATAATCCGCAGGATTTATATGGTACGCCGACTTCTGGCAGCGTTTATGGAGATGTCGGTAAGGCATACGATAATGCCATCAAGGTTGGCGCAGGCGCAAATCCGGGGAAAGTACAGGAATCGGAGCATACCGGCGCAGTTAAAAATCCCGGCGAGTCCACAGTGAAGGCTGCGGGACGTAAGTCTTCGCCTGCAGAATGTGAGACCTGCAAAGAGCGGAAATATCAGGATGGCTCTGATGAGATGGTGTCCTTTAAAAGTGCGGCCCATATATCGCCGGAAGCATCAGCTTCCAGGGTAAGAGCGCACGAACAAGAGCATGTGAGTAACGCCTACAAGAAGGCGGCTGAGAACAATGGAAAGGTACTTTCCTGTTCCGTAAGCTTACATACGGCGATTTGTCCGGAGTGCGGACGCTCCTACGTGTCCGGCGGCGTGACCAGAACACAGATTGCGTATTCCAACGAAGATAATCCATATCAAAAAATGAGAAAGGCTACAGATGCCGGTAGACTAGCCGGCTTGAACTACGATGTCACTACTTGAATTATTTATTATCGCAGTGGGACTTTCCGCTGACGCATTTGCAGTCTCTGTCTGCAAGGGACTTGCTACACACGATTTGAAACTTAAGCACCTGCTTCTGGCAGGTGCATATTTTGGCGGATTTCAGGCATTGATGCCGCTGCTGGGCTTCTTCTTGGGTTCCAGTTTTGCAGGGTTTATCGACAAATACGATCACTTTGTAGTATTCATACTACTTGGATTTATCGGCGGTCACATGGTATTTGAAGCGTTCCACGAAGAAGGGGAAGTGAATGCCAGCTTTGATGTGGGAACCATGCTGCTTTTGGCTATCGCTACCAGCATCGATGCTCTGGCGGTCGGTGTATCTTTTGCCTTCATGAGTGTGGCCATTGTGCCGGCCATTTCCTTAATCGGTGCGACTACCTTTGTCCTTTCCGCTATAGGTATCAAGGTCGGCCACCTTTTCGGTAGCAAATACCAGACTCCTGCAGAAGTCATCGGCGGTCTGGCACTTATCGCTATCGGAATCAAAGTTCTGATACAAGGCCTGTTGGGATAGGGATACCTTCCGCGAACCCAGGAACTGGCTTACAGCAAAAAGGTACGGATTTTCTGGTCTAGGATCTTAGTATTTAGGGGAATCGAGGTGGATTCAAAACTTGTGATGAGGGTCTCCCCTAAAAGGATTCCATTCACTTCGTACAGCTGTATTTTTTGAATATTCTTCTGTAGATAGGTGTCCTGATCTACCAATCCAAGATGCTCCCAATAGAGCGTCTTTTTTGTTGTTTTATTTAGTAATGCAAAGTCGGGGTAAAGTGTCTTGCCGGAAGGTAAAGTCAGCATTGGTTCGTATTGATACGGAATTTGATAAGAGTAGAATAAATCAGCAAGAATCTTTTCGGATTTGGAACGAACTTTTTCGCCACGATTCGTGGTGTAGTTACAATCTTCCGGGTAAGGGTTTTGATTACCGGGATGCTCTTCCAGCCATTTTTGTATGAAATCTTCCTCAGAAGATACGATTGGCGTGACGAGCGACTTTTTCGCAACGGACATTTTCTCATACACCGACGCAGGCTCAGTTTCTTCCAGTGTCTTTGACAGCCGCAACAGCGCTTTCTCCCGTCGGATGAGGACTGTCGCCATTTTCTCGTGATATTCTTGCTTTACTACGTATTGGATGGAGGGGAGATAATTCTTGTTTAAATACTGGTCTTTTTCTCCTGAACGGGTTAGATAGAATTGCGGGGAACCATGACATATGGAACCACGAATCTTACCACTAGGCAAATTTGCAGGCACCTTGTGCTTTAATTCTTTTAGTTGTTTGATATTTTTCTGTTCGCATTCTTTTACAAATGACAGTTCTTTCTTGATTTGTTTTTCTAATTCTTTCATATAGTGTCCTTTCTTTCGTTATATTTTCTTTTTTTAAAAATACACCGTAAAGCCACAAGGAAAATTTACGGTTGAGGGAAGATTTCACGAGTTACACCGTAAAGGAAAACCGAAGTGTTACGGTGAACCGACAGAAAATCTAAATACACCGTAAAGCTGCTGGTAAAATTTACGGTTGAGGGAAGACTTCACAAGTTACACCGTAAAGGCAAACGGTCGGTTACGGTGAACCGACAGGAAATTAAAATACACCGTAAAGCCGCCGGAAAAATTTACGGTTGAGGGAAGATTTCACGAGTTACACCGTAAAGGCAAAACGAAATTTTACGGTGAACCGACAGGAAATTTAAATACACCGTAAATCCGCTGGAAAAATTTACGGTTGAGGGAAGATTTCACGAGTTACACCGTAAAGGCAAACGGTCGGTTACGGTGAACCGACAGGAAATTAAAATACACCGTAAAGCCGCTGACAAAATTTACGGTTGAGGGAAGATTTCACAAGTTACACCGTAAAGGCAAACGGTCGGTTACGGTGAATCGACAGGAAATTTAAATACACCGTAAAGCCGCTGACAAAATTTACGGTTGAGGGAAGATTTCACAAGTTACACCGTAAGGGCAAACCAAAGTGTTACGGTGAACCGACAGGAAATTAAAATACACCGTAAAGCCGCTGGTAAAATTTACGGTTGAGGGAAGATTTCACGAGTTACACCGTAAGGGCAAACCAAAGTGTTACGGTGAATCGACAGGAAATCAAAATACACCGTAAAGTCGCTGGAAAAAATTACGGTTGAGAGAAGATTTCACAAGTTACACCGTAAAGGCAAACCGAAGCACTACGGTTAAATAGAAAAAACTCTCAGTCAGCGGTAATGTCGCCAGAAATAATACGGCTAGAATTCAGAAATCTAGAAAATAGATGTATAACGAATACCTACTTTACAAGGAAAGTGATAAAAAGTCAAGCCATACATAGAAGCGGCAAAGGGAAGCACCGATGGGCCACAAAGAAAAAAATTAAAAAAACAAGAAAATAAAAAAGGAAATCAAGTTTCCACGCGGAATATATTAAGTAAACGTGTCCAAACACAACAAGTCAGATTCATCTGGGAGGAGCAGATATGTTAATCCGAGTAAGTCTAGAACAATATGAAAAGGAATACCTTAGCCCGTATGCTATGTTGAGTGCGAATTCAAAAGGCAGACTGGTTGAGGAAGAACAATGCGATATCAGACCTGTGTTCCAAAGAGACCGAGATCGTATCATCCATAGTAAGTCATTCCGTCGTCTAAAGGATAAGACACAGGTTTTTTTGAGCCCGGACGGAGATCACTATAGAACCAGATTGACACATACACTGGAGGTGTCTCAGACGGGACGTACCATTGCCAAGGCTCTTCGCCTGAATGAAGATTTGGTGGAAGCCATTGCCTTGGGACATGACCTGGGACATACGCCTTTTGGCCATGCCGGAGAAAGGGCGCTGAATAAAGTTTGTCCTTTCGGATTCGAGCATAATGTCCAGAGCGTGCGTACAGTAGATATCTTGGAAAAAGATGGCCAGGGCCTGAATCTTACCTATGAAGTACGAGACGGCATGTTAAATCATCAGACCAAATGTACACCCGCCACGTTAGAAGGCAAGGTAGTGCGATTTGCTGATAAAATAGCATACATTCATCATGATATGGATGATGCGCTGCGAGCCGGCATTCTGACAGAGGAGGATGTGCCGAAGGAAATCGCAGATGTCATCGGACATAGCTGTACCGATAGAATGGATTCCTTCATTCACAATATCGTATTCACATCCCAGGGGAAAAACGACATTCTCATGAGCGAGGATGTGGATAAAGCATTCAAAGCAATGCGCCAATTCATGTTTGAACGAGTATATACCAACCCGGTGGCCAAAGCTGAAGAGGGGAAAGCTGAGACACTGGTAGAAATCCTCTATGATTATTACTTACATCATAAGGACAAGTTGCCGGAGGATTGCCTCGCGCTTCTTGATAAAGGCGAGGAAGTAGAACGGGTGGTATGTGATCATATCAGCGGCATGACAGATAGATATGCAGTAGCCAAATTTGAGGAAATCTACATTCCTATTGGCTGGAACAAATTGTAAAAACAAGGGGTCAAAATTGTATTATCCAGACGAATTAGTGGAAGAAGTCCGGAGCAAGAACGACATTGTAGACGTGGTATCCCGCTATGTGAAATTACAAAAGAAGGGAGCCAACTACTTCGGACTTTGTCCATTTCATAATGAAAAATCAGGTTCCTTTTCGGTATCCCCATCCAAGCAGATGTACTATTGCTTTGGTTGCGGAGAAGGTGGGAATGTATTTACCTTTTTGCAAAAATACGAGAACTACTCTTTCCCGGAAGCGGTAAAGGCTCTGGCTGATAATGCCGGGGTGAAACTGCCGGAAGTAGAGTATTCTGAAGAAGCAAGACGCAAAGAAAGTAAGCGTCAAAAGCTTTTAGAAATGAATAAAGAAGCGGCCAAGTATTTCTATTATCAGCTCCGAAATCCCCAAGGGGAAAAGGGCATGGAATACTTCAAAGGTCGTAAGCTGACAGATGAGACCCTGAATAAATGGGGTCTTGGATACGCCAACAAAACCAGCGATGACTTAGTGAAGTACCTAAGGTCCAAAGGGTATACGGACGCCATGATTCAGGAAGGCGGTCTTGGAAGCTTTGATGAAAGATATGGCATGCATGATAAATTCTGGAACAGGGTCATGTTTCCGATTCAGGATAGCAATCACCGCGTCATCGGCTTTGGCGGACGTGTCATGGGAGATGGAGAACCCAAGTATTTGAACTCTCCGGAGACACCTATCTTCGATAAAAGTAGGAACCTGTTCGGTCTGAATTTCGCCAGAAGTTCCAGAAAGAACCAGTTCATTTTATGCGAAGGCTATATGGATGTCATCACCATGCACCAGGCAGGATTTACCCAGGCGGTGGCCAGTCTTGGTACTGCGTTTACGTCAGGACAGGCGAACCTACTTCGAAGATATGCAGACGAAGTGCTGCTGGCCTATGACTCAGATGGGGCCGGCACAAAAGCAGCACTTAGAGCTATCGGCATCCTGAAAGAAGTGGGACTTACCGGCAAAGTGTTGCATTTTGATCCGTATAAAGACCCGGATGAGTTCATTAAGAACTTAGGACCTGAGGAGTTTCAAAAGCGCATCGACGAAGCAGAGAATAGCTTCCTATTCGAGATTCGCATGCTGCAAAGAGACTATGACCTAAAGGATCCGGAAAGCAAAACAAAATTCTACAGAGAAGTGGCGAAGAAACTTTGCGGCTTCCCTGAAGAAATAGAGCGCAATACCTACATTCATGCTTTAGATGAAATCTATCATATGGGCTATGAAGATATGCGTAAATTGGTGGTAAGCTATGCGGCCCAGACGGGATTTGCATCTCCTGTCACCAGACCAAAGTCCGGTATTCAGAAAAAAACGGATCCGGAAGAAAATGCAAAAGTCGTGCAAAGACGCCTGATTACCTATCTCAACGATAATCCGGCATTATATCAGAAGGTAAAGAAATACATTACCATAGACGACTTTACGGAACCACTGTATAAGACGGTGGTAGAAAAAATGTTTCCGGCACTGGAGAGTGGTAGTTTTGTAGCCGCCAGCATGATTTCTGAGTTCCCGGATGAAGAGGAACAAAAGGAAGTGGCAGCCCTTTTTAACACCAGTATCCAGCAAATCGGAGACCAGGAAGAAGAGTCCAGAGCTTTCCATGACACCATTTATGAGGTGAAGAAAAACAGCTACGAAGTGGCAAAATCTCAGACGGGGTCTGACATCAACGCCTTATCCAAAGTGCTGGAAGGTAAAAGGCTTTTGGACGAATTATCCAAAACACGGATTACGCTTTCGTAAAGTGCCGTTATTTGGAATCTAAAAAGACATATTTAAGGTGTAACAAATAACCCGTTAGAAAAAGAGGAGAGAATATGAGCTTAGATGAAGCAACACAGGCAAAATTTGAGGAGAAGATGAAAGAACTTCTCACTCTTGCAAAGAAGAAAAAGAATGTACTGGATTATGCAGATGTTAGCGATGCATTTGCAGAACTGAATCTGGAAGAAGAACAGTTTGACAAAATCTTAGAGACCTTAGATGAGAAAAACATCGTATGTAATATGGAGTCTTCTATTCCGGATGACGAAGATGAGGATGCAGATGAAGATATCGATATGTCTGATGAAGAAGATATCGATATGGAAAACATCGACCTCAGCGTGCCGGATGGTATCAGTATCGAAGACCCTGTACGTATGTACTTAAAGGAAATCGGTAAAGTACCGCTGCTTTCTGCAGACGATGAAATCATCTTGGCACAGAAGATGGAAGCAGGTGACAAAGCTGCTGCAGAAATCGACGAGAAGAAAGAAAAACTGGCTTCTGCAAAGGGCAAGACCAAAGAGAAGTTAGAAAAAGAAATCGAAGAGATGCAGGAAGCTATCGATGCTGGCGATTATGCAAAGCAGAAACTGGCAGAAGCAAACCTTCGTCTTGTAGTTTCTATTGCAAAACGTTATGTAGGCCGTGGCATGCTGTTTCTGGATTTGATTCAGGAAGGTAACTTAGGTCTTATCAAAGCGGTTGAAAAGTTTGATTATACCAAAGGATATAAGTTCTCCACCTACGCGACATGGTGGATTCGCCAGGCTATTACCCGTGCTATTGCGGACCAGGCTCGTACTATTCGTATCCCGGTACATATGGTAGAAACCATCAACAAACTGATTCGTGTCAGCAGACAGCTTCTGCAGGAACTTGGTAGAGAGCCAAGCCCGGAAGAAATCGCAGCAGAAATGAAGATGCCTGTAGAGCGTGTTCGTGAAATTCTGAAGATTTCTCAGGAACCTGTTTCTTTAGAGACTCCTATCGGTGAGGAGGAAGATAGCCACTTGGGCGATTTTATCCAGGATGAAAATGTGCCGGTACCGAGTGATGCAGCAGCATTTACTTTACTGAAAGAGCAGCTTGTAGAAGTTCTGGATACTTTGACAGACAGAGAGCAGAAAGTATTGCGTTTACGTTTCGGTCTGGATGACGGTAGAGCACGTACCTTGGAAGAAGTAGGTAAAGAGTTCAATGTCACTCGTGAACGTATTAGACAGATTGAAGCAAAAGCACTGCGTAAATTGCGTCATCCTAGCAGAAGTCGCAAGCTAAAAGATTACTTGGATTAATCGTGGCAGTTGGATTTTAGGCGGGGGAGCTTACACAACATATGGAATTATCAAAAAGAATGCTTATGGTGGCAGACCTGGTGCCGGCAAACTCTGTTTGTCTGGATATGGGTTGCGACCATGGATTTGTAGCCATTCACTTGGTGCAAAAGGGGATTTGCCCAAAGGTACTGGCTACGGACTTACGAGAAGGGCCCTTATCGGCAGCGAAAGAGCACGTGGAGGCCATGGGCCTGACAGATCGGATTGAACTAAGATTGTCAGATGGCTTGCAGAATGTACAAAAGGGCGAAGTGGACGGTATGATAGCAGCGGGCATGGGTGGCAAACTCATGATTCGTGTGCTGGAAGAAGAAATGGAAAAAGTCCACAACATGACCTATTTAGTATTGCAGCCACAGTCCGATATACCGGAAGTAAGGACCTTTCTTCGACAGAATGGCTTCCAGATTCAGATGGAAGATATGACCTATGAAGATGGTAAATACTACTTTGCTATTTTGGCTAAAGTGTCTTCTAGGGAGCAAATGTACTACGATGCGTTGTTTGACCGTATGGAAGAACAGTATTTCCTGCATGCCCTGGATGTGGCAGAAGGAAAGGCTGAGCATGAGTGGGAAGGTGCCATGATTCCTTCCAGAGAAGAAATCAGAGAGAAAGCCTATCTATTAGGGGATGCTTTTGGGGCAGCCCTCATTTTAGAGCATCATGACCTGTTGCCATCCTATCTGAACTGGAGAGATGGTATCGAAGAAGAAATCTTAGAGAAGCTTCCTGATAGTGAGGAATGTACCCTTAGAAAGCAGGAAGTATTACAGACCAGACAACTCATCAATCTGGCGATGAAAATCTATAATAGTTAACCAAACGAGCATAAGAGAAACACCAGTCTAGAAACACCTTTGAATGGAGCCGAATATGAACTGTGGACAGATTTGTGAACGTTTAGAAGAAGCATCACCGAAAAGCTTTGCGGAATCCTGGGACAATGTGGGACTTCTGTGTGGACGGCCGGAAAAGGAAGTCCATCGTATCTACATCGCTGTAGATGCCACAGGGGAAGTGATTGAAGATGCCATTGCAAAACATGCGGATATGCTGATTACGCATCATCCTTTGATTTTTAAGCCTTTAAAGCAGGTGGAAGGAACCCATTTTGTGGGTAATCGTGTTTTAGCCCTGGCAGAGCATGGAATCGCTTATTATGCCATGCATACCAACTTTGATGTCATGGGTATGGCGGATGCAGTAGCAGACGAATTGGCACTACGGGATCGAAAGGTTCTTTCTGTCACCTATGAGGATGATATATCAAAAGAAGGCATCGGCCGTGTGGGTGCATTGCCTAGACAGATGACTCTGAGAGAGTGTGCAGAATACGTAAAAAGCAAGTGCAATGTGGACTACGTGAAGGTGTTTGGAAAGCCTGATACTGCAATCATTATGGCAGCAGTATCTCCCGGGTCCGGAAAAGATATGGTAGACGATGCCATAAGACATGGCGCAGACGTGCTCATTACAGGCGACATCGACCATCATACAGGGTTAGACGCCTTGGAACAGGACCTGGCTATCATCGATGCCGGTCATTATGGACTTGAAAAAGTATTCGTACCATACATGGTAGAATATATCAAAAGAAATATACCGGGATGTGAGTGTATCACAGCACCGGAGCAAAACCCGTTTTGGATTGTGTAGTAGGGCTTTGCAAGAAAGGGGACCAACATGAAAGTAACAGTTTTAGGCAATCAGGTAGAAGTTGCTGAGGGTACTACATATGAGACCTTGGCACAGGATTATCAAGACAGATACGATAGTGAAATCGCACTTGTCCTGGTAAATGGCAAAATCAAAGAACTGTATCATAAAGTAAAAGATGGCACGTCCATTGAATTCTTGACTTTAAAGGATTCTGCGGGACACAAATCCTATGTCCGCACTCTGACCATGCTCTTTATCAAAGCCGCCAGAGATGTGGTACCGGCAGAGAAAGCATTTCAGTTAAAGACAGAGTTTGCACTGGGCGCAGGATACTATTTCTCTGTAAAGGGAGCCCTTACAGCTACCAAGGAGAATGCGGAGAAGATTTCTGCCCGTATGAAAGAACTGGTGGCAGCAGAGCTACCATTTACAAAGAAAAGCTACCCTATGGCAGAAGCCATCTCCTTGATGAAAAAGGAAAACATGGAAGACAAGGTGAAACTGTTCCGCTTCCGTAGAGATTCCAACGTGAATCTGTATTGCCTGGGTGACTTCTATGACTATTACTATGGCTATATGTTGCCAAATACCAAATATGCGAAATACTTCCAGCTTGACCAGTATCAGGAAGGCTTTTTGCTGACCCTGCCACAGCGCCAGACCCCGGATAAAGTAGAGCCGGAGAAGCATATGGATAAGCTGTACAAGACCATGCATGATACCGATTTGTGGGCCAGACATATAGGAATCGAAGACGTAGGGGATCTGAATGAAGCCATCTGTTCTCGTGGTATCAGCGATATTATTTTGGTGCAGGAAGCAGAGCAGGAGCGTAAAATCGGTGAGATTGCCAGAACAATCGCTGAGAAAGGCACTGTGAAATTCGTATTGGTAGCAGGCCCAAGCTCCTCCGGTAAAACCAGCTTCGCCAACAGACTTTGCATCCAGCTTCGTTCTGTAGGAAAGAATCCACACCTTTTAAGCATGGATAATTATTTCTGCAATCGTGAGGATACCCCTAGGGATGAAAACGGCGACTATGACTTTGAGTGCGTGGAAGCTTTGGACTTGAAGCTTTTTAACGACGATATGAATAAGCTCTTAAGGGGCGAAGAAATCAAGATGCCTACTTTCAACTTTACCAATGGTAAAAGAGAGTACCACGGGGAGACCCAGCAGCTTAGAGAAGATGATGTGCTGGTGATGGAAGGCATCCATGGCCTGAATCCGAAACTGACGGCCAGCATCCCAAATGAAAGCAAATTCAAAATCTACATTTCAGCGTTAACTACTTTGAATGTAGATGCCCATAACCGTATCACCACCACAGATACCCGTCTGATCCGTCGTATGGTAAGAGATGCCAGAACTCGTGGCACCGGTGCCCAGCGTACCATTCAGATGTGGCCTTCTGTTCGAAAAGGTGAGGAACGCAATATCTTCCCGTATCAGGAAGAAGCAGATGTGATGTTTAATTCCGCATTGATTTATGAACTTGCTGTTTTGAAAATCTATGCAGAACCTTTACTTTTCGGTATCCCGGATGATGTACCGGAGTATTTGGAAGCCAAGAGACTTTTGAAGTTCTTAAATTACTTCCTGCCTATGGACTCCACAGCATTACCGAATAACTCTCTTTGCAGAGAGTTCGTTGGAGGCAGCTGTTTTAAAGTCTGATTTGAAGAATTCACCAAAGTGTGATATGATAGCAAAGTTTCTTCCTTTTCTTTCTGCCCACCTAGGAAAAATGATCGCGGCTGGCTTTGGCCAGGTGAGGAAAGTCCGGGCTTCATAGGGCAGGATGCCGGATAACGTCCGGTGGAGGTAACTCTAAGGAAAGTGCAACAGAAATATACCGCCCAGCAATGGGTAAGGGTGGAAAGGCAGTGTAAGAGACTACCGTCCGGCTGGTAACAGGCGGAGCCATGTAAACCCCATCCGAAGCAAGACCAAATAGAGGACGATAGATTTGCCCGATCTGTCTTCAGGTAGGTCGCTTGAGGCTATTGGTAACAGTAGTCCTAGATAGATGATCATTCTCGACATAACCCGGCTTAGTGACTAGATGGGTGGAAAGAAGAGGAAGAAACATGAAAGATAAGAAAAAAATCTTTCTAATCATAGGGATAACAGTAATGGCGTTGATAGGAATCAGCGCCATTTTCTCGTGGAAAAAATCCGGAAATGAAGCACCTGAGGCGGAAGTGTTACCGGTA
This sequence comes from Lachnospiraceae bacterium, assembly GCA_015056765.1. Lineage (GTDB taxonomy): Bacteria > Bacillota > Clostridia > Lachnospirales > Lachnospiraceae > SIG336. Next base: position 69,497 of record SVFQ01000007.1, read on the forward strand.
ATATCGGAAAGTTGCAAGAACAGCATTGTACAAATCCAGACGGAACAATTCTGGGGAAGCGGGTTTATCTACCGGGTGACAGACACCGAGATATGGGTACTAACCAATCGCCATGTGGTGGAAACTGCAGAGACCTGCGATGTGGTTTTTGCTAAGGGATTCTATTATGAGGGCGCAGTAGAAAGGCTCTATGAGGACCATGATTTAGCCCTTATCACTGTAGAAAGGGCGGATATGGATTCGGAAGATCTGGAAACCGTAAAGCCTATTGAGGCTCTTGCGTCTCAGGATGAATTGGAAATTGGAGATAGACTTTATCTATATGGTTCTGCAGCTTACCCCGGGTCTCATTATTATGGCGCCCAGCTTTTGGATGTGGAAATAGAGGTTCCGGAGATGGGGGATAGCTTTCTGGTGGGCATGCTCAATGAAGACCAGGAGTGGAGTCTTATAGAAAACGGCTCAGAAAAGACTGCAAAGCTGGAGGATGGCTTATCCGGAAGCCCTGTCTTTGAAGAACATGGAAGGTTGGTAGGAATCCTTGCCGGCGGAAACGATAAAACTTTCGTTGCGGTACCGGTATGGCATATTACCGCAGAAAACGGGCTTTCCGAAGACTAAAAACCTTGTAAAATAAGCAAAATAACCGGTTGCGCAAATGGCGTTACCGGTATTTTTGTAGTCGTTTCCGGAAACATTACCGGAAACAATACCGTTGTGCAAAATTACCAAAAATAGATAATTATAATTGTAAAAACTGTTTGATTGACACAAAAGGAAAATCAGCCTAAACTGAAATTGTGAGCAACCGATTGCGCAACAAGAGGTGCTCACGAGAGAAACTTTTGAATGCCCATAGGGGCAGTGTTAAACGGGGAAGTTTGACACGGAAATGGAGGAAAAAAATGAAAAAGAAATTGGTAGCAGGCCTTATGTCTGCAACAATGGCCATGACTTTACTTGCTGGTTGTGGCAGCACAGCAGAAGCTCCTGCAGCAGATGCACCTGCAGCAGAAGAATCAGCAGCTCCTGCAGCAGAGGAAACTCCTGCAGCAGAAGAAACAGCAGAAGAAATTACAGACTATGGTACAGGCGACATCAAAGTATGGGTTGCTGAGAACACAGTAGAATTCACACAGAACAAAATCAAAGAATGGCAGGATGCTAATCCTCAGTTTGCTGGTTACACTGTAACTGTTGAGCCAGTTGGTGAAGGTGATGCAGCCGGCAATATGATTACAGACGTTGAAGCAGGTGCTGATATCTATGCATTCGCACAGGATCAGATCGCTCGTCTTGTTACAGCAGGTGCTCTTGAGGAAGTAGCTCCTGAAAACCAGGATGCTGTAAAATCTCAGAACGATGAAGGTTCTGTAGAAGCAGCTACTGTTGGTGGCGTTCTTTACGCTTATCCTTTAACATCTGATAACGGCTATTTCTTATACTATGATAAGAGCGTCGTAACAGATCCTACATCTCTTGAAAAAATCGTTGCTGATTGCGAAGCAGCTGGTAAGAACTTCTACTTCGAAATCAACTCTGCTTGGTATCAGACAGCATTCTTCTTTGGTACCGGCGCAGAACTTACTTATGACACAGATGCAGACGGTAACTTCACCAATTGCAACGTAACATATGCTAGCCCAGAAGGCGTTGTAGCATTAAAGGAAATGATCGAACTTTCTGAATCCAAAGCATTCCAGAACGGTTCTTCCGTAGACAAAGCTACAGACCTTGGAGCTATCGTGGATGGTACATGGGACAAAGCAGCAGCTAAGGCAGCATTTGGTGACAACTATGCTTGCGCTAAACTTCCTGAATTCGAAGGCGCTGATGGTAAGACCTATCAGTTAAGCGGTTTCGGCGGTTACAAACTTCTTGGTGTAAAACCTCAGGAAGACGAACTGAAACTTGCAGTTTGTGATGCACTTGCAGCTTACCTTTCCGGCGAAGAAGTTCAGAAAGCTAGATTCGAAGATGAAAACATTGGTTGGGGTCCTTCTAACAAGAACGTACAGGCTTCCGACGCTGTAAAATCTGATGAAGCACTTACTGCACTTGCAGAGCAGCTTCAGTACTCCATTCCTCAGGGTCAGTATCCTGGTGATTACTGGAGCCTTGGTACTTCTCTTGGTGATTCCATCATCGCAAAAGAAGTTACCTCTTCCTCTTCTGATGATGAATTAATGAAAGTATTACAGGATTTCCAGGATACTTGCATCTCTTATGCAAAATAATCAGGTAGCCCTGGTATCCATCGTCTGAAATAGACAAGATGAAAAGGCTCGGAGTTCTGACGAATTTCGAGCCTTTTTTAAGAAAAGGCCATAGATTACAAGAAGGGAGAAAAGCCATGGCATTTTTCCAAAAACTCGGAAATCACTTCAAACAGATAGGCACCACATTCGTACAAGGAGACTGGAAGACAAAATTATCCTTCTTAATTCTTGGATTTGGCCCATTGCTTCGAGGACAAGTTGTCATCGGACTGGCGCTTTTACTTTGTGAAGCTGCATTTTTCTGGTATTTATTTGGTTTTGGATGGCGTTACATGTCCAAAATCACCACCCTGGGTACAGTAGCGACTCAGAAAATTCGTCGTAAAACAGTATATGGAGATAACAGTTTCCTTATTCTGCTATTTGGCGTACTCACTATTTTCGCTGTTATTGCATTCCTTGTGATTTGGCGACTGAATATCAATGAAAATAGAAAAGAAGAAGAAATCCTGAAAAAAGGGAAGAAACTTCCTACGAATCGACAGATTCTGGCTTCTTTACTGGATAAAAACTTTGACAAGACACTTTTGGCATTGCCTGTAACAGGTATCTTTATCTTTACTGTATTGCCAATTGTCTTTATGATTCTGGTAGCTTTTACCAACTATGATAAGAATCATCAGGCACCTACCAATCTCTTTACCTGGGTAGGACTGGAAAATTTCAAAAACATCTTTTCCTTTGGCACTTCCGGTATGGCACCGACTTTTTTGCGTGTACTGGCGTGGACTTTAGTTTGGGCATTTCTTGCTACATTCATCGATTACTTCTTAGGCATGGCTGTAGCAATCTTGATAAATAAAAAGGGTATCAAATTCAAAAAACTATGGAGAACCATCCTGGTACTTACCATTGCGGTTCCTCAGTTTGTATCCCTTTTGTATGTGGGCAAAATGTTTGCCAACGACGGTCTGGTAAATGGCTATCTCATGAAATGGGGATGGATTCAGAACCCGATTCCTTTCTGGACTGATCCAATGCTTTCCAGAATTACGATTTTGGTTGTCAATATCTGGATTGGTATTCCTTACCTGATGCTGATTGCTACAGGACTTTTGATGAATATCCCGGAAGACTTATATGAAAGCGCAAGGATTGATGGTGCATCACCATTCCAGATGTTTAAATCCATCACCCTTCCTTACATGCTTTTCGTAACAGGACCTTACTTGCTGACACAGTTCACAGGTAACATCAATAACTTCAACGTCATCTTCCTGCTGACCCAGGGTAAACCACAGTCCATGAGCATGGCCAATAACGCCGGCGCGACAGACCTCTTGGTAACCTGGTTGTACAAGATGACGGTCAATGACACCAACTACAAGATGGCAGCCGTAATCGGTATTATGGTATTCATCGTAGTAGCTACCACATCCTTGATTGGTTATAACATGTTACCTTCTGTAAAAGATGAGGAGGGATTCCAATAATGAGCTCATATAAATTAAAACGAACCATTGGAAATGTAATTGCATATATCGTGTTAGTGCTCATCAGTATCATCTGGCTGTTTCCTTTCGTAGGACTGGTATGCCAGAGCTTTAGATCCTATGCCACAGAAAGTGGTGGTATGGTTTCCTACTTATTACCGAAGCACTTTTCCTTAGACAACTACAAGTACTTACTTTTTGAGTACCCACAGTTTGGTAAATGGTATATGAACACTTTGATCATTGCATTATTTGTTGCAGTGTTACAGACCATTGTCATCCTTTGCGTCAGCTACGCCTTATCCCGTATGAGATTCAAAGGTAGAACAGCCCTCATGAGATTTTGGCTGGTATTATCCATGTTCCCGGGCTTCTTAACCATGATCTGCTTATACTTTCTGTTAAAGCAGTTCGGACTCACCCAGGCAGGGGCTGTACCGGGACTTATTCTGGTATCGGTAGCCAGCTCCGGTATGGGATACTATGTATGCAAAGGTTTCTTTGATACCATCCCGAAAGCACTGGATGAAGCGGCCAGAATCGATGGTGCAAGCCGTGCGAGAATTTTCTTCACCTTAACCATTCCTATGTCAAAGCCAATCCTGATTTACACCGCTTTGGTAGCTTTCATGGCACCGTGGTGCGATTTTGTTTTTGCCAGCTATGTTGCATTTGGTCACGAAGCAAGCTATACTGTAGCCGTTGCCATGCAAAGATGGGTATGGACCAACGATTACCAAGGATTCTTCACCAGATTCTGTGCCGGTGGTGTACTGATTGCTATTCCGGTTACATTACTGTTTATGTTCTTACAAAAATACTACGTTGAAGGTGTTACAGGTGGTGCTGTAAAGGGTTAACCTTATGGATGCAAAACTTACAATTGACGATATCGCAAAAGCACTAGGGGTGTCCAAAACAACTGTCTCAAGAGTTATCTCCGGAAAAGGGCGAATCGGCGCTGAGACCGCAAAGCGCGTCCAAGACTATATCGCAGAGCATAATTTCAAGCCAAATGCCATGGCACAGGGATTGGCCAGCCAGCGCACGTATAATATCGGCGTGGTATGGCCGGGAGATTGTGAACTGGTGGATATGCCGTATTTCCAGAGATGTCTGGTGGGAATGAATGATAGCGCGTCCCGTATGGGCTATGACATCATGGTGTCTCTTGTTACGGGCAAGGACTTTACCAATATCAAAAGACTGGTGTCCAACCATAAGGTGGACGGGGTGATTTTGACCAGAACTATGAAAGAAGACGTGCTGGCAAACTACTTGAAAACCACAGGGATTCCTTTTGTGGTAATCGGAAAAAGCCTGGACGAAAGCTTAGTGCAAATCGATAATGACAATTACACAGCTTGCAAAGAGATGACCAATGTGATGCTCAGCAAGGGACTGAAAAAACTTGCTTTGATTGGTGGCTCTAAGCACCACATGATTACGCAGGTTCGTTATGAAGGGTTTCAGGATGCTTTCAAAAGCAATGGCCTGACGGCGCAGGAGGATTTAGTTTACCTGGATGCAGATGACAGCAATAGTATCAACAATGCCATCGAAGATTGCATCCGGAAGCAGGTGGACGGCATTATCTGTATGGATGATGCTATCGCAGGAAAGACTCTGGAAAGATGCCGCAGTGAAAAAATCCATATTCCGGATAAAGTGAAACTGGCATCCTTTTATAACAGCTCTCTTTTGGAGAACAGCAATCCTTCTGTTACCAGCTTGAGTTTCGACGATCGGAAATTAGGCTCGGTGGCAGCTAAGACTTTAATCGACATGATTGAAGGCAAAGAGGGCAAGAGCGTGACATTAAAACAATATGAAGTGTCACTTCGCGAAAGTACAAAGTAAACGTATGACCCGAATTCAGAGTGACTGGATTCGGGTCATCTTATAGGAGAAAAGTATGAAAATAGAGAGAAATTCTCATATTACTTATAACAAACAATACCTTATGGTGGACGAGAAACCGTGGTTTCCGGTGATGGGAGAAATCCACTATAGCAGAGTGCCTCATGAGGATTGGAAAGAGGAATTATTAAAAATGAAAGCAGGCGGGGTGGACCTGGTGTCTTGTTATTGCATCTGGATTCACCACGAAGAGATAAAAGGAGAATGGGATTTTACAGGAGATAGAGACTTGCATGCCTTTCTGCAGACAGTTGCGGATTTGGGTATGAAGCTGGTGCTCCGAGTAGGCCCATGGATTCATGGAGAAGTGCGTAACGGCGGATTTCCGGATTGGCTGATGGAAAAGGCAAAGACGGGAAACTTTGATTTAAGAAGTGACGCACCGGAATACATGGAAGAGGTGCGACGCTACTATACCAAACTGGCAGAGGAATCGAAAGGATTCTATCACAAGGACGGCGGCCCTATCGTAGGGGTACAGATTGAAAATGAGTACGGTCACTGCGGCGGCTTTGGCGGCGAAGTAGGGGAGACCCACATGAAGAATCTGCTGGCATTGGCCAAAGAAGTGGGTATCTGTGCTGAGTTTTATACCGCCACCGGATGGGGCGGCGCTGTCACAGGTGGCATGATTCCGGTAATGGGTGGCTATTGCGAAGCTCCTTGGGACCAGCGCACCACAGAGATTGAGCCAAGCGGCAACTATGTCTTTACCAAAGAAAGAAACGATCACAACATCGGTTCTGACCACGGCCTTGGAGTAGGCATTACCTTTGATATGGACAAGTTCCCGTATCTGACAGCAGAACTGGGCGGCGGTTTGCAGGTGACAGGACACAGACGTCCCATCGCCACAGGCACAGACATCGGAGCTATGAGCATGGTGAAACTGGGCAGCGGCTGTAACCTTTTGGGCTATTACATGTACCACGGCGGCACCAATCCGGAAGGCAAACTGACCACTTTGCAGGAATCCAAAGAGACCGGCTATCCCAATGACCTGCCCGTGAAGTCTTACGACTTCAACGCGCCTGTTCGCGAGTATGGACAGATGAATGACAACTACAGAGAAATCAAATTGCTGGCTATGTTTGTCCATGACTATGAAGACCAGATCTGCCGGATGTCCTATGTACCACAGCCGGGGAATCCGGAGAAACCGGAAGACCTTACTTCCTTTAGAAGTGCAGTAAGATATACCATGGTAGATGGCAAGGCCAGTGGTTTCTACTTTGTGAATAACTATCAGAGAAGATATGAGATGGCAAGCCATACTATGGCTGATTTGGTAGCATATGACGAAAAAGGACAGGAATTAGCACACTTTGACAGTAGAGATGTGGTAGATGGTGACTTTTTCTTCTATCCTTTCCATTTGGATTTGGGAGAAGGTTACCTGGAAAGCTGCAATGCTACACCACTGTGCAAACTGAATGGACCAAAGAAGGCAGCAGTATTCTACATCAAAGATGGCATCAAGCCTAATTATGTACTGGATAGAGAACTGCAGGAAACAGCCATCATTACACTGAAAAAAGAATTGGCCCTGCAGGCACAGAAGGTGACCATCGCAGGTCAGGACCATATCATCATCGCCAACGGGGATGTGGTGCCGGATGAAAAGGGCGGTATCCGCATCTACTATCACCTGAACCCGGGGGAAAAGCCACAGTTCAAGATTTGGCCTGACCTTCCACAGGCTCCGACAGGATTTGTGAAAGTAAAAGAAGCCCAGATGGACAAACTGCGTATCGACCATGTGGCCTTTGCCGCGTATGAGGGAGAGGCAGTGGTGACAGAAGGAGAGATTACGCTCAGGAACCTGAGTGCAAAAGGAGGACTTGAGGCTAACGGAACAAAACGGAAATACGAAGTTCAAATTTCCGGCTTGCAGAATGCTGACGAAGCCTACCTGGTACTTGACTGGGCAGCAGACTCCGGCCGCATCTACTTAGATGGAAAGTTAATCGCGGACCAGTTCTATACCGGCCAGCCTTGGGAGATAGGCCTTTCTCGCTTCTTTAAAGCGAACGGCACCTGGCAGCAGGATATCACACTGACAGTGGAACTGGATCCCCTGCTGGAAGGCGCTCCTATCTACCTGCAGGATTGGCCCAAGATGGAAAATGGAGTAGCTTGCCGTATCAACGCAGCAAGACTCATGATTGAGTCTGTGGAGAAAATCTAAGTAATATAGCTTTGTGATTTATTAGAGATTTTGAGAAGAAAAAAATAAAAAACATCGGAAATCCTGATATTTAGGTGTTTCCGATGTTTTTTGGTATACAGGTAGCGCAATTTCATCAGCAGGAAGTGCTGCGCGCTTATTCTGTGATGGCCCACACTCTGGCAGGGAGTCCGGTGGCACCCTCGATGCGTGGATAGGAGACGATGACAACGGCGCCCGCTGGAGTGACTTGATCTAAGTTTTTCAGTAACTCGACTTGGAGTTTCTCATTTTCTAATACGTATCTTTCGCAAATGAGATCCTCGTGTTCCTCGGCTACAGCAGAGGAGTCTGTGTCCAGAGTCTCGTGGCCGTTTGCGGCAGCATTTCTGACCTTGTAGATGTATTCTAAGGCTTCCAGGGACCAGCCGGGCGCATTCTCGCGGCCCTCTGCATCTATACCGCTTACGGCGTCGATATCCGGCCACTTCTTATACCAGTCACTTCGGAGGGCTACCAAAGCACCATCCGGGATAGGACCATATTGTGCTTCCCAGGCTTTGATGTCCTCTACAGTGACCGCATATCTGGGGCTTTCTTTTGCTTGTTTACTAATATCGATGACTACCAGTGGGAAAATCAAATCATTTACATCATATTTCTCAGACAAGTCTTTGCCTTTTGCAAAGTGGCCCGGGAAATCGATATGCGTTCCGAACTGCCCCGGAAACTTAAAAGTCTGAATCAGGCATTCCAGTTCCGGTTTACCCCAGTCCCATACTGTCTTAGCCAGTTCTACAGAGCCCGCCGGAATACCGGACCAGTAGGGACTTTCGTTGTTGAGGGAATGGGAGAGCTCTACCCATTTGTAGTTCTTTGCTTCGGTGAGTGCGTTCCATAATTTGTAGTTTGACATTTTTTCAATCTCCTTTTCGCTTGCATAGTTTAATAGTGTTCTCAGGAAATAAAAAAGCCTGAGAGGTATACTCCCAGGCAAATGGCTCAACTTATATTACAGTTAGGAGGTGTACGACAAGTAAGCCATACCCTCAGCCATATTCGCTGCCTGGGAGAATAGCATTCGACACATACACATCATGTTTGTGGTGAAACCTGTTTTCATCCGTCGTACTCCTTTTCTTTGTTGTAACAAACTATAACATCTAATTCCTATCGCGTCAATAGGAAAATAAAAAGTGCTTGTAGTGTGCTTGATGCGGTATTACACTAAGAGTATAAAGGTTTGTTAAAAAATAAACAGGCTTGAATCAACTATAAGGAAAGGACAGAAAAATGAAAAGACTCTTGCTGATTATGGTTACAGCGCTGCTTTTAGTAGGCTGTGGAGATAAAGCGATAGAGGATGGCAGTGAAACTAGCGTAGAAACGGTTGAAAGTACGCTGGATGAGTCGACCAAGCCTGATCAGGAAATACCGGTTCTGACTGCGACCATAAGCTACTGGAGTGAAATGGGCGGAGATGACGCGAAGCCAAAAGACCTGGTGGGACTAACCAAGGGTGATGTAATCTTTGAGGGGATGGGTTATAAATTGACCGTGAAATCCATTTCAAAAGATAAAATCGTATTGAAATCCTCCGGAGGAATCATCGAAAAGGAAGAGAGCGGCGGAATCAATATGAATAAACTTGCGCCGAAAAAACTGGTCATCAAAATGGGGGAAGAAAAGCATTACGCTACGCAGTCTATGGACGGCGGTGTGAACTTCACCTTTAGCTATACCAATAAAGTTCCCGTGATTGAAGCAGAGAAAACACCTTTTGAAAAAATCCTGGATGGAGATAAGTCAGTTCTGGATGAATCACAGGAATCATGGCCTGTGCCGGACTTCAAAAACGACAAATTCACCTATGAGTATTTGCTCATGGATTTAGATGGAGATGGAGAAGAGGAAATGATTATCCAGATGGAAGACGAGCCTCAGGGATTTGTAGCCGTGTTCCATAAAAAAGAGGATGTGTTAGAGTGCTGGATGATGGATAACATCGAGATGACTTGCTTTGATTATCCTTTGGATAATGGACTCATGGTAGAAGAGTATGATTACGGCGGCTCCACCACATATCACACCTATCATTATGATAGCAACGGAGAGAAAGAATACCTTTCCGAGTTTTTTATTCGCGAAGAATTGGGTAATGACGATACAGTGAAATGTCCGGATTATCAAATCGATAATCAAGAAGTTACCAAAGAGGAATTCGAAGAGAAGTTACAAGAAGAGGTTCTGAGTCATACTCTGGAGCGTTCTGCTTGGACCAAAATTCAGTAAGTGATTAGAGGGAGAGAAAACAATGGGGTTTTTTGATTTCTTGAAAAAGAAAGACGTAAATAATGGATATGAAATAGAGGATGATAGCTTTATCGCTGAGCTGCATCATCTATCCAAAGGACCGTGGCATCAGTACGATGTCATCATCGGAGCCAGAGGATATGGCTGGGAAGGCATGCTTGGATGGGCAAACTACATGGCATCTGCTGATTTAGAGCATATATCCAAGGTGTCCTATGCGATGCTGGCTGGTGCAACAGAGGAAGATATTACGGAAGAGTACCTGAAATACAATGACTTTACAAAGGTCCCTTCTTTACAGGAAGAAAGAGGCGTTCTTTCTGTAGGCGGCATGAGTAAAACCGTCCACGGACCTATGCAAATTGTATGGATCAACCAGACGAACTTCCTGAGATTCTTTACCATCGTAGATGATGAAAATCTGATGCGAAGATACGCTGAGACAGTTATTCGTAGAACCTTCAATACTAAGGACGCTATGAAGCTTGCCAGACCGATTCAGCCGAAACCGGTCGAAGGAAAGCAGGAAAGTGGCGCGAATTCCAATCAGGAAGAATCTATCGAAGCATTAAAAGCACAGCTTAATGAAGCAAAGAAGAATCAGGGGGACTGGCAGACTCCTTATACCAAACTCCTGAAGGCAGTATACAATCGTCCGGTACTATTCTTTGCCCTTTCCAAAGGACAGTATGACGCCGAAAAGGCAACCAGTGAGCCGCTAATCAGCACAAAGGATTTCGGAGGAGTGCCTGCATTATACGTGTTTACTGATGTAGAAATTGCCTCCGGATGGATGCAGCACTATGGCTTTATCACAGAAGACATGAAGTATGGCCTGATTGGTGCGATAGAGAAACAGCCTTGCAATTTCCAATCCACATTCACCTTGGCAAGACACCTGGGGGCTCAGATGATTATGTTGGATGAGGGCGGCTCTTACGTGGCAATCCGCTTGGATCAGTTCATGGAAGTCAATGGGATTGACCCGAAACAAATCGAAATTGCTATGAGCAAAGAGGAATCTGCAAACATGTTAGATAATAATGTAGCACCGGAAGCTAAATTTGCCAGAATCGCAGCGATTCCCCTAACAAAGAAATAAGAGAAAGTTAGAAAAGCTAAGGACAAGTTCCTTGGCTTTTTTGCTGCAGCATCTTGCATTTCCTAGGGCGGATTGGTATAGTAAGGGTGCGCTGTATCAGATTTTATCTGAATGGTAGCTTTTTATTTAAGGAGAACTTAATATGGAAAACTCAAAAATGCTGAGCCGCAAGACAGGAGAGAAGTCAGTCGGACTTGGCGCAAAAACACAGTACATGGTGGAGACTGCCCTCATGATCGCAATCGTACTTATCATGGGCAACACTGTTCTAGGGACAATCCCGACACCGTTTCTGAAGATTTCGATTGTAACCGTTCCGGTTGCTTTGGCAGCTATGCTGATCGGCCCTACTGCAGGTATTATCTGCGGTATTGTATTTGGCCTGAATAGCTTTGTCAGTGCTCTTACAGGCGCAAGCGGAATGCTTTCTACACTTTTCACAATCAGCCCGGTTGGGGTATTTTTTACAGCCGTTGTAGCTAGATTTTTAGATGCTGCACTGGTTAGCTTTTTATTCAAAGCAATGCACAGAGGCAAATTAAAACAGGTATCTTACTACATTACCGGTGCTTTAATGCCTGTTTTTAACACGGTATTCTTCATGACCTCTTTATGTCTGTTTTTCTATCATACAGAGTATGTACAGGGGCTTGTGAGCAAATACGATGCTTCTACACCTTTTGCATTTGTCATTGCCATGGTAGGGGTACAGGCAGCTGTAGAAGCAGCTGTAGGCTGTATCGTAGCAGGTAGCCTTGGATTTGCATTATCCAAAATCCTTCGTAGAGCTTAGGAGATTATTATGCTGAAAGGGAAAAATGTATTATTGGGCGTCACAGGCGGCATCGCTGCCTATAAGACAGCGGACCTTGCGTCGAAACTCATCAAACAGCATGCAAATGTGGATGTCATCATGACGAAAAATGCCACAGAGTTTATCACGCCACTTACCTTTGAATCCCTTACCCATACGAAATGCGTGACAGATACTTTTGACAGAAATCATCCATGGGAAGTGGAGCATATCGCACTGGCAGACAAGGCGGACGTTCTGGTCATCGCACCGGCTACAGCCAATTGCATCGCGAAGCTTGCCCATGGCATTGCAGATGATATGCTGACAACCACAGCGCTGGCTTGCACCTGCCCGAAAATCATCGCTCCAGCTATGAACACCAAGATGCTGGAGAATCCGGCTACCCAGAGAAATCTAAAGACCCTGGAGGAAGACGGCTACATCATCGTCACACCGGGAGATGGGTATTTGGCTTGCGGCACCGTTGGAAAAGGTAGGATGGAAGAACCGGCTCAGATTCTGGAGGAGATTCTACATACCATTGCTTGCCCAAAGGACATGGAGGGTATGAAGGTCTTAGTAACGGCAGGTCCTACCAGGGAAGCCATTGATCCGGTACGATATATCAGTAACCATTCCACCGGCAAAATGGGGGTAGCCCTTGCCAAGGTGGCAGCCGGAAGAGGGGCTGAGGTTACCCTGGTAGCAGGACCACTGGAAGTGGAAGTGCCGGGATACATTCATGTGGTGGATGTTATCACCGCAGAGGATATGTTCAGGGAAGTGACGAAAAGAGCGGCAGACCAGGATATCATCATCAAAGCAGCAGCAGTAGCGGACTATACGCCTGCTGTGGTAGCAGAAGATAAGGTGAAAAAGGGTGATGCAGATGAAAATCTAGCCCTTCCCCTTACCAGAACCAAAGATATTCTCAAATATCTTGGAGAACACAAAAAAGAAAACCAGATTCTGTGCGGCTTTTGCATGGAGACCAAAGACCTTTTGGAAAATGCCCGCAAGAAGCTGGAATCTAAGAATCTGGATATGATTTGCGCCAACAACCTAAAGGTAGCGGGCGCCGGATTTGGTGTGGACACCAATGTCATCACCATGATTACGAAGAACAAGGAAATCGAACTGGAATTAATGAGTAAGGATGAAGTTGCACAGCAGATTCTATCCGAAATCTTGAACTGTAAATTCTAAATCAGACAAAGCCCGGGAGTGTATCCCGGGCTTTAAAAAATGTAAGAAGAATCTGTGAACTCTATAGTAACATCGACGTGGTAATGGTAAAATATAGAAAGATATTTTGAAAACTAAGGAGGTTATACAATGGCAAACAAATACGCAGGAACACAGACTGAAAAAAACTTACAGACGGCTTTTGCAGGCGAGTCTCAGGCAAGAAATAAATACACTTACTTTGCCTCCAAAGCAAAAAAAGAAGGTTTTGAGCAGATTGCAGCTCTGTTTTTGAAGACTGCAGATAACGAAAAAGAACACGCAAAAATGTGGTTCAAGGAATTGGACGGCATCGGTGATACCGCAGCGAACTTAAAGGCAGCAGCTGATGGTGAAAACTACGAGTGGACCGACATGTACGATGAATTCGCAAAGACAGCCGAAGCAGAAGGGTTCACAGCTTTGGCAGCGAAGTTCCGTATGGTAGGCGAAATCGAGAAACATCACGAAGAAAGATACCGCGCACTTCTGAAAAACGTAGAGATGCAGGAAGTCTTCAAGAAGAGCGAAGTAAAAGTATGGGAATGCCGTAACTGCGGACATATCGTAGTAGGTACGGCAGCGCCGGAAGTCTGTCCGGTATGCGCACATCCACAGGCATACTTCGAAGTACATGAAGAGAATTACTAAATCATATCGAAATGAAAAACAGGAGGCAAAAAATATGACCTCCTGTTTTATTGTTTTTATTTAATTATCAATCGCGTCTTCTCTTACGAGTCCACCATAGTTTACTGGTAAGCCCATTACAGAGCCACCAAAACCGTGTGGTCTAAGGACGTACCATTTGTCATCATATTCGATGACGTCTGCGAACAGCACCCAATCTTCGCCATCGATATCTAATCTTGCAGCGTAGCTTTCGATTTCACCACCAAAGACTTTTGCAAAACTCTTTTGACCTTTTTTCATTCCGGATGTGGATCCGTATTTTTTAGCAGGTACGACTTTGTCCAGTGTTATGGTTTCTACCGCTTCAGGCCCTTTTAACGCATCCAGTATTTCATCCGGATCATTCTGCTTGAGACTGAGTGTCATCAAATCCATAACCTTAGAATCTTCCTCCGTACCGATATGCAGATACATGTAATAAAAAAGATTTGATAACTCATTTTTGCGTAATTCCAAGTTGATTTTGCGGCTGGTCTCATCGCTACCGGATAAGAACTTCTGTGTAGGAATGTAAGCTCCGTATTGCTCCATCATCTCTTCATAATCGATGTGATCGACGTAGCTATCCAATGCGCAAGTGGCATACATAGCGTCTATGTCTTTGGATGCAAATGCTTCGGCAAATGCCTGCATCGCTTCTTCACCGGATGCGTAGCCTTTTCCCTCCAGTGAACTTGCACTCTTTTTGTTCCCATTTAGTTTGGTACCGGCGAGAAATGCCGCCCCTAAACAAACCAAAATCAAAAGTGTTACAACAATTCCTTTTAAAGCGCTTTTATTCATAGTCATATCCCCCTAGGTGTGTTTTCCGTATTATAATAAAAAATAAAAGGGAGGGTGTCAAATATGAGAAACCATGAGGTTACGCAAAAGCAATTGCTCTTAGACTTGCAGGGGGAAATCGGGGAACCCGGATGGGCCAGAAGTCAGATTTGGGATTACAAAAGGTCCATGATCAGAGCGCCAAAATTCCGTATCAAGGAGTGGGACTACTATTTGGTAATGGGTCAAGGCTTCGCTTTGGCCTTTACGCTATCAGACGATGGCTATGTAGGTTTGCAATCCGTTTCCTTATTGGAGTTTGGCGAGAAGCCTTGGGAGCATACAGAGACTATCCTGGATGTCTTTCCTATGGGGAAAATGTACTTTCCGGAGAACTCCTCTCAGGGAGATATTCGCTATCAGAAAGGTCGCTTAAATATGGCTTTTACCTTAGGTGACCATCAGCGCCATATCACCTGTAACTTCGAAGATTTCTATGAAGGGAAGCCATTTACCTGCGACATCACCTTAGCGCAGCCGGATATGGATACTATGGTGATTGCTACACCCTGGGATAAAAAACATGCCTTCTATTATAATCAGAAAATCAATTGCATGAGAGCCAGCGGAGAAGCCACTTTCGATGGTAAGACTTACAAACTGGACCCGAAAACAGACTTCGGTACCTTGGACTGGGGCCGCGGTGTCTGGACTTATGATAATACCTGGAATTGGGGTTCCGGTAACCTGGATATCGATGGCCATACCTTTGGCTTCAACATCGGATACGGCTTTGGAAATACCAGCGCCGCAACAGAAAATATCCTTTTCTATGACGGCATAGCCCACAAGTTAGATGATGTCACTTTCCATATTCCGGAAGATTCTTATATGAAGCCCTGGAAGTTCACTTCTTCTGACGGTCGCTTCGAGATGGATTTCGTGCCGGTGTTAGATAGAGCTGCCAAGATGGACTTCAAAGTCATTGTCTCTGATCAACATCAGGTATTCGGTAAGCTGTCCGGTACTGCCATCCTGGATGATGGTACTAAGATTACTGTAAAGGATATGATGTGCTTTGCAGAACGGGTACACAATAGATACTAACGATAATAAAACAGGAGGCATTTGCCTCCTGTTTTATGTTATAATGTTTGAGTTTCAGGTGACGTGATTTTCTGGGAGTGTATGAATGAGTGTAAATCATAAATATCAATTTTCCAGAGAGGACTTCCTCTCCACTAGGGATTTTGTGCGCATGCAGTATGGCAAAACCGCCAAGCATGAACACACGATTCTTCGTTTCATTTCCGGCATGGAAATCTTCATGTTGGTTTTCGGCTACTTTGATTATAATCATGAAAATCCAAGAATGATTGCCTATATGAGCTTATATGCTGCTCTTGCCCTGGTATCCATTCTTACAGATGTGGCCCTGATATATGCGGAGAAAAAGGATAATTTCCGTACCAATGTGAGATTATCGGTGATTGGATATTTTTACTTTGCGTTTATCGTGGCGTGGGGCCTGGCCATTACCACTTTGGATGTGACCCACGGCGGCAGATACTGGGTGGCAGCTACGGTCATCATGGCGATTTCGGTATTTTTAAATCTGAATCCTTTTTATACGATGACCGTGGTGACGCTTGCAGGGACATACCTGTGCTTTCTCAGCGCCTTTAAGGCGGGACGTTTTACAGCCAGCATCATCAATATCATCATTTTTACCATGGTGGATTGCCTTATCATACTGAAGAATTATTTTACCATGTATGACAACGCCTACATGGAACACAAGTTGGAACAGCTTTCTATCCGTGATGGCCTGACAGGTGTGAATAACCGCCGTGCTATGGACCAATTCGCGGTAGAACATAGAGACATGATCAAAAGTATTGCTATCGTGGATGTGGATAACTTCAAGCAAATCAACGATGGAATCGGTCATAAGGCAGGAGATGATGCGCTGCTTCGTGTGACGTCTCTGTTCAGAGAGTATTTTAATGACTTAGAAATTTACCGTTACGGTGGAGATGAATTCGTTTTCCTTTCTACCAGAAATGTACCGGAGACAGCCAAGAAACTTGAAAAGATAAATCTGAAATTAACAATTAGTGGTGGCCCTTATCCGATTCATATTTCCGGAGGTGTCGCCTGCATCACAGATAGCAAGTCTGTGGCAGATATTATTGCCAGTGCAGATGAGCTCTTATATAAAGCAAAAGAAAGTGGCAAAGGTAAGATTGTTGCTGCAGTTTGATAGAAAGCTTCGGATTGATTTCCGGAGCTTTTTTCGTGATAATAAAAATAATTAGATTTTTTTTGAAAAAAGTGTTGACCTTCCATCTTGTGGAAGGTTTATATTCGAGACAAAGATAAGGCCAAATCTTTGTAACAAGTCTTTTTATGGAGGCGTTATGAAAATCAACCAGGTAGAAGAGCTGGTGGGAATCACGAAGAAAAATATCCGATTCTATGAGGACCAAGGACTCATTCATCCCGGTCGTAATTCGGAAAACGGATATCGTGACTACACACTGGAAGATGTAGCAGTGCTGAATCAAATCAAGCTACTTCGAAGATTGGAAGTTCCCATTGAGGAGATTCTAAAATTACAGAAGGATGAACTTACCTTAAGTAATTGTCTGGAAATGCGAATCACAGAATTCGCGAAGAGACAAAAGGACATGGATGTGCTTTCTGAATTATGTAAGGAAATCATCGATAGTGGCGAAGGCTTGAGTGGACTCAATACAGATAAATACCTGGAAGATATGAAGCGCCTGGAGAAAGGAGGCGTCAGATTTATGGATATCAACCAGATAGACGTTAAGAAGAAAAAACGAGGCCCCATTATCGCGGCAATCGTTAGTATTCTATTTATGGCAGCCATGATTATCTTGATGTTTTGGTCAAAGGTAGTAGACCCAAGTACGCCGATTTTGCTCATCGTCATTACGGTAGCGATTTTCGGGGCTATGATCGTAGGCGTATGTATTGCGTTATCACAAAGATTAAAGGAAATAGATGGAGGAGAAGAACATGAAGCTAGTAAGTATTGAGAGTATTCCGGGACAGAACTTTGAGGTACTTGGTGTAGTAAAAGGCACCGTGGTACAGTCTAAAAACTTTGGTAAGGATTTTATGGCAGGTATGAAGACCTTAGTAGGCGGCGAGCTGAAAGGGTATACCGATATGCTGATTGAAGCCAGACAAATCGCTACGAAACGTATGGTAGATGAAGCAGAAGCAATGGGAGCTGACGCAATTGTAGGTGTACGTTTTGGCGGTTCCTCTGTAATGCAGGGCGCTGCTGAAGTTTTGGCATATGGCACAGCAGTGAAGTTTATTTAAAAACTTTGAAAGAGCTCCTTCTCGGAGCTCTTTTTTTATGTTACGATGTTCGGAGTGGACAGCAGAAACTTAGTCCATCCAGGAGCGTATCATGAAGAGATTATTAGCAGCAAGACCGGGATTCTACAGCGAACTATTTGTCCTTGTAATCCCCATCGTGATTCAAAACTTAATATCCTCAGCCGTAGGTATGGCAGATGTGGTGATGCTGGGACGTGTGGATCAGACATCTATTTCTGCATCCAGTCTGGCAGGACAGGTGATGTTTTTATTATACGTACTGTTCTTTGGACTGAACTCCGCTTTGACGATTCTGGCATCCCAGTATTGGGGCAAAAAAGATAATAAGGTTATTTCCAAGATTTTTGGTATCGGACTAATCATATCCCTTTCTGTTACGGTTATTGTGGCGTTACTTGCCTTTTTCATCCCACAGCATGTCATCGCCATCTGGACCAATGTACCGGAGCTGCAGGAAGCAGGGGCGGTATACCTACGCTATGTGGCCCCTGCCTATATCTTTATGGGTGTGACGCAGCCCTATATGACCATACTGAAAAGTATTGAACGAGTGAAGTTTTCTACAGGTATTTCCGTAGCCACACTTCTTATCAACGTAGTATTAAATGCACTTTTAATTTTCGGCCTTGGACCTTTCCCGGAAATGGGAATTGCCGGTGCAGCACTGGCCACTTCCATTGCCAACGGAATCGGTATGGTGGTGTGTCTCATAGACTTCTTTAGCCAGAAAGACTTGCCCAGAAATGTGCTGGAAATGTTTCGCATTCCGGGAGCCCTGGTGCGAGATTTCGTCAGATATTCGCTGCCTGCATTCATCAACGATGCTATGTGGGGACTGGCCTTTAATATGAACTCTATCATCATGGGACATCTGGGATCGGATATCGTAGCGGCAAATTCTGTGGTATCCGTGGCCAGAGACCTGGTAACCGTAGTAGGCTTTGGCATTTCGGCAGCAGCATCTATTATGTTAGGCAAGGAAATCGGAGAGAATCGACTGCAGGATGCAGAGAAGGATGCTTCTTCTATTATGAGAGTGTCTATCTTTTCCGGTGTCATCTCCGGTTTGGTACTGGCTCTGATCAGCCCAATCATTCCGGGACTTGTGAAAATCACACCGGTAGCCGCGCACTACCTGATCATCATGCTGTATATCAACTGCGTCTACCAGATGGGACAGATTATCAACACAGTCTTGATTGCATCCCTGTTTCGCTGCGGTGGAGACAGTAAGTACGGTATGATTCTGGACATCGCCACTATGTGGGGCTTTGCGGTACCGCTGGGGCTTATCAGCGCTTTTGTACTGAAGCTTCCGCCATTAATCGTATACATTCTGATGTGTACCGATGAATTTGCAAAGATGCCTTTTGCCATCCATCATTATCGGAACAAAAGCTGGATTAAAAATATCACAAGAGAAATTGCTTAAAAAGAAGGCTTTCGAGCCTTCTTTTTTATTAAAGAGGATGGAAACGGAAGTATAAAATTTCTCTTAAAAATGTGAAAGAAACGTTTTCTGAAAAAAACGCTACATTTATAATTTTATTATAAAGGCTTGCCAATTTGCGTTGTATATGAGTTGGAAAAATTGAAAAGAAAAAAGGAGGCATACCATGGCAAAAGGGGAAAAGACACAAGTAACAAAAAAAGAATCGCAAATTAGCTTAAAAGACAGTATTAAAACAAAACTGATAGTGATAATGGCAGCAGTAGCCGCTGTTCCGCTTATTATTGCAATTATTATCAGTTACAACACATCCACAAGCAAAGCAAAGTCTGATGCGCTGGATTTGTTATCAGCGCAAGCCAAGTCCGTGGAAGGAATGTTTGCAAGTGTAATTGAGGAGAATATTACCTCGTTGCAAGCAGTGGCCTGCGCACCCAGTACGGAGTCCTATTTGACTACCCAGGGTACGGCGGGACAGACCATTCCGGATGAAGTTATGCTGAATTCCATGGATTTGTTGAATGACAGTATCAATGATGGGAACAAAAGTTGTATTTTGAGCTTGCCAAGTGGTAAGCAGCTTCTGAGAACAGATCGTAAGGAGCTGGCTGATATCTCAGATCGTAAATATTTTCAGGATTGTATCGCCACGGGACAACCACAGGTGTCCGAAATCGTCGTAAGTAAATCTGCTGGCAATCGTATCGTGATTATGATTGTTCCTATCTTTTCTGCTGAGGGACATCAGATTATTGGTACACTTCAGAGAAGCTATGACCTGAATAATTTGCATAACTTCTTGGCAGAGAATGTTGCAGATGGTTATATCACAGATGCTACAGGTATGATGGCTGCCCATGCGCAATTTGAAATCAGCCCGGATGATGAGCCATATGATTTGAGTTCGTTTGACTTTGTAGCCTCTACGGAATCCAATGGTATTAGTACAGCTGAATTTAGCGGTAATCTTACCTATATGTCATGGGTGAAAGAGCCAATCTCTAAATTTACAGTCGTTGTATCCAAACAGGATAAAGAAATCATGGAGCCGGCTAGACGTTCTGCTATGACCGTAGTCGTAATCGGTGTGATTCTCGTTATTATTGCCATTGCACTTTCTATTATGATGGCAAAGAGCTTTACAGATCCTGTACAGGCTGTTAGCGAGTCTTTAGGAGCATTAGCTGATGGACGTTTCGTACAGGTTGAGAAATATGATGCCAGAAAAGATGAATTCGGTGCGATTTCCAAAGCCACCAACTCCGTAATCGTTACTTTGGATAACATCGTTTCCAATATCAAGCTATCTGCCAGTGATGTAGGGAAGTCCTCAGAAGAACTTTCTGATATGGCAGAGCAGATTTCCAGAACTGCAGAAGACGTAGCCAATGCAGTACAGGAAATTGCCTCCGGTGCTACCCAGCAGGCAGATGAGATTCAGGATGCTACTGAGAATGTAGGAAAAATCGGTGAGGCGGTAGGAGCAGTGCAGAGCTCCGCAGAAAGCCTGACAGACCTGGCAGGCAAGATGAAAGAAGCATCCGAAGTATCCGGCAAATCCCTTGCAGAGCTGCAGGAGTCCTCGAATGAAATGACAGCGAAGATTGATGAAATCTCCAATACCATTTCTCAAACCCAGGCTGCAGTAGACAATATCAGCGAGAAGGTAGAAGGCATCACTTCTATCGCGACACAGACCAACCTCCTGTCGCTGAATGCTTCCATCGAAGCTGCTCGTGCAGGTGAAGCAGGTAAGGGCTTTGCAGTCGTAGCTGAAGAAATCGGCAAACTGGCGGATGATTCTAAGGCTATGGCTGATGAAATCCGTGGTGTCATGGATGCCCTCTTACAGCAGGCAAAGGCTGCTGTAGGTGCAGCAGAAGATGTACGTCAGGGTAATAACGACCAGCAGGTAGCTTTGGGTGAAACATTAAATGCAGTAAACGGTATGCTGGGCGATATCAACAGCACCGTAGATGGAGTGAAACAGATTTCCGAAGGCGCAGAGACCTGCGAGAGCTCCAAGGATGCAGTGGTAGATACCATGAGTGCACTGTCTGCCATATCCGAAGAAAATGCAGCAAGCTCTGAAGAAACCGGTGCTTCCATGCAGGAATTATCTGCAACCGTTACTACTCTGGCAGGCTCTGCAGGCGACCTAAAAAAGATTGCCGAGAAACTGAATAAAGATATGGAATTCTTCAAAGACTAGTGCTTTAGCGGAAACGCGCACAACTTGACAGAAACACTTTTAAAGTGCAAAATAGGGATGCAGGTAGTCATGACTACCTGCATCTTTTTCGTGTTTATTTATGGAAGGAGTGATATAGATGACAAAAATTGATATTGTATCCGGTTTCCTTGGAGCCGGTAAGACTACATTGATTAAGAAGCTTTTAGGTGAAGCTTTAAACGGAACCAAAGTAGTACTAATTGAGAATGAATTCGGACAGATTGGTATCGACGGCGGTTTCCTGAAAGACTCCGGCATCGAAATCAAAGAGATGAACTCCGGTTGTATCTGCTGCTCTTTAGTAGGTGACTTCGGTACATCCCTTCAGGAAGTGCTTAGCACCTATGAGCCAGAGCGTATCCTCATCGAGCCTTCAGGTGTAGGTAAGCTTTCTGACGTTATGAAAGCAGTAGAAAATGTAAAAACAGACGTAGAAGTACAGTTAAACAGTGCAGTAGCAGTAGTAGATGCTTCTAAATGCAAAATGTACATTAAGAACTTTGGTGAGTTCTTTGTAAACCAGATTCAGTATGCCGGCACCATTATCCTTAGCCGTACCGGCGATATGAGCCAGGAGAAAATCGAGCAGGTAGTAGCTCTGATTCGTGAATACAATAAAGAAGCTACCATCATCACCACACCTTGGGATGAATTAGATGGCAAGAAGATTCTTGAAACCATCGAGGACCAGAAGAAACTTGAATCCGAACTGATGGCTGAAGTTATGAAACTGGCTGAGCACCATCACCATCATCACCACGACGATGATGACGATGACGACGAGTGCTGCCACCATCATCACCACGACGATGATGACGATGACGACGAGTGCTGCCATCATCACCACGACGACGATGACGATGATGACGAATGCTGCCACCATCATCATCACCACGATCATGATGAACATGACCACGAGCATCATCATCACGACCATGACGAGCACTGCAGCTGCGGTTGCCACGACCATGGACACGAGGGACATCACCACGCTGACGAAGTATTTGACAGCTATGGATACGAGACTCCTGCAAAATACACCAAAGCAGAAATCGAAGGCTTCTTAGAAGCATTGGAAGATGATGACAAATACGGTATGGTACTGCGTGCAAAAGGTATGGTACCTGCTGAAGACGGTACATGGATTTACTTCGATTATGTACCTGGTGAGAGCAATGTACGTGCAGGTGCTCCTGATGTAACAGGTAAGTTCTGCGTCATCGGTGCATCCCTGAAAACAGATGCCCTGAACGCATTATTTGAGAAATAAAAAAAGCGGTTGACCCGCATATAGAGAGTAAAATGAAACCAGTATATATTATCAATGGCTTTTTAGGGAGTGGTAAATCTGAATTCATTACCTTTACCCTGAACCAGCCTTATTTCAAAATCAAAGGAAAGACCTTACTGATTCTCTGCGAAGAGGGAGAAGTGGAATACGACGAAGTCCTTCTGAAAAAAAGCAAAACAGAGACAGTAGTCATTGAGAATTTCGAAGATTTTACGCCTGAGTATCTGTCTGAATTAGATAAGAGATACCGTGCAGAGCGTATCATCATCGAGTGGAACGGCATGTGGAATGCCAAAGAGATGAAACTTCCGTCTAACTGGGAAGTAGAGCAGCAGATTACCAATATCGATGCGTCCACATTCCCCATGTATTATACCAATATGAAGTCTCTTCTGGCTGAGATGGTTCGTGCTTCCGAGATGATTATCTTCAATCGTTGCGATGGCATCGAGACCAAAGAACTGGCGGGCTATCGCCGTAACGTGAAAGCAGTCAATCCGGCTGCTGATATCGTGCTGGAGAATGAAGAAGGTGAAATCACCGAGATCTTCGAAGACGACCTTCCTTACAAGTTAGAAGATGATCCTATCGTATTGGATAATCAAGGTTATGGCATCTGGTATCTGGATTGCATGGATCATTTGGAAAGATACGAAGGCAAGCGAGTTACTTTTACCGCCATGGTTGCAAAGCCGGAAGGCTTCCCGGAAAACTATTTCGTACCGGGCCGCATGGCTATGACTTGCTGCGCCGAAGATATGACTTTCTTAGGCTATGTATGCCGCTATGAGAAGCTGGATGAACTAAAACCAAGAGATTGGGTGAAAGTGACAGCTACCGTAAAACGTGAATTCTTCCCACAGTATCAGGGAGAAGGCCCTGTTTTACACGCAGAAAGTCTGGAAAAAACAGTAGCACCAAAAGAAGAAGTGATTAGCTTTTCTTAAGCAATCGGAAAGATTAGAGCAGACTGATTTTGGCAGATACAAGCAAAGAAGTAGAAATGATGCAAAAGCATTTACTGGATTTGGCAAACCGAAGCTATCAGCAGAACGTCTTTACGTTCTCTGATTTCCTCGGGGAGTCGGATCAGGATGCTTTTTTTGCTATTCAGAGACAATTAGGTAGCCAGCATTATGAACTGTTTGGCGGCAATGAAAACTGTATACGAAAGATGATTCGGTTTGGAAATCCGGAAGACTTCGGTTATGAAGTGGAGTATCCCATTGTGCTCTTAGAGATGCGACCTTTGATGCAGAAGTTTGCGGACAAATTCTCCCATCGGGATTTCCTTGGTGCATTGATGAATCTGGGAATTGATAGAAGCTGTCTGGGAGATATTTTCGTAGAGGACAATGTGGGGTATGTGTATTGCACAGACACCATTGCACCTTTTTTGATAGAAAGCCTGGATAAAGTAAAACATACCCAGATTCGAACCAAAGAGGCTGTAAACAAGACTTTTGCCCAGGAAGCACCGGTAGAAGAGCGGGTTTTGGTGTCTTCCGAACGAATTGATGGATGTATTTCCAAATTGTATAATTTATCTCGCAGTGAATCTTTAGAGTATTTCAGAGCAGGCAAAGTCCGGGTAAATGGGAGACTTTGCGAAAGCAATAGCTATATCTTAAAGGCGGATGATGCAGTATCCGTCCGTGGCTTTGGAAAGTTTATCTATACCGGCCACGCATCAGAAAATAAAAAAGGAAAATTGTGGCTGACGTTACTGGTGTATCGTCAGAAAAAATAAAGGGGAGTTATGATGTCAGGAGCTATGCCAAGTATTCCATTGCCCTATGGCTACACCATCGCACAATGGATGTTTTTCTTTTTCTTTTATTCCTTCTTTGGATGGGTGTGGGAGTGTTTCTACGTGTCCATCCAGGAAAAGCCACCACACTTTGTAAACAGGGGCTTTATGAGAGGTCCATTTCTGCCCTTGTATGGATGTGGAGGTGTCATGATGATGGTGGTGTCCGCACCGTTCCAGCATCAGTTGATTTGGGTATTTATTGCGGGATTCTTCGGCGCCACCATATTGGAATTGGTAACCGGTATTTTGATGGAAGCCTTATTCAAAGTCAGATACTGGGATTATGAAGGAAAGTTCTTGAATTTCCACGGCTACATCTGCTTCGAAGCATCGGTGGCCTGGGGCGTTATGACTGTTCTTATGGATGTACTGATGCATCCCGGCATGAAGAAACTCATTGCCTTGATACCGGAACAGGTTTTGGGCCCCATGACTAATATCTTGTTTTTCTTATGTGCAGTAGACTTTGGTATGTCCTTTAAAGCAGCCATTGATCTGCGTAATGTACTTGTCCGCATGGAAAAACTGGCCAAGGAATTGGAGAAAATCCCGGAGAAAATCGCAAGCACTGCAGGAACAGCTACAGCGAAAGCAGCTACTATTGCGAAAGAAGCAGCCGCCGACACTTTGACGGTAGCCAAGGAAGTCGCTACGACCGCTGCGGAAGCAGCCAGCCTTGCGAAGGAGAAAGCCACAGAGGCGGCAGTTACCGCGAAAGAGAAAGCCACAGAGGCGGCAGTTACCGCGAGAGAAAAAGCTACAGAGGCAGCAGTTGCTGCAAAGGAGAAAGCTACCGAGTCTGCGTTTGGCACCAGGGAACAGTTGCGCTATCGTATATATTGGATGAAGCAGGCATCTGTGCAGGATTTCTTCATGCGTAACCTGATGCTGGGTAACCCGGGCATGAAATCCGAACAGTTTAAATTGCAGTTAGAGGAATTAAAGAAGGCTATGAATGCTCAACGCCTTGAACTGAAGGAAAAAAGAAGAAACAGAAATAAGGAATAATTAAAAAAACAGTTGACTTTTTTACTTCACTGGTTTAAAGTACTAGATAATTAAACAAGTACAAAACCGTTGAGAAAGAGAAGTAGGTTTCCAGAGGACGGACAGAGAGCTGCAGGTGGTGGGATTGCAGTACGGAGTAGGAAAGTGAATGGCCTTTCGAGGGCGGCCCGAAAGCGTAAGTGATTAGGCGTCGACGAGAACCACACTCGTTACCAAGGTGGCATGTATGATGGTACATGGAAAAAGTGGGTATATACCAAATTGAGTGGTACCGCGCATAATTTTTTGTAATTAGCGTCTCATGAATTCGATGAATTCGTGGGGCGTTTTTTAATGTCAGCATCTCCGATGCTGACGTAGACCCGGCCATCGCGAAGCGATTTTTATGCCGGGGTAACCAAGTTTAAGGAGGAAAACAATTATGAAAAAGAAACTGATGGCAATGATGTTATCCATGTCTGTAGTAGTAGCTACAGCAGGATGTGGTGGAGCAACAGCTACAACCAACGGTAGCAATGAGACCCAGACTGCTACAGAAGCAGGTCAGGCAGAAGAAAGTGATGCAGTAGCTACCGGCAGCAAAGAATTCAAAGTAGGTATCGCACAGTTCGTAGATGATGCTTCTTTGAATCAGATTGAAAAAAATATCGAAGAGGAACTGGCAAAAAAAGGCGAAGAATTGGGTGTGACCTTCACAGTTAGTCTCTCCAATGGTCAGGCAGATGCTACTACCTTAAATCAGATCGCTTCCGACTTTATCGCAGATGGCGTAGATGTCATCGTGCCAATCGCTACACCGGCAGCCATGATTATGCAGTCTGCCACAGAAGATAATCAGATTCCTGTGGTATTCTCCGCAGTATCCGATCCTGTCAGCGCAGGCCTTGTGGCAAGCCTGGATGCTCCTGGAAGCAATATTACCGGAACCAGCGATGCCTTAAATACAAAAGCAGTGATGGATTTAATGTTTGCAGCAAATCCGGATATTCAGTCTGTTGGTTTACTGTATAATAACAGTGAAGACGCTTCTAAACAGCCTATCGCAGATGCAAAAAAATACTGCGAAGAAAAAGGCGTGAAAGTCGTAGAGAAAACCGGCACCACCAACGATGAAGTCATTCAGGCTGCAGAAGCCCTGGTAGCTTCTCAGGTGGACGCAGTATTCACACCTACCGACAACACCATCATGACAGCAGAGCTTTCCATCTATGAGAAATTCCTAGAAGCAGGAATTCCTCACTATGCAGGTGCAGACAGTTTCGCATTAAACGGTGCTTTTTGTGGATATGGTGTAAACTATGCACAGCTTGGTGTGGTTACAGCAGACATGATTGCAGACATCTTAGTAAATGGCAAGAATCCTGCAGAAGTACCGGTACAGCTCTTAGACAACGGTATCGCTACCGTAAATATCGAAACTGCAGCAGCACTGGAATTAGACTATGGTATGTTTAAGGACCTTTGCTCTGAAGTGAAAGAGACCAAGACTGCAGAAGAATTCGAATAAGGGTTAGAAGCGTAAAATAAAAAGTTGGGGGTAAGCTACATGCTTGCAAGTATTTTCAATGCCTCCGTGTTTATCACAGCCATAGAGCTTGGATGTATCTACGGCCTTGTGGCACTGGCATTATTCATTTCCTTTTCACTACTGAATATCGCAGATTTGTCTACGGACGGATGTTTCACCTTAGGGTGCGCAGTGGGGGCCATCGTCACCACTGCAGGACATCCCTTCCTGGCTATATTCGCTTCTATTGGGGCCGGAGTTTTATCTGGCCTCATTACTGCGTTTTTACAGACAAAGCTGGGAGTTCAATCCATTCTGGCAGGTATCATCGTAAATACCGCACTGTATACCATTAACTTTTTCGTCATGGGCAATTCTTCCAAAGTGAATGTGTTTGGCAATAACACCATCTTTGGCATGGCGAAGAACCTTAGCGCATCACCGGTGTATAAAGACCTGTATAAAATGGTGATGGCAGTAGTGATCGTACTGATCATCTGTGGCTTACTTCACTGGTTTTTAAATACGACCCTGGGCCTTTCTATACGAGCTACCGGGGATAACGCCTATATGGTAAAAGCCTCCAGTATCAACCCCGGCTTTACCATTACAGTAGGTCTGGCAGTGGCCAGTTCCTTAACAGCCCTTGCAGGTTCCCTGATGGCGCAGTACCAAAAATCCTGTGATATCAACTTTGGTACCGGTCAGGTCACCATCGCACTGGCATCCCTTATGATTGGAGAAAGTCTGATCAAAAAGGGTAGTATGTTCAAACGTGCCATCGGCGTTGTAATCGGTAGCTGCCTGTATCGTATCATCGTGGCAGTGGCACTTCGCTTTAACCTGCCGGCTGAAGCACTGAAACTTACCAGTGCCATCATCGTAACCATTGCCATTGCAGCCCCATATTTGAAGACCAAAGCCGCTTTCTATCAGAGAAAATACGGCATTGGCGCAAAGGGAAAGGAGGAAGAACATGCTTAAACTAGAGCACATTTCCAAGACCTTCTATCCCGGCACAGTAAATGAAAAAGTAGCCTTATCCGACGTATCTCTTCATATGGCCCCGGGGGATTTTGCCACCATTGTTGGCAGCAACGGCGCCGGCAAGTCCACCTTGTTTAACGCCATTACCGGTGCATTCTATGTGGACGAAGGTAGAGTCTATCTGGATGGAAAAGATATCACCTTTACCAAAGAGCATCGCAGAAGTCAGGAAATCGGTCATCTTTTTCAGGACCCGCTGATGGGTACCGCACCCCATATGTCCATTGAGGAAAACATGGCGCTGGCGTATTTGCGAGCAAGTAATAAGCACACGGCGCTTTTTAAACGCATCACCAAGGAAGAAAAGAAGCTTTTTAGAGAGCATTTATCCAAGCTGGATATGGGCTTGGAGGACCGAATGAAGCACCCTGTGGGACTATTATCCGGTGGACAGCGTCAGGCACTGACCCTTTTGATGGCCACCATGGTGACTCCAAAGATTTTGCTTTTGGATGAGCACACTGCAGCACTGGACCCCGGTACCGCAGCAAAAGTTTTGCAGCTGACAAAGGACATTGTAAAAGAGCGTGGCATCACTTGCCTCATGGTAACCCACAACATGCATCAGGCTTTGGAACTTGGAAATCGCACCCTAATGATGAATGCAGGCAAGATTGTACTGGATGTCTCCGGATCTGAGAGAGAGGGCATGACAGTAGATGATCTGCTGAATCGCTTCCAAATGCAGGCCGGTGAATCTTTGGATAATGATAGAATCCTGCTATCCAAATATGAGAAATCATGATTTATTTTATGGGCTCCGGACAACCGGGGCCTGTATTTTTTTATGAATTTTTAGGGAATTATATTGCGCTAACCGGAAAAGAATAGTATGATTTCTTTTGTAGAAAATAATAGTGTTCCTAATTAGGACTACACTTTTAAGATGAACCCAAATAAGGAGGAAACAGAATGAAAGTCGGTATTTTAGGTTATGGTAATTTAGGACGCGGCGTAGAGAAAGCAGTATGCGCTGCAGAAGATATGGAACTGGTGGGAGTTTTTTCCCGTAGAGATCCAAGCACTGTAAAGACTGTGACAGGAGCACCTGTATTTCATGTAGATGATTTGGCAAGCAAAAAGGGCGACATCGATGTCCTTGTAATCTGTGGCGGTAGTGCTACAGACCTGCCGGAGATGACTCCAAAGTATGCGGCAGACTTCAATGTAATTGACAGCTTCGACACTCACGCACGTATTCCGGAGCATTTTGCCAATGTAGATGCAGCAGCAAAAAAGGGTGGCAAAATCGGTATCATTTCTTGTGGATGGGATCCAGGTATGTTTTCCCTGAATCGTGTATATGCACACTCTGTTCTGCCAGGTGGCAAGGACTATACGTTCTGGGGCAAAGGCGTCAGCCAGGGGCACTCCGATGCCATCCGTCGCATCGAAGGTGTCGTAGATGCTAGACAGTATACTGTACCTGTACCTGCAGCTCTTGAAGCAGTACGTGCCGGCAAGAATCCTGAACTCACTACTAGAGAAAAACACACCAGAGAGTGCTACGTAGTAGTAGAAGAGGGCGCAGATAAGGCTCGCATCGAGCAGGAAATCAAGACCATGCCTAACTACTTTGCAGATTACGATACTACAGTACATTTCATCAGCCAGGAAGAACTGGATTGTGATCACAAGGGCTTACCTCATGGCGGTTCTGTGATCTACACAGGAACTACTGGCGAGAATACCCATGTAATCGAGTACAGCCTGAAACTGGATTCTAATCCGGACTTCACAGGCTCTGTCCTGGTAGCTTATGCTAGAGCTGCATACCGCCTGAATCAGGAAGGCGTATCCGGTGCCAAGACTGTACTGGACATCGCACCTAGCTACATCAGCCCAATCTCCGGCGATGAGCTGAGAGCACATTATCTATAAAACCCCAAAGGAAGGTGATTACACCTTCCTTTTTTCATGGTATGATATGAGTTATCAAATGATTTGATTAACGGGGGTAAATATGACACTTCAACAAATAAGATATGCACTGACCATCGCAGAGTGCGGTTCTATGAATAAAGCAGCAGAGAAGCTCTTTATCGTACAGTCTACGTTGACCAGCGCTATTCAGGAATTGGAAAAAGAAAACGGCATTACCATCTTTGTGAGAACCCACAAGGGTATGACACCGACTCCCGAGGGAGAGGAGTTTTTAAATGATATCCGTAATATCTACCACCACTATACCCAGGTGTCGGAAAAGTATCAGGTAGAGGGAAACTATAAGCGCAAATTTGGTGTGTCTGCACAGCACTATTCCTTTGCGGTACGTGCCTTTGTAGAGATGGCTAAGCAGTATGATGTGAATCAGTTTGAGTTCGCCATCCGAGAAACCCAAACTCGCAAGGTCATCATGGATGTGGGCTCTTTGAAAAGTGAAATCGGAGTGCTTTATGTCAGTGAGGCCAATGAGAAAGCCCTGAAGAAGCTGTTTGCAGAGCAGGAGCTGGAATTCCATCCCCTGATTGATTGCAACGCTTATGTCTATTTGTATTACAAACATCCGCTTGCAAAGAAAAAGAAAATCAGCCTGGAGGACTTGAAGCCTTATCCGTGTTTATCGTTTGAGCAGGATGAAGGCGGCGACTATACCTTTTCAGAGGAAATCCTCAATGAGAATGTATACCCCCAGACCATTAAGACCAGAGATAGAGCCACCATGCTGAATCTCATGGTAGGCCTAAACGGCTACACCCTGTGCTCCGGTATCATCTCGGAAGAACTGAATGGCGAAGACTACATCGTAGTGCCGTTTGCGGAGGATGAAGAGAATACCAACACCGTACAGCACGTAGGATACCTCACCAAGAAGAATGCCGTTCTTTCCCAGATGGGAGAAAAGTACGTAGAAGAGCTGAAGAAATATTTGGCATCTGTTACGGTAAAATAACTGCGTTATCAATTCAATCGATAACACATATCAAAATTTACAATTTTACAGATAGTTTCCTCCGTGCCATAATACAAAACATGGAAAACAGAAATAAAGAGAACACGAGAAATAGGGAGGAAAAAATTATGAAAAAGTTATCAGCATTATTCGTGACTGGCGCATTACTGATTTCCGTACTTGGCGGATGCGGTAAAGCAGCCAGCACAGAATCCGCAAACGAGGCGCAGGTATCCACTGCAGCTCAGACAGAAGCAGCTACTGAGGCAGCAGCAGAGGAAGCAGCTCCTGCAGACGGAGATAAGGTTATCCGCGTAGGTGCAAACCCTGTACCACATGCAGACATCTTAGACAACGCATTAAAAGCAGAGCTTGCAAAAGATGGTTGGACATTGGAGACAGTAGTATTTGAAGATTATGTACTGCCTAACACATCCTTAGAGCAGGGTGAATTAGACGCTAACTACTTCCAGACACTGGGCTATTTAAATCAGCAGAACGAGGAAGCAGGTCTTCACCTGGCAGCTATCGCTGGTGTACACATCGAGCCAATGGGTATCTACTCTGAAAAATACACTTCTTTAGACGAGATTCCGGAAGGCGCAGAAATCGGTATTCCGAATGATCCTGAAAACACAGAAAGAGGCTTGAACCTTTTAGTACAGAAAGGCCTTCTCACAGGTCTTGGTACTTTCGCAGAAGACAAGAGCGTAGAAAACATCGTGAACAATGCAGAACTGAATCCAAAGGGCTTCAAGATCACTACTTTGGAAGCAGCAAGCCTGCCACTGGCACTGCCTGATTTAGATGCAGCTACCATTAATGGTAACTATGCACTTGGCGCTGATTTGCCAAGCAAACATCCTGCACTGGACATCGAAGAGTTCGATGATGAAACCAGCGTACGTCGTACCAACTTCTTCGTAGTAAGACAGGGTGAAGAAGAAAGCGAGAAATCCAAAGCACTCATCAAAGCAATCCAGTCCGATGCAGTAAAACAGTATATTGAGGAGACATATAAAGGTTCGGTTATTCCTTCCTTTATTGATCCACAATAATAAATGATCTCATTCGATCACGTAGAGAAATCCTTCCAGGACACAGAAGTTCTGAAAGGAATTTCTCTGTCTATAGAGGATGGTAGTATCTACGGCATTATCGGCCAATCCGGTGCCGGCAAATCCACCCTGCTTCGTACGATAAATGGACTGGAACCTTACGATGCAGGCCGTGTCACAGTAGATGGCACCTGGGTAGATACCCACCAGAAGAAACAGCTTCGTCAGTTACAGAAGCAAATCGGTATGATTTTTCAGGGTTTTAACCTGTTGGAAAGACTTACCGTATATGAAAATATAGCACTCCCTATGAAGTTTTGGGGTATCAACCCTAGGACACCGGAAAATAAAGAAAAAATCGAAAAATTGATTCGCCTGGTAGGTTTGGAAGAAAAAGCAAAATCCAAACCCAAGGAATTATCCGGCGGACAAAAACAGCGAGTTGCCATCGCAAGAGCCCTAGTGCTGGATCCAAAGATTCTGCTTTGCGATGAAGCTACCAGTGCTCTGGATCCGGAAATCACAAAGGGTATTTTGGCGCTTCTTCAGAAAATCAATAAAGAACTTGGCATTACCATCGTCATCGTGACCCACCAGATGGAAGTCGTAAAGCAGGTATGTGAAAAGGTGGCATTCTTAAGCGATGGTAAGGTGCTTGCAGTAGGAAAGCCGGAAGAGCTCTTTGTCAAACCGGAGCATCCGGAAATCAGAAAATTCCTGCGTGAAGAAAGTGAGCATTTACCGGAAGACGGCGTGAACTTCCAGCTCTTCTTCTCCGGAGAAGGTTCTGATGAACCCATCGTCACCATGATGGCCAGAGAACTGAGTCGAAACTTCAGTATCTGCTGGGCCAAACTGGAAGACTTTAGAGAAAATGTCTATGGCAGCCTGGTAATCCATGTGGATACCCAGGACCAGCAGGATGTAGAGGCATTCTTAGACAAACATAATGTGACATGGGAGGTGCTTTCCTAATGGGTATTTTATCGACTAACACAATGTGGGACATCCTGAGCAAGGCACTGGGAGAGACCGTATACATGGTATTCTGGTCTACGATTTTCTCTGTAATACTTGCCCTGATCCCGGCATTTATCCTGGTGCTGACTGCACCGGACGGACTGCATCCTATGAAGGGTTTATATGAAGTGTTGTCCTTCATCATCAATGTGTTCCGTAGTTTCCCGTTTATCATTCTTTTGGTAATCGTGATTCCATTCACCAGATTTGTGGTAGGTAAGGCTATCGGTACCACAGCCAGCATCGTGCCCCTTACCGTATCGGCGATTCCTTTTATCGCCAGAGTATTTGAAACCAGCATGCGAGAGACAGATAAAGGCGTCATCGAGGCTGCTAGAAGCTTCGGGGCTTCTAACCTGCAGATTCTTTTCAGAGTGTATCTGAAGGAATCCTTCCCACGTATGCTCAACGGTGTCATCTTGCTGATTATCTCCCTGGTGGGATATTCTGCTATGGCAGGTACTGTAGGTGGCGGCGGTATCGGTGATATCGCAATTCGTTTCGGTTATCAGCAGTACAAGACGGACTATCTTATCGTTTGCTCCATTATTCTGATTATCTTCGTACAGGTAATCCAGAGCATCGGTAACTTACTTTACAAGAAATTATCTTAATCGCTTCAGACAAGGAGACAGTATGAGTAAAGCTTATTTTGCAGGGGGATGCTTTTGGTGTGTAACACCCATTTATAAAATATGGGGCGTAGATCAGGTGGTGTGCGGATACTCCGGTGGAGACGAAGAAAATCCCACCTACAAGGATGTGAAAGCACAAAAGACAGGCCATAGAGAAACCATCGAACTGACCTATGATCCTAAAAACGTCAGCTACGATAAGCTTTTGGAAATCTATCTTGCTAATGTGGATCCTTTCGATGGGGAAGGACAGTTTATCGACAAAGGCTTTTCTTACACTTTGGCTATCTACTATCAGACAGAGGAAGAATTGCAGAAAGCCAAGGAGAAAATCGCCAGGTTAGAGGCAGATACCGGTAAGAAAGCCCAGATTGCTTTAGAGCCTTTTAAGTCTTTCTATGAAGCGGAAGAAGAGCATCAGGACTATTATCTGAAGAACCCGGAAGCCTTTGAAAAAGAGCTGATTGAAAGCGGCCGAAAAAAGGCAGAATAAAGAAACAAAAAATAGAATACGATACGCGAAAAACCTTCGAAAAAAGTATGATTTCGAAGGTTTTTTCGTAGGGGCACCTGTGGTAAAATGAGAAGGACAATGCACACGTATGAGGAGCGGACATTACTTATGAATACAACTGAGATTTTTGAAATACTTGGCATCGAAGCCACAAAGGATTTAGATGCTATTACAGCAGCCTATCATGAGGAACTGAGAAAGCACCACCCGGAAGAAGATCCGGAAGGCTTTCAGAAAGTTCGTCAGGCTTTTGAAGCTGCCAGAGACTATGCAAACCGAGAGGATGACGAGCCTCAGGGATTTGTAGGGGATGTGAATCTGGCAGGCCCTATCAATGACTACCTGATTACGTTGGGAGATGCTTATGCATCTTTTCCACAGCGTATCGACCCGAAGAAATGGGAAGAACTCTTGCAGAATCCTGTGTTGGAGGATTTCGAATACGGCGCCCAGGCCAAGAAAGAAACCATGCGTTTTCTTATGGACCACTATTGGCTGCCTATTTCCGTTTATAAAGTCATTGATCAGAGATTTTTGATTAAGGAGCAGCAAAAGGAATTATTAGAGTACCTGCCTCAGGACTTTATGGAATTCTTGCTGGATAAGCTCATTGAAGGAAAACTGGACTTCCCTTATGATCAGGTCAGCGGCTATCCGGAGAAGGATACAGAGAATAAAATCGACCACTTTATCCAGGGGGTCATCTATGCCATCAGCCCAAATAATGAGAAGGTGCTGCCGGAGACTGTAAAAGAAATCAAAGATACCGGTCTTGACCATCCTTGGATGCTTCTGATCGAAAGTCTGGAAGAAAAAGAAGAGGGCAAGAAGGCTTGGTTTAGCCTGCCAAAAGAAAAACAGGATGAAATCCTGATTTATTGTGATGCCCTGGTGGAGGGAGAGTACAAAAAGGCTACCATCGCATACCGTGCCTGGGAATTAAAAGCAGTGGATGCCATGGCGAAAAGTGCTTGGAGAGATGCGTTCTTCTTCTATCGCAACATGCTCTATATCTATGGCAGCCCTATTGCCATGAAAGGTTCCATCGATTCCGGTAATGAACTCATCGACTTATTTATCCAGAAGGATGAGTTAGACGAAAGGGCTTGCGAAGTATTTCTTGTGGCTTGCGATATGTGCGACCAGACAAAGAAGGGTCTTGAGTATTTCAAGCAGCATGAGGATCAGAAGAAAAAAACAGCTGCTTTCTTTGCACTGTATTCTGTCCTTTTAAGAAAAGACGGACGCTTCATCGAAGCACTGAAATATATCGAAAGAGCTCAGGAAATCGGAGATGACTCCTTCGACTTTAAGAAACTGAAACTGGCTGTTTTCAAAGATCAGCAGAACTACGAGAAGATGGAAAGCTTTGCTGAGGCCATTTTGGAAGAAAATGACCGTGACTACGGCGCTATTCTGGATTTACAGGAAGCCTATGAAGCAAAGGGCAATGACAAAGGGGTGGTAGACCTTTTCTATCGCGCCAGAGAACTGTATCAGTATGATCCTGAAATCTATATCCGTGCAGCCAAAGCTTTCATGAGACATGAGAACTATGCAGATGCCACCAGAGTCTTAGAAGATGGGGTGAAAGCCGGTGCCCAGTCCGATGAGATGGAGTACAACAGAGTTTTCGCCAAAGCGCATTGGGCAGCACATGATGGTTACTACCAGGATGGTATCGATCTTTTACAGACCCTTGTGGTGAAGCATCCGGAACTGTACATGAAGATGGCCAGATGGTATAGAGACATGTACAACGATGGCATGAACTATACCCTGAAATGCTTGGAAGAGTCCCATAAGTGCTTAGACCAGTACGAGAAGCGCCTGGGGGCTGATGAAGACTATTACCGCATGCGTGCCTTCCTGTATTCCAACGAGGGCAACTTAGAGAAGTGCGTTGCAGCTTGTGAAGAGGGTCTTCGCTATATGAAGACCAAAAAAGGCGTGCAGCGAGCATACCAGCGCCGCGTGATTTATAACTTCTACATGACAGAGGCCCATGCGTACCGTAGATCTATCCTGGTAAATGGCCAGGTGGAACTGGGCAACTTCAAAAAGACAGACCAGATTTTTAATAAGCTGTATCACATCATCATCACAGAGAAATTCTTTGATGAGTCAGCGCAGCTTGCAAAGGAATGGGGCGAACTTTTCTTGTCTCATGGCAAATATGCATCCGGAATTTATCGTATGAAGAATATTCTGAATTCCGAGCAGACCTATAATAAGACCCAGAACAAATCCGGCGAAAAGGTAGCTCACGAAATGATGGGTAAGCTGCTGATTGCCCAGGGATTAAAAGGCCTTGGACGCAGAGAAGTGAATCGTACCTACCTGGGAGGAAGCGTACTTGCCACTCCGAAAGGAAAGTATGACTTAGCTGAGTATCTGTCTCAGTTCCAGAGGGGTTATGAATATCTGATTCAGATGCCGGATGTATTTAAACCGGAGGAAAAGGGAGACTTCCTGACCTTCCAGAAAAACCTGATTATGCAGTGGAAAGCCCAGGGTGGCACAGAGAAAACCCCGGCTATGCTGGATGCGATTCTCTATGCGGCTTACTACTTCCCATGCGTAAGCACAGACCTTATGTGGCTTGTAGAGCTGCTTCGCAGCGAGGAAGTCATCGCACTGTTTGATGAAATCGCCAGCGAAACCGGCTATTACAAATACTGGGAGTATCTACTCCGTATTCTGGTTTTCATGAGAAGCAAAGAAGCCATGTCTGACATCGCTGAAGACTTCAAGAAGGCAGCAGAGGCACAGCAGGGTTATTGCGTCAAGAAACAGGTACCATTGGAAGAATCCATTACCGTGGACCGTTTTACTTCTAGGTTGGAGGCTTTTGACCTGGCATTCTACTATGCTTGCAAAGGCAAACTGGATAAGGCAAAAGAATACGCAGCTATGACCTGCAGCGGCAGGGTATGCCAGTTCTGTACCCATCAGGGATGTGAAGACTACTTTAACATCATGGCATTTATTGCCTTTATAGAAGGCAATGAGGATGATGTAGTGCGCTGGTGTCAGGTGGCAAATCAGCATGTATGGCATCACCATGAAATCCTTAGCACAGCGTTGCTGGTGCAGGCTAGAAAGCATGTGTAAGACAAAAGCATAGAACAACTTTTTGTTAAAAATACAAATTTGTTGTTGACAGAAGATAATTCATCCTTTATTCTGTCAATAGAAACTGATGATGAGTTTGCTGCTTGGCAAACGAGATTTTAAGAAAGGAGGCAATAAAATGTTTGGAATTACAAAACTTGGGAAACACAACTTACATAGAGCATGGATTTGCCTCAGGGATAAGTGTAGATAGGGATATAGCATCAGACTATCTATATTGTTATGTGCATTAGCGCGTACCCTAGGGTACGCGCTTTTTTTATGCCTGAGGTGTTAGCTGTCTCGCATCAAAGATGCAAGACAACATGCAAGACAACATAGGAGGACATTATGAAAAAAATAAGAACTTATATATGGGAGTACAAGTGGCCGTACCTGGCGGCAGTACTTTCCATGCTGATTGCAGTAAGCCTTGATATGCTGTCTCCACAGCTGACCAAAAGCATCGTGGATGACGTCATCATAGGCGGACAAATGAATAAACTGATGATTCTTTTGGGTGGAATCCTGGCAGTAGGCGTAGGCCGTGCGATTTTCCAATACACCAAAGAGTATCTTTTCGATATCACCAGTTCTAAGATTACAGCAGATTTGAGGAAGAATACCTTCAATCATGTACAGAGCCTGTCTGCGGATTACTTTGATAAGACAGGTACCGGAGAGCTGATGGCCAGAATCAAAGACGATGTGGATCGTATTTGGGATGGCCTGGGATTCGTTTCTATGCTGATGATTGAAATCGTGCTACACACAGTCATCATTCTGTTTTGCATGATCAGACTAAACCCAATTATCACCATCCTGCCGGTAGTGGCTATGATTACCGCGGCCACCATCGCCATCTCCATGGAGAAAAAGCTGGATGTGGTGTATGAGGAAATCTCTGACGAGAACTCAGAATTAAACACCGTAGCAGAAGAGAACCTGGCAGGCGTACGTACTGTAAAAGCTTTTGCCAGAGAAAAGCATGAGATTGGCAAGTTCCTAGCCCACAACCAGAAATACTACGACCTGAACATGAAGCAGTCTAAGGTGTTCGTTACCTACTATCCGTTTATTAACCTGATCACCTCCCTGCTTCCGGTGCTGACACTGTTACTTGGCGGCTACTTCGTCATGAAAGGGAAAATGACACTGGGTGCACTGACCGCTTTCGTAGAGTATTCATTCAACATCGTATGGCCTATGGAAATGCTGGGCTGGATCACCAACTCCTTATCTGCAGCTTTGGCTTCCAGCCGTAAACTGCAGAAAATCTACGAAGTGAAACCAAGCATCGTAGAGCCGGAGCATCCGGTGGTACTGGATCCTTTCAAAGGCAGCATCTCCTTTGACCATGTCAGCTTCCACAAGGAAGATGGCTATGAGATTCTCCACGATGTATCTTTCCATGTAGAAGAGGGCAAGTCCATCGGTATCATGGGAGCTACAGGAGCCGGCAAGACCAGCATCATCTATCTCTTACAGAGATTGTACGATGCCACCGGCGGTGAAATCCGTATCGATGGAGTAGACATCAAAGACTTGTCTTTGAAACAGTTACGTGGAAACATCTCCACCGTAATGCAGGATGTGTTCCTTTTCTCTGAGACCATCAATGAAAATGTGAAGCTTGGTAAGAAGGAACTTCTGGACAACAAAGCAGTGCAGAAGGCTTCCCGTATGGCTCAGGCCGACGAGTTCATCGAAAGAATGGAAGACAGATACGATACTGTCATCGGGGAAAGGGGCGTAGGCCTATCCGGTGGACAGAAGCAGCGTATCGCCATAGCCAGAGCCCTGGCGAAAAAGGATCCAATCCTGGTACTGGATGACTCTACTTCCGCACTGGATATGGAGACCGAAGCAGAGATTCAACAGACCTTAAAGCAGCTGGATCACACCACAAAGATTATCATTGCTCACCGCATCAGTTCCGTGAAGAATGCAGATGAAATCATCATTTTGGATAAAGGACAGATTGCAGAGCGTGGCACCCACGAGGAACTTCTGGCCCTGAAAGGCAGATACTATCAGACGTATCTGTCCCAGTACGGAGACATCCTGGCTACAGAGGAAACCTCGGCGTAATCAAAGCAAAGCACAGCTTTGCAGAATAGACAGGAGGGATAAAACAACATGGCAGTAAACTCATACAAAGATGACGAACACTCCAGTACCGCCTCCAATCGAGAGACGGTACAGAGACTGCTTCGCTATCTACTAGCATATAAAAAACAAATTATCCTGGTTATGTGTATCATGGCATATTGCTCCGCAGTGGCACTTGTAAACCCACTTTTCATGGAAGCAGCCATCGATACCTTTATCGCAAATCAGGACATGAAAGGTCTGATGGCGCTGATTTTGGCAGCCATCGGCGTCAACGTAATCGGCGTTATTCTGGTAAGAATCCGTATGCTTACCATGGCAGGGGTTTGTAACAAAATCCTGCTTACCATCAGACAGGAACTGTACACCCACATCCAGACATTGGATTTTCACTTCTTCGATAGCAGACCAAGTGGAAAAATCCTGTCCCGTATCATCGGCGATATCAATTCCTTAAAGGATGTGCTGAATAACTTCGTTACGACCCTGGTACCGGATGCGGTCATCGTAGTAGCAGTACTGGTCATCATGCTGATCAAAAGCCCGGTGCTTGCACTGGCTTCCCTGGTGATGACACCGGTGCTGGCGGCTATGATTTTTGCCATTCAGTACTTTGGACACAAGAAATGGGTGACCTTCCGTAAGAAATCATCCAACCTGAACGCCTACATCCATGAAGATGTATCCGGTATCCGTATCATCCAGAGCTTTACCGCAGAAGAGGAGACCAGAGAAACCTTCAGTGAACTGGTAAAGGAGCATAGAGTCAGCTTCAAAGAGGCTGTACGCATTACAGATGCCTTTAACTCCTCCATCGATTTTTGCTGGGGATTTGGCACCATCGCCATGTACTTTGTGGCGATCAAATATCTGGGTATCGACAAGAGCCAAATTGGTTTGCTGATTGCTTTTAGCTCTTACTCCAATATGTTTTGGCGCCCCATTATGAACCTGAGTAACTTCTATAATCAGCTGATCACCAATATCGCCGGAGCAGAGCGTGTCTTCGAGATTCTGGATACACCATCGGAAATCACAGATGGCAACAGCATCGGTACCATGCCGGAAATCAAGGGCGAAGTTACCTTCGACCACGTGACCTTCAGCTATGATGAGAAGGTCAATATTCTAGATGACGTGAGCTTCACCATCAAGCCAGGTGAGACCATCGCCCTGGTAGGACCTACCGGAGCAGGCAAGACCACCATCGTATCTCTGGTTAGCAGATTCTACGATGTACAAAAAGGTAAAGTCCTCATCGACGGCGTGGATGTCAGGGACGTATCCATCGAAAGCCTCCGTGGCCAGATGGGTATCATGACCCAGGACAGCTTCCTCTTTACCGGAACAATCAAAGATAACATACGTTATGGTAAGCTGGATGCCACAGATGAAGAGATTATCGAAGCTGCTAAAGCAGTCAATGCCCATGACTTTATCATGCAGTTAAAGGACGGGTATGATACGAAGCTTTCCGAGCGAGGCGGCGGACTCTCCATCGGACAAAAGCAGCTTCTTGCTTTTGCTAGAACCATGGTCAGCATGCCTAAGATTCTGGTGCTGGACGAAGCTACTTCCAGTATCGACACCCAGACAGAGATTTTGGTGCAGAAGGGTATCGAAGCACTCTTAAAAGGACGTACCAGCTTTGTAGTAGCCCATAGACTTTCCACCATTCGTAAGGCTGACCGTATCTTCGTCATCGATGACGGACACATTAAGGAAGCCGGCAACCATGAGGAGCTGATGGCCAAGAAAGGTGCTTACTACAACTTGTATCAGGCACAGTTTGCCGAGATGCGCAGCGCATAAATAAAAAAGAGAGGTATTCCTCTCTTTTTTTATTGGATAATAATCACAGATAAACTTTGTGGTGGAAAAAGCCAGTCGGCGGACAATTCCATGTCTATTTCCTGGAGTGAAGGTATTTCTGGATTTTCACGATTATCCAGATAATGTTTGCCACTTCCGGTCAACAAGTAGCAGTGTGCAGAAGAGGCATCTTTGCAGCAATCGTTAAACTCCAAATTCAGAGTGTAGGCGGTTGAATTTGTATTTACAAGTTTTAGAATCGTTTGTAAATTGTTCTGAACTACAGAGACATAGATACCTTTGCTTTGTAACTCGCGGTCCTGTCCGACTAAATCCAATACTTTGTTGCCGGTATAGTTTGAAAAAAGGGCTTGAACATAGTAATTGGGCGTTAAGTAAACAGAAGTATCATCAAACCAAATGAGATCCGGTTTCCATTGTCCGTGAGATATTCTGTGGAAAAGTGGAGCGTAGCACGCTAATTTAACAATATCTCCATTCTTTTCAAGACCGGTGAGGAGCGCTGCTTCGGCCAATGCACTTTCTATATTGTTTGCCTTTTCTTCCGTATGGGCGGCATATTCGCCTGCAAATACCCCTACATTGCGGGGATAGTCATCGTATAAAAAAGCATATTGATACATTTGAGCCGGTGTGATGTAATAATGTTCGTCTACAGCATAGCAAAAATCCTTTTTTTCAGCATGGCTACGATAGAAATCCAATGCTTGGTTATAAATTGGGATGTCTATAGCAGGACCGGCACTACCGATTAGTTTTATATCGGGATATTTAGCGTGTATGCATTTCTCGAAAAGCGTATATCGTCTTTGGAAATCCAGAGAAGTGGTTTCCCATTGCTCGTTACCTATACCAATCATTTCCAATCCAAAGGGGGCGGGATGTCCCATGGAAGCTCTGACTTTACCCCATGGTGTATCGGGGGAATTGTTAGCAAATTCGATAAGGTCAAGAGCATCCTGAATATAAGTCTGGAAGTCATCTGAATTAGAAGCGACCAGTTCTGTCGACCGAAATTGACAAGCACATCCGATATTTAAGACCGGAAGAGGGGATGCGCCTAGAAGCTCACATAGGATAAAGTACTCATAGAATCCTAGACCAAAACTTTGCCCATAGTGGGAATCTTTTCTTTTGGAAGTAAGCGTGGCACGTCGTCTGTCATCTTCGTAAGCCCATAGGTTTTGCATGTAGGGACGATGTATTGGGGCGCCGATTGTTTTTTTCCAATTGTATCGATTGTCCAAACTGATCCCTTCTACTATACATCCGCCGGGAAAACGCAGAAATCCGGGATGCAGATATTGAAGCGCACAAAACAAATCTTTTCGAAACAGGCCAGCCACTGCGTCACCAGGAAGCATAGAGATGAAGTCAAATTCGATGACACCTGGACCGGCAGTTAATATCTGAAAGGCTCCGCCGGTTAAATCTTCTGATGCTTCAAAATATGCTTCATAGAATATCCATTCGTCTTGTTTGGGTTGCTGCAAGATGTCGGAATTCTTGGAGTTCCCGTGAGCATAAGGCAGATCCATTGGTATGGTGGTGTCACAGTATGGACTGTATGAAACGGGCTTTTGAATAGCTGTAGCAAGAGAAACATATTCCCTGTCTCCTTTGCGGATGACTATACGTATGATATCTGCTTCATAGGATATGCATCTGGCATAGAAGGAAATACGGTAACTGTTTCCTTTTTGCAAATGTATTCCATCATAGGCCTTATTGGAAAAGCCTTGTCCGGCACCGGAAGAAGTAAGACGAAGATAGTGCGGGTTGGAAGAAGATAAAGGTCTACCTGTGACATATTGCATTTCTGGCATAGTACCACTTTCGTCAGAAACTGGATGCCATGCATAACCAAAGTCATCTAAACTGTAGTAGGTTCCCGGACCACCAATAGCATCCCTTGCTTCAAAACTTCGGTTTTCTATCATTTCTGCATATAAACCGCCATCAGCAGCAAAATTAATATCCTCGAAAAAAAGTCCGATTTGCTTGCTTGTTTTAATCGCTTTTACTTTGCTTTCTAGCTTCATAGTACTCCCTCTTTGATTAAACGTTTCATTATCTGCATTTTAAACATTCTCAGATAAAATGTCTATATGCTATAATCAAAAAGAAGGAGATTCGAGCGGACAGCTTGATAAAACGTTATGGCAACGATAAAAGATATTGCAAAAGAGTGCGGCGTATCTATCGCGACAGTTTCTAATGCTTTAAATGGCACGGGACGTATTGCGGATGACACGAAAAACCTTATTATGAGCGCGGCAAATCGATTGGGATACGTTCCGAATGTGATGGCCAGAAACCTGAAGCAAAAGCAAACCAAAATCATAGGTGTTATTACTGAAGACTTAACTGTATTTCATACAGCAGAGATTGTAGACGGAATCCATGAATACTTGGATGA
The DNA here is from genome assembly GCA_015056765.1 of Lachnospiraceae bacterium. Taxonomy (GTDB): domain Bacteria; phylum Bacillota; class Clostridia; order Lachnospirales; family Lachnospiraceae; genus SIG336. Next base: position 113,511 of record SVFQ01000007.1, read on the forward strand.
GCATAACTATTCATTTTTGCTTGGAAATCTAAGACTATTTAAAAAATATGATAACGCCTTTTACAAAGAAAATATGTATCAGTCTGCGGCGATGGATGAGTTCCGTGTCATGCTCTCCAAAAATGTGGATGGGATTATTTATGTTGGAGCACACTGCAGAGAGATACACGTTATTCCGGAGGATTGTAGCGTTCCGGTTGTCATGGCATATGGCTTTGATAAAGATAGAAGAGTTCCTTCGGTGATATACGATGATAACGAAGCGGCATACGATGCTGTCGAGTACCTGCTTGATTCTGGTGTTGACAAGATTGGCGTAATCGCCGGAGATAAGGGATCGCTTCATACGTTTTCCAGAAAACAAGGGTACGAAAGAGCCTTGGTAGTACGGAATATTCAGCCGGATGAAAAACTCGTGTGCTATGGCAATTGGGAGCGAGAAGGCGGATACAAGGCATGCTCCAAACTGATAAAGGCCGGAGTGGATGCTATTTTTTCTATGAGTGATACCATGTCGGTCGGAGTGTATGATTATGCGGTGCATAAGGGCATTCAGATTGGTAAGGATATTTCATTAATCAGCTTTGATAACAGGGAAATAAGCGCAGAACTAAGTCCGGCACTTACTACCTTGGCACCGCCGATTCATCAGATTGGGGCAGAGGCGGCTAAGATTTGCATTCGTATGATTGAAGATGACGACTATACGCCGGAAAGAGTTACAAAACTAAAGTGTGATTTGATTGAACGAGCTTCTGTTCGTTGAAAGAACGGCCAATTTGGCCGTTCTTTTTTTACGCAATATAACTGTGTAATAGCCGAAAAGAATTATTTCTTACTTTTTCACAAAAATACGCTCTGATTTTTGTGAAAAATAGAAGAAACGTTTAATCAGTGTAAAAAAGGGGTTTACAACTCGGTGTTCGAGGTATAAGATTGACTTAAATGATGAAACGTTTAAGCAGGGAAGGTTTATGAGAAAAGGAATCGCAGCAGTACAACTAAATGATATTACTATTCAAGATACACTGTTCGGTCATTATCTCCATAAAATTGATGAGCATATTCTGCAACATCAATGGGAAATCTTGAATGATTTGGACGAGGATACGGATCCTACGTTTTGCATAGAGAATTTCAAGATTGCTGCAGGGGAGTCAAAAGGCGAACGCAAAGGGGTGGTGTTCCAGGATACAGATTTATATAAGTGGATTGAATCTGTAGCATACTGTCTCGCGTCCGGTTATGGAATGGCCTTCAAAGAGAAAGCGGATGAAGTAATAGGGTTAATATCACGCGCACAGGAACAAGATGGATATCTAAATACCTATTTTTCGGTAAATGCTCCTGATCGAAAATGGAAAAATCTGGTCGAGGGACATGAACTGTATACAGCAGGACATCTAATGGAGGCTGCTACCGCATATTATTCCAGTACGGGTAATCAGGTGATTTTAGAGGTGGCAAGGAAAAATGCGGATTTGATCTGCAAGATTTTTGGAAGAAATGAAGGACAGATTCCTGGCTATGGTGGTCATCAGGAAGTAGAAATTGGCCTTATCAAGCTTTATCGCATTACAAATGATAGGCGATATCTGGAGCAAGCTAACTATTTTATTAGACAAAGAGGGACAACGCCAAATTATTTCCGACAGGAAATGGAGCGCAACAATTTCCCGGAGTTTTTTCCGGAGTTTAAAAACTACGATTTGGAATATGCGCAAGCGGATAAACCGCCGATTTATCAGAGCGAAGCGACAGGACATGCAGTTAGATGTATGTATATGTGCTCGGCAATGGCGGATTTAGCACAGGAATATGATGATACGGAAATGGAAAAAGCCTGCAAGCGAATCTGGACTAACACTGTATTGCGTCGCATGTATATTACCGGAGGTATAGGTAGTAGCGGGTTCAGAGAACGATTTACCACAGATTATGACTTACCAAATGCTACCAATTATAGTGAGACATGTGCATCCATTGGACTTATGATGTTTGGACAGAGAATGGCTCAGATAACCGGTAATGCGTCTTATTGGGATATTGTGGAATTGGCGTTATACAATACGGTTTTAGCTGGTATAAATCTGGAAGGAAATCGGTATTTTTACGTAAATCCATTGGAAGTGGTACCGGAATTTTGCACAGAGCATACTTATATGGATCACGTGAAGGCAACCAGACAGAAGTGGTTTGCTGTGGCTTGTTGCCCACCTAATCTGATCCGAACGATTGCTTCTTTGGGACAGTACCTGTATGGAAAAGATGACAAAGCTCTCTACATTAACGGGTTTGTATCATCCAGCGTAGATACAATGATTGAGGGGGGACGTTATCGACTAAACATGGAGTCGGATTATTTGGACTCTGGCCGAATAAAAATGCATCTCCAATTAGAAAAGGACGGCAGATGCTACATCAGAATGCCGGGGTTAGCAGATGAAATCCAGTTGACACTTGATGGAAAAATCATAAGCCCTCCGATTGAGGATGGATATGCAAATTTGGAATTGACGGCTGGCATACATGAACTACAGATGCTGGTGAGATTTGAACCCAAATGGATCGCAGCGAATCCTAGAGTTCACGCAGATGCCGGCAAAGTCGCACTGATGAAGGGACCAATTGTATATTGCTTGGAGGAAGCAGATAACGGAGAACTGTTATCGGAGCTCAGTGTAAAACCTGGTACTTCTGTAGAAAACATCAATAATCATTTTTACATAGGAAATATTCCAATGCTGAAGTATAAAGGCATCAGAATTCATAATGATATAAGCGACAATATGCTTTACGATGTTGCAAAAACCCAAGTCAGAGAGCAGAACTGTATAGCGATTCCATATTGTATGTGGAATAACAGAGGAGTCGGGGAAATGAGGGTCTGGCAACGGGCCATATATGAAGCCTGAATTACAGGGAAACCTGTTAAAGGGGATAAAGAAACTATATAATAAGTTTTAAGGAGGAATTTATGAAAGGCAAAAAAGTAGTAAGTCTAGCTGTAGCATCGGTGATTGCTGCATCCATGATTATGAGCGGATGTGGCAGTGCTACAAGTACACCGGAAGGCGGTAATGCAACTGACAATGCAACTGTAGCTTCAGAAGCGGGAGATACCGCGTCTGGCGATACAACAAGCGGAGAAAAGGTCCACATCACATATGCACAGTGGGGAAATGAAACAGAAACCGCTGCAACCCAGAAAGTTGCAGAGAAGTTCAATGCTTCACAAGATCGGATTGAAGTAGAAGTTGTCAAAATTGATCATGATACCTATGTAACAAAACTAAACGCTATGGCAACAGCAGGAGAATTGCCAGATACAGGTATTATGTCAGAAGCTGGCGTTTTGAAATTCGCTGAGAATGGCCTTTTGGCGGATATTAGTAGTATGTATGGTGAGGGCGAGGCTAAGCCTCTTGATAGTCTGGCGTTTAAATATGATGGAAACACTGTTGCATACTCTGCAGCGAATGAAGTGTTAAATCTTTGGTATAACCAGGATTTACTTAAGGAAGTGTGCGAAAAACAGAACCTGGATGTAGCAGAAATGACACCACCGGCCAACGCTGATCAGGCATGGGATTGGGATACTTTTGTAAAAGTTGCACAGACATTAACGCTTGATGTAAATGGTAAAAATGCGCTGGATCCAGATTTTGATGCCAATAATATCGACATCTATGGATGCACGGTAAATACACTGCCTTGGCAACTGGAAGTGTGGGCCAAATCTAATGGCGGCGGATATTATAGTGCAGATGGTTCCGAATGCTTGATTGATTCCGATGCAACTGTTGAAGCGCTACAGAAGATTGCTGATTTATCTGAGGTTTATCACTGTGCACCGCCGGTATCTAGTGCAGCAAATGCCTTGGAATCTTCTCTTGGAAGTAAAAAAGTTGTTATGGCTACAGATGGTGCCTGGAATGTTGGTACTTTCTTAGGTCCTAATGCTGATTTCAATTATGGTGTTGGTGTCCTTCCGTATATGAAGGAAAAAGTAACAATTTGTACAGGTGGTCCAAATGTTGTGTTTGCTACAACAGAGCACCCGGCTGAGGCAATGGAGTGGCTGAAATGGTATGCACAGGAAGACAATAACTGGTCTCTGATTGAGGCTGGTACATGGATGCCTATTCTGGACAGCTGGTATACAGATGCTGAGAAAACGGATAAATGGATTAACAATCCGAACTTCCCAGATCATGACATGTATAAGAGCGCTGTAGTGGATTACGCTAGAGAATACTCTCAGTCAACATCATGGTACTATGTAAACGGAACAGAAGAATTTAATGCAACCTTAGATTCAGTGTTCTCGGGTGTATGGTCCGGTGATCAGACTATGAAAGAAGCTATTGAAGATAATAAGGAAGAGCTTATTAGTATTTATCAGGAAAACAATCAGTAATCCTGTAATTAGGGGATTTTGAAATAGGGAGTTTAGGGACGGAATAAGATATGGCAAAAAAGAAGAAACAAATAAAATCCAAGGCAACCAAGCAAGAGTCCAGAACAGCAATGCTGTGTTTACTACCGGCTTTTTTAGGGGTTACGCTCATTAGCTATGGCCCAACAATTGCTGTTTTTTGCCTGAGTTTGTTTGAATGGAATGGTTTATCTAAGCCTTCTTATATAGGATTAAAGAATTTTGAAAAGATTGTGACAAAGGATATTTATTTTGCAGATTCTATTCAATCAACCATATTATACGCTTTGCTGGCGGTACTTGGGTCAATCCTATATTCATTATGTATTGCTCTTTTGTTAAATATGAATATTAAGGCCAGAACCATTTTTAGATCCATATTCTTTATTCCGTATCTACTTCCCGCGATTGGTGTGTTTAAAGGATGGCAGTGGTTGTATGAACAGAATTTTGGTTTGTTCAATTTCATATTTCGCATGCTGGGTTTATCACCTCACAAATTTCTGAACAGTCCATCGGAAGTAGTACCTTCGCTTGTCATAATCGCTGTATGGACCAGTGGAAACCTGATTGTAATCTTTCTTGCTGGACTGCAAAATGTTCCAACTGTATATAAGGAAGCAGCAATGATAGATGGGGCCAATACTTGGCAAAGGTTTTGGAATGTCACTATTCCAAGCATCAAACCTATTATTTTTTATAATGTGCTTACAGCATTGATAACTCATCTTCAGGTTATTAACCCCGCACTGGCATTAACCGACGGCGGACCGGCGAAGAAGTCCATGTTTATGTCATATGTCATATACATGTATGCATTCAAAAAGAACAAATTAGGCTATGCAGCTGCGTATTCAGTTATTTTCTTTGTTTTGGTCGGTATCTTTACCTTCTTTCTGTTTTATACGCAAAAAGATAGTATTTTCGGAGAGGAGGAGTAACTTTGATGAAAAAAGTAGGTTTAAGCGGGCGAAAAAAAAGAGAAAAGTGGCAGAATGGCTTTGCAACAGCTGTTGTTTTTTTGCTGGCATTGATTGTACTTTTACCAATTTGGTGGATATTCAGATCCTCCCTTATGAGTGTTGGTGCGGTAAATGCGTATCCGCCATCCTTTATACCATATGAATGGCTGTGGTCGAACTACAGCAAGGCGCTTGAAACATTTGAATACTGGAGATATTTTAGAAATACTTTTATGATTATCCTTCCGGCGGTTTTATTTGGTACGGTAACAGCTATTTTTTGTGGATATTCCTTTGCCAGATTAACTTTTCGTGGAAAAAAAGTATTTTTCAGTATTTGCGTAAGTACTATTTTGCTCCCAAGTATGGTGACGTTGATTCCGCTATATATCGTTTGGACGAAGTTCCTGGGCTTGGGAGATACCTATTGGCCTCTTATTTTGCCGTATCTGACAGGTGGCGGTTTCTTCAATATATTTCTGATTAAGCAGTTTATGATGACAATTCCAAAAGATTTGGATGAAGCGGCTTCCATTGATGGGGCAGGCAGAATGAGGATTTTGTGGACAATTCTGGTTCCTTCTATCAAGCCGGCTATTGTTGTGGTATCTATGATGTTGTTCATACAGATTTGGAATGATATGCTACAGCAGATAATTTATATCAACAGTATGGATAAATTCACTTTCGCAATCGCGTTGACGAATTTTACCGGTTCCTTTGGAACGAATTGGCCTGTGGCACTTGCAGCCACGTTTATGACTATCCTGCCTGGCATTGTTATATATGCAATTGGGCAGAAAAGCTTTGTGGAAGGTATAGTACTTACCGGTATGAAAAACTAAATCATAAATAATGAAAATGTTTCTTGCTATGAGGGTATAAGTTTGTTATACTTTTTCTCAGAGTAAAGAAAGGGGACAGGATGTGATGAAGTTGCATGCAAAGCATACCAAAAAAGCTTATCATGGCGTTTGCGGCGATTCTGTTTCTATTTCTATTTATCAGTTCTTTCAGAAGAAGGGATAAATTCCCTTCTTCTTTTTTTATGCTATCTGCCAGATAGATTGTACGCATAAGTAAGGAGGAGATTATGAGACATTTAATGAGCCCTATGGATTTTTCCGTAGAGGAACTGGATAAGCTTTTCGATTTGGCTAATGACATCGAAAAGAATCCACAAAAGTATGCAAAGAAATGTGAAGGAAAGAAGCTGGCTACGCTGTTTTACGAGCCCAGCACCCGTACCAGACTTTCTTTCGAGTCAGCTATGTTGAACTTGGGAGGAAATGTCATCGGCTTTGCAGATGGAAGTAACTCCAGTGCAGCTAAAGGGGAAAGCGTATCCGATACCATCCGCGTTATCTCTTGCTTTGCTGACATCGCAGCTATGAGACATCCAAAGGAAGGCGCACCCATGGTGGCTGCCAGCGTATCCAATATTCCGGTCATTAATGCAGGAGATGGTGGTCATCAGCATCCGACCCAGACTCTGACAGACCTTTTGACTATCCGGTCTTTAAAGGGCAGACTTGGAAACTTCACCATTGGACTTTGCGGCGACTTAAAGTTCGGTCGTACCGTACACTCCCTGATCCACGCATTGACCAGATATGAGAATGTACACTTTGTCTTTATCTCTCCGGAGGAACTGAGAGTACCTGACTACATCACGGAAATGCTGCAGGAAAAGGGCATCGCTTATGAAGAAGTCATTAAGCTAGAAGACAGCATCGCAAAACTGGACCTGCTGTACATGACCAGAGTGCAGAAGGAACGTTTCTTCAACGAAGAAGATTACGTTCGTTTGAAAGACTTCTATATCCTAAACGCAGAGAAGCTGTCTCATGCAAAGGAAGACATGCTGGTGCTGCATCCACTGCCCAGAGTAAATGAAATCGCAGTAGAAGTGGATAAAGATCCAAGAGCAGCTTATTTCAAACAGGTGCAGTACGGTGTCTATGTCCGCATGGCCCTGATTTTGACACTGCTTGACCTGGCATAAGGCACACTGTGAAAATTGAAATGGATCGTATGGAGGATAAGAAATGTTAAACGTAGGACAGATCGAAGAGGGATTTGTATTAGACCATATCAAAGCAGGCAAAAGCCTGGATATTTACTATAAGCTTGGACTTGATAGACTGGACAGTACCGTAGCTATTATCAAAAACGCCAGAAGTAACGCTATGGGAAAGAAGGACATTCTGAAGGTAGAGTGTGACATCGACTCTCTGAACCTGGATGTGCTGGGCTTTGTGGATCACAACATCACCGTCAATGTGGTAAAAGCCGGTGTCATCGTAGAAAAGAAAAAATTAGAGCTCCCGAAGGAGCTCCGTAATATCATCAAATGTCATAATCCGAGATGCATCAGCTCCATTGAACAGGAACTGCCTCACATCTTTTATCTCTCGGATGAGAAGAAAGAAATCTATCGCTGCAAATACTGCGATGAGAAGTACAACAAGGATGCTGCAAAGAAGTAAAAGATTACTTTTTCTTCTTGAGCTCTTTGGTTTGCTCTGCAAGGGCAACTTCTCTGGCAGCAGGGAAGGTATCCACAGTAGAGCCGCCTACAGTAGGCACACGATAGACGATTTCGTCTGAATTAAATGCGTAGAAATAAGTATACACGGAAGTGGTATTGATGCGATTGTAGACACCGTCCTGGATGGTCTCTTCGCCGGTGCCGTCCGTGTATATTCTTTTTAAAGCAGAGTTATCACCGGTGCTGGTCTGATAGAAGATGACATTGTCGTAGACATTGTAGAAGTCCACGCGTTCTGTGGTCAGTACCTGCACATCACCGCCGGAGAGACTTTCTTTGCAGAGGCGATAATTCCGATTCACATCTAAGAAGTACACCGTATCCCCAATGACAGTAGGATTGGCAAAGGATCCTTCTAACACAGTGGATTCTGTGTCGGTACGGGTATCCCATACATGAAGATTATGATCCTTTAAGATGCTGCCATAGTAGATTCTGCCATCTACGGCACAAGCCGGATCGATGATATCTTCGTGCTCTAAAAGTTTGATTTCTTCTGATTTATCCGCAGCAAGCTTATTAAAGGTACTGAATTCTGTATTGTCGTAGTGCTGATAGTAGATATAATCCCCTACTAACTGCATGCCGGTATTTAAGTCATCGGAGATAGCAGAGGCCTTTTGACCTTTTAGATTACTGCGATAAAGCCCGGGACGACTCAGGACATAGCCTAAACCGTGACCACCGGTGCTACCGCCACTATAGTAGAAAAGGTAGTCGCCACCTGCGCAGATGTATTTCGCTGCGACACCGTTTAATTTTTTAATATCAGAACCATCGGGATTCATGCTATAGAGAAAACCATGGTCATAGGCATTAGAGAAGTAGACGGTTCCGTTATATTCACAGAATAGACCGTCGCCTCGGAGATTTCCGGCGGTATTTCCCACAGTTGCATCATCTAAGTCGATGTGTTTTTGTCTTCTGGCCATATAAGTAGTGGTACCCAGGATGCCTACCAGCAGGACGATTACCAGTAATGCGATGATTCCACGCTTCATAGTCCCCTCCTAATCTGTTTCTTGCCTAAATTATAGTATATTTCCCAACTTGTCATCAAGCATGGCATGAGATAAACTATTTTTAATAGGAAAACAGGAAGGACGACGACATGGATTTACTGGAACTAAGAAATCAAATTGACGCCATCGATCGGGAAATCGTAGACCTGTACGAGAAACGTATGCAGATTTCCGAGCAGGTGGCTGATTACAAAATCAAGACCGGTAAGAAAGTCTTCGACAGGACCAGGGAAGAGGAGAAACTGGAAACCTTACGAGGCCTTACCCACAACGACTTTAACAGACATGGTGTGCAGGAACTTTTCGAGCAGATTATGTCTATGAGTAGAAAATTGCAGTACCAACGCCTGACAGAAGAGGGCGTACTTGGCAAGCTGCCATTTATCGAACTGGATCAGCTGGAGACAAAAGGCGCCAGAGTGGTATTCCAGGGAGCAGACGGAGCCTATTCTCAGGCGGCATTGCATCAGTTTTTCGGAGATGTAAAAAGCTTCCACGTGGAGACTTTCCGAGATGCCATGGAATCCATCGAAGAGGGAAGTGCAGACTTTGCAGTGCTACCCATTGAAAATTCCACAGCAGGAAATGTCAGCGAAATCTACGACCTTTTGGTAGAATTTGAAAACTATATCGTAGGGGAGCAGATCATCCCTATTGAGCATTGCCTTATGGCTTGCCCGGGCACCAAGATAGAAGACATCGAGAGAGTATACTCTCATCCACAGTCTCTCATGCAAAGTACCAGATTCCTGCGGGACCATGCAAACTGGGAGCAGATCACCATGAAGAACAACGCCTTTGCAGCACAAAAGGTGGCAGAGGATAAGGATATCCACCAGGCAGCCATTGCCAGCGCCTATGCGGCAGAGTTTTATGGCCTGGAAGTGTTGAAGAAGGGAGTCAATCAGTCAAAACTGAACGCCACCAGATTCATCATCGTGACCAATCAGAAGGTCTTTTTAAAGACTTCTAACAAGATTAGCATTTGCTTTGAACTGCCTCACGAAAGCGGTTCGTTGTATCATATGCTTTCTCACTTCATCTATAACAATCTGAACATGACGAAGATTTCGTCCAGACCAATTGAAGATAGAAGTTGGGAGTATCGTTTCTTCATCGACTTCGACGGAAACCTTTCCGACGGAGCTGTGAAGAATGCATTAAGGGGCATCCGAGAGGAAGCTCGCAACATGAAGATTCTCGGGAATTATTAGTGGTATTGGGGAATACTAAGGAGAAGGACACATGAAAACATTTGCAGCAATCGACGTAGGTTCCTACGAGCTGGAGATGAAACTTTTTGAGTACTCGGCAAAACGAGGCATCAAAGAAATCGATGATCTAAAAAAACGGCTGGACCTGGGTACGGAAGCCTATCTCACAGGGAGACTCTCCCCGGAGAAAATCGACGACCTGTGTGAGCGTTTGTCTGACTTTGCCAAAGTCATGAAAACCTATCAGGTGGAAGAGTACGTGGCTTACGGTACCAGTGCCATCCGGGATACGAAGAATACAAGAATTCTGCTAGACCTGATCAAACAAAGAACAGGTATCTCTATCACTGTGCTCAGCAATTCCGAGCAACGTTTCGTAGACTTAAAATCCGTAGCATCCATGAAAGAAACCTTCCAGGAGACCATCAGTAAAAGCGCTTTGGTCATTGACATTGGAGGGGGCAGTATCCAGCTTTCTCTCTTCCGAGAGGGAAGGCTAAGAGCTACGCAAAATCTAAAACTGGGGGTACTGCGTCTTAGAGAGCGCCTTTTGCGCCTCAATGCCGGTATCACCAAGATGGAAGGGCTGATAGAAGAAATCGTTTTAGCCCAAATGGATGTCTTTTGCAAACTCTATCTGCCGGAAAAAGAAAAGGTAGAGAACATCATTCTCATCGATGACTATCTGGCCGGGATTTTCCGGAATCCTGCGGTGACCCATGACCATCCGGGATTCCTTCCTACAAAGGAGATGGAAAAGCTCATGGGGGATATGGAGGAGAAGAACCTGCCGGAAATGGCAAGAGCCCTGGAGATTCCACAGGACCAGGCATTGCTTTTCTTTATCAATGCTGTCATGGTCCGAGTGCTGGTGCGTACGGTGGGAGGCAAGAAAATCTGGGCGCCGGGCATGACTCTGTGCGATGGTATCATGTACGAGTATGCCCAAAAACACAAGCTAATCAGTGAATCCCATGACTTTGAAGCGGATATCCTTTCCTCGGCATATCATATCAGCAAACGCTACATGGGTAGTAAAAAGCGAGGGGAGACATTAGAGGCCATTGCCCTTAATATCTATGACACCATGAAGAAAGTCCATGGTCTGGGAAAAAGAGAGAGACTCCTGTTGCAGCTTTCTGCCATTCTCCATGACTGTGGAAAGTACATTAGCATGGTAAATTTAGGAGAATGCTCCTATAACATTGTTATGTCAACCGAAATATTAGGACTTTCTCATTTAGAACGAGAAATTATAGCCTATGTGGTGCGCTTTAACCACACACCATTTCAATATTTCCATGAATTAGAGCGTACTACTACGCTGACGGAGGAAGCATATCTGATCGTCACAAAGCTGACCGCCATCCTTCGTGTAGCCAACGCTTTGGATCGAAGCCATAAGCAGAAATTCAAGGATGTGAAGATGCAGCGGAAGGATAACAGACTGGTTATTATACTAGACTCCGACGAAGACATCACCTTAGAGAAAGGTCTCTTTAAAAACAGAGCTGCTTTCTTCGAGGAAGTCTTTTCCGTAAAACCAGTGATTCGTAGAAAGGACAGGCTATGAAAGAATCCAGTAAGTATACAAATCCCGAATACTTTACCAATCGTGAATTAAGCTGGCTGCTCTTTAATCGCCGTATCCTGGGGGAAGCAAAGGATGTAAAGACGCCTTTTATGGAGCGTTTGAAATTCTTAAGTATCACCAGTTCCAATTTAGATGAATTCTTTATGGTGCGGGTGGCCTCCCTAAAAGATATGGTAAATGCCGGCTATCGAAAGAAGGATATCGCAGGTATGACCGCCAAACAGCAGCTTACTGCTGTGATGGCAGACACCCACGACTTCGTAAAGGAACAATACAATGTCTATGAGAAGCAATTGCTTCCGGGGTTGGAAGAAAATGGTTTACATATTATCAGAAACCATGAAGACCTGACCTCTAACCAGGGAAAGTATGTGGATCACTACTTCATGGAGGAAGTGTATCCGGTGCTCACCCCTATGGCAGTGGATTCCTCCAGACCTTTTCCTTTGATTCGGAATAAAACTCTGAATCTAGGCGCCTTGGTGAAGAAAAAAACCGGCGGCAAAGAATTGGAATTTGCCACAGTACAGGTCCCAAGCGTATTGCCCCGCGTGGTAGTGGTGCCGGGAGATGTGGAGAATCAGATTCAGGTGATTTTCTTGGAGGAAATCATCGAAAGAAATATGGGAAAACTGTTCCTGAACTATGATATCGTCAGTTCCGGACCTTTCCGCATCATGCGAAATGCTGACTTTAGCATAGACGAAGATGAGGCAGAAGATTTATTAAAAGAAATTGAGAAGCAGCTTAAGCAGCGCCAGCGTGGACAAGCCATCCGCCTCGAGGTGGAAAAGGGCATGAATAAGCAGCTCATCGATGTACTGATGAAGGAACTGGACCTGGAAAAAGAGGATGTGTATCCCATCGCAGGACCGCTGGATCTGACGGTGCTGATGAAGCTGTACGGCATGGAAGGTTTTGAACATTTGAAAGAACCTGGCTATACTCCGGAGGCAGTGCCGGAATTGCCGGAGGGCTGTGATATCTTCTCGCAGATTAAGAAAGGAGATATCTTCCTACATCATCCTTACCAGAGTTTTGCACCGGTGGTGGCCTTTATTCGTAGAGCTGCCGTGGATCCTGATGTACTGGCTATTAAGCAGACCCTGTACCGTGTATCCGGTAATTCACCCATCATTGCGGCCCTGGCCCAGGCAGCGGAGAATGGCAAGCAGGTTACGGTACTGGTGGAATTAAAGGCCAGGTTCGACGAAGAACACAATATCATCTGGGCTAAGAAACTGGAGCAGGCAGGCTGCCACGTCATTTATGGTCTGGTGGGATTAAAGACCCATTGCAAGATTACCCTTGTGGTCCGCAGAGAAGAGGAAGGCATCTGCAGATATGTGCATCTGGGCACCGGTAACTACAACGACTCTACAGCGAAACTTTACACAGACGTAGGACTTCTGACCTGCAATGAGCAGATTGGAGAGGATGCTACGGCTGTCTTTAACATGCTGTCCGGCTACTCAGAGCCCCGAAGCTGGAACCAGCTGTCTGTGGCGCCACTTTGGCTAAAGGATAAGCTGCTTTATATGATTCGCAGAGAGATGCGGGAAGCAAAGGAAAATCGTCCGGCACACATCATCGGCAAGATGAATTCCCTATGCGATCCGGATGTGATAGCCGCTTTGTATGAAGCCTCTGCAGCAGGGGTGAAGATTGATTTGATCGTCCGGGGAATCTGCTGCCTGAAAGTGGGCATTCCCGGAATCAGTGAAAATATCTGCGTGCATTCCATCGTAGGCAATTTCTTGGAGCACGCCAGAATTTTCTATTTTGAAAATGCAGGCAACTACGAGATTTATTGCGCCAGTGCCGACTGGATGCCTCGTAACTTAGAGCGCCGTGTGGAAATCATGTTCCCATTGGAGTCTGAGAAATGCAAGGCTGCAGCCATGCATATCCTGGAAGTGCAGATGCGGGACAATACCAAATCCTACCTGTTAAAGGCAGATGGCCACTACGAAAAAGTAAATCGTAGAGGCATGGAAGCCGTCATGGCACAAGCGCAGTTCTGCAAAGAAGCAAAACAGGATGCAGGTGCTGGACAAAAGGGAGGAAATGACAGGGTTTTCGTGCCTAGAGAACATGTAAATTCTGTTGAATAGCATATTCCGGTATGATAAAATGTAACTAATAAAATCAACGTGTATGGGGACTTCTAAGCTTAAGACGTAACTATTAATGGAGGTTACTTTATGACAAGCGAGTATGATGAAGCGGTCTTACAGTGTTTTTTGGAGAAGCAGTGTAGACTCTTCCCAGAAGAGGTAGCAAGTAGTGAAGAGGAGGCAGAGGCATTCTTAGAGGATTGCATGGCGATTGTAGTGGATTCTGCAGCCGAAGTACTTGAATACTTTGAACAGGAAGGTATCGACATAGACGGAGCCAGTGAGGAGGAAATCCTGGAGCAATCGGAAGTGTTCGACATCGAAGACGGTAGATATCTGATTGTGATGGGCTAGGTTGTATGAAGCAGAAAAGGGTGAAAGTCAGCACAAAGATTATGCAAGTAAAAGTATTGCACACGGTACTTATGCTTGTGTGGCCTTTTGCGGCTACGGGCCTTTTGCTGCTTCTTTTTATTTTCTTTGGAACGAGGCATTTGCAGCCATCTATTCTGGTGCTGGGATTAGCCTTAATGAGCTTGTACAGTATCTATCGGGCACTGGTACTACTCAGAAATCTGGATTTACAATCCATCATTGTGGATGATTGTGATTTCGACGCTTATATCGAGTGTATGAAATTCCTTGAGAAGTTTTATATCTATTATCGTGCAGGGCTCTATCCAAGGGTCTTCTCCACAGATGCCTATTTGTTGAAGGGGGATTTTGCCACCGCCTACTCCCACCTGATGGGTATGTGGAATGAGGTGCAGAAGGCTCATGGCACTACCAGGATGATGTACGATTACTTCTGGTGCAGATTCTATGGAGAAGTGGAAGATGTAGAGAATTTTGAAATCTGCATGAAGCACTTTAGAGAGACCTGGTTGGAGAATGTGAATTTGGGAGCTTTGCTGAGAAGGCAAGGCTATATGCTGGAGATGGAACTGAATTTCCGGGAGATGATGCTGACGGGACAGTATGTGAAAGCCATTGATTTCCTCACAAAGCTGTACAAGCAGGGGAGATTGAATACCCGGTATGAATTCTATAAATATTGCTACTTTATGGGACGGAACGAATTTGCTCTGTCTCATTTTGGAAAAGCGAAGCATTGGTTTGCACAGACCGTAAGCTTTGGGCTGCAGGAGCACATGGGGAATGCTGCGAAGGCCTATTTAGATAAGCTAGAAGAGTGGGGCGTGCCCTATGACCCACAGGTGCCGGAGAATAATACTCCATACGGAAGATATTAGTCAGAGAAAACATAGGGCTGTGTAGAAGGAGAGCGGAATGGATAGGTTTAACATGTTGGTCGTAGGGCGGGACTACGACAAAGAGATGCAGTTGTGCCGCATGGAAGGTTTGGGAGAAGAAGAGTTGAAAACGAAGGGGTATACAGCAGATCAGCTACATCAAATCTATAGGACGAAGAAGGACAATCTGGATTTACGTATCGTAGATAATCCAAACTTCAGCGCTTTTATGATGAGGGAATTACGAAAAGGACTGGCAATTGGCCATGACCTTAGTAAATATGCGATTTCCATGGATTGGATGCAGGTTCACGAAATCCGTAAGGGGCTTGAAAGCGGCGTGGACGTATCCATCTATGATAAACCGGAATTCACAGCAGCTCATATGGAGGAACTTCGTAAGGGCCTGGAAGCCGGAGTAGATGTCACCATTTACAAGAAACTGACCTATAACTGGTTTCAGATGAAAGAAATCAGACTGGGACTGGAGAGCGGCGTGGATGTAAGCAAATACGCCACACCGAAGTATACGGCCAGAGTGATGAGGGTTGTGAGAAAAGGCTTGGAGATTGGTCTGGATATGACCGGCTATGCAGAGTCTCACTATACCGGGGATGTCATGGAAATGATTTTCCAGGGATTGCAGGAGGACTTGGATGTCAGCGAATTCGCCAAAGCAGGGTATGATGGCGAACAGCTTTATGCTATTTTGAAGGCTAAAGAAAGAGGCGTGGAGGTATCGCCCTATATTCGAAAAGACTTTAGCTGTGAACAGATTCAGCAGATTCGTAAGGGCCTGGAAACCCATGTGGATCCCAGCATTTATGCAAAGGAAGATTTCAACGGCTTCCAAATGCGAGAGATACGTGTAGGCCTGGAGGAAAGACTGGACGTATCGGTTTATGCCAGACCGGAACTATACTGGCAGCAAATGGAAGAACTTAGAATTGGACTGGAGAAAGGGGTAGATGTGAAGAAATGGGCACATCCTTCCTTCTCTCCTGCAGATATTAAAAAGGGAGTGTTAGAAGCAGAAGAATCCGGCGACAGCGGTACGTCAGACGATTTTACCGAAGCACAGACACAGGAAATCATCCTGGGACTGGAAGCGGGCATCGATGTGAATGTCTATGCGAAACCGGAATACACAGCGACACAGATGCACAACATGCGTCTGGAATTAATGGCAGAAGCAGGTATCTCAGAATAAAGGGGGAAAGGCATGCAGTACACCGATCAATATAACAATTTGATCGATCTGGGCGAAGAAGACATGGAAGCCACCATCTACCTGAGAGCAAAGCCTGACGGGAATCCTTACACGATAGATGACCTGAAGGAACTGCTTCGACAAGCCGGCGTAAAGCATGGGGTCAAGGAAGAATTGCTAAGCCGTATCGCCAGTGAGAATCTGACGGATAGAGCTATCGTAGTGGCAGAGGGTAAGCCACCGGTAGACGGCAAGGATGGGGATTTCGAGTTTCTCTTCCGAACCAAGATAGACTCCACACCGAAGGTGATGGAAGACGGTTCGGTAGATTACTTGGATGTAGACCTGTTTGAAAAGGTAGAAGAGGGCCAGTTGATTGCCAGGTACCATAAGGCAACCGGCGGCGCTATGGGGTATACCGTGCGTGGTAAAATCCTTTTGCCAAAGAAAGGCAAGGACAAACCGGCACTTCGTGGAAAAGGATTCCACATGTCGGAGGATGCAGAGGAATATTTCTCTGACCTGGACGGCAAGATCGAATTCAAAAATGGACAGATTTACGTGTCCAATGTCTTCGAGGTATCGGGAGACTTGGATGTGAAATTTGGTAATATCGACTTCAATGGTGATGTGCTGGTAACCGGCGCGGTGCGTAGTGGTATGCACATTAAGGCGGGCGGCAATGTCACCATCAATGGCGTCGTAGAAGGCGCCATCATCGAAGCCGGCGGAGACATCCTTTTAAAGAGTGGTGTCCTGGGAAATAACGAGTGCGAGATTACGACCAAAGGCAATGTCATTGGCAAGTTCTTTGAGAATGCCAAGGTAGTAGCCAGCGGAACTGTGAACTGCAACTATCTGATGAACTCGGACGTGACAGGACATATGGGCGTCATCGTCTCCGGTAAGCGCAGCACCATCATTGGTGGTGTCACTAGGGCGCAGGCCTATGTGAAAGCCACCAACATCGGTAACGCCAGCGAAGTATCTACTATAGTTAGGGTAGGCGCTGACGATGAAACTATCACCAAAATCAGAGAACTGAGAAAGCAGATACATGCACTGACGGAACAAATTGAAGTTTTCGAAAAGAATCTACATGTAGAAAATGACCAGCATGAGAAAATCGTGCTTGCTCTGTGTATGAAAATCAATGAGCGACTGGCATTATCCAAGGAGCTTCAGGAAAATGAGGAAAAGATGAAATTGGCAGAGACAGCCTATGTCAGAATTGATGGCACCATCTATCCAAAGGTGGCAATTCGCATCGATTTAGCAAACATTCTCATTTCCAAAGAGGTGAGCAAGGTCACCTTTAGAAGAAAGGATAATCTGGTAGCAGCCTATCAAAACACAGGACAGGCGTAACGAGAAAGGGGAAAATCTTGAAAGAAAAAATATTAGTTGTAGAAGATCAAGATGTAAATAGAAGATTGCTGGTCAGAATGTTCAAAGATGAATATGAGATTCTGGAAGCAGAAGATGGAGAAGCAGCCATCGACATCCTGACAGAGCATGCCCAGGAAATTGCAGTTGTCCTGCTGGATTTGCTGATGCCGAAGGTGGACGGATTCGGTGTGCTGACTTACATGAAACATACCAAACTACTGGATAAGGTACCGGTAGTCATCATCACCGGTGAAGATAGCACAGCAACCAAGCAGAAAGCTTTTGAAATGGGGGCTTATGACATTATCAGTAAGCCTTATGATGTCTTCATCGTAACAAAACGTATCAAGAACCTGGTAAAGCTGTGGGAAAATGAGCAGCATCTGGAACAGGTTTTATTAGAAAAGACGGAAGAACTGCGCAGAACCAGTGAAGCTGTGCTGGAGTTTGGCGAGAAGATGACGGAAACCCTGGGTAACGTCGCAGAGTTCAGGGCAGCCGGCAACTTCAGACATATTCAGCGTGTAAAAGTGATTACAGAATTGGTGGCGGAAAAGGTGGCCACCTACTTCCCGGAATACCATTTAGAGGAGAAGGATGTAGAGTATATCAAAAACGCTTCCGCTATCCATGATATTGGTAAAGCGGCAGTACCGGAGACGATACTTTTTAAGCCTACCAAGCTTACCCCACAGGAAGAAGAAATCCTGGCCATTCACTGTGCCAAAGGTGCAGAAATCATCAGGGGTATGGCAGGAGAGAATCCATCTCCCTTTATGCAGTATTGCCTGGACATCGTACAATACCATCATGAAAGATACGATGGAAATGGCGTACCCTATAAGCTGATTGGGGACGAAATCCCAATCGCAGCGCAAATCGTAAGCGTAGCGGACGAATTCGACACCATGATTTCCAGTCGAATCTATGGCGCTATCTATGAGCCGAACAGAGCATTTGATATGATTCTGGAAGGCGACCGCGGCATCTTCAATCCGAAGGTCATGCATTGCTTTGAGGCTGCCAGAGAGGAAATCATGAAAGCAGTCAATGAATTAAAAGACGTGGAGTAGTATGTATTTATTTTTTTCAGATTTAGACGGGACCCTCTTAAATGACGAGAAGAAGGTAACGGACAAGACCTTGGATGCCATCAAGGCGTATTTGGCAGCAGGCAATCAATTTGTCATCGCTTCCGGCAGAGCTTCCGAAAGCATCCTGGGCGTACTGCGGAGAGCAGGCCTCCCTACAGAGGATATCGTCATCGTCTCTTACAATGGTGGCCACACATGGCGCACCAAGGATGGCGCTACCATTGCAAAGCACACCATACCTTTGGAGACTGCCCGCATCATCCGTGACCTGTGCCGGGAATCCGGCATTTACCTTCAAACCTACCACAAGCATAAAGTGGTAGCCTCTACGGAAGGAGAGGAACTGGACTATTATCTGACCAACTCTCGTATGGAAGCCATCCTCACAGATGACATTCTGGAGTTTGGAGAAGAACCTTACAAGATGCTTGCCATCGCTTTAGATGGACATGAGAAACTGCTGGAGTTGCAGGAGAGAATCAGAGGAGACTGTGGTGGAATCACTACTTTATTCTCAGAGCCATCATTCTTGGAGATTATGCCATCAGACTCCGGTAAGGGCAATGCAATCTTAGATGTAGCCAAGTACTTCGGCGTCGATATCGAGAATACCTACGCAGCAGGAGACGCGGACAACGACCTATCCATGCTGCAGGCAGCAGGCCATGCCGTGGTTATGTGCAACGGCACCGACTCCGCTAAGGCCCTCGCAGACATCATCACCACCACAGACAATAACCACGACGGCTTGGCCGAGATCATACGCGCCCTAGCAGCGCCAGCCGGCTTTACTTCGTAGCGTGGTACGCAGCAATCTTCTCCAGTACGGAATCATCCACATACAAATCCCCAAAGCCCTTACCCAAGAAGGTCTTGGGCTTAGCAGCACCGTGGAAGTCAGAGCCACCGCTGACCAAAAGACCATATTTCTTAGCCCATTCGACAACCTGGCGGGTTTCGGCGGCAGAGTGAGTGGTGTAGTGGGCTTCGATGCCAGCCAGACCATATCCCTTCAACTCTACGATTAGCTCTTCGATGCGTCTGTCACTTAGATGATAGAGATAGGGGTGCGCCAGAATCGGCACGCCTCCAGCCATGAGAATCAGTTCAATGGCTTTCTTGCATTCTACTTTTTCTCTGGTAATGAAGTATGGCTTGCCGTCACCGATGAAGCGCTCGAAGGCTTCGTAGACAGACTTGATATAACCCTTTTCCAGCATATATCTGGCATAGTGCGCACGGGTCAGTACACAATCCGGGAACATTTCCATCAGCTGTGGCACGGAGATATCCATCCCTTCGCCTTCCCGGAGCATGGCGCACATTTTTTCATTTCTTCGATCTCTGGACTCCATGAAACCTTGCAGTGTCTCCTTGAATTCCGAATTCGTATGGTCGATAAAAAGTCCTACGATGTGGATATCGTGACCCTCCCGCTCGGCGCTGATTTCGATGCCGGGGATAAAACGAATGCCGATGGTCTTGGCATAAGCCATCGCTTCCTCGATGCCATCTACTGTATCATGATCTGTGATGGCGATGGCATTCAGTCCTACTTCTTTGGCGTGATCCAGTAGCTCAGTAGGAGTGAGAGAGCCATCTGATTTGCAAGTGTGTGTATGTAAGTCTACCATAGTGTCCCCTTTCTTTCTTATCTGCATATGACAAACCCCGTCCATGGTAGGGCGGGGCTTTATTATTATTCTTCTACTTCTTCACCGTCTTCGTTTTCAGTTACGTTACTGGTGTATACGGTACGTTTTCTAGCCATTTCATCGCTCTCTAAGTACTCATCGTAAGTGGTCATCTTATCGATGATAGAGCCGTCAGGCAGAATCTCAATGATACGATTTGCAGTAGTCTGTACCACCTGGTGATCGTGACAGGAGAAGAGCTCTACGCCAGGGAATTTGATCATACCCTGGTTCAAAGCAGTGATACTTTCCATGTCTAAGTGGTTAGTAGGCTCATCAAAAATGAGGCAGTTGGCACCACTGATCATCATCTTGGAAAGAAGGCAACGAACCTTCTCACCACCGGAGAGGACTTTGACTTTCTTTACACCGTCATCACCGGCAAAAAGCATACGACCAAGGAAACCACGTACATAGGTGACATCCTTGATGGCGGAGTAGCCTGTCAGCCACTCTGTGATATTTAAGTCATTGTCAAATTCTTTGGTATTATCCTTCGGGAAATATGCCTGGGAAGTGGTAACACCCCATTTGTAAGTACCTTCGTCAGGCTCCATCTCACCAGCTAAAATCTGGAAGAGAGTAGTCTTTGCAAGTTCGTTGCCGCCAACGAAAGCGATTTTATCGTCACGACCTACGATGAAGGAAATGTTATCTAAAACTTTTACGCCATCGATAGTCTTGGATAGATTCTCTACGAGAAGTACGTCATTACCGATTTCTCTTTCCGGTCTGAAATCGATGTATGGATACTTACGGCTAGATGGACGAATGTCATCCAGCTGAATTTTCTCCAGGGCTTTCTTACGGGAAGTAGCCTGTTTGGATTTAGAAGCATTAGCGGAGAAACGGGAGATGAATTCCTGCAACTCTTTGATCTGCTCCTCTTTCTTACGGTTTTCTTCTTTACGCTGTTTTAAAATCAACTGGCTGGACTCATACCAGAAGTCGTAGTTTCCTGCGAAAAGCTGAATTTTACCATAGTCGATATCAGCGATATTAGTACAAACTTTATTTAAGAAATAACGGTCATGGGATACTACGATGACTGTGTTCTCGAAATTGATGAGGAACTCTTCCAGCCAAGCGATAGCATCTAAGTCAAGGTGGTTGGTAGGCTCATCCAAAAGCAGGATGTCAGGATTACCAAAAAGAGCTTTTGCTAAAAGTACCTTTACCTTTAAGCTACCGTCCAACTCGCTCATCATCTTGTAGTGATTTTCAGTGTCTACGCCCAGACCATTTAAGAGCATTTCAGCATTGGTCTCAGCATCCCAGCCATCCATTTCGGCAAATTCTGCCTCTAATTCGCTGGCACGGATACCATCTTCGTCAGTGAAATCCTCTTTTGCATAGATGGCTTCTTTTTCTTTCATGATTTCATACAGTCTGGCATTACCCATGATGACAGTATCCAGTACCTGATAAGAATCATACTTAAAGTGATCCTGCTCCAATACGGAAAGTCTCTGGCCGGGAGTGATGATGACATCACCGCTGGTAGGCTCTAGCTTACCGGAGAGAATCTTTAAGAAGGTAGATTTACCTGCACCGTTGGCACCAATAAGGCCGTAGCAGTTACCTTCAGTAAATTTGATGTTGACATCTTCGAAGAGGGCTTTTTTACCAACTCGAAGAGAAATGTTACTTGCTTGAATCATGTTCTTTTCCTTAATATATTAAATCTTTTAATTGCTCCATGGACTATTTTACAAAAAAGTAGAATCTTTGCAAGCCCTTATATTCTAAAAACCCTTATTTTTCAATGAAAATTGACTAAAAAAAATGTGGAAACTGATATGCGCTTGTGCTATACTATTTAGGCGAGACCGTCAAGGGACGGTTCTAATTCTTGTAAAATACCGCATTCTGGCGGTATGCGATAAGATAGAAGGAGAGTAAAAATGAAAAAATGGGTTTACTTATTCAAAGAAGGTAACGCAGACATGCGTGAGCTTCTTGGCGGTAAGGGTGCTAACCTTGCTGAAATGACCAACATTGGTCTTCCTGTACCACAGGGCTTCACAATTACAACAGAAGCTTGTACACAGTACTATGAAGATGGACGCGAAATCAACGCTGAAATCCAGGGCCAGATCAATGAATACATCGGTAAGATGGAAGAAATCACTGGCAAAAAGTTCGGTGATAAAGAGAATCCACTTCTTGTTTCCGTTCGTTCCGGTGCACGTGCTTCCATGCCAGGTATGATGGATACCATCCTGAACCTTGGTTTAAATGAAGAAGTAGTAGAAGTAATCGCAGCTAAGTCCGGTAATCCTAGATGGGCTTGGGACTGCTACAGAAGATTTATCCAGATGTACTCCGACGTAGTTATGGAAGTTGGTAAAAAGTACTTCGAGGAATTAATCGATAAAATGAAAGCAGATAGAGGCGTTAAACAGGACGTTGAACTTACTGCTGAAGACTTAAAAGAACTTGCTAACCAGTTCAAAGCTGAATACAAAGAGAAAATCGGTCAGGACTTCCCTACCGATCCTAAGGAACAGCTCATGGGCGCTATCAAAGCTGTATTCCGTAGCTGGGATAACCCACGTGCTAACGTATATCGTCGTGATAACGATATCCCATATTCTTGGGGTACTGCTGTAAACGTACAGTCTATGGCTTTCGGTAACATGGGCGATGATTGCGGTACCGGTGTTGCATTTACCCGTGACCCTGCAACAGGTGCAAAAGGTCTGTTTGGTGAATTCCTTACAAACGCACAGGGTGAAGACGTAGTTGCCGGTGTTCGTACACCTATGCACATTACAGAAATGGAGCAGAAATTCCCTGAAGCATTCAAACAGTTCAAGGAAGTTTGCTCTACTCTTGAAAAACACTACAGAGATATGCAGGATATGGAGTTCACTGTTGAAAATGGTAAACTTTACATGCTGCAGACCAGAAATGGTAAGAGAACTGCTCAGGCTGCATTAAAGATCGCTTGCGATTTAGTAGATGAAGGCATGAGAACAGAAGAAGAAGCAGTAGCTATGATCGATCCTCGTAACTTAGATACTCTGCTTCACCCACAGTTCGATGCTAAGGCATTGAAAGCTGCTACACCAATGGGTAAAGGTCTTGGTGCTTCCCCAGGTGCTGCTTGTGGTAAAGTTGTATTCACAGCTGATGACGCTGTAGAATGGGCTGCTCGTGGCGAGAAAGTTGTACTTGTTCGTCTTGAGACATCTCCAGAAGATATCACCGGTATGAAAGCTGCTCAGGGTATCCTGACTGTTCGTGGTGGTATGACCAGCCACGCTGCAGTAGTAGCTCGTGGTATGGGTGAGTGCTGCGTATCCGGTTGTGGTGACATCGTTATGGACGAAGCTAACAAGAAATTCACTCTTGGTGGCAAAGAATTCCACGAAGGTGACTTCATCTCCATCGATGGTACAACTGGTAACATCTATGACGGCGTAATCGCTACTGTAGATGCAACAATCGCTGGTGAGTTTGGCCGTATCATGGCTTGGGCTGACAAATACAGAACTCTGAAAGTTCGTACAAACGCTGATACACCTGCAGATGCAAAGAAAGCTCGTGAGCTTGGCGCTGAAGGTATTGGTCTTTGCCGTACAGAGCATATGTTCTTCGAAGCAGACAGAATCGCTGCATTCCGTGAAATGATCTGCTCCGATACAGCTGAAGAAAGAGAAGAAGCTCTTGCTAAGATTCTTCCTTATCAGCAGAGTGACTTCGAGCAGTTATACGAAGCACTTGAAGGTAACCCAGTTACCATCCGTTTCTTAGATCCACCTCTTCATGAGTTCGTACCTACTGAAGAAGCAGATATCGAGAAACTTGCAAAAGCTAAGAATAAATCCGTTCAGGAAATCAAAGACATCATCAGCTCTCTGCATGAATTCAACCCAATGATGGGTCACAGAGGTTGCCGTCTTGCTGTAACATATCCTGAAATCGCAGCTATGCAGACTAAAGCTGTTATCCGTGCAGCTATCAACGTACAGAAGAAACATGCTGACTGGAAAGTAAAACCAGAAATCATGATTCCACTTGTATGTGATGTAAAAGAATTAAAATACGTTAAGAAGGTAGTTGTTGAGACTGCAGATGCAGAAATCAAAGCAGCTGGTGCTAACCTTGAATACGAAGTTGGTACTATGATCGAGATTCCTAGAGCAGCTTTAACTGCTGATGAAATCGCTAAAGAAGCTGACTTCTTCTGCTTCGGTACTAACGACTTAACTCAGATGACATTCGGTTTCTCCCGTGATGATGCTGGTAAGTTCTTAAATGCTTACTATGATGCAAAGATCTTCGAGAACGATCCATTTGCTAAACTGGATCAGACCGGTGTTGGTAAGCTTATGGAAACTGCTATCAAACTTGGTAAGCCAGTTAACAACAAGCTTCACGTAGGTATCTGTGGTGAGCACGGTGGAGATCCTTCCTCCGTAGAATTCTGCCACAAGATCGGTTTGGACTATGTATCTTGTTCTCCATTCCGTGTACCTGTTGCTAGACTTGCAGCAGCACAGGCAGCTATCGCTAACAAATAATAAAGAGCAATCTTTTGTAGAGAGAGTCAATCGACTCTCTCTATTTTTTGTTTGCGCGCCATGGGCGCGCTCTAACGGGTGCAAGTCCCGAGCATGCCCGGGTAGTGGGAAATGTAT
>SVFQ01000008.1 GCA_015056765.1 Lachnospiraceae bacterium
TCCATAGGAAACAAAATTACATATGATTGGTTCCTTATAATACTTTCGCGCATTCTTGCCTAAACAAAATGGCACAACAACATTCTTATTTGAAAGGAAATCATGCGCCTGGCAGCCTATATCCTCTGCAGACTGCCTCAACGCGATCTCCTTTATCTCACTATTATTCATTACTTAAAACCTCATTGTTGGTCCCTAGGGGACGGGGTTACAGTCTTTTTCATATAGCAATATTCATAAAGCTTCACGAATCCTATCTTCTTATAAAGATTTAAGGCAATCGTATTATCCTGCAAAACCTGAAGATATAAATACTTCGCGCCGAGCTCTTTGGACTTCTCTATGGTTGCTCTGCACAGCTTCTCGCCCAGCCCAATGCCTCGAAGTGATTCGTTAACGACAACATTATGCAGAAGGCTGTATCCCTCACCTGTTGCAGTGGATGCAACCGCTGCAGTACTACCATCATGCATAACCTTAACAAACAATTTATCGAGAGTAACGTTATTGTTTACCATTTTGCAAAGTTCCTGATTTTTTGCGTCCTTCGGACCTTCGAATTCAAAATATGGTTCATACCAGGCATCGGGTTCTGCGCTGAATACTACATTTTTCAAATTTTCTTCCGGATTATCTGACTGATATTCATCCAGTTTCAGTATCATCAGATCCGTTGGAGCTGCGATGATATAACCGCGTTCACGAAGTTTTTCCGCAAGTTCTCTGTCCGCATCAGTGATTTTAAAAATGCACGGAAGTCCATGGGATTTATATTCATTCTCACAATATGCAATCTTTTCATCTACATCGAGTTCTCCATCTTCATATACACTTACCGAGTTAACACGTCTTGTGTATCCTTCAGAAAACCTGAGTTCCCACCCGTCATACTGCTTGATTTCCAGCCCTTTAAAGCCGTCATTCGCTGCTTTTTCAAAAAATCTAATCCGTGCCTTTTCCATATTCTGAATCTCCCTTTGAAGAATTCTAATTTGAAATGACCCCCTAACCCCGTCCCCAAGGGTCACCCAAGGGTTATTCTTCTACCACTTTCTTTTTCGTACTAAACCAGAAGATAACGGTAATCAGTGCAACCACGGCACATACTACAGGTGCCATAGGCAAAACTGTAACTACGTCGTCATCAATGCTTTCAAAGAGGTATTTGCCAAGGGCTGCTACGCCAAGGTTTATAACTGCATGAATCAGGTACAGCACAAAGCCAAACCCTTTGTTTTTCAGTGCAAGCAGGGCTGAAAGTACTGCCCAGAAAATTGCGAGGCCTACCATCACATAGCAGAATATTTTGATGCCATTTGCTGTGGCTTTATCGTCTTCACTAAAGTTAAAGGAAGAGTCATACTTTACAGCGAAGTTTAAAAGCTTTGCCATTTCCAGATAGGACACGCCACTATCTCTCATGGTTTTCAGTGCTGCCTTGATATCTGCAAGCACTTCATCCGGATCTGCATCACCAGCGCTTAAAACCGTATCCATTACCTTTTCTACTTTTCTGTCTTCTAAAGAATCCAGTAAAGAGTCAATGGCTTCTTTTGTGGACAGATCTTCCTCTAAGATTTCTTCATCGCCGGCGATTTCTGCTGCCAGTTCCGCCGCATTACCCATCAAGGTACCTTTCAGCCCATTTTTAAACTGGAACTGCAGGATATTCCCAAAAAAGCATGCTACTGACACTACCAATAATAAAATTGTTACACCTAATCTCACTTGTTTTTTCATTTTTCCACCTCATATATTTTCTTATTTTTTGAACCCCTAACCCCGTCCCCAAGGGACCACAGGGGTTAGAAAAGTGCTTCTACTTTTTCGTTGAAGGCAGATTTTCTTCTCACCCAATTGATGGCCAAAGGAAGCCATCCTTCTGTTTGTGGATGAATCTGCTCTTTGGCGCCTGCTGCCAAATGGTTTGCATTACTGATGCCGTGCGCCCCATCACTATAGATATGCAGTTCCGTATCTACTCCGTGGCTATGTAGGGCGGTAGCAAATTCCAAAGAGTTGGATACATCGATCAGATCATCTCCGCAGCAATGCCACAAAAAAGTGTCCGGCGTATCCTCTGTCACTTGGTTTTGCAGGCTGTAGAAATCTTCCTGCTCGTCGGTATAATCTCCACCAAAGATGTAGTTATTCATATACACTTCAAAATTTTGGAAGTAACGTTTTTCCTTTTCATCTAGGAAGAATACGGTTTCAGGTGTGGCTTTGGGATGCACGCCTCTTTCTACCGCCAACTTTTCCAGGGTGTCTCCCGGCTTTGCTCCTACATCCATGCGTCTGCTGGAGCCTCTCAAATCCAGCACCGGATAGCATAAAATCAAACCCTTTGGTTTTACCTTCTCAGGATTCTCTTTATACTTTGGTAAAAGCTCCGGATGATTCCAAAATACGCCAAGCTGGCCGGCCACATGTCCACCTGCAGAAAAGCCGCTGATAAACACATCCTCTTCTGCCACAAGCCAGTCTTTGGCGTGGTCTCTTACAAAGGCCACCGCATCGGCTGCATCTCTAAGAGGCCCCGGTGCCACCGCATACTCCAAGATACCATACTTTAAGATGGCTGCATGAAAGCCTGCTGCCACATACTGCAAGGCTATAGTATCTGCCTCTCTGTCAGACAAAAAGGTATATCCGCCACCCGGACATACGATTACCATAGGCCGCTTTAGCCCTGTCTGAAACTCCTGAGAGTCCTCCCACAGATATACTCTGAGGCTTACTTTTCTTGCTTCATCCAGTACAAAATCTTCTGTCTTCATATCTCTCCCTCTAACCTCATTTTTTATTTTTTGAACCCCTAACCCCGTCCCCAAGGTCCACCTTATTTTTGGATATGAAAAAAGCAGGATACGGGAGTCGGACCCGCCTCCTCAGCTTGGGAAGCTGATGTACTACCGATGTACTAATCCTGCAAACACACTTATTATAAAAAAATCATATCAGAATAGCAATGCTTTAACGCAAAAAAGTCCGAGACTTTTTTGAAGTTTTCTTTACCTTCCAAGTCTCGGACTCTTCCTTTTCAATTCAAAAATATGATTAGATTAAATCATGGGATAGAACGTACTCTCCATCCTCCATTTTCTTTCTCACTTCTTCATAAACCATAGGCTTGCCATAGAGATAGCCTTGCAATCTGCCGCATCCGGATTCCTGCAAGAAAGCAACCGCTTCTTTGGATTCTACACCCTCTGTCAGGGTCTTCATATTCAGTGCTTTTGCCAGATCCAAGATACTCTTGATAATCTTCTTGGCAGAATCGTTATTTTCAAAGTTTCTTAAGAAAACCATATCCAGTTTCAAAAGATCAAAGTCATAATCCTTCAAAACATTCAAAGAGGAATAACCGGAGCCAAAGTCATCTAGCCATAAAGAATATCCTTTCTCATGTAGCACGTCCATGGCATCCTTCAGTTTATTATCGTTTTCATTTAATGCGCTTTCCGTAATCTCCACATGGATATATTCTCTTGGAATCTTGTACTCTTCCACCAGTTTTTCCAAGGTACCTACCGCATCCATCAATTCAAAGTCCAGTCTGGAGAAGTTTAAGGACACTGGGAAAATCTTCTCTCCGGCATCCATGCTGGCACGAAGTTTTTGGCATACAGATTCATAGACATAACGATCCAGTTTGTGAATCTGACGACCTTCTTCCAGAATCGGAATAAACTTACCCGGAGATAGGAATCCTTTCTCCGGATCGATCCATCTGGCCAGCGCTTCGCAACCACACAGTTCTCCTGTCAAAGACCATACAACCGGCTGGAAGTACACCTCTATGTAGCCTTCTTTTACAGCTTTATCGATGTTATTCAGGATATAGGTTCTTAGTTTATATCCTTCTTCCAGAGACTCATTATATTCTTTGAGATACTCATCTTCATGGTTTTTCAGAAGATTCGCCGCATACCTACAATGATTGATTTCCAATCTGGGATCTGCCAGCGCTTCCTTCGGATGATAGCTTCCCGCTTTTACATCGATATATTTGTCGCTTGGACATTTCTCTTTTAATCTATTTCTAACTGTAGCGACCTTATCCTCCAGATTTTCTGTCTTAGTCAGGGCTACGAAATGGTCATAGGCTTCTCTGGCGATAGGTTCTCCCGGAAAAACTTCCTTCAAGATTTCTGCCATGTCGCACAAAAGCTTATTACCGCCTTTATAACCTTTACGGTCATTGTAAGTGGCGAAGTTCTCGATATTGAAGAAAATGTAAGTGCAGGATACACCCTTTAGCTGATTGTCCAGTAGATACCCTAATGCTTCTTCCGTAAAATGGTGCATATTCGGTATGCCTGTCAATTCATCCTTGACAGCAGCTTCTTCCAAACGTTCCGTCTTCACCGCTTCTCTGTGACGCTGGTGATACACACTGATAGCCACCGCTGTTACAGAAATATAGAATGTGACATAGTTAATCAAATCGGCAGAGGTCATCTCCACCAATTCTCCTGCTTTGTTATATGCATAATGGCTTAGGATATAATAGAATCCGCCAAAGCTGGCCGACAATATGAGAATAGAAAAATAAGGTCGCCAGATAATAATACCTGCCACGTATAATACCATACATAAGAAACAGGTAATCATACGTCCTCTGGAAAAATCACTCAGGCTGGTAATCATACCAAAATACAGGCACACAGCAGCAAAGGTTAAAATAAATATGCCGCTAATCATACTGCTTTGCTTGATTTTTCCTTTGTCATATAGAATGCTATAGATAAAAATGGCCAGAGAAACTGCCAGCATAATCCAATAACTATTGGTATAATGCCAGTACTCCCCAAAAGTTTCGCACATACCGGGTATGACATACTTCACCGTATAACGGATGAGCATCCATATCTCCAATGCTACGATAATAAGTGACATGTAAGTGGCGCTTCTTACATTGGCATCCCTGTGGAACTTTGCCACATACGGGCTAACCTTGTAGAAACCAAGCCACTGGGACAAGCGTTCCCCTATCCCCTTTTTTGCCTGTTTTTGACCGTCCATGTTTTTCCCCTTTTTACACTTCCATCAAATCTACATTATTAAATTGTTGTTCTTCTTTTAATCTATACCAATACCTGCATAAATTGCAAGTAAAGTTGTACTAATGAGTATTCCTCCCAGGATATCTGTAAACCAATGCACACCGCAGATCAGTCTTCCTAAAACAGTGACTACGATAATCAATACACATGCCACTTTACAGATACGTCGGATGGTCTTGTCTTTGACAAAATGATTCAATGCCAGTAGCGCGCTTCCCATGATGACGATAATCAGCATGGTATGGGTAGATGGAAAAGAAGCCTCCACCTCTGTACTATCCGGCATGATAATCGGTCTATAATTGATGATGACCTTTTCAAAGAAGGCATACAGCAAAATCACTACTGCATATAATCCACCTAATTTCAGGATTTCCGGATCTACCTTTCGGATACTCCTATAGGTAATCAGGTCCTTTACTCCAAGTAGCGCGAATCCTGCTGCCACCAAAATAGCGATGATGCCCATAACCTGCGTCAGCTTATACCAAAAGATATTCACACCGCAGAATTCGTGTACTGCCACATTGATATGGGATAAGCCAATCACTGTTCCGTTTGGTCCAACAGCTGCCGTATCCACGGTCTTTACCAGCAGAATCAGTAATAAGAAAAGTACTCCGGATACTGCTGCTATACCATATTGTTTTTTCATGTCATTCTCCTAATGCCTATTATTTTTTTGCAAAGAAGTTCTCTAATGTGGCCAAAAGCTTTTCTCTATCAATGGACTTTAACAGATAGTCTTCCGGCTTTAGATTCAGCACATCAGTAACTGTCTTTTTATCATTTTTTCCGGTCAAGAACATAACCGGAATATTTTTGGAGAAGTTCTCGCTTCGTAACATCTCCAGTACCTTCGCTCCGTCCAGCACCGGCATATCATAATCCAACAGAATCAGGTCTGCATGGTTTGCCGAAAGCCAGGCCACAGCCTGTACACCGGAGTTGGCCATACCTACCTTGTAACTGTCCTTCAGCCACTCTCTAATCATCTGGATGTAAGTCACATCATCATCCACCACCAGAACACATTTCTTCATGCTCTCTTCGAAATTATCATCGGTGGCTTTCATGACTTTCCCTACCAGATCATTTACTTCCAGAGGCCTGTACAGCTCGTAGGTAATCTCATTCACCGGTATCGTCATATGTACTTCGTCGAAGGCGTCTCTCTCTCCAATGACAATCAGTTTCGTATGCAGATCGATATACATACGTCTTAGATACTGCAAGCAATCCTGATGATCTCTCAAATCATTATCTGTATAAAGGATTGCCAGGCATGCTCCGCTTCTGCGGCTTTCGATTTCGGCCACCTCATAGGAGGTTTCCACCACTTCAAAGCCGGCATCCGTAAGAGCTTTTTTGATTGCATTGGCCAGGAAGGTCCCTTCATGCCTTATCAAAAGAATCTTTTTCTTTAGTAACATCTATTTACTCCTGCTGTTCTAATCGTTTGCGGATTGCACTTCTCATGCCGTCCCAATCCAGATGGTAGGAAAGGTCTTTGATTTCTCTTACCAGCGCCTCATCTTTCTCCGGCAGCTGATATGTCTTCAGGGAATCCAAAATAAACTGTAATGTATCATAGTCCAGTTTCTCCCCAACCTCCAACATACTCTTATATGCATCCGATAGCTGCGCCGATGTTATCTTCTCTTTGTATTCTACATCATCTTGTTCGTTTCCCGCAATCTCAGGCAAGGTCTGGAGCTTGTGCTCTAATGCTTCATACATGGAAAGTAGTTCATCTGTGTGCTTTATGATGCTTTCAATATCCTTCTTATCCCCCGCCTTTTCCATCTTTTCAGCCAGTTTCGAAATCTTCATGGCACCGATGGTTCTACTGGTACTCTTTAAAGAATGCACATAGCTGGTGTAATCTTTCAGATTCTTATCCTGGAAAGTTTTTCGGATATTTTCCTTGGAATGCGGAATCGATTCAAAGTATACCTTCAAGATACTTTGATAACTGTCGATGCTACCGCAATTCTTGATTCCGGCTCTTACATCAAGTTCTGTCAGTTTCTGTAGCCACTCCGGTAAGTCCTGAAGCAAATCCTGTTTTGTATCTTCCTCTTCTGCCTTCACTTCTGTCACAGTTCCGGTATGTATCTTCCCTTTCGGCAGATATCTTAAAAGCATCTCCTCTAATTTTTCGCTATCAATGGGCTTGCTTAAATAGTCATCGAACCCTGCTCTTAAGAAATTCTCTCTGGAACCTGTAATAGCATTGGCTGTCAGTGCGATAATCGGAGTATCCTTATTCGGACTTTCTTTGTCCGCCCGCATCTCCACCAATGTCTCCACGCCATCCATCTCCGGCATGCGATAATCCAGGAAGATTACGTCATACTTGGTCTCATGCTGTTTTGCAATACCTTCTTTTCCACTTCTGGCGGAATCGATTTGAATCTTGGTAGGTTTCAAAAGTTCTGTCACAACCACATGGTTCATAGGTGTGTCATCCACTACCAAAATTCTGCTTTCTTCAGAGACAAACTTTCTCTGATACATCTTGCGTTCCTGTTCCATCTTCTCGATTCGGCTCTTAAAGTCACCAATCTTTCCGGAACCCACCACCTTCTGAGGCAATGTGATATGGAACACGCTTCCTTTTCCATAGGTACTGTCTGCTGTGATAGAGCCACCCATCATCTTCAAAAGATTGCTGGTAATAGATAGTCCAAGTCCACTACCTTCTACCTTACGATGCTTGTCTACATCCAATCGTTTAAACTTATCAAAGAGGCTATCCATATCTTCCGGCTTAATTCCCACGCCGGTATCTGTGATGTCGATATGTAGTAGCACTTTATCGTCCTGTTGTTCCTCCCCTGTTACGGCCAGGCTCACGCTACCTTCCATGGTATATTTCACGGCATTATTCAGAACATTCACCAGAATCTGACGAAGTCTGGTTTCATCCCCCATAAGAGTATCCGGCAAGGTCTCCTGAATCTGGAATTTCAGTTCCAGTTCTTTTTGCTGAGCCTTAATGAAAACCATATTGTAGACGTCATTTAATACAGAGCTGAAGTCATACTCCGCCTCTGTGATTTCCATACTGCCCGCTTCAATTTTGGAAAAGTCCAGTATGTCATTTATAAGAGACAGCAGAGTTCTGCCTGCCCCCTCAATATTTTGTGCATACTGTCTGATATTCTCATCCGTAGATTCTCTTAAGATGACCTCATTCATACCAAGAACGGCATTAATAGGGGTACGAATTTCATGAGACATATTAGCCAGGAAATTACTTTTGGCTTCACTGGCAGCTCTTGCTCTTCGCTCCTCCATTCTGGCAAGTTCTGTTGCACGAAGAATGGCAATCAGCTCGTTTTTGCTGACGGTCTCAGAGAAATACTGTCCTTGCAGATAAGCAGCCTTAGACTTGTCAATCAAATCAAGGTATTCTTGTGACTGCACGTTTCGCAGGATAATTTTTCGTTCCATCTGTGTCATCATACGAAGTCTATTTTCCAGCACCACCCTGTTTTGTGGTACTTTCATAGCCCTTCGCAAAAGCTCGGCATCCATAATGACACCTTCAAAATTAAGCTGGGATGCTGCTTGCATGCTAAAGTATCCTGTGCCATACTCATCCATAAAGAAACGGAATCCTTCTTCCGTTAATTCTCTTATAACGGTTCCTAAAATAATCTGGTCAGTACCTGCTGACGACTCTGTAATGGCAAAGGCCACGCTCTCCGGACGAACACCATACTTTGCCACCAAAAGATTCATTTTTTCCACAAAGTTCGGTTTGATCAGCTGAATGGAGGATAGACCAATGGCAATAAACTCTAATCCCAGTTCCTCTGTGATACCACCACCCAGGAAATAGAACACTTCTTCAATGGCAAACCAGCCGATTTTTTCAATCATGCCGGTTTCCTCTGCTATAGGACGAAATTCCTCTCTAGGAATGTATCCAAGTTCTTTATCCACCAGCCGCAGCTTTGCCTCAGCAGCAGTGATGGAATTATCCTCTTTCTTATAGATTGGCTCATACATCACCGTAAAGGAATTCTGCGCAAGGCCTCTGCTGACAGCTCTTTGTACATCTGCCTTACGCAGCAGATAATCCAAATCATGTCCATGCAGGATTTCTCCCTGGTTTTCCTGTACAGCACTATCCGCCAGCAGCAAAAGATATTCCAAACCTGCGAACTGCTCCGGTGCATCTGCAATCATAAAACGTGCCGTCAACTGGATATCTGTTTCCGCATTGGTCCAGCCTTCCTGGAATCTTCTTTGAATATCTTCTGTCAAACGATAACTTTCATCTTCCGACAGGCCGGGACAGATCAAAAACAGACAATCTGATCCAAGTCGATATAAAAGATACTTTTCATTGATTTGATTCAGATATTCTGCCACGATTCCCATGGTCTTCTCGTATTCTTCATAGCCCTTAAATTTACGATATACTTCTCCATTGCTGATACGAATGGCAATGGCCATAAAGGCTCTGCCGTATTTATAATAGCTGGCCACATCCTTCATGAAGGCATTACGGTTATACGCTCCGGTAGACACATCCACACGGTCATCATCGTTTTCAAACATAATCATAAGACCTACCAAACCGATGGAGATAAATAATAATTCGCACTTAATATCCGGGAAGATATTCTGCACCGCAGTACCGGCAATGACAAGCACATAGAAATAAATAGCCGCCACGCGTTTTAGTTCATTTAATACATTCCAATACAAAAAGACCGCCGCTATGGAAAACAGCAGGTAAAATGCACTGATTAAATAAATGACACTTGCCCCCACATGACGCACGATCTCAAAGTCATCCGTTAAGCGATATACAAACTTGGTAATAGGATTGGTAAGCACCAGAAGCTCTGCGATATAGAAAGGTGCCGCTATGATGTTTCTCATGCGTCTTGAAAAACGATATTCCGTACCGCAGACCATTAACGTGTATAAAGCAAAGATAGGTGCAATGGAAGCAATAAAAAGCTGATACACATACTGTGTAAAATGTAAAACAAGCTTCGTTACGAAAGGATTTGGCACAAATGCTATAACAAATTCCGATACGATATTCAACATAGAGTTGGTAACTACAATCCAAAGCAAAGCCTGGAATAGACGATTTTTCGTGCGCATCCTGCGCTGCACAACCCTTGTATAAAAGACACAAGAGCCTGAAATCAAAAGTGCTGCCACATAAAAAGCGATATTACCAATTAATACATTGATTCCCATACCCGTACCTCATTCAAAAGCGGTCTCACAGTTACTCTCATTGTAACGTATCTGTTTTCCCCTGCATACGTTCCAATTCTTAATTCTCTATTAAATTTTGCAAGATTATTTTGCACAAAAAAAGCCTCGGATTACTCCGAGGCTTACGCATTTTCATACAGCTTTTCTTTTACTCTGTGGGCACTTTTACCATGGCCAGGTCTTCTCCCAGAATATGTCTTAAAATGGCATACTTCTGCACCAGCTTATATCCGTGTTCCCGATATAACTTTGTCTTAAAAAGCCAAGCTTTAAAGCGCTTACTTCCTCCCGCCAGAAATACCGTGCCGGTTACCAAGAACGGCACTTGTGGAATCACCGGCAGCAAAAGGCCAACGGCACCAAGCGCCAAGAAAATTACTGCAATTATCATAAAAATAACTTGTCTCACAACCATAATTCAAATTCACCTTCACTTTTTTTCTTTACAGTACTAAGATTACTAAGGTATGAAAAAAGTTTACCCTAAAATCATGAACTATGTGTGACCAATCTCTAAAAGTTTGCTTTAGCAATGTTTTCTAAAAAATTCACACTCTTCCTCATTGCAGACAGCAGCCATAGGTTCTCGCATATTGCAGAAGAAGACGTGTTGCAGTGGATGCTCTTCATCCCCATACAGGCGATACTCATTTTCCACTCCAAGTTCAGTGAGTTTTTCTGCCATTAAGGGTGCCTGATCTTTCAGGAAGTCTTCATTGGCTGTCACAATAAATGCCGGCGGAAAATCCTTCGTCACATGATTTAGTGTCGTAAGCATATAACACTCTTCCGGAGTGCCATGATGAGGCATTAAATCTCTAAGCACCAGATTCATCTGCGTAATCAGCTTCTTATCTCTCTCCATGACAAATTTGCCACAGTTAAGGCCAACTGCTTTCAAGGAAAGACCCTCCGGCGTGGTGAAGGGATACAGTTTTGCATACTCCGGATTGGTAAGGATGCAAGCATACGCACTGAGCATATGTCCGCCTGCGGAGTCTCCCACCGCAAAAATGCGATCTGTATCCAATCCGTACTCAGCCGCATTTTTTAAAACCCAGCGGAATACCAGATTCGTATCTTCAAGTCCTGCAGGATATTTAAATTCCGGTGCCAATCGATAGGTGAAATTCACTACCGCAAAGCCTCTTTGTGCCAGGCTCATACAGTAGAATTGGTACAATTCCTTATCCCCATACTCCCATGCACCACCATGTACAGATACAATAACAGGAAGCTTTTCCCCTGCTTTTTCCTTTGGTCTATAGACATCCAGCATCTGCCACTTTAAGCTGGTTCCATATAAGAGGTCTACATGACGTTCCACATCATCCGGCGCGGTAAGTCCCGCATCCCTAACCTTATCTCCATCTCCAAAACTTTTTCGAATCATATGAGAAATAATTGACATTTTTCGTCGCCTCCTAGTAGTTTTTTCTCAGAAAACAGGCAGGAGACGAATCTCCTGCCTTTGTTTTCCCTTTTTACACGGTTCTATCTACTATACTTGCTCGTCTTTTTTCTGTTTAAACTTTTCGCACATTTCTACAGCGAAAGACACGGGATACAACTGTACCATAGTAGAGTCAATCAGATTTCCAACCTGCATGCGGAAAGAAACCTTCACCAAGTAATCTAATTCCGATTCAAACATCTTCTCGAAGTTCTTTACACTATCAACGTCGATTTTATTAAGCTCCGGTGTACTGATATCAACCGGTATATCCAACATAGTAGCCATGGAAGTAGAAGCAGTCCCCATCATCTGGTTCATTGCTTCAGAAATAGCGCTTAAGTGAAGATCAGTAAGTTCGCCCTGTACATTTTCTCCACTACCGCCCATCATCAGGTCGGTCATGGTCAGAACATCTTTCTCTTTTAGCACAAAAACATTATTTCCACTTAATCCTTTGATATAGTGAATCTGTACAAAGATACAGGTTTTCTCGTAATCGTTTAGTGCATCACTTCTTTTGATTACTTGCACATTGGGTGCAGTGATATCCACCTGATGGTTCACCATCATACTCAATGTAGTGGCGGAATTACCCATACTGATATTTCCGATTTCGCCCAAAATATCTTTCTGTTCAATTGATAAATTGTCCATGCTTTCCCCTCTCGCACGTAATTTATAATTTTAAAAAATCTATTTATACTATAGCACGAATTGTCACTCAATTCCATTAAGTTTCTGTAAATTATATGCCGGCATGTTCATGATGATGGGTTTCTTTTTCTTCGTACATCAAAACATCCAACGTCTTCTGGAACTCTTTTGCACTTAATTCGGCCGGAACGTCATACATGCTCCATCCGATACTTACCCCGAATTCAAAGCCATACTTTTTAGGCGTACGCACAAGGGTGATAGCCTGTTTTATATTATGAATCACTTCTCTTACTTTCTTCTCATCATATTCCTCCAACACAAGAAGAAATTCATCTCCGCCGATACGACCCACGGTTCCCATATCCCCGGCGCATTTCTGTATCACTTCTGCCAGTTCCATCAAGACCTTATCCCCTACTGCATGACCGTAGGTGTCATTAATGAGCTTGAAATGATCCACATCCAATAATGCCGCGCCGAAACTTCTTTCCGGTATGGCATTTTTAATCAGTCGTTCTAACTGCCTTTCTAACGTCTGTCTATTCACCGTACCTGTCAGGTAATCTATGGTATTGTCCCCTCTCTGCACACCGATATACAGGATTAAATTGGACAAGATAAAGCCTGTGTATTGGAGATTAAGTCCTCCGGAAACCACCTGCAAGAGGCCTCCAAGCATGATAATCACCGGATAGCCTACCATGACATTTCGGTAGTTTTTATTGATGTAGGCACGATTTCGAATCACATATAGCCAGCCAAACACGCAAAGCAAAAGGTTTCCCACTGCTCGCACTAGGAAATAATCCCCTCTATGATATACCTGGTTCTCATAATAATAGAAGAAAGGCAACTGAAAGACCTCTCCTATGGTTACAAACAAAAGGTTCAAACCAGTATAGATTCTGGCAAGCCACATAACTACCGGGTTTTTCTTTTTATCTTCATTTGGCACAATCCAACAATCCAAATAAGCCAAAATCAAAAACAGCAAAAGTGGATCCAACGCAAAAGTTAGATAATTGCCTAGTCTTGTTATGAAAAAATACTCTGGATAATAAACTTCACAGAACTTATCTACCGTGGCTGCTACTATTAGAAAGGTAAGTAGTAGCAGCATATGTAGATATATCTTTGTAGATCTCGTCTTTTTGGTCCCCACCTGAAAGCCGAGCAAAATCACTGCTATCACCAGTGAATAGAAATTAAGAATAAACCACCCCGATAGTTCCATTCCACACCCCGTCTAGAATCGAAACAATTACATTGCAATCAGCATTACTGTTACAAATCCATCTCCATAGAAAGCCTGAATGTACAACTGGTTCTGTAATACATTGGTAAAGCGTAAATCCATAGCTCCAGCGGAAATACTAGCTTCACGATCTCTGGAAATATAAGGTACAGGAAGAGAATGTGCATGTCTCTCTGTAGCCGGAATACCTGCATTTACCATGGCACTATATAAGGTAGAAGAAACCTGACAAATACCACCGCCCATGCCTACTGCATGCTGCTTATTCACAATAACTCCTGCAGGTACATAACCATAAGCAGCTGTACGTGGCAGAATTCTCGCATCATAAGAGAATTTTTCACCAGGCTGTAATAGAGTACCATTCAAACGATCTGCTGCAACCTGAACATTGGTAGCACGATCAATGGTCGGGTCATATGGAGTGCTTTCCATACCAAGTAATGTCATTGGAGCAAAGGTAAGAGTCTCTCCGGAAGCCAGTGCTGCATTTACTGCATCTGCCTGAGAAGCACTTCCGAATCTGCCTTCTCCTCTACCGCTCATGAGATAATGCTGATATAACGCCAGTCTGGAATCGCCGCAAACAGCAACAACATCCGGATTCTGCTGTGCATAATAAACCGGATCAAACACATAGCCATCCGGTGTCACGATAGCGCCTAAATCCTGCGCTTTTACCGGCATAGCCAAAAACATAAAGCACGCAGCAACACTAGCAAATAATAATACTGCGTGAGTTAAATACTTCTTCATTTATAAATCCTTTCCAAACCTTTCCTTCAACAACCCAATACATAAAGTAACGAAAGGTCACATAGGTAGATTGTACTCGTTTCTTTAGAAAATGTCTACAAAAAAGAAAGCTTATCCGAAATAAATAAGCTTTCTTTTGGTTTACATAATCCGATAAATATTTGTTTTAGTTTACATAATCGCATGACTTAATAGGTATTCATGCCACGGTTCATAAGCAGATCCTTTTAAATGCACCTGATCAAAGGTAAGGGTGCTGTCTAAGTTTCCCTCTTCGTCATCCACACACTCATTCATGTTAAGGTAGAACACCTGCTGGTCGTCTGCCAGTGTAGCAATCGCTTCGTTTCTGGCATTGATGTTGGTATTGTTATAGAGGGTATCTGTATCGTTCTTTTCCTTCGCCACATGCATGATACTATTGATATAGATAATGGCGTTAGGTTGCAATAGATGAATCCGATTTACCACATCTGCATACGCTGCGCGGAAATATTCGGTATTTCCCACACCCAGTTCGTTGATGCCCACCATCAGATAGATTTTGCCATACTGCTTTTCGGATAAAGCCTGCTCTACGGTAATCTTAGACCCATCCTCCGTTTCTATCCATGCTTTCTTTTGAATATCAAAAATCGTCAATGACTTCTTCGCGTAGAAGGTAGCCCTTTCATCTATGGCCTGACAGTACTGAGACAGGCCTGCCATTCTGGAATCCCCGATGAAAAGTGCATCATCAAAATAATCATCAGTTACAGTGGTAAAGGTTTTCACAGGAATCTGCTCTTCTATCTCCGCTGTTTCCTGCTCGGCAGTTTCTACCAACGGTTCTGTGATTTCCTCCGGTAGCTCATAGTCCTGTTTTGCCTGTTGTGTGCGCTTATTTTCAGACCAGGGGAACACACCATCTGCCATTCCCTGGAAAAGCGGCGTCATAATGGGCATGGACACAATATCAAATTGATAATCCTGATATTTGCTGGGGATACATACTGCACTCATAATGGTCAAAAAAATGGAGCTCAGTACGATTGCCACCAGTAAAGAGGAGGTGTCTTTCTTCCTCATGGTAACTCCTAGAATCTCAAATAATAAAATGGGTTCCCCATGGCATTGGCCAGGCTATATACACAAAGCCAAAATACCACAAAGAGAATCATGGTCATCACATCATGATTCTTATATTTCTGATAGATACGCTTCCATCCGGGAATCAGCATCACAAAACCAGCCACCAGATATCCCCAGAACGCTTTCAAATTCGTCAAGATATCAGAAGCATTCACCGCTACCCCCTGTCCAAAGAAAGGAAACAGTCTGCTAAAGTAAATGCCAATGTCCTGCATAGTAGGAAGTGCAAAAATAATCCAGCTTAAGGGAATCAGTATGAGTACGTGCACATGTCCCAAAACCTTTCCCAGCTTTCCGGCTTTCTTCAGGACGAATTTCTCCCAAATGATAATGAGGCATAATGCACCGGCCCATAGAAGAAAAGTACCACCGGCTCCATGCCAAAGGCCTGTCAAAAGCCAAACCACAATCAAATTAAGCAGTGTGCGAAGACTTCCTTTGCGACTGCCTCCCATGGGAATATATACATAATCTCTGAACCATTGTCCCAACGTCATATGCCATCTCCGATAAAAATCAGAGACAGAGGCTGCACTGTAGGGCTGATCAAAGTTTCTCACAAAAGGGAATCCCAGCATAACACCTAGTCCTGCTGCCATCAAAGAATAGCCCCAAAAGTCAAAATACAGGGTTAAGCTATAGGCTACAACGCCAAGCCAAGCAAGGGGTGTAGAAATGCTTTCATAGCCGATGGTGCCGATTTCTTTCCACAAAATAGCAAGATGATCCGCCAGGATGACCTTGAGAGCAAGGCCTAATACAAAGTATCTTACGCCATCGTCCAGCTGATAGAAAATATCTAATAAATAGTTTTTCTTGGACTTTCCGTAATGTTTCCCACGCCAGAAATCATTTCCCTCTATATAAGAGAATCTGGTAATCGGCCCTGACAAAATCTGCGGAAACATGGTAAAGTACACTGCAGTATCACGAAAAGTAGCCCGTCGGATTCTACCATGATAGAGATCCGACTGATAAGAAATCATCTTAAATACATAGAAGCTCAGGCCAAGTGGCAAAAGGAAATTCTGATTCCACATGTCCATGATTTTAAAGCCGGCCAAAAGACCCACATCCAGCAACACGCTTACCACAAAAAGAGCTGTTTTCTTATGAAAGCTGCCCCTTCCCAGCAAGTAATTGACAAGCGTAGCTCCTACTAAAAGCAAAAAATAATACGGCTCATCCACTGCATAAAATGCCAAACTACCTAATAGCAATATCCATGGTCTGGCTTTCGCCGGCAGTAAGTAATATGCTATCAGCAGAATCGGCAAAATGCGAAAAATAAACCGCATATCCGAAAACTGTATCATCTATCTAAAACTCCGTAGTTCAGTTCAATTCTAATTGCTAGATAATTGTACCTTTTTTGCCCCTATGATGCAAGATAAAGGCCCCTTTTCTTACAAACAAAAAAAGCCTGGACAACGGTCCAGGTCTCTTGCAAAGAATGCACACACTAAGAAGTAGAATTACAAAGGTCTGTAGTTTAATCCTTTGTTTGCGAGTTCTACATATGCTTCCCAGCATTCTTTTAAGTAATCAACGAAAAGTTTCATACTATCATGCCTCCTTCCACTCTTTTTCACAACTTCTTTTTCACAATTTTTGGGTTTACACAATCTCTTTATTTTATGTCCTCTTCAGTGGACAATTGTATAGTAGCATTTCTTCTGTTATAATACACGTCATAAAGAAACAAAAAGTAGCCAAATTTTGCACGAGGTATTTTCAATGTTGCCATTTTACGAGGAAACAAGCAGCAATTATTCAATTTTTGTTGAAAAATGTGGCCATATTTCACCACATTTGCACCAGCAGTTGGAACTGGTTTATGTCCTGTCCGGCTCATTGGAGCTTGGTATCGGCCAGGAGCTTTATCATATGGAGCAAGG
Source organism: Lachnospiraceae bacterium (assembly GCA_015056765.1). Classification (GTDB taxonomy): domain Bacteria; phylum Bacillota; class Clostridia; order Lachnospirales; family Lachnospiraceae; genus SIG336. The sequence goes on from SVFQ01000008.1 coordinate 17,476, forward strand.
AGATTTGGCTTTCATCTTTCCCGGCCTCATACGACACATGCAGGTATTTTCCCCGGGAGATAACAAGGCTTTGCATATCCTATGTGCCCCCGGGTTCATCCAGGCTTTTTCCACAGAACTGATTGAGTCCTGTCCTGCCATACCCATTCTACCGGCTAAGAGCCTGCACGATGAGTGCACCTATATCCTGGGGCATTTATCCAGGCATTATCTGCAGATCAAAAACAGCAAGGGAGCCTTCACTTTTCAGGACACAGAAAAGCAGACTCCGCTCTCTGATTTACTGATGCACGCCTATATGGAGATACTCCTGGTACGATGTATGCCTATGTTTTCTCTGGTTCCCAAAGGATCCGTAGGAAGTGAAGATATCATCTTTCGCACCGTATCTTATATTTCTGAGCACTTTAGAGAGCCTGTCACCTTACCCGGTATGGCCCACGATTTAGGTGTCAGTCAATATACTTTATCCAGGGTGTTCTCCGGCACCTTCCATCGAAATTTCAACCAATACTTAAATGAAATGCGCCTGGAGTACGCTGTCAGTCTATTGCAGCATACAGACCATCCCATCACTGAAGTATGGCTGTCCGCCGGTTTTGAATCGCAGCGCACCTTTAATCGCGTCTTCAAGGAGCATTATCATGTATCTCCCAGAGAGTATAAGCAACGAACCTTCCAGCAGTAAAAAAGCTTCCCGCTTATTAACGGGAAGCTTTCCATTATTTCACACCAAATTCCAGTTTTACGGTGATGCTTGCAGTCTTATGACGGCTGCTGGTGTCTAAATATCCATCATAACTGTAATCGGATGTTCCGGAGTTTTTCGCGGTAATCTGGAATACGCCTAAGGTAGACTTCTTTAAACCGCCTACGGAAGCGCCGGATTTTTCAGCCAGGATATCGATTCTGCCTTTAGCATTCTCTGTAGCCTTATTGATCAGATCCAGTTTGATTTCATCCAGGCCTGTGCAATAGTACTCCGGTGCGTCACTGGTCAGTTCTACGTTCTGATCCAGCAATTTAGAAATATCTCTGGATACCTCTTCTACTAAATCAATGTTGCTGGAGCTCACCTGTACATTCTGAGTTAGTTCATAGCCTTCTACCAAACTATACAGGTAATTGCCATAATCATCATAGTAGTTCTGTGAACGCTTGCTGATATCTACAGCAGACATTACATACTCGTCATCTTTTAAACCCTTATCTTTCAAATAGGATTCAACAAGTGCAGCCTGACGTTTGATCTCATCATATGCCATACTGGAGCTGTCAGAGTATGCAGTAAAGCTACCTCGCCATACAATCACATCTGCATCAAAATCTACACTGGCAGATCCGGTAGCTGTGATACTTCTGGCATCATCACTTTTATATTTCAGGAATGTAAAAGCCAGGATTCCGCAGCTGATAATCACTGCAATACCGATAAACAGCGCCGGTAACACACTTGTTTTCTTGTTTTCATTCATCTTTTCTTCCTCCATATTTCCCTCTCCTTTTTCACAAAAAGCTACTCTTCTACCAATAGTTTTTCCATCCAAACCATATCGTAGAAACGATTAAACTTGCGGCCACACTTGTGAAAGCGTCCCACTAAATGATAACCCATGTGGGTATGAAACTCTACGCTATTGTGAGTCAAATACTCATCCTCTACCTCAGGGTCACCAATGCAGGCATACAGATTGCGGATGCCGCGCTTCCTGCATTCTGCTTCTAAGGCTTCATATAGTTTGCGTCCTACTCCCTTGCCCTTCTGCTCCGGGTTCATATAAATCGTTGTCTCCACAGAATGCTTATAAGCTTCTCTGGCTTTGAAAACTCCTGCATAGGCAAATCCAAGGAGCTTTCCATCCTGCTCTGCTACCAGGTACGGATACCCTTCTTTTATCTGATGCATTCTATCTGTAAATTGTTCTAACGTCCACGGATCATAGTCGAAATGAATAGCCGTATTCTCTATATAATAATTGTAAAATTTCAATAACTCCGGTGCATCCTCATCTCTTACGGTGCGAATCACTACTTCTGTCTGCATAGTCTGTCTCCTCTTTTCTTGTCGCCACAGGCTCCTCTACCTGTCATTCGTCGGTCTTTTTATTTTTGTCATGCAAGTGTGCCGTAGGCAAATCCCATTCAAAGTGCATAGCAAGCCATCTGATAATCACGATGATAGCAAAGCCAAAGATAGAGCATATGGTCTCATTTCCCGTATACTTCCAAAGGAAGACCACTACTGCAGCCCCCGCTATACACGCTATGGCATATACATGCTTTACCAGCACATCCGGAATCTTATTGGCAAATACATCACGAATGATACCTCCGCCGATACCGGTAAGCACACCAAGGGTAGCACATAAGAAAAGATTATCTGCATACTGGGAGTATAATCCTACAAAAGCACCATCAACTGTAAAAGCTGCCAGTCCCAATGTGTCCAGCCAAAACAATGCTTTCTCATATAGCGGAGTGATTCCTTTTGGCATAGGCTTCTGGAAATACAGTGCAAGAAAGGCAATATTGGCGGTAATCACCGTCATAATGGTGTACATGGGATTCACAAACATCACCGGTGGTATCCGGTCGATGATCATGTCCCTGATGAGTCCACCACCTGTAACTGTGGCCAGGGCAAGTAAATTACACCCAAAGATGTCCATGTCCTTCTTTGCTGCTACTACCACACCGGAAATGGCAAAAGCCACGATTCCAATGTATTCAATAAACATCATAAAGCTAGTCAAAACTGTTACTTCCTTACTTCAAACTTGGGTCTACGACCACATATGGTATTATAGCATATGAATAATGCTAACAACGAAAAAATCACCAAGTTTCCTTGGTGATTTCTGTAGTAGCGAGAGGGGGACTTGAACCCTCGACACCGCGGGTATGAACCGCGTGCTCTAGCCAGCTGAGCTATCTCGCCATATGTAATTGTGAAAGTGAAACTTTCAATGGGACCTATAGGGCTCGAACCTATGACCCTCTGCTTGTAAGGCAGATGCTCTCCCAGCTGAGCTAAGATCCCGCATTGCTTGTCCAACAAGCGACTGCCTTACTAATATACAATTTTAGAGGGTATGTGTCAACACTTTTTTCAAAAAAATTTTAGAAAAATATTCTTAGCCAATATCCGGTGTATCCACAAGAGAAATACTATCCCCGTGCTTTCCTTCTGTCTCGAAAAGAATGATTTCATTTTGACCTTTCTTTAATAAAGGTCCGGGAATGTAAAGTTTCTTCTGTGGTCCGATTTCCCAGAATCTGCCCAAGTTAAAACCGTTCAAAAAAGCAACGCCTTTTCCCCATCCGGAAAAGTCCAGGAAAGTATCTCCTATCTCATCTACATCGAATGAAAAACGATAAAAAGCGGGAGTTCCCTCCTGATAGTCTTTTTGAAAATCAACCAGTTCCATATGATCTAGGGGTAGCGTATAGATATCCCATCCGGTGTGCAAATGCCCATTGATTTGGACACACTGGGTAATGCCTTTTCTCTGTTGTTCCATTCTGGGTCCAAAATTCACTCGGCCCATGTTTTCCACCAGAATATCAAAATCCTCATCCGGCTCGATATCTCGTTCTTCTTTGTACTCTTCTAATAATTCTCGGTCGTACAATGTACCATAGTGTTTCTGCCCACAATACATCTTCGCTCTATCATTACCGCCCCAAATGCGTACGCTGTTTAAGTTTGTTTCCCTTTTCAGCTGTGAGTGGTAAAGGATATAGCCATAGCTTTGCCCCAGCTGCTCCATGGACAAAGGCCAGATGCAGTGTACCGGTTTCGACAAATCATCCAAGACAGAAAACAGGCTTACCTTCTCTTCCGCCGGTAATGTGCCGTAGTTTTTCCTTATAATCTTGGTAGAAAAGGTGATTTCAGGTATATCCACAAACTTACTGATCACGCTTCGATATCGATAGTATTTCTGGGTAAGCTGTCCATCCTCCGTCAAAACACCGTCATAATCATAACTGGTCACATCTGGAGTCAATTCATCATAATAATTTGACCCATTCATAAAGCCAAAGTTGGTACCACCTTCAAACATATAGATATTCACATGGCCCATTTCCAGCATTTTCTCCAGGTCTTTTTCGCTCTCTTCCAGGTTACCGGTCATATGGCCCCCGTTGCCCCAGTGGTCAAACCAGCCTACCCAGAATTCAGTGCACATAAGTGGGCCTCCATCTGTATACTTTGCCAATGTCCGAAAGCGCTCTTCCGTCTTAGAGCCAAAGTTCCCGGTAGGTAGAACCCCTTTCATCACGCCACAATTTAAGTTTTCTTCAAAGGGTCCATCAGATGTGACAAGCGGAACCTCCACTCCATATTTTATCATCAGGTCCTTTAAGTGCTCCATGTAGGTGGCATCGTCCCCGTAATAGCCGTACTCATTCTCTACCTGCATCAGGATGATATTCCCGCCTCTGGTAATCTGATGGGGCACAAGCTTTGGAATCAGTACACTGTAGTACTCTTCCACCGCCTTTAAAAACGGCTCATAGCTCACACGCAGATGCATGTGCTCTTCTTCTAAAAGCCAAGCGGGGAGACCACCGAACTCCCACTCTGCGCAGATATAGGGTGAGGGCCTGACAATCATATATAACCCTAAATCCGCTGCAGTTTGTATAAATCTTTCGATATCACAAAATCCGGTGAAGCAAAACTCTCCCCGTTTTGGTTCCGTAAGATTCCATGGAATATAAGTTTCTACTGTATTACATCCCATGGCTTTTAGTTTTTCCAGACGGTCCCTCCAGTACTCCGGCACCGTCCGAAAATAGTGGATGACCCCGGAAATAATTTTCACCGGCTTATCATCCACATAAAATGTATCTTTCATTGTAATTGTTCCCATGTATTCTCCTGTTAAAACTCGTAGTACCTTGCTCGTAAAACCGTGGGAAGCTCTTCCATACGAATATGCTGTTCATCTCCATTTAAATGCATATAGCAATGCCACTCTTGATTCTGGTCAAAATTACCCTTTTCCAGACTAAGATAATCCAGTGTCTTATCCCCATTTGCAAGGGATAATTCCGCCCTGTATCCGTATCCTGCAAAGAGCAGTTCGCCATCTGCCAGTTCTATCACCAGTCCGGCTCCGGGCATCCACTCACTACCATCTTCTACCGGATGATAGTATTTGATATGCATGCGATACTTGCCAACAGAAAGGTCCTCTCCCATCTGTCCTTCCACCTGGCAAAAACCATATATTCTGTTTTCCTCATAAGCCTTCAGTATATACGGCATCAAAGCCTGCATCATCTTATAGCTTTCCGACAGATATACCTTAATCTGCGGAGAAGACACATTTTTATCGCTGGGATTGGTATGGGCCATTCCTGTAATAAAAGAATAGTTCTCTCCTACGCTTTCCAGCCCAAAGGGCGCATAACAATAGGCCTTATATTTGCCCACTGCTAAATACAGATTCGCCACCGCCCAATGATCTCTTCTGGTCTCAGGGATAAAAAGAATATTGTCCTTTCTGCTATACGCGTCTGCAAATCTTCTAAAGTCAAAGTCATAGATATCCGGAGAGACAAAATCCAACTCAGGCGCTTCCTTTTTCCATAAATCGATTGCCTCGATAATAGGACCACCACTGGGGTAGTCTCCGGGCTTACATCCTGCGTTTTCTTTCTGCCATGCATTGGTGTACATAGGGATATCCCAAACCTGCTTTGCTGCCTTTGCAAGTGCATTCACATAGCGGGCATAATGCAATACCATAAAGAATTCTTCTCTGGATAATCTGGTATCCGTATAGTCCTTGTCAGAGAATTCCGCATATACCGCTTCAGCGGGCAAACTATAATCCCTGTCTGCCTCTAGTACACCCAGTTCATTTTCCAATTGCATGGCTACTACAGTGCGGTCCTGTTTGTCCTTCGCCCGTATATGACGCATAATCTCCACGAGCGTCCTAGTCTCTACTTCCTGCAGTTCAGAGCCAAACATGCTTAAGGTTCTGGAAAGCTTTCCCGTCGCATCTTTCGTTCTTGGAAATCTACCTTGATTTAGTTTCACCCACTCCGGTGCATAAGTAGATAGTCCATTTTTCCATGCTCCAAACCATAAGAGTACCAGTTTTAACCCATGCTCTTTAGCCTCCTGAAGCATTCTATCCAGCAGAGAAAAATCATAGTTTCCTTCTTCTTGCTCGATTTGCTCCCAGTAAATAGGCGCCAGGATGGCATTGCAATGAAGCTGCTTTGCTCTCTCCCAAACATGTTCCATATACGTTTCAGACCAGCAGGCTGAGTTATGCACTTCTCCTGCCAGCAAGATTTCATCGAAGATTCTATTCATATTGTGTCTTACCCTTTGATACCGCTATAAACGATACCTTGTATAAAGTATTTTTGGAAACAGGAATACAGGATGATTACCGGCAATACCGTCAAAAGTGACATGGCCATTACCGGGCCTTGATCTAGTGCTGCACCATTTCCGCTTATGGAAGAATTCAGGAAGGTCAATCCAATGGCCAGAGTATATTTCTTCTGGTCATTTAAGAAGATGGCTGGTCCAAAGTAATCATTCCAGGTCCATACAAACATGAAAATGCCCACAACAAACAGAAAAGCTTTGGCATTGGGGATTACCATCTTAAATAGAATTCCAAATTCCGTGCTACCATCGATTCTTGCAGATTCCTCGATTTCCTGTGGAAATGTCTGGAAAAACTGATGAAGCAAAAATACGCTAAAACTACTGGCTGCCAAACAGTTGGGCAAAATCAGTGGTACAAAGGTATTGACCATCTTAAGCTTCGCATAGATATTATATAACGGTATGATGGTAACAAAATATGGCACCATCATGGTGGACAAAAGAAGGGTAAACCACATCTTCTTCAGTCGCGCATCGTATTTTGCAAATCCATATGCCACAAAGGTGGTACTAATCAATGTTCCAACTATATTAAAAGCCGTGATGATACAACTGTTCCTTAAATACAGAAAAAAGTCTGTATGTTCAAATATGTAGCGGAAGCTACGTATGGTAGCCGGTGCCGGTATAATCTCCGGTGGAAACTTAATAATCTGCTCCGTTCCCATGAAGGACGAAACCGTCATCCACAAGAAGGGCAAGACAAAAGTAAAACAGAGTACCAAAAGCACCAGAAACCATATGATGTTCAAAAGTCTCTTTGTCATAATCCTACTCCTCGTTATTCATTAATTTCTGAACACCCTTCAGTACAACTCCACTTACAAAAAGGATAATCAGATACATAATCCAAGCCAGAGAAGCAGCATAGCCAAATCGACCGAAAGCAAAGCCGCTGTCATAAATATACATACCGTACATATAGGTCTTCTTCAGTGGACCACCGGCTGTCATAATAAGTGGCTGCACAAAGACCTGGAACGCCGAAATGATGCCCATGATGAGATTAAACACAAACACCTGTGAAATCTGCGGGAAAGTAATGTGAAAAAAGCAGCTCATTTTCCCCGCGCCGTCCATCCTTGCCGCCTCATAATAGGTTTCCGGAATCTGTTTGATGCCGGCCATGAAAATCAGCATCTGCTGTCCGCAGAAGATCAGATTTGCCATAACCAAGGCAATCATCGCCCATTTGCCATCACTAAGCCAATTCGGTCCCTGGATGCCAAAGAAGGAAAGGATGTAATTCAGCAATCCCCCTTCGCCCTTCAGCAAATACTTCAATACAGTAAACACCGCAGCGCCTGCAGCAATAGAAGGGAAAAAGAAAATAATCTGAAATACACTACTTGCCTTACTTTCCTTTGATAAAAGCAGTGCCAAAACCAGCGCCAAAAGCAAACTGGAAGGAACTGCCATGACAGCATATAGCATGGAGTTCCCAAGGGCCTTCCAGAATAAGCTGTCATGGAAAATCAAATCAGAATAATTCCGTAATCCTACGAACTGTGGTGGCGTAAGCGCATTATATTCCGTCAGGGATAGATAGATGGAATATGCTAGCGGGATCATAGTCAGTGCAAAGAATCCCAGAAGCCACGGTGATATAAAAATGTAAAAATACTTCGTTTGTCTTCTTGATTTCATAACGTTCCTAAGCTAGTTTTTACTGATTTTTCATACGGTCCAGTTTCAGCTGACCTTTCTCCTGTATGTTCTTGATTGCTGTGTCGACATCCTCTTCTCCTGCGAAAACAAGCTCTAATTCAGGTTTCATAATACCATCCTGGATTTCATTTAATACGACGCCGTCTACTGAGTAGTCTAATGCATCGAAGTATACTTTCTTATCGAATGGTTTATAACCTTCCGGGAAAGTGGTCAGGAATGCAGGATCTTCACTGGTCTTCTTCAGTGCAGGAAGACCTACTGTTTCGATTTCAGCCTGTACTTCATCGGAAAGTGCCATATACTTAATGTACTCCCAGCATTCAGCCTTGTAAGGTGTAGTTGCGGAAATACCAATGGCAGTGGTCCAAAGTGGAGATCTCCATTTACCATATTTCTCGTTTGCCGGGAAGGTTACGATGTCCCAATCAAAGCTGTCACCGATTGCTTCATTAAAGCCTTTCATATCCCATGCAGCACCGATTGTCATGGCGTATTTGCCGGTTTCGAAAGAACCACCGATATCAGCAGCCTGAGTAGGTGTAGGGCTTACCTGATACTTCTGATATAAGTCAGTCATGAACTGTACACCATCTCTATAGCCCTGTGTATCAGCTGTCATGGTACCGGTCTCCCAATCCCATGCTTTGTAACCATCATAGAGGTTTCTGGCAAGGGAATAAGCCCACCAGGATGTCATATCGATACCCCAGGTCTTGTCCTGACCTTCGCCTTTTGTCAGAGCCTGTGCAGCTTTGATAAAGTCCTCTTCTGTCCAATCATTGGTAGGAAGTGGCACATTGTTTTCTTCAAACATGGTTTTGTTATAGAAAATAAAACCGGAGTTAAAGGTAAGTGGAGCTGCATATACTTTTCCATCATAGGTAAGACCACCCATAACGCTATCAGCCCATGCATCCTGCAGGCCATCTGCTTCAATATAAGAATCAAGTGGCTCAAAGTAACCTTCTTTGAAATACTCTCCGCCGAAGTCGCCTGCTATCTGTACCATATCTGCTAAAGTATTAGAAGATACCTGTACGGTAAGTTTCTCATGGAATCCTTCCGGAATTGCCTCCAGATTTACATGAATATGATCACTTTGTGCATTGAATGCATCTGTGAATTTCTGTTTGAACTCGATTTCTTCCTGATTACCCCATAAAAGATAACGAAGTTCTACCTTATCATCTTCGCCTGTTGTGCTTGTAGCTGCCGCTACATCTGTGCCGGCTTCCGGCTGTGCTCCAGCTGTAGTTGCTGTACTACCGCATCCCATGGTCAAAACCGTAGATGCAAATAAGCCTGCGGCAATCATCTTTCTTACATTTTTACTAAGTCCCATTGACTTCTCCTCCTTTGTCATGTACAATGTGTACAAGTTTTGTAACCGCTTACATAATACGATGTAACACATATGTATGTCAAGACTATATTTTAAATTTTTGGGAGGAACGACATGAAACACAGAATGAAACGGAAACTAATCAGCTTTTTACTACTCTTTGTGATGCTTTTTCAAGCGCTACCCCTTTCCGCTTCTGCAGCCACTACAGTCAAGATAAGTCCGGACATTGAATACCAAACTTTTCGCGGATTCGGTACTTCCTTATCTTGGTGGGCGAACCACGTAGGCACTTGGAATAGTACCGCAAAGAAAAATGAAATTTTGGATTTGCTTTATGATGCAGACAAGGGCCTCGGCCTTACGGTAGCCAGATACAATATCGGTGGCGGCGATGATCCATCTCATCATCATATGCGCACAGGAGCCGATATCCCAGGGTTTTTATCAGCAGATGGCACCTTTGATCCCAATGCAGATGCCGGTCAGCGCAGCATTTTACAAGGTGCCATGAGAAGGGGCGTAAATCTGGTAGAAGGCTTTGCCAAGACACCACCTTACTTTATGACAATCAGCGGATGTGCTTCCGGAAATGTAAACGGTTCCAGCAATTGCAATCCGGACTACTATGATGATTATGCGAATTATTTAGCAGATGTATACGAACTATATCGAGACACCTACGGAATCACTTTTGATTCTATCTCTCCCATTAATGAACCAAACGGCCCATGGTGGGAAATCAACAACAGACAGGAAGGCTGTCACTATAGTCACGCAGAACAAAATGCACTTTTCAAAACCTTCAAGCAAGTATTTAACTCCAGAGGCTTAAGTAATGTCACCTTAGCAGGACCTGAAGGCTTTGAATATAATGCTACTCTAGGTTCCCTGGGTGATTATGACAGTGAGGCCCTCGGTGCTATCGGAAAGATTAACACCCACTCCTACTACGGAAATGAGCGTCTGTTTTTACATACCATTGCAGAGTGTAGTGGAAAGCGCGTATCTGTCAGTGAATATGGTGTCGGTGTAGGAGATCACAATCACCAGGCGGTGGACTCTGCTTTAGAACTCGCTCACAAGATCCGTGATGATGTACATGATTTGCAGCCGGAAACCTGGGTATACTGGCAGGCTGTAGAAGAAGAATTCGATGTGAACAACTGGGGATTCATCCATGCTGATTTCAACGGAGCCGAAACCTATGAAATTACTAAGCAGTACTATGGTATGGCGAACTTCTCCAAGTTCATCCGTCCCGGTGCTACTATCATCGGGGCAAATAATTCCGATATGCTGGCCGCTTTTGACAAGAATACTCACAAATTAACCGTAGTTGTTATCAATAGTGGAAATGGAAATAAAGACTACACACTGGATTTATCCGGTTTTAGTTCTTTAGGCGGAAGCGCTAAAGTATACCGCACTTCTGATTCAGAAAGCTTAGCTCAGCTTGGGGATATCGGCATAAATGGAAAATCTCTGTCTATCACTGCTGCTCCCCGCTCCATAACAACCTATGTGATTGACAGTGCTTACAGCAATGCTAGTCCACGCTTTGATCAGAATGCCACCTATCGAATTGTAAATAAAGAAAACAACAATATGGTGGTAGATATCTTGGGTGGTTCCCCGGATAACTCTGCAAATGTCGTATTGCATTCTAAAAACTCCGCTAGAAGCCAGCAGTGGAAACTCATCGCAAACGACAACGGCGAGTACTATTTGGCCAATGTCAATGCTGCTAAAATGCTGGATGTACCGGGTGCCTCCAAAGAAAACTGCGCAACCATGAAACTCTGGCAAGCAAACGGAGACAGCAATCAGTTATGGAGAGTTACAGACTTAGGAAATGGATATTTTAGTATCATCAATAAAAACAGTGGAAAGGCTCTGGGTGTACAAAACGGCAAAATTGCAGACAACACCTATCTAGACCAGTATGACTTCAATTCCTACGATAATCAGGAATGGAAATTTGAAGTAGTATATTAACTTAAACTGAAATCATACTCTTTTTTCGTATATGCACCCTCCCTTGGTGCAGGAAAGGCCACCTGCAAAAGCAGATGGCCTTTTATGATACATTTATGCAGCTGCCGGGATAGTTGCTCCCACAGCAAAGTCTTTCTTCATCTCATAGTAAGCGCAGTACTTGTCGGCTTTAATCAAAAGATAGCCTACCCAAGATACCGGCGGAATCGGGAATGCCGGGAACATATGACGACTAATGGCTTTTAATGCTTTTCTTGAAATCTTCGGCACAATACGTTTTGCCGCCAGTGCGGAATGAATCGGATGCAGGTAGCAGCACACCAAATCATTTGCAAACTTACCGTATCTGCCAAGAATGCCGATATCATGGCAAAGGCAAGCTGTCACAACGTCTCGAAGATTGATTTTATGGCCCCAGCTCTGTAATTCATATGCGTGACTTAAAGCGTGAAGTGTCACATGCAACGTGTGATCTCCCACTGTACTAACGTAGTGATGCTGCTGAAAAAAGCAATTAGAAAACTCAGGGGATGCCAGGATTTCCTTCCCATAGGTCAAGATATCTCTAAAGCAGTGCTCTGTCTCCTCTCTAGAGATGCCTCTTGCTTCCTGCCATGCAAGGATGCGCTCTACAACTTCCGGAGTGCACCAGTCAAATGTAACACGATTTTCGATAAACCCCATATATCGCTTACCTATCCTTAAAACAGAAACCAAATAGTTTCTTTATACAAATAACAAAACCAATTATACGGACTGAAAATCAAAAATGGAAGTACTTTTTTGAAATCATCAGAAAGATTTTAGAAACGAAAAAGAATTACACCAAACCGTTTAGGAATTATCTTGACACTCCTGTTAACATTACTTTACAATTGATTTTTGAAAGGGGTTACATTATGACAGATACTAGGAATCAAGCAACTGATAAATCCATAACTATATACGATATCGCAGAAGAAGCAGGGGTTTCTATCGCTACTGTTTCCAGAGTTTTATCCGGCAGTGCTAATGTGCGCGAGTCAAAGAAGCAGAAAATTATGGAGATTGTAGACAAGTATCATTTCCAGCCCAACGCAGTGGCCAAAAGCTTATCTATGACTTCTACGAAAACCATCGGCATCATCGCTGCTGACGTACGCAATCCATTCTACTCAGCTCTTTTTGTGGCAATTGAGTTAGCCGCTGAGAAAGCCGGCTATCATGTAAGTTTGGCAAATCTTTTGGGTGTGACTGAGCGTGAAGAAGAACAAATCGACCTGATGGTACAGCAACGTGTGGATGCCATCATCCAAATGGGTGGTAGCGCCGATGCTGCTATTACTGCATCTTCCTATGTGAAGAAAGTAAATGCCGTAAACAAAACCATTCCCATTATCACCACCGGGAAAATCGACAATACCAAAACCCATCATGTCTGTATCGATGATGCAAACGCTACCGAGCAGCTTATGGAGCATCTATTGCACCTTGGCCATAGACAAATCGCTTTTGTAGGCGGCCGCCAAGATGTCATCTCCACGGTGATCAAAATAGAAAAATACAAAGAGATTCTCGAAAAGAATCATCTGAAGTTCCGCAAGGAATATATTCATTTCGGTGGATATGATCCGGAAACCGGCTATGAAGGAACCCAGCGCTTCCTTGATCTAGAGACTCCACCTACCGCTATCATCGCAGTCAACGACTTCGCAGCCAGCGGCGTTATCCGTGCCCTTCGAGACCGTAAAAAGAAATGTCCTAAGGACGTATCCTTAGTCAGCTACGATAATACCTACATCGCAGACCTACTTGTGCCCAGACTGGATAGTGTGGACTACAATTATGAACTCTTTGGTCAGAAGCTGGTGGATACTGCCCTTGCCCTGATAGAAAAACAGCAAATGCCGGAAAAACAAACCGTGGAACCGGTACTTATCTTACGTGGCAGTTCCGGAAAAGCCCCTGTATCCTAATCATACTGAAACTTAAAATCGCCTGCCGTGACATGTCCCAAACTTTTGGAGCTAAATCACAACAGGCGATTTCTTGTGTTTCTTTCTTTTTTTACTTTATTACGCTGATTACTTTAATTACTCTTCTTCTCCCGTTACAGCTTCTGCGGTTTCGATTTTCTCTTCTTCCAGCTCATTCAATTTCTTTGTACAGTGATTGTACTCTGAAACGGCACGCATGATAGCATTCAAATCAGCAGGAGAAAACATGCCCGCAGCTTTATTCAAATCCTTCAGATTCTCTACATTGACCTTCAGATTTCCTCCACTGGGAAGGCTGATATTCAGCACTTTCTTTGGATCAGACACATCCCCGAGACAAATGGAGTTGGTCCTATAATCACAGACAAATTGTACCCCTTTGTAGTCGATGACGCCATTCTTCGCCATATGACTATAAGGACACGTTTTCTTTGTCTCTTCCATTACTTTTGCAAAAAAGCCGCTCTGTTCTGCGGTCCTTGCTGATCTTTCCGAAGTTCTCGCCATATAGTCACAGTTTCTTACATTACTTAGTACGCCTAAATTCATTGCTGTCCTTTCTGTAGTCACCCCACTACAATCTCGAAATTTATGTCTCACATAAAAAAGGCGTATGATTCAATCGATTTCAATCCATTGAAAAATACGCCTCCGTAGCCACTTTTTATATCGGCTGCTCTTCGCAATAATTTAACGTTTTTTGAAGCCTTTCGACTCTTTAGCCTTCGTAGTTTTACGATTTTTTAGCCTTCGTAGTTCTTGGCCACCAATTCCCAATCGATTACATTGAATAAAGTCTTAATGTAATCAGGTCTCAGGTTTTTGAATTTCAGATAGTATGCGTGTTCCCACACATCAATGCACATGATCGGTTTATTTCCTGTACCTTCGCTGATTGGATTGTCTTGGTTCAAACTCTGGGATACTACCAAGCTTCCATCCGGCTTCTTAGACAAAAATGCCCAACCTGAGCCAAACTGAGTAGCTGCAGCGGTGCTCAGCTTTTCTACCAACGCATCGAAACTGCCAAAGTCCTTCTCAATCTGAGCTGCCAAAGCGCCTGTAGGAGCTTTTCCTCCATTTGGAGAAAGGGTAGAAAAATACAAATTATGATTGTAGAATCCACCACCGTTATTGCGCAGTGCTTTTCGAAGCGCTTCATCACTAACCTGATTTAGATTTGCCAGAATTTCTTCTACAGTCTTATCTCCTAATCCGGCTTTTTCAACTGCATCATTGAAGTTCTTCGTATAGGTAGCATGGTGCTTACCATGATGTGTTTCCATGGTGAGAGTGTCGATATGAGGCTCCAAAGCATCATATCCATAAGGTAACTGATACTGCGTAAACATAATAGCTCTCCTTTCCTGCAATCAGATTTTTTCTTACTTTTACTTATCTGTAACTATTATTATATACTAACTTTGTTGTCGTGCATTAAGTTTTCTGATAATTCACGCATTGTTCATAAATTTATTAAGAGTGATTTCCGGATGAAGGAAAAACCTGTTTTTCAAAAAAAACCTAAAGAGGACGCTTCGTCTACGTTCTTGAATTCTAAAAAAAATCCCCAAAGTAGGCCATCGCCTACTCTGAGGATTTCTATTGTAATTAGTATTTTACTTACGTATAAACTGCTCATCACTGCCTAGGTCTTCGCTTACATAGCGCTCCACCGTCATGTGCAGGTCATACTTTTCTCGTAGCTCCGCGAGCTGTTTCATCATAGGAGAAGCATGATGTCTATCAATGGCTTCCTGATTTGTCCAGGAATCAATCAAAAGCACCGTCTCGGAATCGTTCATAGGGAAGAAATACTCATATCTGAGATTTCCTTCTTCTGCACGAATGGCATCCGCAATTCCGGATTTTTCCATTTCCTCCGCAAAGGCTTTGGCACTGCCGCCTGAGCCTTTATAATACAGCGTAACAGTAATCATAATGTCCTCCTATGCCCTTCATGCGAAATCTCCTCCTAAGGGATGCGTGCCAGGTTGTTCTGATTACATTCTATCCGGTGCTTCGAAGCCAAGGAGGTCGATGCAAGTTTCCATGATTTCCTTGGTAAGTTTTAGGACTGCAATGTAGGTTTCTTTCTTCGTAGCATCCTCTTCTGTCAGGATTTTGGTTTCATGATAGAAGTGGTTAAATCCATTTGCAAGTTCATAGATATATGCGCAGATTCTGTGTGGTGCGATTTCTTCATAAGCAGCCTGCATCATGGTATTGAAGCTGCAAAGGCTCTTAAGAAGATCTTTTACAGATTCATTTTCCACCGGTGCGAGACTTACCGCGTCCACATTTCCACCCTGCTCTGCATATTTATTCAGAATGGACTTAATACGTACTAAGGTATAAAGCAGGTATGGACCGGTGTCTCCTTCAAAAGAAGTGAATCTGTCGATGTCGAAAATGTAATCCTTTGCTGCTACGTTAGACAAATCGCCATACTTCACAGCAGACAAAGCTACGATTTCAGCTGTCTTACGAGCTTCCGCCTCATCCATGCTCTTATTCTCAGATATCTTCTTGAACATTTCCTCATTGATTTCATTGATGAGGTATTCAAGACGCATTACGCCGCCTTCTCTTGTTTTGAAAGGCTTACCATCCTTGCCATTCATGGTACCAAAACCATGGAATACAAGTTTAGTCTCCGGTTTTACCATGCCGGTTTTGCGAACGCAACGGAATACCTGATCAAAGTGAAGTTCCTGACGTTTATCTACTACGTAGATGATTTCGTCCGGATTCATATCTTCCATACGTTCTTCAATGGTAGCAATATCTGTAGTGGTATACAGTGCTGCACCATCCGATTTCAAAATCATACAAGGAGGGATTTCCTTGGTATCTGTCTCTTCTTTTACATCCACTACCAAAGCATCTTCACTGGTATAAGCATAGCCTTCCTTTTTCAGACGCTCTACCATGCCGGGGATGCGGTCATGTACAGAGGACTCACCGTTCCAAAGGTCAAAGTCTACATGAAGACGCTCGTAGTTTTTCTTTAAATCGGATACAGACACATTGATGATATGATGCCACAATGCTCTGTAGCCTTTATCGCCATTCTGTAATTTGAAGGTTGCTTCCATAGCCTTTGCTTTGTAGGCCTCGTCCTCTTTGGACTTACCACTGGCTGTCGGATAGATTTCCTCTAATTCAGAAATGGTAAAAGGTGCCTCTGCAGGGTATTCTCCTGTGAAGCTTTCATCGAAGTATGGCAATTCCGGTTTACGTAAAGACAGTTCATAAATGATCAGTCCCATCTGCAGACCCCAGTCGCCCAAGTGGATATCGCCGATTACTTCGTTTCCATTATATCTGCAAATTCTCTTAATACTCTCACCGATGATGGCGGAACGTAAATGACCTACATGCAAAGGTTTTGCTACGTTTGGTCCGCCGTAATCGATGATGATTTTCTTCGGATTCTCTTCTACGATGGTACCGAATTTCTCAGTAGCTTTCATCTGATTCAAGTAATCGTATAAGAATTCTGATTTGATTTTTAAATTCAAAAAGCCCGGTGCTACCGCTGCAACTTCGGAGAAAGCTTTACTACCTTCCAGCTTTGCAGCAACATCCTGTGCAATCATAATTGGTGCCTTGTGGTACTGCTTCGCACCTGCCATAGCCCCATTACACTGGTATTCGCAAAGGTCAGGTCTGTTGGAAACAGAAACTTTACCCAGCTCACGATCATAGCCAGCGGCTTCAAATGCTTCTTTTACTTCTTCTGCAACTACATCTAAGAATTTTTGCATAATATGTTCCTTTTCTTGTATTTTATACACTGTGAAAAATTATAACACACCCACACACCATGGGCAAACCTTGATTTTTCAACCTTTTTGCTTTACTTCTTCATCGTCTGTTTGCGACAACCTCTGTCTTTCTCAATCTGTTTGCGACAGCCTCTGTCTTTCTCGTTCTGCCTTGGAGTAGCCACAACCGCAGTAATCTTGTCTGTATAGATCAAATTCATGAGAAAGCTCGATAGACTGCTTATAGCCCTCCTTCTTTTTGAAATCAGAAGGTAGCCAGGTAATACCATACTCTTTTGCCATCTGTTCCCCAATTTCATTCAGCTTCTCTGCATTCTTTAACGGGCTGATGGTCAAGGTTGTGGTAAAGTAATCAAACTTCAACTCTTTCGCCAGCTCTGCTGTTTTGCGAAGGCGAAGTGCGAAACACCTAAAGCATCTTTCTCCGCCCTCCGGGCAGTCCTCATATCCTCTGGCGATTTCTACAAACTTCTCCGGTTCATAGTCTCCTTCGATGATTCGGATTTTCTTGCTATTTGCCGTAACTTGTGGTTTTCCTGTCACTGCTTTCCCTGCTGCCAGATTCTCCACTTGCTGATTGTACGCTGCGATGAGTCGCTTCTCTTCCTCTACCCTGTGACGGTACTCCGCATCTTCCGTAATATTGGGATTATAGTAGAATACTGTAATATCAAAGTATTCCCTTAGATACGCCATGCAATAGCTGCTGCACGGTGCGCAGCAACTGTGCAGCAGCAAGGTCGGTGCCTGCTGCCCACCGCTATCCTGCTGGACATGGTCTACACTTAGTTTCTCTATGATGGAATCTAATTTCTTTTGATAATTTCTTTTATTTGCCATATTCCTACACAATTCTATTTTTTCATTTGCAGTGTCGGTTTCCTAATACACTTCCTGCACTGTAACAGCCCCAACCCGGAAATCTTTTTATGCAGTGCTCGTTTTCAAATAAGCTTCCTGCACTGTAACAGCCCCAAACCGCAAATTTTCTCTTACAGTGCCGGTTTCCTAATACACTTCCTGCACTGTAACAGCCCCAAGCCGCAAATTTTCTCTTACAGTGCCGGTTTCCTAATAAGCTTCCTGCACTGTAACAGCCCCAAACCGGAAATCTTTTTATGCAGTGCTCGTTTTCAAATAAGCTTCCTGCACTGTAACAGCCCCAAACCGGAAATCTTTTTATGCAGTGTCAGTTTTCAAATAAGCTTCCTGCACTGTAACAGCCCCAAACCGCAAATCTTTTTATGCAGTGTCGGTTTCCTAATACACTTCCCGCACTGTAAAATGCCATAAAAACTTCAATTTCATTATAACCGTGACCAATGCGTAAGTAAATGAGCCACATCCAGCCACTGCAAAGTCTCAACCAGCCGCCGCAAAGGAGCCCCGGCGCAAGCCGGGGCTCCTGAATTCCATTTCTGTTTTGTAGCCTGAAAAGTATCGCTGGTAATTATAATTTCGCAATATCCACTAAGGATAACTCGCCTTGCACCTTCTCCTTATTCTCGAGAGAGTCTACCAATGCTCTGGCGGTATCCAGTGCTGTGAGGCAGTTTACGCCGGTTTCAATGGCTGTACGGCGGATCAGGAAGCCATCACGACTCTTGTCACGGCCCTGTGTAGGGGTATCAATGACAAGATCGATTTTATGTCCTAAGATAAGGTCCATAACTGTTGGAGATTCCTGAGAAATCTTGTTAACCTTTCTAGCCTTCACGCCAGCGTCATTTAAAGCTTTTGCTGTGCTACGAGTAGCGTAAATCGTATAGCCTAAAGCTTCAAATCTACGGCCAATCTCAATGGCTTCTCCCTTATCTGCATCCTTTACGGTGATGATAAGCTGTTTGTGCTTTGGCAAATCAATGCCTGCGCCTAAGAATGCTTTGTACAAAGCTTCTTCAAAGGTCTTGGCGATACCTAAGCACTCACCTGTAGATTTCATCTCAGGTCCTAAGGAAATCTCAGCACCACGGATTTTCTCAAAGGAGAATACTGGCATCTTCACTGCAAAATAACCGGCTTCCGGCTGCAAGCCCGGTTCATAGCCCAAATCACGGATGGACTTACCAAGGATGACCTGGGTAGCCAAATCCACAATCGGAATACCCGTCACCTTACTGATATAAGGCACGGTACGAGAAGATCTAGGGTTTACCTCGATGATGTATACTTCATCTTTAATAGCGATGAACTGGATGTTCAAAAGGCCTTTTACATGAAGCGCCTTTGCCAGCTTCGCAGAATAATCTGTAATCTTCTCTTTTACCACTTCGCTAACAGTAGGTGCAGGATATACGGAGATGGAGTCACCGGAATGTACACCGGTACGCTCGATATGCTCCATAATACCCGGAATCAGGATGTCTGTGCCATCGCATACGGCATCCACTTCCAGTTCCTTACCCTGCAGGTATTTATCTACCAGCACAGGGTGTTCCTGTGTATAGCGGTTGATGATTGCCATAAACTCTTCGATTTCAGCATCGGATAATGCAATCTGCATACCCTGACCGCCAAGTACGTAGGAAGGTCTTACCAGTACCGGGTAGCCTAAACGGTTTGCTACTTCCTTTGCTTCTTCTGCGGTAAATACTGTACCGCCGGCAGCTCTCGGGATGCCGGTCTGCTGCAAGATCTCATCAAAGAGCTCTCTATCTTCGGCAGCATCTACATCCTCTGCCTTGGTACCTAAGATGGGTACGCCCATCTTCATCAAAGCTTCTGTCAGCTTAATGGCTGTCTGTCCACCGAACTGCACTACAGCTCCGTCCGGTTTCTCCACTCTGACTACATTCTCTACATCTTCCGGTGTCAAAGGCTCGAAGTATAACTTATCTGCAATATCGAAGTCTGTGGAAACAGTCTCCGGGTTATTGTTGATGATGATTGTCTCATATCCCGCTCTGGAGAATGCCCAAGTGGCATGCACGCTACAGTAGTCGAACTCTACACCCTGGCCGATACGGATAGGACCGGAGCCAAGTACTAAAACCTTCTTCTTACCGGTGGTCTCTTTGGCTTCATCTTCACCGCCATAGACGGAGTAATAGTATGGTGTAGTGGCCGCAAATTCCGCAGCACAGGTATCTACGATTTTAAAGGAAGCATGTAAGTCATTTGCCAGACGCAGCTCTTTTACTTCTGCCGCGGTAAGGCCTGTCAGTCTTCCGATTACATCATCCGGGAATTCCATGCGTTTTGCTTCTTTTAAAGTAGCTACGCTAAGGTTCTTTCCTTCTTTCTCCAGTAAAGCTTCCATTTTCTGGAGACGGTCGATTTTATGAATAAACCAGTTATCTACCATGGTCACATCATGGATTTCATCATAGGTAGCGCCTTTGCGAAGGGCTTCCGCAATGATGAAGATGCGCTGATCATCTACAATCTTCATTCTTTCCAAAGTCTCTTCTTTGGAAAGATTGCTAAAGTCATAACTTCTGAGGCAATCCACATGCTGTTCCAAGGAACGGAGCGCTTTCATCAGGGCGCCTTCGAAGTTATTACAGATACTCATTACCTCGCCGGTAGCCTTCATCTGTGTAGTCAGGGTACGTTTTGCGGTTATGAATTTATCAAAAGGCAGTCTCGGAATCTTGACTACACAATAGTCAAGGGCCGGCTCGAAGCTGGCATAAGTCTTCCCTGTAATGGCATTCTTAATCTCGTCCAATGTGTATCCTAAAGCAATCTTTGCTGCTACCTTTGCAATAGGATATCCGGTTGCTTTGGAAGCCAGTGCGGAAGAACGGCTTACACGAGGGTTTACCTCGATGACACAATATTCAAAGCTGGTTGGGTGCAATGCAAACTGTACGTTACATCCACCGGTAATCTGCAGTTCATCGATGATGTTTAATGCCGCACTTCTCAGCATCTGATACTCTTTATCGGAAAGAGTCTGGGATGGTGCTACGACGATGGAGTCACCGGTATGTACACCGACAGGGTCGATGTTTTCCATGTTACATACGGTGATGCAGTTGCCTGCAGAGTCGCGCATTACTTCATATTCGATTTCTTTCCAGCCTGCGATACATCTCTCTACCAGTACCTGATGTACACGGGAAAGACGCAGACCGTTCTCTAAGATTTCTTCAAGCTGTGCCTGGTCATGAGCGATACCACCACCGGATCCACCCAAGGTATAAGCAGGGCGAAGTACAACAGGATAGCCAATCTGGTTAGCGAAGTCCACGCCTTCCTGTACGCTTTCTACCACAAGGGATGGTGCGCAAGGCTCCCCGATTTTCTCCATGGTTTCCTTGAATTCCAGACGATCCTCTGCTTTCTTGATGGTAGCTGCAGTAGTACCTAAAAGTCTAACTCCCATCTTTTTCAGGAAGCCGGACTCCTCTAATTCCATACCCAGGTTCAGACCTGCCTGACCGCCTAAGGTAGGCAGGACGGAGTCAGGTTTCTCTTTTTTGATGATGCCTTCCAACACAGATGCAGTCAAAGGCTCGATGTATACCTGGTCGGCGATATCTTTATCTGTCATGATGGTTGCCGGGTTGGAGTTTACCAGTACTACCTCTACGCCCTCTTCCTTTAGAGAGCGGCAAGCCTGCGTACCTGCGTAATCAAACTCTGCTGCCTGTCCGATGACGATAGGACCGGAACCAATCACTAATACTTTTTTTACACTTTGATCTTTTGGCATTTCATTTCTCCTCGGTTTTAGTAGTTCTTAGCGGTGATTCATCATATCGATGAAACGGTCAAACAAATAGCTGGAATCCTGTGGTCCCGGACATGCTTCCGGATGGAACTGTACTGTAAAGATGTTCTTTCCCACATAGGATAAGCCTTCATTGGTTCCGTC
Source organism: Lachnospiraceae bacterium (assembly GCA_015056765.1). Taxonomy (GTDB): domain Bacteria; phylum Bacillota; class Clostridia; order Lachnospirales; family Lachnospiraceae; genus SIG336. The sequence goes on from SVFQ01000008.1 coordinate 39,500, forward strand.
GTTGACATTGACGAAAGCTGCTTTGCAAACTTTCTCATCGATTTTATCCATGTCTACTACATAACCGTGGTTCTGCGAGGTGATGGTTACCTTACCGGTAGCCAAATCTTTCACCGGATGGTTGCCACCTCTATGGCCGTATTTTAATTTGTAGGTATCATTGCCGGTAGCAAGTGCCATCAGCTGGTGACCAAGGCAAATAGCAAAAATCGGCACGTCAGAATCATATAACTTTTTGATTTCTGCAATAACCCCGGGTACATCCTTTGGATCTCCAGGGCCATTACTGAGCATGATGCCATCCGGCTTATCTGCCAGAATGGTTTCTGCGCTGGTTTCAGCAGGATAGATTTTCACTTTGCAACCTCTTGCTGCCAGGCTTGCCGCAATGTTATCTTTTGCACCCAAGTCAAGCAATGCTACAAACTTACCTGCTCCATTTAATTCTTTTACAAGACTAGGCTTTTTCTCTTCTTTGGACATATCGCCTTTTTTATAGGCTTCATAATCCTCTTTGTTAAAGTGCGCACTTCCGGATAAAGCTCCATTTTCAGCCAAATCCTTTGTACCTTCTAATACATAAGCTTCTTTACAGGTAACTTTTTCTACCACACCTTTGGTGTTGTAAGCCTTACATCTGGCTTGTACATCTGCCAAATCGAAGTTTTCGTTGGTAGTCAGCATACCGTTCATGGTACCGGACTCTCTCAGTCTTCTGGTCAATGCTCTGGTGTCGATACCCTGAATACCCGGAATGTTCTGTTCTACCAAGTACTCCTGCAAAGTCAGATTACTTCTAAAATTACTAGCTACTTCAGAAAGTTCTCTAACGATTAGACCTTCTACCCAAGCTTGTCTAGACTCTAAGTCACTACGGTTCACACCATAGTTACCAATCAGCGGATAGGTCATGCAGACAGCCTGTCCAGCATAGGACGGGTCTGTCAACACTTCCGGATATCCTGCCATAGATGTGTTAAACACGATTTCACTGATGGTCTCTCTGACAGCACCAATGTGCTGCCCTTCAAATACAGTTCCATCTTCAAGTATCAAAAAAGCCTTCATGTTTCTCCTCATATCTCTTACTTACAATGTGCTGTTTTCCGGAATTATTTAAAGTATTCCACACCGGATGCAAAGATCTTCAGATCCTGCTCTCCGTAAATGTTCTTGGCTACACCATTACCACGGCGTTCTACATGGGCCATCTTACCCAGTACTCTACCATCCGGAGAGGTGATACCCTCGATTGCCAGGAAAGATCCATTGATGTTGTACTCTTCATCCATGGAGATGTTGCCAGCAGGATCACAGTATCTGGTAGCTACCTGGCCATTTTCAACCAGTTTATCCAGCCATGCCTTTGGTGCTACGAAACGTCCCTCGCCATGAGAAGCAGGTGTGACATATACTTTGCCAAGTTCTGCTTTCTGCAGCCATGGGGACTTATTGCTTACTACTTTTGTGTAAACCATCTTGGAAATGTGACGGTTCACGGTGTTGTAAGTCAAGGTTGGTGCCTGTGCATCCTGTCCTGTAATATGACCGTTTGGTACAAGGCCAAGTTTAATCAACGCCTGGAATCCGTTGCAGATACCCAGTGCCAGACCATCTCTATTATCTAAGAGGTCATGCATTGCCTCCTTGATAGCCTCGTTCTGGAAGGTGGTAGCGAAGAATTTCGCACTACCGTCCGGTTCATCACCTGCAGAGAAGCCACCTGGGAACATCACGATTTGAGCGGATTTTACAGCTTCTTCAAAGGCCTTCATGGATGCTTTGATTTCCTCCGGAGTCTGATTACAGAAAACTCTGGTCAGGGTCTTAGCACCGGCTTCTTCAAAGGCTCTTGCACTATCGTATTCGCAGTTGGTACCCGGGAATACCGGAATAAATACTGTAGGTGTACCGATCTTATGATCACAGATTGCGATGGATTTTGCATCATATAAGAAATCATCCAGGGCTGTCTTTTCTTTGCTTGCTGTATAAGGGAATACCTTATTTAATTTCTTCTTCCAAGCACTTACTGCTTCTTCAGCGCTTACTTTGCCACCTGCGAAGGTGTATGCTTTTTCTTCTGTTAATTCAGCTACAACTTTGCCTGCAAAACCTGCAGCCGCAAGTTTCTCAACCAGTGCTTTCGCATCTTCCTTGGTCATTTCCAGCAGGAACTCACCAAGATGATTTGCAAATGCCTCCTCATCTTCAGTCAGGAAGTGTACGCCAAGCTCGTTACCAAAGCTCATCTTAGCAGCTGCTGCCGCAATACCCTTGGTATCCAGTACAAAGCTTGCTGCTACTTTGCCTTCCTGCATCTGTCCCTGTAAAAGTGTGTACAGAGCTTTTACCTTTTCAAATTCAGGCAGGTCATATTCGTTCTTAGGCAGTGCCACATGTACCAGTACATCTCCGGCTTTCTTTGCTTCTGTTGTAATCATGTCCTGATGACGTGCTACGTCTACTGCGAAGCTTACCAGTGTAGGTGGTACATCGATATCGTTAAAGGTTCCGGACATGGAATCCTTACCACCGATGGAAGGAAGTCCGAAGCCAATCTGTGCTTCATAAGCGCCAAGCAAAGCAGCAAAAGGCTGGCTCCATCTTTCCGGCTCCTCGCTCATGCGGCGGAAGTACTCCTGGAAGGTGAATCTTACTTTGCTATAATCACCGCCTGCTGCCACGATTTTAGACAGAGATTCTGTCACTGCGTAAATGGCACCGTGGTATGGGCTCCAGCTGGATACATAGGGATCAAAGCCGTAGCTCATCATGGTCACTGCATCTGTCTCACCGTCTAACACCGGCACCTTAGCCACCATGGTCTGAATTTCGGAAAGCTGTGTTTTACCACCGTAAGGCATCACAACTGTGCCTGCACCGATGGAAGCATCAAACATTTCCACAAGTCCCTTCTGGGAGCATACATTCAAATCAGAAAGCTCAGCAAGGAAAGCTGCTTTCACATCCTTTTTCTTCAGATTCTCTTCCACTTCAGGAAGTGCCATCTGTACAAGGGCGTTACCCTCTTTGGTTGGCATTTCTACTTTTACTTTGGTTTCCTGATGTGCACCGTTGGTATCCAGGAATGCTCTGGAAATATTAACGATTTCTTTTCCTCTCCAGGAAAGAACCAGTCTAGGCTCCTTGGTTACTTCTGCAACTACAACAGCCTCTAGGTTTTCTTTCGCAGCTTCTGCAAGGAAAGCTTCTACATCTTTCTTCTCTACTACTACTGCCATTCTTTCCTGAGACTCGGAAATAGCCAGTTCTGTTCCGTCCAGACCTGCGTACTTTTTCGGAACTTTATCCAGGTCTACACGAAGGCCCGGTGCTAATTCACCGATGGCTACGGATACACCGCCGGCGCCGAAGTCATTACATTTTTTAATCATATGAGCCACTTCTGCTTTGCGGAAGAGTCTCTGTAATTTACGTTCTGTCGGTGCATTACCCTTCTGTACTTCTGCACCGCATACCTCGATGGATTTATCGGTATGTGCTTTGGAAGATCCGGTAGCACCACCACAGCCATCACGGCCGGTACGACCACCTAAGAGGATGATCTGATCTCCCGGATCAGAGTTCTCACGGATGACGTTTTTACGAGGAGCAGCACCCATAACAGCACCGATTTCCATACGTTTTGCCACATAACCCGGATGATATATTTCTTTGACATAACCGGTAGCCAGACCAATCTGGTTACCATAAGAGCTGTAACCTTTGGCTGCGCCACGTACCAATCTGGTCTGAGAAAGCTTGCCTGCCAAAGTCTCGCTTGCAGGTCTGGTAGGATCTGCAGCGCCTGTTACACGCATAGCCTGATATACATAGCCTCTACCGGATAGCGGATCACGGATTGCGCCGCCCAGACAAGTAGCAGCACCACCGAAAGGCTCAATTTCTGTAGGATGATTGTGGGTTTCATTTTTAAAGAAGATTAACCATTCTTCTGTTTCTTTTTTACCATTTCTCTCGATTTCAAGAGGCACGATAATAGAGCAAGCGTTGATTTCATCAGACACTTCCATGTCCTCTAACTTGCCTTCGGCACGAAGTTTCTTCATACCCATGAGTGCCAAATCCATCAGGCAGATGAATTTGTCGTTGCGGTCTTTATATAATACGGTACGGTCAAATAAATATTTTTCGTAAGTAGCTTTGATAGGAGCCTGATAGTAGCCCTCTTCGAAGCTTACATCTGTCAGTTCTGTAGAGAATGTAGTATGGCGGCAGTGATCGGACCAGTATGTATCCAGTACACGAATCTCTGTCATAGAAGGATCTCTGTGTTCCTCCCCTCCAAAGTACTTCTGAATGTGTAAAAAGTCCTTGAAGGTCATAGCAAGTCCAAGAGAGTCATACAGCTTGCGGAGTTCTGTCTCATCCATGCTGCAGAATCCGTCAAAGATTGCCACATCCTTTGGCTCTTCGAACTTTGTTTCCAAAGTTTCCGGTTTTTCCATGCCGGTTTCTCTGGAATCTACCGGGTTGATGCAGTAGGATTTAATGCGCTCAAATTCATCCTCTGTGAAATTACCCCCTAAAATATATGTCACAGCTGTCTTGATGATAGGATTCTCATCTTCCTTTAAGAACTGAACACACTGCATAGCAGAGTCTGCTCTCTGATCAAACTGTCCAGGCAAAAACTCTACAGAAAACGCCTGACATCCTGCAGGAATGTCTACCTTTTCCAAATACAAATCATCTACCGGTGGCTCAGCGAAGATTCCTTTGCAAGCTTTTTCAAATACTTCGTCGGATAGGTTTTCCACATCATAGCGAATCAGCACTCTTACCTGATCCACTGAGGTAATCTGCAAATAGCTGACGATTTCTTCTTTCAGCTCTTTGGCCTTTACAGCGTATTCCTCCTTTTTCTCCACATAGATTCTTCTGACGTTACCCATTTTTTCATCCTCCTGTAATTAGTCCCCCGAAGCGCTGGATAGGCGGTCATCGGGTGGCAAATTATATTAAAAATGCCTCAGGGCAAAAAGCTCTGAAGCAAATTATATATCCTCTATAATGAGACCACGCATAAGGTGCACAAAAGCACGGTCGATAGTCTGCTCTGTAATACCGATAGTAAGGGCTGTGATTTTCAGTCCCTCTAATACAAACATAATATTTTCAGCGACAACATGAGCGTCTACTGCCTTAAACTCGCCTTTTTCCATTCCCATAGCAATGATTTTCTGCAATGCATTAGCCACAGAATAGAAAGACTCCTCAGAAATAGGTGTTCCTTCTGTTCCATTGGCAAAAGCGTATTCAAGTGTAGCAATACCAAGTCCATCTTTCATATGAAGAAGTTCTTTTTTCTGGACTTTAAAAAACAGAGATAAAATCTCTGTTGGGGTAGCATGTGCGCTAATCTGAGAGAACGCATCGTCGGAAGATTCTTCTTCCATTTTAAGAACTTCCAGAAACAGCTCCTCTGTACTGGAAAAATACAAATATAAACCGCCACGTGAAATATCACACGCCTCCACCACGTCTTTCATGGTGACAACACGGAATCCCTTTTCCATAAACACCTTGCGGGCGCCATCTAAGATATATTTTCTTTTTTGAAGGGATTTATCTGTCATGGTTCTCCTCTGATTAGTATAGTCTGTATCTCTAGGCCTAGACACCTAGTCTCAGTAATTCCGTAAATTTCGTAAGAATCTCGGCAAAAATTCCATCTGCTACTGCCTGTGGCCAAACGCCGCCCTTGGTACGACCCATCAGTACATGCTTGGATAAGATGCACTTTAAGTCTTCGATATTTTTGGCTCTGGCACTTCGTATGAACTGAATCTCCTGCTCCGTCGTACGGATACCGTTACGAGTATATCCATAAGGATAGTTCTTCGTCATAAGCTTTGTTTTCTCAGCTTCTCTGACAAAGGACAACAGCGTAGAATCATATACCGGAAAGCTGAAAGACTGCTTTTGTGTCTCACTTCCATCATAAGTAGACACTACCTGGGCAGAGCGATGCTCTTCCATCCAAGGAAGGTAGCGTAAAAGCTTATTCATATCATCGCGATAATCCGCTAAATAATCGATTCTATCGTCTTTCTGAAAATCCATAATGTGCCCCCTTTGCAAGTAGCACATCCATGATAGCAAAAATCAGAAAAAATGTACAGAAACTAAATGTAAAAAATATGGGGATACTTCAAAAAAAATTGTTCATAACGTATAATGAAAGCAATGACAGTTTCTTAGGAGGCAATTGAATGGACGCAAAGAAAGTCAAAGCTGGGAAGACGTTTATAAAAGCAGAATCTCCCGTTGACTCATTTTGGTATATAGCCGGAGGTCAAGTGGAAGCCACTTTTCCAGGTGGCAGCATCACGTTAGGTCGTGGTGACTTAATCGGACTTGCAAATCTAGGTGGCGGCGAACACTCCCTTACTTATACTATTAAGGAAGACACCGATTTAGTTCCCTTTGGCTCACCTGCTCTCTTGCATAGTGCAGGCTTCTTTACGGAGCACGCAGATCATGTAAGTCATTTGGCAGTAGGCATGAATCATCAGATTCTACTGCTTTTAGCCCTCAATCGTACCAATTGGAGTCTTTGCAACGATCTGTATTCTTTTGTTCCTAAATTATATGAAAAATACAGCAGCATTTGCAGTGAATATCATATCGTACCCAGAGAGCTCTCTTCTATGGAAGAATTTGAGGCACCCTCTCCGGAACATGTACTTCCTAACTGGATGGTTTCTTATCATAATGGCTTCCACGCTTTAATCGGAAGCGCTGCTATGAGACCCACCTTGGAAAAGGTCCAGATACTTCCAGGATATCTTTTCTACACTTCCGAAACCATCAGTAGAATTCTCTCTCATTGCATCGACATGCGAGACTACTGTACAAATGCACTGCAAATTCTGATTAACGAGGAGCGAAATGATTTATTCGACCTCTTTGTCAGTGCCTACAGCCGTATCGGTGCCATAGGTGCAAAGTCTGCCGGAATCGATACTGCTATCGAAGAGCTTGCTAATAAAGTGAAAGCGATTCCCGGTGCGAATATAACCTTCCTCCAAAGCAGATTGGATGAATTCCACTCTATCGAAAGTTCTATGATGGAGGAGCAGGAAAAAGCTGCTGAAAATCCGGCTGAAGAAGATACTTCTGCAGAGGCCCAGAAGCTTCGTGGCTCCTTAGATACCATTCTGGAGTATGCAGATTACTTACCGGAGCAGGCAGAAGTCGTACGTCAACACATGTCGATTTACAAGGCATTATCCGATAAGTCCTCCTCTGAGCCGGAAGCTATTCGTGCCAGAAAAGACTTAACGGAAGACTTTATCCAGCTCTATACTGCTTGCTTCCAGATTTCTCTGATGGAACCTGAGATTCCACAGATTGTAAAGATGTTCTTTAACTTCGGTTACATGGATCCCGACCTAGTAGGTATGGAAAATGCCAAGTATCTCTATGCCATTGCCGGTTCCTACAGTGATATGCCGGAGGAAGGCATTTACACCATGTATCACTGGTTACAGGCCATCTATAACGGTGAAAAAGAGCCAAGTGTAACGGAACTGGAATCTAATTACGAGAAATACGTACAAAGCTTAGTCACAGAAGGAAAATTAGATAAAGCCGGTGCGGCTGCCATGAAAGAAAACAGAGCGCAAAAGGTTACCTTCGAATTAAACAACCTTTTCCCTACCGCTTGTAAGATTACAAATGGTCATCTGGCAACCTACTGCCCGGTCTTATCCGAGCATCAATTTACCAAGAGTGCTTCTGATACCATACAGTCAGCCCATGAAGTAAAGAAGCTTATCGATGAGATTGTAAAAGTCGATTATTCCTTATTTATACATGATAAACTTACTGAATTAAATAAGAAAGAAAACATCCACGATTACTTCCATGTAGAAATCAGACCGGATATCATCCTGACTCCTGTAGCAGGTATTCGTGGTGCCATGTGGCAGGAAATTTCCGGAAGAAGTATGCTGACCCCGGGTCGTATGCTCCTCCCTATCTTCCAGATGGAAAATCTGCAAAAGATTCTCTATCGTATGTGCGGCGAGTATCGTTGGGAATTCTGCAAGCGTGTGCAAGGTGCTCACTGGAACGATGTTTCCGAGCCTTCCATTACCAGCTTGTACTATGATTACCTTCAGTTCTTCCGTAAGAATAATGAGCTTTCACCGGATGCGAAAGAAAAGATCAAATTACAGATTGCCAAGTGTAAACAAAACTTCCGAGAAGTATTTGTCATGGATTACATGATTTACATGCAATTTGAGGCAGCCGGATCTCCTCGTATGAATAAAGTGGCAAGAAGTATTATGTTCTCTCAGTGCCCATTTTCTTCTGATATTCGAGAGAGTATACGTTCCAATCCGCTGTACACAGATGCTTTGCATCGATATGACATACATACCGCACAAAGAAAGCATTTCCTTGTAAACCTAAAACAGAAACTGGTGAACCTCAACCAACCTGTTCCGGAGGCTTTAGAGGAGGAGATGGAATACACTGGAAAATAGCGGATTCTCATCCGTTAGTTAACATTTTTGAACAATCGGTCGACCATTTAGCGCAAAATAATGTTAAAATTTGACGATTTTCAAGAATATAATTGTATAATCAGGGGAGCAAAAATTATATACTCATAAATGTCTTAGGAAATAATCCCTAAGTAAGGATTATCAATTCCGAAAGAATTCCCCTTTTACACAACGAAAATGGCAGGAGGTTTTCCTCCTGTCATTTTCGCATTTAAGAGAAAACCCCGTGTCAGGGCACGGAGTTTCCAAGCTTCTATTTCAGTTCTATTTGTGTCAAAGCCCACCGTTGAGCCATTCTTTATATTTTTCATAATTAGCAAGAATCGTATAAAAGTAGGCAAAAATCACCTTGTCAACCAAGTGCGCAATATCGTTCAATTTTGTTCATTTATAACATGAATAAAACTTAAATATTTTTTTGAAAATCCCCTTGCATGGCCTTTGGTGCTATGCTATAATTTCTTTTGTTGACGCCTTAGGGGTGTAGTTCAACGGTAGAACGGAGGTCTCCAAAACCTTTGACGTGGGTTCGATTCCTACCACCCCTGCTTGAAGAAAACCACAGCATTTTTGCTGTGGTTTTTTGTGCTATTGACTTTTTCCCACCATATGATATATTGATTGTATATAACTTGATTGTGTAAAACCTTTTTGGTTTTGTTTTTCAGAAAGAGAGAAATCATATGGAACATGCAGCATTTGATATTGGTGCTTATATGACAAAGGGTGTAGAACGAGTCGTAAAAGACGCCGTGAAAGCCACCCTTAAGGATCCAACAGAAAGCATTTTCATGGCCAAATATGCCATGGCTACCAAGAAAGCTTCCGAAATCAGAAAAAACTTCGATGCAGAAGGCTTACACGTACCGCCTTTTCTCATCGCTTCTATCACCAGCAATTGTAACCTGCACTGTAAGGGATGTTATTCCAGACAGAACCATGCTACAGAGGATTGCACGCCAAAGGATCAGTTAACGGATGAAGATTGGGCCCAAATTTTCAACGAGGCTGAAAGTCTGGGAATCAGTTTTATCCTACTTGCCGGTGGCGAACCTTTGCTTCGACCGGGCGTCATAGAAGCTGCCAGCAGGAAGCCATCTATCCTGTTCCCTATTTTTACCAACGGGGTATATATCAGTGACAAGTACTTCGAGTTATTTGATCGTTGTCGTAATCTGGTGCCAATTATGAGTATCGAGGGACATAAAGAGGCAACGGATGCTAGACGAGGCGAAGGCATTTACGATAAACTTCTTTCTAACATGGAGGTTTTCAAAAAGAAACATTTACTTTTCGGAGACTCCATTACCGTCACTACCGAAAACTTTGACGATGTGCTTTCAGACGACTTCGTAACCATGCTGCAGGGTTATGGATGCAAAGCCATGATCTACGTAGAATACGTACCGGTATCAGACGATAGCAAGGACCTTGCTTTATCCGAAGAACAAGAACAGCAGCTTAGAGAACGCATCGATGAACTTCGTCAGAAATATGAAGAAATGGTATTTATCTCCTTCCCCGGGGATGAGAAATCCTCCGGAGGTTGTGTAGCTGCCGGACGTGGATTCTTCCATATCAACTCCCATGGAGGCGCAGAACCATGTCCATTCTCTCCATTTTCTGACACCAACGTAAAGGACGTCTCCCTAAAGGGTGCCATTTCCTCCAGACTTTTTAAGCTTCTGCAGGATGGCGATATCTTAAAGGATGATCACGTAGGTGGATGTGTATTATTCGAAAAGAAAGATTTAGTACAATCCCTATTAAGTCAATAACGTAAAAAAGAGCCATGCTAGTTGCATGGCTCTATACATTTTCTTCTTATTGTTTTGCAAATACCATACCCATGAGATTTGCTTCATTGTCCTGCTGCTGTTTCTGCATCTGCACTCTATATGCTTCCAGGGTTTTCTCTGTCTTTAACTGCATCGCAGCTTTTGACATATCTGTATCAGAGATACGGCTTAATGCTGCTGTAGTATTCTCTTCTGTCACCGCACTGGCTCTGGTAGCAGCTGCCAGTCCATTGGTCTCTGCCCCTGTCTTACCTCTTGCATCATTAATTGCTTTAATAGCGTCTCCGCCCTCATTTGGATTGAATCCGGAAAGGACATAGGACTCATTAAACTTTGTAGCAGAAGCAATCTGCTCTGAGCCCACCTGATACTGCTGAATCTGATTTCTGATGGCCAGCTTATCATCTGCAGACATCAGTCCGTTTGACTCTCTTACGAATAGTTCATTAGCACTTTGGGCATAGTCCATCATGCCGGACATTGCAGCGTCCTTGATATTATTGGCTGCATTTTGCATCACCGCATTTTCCTGCAGTGCGCTCTCTGTATTCGCCTGAAGCTTCATCTTCTCGGCAATGGCTAAATCTGCCGGAGATTCCTTTGCTTTCTGAAGGCGATTTCCACTAGCAAGTTTGCTATATAAATCTAAATTACTACCACCAATAGCTCCAACTGCGCTCATACTGCTCCTTCCTCCTGCGTAACGCTTGCAGGATGCGCAATCTTTTATCTCATACTTTCCTTTGTAAACACACTATATCAAATTCTTTAACCAATTGCCATGAAAAAAATATGAAATTTTTATTATGTTTCCGTCGTTCCGCTTGCTATCTGCTTTTGTAATACTCTTGTCATTTTGGAAATGGAATTTCTTCTATTAAGTACAGAGAACCGCAAATACAGAGCACATCATCCGGACATGCCCTGTCTAAGATTACATTCAGTATTCCCTGTTTTTCAGTCTTTGCAGGAAGCATCTCTTCTGCCGGCACATGCCTGTTGATGATTTTTTCTGCCAATTCTTTAGCCGGCATGCTTCTGGCATTAGGTACTGTCAGTGTGTAGGCCTTCTTTGCTATGGGCATCAAGGTATCTAATATGACATCTACTTCCTTATCCTTTAGAATCCCCATAAAGAAGGTAATCTTCTGCCCCGGAAAATAGGTCTCCAAAGACTCCCTGAGGACCTGTGCTCCTTGTCTGTTATGTCCACCATCAACGAGGATATAAGGTGCTTTGTGCACCATGGTGAATCTACCAAACCAGGTAGTATTTTGGATGCCGGCTTGGATTTGGTCAACTGTAATACCAGTGGTTTTCGCGCTTTCATCTGCTTCAATTATTTTTGCCTGAATCGGATTGCCTTTTTTTCTTGATACTAAAGAATAGATTGCAGTAATAGCCAGTGCAGCATTCTGAATCTGGTAGGTTCCTAATAATGATGTACGGAATACCGCATTTTGGTTTTCATCTATGGAGTTCAACTCGCTTGGAACACGAAACTTCTGTCCATCCAGACTTCGCCCTATCAATTCCGGTTCAGGTGCATACATAAGCGGTACCTGTTTTTCATCGCAAGTCTTTTGCAGTACTGCTTCTACTTCCGCCTCCTGTGGTGCTGACACCACTATAGTCCCAGTTTTGATGATGCCTGCCTTTTCTGTAGCAATCTCCGTCAGGGTATTTCCTAAGATGCCCATATGGTCATAACTAATCGGCGCAATCACCGTCACCATTGGAGCCGGAATCACATTGGTGGTGTCCATTCTTCCACCGAGGCTTACTTCCAACACTACCATATCGCATTTTTCCCATAGGAAATATACGAAAGCCATGCTAGTCAAAATCTCATATTCGCTAGGATAGAAACCTTCTACTCTGCAGTTTTCCACCTGCTCCCACACAAAGGAAAAGACTTCCGCAAACTTCTCGTCAGATATCTTTTCTCCCTCTACCACGAACATCTCATTGTAGGTATACAAAAAGGGGGAAGTAAAACTTCCCACCTTGTAAGTACTCTCGCATAGAATCGAAGTAAGATATGCACATGTGGATCCTTTTCCGTTGGTTCCTGCCACATGAATGTATTGTAAGCGCTGTTCAGGATTACCTAGTTTTTGAAGCAACTGCCTTTCTGCATCCAGGGAGAAGAAGTCTTTTTTAGGCTCCGGCTTCTTACCTAGATTTTCTGATTTTGCTTCCACTGGCGGTTTAAAATGCGGCATGTCTTGTAATGCCTGCACCGCCTCTTCATATGTATACTGTCTATGCTCTCTTTGCATCAGGTTAAACACCTTTCCTCCGTGAAGAATTATGCTTCTTTTGGAGCTTGAATCCTGCCTCTGACCTTTTCTACCGCTTTGGCAATGCCATACATTAGGACAGTCAGAATTGGAATCATCACGATTTCCTTTGGCAAACGACCAATCAAGATAGCCATATAGGTCTTGTTTCCATACAATAGCATAAGCCAATAGGTGTTCAGGAAGATACCAACTACAACGGTGTGCACGGTTTCCGCCACCAGTATTCTCAGCCAGGTCAGGTTTTTCTTAAAAAAGAAAACACCAAAGATGATGCCTGATACCGCACCGCTGATGGTAAACCCTGGGAAATAGGGGCCGGTAGGTCTCACGATAAACTGAACAATATCTGCCAGACCGCCAATGAGTGCAGCGACTATTGGGCCAAAAAGGTTACCTGCCACACTAATGGGCAGTGAGCCAAAGCGAATCTCGATGAATTGATTCACCGGAATCTTCAACATGCCCAGAATTGCCGCAAGGGCTAAAAGCATGGCTGCAGTGGTAAGTGTTACTGTGTTACGAAGTTTGTTCATAAAAATACACCTCCTTTGCAGTTCCTTTTACTACAACGGAGGTGTATACACGCTCGTCTATGTAGCAGCGGGATGCGACTTCGAAACCGCGGATTTTCCTTCGTCCTACTGACAACTCCCTGTTCAGTAAGCACTTAACGCTTCGAGGTCTACTCTGCATTTTTCAATTATTTTTGTTTCAAAGACATCATACTAGATATCTTCCTTAGATGCAATCCCTTTTTTATCCTTTTACACTGCCTGCTGTCAAACCCTGGACAAAAAATCTTTGACAAGAGATAAAGACAATCAGGATTGGCACTAAGCTCAGCACAGATAATGCAAACACATAGCCCCACTGTGTAAACTGATGCTGTCCAAAGAATCCGGATATTGCGATTGGTAGCGTTCGTTTCAAATCATCATTGATTACAGTATTCGCCCAAGGAAACTCCTCCCAAGCTGTCAGGAAGTTAAAAATGGAAACCGAAGCAATACCCGGCTTCGCCAATGGGATTGCGACATTCTGATATACCGTAAAGACTGTTCCGCCATCCATGAAAGTGGCTTCGTCCAGTTCCTTTGGTATGTTTTCCACAAACCCTTTAATCATAAAGGTCGAATATGGAATCACCCATGCCACATAAAATGGAATGAGCCCCCAGATACTGTTGAGCGTACCAAGCTTAACTGCCAGTTCATACTGTGGCACGATCATGGTAGTACCCGGAATAATCATCGTCAATATGATGAATCCGAATACCAATCGTCTTCCCGGAAAAGCGTATCTGGCGATGCAAAACGCCAGTGCTGAAGAAACTATAGCAGATGCCACTACTGTCAAAACAGACACGATAATGCTGTTTAGGAAATTTCCAAGGAACTTCTTTTGACCAAGAATATAGGCAAAGTTCTCCAGCGTAATGTCCTTTAGCTTCGGAAAAAACTTTGGTGGATACTCATATAATGCACCATTTGGTTTCAGAGATGTACTGATCATATATATCATAGGCAATACTACGATTGCCAGACCTAAGACAAGCAAAAGGATAATCCATACATCTCTACTGTTTCTCTTTGTCATTGTCATCACTAGCCCTCATCCTTTGCTTTCATCAGTCTAAATTGCACTACTGCAAGAATACCTAGCACCACAGCAATGATGAATGAGAGTGCTGCCGAATAACCGAACTTACCGTTACTAAATGCCTTGTAGTACATCCAAGTGAGCACAACTTCCGTATCATGTCCCGGCTTTCCACCTGTAATGAGCTTCGTAGAGGTATAAACATTGAATCCACCGATAGTTAACATAACCAGTGCAAACAAGATAGTTGCTTTGATACCCGGCAAGGTTATATACCAGAATTTCCGGAAACTACCAGCACCATCCAAGGAGGCACTTTCATATAATTCCAGTGGAACGGTCTGCAAAGCAGCTAAGAATACTACCATGTTCCATCCGATACCTTTCCAGATACCTAGGAGCATCGCCACCGTCATACCGCCCCATCTAGAATCCAGCCATCGTATATTTTGGCTTGTCACATGAATCACATTGGTCAGAAAATAATTCAACAATCCCTCTGTATTAAAAACATACTTAAATACAAGAGATGCGATAACCCAAGATGTGATCACTGGCAAATAATAAGCCACACGGAATCCAATCTTGAAATGTGATACAGAATGAATCAAAAGTGCTACCAACAAGCCCAGAAGCATCTGTGCCGGTACAGTCACAAGAGTATATACAATTGTATTGGTGAACGCGATTCGGAAATTCTCATCCGAAAGCACATCGGCATAGTTTCTGAAACCAATAAACTCCTGATTTAAAAAGGAGCCAAAATCCCATTTGAAAAAGCTCATCCAAAAGAGTCTTACAATCGGATATACCGTAAACATTCCAAAGATGAATATACCGGGAAATAGTAGTCCTAAAATCTGTGCCTTACTTTTGCCATTGAGTTTCATGTATTATCACCACGTTTCTATTCAGCAAGCAATCCATCAACTTTAGCTGCTAATTCATCCATTGCTTCCTGTGCAGTCTTATCTCCATTTACAACCTCGGTAACCGCTGCTGCCAGCTCACTGTCGAATTCAGACCAGCAAGCTACAGTAGGTCTGGATTTGGCTGTCTGCAACTGCTCAATATAAGGTGCAAAATCAGCCTGCTTTACCGTATCAGATTCAAGTGCTTCTTTGTTGCAAGGAATCTGACCGCATTTTGCCATTTCTTCCTGTGCATATTCGCTGGTCATAAACTTCATGAATTTCCAGGCCGCATCTTTATTAGCAGAGTTAAACATGGAAATATCTTCACCACCAAGTACAGAGATAGAACCACCTTTACCTGCCGGTACCGGTGCTGTCTCATAGGCGAAATCAGGATAAGCGCCAGCCATTTCTGCTACCTTCCAAGGTCCTTCTAAAAGCATGGCATATCTGCCGGTACCAAAACCGTCGGTCATAGGAATATCGCCACTATTCCAACCGGTGATGGCATTCTCTTTATAGAGAGAAGCAAACATATCGATAGCAGCCACTGTTTCCGGGCTATTCAAATAGCCGGTTGCTTTGGTCTGATCCTCGTTTGTCAGGCTACCACCCATACTCCAAATGAATGGGCAAAGATTCCATCCGGATAAGCCCGGCTCGTCATAGCCCCATACCTGCTGTCCGTTTTCATTGGTACCTGCAAGCTTTTTGCAGTCTTCCACGAATTCATCCATGGTTTTTGGTGCCTCTAATCCAGCTGCCTTGAATGCTTCTACGTTGTAGAAGAGAATCTTGGTGTTCGTATTTAAAGCAAGTCCATACTGATTTCCTGCGATTTCTGCAGTAGACATAGCACTATCCAAAAGTCCACCTGCCACCTCAGTATAATCACTCATCTCCTGATTCAAAGGAACCAGAATCCCCATCTTTTCAAACTCCGGAATCCATGCGCTATCTAATCTCGCTACATCAGGCAATGTATTAGACTCTGCGCTAATCAGCAGCTTATCATGTAAGTCAGCCCACTCATGGCTTACCGCATTTACTTTGATTCCAGGGTTTTCTTCCTCAAATTTTGGAATTAAAACGCTTGTTAGGGTTTCATTCTCTGCTGATTGTGCGCTATAATGGTGCCAGAAGTTAATGGTAACTTCTTCTCCGGAAGCCTCACTTCCGGTTTCACTTGTTTGTGCTGTTTCCTGACTTTTATTGTCAGATACAGGTTCTGCTGGTGATTTTGCACATCCTGCCATAGCTGCCACGCATGTAACGGATGCAAGTAAAATTGCCAGCACTTTTTTTCTTTCTTTCATTGTAAATCCCTCCTATTTTTTACATATAACATGAATAGAATACGGCGCCATCTCTACTTCGCCTTCTTCTACTGTTACCAATACACTTCCCGATTTTTTATGGAAAAGACAGATTAGTTTTTCCCTCTCATCTTCTCGCTCTACTGCCATAACCTCATTTTCTCTATCCACCATAAATACTTTGCAACTTCCGGTTCTGGTACAGGAATGCTCTTTACGTAACCGTATCAACTGTCGATACTGCTCTTGTAATTCTATATTCTGATTTTCTCTCCAAGGCATGCACTTTCTACAGTCTGGATCATTATCTCCATCCACCCCCACTTCATCTCCATAGTAAATTGCAGGGGCTCCCGCACAAACCATCTGGAATGCTACTGCAAGTTTCAACTGATCCAGATTTCCTCTGGTGTAATGCAAGAAGCGTTCAGTATCATGACTATCAATTAGGTTATACAGCACATCTGCCGTTTCTTTCTTGTATAAGCCCAGCATGGTGCCGATACGATTACAGAATTCCTCGCCGGAGCATTTCTCTAATCCAAAGTAATCTCTCACAGCATCTCGGAACATATAATTCATCACGGAGTCCAATTTCTTATCCTCAACCAATTTTCCTCCGTATCCCCAAGTTTCACCTAGCAGAAGGATGTTTGGATATTTTGGTTTTAGCACCATATGCGCCATCTGCCAAACAGACATATCTACTTCATCCGCTACGTCCAGTCTCCAACCATCGATATGGTACTTCTCAATCCAATACTGCATCACCTCTAAAATAAAGCACCTAACATCCGGATTGGACGTGTTCAATTTCGGCATATACTTATAAGCACCTACGCACTCATAGTCATGATGACTGATTTGAATGTCTTCTGTCTTTGTGGTCAAAAACCAGTTAAAGTAGGGGGATTCCTTTCCTCGCTTTACTACATCTTGAAACCTATCAAAATGAACTCCCACGTGATTGAATACGCCATCCAATAGAATTCGAATTCCCGCTTTATGAAGTTCGTCTACTAATCTAGCGAAGTCCTCATTGGTGCCAAATATCGGGTCAATATGAAAATAATCCGTCGTGGCATATTTGTGATTAAAATCCCCTTTAAACACAGGATTTATATAGATAACTTCAATTCCTAATTTCTTTAAGTATGGAATCTTTTGATATATGCCTTTTAGGTCACCGCCCATATAGTTTTCTCGAGTTGGTGTACTCCCCCAGGGCTCTGTATCTTTTGGATTGTTTGTTTCATCGCCATCGCAAAAACGTTCCGGAAAGATTTGATAATAGATAGCTCCCTTAGCCCAGTCTGGGTAAGAAATAACATCGTCCGGGTTCGTATATAAATGTTCAAAAAAATCTATCTCCGGTTTCGTTTCACTGATTCCGGTAGGGCTCAGATAGTATCTGTTCCCTGCATTGTCTTCTAGTTCGAAATAGTACTTCTGGTAACGTGCCACAGGTTCTACATGTAATGCAGCTTCAAAGTAATCCGTCTCCTGGTCTGTTTGCATCAGTTGCATAGACTGATAGCGAAGCTTCTCCGGACTTGTTCTGCTAAAAAAAATGACCTTACAAGACCTTAAATCCTGCTTTGCACTTCGAAGTCTGAGAACTAGTTCATCACGAGCTTTGGCGTAAACAAATTCTTCCGTGTTTAGATGTTTTACTGCCTCTTTGTTCACTTGATCTCCCTTCTATTTTTTTCTTGTAGATTCTCTTTCGATAATTCTTGTCTCTATTCTCTGACTCTCTACTTTTCCCTCCTTTGTCTTTATCATTTGAAACAGCATACTTGCTGCCATTTCTCCTAATTGGTAGGTATCGATATCAATTGCAGATAAGGCCGGCGTCATATACTCTGCCAGTGGATAATTATCAAAAGTGATAACCCCAACTTGTCCCGGCACATCGATGCCATGTAGTTGCAATTCGCGAAGTGTGCGAAAGGCCACTACATTGTTGGTACAGATAAAACTATCTGTATTTCTTTCGCCACTTTTGATTTCCTTTATGATTTCCTGCAGTTTTGCTTCCTGAAAGGTATGAATCTTGGCATCCTTGATTCCATGTCGCCCACAGCCTTCCGTAAAGCCTTTCATACGCTTTTGTTCAAAAACTGTCTTCCTGTTCTCTACTAAAAGCATGGGATGCTGATAACCTTCCGCAAATAAGTGCTCCAGCGCCAGCTCTGCACCCTGCCTATTATCCACATCCACCCAGCTAATTTCCTTGTTTTCCTCAACGGTCTCACCCATAACCACAAAAGGCATCTGATTTTCCCGTAGGATAGCTACTAATTCATCTTTCATACACTGTACCGGAAGAATAATACCATCCACCTTTCTTTCCTGAATCAGGCTCTTGATGGTGTTTCCTTCTTCGGCCACCGCATCATTGGTAATCAGCACATTGTAGCCCTTGTTCTGCGCTACCATCTCGATGGCAGTTACACTCTGGATGAAGAAAGCATTAGAGAATGCATCCTTATTCCCAGCATCTATGACAAGACCGATGGTGAACGTATTTCCATTCACAAGGCTTCTGGCAAAGCTATTGGGATGGTAATCCAATTCCTTCATCGCCTTATTGATTTTTTCTTTTGTCTCATCTGAGATACTGGCTGTGCCATTGATGACTCTAGACACTGTAGATGGACTGACTCCCACCAGCTTTGCGATATCCTTAATTGTAGCTTTCATGAGCTCTCCCTATCTTTATGCAAACGTTTGCATTTCGTTTCAAATAGTAGGTAGTGCAAACGTTTGCACTACCTATGTTTAACTTATACCCTTTTTTCATTTCTGTCAACTATTTTTCTTGCAAACAAACTTTGAACCTTGGGGACGGAGTTAGGGGTTCATTTTTATATAACAAGAATCACCTAATTTATCGTGACAAATAACAAATAATCGTGCTAGACTTAACTCTGACATAATATATAGATACTTATTAAATAAGGGGAACCAAAACATGCACAGCAAAAATACGATTACATTACTCACAGCTATAATGACTGCAGCCCTACTAACTGGCTGCAACTCTCAGGATCATCCCATCCCAGAAACAACCGAAACTGTAGTAGAATCCATGAATCAATCTGAGGTGGAAACTGAAACATCCGCGGCAGAAACCTCCGCACCTGAGTCAGAATGTACCGTTGAAAACACAGAATTCAAGGAAGTGGCAGAAGACATTCCTGCTGGACTCTACCACGAGTTCCTCAATAATAGAGCCGAAGTTACGTTTGATTTGCCGGATGTATATGGTACAGACAGTTTCTTTGATTCCAAGACGCTGCAAGGCAACAGCTATACTTTGGAGAAACTCACCCAAATCCTCATTGCGAATTATCAAGACTCTGGTAACATGGAGTTACGTATCCAATACGCCTCCATCGACTGTGGCAAAGATGGCGTCCCAGAGTTAGCCCTTCGAATTGACACACCTACTGTAGATGATTGGTCTCAGTTTTTTGTACTCAAAGAATACGATGGCCAGTTGAAAGCTGTTTACACCTGCAACACTTGGGCTCGTAGTTATCTGGAGGTAAACGTATATGGCTATATATCCCACTACGGTTCCGGCGGTGCAGCCACCTCCTATTATCAAAAAGACTTCGTCGACGCAGATGGGAAATACCATTTCCTATATAAAAACGTTGTAGATGGCTGGAGCGGCTTAGAAGAACACCTGGATGACTCCATCACCCAGCCCACAGATAACTTCGTATACTTAGGCTTTAGCTTTACCAACGAAGAAATAACTACCCACTACTATCCAGTTAACACATATGCCTTCTATGAAGAACCTTATAATCAAGTATCACCAAGCTACTACTGCTACCAAGCCTTGCAGTATGATGATAGCATCTATCAGCCCGGCTTCTGCATCAAGGACTTTTTAGACTCTGAAGGTGTCAAAGTCTATTCCCTCAGCGACGTAGACCAGATGATAGCAGAAACCGAGAATAAAGAAGGCCTTACCAAAGAAGTCCGAGATGGTGAACGGGTAAAATGGCAACAGATTGTGCCTCCATTTAGAACTATACTTCCGTAATAATGAAAGAATGCAGCACCATTAGGTGCTGCATTTGCTTTTATTTGCCATTCAGCTTAGCTTGCAGTTCTGCAATTAGCTTATCCTTTTCCTCATTTTCCTTCTTCAAAGAATCAATCTGTCGCTCATAATAATGCTTTACATCATTCTGTGTGCGATAGTAATCTTCTCTAGCTTCACAGCGCAATCGAAACTCTTCATCCTGTGTTAGGCTATATACAGTTTTCGCCGCTTCTGTAATAATCGGTTTATTCTCAGTCAGCATATGTATTTCCTCCCAAGACGTTGCTTTAAAAAGCCTTGCCCAGTAGTCAATCTTATAAAGCCTGTCTTCCTCAGTAGCCAAGTCTACCCTATTTAAGTCTAACACCTTTACGCATAATTTGTCACCATATGGTCTGTGTGTCTTCTCGTTTAGCATACGATATGTTGAATAAAACTCCGGATCATCCTCAAACAGTGTGAAATTCAATAGTCCAATTTGATATACCGGTTTTGCGACAAAATAGTCCTCACCTCTCTCGATACGGTCATAGTTTCTGCATAAATACGAAAGGGACCGTTCCACCCAATTTCGTGTGTTTATCACCTGCATTTCGATATTTACAAGAAATGATCCATTGATTTCAGCTAAAATATCTAAGATAAACTCTTTTTCATCTATTGTTTGCCCTGGCTCAATCGGATTCTTTATAGTAGCCATAACTGTCTCAGAGACATCAAGGTGTAGCAGATCCCTTATCATCTCGCATAAAACAGCATTATTTTTCTCAAGCAAAGCTCGAAACAGATAGTCATTTGTCATTGGAATGACAAGTCTTCCAGAAGTCGGAACCTGAATAGATTCCATCGCTTCCTGCGCATCAGAAGTCGCAGTTGATGTGTTATTTTTCTCCATGAATTACCTTTCTATTATTGCAACAAAAACATATCCTGTGGGATTTAAGCATTCTTGTTCTGTCGCTAATAAATGTGAAATATTTGGCGATTTGCCAAAAGAACGCGATAGATTTTCGCGCAGATATGAATATAACATAGTCAAATCAGAAAAGCAAGAATCATTTGATATATAGTGACAAGTTGCAAATAAACGTGTTAGACTTAACTCAGATAGAGTTAGCAACAGATGAAGATAAATCCTTCAAACTGGATTATTGGGCCAAACTCTTTAAAGCTAAAACCTGGGAGGAAGCGAAAATGCTAGCGGAAAAGAAACCGATTATCAATGAAGCATGCCATACCGTCTATAAGCTTACGCAAGAGGAAGAAATCCGTATGCAGTGTGAGGCTCGTGAGGATTTCTATAGAACTCAAGCAAGTGTACATAATCACTACCAGAAGGAAATCAAGCAAAGAGATGAAATTATAGCCGAAAAGGACAAACTTATCAGCGAATTACAAGCCAAGCTTGCAGAAGTAGACAAGAAAAATCTCTAGATTTTAGGTATCACTATAAATAAAACCACGCAGCACAGCTGCGTGGTTTTCATTTTTAATCATTCCTAATTGCCGCCAGTGGGCTAAGCTTCATGGCTCTTCTGGATGGGAAGAAGCCGGATAGCATGCCGACAAATAGGGCAAATACCAGAGCGAATAAGGCTAGCCAAGGTGGAATGTAGGATAGGTTACCCTCAATTCCCAAGGCTCCCGTAGCGCTGGCTATCTTGTTGATTACAAAGGATAGCGAAAAACTGATAATCAGTCCGATGAAGCCACCGATGAGGCCGATGAAGCCGGCTTCAAAAAGGAACATCATCTGGATGTTACGCATATCGCATCCAAGTACCTTCATGACACCGATTTCCTTAGTACGCTCGTAGATGGACATCATCATAGTGTTGGCGATACCAATTGCCGCTACCAGAAGGGAGACAGCACCGATGCCACCAAGTACACCTTCAATCATGTTCATCTCGTTCTGCTGTTGCTGAATCCATTCCGCATCATTGTAGGCTTCATAACCCATTTCTTTGATCATCTGGGTTAGTCCCTCTACATATTTCATATCTTCCGCCTGTACCACGATGGTGCTATAGAAGATTTCTTTATACGCTTTTCCACCTTTTCTGGTGGGCTGTCCCGGAATCACTCCGTCCTTAAACTCTTTCTTCAATACCTTCTTTAACTCATCAATATCGCAGAAGGTATAGTAACTGTTGCTGGACCAAGTATTCTCATCTCCTGCCATGACACCGGCAGTTTCAAAAAAGTATTTCTTAGGTTGCTTGGGTGGGGCGTTATTTTCACCATCTTGACCAAACGTAATGGTGCTTCCCTGTGATCCATAGTAAGAATCCGTATCAACCACATACATGATTCTGTCATTCATCAAGTCAATATCCGGAAGGACACCATTGTCCCAGTATCCATTTCCTTTTTTGTCATAGAAATTCATCAGTACCTGGTTACCAAAGAAAAGCTGCATTTTTGAGGTATTTTGCTCAGGAAAATGTCCTTCTTTGATTTCGATGTTCTGGTCCAGCAAATACTCAGGTGTCACACCTTGAAGCTGTAAATAACCGGAATAGTTTCCCTTCTTGGCGATAATATTTGTCTCAAGAATTGGCGCCGCGTATTTCACGTTCGGCAATTCCGACAGTTCTTTCACAAGATTATCAGATAGGTATTTCTTATCCGATTCCTTCTTGGAATCATTGTCATAAGGAGCACGTACCTGAATGGCTGTTAAACTGGCATAGCTCTTCATTTCTTCCATGACAGATTTATTCAGGCCAAGTCCTAAGGATACCATTACTACGATGGCTGCCACACCGATTACCACACCAAGTACAGTCAGAATCGTTCGCACTTTTCTTTTCCATAGATTGGTTATGCTCATATGGAGCATATCGATGAATTTCATTTACTTCTGCTCCTTATCGTCGTCGGTGAATAAGTCTTCTAAATCTGCTAAATCATCTACTGCAGCTTTTTTCTTGCTGCCTTTTTTCTTTTTCCAAAAGATAAAGCCCACAACTGCTGCCACTACAACTACCACGCCAATGATAATCGGGATAATAGGAGCTTTTTTCGGCTGTTCTTCTTCCATGCCCATACCGCCGTCATCAAAGCCCATGTCTCCATCGCCAAAGTCATCCACCATGGCTTCATTTACAGTCAGGTACATTTCTTTTTCGATAGTGGTGATATCTCCGCTTTCATTTTCGAAGGAAATCTCAGCGATAATCTTACCATCATCTGTAGTAGCGGCTGCACCTGTTACATTGGTATCCAGGCTTCCGGTACCACCGGGAGTGATATTACCTAAGTATGCCTCACCACCTGTGATGGAATCCCCTTTGAATTTTACCCATACGTTATTTAAGTTGGTGCGTCCTGTATTGTAGACGCTAAACATAATGTTGGCTTCTTCACCTACACTGATGCTTTCCGGAGAGATCTCCACATTACTGGTTTCGCATCTTGCATTCTGATAAATCGGAATAGATACACTTGCAGTATCTGTTAAGTCGATGCTGTTCTGGCAATCGTATTTCATCTGTACTTCCAGCACATAAGGCTTTTCGGCCAAATCTGCCTTGGCAGACATTTCAATCTTTAGGTCTGTGGTAGCCTTTGGCGCAATAGACTCCACATATACAGAACTGGAGCCTGAAGTAGGTAAAAACGCGGAGTAGGTATTGGTCTTATCTGTACCTTCCGGTGCTGCCTGTAAGTCAAAGAGCACATTCTTTACTCCTTCTGTCGAAGAAGTATTCTGTACATGTACATTTAAAGTAAAGGTTTCACCTGCTTTTACTCTGGCTGGCTCTGTTTCAAAACCGGTTACGATGATACGTGGTTTAGAAGTATTGGCATCCTTCACCTCTTCCAAAGAACCGGACTCAGGCTTACCTACGATTTTGATATAGGTCACTACCTCTGTCTTTTCGTTGACACCTTTTCTGGTGTAGGTTACGTTGAACTTCAAAGGATAATAACCGGATTTTGCATCTTCACGAACTGTGAAATTAAAACCAATATCCTGGCGTACCGCATGGATGTCCACGTTTCTGTCATATGCAGGGAAAGAAGCGATGGACTGGGCACTGGTAGCGGATGTAGGTACAAAAGGCCACTCTGTAGAAAGGTTGGAAACTACAGGAGTTACCATAACATCTGTGATTACCACAGGTGCGAAGTTTACGAAAGAAAGTGGGATATTCACTGTCTGTCCGTATTTGGCTGTCTGTGTACCATACATATCTGTCAGCTGTAAAAAGCCACTGGCATCACTTGGAATCTTGTAGACAAGTGCGTCCATTTCTGCCTTTGCAGACTGGGTGATGATGCTCCACTGACCTGCATCGCCGGAATTCTTAATGGCATTGATTGCACTATTCATGACGTTGGAAATTGCAGTAGCCTGCTCTTTGCTAAGTCCATTGGAAATGATTTTATTGTTGGCATAATCCTGCAATTCGGAGATATAGCCATCTTTTCCAAGGGAAGCCACATCTTCCTGCTGATCATTGTTCTGCTGATTATTGTTCTGCTGATTATTGTTCTGCTGATTATTGTTTTGCTGGTTATTCTCGTCTGCATAGACAGGAACCACCATTGCAGGTCCCGTAAGACCAACCCCCATGGTCAGCGCCAATGTCATACTGACGGCCAAAAGCGCCTTTTTCATACCTTTGATTCTTCTCATAGTGCCACCTCTGCTTCTAATTTCTTTCTCAGTTCTTCACCTGTTGTAATGGACTTAATCTTACCGTCCTGAATGCGGATGACTTTGTCCGCATAACTTGCTAAATGATTGTCATGGGTTACCATAACAAGGGTCTGTCCCTTTTTCCGCACCACATTCTGCATGAGATGCATCATCTCTTCCGATGTGACGGAGTCCAGGTTACCGGTAGGCTCATCTGCAAAGATGATATCCGGCGCCATCACCAAGGCTCTTGCCATACCCACACGCTGCTGCTGACCACCGGACATTTGGTTTGGTCTGTGCTTTTTGTATTTCTGTAAGCCTACCAAATCCATCAGTCTGTCTGCTCTTGCCATTCTGGTTTTTCGATCTACACCTCGAAACGAAAGTGGCAAGGCCACATTTTCTATGGCGGTCATGCTGGGCAAAAGGTTATATGCCTGGAAAATAAATCCAATGTGCTCCCTTCTAAACTTTACCAGCTGATTCTCTGATTTATTCTCTATATGCTCTCCCTTGATGATAATCTCACCATGGGTAGGTGCCTCCAACCCTGCTAACATGTTTAGCAGAGTGGATTTACCGGAACCGGATGTACCTACTATGGCACAAAACTCTCCCGGCAGGATTTCAAAGCTAACCCCGTTTAGGGCCCTTACTTTCTCTTCACCCAGCACATAGATTTTATATAGATTCTTCACCGTAATTACCGGCGCTTTATCTGCCATATTGCTCTCCATTCTTACTAGTTCCAATCATCATCATTCCAGAGAACCTCTGCATCCCATTCTTTATCCAGCTCTACGGGCAAATCTCCACGCAGCACAGACAAATCAGATTGTGTCAGCTCATTTTTGTATAAGATATTCACACTAAAGTCTGTTGTCCATGGATAATCCACAAATCTCCAACTCAGGAGTTCCCGTGGATGAGCATGCTTTACAATATTTTGGATGCTCTTCGCGTCAGTAAAAGTTTTTTCACTGTTTCCATCGCGAACCCACATACCTTCTTCATTATACTGCGACTCGTATTTCGTGACACCTATATTTGCTATATTTTCCACATCAATTGTGTTTTCTACAGAGATGTCCTTACTCTCTAAATAAGCAATGGTGTTTGTGAAGCCTTCGAAGACTGGATAGCTTGCATAATGATTGTAGTCCCCGACGCCCTTATATCTGATTTTCACAAGGCCAACCGGTACACCTACAGCCTGCTCCCAGGTCATGGCATCGAAATCCTCTCTGTAGGCTTCCATCATAGCGGTAGCATCACTTGCTAAAATGGTATGATCCTCGAAACCATCATTATAGTATGGTTTGGAAATCTCCCAGAGTTTTTCGATGTTTTCTCCATGCAGATTCATCAATTCCTCTTTCATGGATTTTGCAGCGAAGATTGCTTCCATATCCTTCTTGTCATCTCCCTGCAAAGGATTGATGCAGAAATAACGATAGATTTCACGACCGGACTTCTTTGTATACTTTACAGTTACCCAGAAATAAGCATTGCCTAAGCTTTCCTGATCTTCACTGTTTATATACTCATCGACCTTTTTGCCGGTATTGTGTGCAGCCAAATCCAGGATTGCATCCACCGCATCCATATTGGAGCTGTCTAATCTGGCACTTTCCTCCAGATGTTGGAAAAAGATACCATCCAGGCTAGGTTCAAAATGATTGATTTCGTATGCGTTATCAAAGTCTACGGAAATACTAATATCCTTCAAAGATGCTTTATTCGGCACATAATGATCATAGCCAAAGACATCCATAGAGAAGATACCATAAACGCCTACACACAGAATTGCTGCCACGCAGAGACTGTTCCAATGCTTCAAGGCAGACTTGATATCAAAGTCATAGATGACCTCCACAGCAATCTGCATCAGCAGAAGTCCAAGTACCATACCGATAAAGGTAAAGACGCCATTTTCATAGGTCATACTATGGAAAATCATGGCTCCTAAAAGACCGCCAAAGAATACCACAAGCACCTTGAATGGCCCTTTGATTTTCTCAAAAATCAGCGCTTCTCCGTTCTTTTCCATAGGGCGCTTCATATAGCACCAAAATGCGATAGCTAAGTAAATTGCAGCCTGTGCCACCAAAAGCATCAGGTACTTTTTCTCAGCTACCATATAGTAAGACATATCACCGGAAATAAAACCCTTACGAACCGCATAGCTTTGCGGTAATCGGCTATTGCACTCCACCAATCGATAAGCAGCGATAATGGGGCTGGTGAAGGAATCCGTGATTCTGCTGTTTACGTTATAATAGGAGACGAAAAAGGTTTCTTTCATGACAGAGAATAAGAACCGAAATGCGAACTCAAACAGCATCAAAAATCCTGTCATCAACATGGTCACTACCAGGTGTCCTGTCAGCATCACTGCCATGATGGTCAAATGATATACCGCAAGATATACTAGCAGACATTGGCATAAAGATGACACTAAAGTACTTAAAAACAGCATGCTGAATGCATGATAAATATGTGCCACAGGAATACATATCAAGGAAAAAACCAAAAGCGGTATGACATACACCAAAATACCGTAAGTATAAATGGTGAAAAATCTGCGACGCTTACTAACCGGCTCCGACTCAAATACATCCACCTTCTGTCTGCTATACAGATAGCTGTATCCTTCAATTCCACAGATAACGGCACCTACAATCGCAATACCAATTCCTACAAGATTCTGATGAAAAAGGTACAAAGCTCGCGTGGTCCTGTAGGAAACATCACTATCCATGCCTTCAATTTGCATGATCATGGCAAAAACAAGTGGATAGAAAATTGCCAGTACAATCACTGCCAGAACCGCTACCCATATTCTTCTTTTTGCGTTTTCTTTTACACTATTCCAAAATGAGATTTTTGACATCGTAGCCTACAACCTCCGTTTCACTAATAAAGATTTCCTCAAGGGATAATGGCAATACTTCGTAGAATACCGGTTTCAAAGTTTCGAATCTGGTAGCTACATCCTCTCTGGTACCACGAATGGTAAAGAGTCTGAGAGAACCTCTCTTCTCTACCTTCATCACATCAAGTGCCTGAGAAATTTCAGCTTCATCCTCCGGTCTTTGCAATACACACTGTACTTTCTGGATGTTGCACTTCATATCCTCTAAATCCTTTGTGAAAAGTACACCACCTCTATGCAAAAGACCCACATGATCACAGATATCCTCCATCTCGCGCAAGTTGTGACTTGCTACAATTGGAGTAAACTCTCTTTCTTCCATTTCCTTGACGAAAAGACTCTTTACACTTTGTCTCATCACAGGATCCAGACCATCAAAAGTCTCATCGCATAAAAGATACTTGGTCTTTGCTGCAAGGCCCAAAAGAATAATGGCTTGCTTCTTCATTCCTTTGGAGAAAGTTTTAATCTTCGCCGTCGGATCCAGTCCAAACTTCTCAATGTTGGATTTGAAATACTCCATATCGTAGTTAGGATAAATACTGCGGAAGTACTTCGCCATCTCTACGCAATTGCTGTTTGCAAAGAAATACGGATCATCGGGAATAAAGAAAAAATTCTGTTTTGCTTTTACATTGTCATAAACTGTCTCGCCATCTATGGTGATGGTACCTTCATCCGGTCTAAGAATACCGGTAATCATACGGAACAAAGTACTCTTACCCGCACCGTTTGTACCAATCAGGGCAAAAAACTCACCTTCATGGATTTCCATAGATACGTTATCTACCACTCTGGCGTTGCCAAAGTTCTTACTTACTTGCTCGCATCGAATCATAAGCTGCCTCCTCAATCTTGCGACTCATCTCTAAGGAATCCACCGTCTCCAGTAAATCTTTTCTCTGAATCCCCAGTTCCTCAGCCTCGCGAAAAATCTCTTGAACTCTCTTTGCCAAATTCTCTTTCTGTACTACAAGTTGACTGTCATCGAATTTCACAAAAGCGCCTCTGCCTTTCACCACATAGATGAAACCGCGTCGCTCCAACTCGCTGTAAGCCTTTTGAATCGTATTTGGATTAATGGACAAATCCATGGCCAGCTGCCTAACACTCATAAGTTGCTCATCCGGCTTCAAAACGCCTTTTAAAATGTAGGTCTGCAGCTTCTCCACAATCTGCTCATATATCGGCCTCGTATCGCTATAATCCAGCACAATCATGAAGCTCTTCCTCCCATTTTCTACATCCCGTGCCAAAACCCAGGACAAAACTAACTATCTTAACTGTACTATCTATCCTAGTACACTTAGATTATCTTACAGAGTTGCCCCTGTGTCAACCCCTTTTTTCTATAAAAAAAGAGGATGACCGGTGGGCCATCCTCTGTAAGAGAATCTTAGTTATACTTTGTAGGGATCGACAGTAGATTCGGTTGCGACGTCTTGGGTTTTGTCACGGTTGTAATAATCTTCGAAAAGTTTGTTGGTGGCATCCAGGGTTTTCTTGCTGATTTCCGGGAGTTCACCGCCCCAGGTCTTCTCAGCCTGCTTATATCCCTTGGATACAGCTTCCTGCATTTCTTTCATCTTGTCTTCGTCACCGCCGGTGAGAGCCAGCGCGAACTGGAACATTCTTTCAGAAGTCTGCTTTACGCCATAGTAACCATCTTCGGAGATGGATTCCTGTGCTTCTGCTCTGGTGGCTTCGTCTACTTCGAATTTTCCACTGGCAAGAGTCTTCCAGATGTTCTCACTATTGCCAAAGGCTGTGGCCTGTTTGGAAAACAGATCCTGTACCATAGCCAGGAATCTCTTCTGATAAGTTTCCTGGTCAGCCTTTAACTGATTTACCAACGCAGTTCTATCCTCTTTGGACATTTTCTTTACTTCATTAGCCATTTCCTGACCACGATTGGAGATTTCCAAAGTGATACCTTCTGTCTTTGTGGTAGTTTTGTCAGTTTCTTCTGCAGCCTTACCTGCTGTATTCACTGCAGCAGCTTCTTCTGCTTTTTTTGTTTCTTCCGTGGTTTTGGCCTTGGTATCGTAGCCAGCTGCCTGTGCTACACCATAAGCACTTACTCCACCAATTGTGTTACCCATACTTTTACCTCCTTGTACATAACTATAACCCGGCATCCATTCCCGGTTATATGTATTATCGGACTCATTCAGTAAAATCTTAACCGTATGGGGATATTTCCCCTTCTACCTTAAATATAAAACGGTTCCCTTGAAAATTCAAGGAAACCGCTATTTTCTTTAGGCTTTTTTCATATTCTCCGGGAACTGGCTCATATACAGTTTTGTATAGAATCCATTCTGCGCAAGCAGCTCTTTATGGGTTCCCTGTTCGATGACATTACCATCCTTCATCACCAGTATCAGGTCTGCTTCCTGTATGGTGGACAGTCTGTGAGCCACGATGAAACTGGTGCGTCCATCCATCAGCTTATGAAAAGCTTTCTGGATTCGGATCTCTGTTCTGGTATCGATGGAACTGGTAGCCTCATCTAATATCAGCATAGGCGGTAAAGCCAGCATAACTCTGGCGATACACAGGAGCTGTTTTTGTCCTTGGGATAAGTTACCGCCATCTTCGGTAATCATGGTGTCATATCCCTGAGGCAATCGTTTGATAAAGCCGTGGGCATGGCTGGCTTTCGCTGCTTTCACCACTTCTTCTCTGGTGGCATCCGGCTTGCCAAAGGCGATATTATCATGGATGCTGCCACTCTTTAGCCAAGTGTCCTGCAGTACCATACCAAATCCGCTTCGAAGGCTCTCTCTGGAGACGCTTCTGGTTTCCTTTCCGGATACATAGATGCTTCCCTCATCCACATCATAGAATCGCATCAACAGGTTAATCAGTGTGGTCTTGCCACAGCCTGTAGGGCCTACGATGGCGATTTTCTGCCCTGCATCCACCTTGACATTCAGATGTTCAATCAGGTTCTGCTCCGGTGTATAGGAGAAGCTTACGTCCTGAAGCTGCACCGTACCATCAAAGTGTGGGATGGTTTCACTGGGAGATGCTTTTTCCGGTTCTTCTTCTAACAAAGCGAAGACACGGTTGGCACAGACAAAGGCATTCTGTAATTCCGTAATGACGCCGGAGATTTCATTGAAGGGCTTGGTATATTGGGTCGCATAACTTAGCATCACCGTCAAAAGACCTACGGTAAAATCTCCCTTGATGCACAACAGACCACCTACTACACCTACAATGGCATAGATGCAGTTATTGAGGAATCTGGTAGCCGGGTTGGTGGTAGAGGAATAAAAGATGGCTTGCAGGGAATACTGTCCCAATTTTTCATTCACTTTATCAAAGCGTCTTTGCATCTCTTCTTCCCGATGGAAAGATTTCACCACTTTCAGATTTCCTATGGTCTCATCGATGATGGCTGTCTCATCCGCTCTGGCGGTGGATTGCTTTTCAAACATCACGTGGGTCTTCTGGGCCACAAACTTCGCTACCAAAAGAGAGCTGGGAGTCAGGATAAATACAATCAACGCGATACGAATATCCAGCATAACCATGAATCCCAAGGTAATGAGTATGGTCAAAACGCCGGTAAAGAACTGGTTAAATCCCATCAAAAGGCCATCTGCGAACTGATCCACATCCGCTACAATACGACTCACCATATCACCTACCGGCTTTTTGTCGATATAGGAGAACGGCAGGACCTGAAGATGTGTAAAGGTTCTTTGACGCATGTCCTGAATCACACTGTAGGTCATCTTGTTATTGCAGATATTCATCAACCATTGAATCAGTCCTGTGGAAAGAGCGATAATTGCCATCTTGGTCAGGATGGGCAGTAATGTGGCAAAATCCACTGCTCCCTTTCCTATAATACAATCCACTGCTTTACCCGTCAGAATCGGCAGATATAAAGTCAGCACTACGCTGGCAAAAGCAAATAGGATAGATAGTATCAGGAAAAACCAGTATGGCTGAATCAGTTTTAAAACTTTTCGAAGGGTTTCTTTATTACTTGTCTGCTTCATGACTACCCTCCTTTGGAAATTGTGAATAATAGATTTCCTGATAGGTTTCACAGGTATCTAAAAGTTCCTGATGAGTACCCTGGGCAATCAGCTTACCATCATCCAGCACCAGGATCTTATCCGCATCCATAATGGATGCGGTACGCTGAGATATGATAAACACCGTTTGATCTGCTGCTGACTCCCTGATGGCTTTGCGCAAGTTCACATCTGTCAGATAGTCTAGTGCAGAAGCACTATCATCCAGAATCAATACTTCCGGCTTTTTAATCAAAGTTCTGGCCAGGGATAAACGCTGTCGTTGTCCTCCGGATAGATTTTTACCACCCTGTTGCACACGGAACATCAATTGAAATTGCTTTTCTTCCACAAAATCCTTTGCCTGGGCTATCTCTAAAGCCTTCCAGCACTCTTCCTGGGTAGCGTCCTGTTTTCCCATCCGTAGGTTTTCCAAAATAGAGCCTCGAAACAGTACCGGCTTTTGCATAACGATACCCACTTTATCTAAAAGTGTGTTGGTTTCGTATGTGTCCACAGGCTTTCCGTCCAGAAAGACTGTTCCTTCCGTAACAGGGTAGAAGCCGCAAAGGAGTTGCATCAAAGTACTTTTTCCTGCACCGGTTCCACCGATAATACCGATGAGTTCGCCTTTCTTTACCTGAAAGCTGATATCCTCCAGGGCCAGATCACCGGCACCTTCATAAGCGAAGTTTACATGGCGATACTCTACATACGCATCAGAAGATTCGCTGCTTTCTGCCAATGTTTTTTCTTTTTCCACCGTCAGTTCCTTCTCCAGCACTTCCGATACACGGTTCAGGCAGGCGATGGCCTTTGTCACCAGAATAATGAGATTCGCCAGCTTAATCAGCTCTACCAAAATCTGGGACATATAGTTAATGAGTGCAACCACTTCACCTGTGGTCAGCGCCCCAACCTGGACTCTTAAACTTCCCTGGTGAATCAGTACCACCAAGGCTATATTGATTCCCACATAAGTAAGGGGATTTAAAAGTGCAGAGACGCGACCTACTGCCTCCTGTAATTTGCGAAGGGTCTTATTCTCCTTCCGGAAGCCCTCTATTTCATCCTGTTCTTTCCGAAAAGCCCTGATGACTCTGCCACCTGTCAGGTTTTCTCTGGTACGGCCCAGCACCTGATCCAGCATAGCCTGGACTTTGCGATATCCGGGAATGGTAGAAAGCAAAATCGCAAATACCACCACACTTAAAACCGGGATGATTACTGCAAATACAACCGCTGCCTCTACGTCAATGGTAAAAGCCATAGCCATAGCACCAAAAACGATAAAGGGCGAGCGAAGAAAAAGTCGAAGCACCATATTGATACCGGACTGCACCTGGTTGATATCGCTGGTCATACGGGTAATCATGGTACCGGTACCCACTTCATCGATTTCTGTAAAAGAAAACTTCTGCAGTTTCTCAAACATAGCACGACGCATGGCTGTAGCAGCACCTGTGGCTGCTTTTGCCGCAAAAAACTGCGCGGTAATGGAGCATGCCAATCCAACAATGGCTAAAAGGAGCATCAAGCCTCCTGATTGCCAAATCACTGCCATGTTATCTTTTTTGATGCCTTGATCTATCATCCGTACCACTACCAGTGGAACAAAAAGTTCAAAGCATGCTTCTAATAGTTTAAAAAGTGGGGCCAATACGGTTTCTTTTTTGTAGGCGCCCATAAACTTTTTAAGGGTTTTCATCTAAACACCATCCTGCTGTCATAGTACATCTAAAACGTCTTTCAAGGAACGTACTCCGATCAGTTCTACTTTATGATCTCCTGCTTCATTCTGAATGGATTTCAGATTGGTTGCAGGTACCATCACTTTGGAAAATCCCAGTTTCGCTGCTTCCTTCACTCTAGCTGCAGCCATGCTGACAGAACGTACCTCGCCGCTTAAGCCTACTTCGCCAAAAACTGCCAGTTTGCTGTCTACCGGCACATTTCTAAAACTGCTGACGATGGCTACCACGATTCCTAAGTCCATGGCAGGTTCTCCGATTTTCATACCACCCGCCAGGTTTACATAAGCATCGCAATCCCCCACGTGAAGGTTGCATTTTTTCTCCAGTACCGCCATTAACAGATTCACTCTGTTGTAGTCGATACCCATGGCCTGTCTTTTCGGGAATCCGAAATTCGTAGGGCTTACTAATGCCTGAATCTCCGTTAGAATCGGTCTGGTGCCCTCCATGGAGCAAGCCACTACAGATCCACTGGCATCCACAGATTTGCCTTCTAACATGAATTCCGATGGATTGCTGACTTCCACAAGCCCCTCTTCTCGCATTTCAAAGACACCGATTTCATTGGTGGAACCGAAACGATTCTTCACACCACGCAGGATACGATAGCTGGCGAAACGGTCTCCCTCGAAATACAGCACCGTATCCACCATATGTTCCAGAACTCTAGGTCCTGCCACGGTTCCTTCTTTGGTAACATGTCCTACGATAAAGGTGGCGATGTTCCAGCCTTTTGCTACTTGTAAAAGCTGTGCTGTCACTTCTCGAACCTGGGATACCGAGCCTGGGGATGCACTGGCGGTATCTGTATACATAGTCTGAATACTATCGATGACCAGTACATCCGGCTTCACTTTTTCTACCACGCCTCGGATTACATCCAGATCTGTTTCGCAAAGGAGCAATAGCTCATCTGCAAACTGACCTAATCTGTCTGCTCGCATTTTAATCTGCTCGCCGGATTCCTCTCCGGAGACGTACAGCACTTTACGCTTTTCTTCCGCAAAAGATTTACAAACTTGAAGGAGCAGCGTAGATTTACCGATACCAGGATCACCACCCACCAGCACCAGGGAGCCATCTACCATGCCACCACCCAGTACTCTGTCCATTTCTGCAAATCCGGTACTATGACGTTTCTCGTTGCCTGCCTTTACGGTATTTAGTTTCATTGCCTCTACGTGCTTATCTTTACGCAAAGAGGCCTGGGATGTTGCTCCCAGGCCTGCCGTAGTAGGTTTGATTGTTTCTTCTACAAGGGTATTCCACTGCTTGCAAGCCGGGCACTGACCTAGCCATTTGCTGGATTCATAGCCGCACTCTTGACAGAAAAATACGGTTTGCATTTTCTTTGCCATATCATTCCTTACTTAGACACCTGAAAATCTACATGATCTTTTTTCCAATAGACTTTCACTTTGTCGCCCTGTTTTACTCTCTTTGCAAGGATTTCCTCTGCGAAAGGATCCTCGATTACTGACTGGATTGCTCTACGAAGGGGTCTGGCACCCATCTTCTTATCCGCATATTTTTCCACCAGATGTTTCTTCATACCGGGAGTAATCTCCAGGGTAATATCCATCTGCTGTTTGCAGCGTTTTACCAGATTAGAAGCCAGTAGGGTAACGATTTTCTGCATATCCTGATTCTGTAGCTGATGGAACACGATGATCTCATCGATACGGTTAATGAACTCCGGTTTGAAGGCTTTCTTCACCTCGTCCATAACACCTTTCTTCATAGCCTCATAATCCTGTTCCTCTGTGGTTTGGGTCAGGAATCCCAAATTCTTAGGCTCTACGATTTTCTTTGCACCCAGGTTGGATGTCATAATCAGAATCGTATTCTTAAAGCTTACCTTGCGTCCTTTAGAATCTGTAATGTGTCCATCATCAAATACCTGCAATAGGATATTGAACACATCCGGATGTGCCTTCTCTACTTCATCAAATAAAACGACGGAATATGGATTACGACGAACTTTTTCGGAAAGCTGTCCGCCATCATCAAAGCCTACATATCCCGGAGGAGATCCAATCATCTTAGACACAGAGTGTCCTTCCATGTACTCGGACATATCCACACGAATCAGCGCATCCTCAGAACCAAACATTGCTTCTGCTAAAGCTTTACTTAGTTCTGTCTTACCTACACCGGTAGGACCAAGGAATAGGAAGGAAGCAATGGGTCTATTAGGATCCTGCAAGCCCACACGTCCACGACGCATTGCGCGGCTTACTGCCTCCACCGCCTCTTCTTGTCCAATCACACGTTTATGTAAGATAGACTCCAGTTTCAGAAGTCTTTCACTTTCTTTTTCTTCCAGCTTCTTAAGCGGAATCTTCGTCCACTTAGAGGTCACTTCCGCTACATCTTCTGCTGTAACTTCCAGTACCTTCACATCCTGGCCGCCATGTTTGCGAAGTCTGTTCATCTTCTTAATCAGTGCATCCTGTTCCTCACGGATTTTCTTTGCACGGATGAAATCTTCATGGCGAAGGCAATTCTCGATTTGTAAATCCATATCTCCAATCAAAGCTTCCAGTTCATGAAGCTTCTCAGGAGATTTGGTACCACGTAATCTTACGGCTGCACCGGCCTCATCCAATAAGTCGATGGCCTTATCCGGAAGTCTACGATCATTGATATATCTGCCGGATAATTTGACAGCTGTCTCTAAGGCTTCCTGGGTATATTTTACTTTGTGGTGTTCTTCGTACTGACCGCAGATTCCCTTTAGGATATCCAGTGTCTGCTCTTCTGTCGGTTCCTCTACAGTAACAGGTTGGAAGCGTCGCTCCAGGGCTGCATCTTTCTCTATGTACTTACGGTACTCATCTAAGGTAGTAGCGCCAATAAGCTGTAGCTCACCTCTGGATAAGGCAGGCTTTAGCATATTGGAAGCATCGATGGCACCTTCCGCTCCACCGGCACCAATTAAGGTATGCAGCTCATCTAAGAAGAGCAGCACATCTCCTCTGGAAGTCACTTCCGCTACCAGTTTCTTCATACGCTCTTCAAACTCGCCACGGTACTTACTGCCGGCTACCAGCCCGGATAAATCCAATATCAGAACTCTTTTTCCCTGGACAGTAAAAGGTACGTTACCAGCTGCAATGCGCTGAGCAAGGCCCTCTACTACTGCAGTTTTACCTACACCGGGCTCGCCGATAAGGCAAGGGTTATTCTTCGTACGACGGCTTAGGATCTGCACCACGCGCTGAATCTCATCTTCTCTGCCGATGACCGGATCCAGTTCCCCCATTCTGGCCTGTGCAGTCAAGTCTCTACTGTACTGTTCCAGAATCGAGCCCTTCTTCTTCTGTCCGGCTCCCTGCTGCTTTCCAATTCCCAAGTCCTGCTTTGCGATAGCAGGGTCCTGTCCCATGGCTACCAACACATCCTGGTATAATTTCTGAATAGAAATCCTTCCGGTAGAAAGCATACGGACTGCCACATTATCCTGCTCCTTTAAAAGGGCTAACAGAAGATGCTCCGTACCAATCAGCTTTGCACCAAAGCGTTCTGCCAGTTCAGCAGCTTCTTCCAGCACAATCTCTGCCTTTGGAGAAAAGCCTTCTCTGTCCTGCAAGACAACACCCACATCCGGTGCAATGTAATCCGATATCAACGATAAAAGTGCACCCTCTTCCAACCCGTTTTGTTCCAGGATGGTAGAAGCCACACTTCCTTTTTCTTGTAATAAGCCTACAAGGATATGTTCTGTTCCAACATATCCTTGTCCGGCATTCTTAGCTACTTTTCCGGCACGTTTTAAGACTGCTTGTGCCTTCTCTGTAAAAGAACTATTTTGCATTACTCAATATTATCCTCATCAATAAAGGAGAAATCCAAATCATCATCGTCAGTCAGGAAATTTTTAGACTTCCACGGTACATCAGACTTTGGTTTTCTCTCCGGCTGTGGTTCTGCCGGTCTTCTTCTTTCTCCCTGTACAGGGCGTCTTTCATCCTCCTCCGAACGACGTCTTGCCGCTTCTTCCGGGCGGCGTCTTGGTGCCCCTTCCGGGCGACGTCTTTCACCTTCTTCCGGACGGCGTCTTGGCGCTCCTTCCGGACGACGTTTTGGTGCTCCTTCCGGGCGACGTCTGGCTGCTTCTTCCGGGCGACGACCACCACGAGTAGGAACCACGATCATATCCTCATCTTCGTCCTCATCCTCGTCATCATCTTCGTCATCATCTGTTACGATTCGGCGAACAGGTCTGCGCTGTTCCGGTCGACGAGCAGGTGCCGGACGACGTCTAGGCATATCGTCTTCCTCATCATCCTCATCTTCTTCCATATCGCGAACTTTGAAGAAGAAGAAAATAGCTGCTGCCAGTGCGATTAAGAATAAAACAACTGCTACGATAAAAAAGATTTCAAAACGTTTTGCTTGGGCTTTTGCAGTGGTCAGTTCTTCATCACCACCCTGGGCTGCTGCCAAAAGGTCATTTAATCGAATACGTTTGCTTTCTGTATCGGTATGCTTATCTAAGAACCAGTCTCCTGTACCGTCATCCCCTGTAATATAGTTCAGTTCATATACAGGCTCTCCTGCCGGTACTTGAGGAGTATTTACTACCGGCTGTTCTTCTACAACAGGCTGCTCTTCCACAACGGTTTCCGTCTCTGCTACCGTTTCTGTCTCTACTGTAACCTCCGCTGCAGGAGTGTCAGTTGTAGTACTGGTATCCGTAGTGGTGGTTGCTTCCGGTGTACCAATTTTAAGCAGATCTTCACGAACAAAACCAACTTTACCGGAATCCAGGCGTACCTGATACCAGTTCTTACCGTCTGTACCTGTACCGGAACCGGTGATGGTTACGGTCTGGTTTTTCTTTACCGCTGCCACAACACCTGCATCGGTGGAAGCCTGCTCTCTTACATTGGCAGAGCCTGCTGTGATATAGGCAGCCTTCTCATCCATGTTGGTAACCTGGGTAACAGGTACTTCTTTTTTGGTTTCAGTGGTTGTGCTTGTAGTATTTGTCGTTGTAGAATTTGTCGTTGTGGTAGTTGTTGCGCCACCTGCTTTGGTGATCAGGTCGGAACGAATATAGCCTGTGCTGGTACCATTCACATAAATTTTGCACCAGGTATAGCCATCAGCTCCGCTTACTTCCTCGATAACATCTACGGTAGCACCTGCTTTCGCGCTGCCTACCACTTCACTATCTGTACCTGCTGTTGCTCTGATTTTTGCCGGACCGGAAGATACAGTTGCACTGTAATTTGCCAGTACATCCACTGACCCTGTCATAAAGACAAAGGCTGCCAGTCCCATTGCACATACCCGTGTCAAAATTTTCTTTTTCATGTGATCTCCTTTTTACTGCTCCAAAGCCTTTCCGATATCATGGCGCATGTATTTATTCTCAAACTGCACCCATTCTGTAGCTTCGTAAGCTTTCTTCCGAGCTTCTAAAAGCGTATCAGCCTTTGCTGTCACACCTAAAACTCTACCGCCATTTGTGACGATGTTCCCTTGTTCATTGAAAGCTGTACCGGCATGGAAACAGAAATAGTCTTCCTTACCGTCAAACTTTTCTAATCCTTGAATCTCGAAGCCTTTCTTATAGGATACTGGGTATCCATCTGAGGCTAATACCACACAAACAGCCGCTTTGTCTTCAAATTGTAAATCAATTTGATCCAGCGTACCGTCGATGCAAGACTCCATCACTTCTACTATATCATTTTTTAGTCTTGGAAGCACTACCTGTGCTTCAGGATCTCCAAATCTGGCATTATATTCTAATACGCGAGGTCCTTTTTCTGTCAGCATCAGACCAAAGAAAATGATACCTTTAAATTCTCTGCCTTCTGCTTTCATGGCATCTACCGTAGCCTGATAGATATACTTTTTGCAGAATGCATCCACATCCTCCGTATAGAAAGGACTTGGACTGAAGGTTCCCATACCACCGGTGTTGAGTCCTTCGTTGTTATCCTTCGCTCTTTTATGATCCTGGGCAGAAGACATGATTTTGATGGTTTTGCCATCTACAAAGCTCAGTACAGACACTTCTCTACCGGTCATGAATTCTTCGATGACCATACGATTTCCGGCACTACCAAACTTCTTGTCTTCCATGATTTCTTTCACACCGGCTAAGGCTTCTTCTTTGGTGT
Source organism: Lachnospiraceae bacterium (assembly GCA_015056765.1). GTDB lineage: Bacteria > Bacillota > Clostridia > Lachnospirales > Lachnospiraceae > SIG336. The sequence goes on from SVFQ01000008.1 coordinate 79,557, forward strand.
TGCAGATCAATACGCCTTTACCAAGTGCAAGACCATCCGCTTTTAATACAACCGGATAGGTATCGGATTCTTCCAGATAGCGAATGGCTTCCTTCGGATCATCAAAGGTTTCATAAGCCGCTGTAGGAATACTGTACTTTTTCATCAAATCCTTGGAAAAAGCTTTACTGCCTTCCAGGATAGCTGCATTCTTTTTCGGTCCAAATACGCGGATGCCTGCTTTTTCGATTTCATCAGCCAGGCCACCTACCAACGGATCATCCGGTCCTACGATGACCAAATCCACTTCTTTTTCTTTTGCGAATGCTACGACTTTATCGAATTCCATTACACCGATTGGTGCGCACTCTGCAATCTGTGCGATTCCGGCGTTACCGGGTACACAGTATAATTTCTCTACCTTTGGACTCTTTTTTACGCAAGTTGCAATGGCGTGCTCTCTGCCGCCACCCCCGACGATTAACACTTTCATAACAAACCCTCTATTCTACTCTTAACTTAGACCTGGCCATGGGCAATCATCTGAATTGCCTGAGGCAGGATCTCCCACTCTGCTTCTTCCATGACACGACGCTGCAATACTTCCGGTGTATCTCCCTTTTGTACTGCCACTGCTTTCTGTAAAATGATGGGACCTGTATCTGTCCCCTCATCCACAAAGTGCACCGTAGCACCGGTAAGTTTTACCCCTCTTTTCAGTGCTGCTTCGTGTACTTTCAGCCCATAGTACCCTGTTCCGCAAAAAGAAGGAATCAGGGACGGATGGATATTGATGATTTTGCCTGCATAGGCTCTGATCATCTCCGGTGGAATCACCACCAGAAATCCGGCAAGCACGATAAGATCCGGCTTTGCTGCATCCACTGCCTGTAAAAGTCCGGCATAAAATGCCTCTCTATCAGGATAATCCTTTGGGCTTACCACTTCTGCCTCTACTCCGGCTTTCTTTGCTCTTTCCAGCGCAAAGGCACCGTAATTATTACTGATGACCTTTACGATTTCCACATCCGTAATGGTACCATTTTCTACTTTATCCAGGATTGCCTGCAGATTTGTACCGCCACCGGATACCAGTACCAGTACTCTTAACATAGGGTCACTCCTTTTTCACCTTCTGTGATTTCACCTACTACGTAAACAGTCTCCCCTGCAGCTTTTGCAGCGGCAACGGTCTTATCTACATCAGCAGGATCTACCGCAAGAATCATGCCAAGGCCCATATTGTAGGTATTGAACATCATCTGGTCTGTAATCTGTCCTTTTTCCTGTAACAGTTTGAAAATCGGCAATACCGGGAAGGAATCCAGGTGAATATTTGCGTGGGTACCTTCCTTTAACATACGAGGAATATTCTCATAGAAGCCGCCACCTGTAATGTGACTGCACGCTTTTACTTTTACGCCGGCTTCCTTAATGGAACGCATCGCTTTTACATAGATACGGGTAGGTGTCAGAAGAGTCTCTCCCAGGGTAGCACCTAACTCGTCATAATAGGTTTCCAGGCTTTCTTTTGTCATTTCAAAGACTTTACGAACCAAAGAAAATCCGTTGGAGTGAATACCGGTGCTGGCAAGTCCGATCAGCACATCGCCGGCTTTCAGATTCTCTCCTGTAATCATGTCTTTTTTGTCTACAAGTCCTACAGAGAAACCTGCAACGTCGTACTCATCTTCCGGCATTAAATCAGGATGCTCTGCTGTCTCACCACCGATCAGTGCACAGTCGGACTGCTTACATCCTTCTGCTACACCTTTTACGATAGCGGCGATTTTTTCCGGGTAGTTCTTACCACATGCGATATAATCTAAGAAAAATAAAGGTTCTCCACCTGCACAAGCTACATCATTTACACACATAGCAACACAGTCGATGCCGATTGTGTCGTGTTTATCCAGCAGAAATGCTGCCTTAATTTTGGTACCTACGCCGTCTGTTCCGGACAGAAGAATAGGCTCTTCCATATCTTTGATTGCTTTTAAGGAAAAAGCTCCGGAGAAGCCACCCAGACCGCCTAACACTTCCGGTCTCATGGTTTCTTTTACGTAGTCCTTCATCAATTCTACAGAACGATATCCTGCTTCAATATCCACACCTGCTTTTTTGTAATCCATTTTTTCTCTCCTCATTCCCTGTTTGGTTATTTGCTGTAATTTTGATAGCCAACTTCCTGAAGTTTTTTATCTTTGGCTTTTACTTCTTCTTTCAAAGACTCTTTGTAGTCTTTGACTTTCTGGAGTAACTGCGGATCACTCATAGCAAGCATCTTTGCTGCCAGGATACCGGCATTCTTTCCACCATTGATTGCAACTGTTGCTACAGGAATTCCACTTGGCATCTGTACGATAGAGTAAAGGGAATCTCTACCTCCTAAGGAAGTAGTATGCATCGGAACACCGATGACCGGCAGCGGGAAAATCGCTGCACACATGCCCGGGAGATGAGCTGCCATACCGGCGCCGGCTATGATGACTTTATAGCCTTTCTCCTCAGCTGATTTTGCGTAAGTGAAAAATTCATCCACCTCACGATGCGCAGATAGAATCGTCATATCATAACTGATTCCAAACTGCTCTAGGATTTCAGCAGCCTGTTTCATTACTGCCAAATCCGAGTCACTACCCATTACAATTCCTACTTGTGCCATTTTGGATCTCCTTCTTATATCTAGTAATCTATGAAAAAAGCTTAAAAAGCTTCATTCAACTTCTCTGTGCCGGGCAATACAAATCTGCCCTCTTCGATGATACGCTCTACTGAGCCGTCTGCTCTGACGATTGAAATCTCTGCCAGTTCGTCATAAGGAATGGTAATATCCGTGTGGCAATTAAAATATGCCGTGCTGCTGTCTGTATGACGAAGCGCGGATTTTTCATTTTCCTTGGCGATGAGTTCCTTACCGTCCGGATTATAAGTCTTTACTTCCTCTTCATGAGAATAACAGGTATCTCCCACTGCAAAGTGTGGACCTGTCTTTTCTGCAATCAGAATCGGTAATTTATCTTCAATCTGTAATCTTCTGGCTGCCACAAAGGCTGTGGTATTGGTACCGATGGCGAATTCACCGATTGGCAATGTGTCGTGGTGGAACAATACCGTATCTTTGATTAGTTTCTGGTTTTGTTCCGGATTTTCAAAATTGGTACATCCATATGTGGTAACACATCCATCTTCAAAATGCAGTTCCAGATTCTTGTACTGCAATCCATTCAGATAGACGTTGGTTACATGTAGCACGCCTTCTGTGCCTGTCAGCACAGGAGAGGTGAAGACTTCTCCCACGGGGATATTCACATCTGCTACACAGTTTTCAAAGTTCGATTGGTGTGCCGGATCATCTAAGTGATGGAGCATCACCTTCATATTGGTTTTATTGGCTCCCTGACCTTTGACGATGACATACTCTGCGGTATCCAAAGCATCAATCAGGTGCTGCTGTATGGTCTGGTAAAGTTTGTAATCTAAAGTGTTCAGTTTCACGGTTTCTGCAAATACTTCTTTGAAGTTCGCTCCGATACTTGGTACCGGAAGTGCCATAATCGTGAAGCTTCTCTCTTCCCCAATGATGTAGGTATTGGTAATCTCTCCTGCCTTGGATGCATAGACTACCATATCCTGTTGCTGTGCTTTATCGTATTTCGGTGCTTCTTCCTTGTCCTTTGGTTCAAAGGAAGCTTCCCCGAAGGTTTCCAGCACTGCAGGTCCGCCATGCTGATTCGCATGCTCTTTCTCTGCTTCAAAAGCGCTTTGCAGACATTCAATACGACGCTGCACTAAGTTCTTATCTAAAAAGAGAGCTAAATCCTCTTTGTGATCAAAATCAAACTGTGGATTCGGAGAAGTACCGTACACTCTGTTTCGCTGGAAGGTTCTGCCTTCCATTAAGCTACTGGGGCTGCGAAGCATGGTAGGTTTTAATCCGATCTCCGCAAGGTTCTTCACTGCCGCCTTTGCAATACGCTCAAAACCAATCATGTAGCGAAGCTCGGCGGTTTTCTTTTTGCTTAGGTCCTTTCCTGTCATCTCGAAGCCGATGCGATATCCCTCTGTCCAGGTTCTTGCCATGGCATCAATCTGCTCCTGTGGAATCTGGGAAAGATACTCTGCCATCTTTCGCTCATTGTCTCCAATGTACTCTCCATAGGTATATAGATAACGTTCATCAGATAAGTCGCATTCTAATCTGGTATGGAAGAGATTCTTTTCCGGGTTTACCTGGGCTTTGATGCGCCTTGCCTGTACGTCTTCGCAATAATCACTGACATACCAATACAAGATATCTTTCAGTGCCTTTAACTCCGGTTCCACCCTCTCTTCATAAGCAGTCTCAAACATGCCGATGATTTCAATAAGGAGTTCTAATCGAATCACCAGCATCTCCTCATCCTGTTCGTATACTGCAGGAATCATGCTATACAGCTCTGCCGCCAATGCGCATAGATACTTGCCATAGGTTCCAAGTTTTTCTACTGCTACCGTAGGATTTGCGTAACTCTGATCATAATGACTAGGTAAAATATCCTGGAACAGAGCTTCATTTCGCTGACGAAGCTCCATCACCGGTGCAGTCTGCAGTTTGCCTGCTGCCACAAAATCCCACTCCGAAATCACCATGGTTGCAAAGTGTATCTCTTTCTCAAAAAAGAGGCTCATCTCTTCGGATAGATGCACCCCTTCTGTTTCGTATTGTTCAATTCGCTCTCTGGCTAAAGATAAACGTTCCATTTATAACATTGCTCCTGCATATAATACGGTGCTTACAAGTAGTAAGCTGATGACATTCATCACCATGCCCAAATAGGCAAACAAATAAAACCGGTCTTTTTCCATTCTGGCTGCTATGGCAAGTCCAAGCCCAATAAGCGCATAAAGCATGGAAAGAAGGCACACTCCGCCCCTGCTTATGGAAAAAGCCCCTGCTTCTCTATAAGAAAAATAAATCACAAGACACATACTTACCAAGGAAATAAGTCCCAGAATAGCAGACATGATTGATTTCTTGGAATAGGTTTTATCTGTGAAAATATAACCTTTTTTTCGCATGACTTCCTCTTAGATTAACATCTTTGACTTTGCAGAAATCATCTTGGATCCGCCAATGATTAAAAGGATACCGGATACGATTCCTACAACCATCACAAGTACGCCAATGGCGATATTCATACCACCTGTGCGTCCTAATAACTTATAATTTTTCTCCATGCTTCTTCCTCCTTCTACTTTACGCCATACTGTTCATAGTAAGCGTCGATGGCTGCCTTTAAGGTATCATCGATATAGACCTTTCCATTATAAGGCTTATTGTATAAATGCTCCACTACCTCTTCCATGGTAACAATGGCTGTGGTAGGGAAGCCGTAAGTTTCCTCAATTTCGGAAAGTGCACTCTTTGTGCCCTGACCTCTTTCCATACGATCTACGCTAACCACAAGACCACATACCTTGGCATCTGCCTGCGCTTTGATAATAGGCATGGTCTCGCCAATGGAAGTACCTGCTGTAGTGACATCTTCTATGATGATGATTTTATCTCCATCCGCAATAGGACTTCCTAAGAGAATGCCTGTGTCACCGTGATCTTTTACTTCTTTTCGGTTAGAGCAGTATTTGATTTCTTTATCATAAAGCTCAGATATTTCCATGGATGTAGCTACAGAAAGGGGAATTCCCTTGTATGCCGGTCCAAACAGGATATCAAAATCTGTTCCGAATTTCTCTTTGATTGCCTGGGCATAAAAGCGACCCAGTTTGCGCAGTTGCGCACCGTTACGGTAGAAACCTGTATTTACAAAAAAAGGAGTCTTTCTGCCACTTTTGGTCACAAAGTCTCCAAATTTCAATACATTACACTCTACCATAAATTCAATAAATTCCTGTTTGTACTGTTCCATGTCTAAGCTCCTTATCTCGCACGAATTTCAAACCGCTACTAGTCTAACATACATAGCCTTTGCTATGCAAGGATTGCCCTTAGGCAATCCCCTTTGCAATATCTTCTTTCATATCCTCTACAGCTGCTCTGGCCGCATCCGCAAAGCCTGCTTCTGTAAAGTGTGCGTATTTTTCCTGCTTGTAAGCAGCGATGATTCCTCTGGAAGAATTTACGATTGCACCGGTACCATCCGGATTGAAGAATGGTGCCAAATCTTTACCGGTACCGCCCTGTGCTCCATAGCCAGGTACCAAAATGACTGCTTTCGGCATTAAGGAACGTACTACCTTTGCCATTTCCGGGTAGGTGGCTCCTACTACAGCACCCACATTGGAGTAAGCACCGTCCATGGAAGATAATCCCCACTCATTTACTTTTTCAGCAACTAATTCATACAGTGCTTTTTCTCCCACCTTCTGATCCTGGAACTCGCCACTGCTTGGATTAGAAGTCTTCACCAGTACAAAGATACCTTTATCATGGCTGTTGCAAACATCGATAAATGGTTTGATGCCATCAGAACCCAGGTATGGATTTACTGTGGCAAAGTCTTCATCAAATAGCGGATAGGTCTTACTTCCTACCTGTACGGTTCCCAAATGTCCTGTAGCATAGGCTGCGGAAGTAGAACCGATGTCTCCACGCTTTACATCGCCAATTACCAAAAGGCCTTTTTCTTTTGCATACTTTACGGTCTTGTCATAAGCCATCAGTCCCGGAATACCGAACTGCTCATACATGGCAATCTGTGGCTTTACTGCCGGAATCAAATCGTATGTGGCATCAATCAGGCCTTTATTGTATACCCAAATCGCTTCTGCCGCCCCTTCCAGTGTCTCGCCTTTTTCTGCGAAGGCCTCTGCTTTGATGTGCTCCGGAATATAAGAAAGCATAGGATCAAGTCCTACTACAATCGGTGCGTTTTTGCGGGTCATTTCAGTAATCAGTTTTGCAATCATGTTTGTGCTCCTTTAGGGTTATTTTCTGGTTTTGAGGAATTCGTACTCACGCTGTGCCTTTTCGTCATCGGGATAAGATGCTAAATACTCTGTCATGGCCGCCTTTGCTTTGCCGAATTCACTCTTATATTCATAAGCAACGATTTGGTTAAATCGAAGAGACTTCTTCAGTTCCACATCGTCGCTTTCTTCCAATGCTGTCTGTATCGTAGTAAGTGCCGTGTCATAGTCACCTAAGTTCATCTGGCAGATAGCCAGCTGATTCTCAATTCTGGCACTTTTGTTTCCCTGCTGCAAGTAGCTTTGATACACGCTGGCAGCATAATTGTATTCCCCTAAAGCTTCCCAACATTTTCCCAAAAAGTAGGTGCTACCATCACCGGACTCTGTAGATTTCTCTAAAAGTTCTCTGGCCGTCTCATACTCTCCGAGGAAATAGTATAGTCTTCCTTTATCATATTCGGACAAGGTCTTGGCGCCACGGTCTATGGCATTTTGTAAATAGATTTGCCCCTGGTCTTTATATCCTTTGGAGTCCAATACCTCGTAGATGCGTTCTAGTCTGTCAATATGTAGACTTTTCCCCGCAAGTGCCTTATCAAAATCCGCCTTAGCTCCTTCAAAGTCATCCTGCAGGAGTTTCACGGTGCCACGTAGTTCATAGGCATCCTGATTATCTTTGGCATAAGCAAGGATATGATCACAGATGGTAGCCGCCTCCGGATATTTGCCTGCCTTCTCGTAAGCTTTTGCCAAATAGAAGTTTAAGTCCACATCCATAGTGTCGATTAGGCTGCCGCTTTGTTGCAGGCTGCTTTCAAAAGCGGAAGCTGCTTCGTCATATCTACCCATTTGCAAAAAGCATATGCCCTGCAGACGATACAACTCTCTCATATCTTCTCCTGCCAGCAGTGCCTGATCTATGGTGGACAGTGCGGTATCATATTCCAAATTGGTGGTGGCTTCATAGGCCTTGGCCAAAAAGTCACCCTTTGCTTGCTTGCCGCAGGCACACATCCCAAGGGATACGGTCAGCAGCAATACGGCTCCTACGTGTCTTTTCATGTTACTCTCTGGTTCTTCCTGTGGTGATTATCTAAGTTCCGCCAAATCTAAAATCAGTCTCTCTGTTTTTTCCCAGCCCAGGCAAGGATCCGTAATGGATTTGCCGTAGCAATGCTCATGGGTAGGCTGAGCCCCATCTTCGATGTAGCTTTCAATCATGAGACCTTTTACCAAACGATTAATATCTCCGGACATACGGCAACTATGCATGACATCCTTACTGATACGAATCTGCTCCAAGTACTGTTTGCCGGAGTTGGAATGATTGGTATCAATGATGACAGCCGGATTTTTCAAGCTATCGTCTTTTTGATATAGTTCCAGTACATTCTGTAAATCTTCATAATGGTAGTTTGGAATATTTCGTCCAAACTTATCTACATAGCCTCGTAAAATCGCATGGCACAATGGATTTCCCGGGCTCTTTACTTCCCATCCACGATACAGGAAGGTATGGCTTCCCTGGGCTGCCACGATGGAATTCATCATGACGTTTAAATCGCCGCCTGTAGGATTCTTCATACCTACCGGAATGCCTACACCGCTGGCAGTTAGTCTGTGCTGCTGGTTCTCTGCGGATCTGGCACCTACTGCTACGTAGGATAAAAGGTCAGACACATATCTGTGGTTTTCCGGATACAGCATCTCATCTGCGCAGGTAAAGCCTGTCTCTTCCACTGCACGATGATGCAATTTACGAATGGCAATGATACCTGCAAGCATGTCGCTGGCCTTATCCGGGTCAGGCTGATGCAGCATTCCTTTATAGCCTTTGCCTACGGTTCTAGGCTTATTGGTGTAAATACGTGGTACGATGAGAATCTTCTCTGCTACCTTTTCCTGTACTTTCACAAGACGGTGCAGGTAATCCATTACCGCATCTTCTCGGTCTGCGGAACAAGGTCCGATAATCAGTAAAAGTCTGTCGTCTTTGCCTTCAAAAATTGCCTTGATCTCCTCATCACGGCGCATCTTGATAGCTTCAATCTCCGGGCTTACCGGGTATTGCTCTTTGACCTCTTTGGGAGTTGGCAGCTTTCGCTTGAACTCCATATCCATTTTTTCCATAACTGTTCTCCTCTTTTGTTATACTATGCTAGCTTTATCCTTGAAAAAGTGAGAACGGAAAACCGTCCTCACTTTCCATTAGTTTGATTTCAGCATCTCTCGATACTCTTTCATTAATTTGTGGAACCTGCTGTTATATTCCATCACGTTTTCCACACGTTTTTTCATAACTTCCGGTACAAATGGCTTACTGATATAATCATTTACACCAAGTTCAAGCAGTTTCAATTCGCTGTTCTCATCTGCATCTGCAGAGATAACCACCACCGGAATAGCATTTAAAACCGGATTCTGGTTACGAATTTTTAAGAATTCCTTGCCATCCATCACCGGCATCATAATATCCAGGATAATGGCATTGATGGTACCTGCTTCTTTCTCCAAAAGATCCAAGGCTTCCTGACCGTTGCCGGCCTCCAATACCTCATACTGCTTTTGGAACATGTTCTTCATCATCTCACGGCTCAGCTCCGTATCATCTACGATGAGAAGACGCTTCTTAATGATTTCCGTATCCTGCAAAAGATTGGAAGTGGCACTGATGATGCCCTCCACTTTCTTTCTGGCACTTTCATCATTGAAGGTGGCAAAAACGATATTGCTCTTTTCGTTTCTTCCCAAATACTTGAGATTGAGTCTAATCCAACGATTATGTCCTCTATCATCTGTAAAGAGGAATTCGCATTCTGCCAATCCTCTGTCTTTGATTGCTTTTTGGAAGGCACCGATGATATCTCTAAAGTGTTCAGAGCTTACATGGTGATTGTACTCTCCTTTGTTATTTAGGAAATTCTCACCATAGCCGAACCAGTCATTGAAAGGCTCATTGACTCGCATGGCAGAAAATCTGCCATTTTCATATTCATACACGGCAACCGGCTGCTGGATGCTTTTGAATACCAGCTCCACCTCTGAGTGGGAAGACCAGATTGCATTGATAATTTCCTGCCTGTTCTCTGCATCCATCTTGGCAGGAACCTGATTTCCTTCCCGCAGGATTTTTTCGTAATCCTCCAAAGGCATGGGTCTTGCAAAGTAGTAGCCCTGCACATAGCCACAGCCAACGCTTTCCAAGAATTCCTTCTGGGCCTTGGTCTCCACTCCTTCTACCACAACAGGAAGCTCTAACCATCCGGCCATACGGATGACAGAAGCCAGGATTCTTTCATTACGACCATCTGATTCACTGTTTGCCAGGAAGTTGATGTCGATTTTCAAAATATCAACCGGAATATCCTTTAAACTGTTCAAGGAAGAATAGCCGCTGCCAAAGTCATCCATCATGATAGTAAAGCCCTCTTTTTGTAAAGCAGTAACGGCTTTTCTCATGATTTCCGGATTGTCCATATAGGCACTCTCGGTTAATTCCAGATTCAAAAGATCCGGCGTAATACCATATCGATCCACCAGTTCTTTTAACTGGGTTACGATATGAGGATTGCACATACTGATACGAGACACATTTACGGAAAGGGGTGCCGGGTTTAATCCTTCATCAATCCACTTTCTTAAATACATGCAGGCCTGTTCCCACATGTAGGCATCAATCTTACCGATGAATCCGTTTTTCTCAAAAATCGGGATAAAATCTCCGGGTAAAATCTGTCCATACTTAGGATGCTCCCAACGAACCAATGCTTCAGCTCCAAATGGTCTGCCGCTTTCCAAGTTGTACTTTGGTTGGAACCAAGGCACGAATTCGCCCTGGTCCAGAGCAGGCTGCATTTCATTCAGAATCTGCTGCTCGTGACGCAGGCGCTGTCCCATCTCGTTATTATAATGTCCTATATAAGAACCGAATTCTTTTTTCACTTCTCTAGCCGCCATGGCAGCCTTTGAAAACATCAATTCGGTAGACTCGCTTCTATCTTCGATGATATACACACCGAAAGTCATCTCTATGGCGTAGTCTTTATTGAAACTCTGGACCTTCTCCTGCAAAGATACGGCACTTTCCTGGAGTTTTTCTTTTTCGTAAGGAAGTACAATCCAGAAAATGTCCGCGTGGATACGTCCATATAAAGAAATCTTATATTTCGTTGCTTCCTCTCTGAGGCTTTGCGCCACAAAACGAAGGAAATCGTCCCCTCTGTCCTCACCCCAGAAGGTATTCATCAAACGGAATTTATCGATATCCACTCTGATGCTGGTAAACTGTATGTCCGTGTAACGCTCCAGCATCTTTTTCACTTCCAGATGCATACGTTTGGCATTGTACAGTCCCGTCAGAGGGTCGTGATCTGTCAGGTATTGCAGATTCTCCAAAAGGTGCATACGACTTCTGGAGATTACATTATGCATACGAGCATATAAGATATCCGGCTCGTAGGGTTTGGAAAGGAAATCCGTAGCCCCAAGATTTAATACTTCTTTTTCTGCCAGTCGGTCGTCAGTCATGACAATAACCGGGATTTTCTCCCACTTACTGTTCTGTCTGTAGGAAAGGAACGCCCTTCCATCCATCACCGGCATCACAAGGTCTAATAAAATGACATCCACTTCGTCCGGATGGCTTTCTAAGTACTCAATTGCTTCCTTGCCATCATGGGTCTCCGCATAGTCATACTGCCCTGAAATGATCTTTCTTAGAATTTTGCAATCCAGTTCGTGGTCTTCCACCACCAATACATGAATTCTTCGATTCTCCATTTTTCAACTCCGAATAATTCTAGTTTCCGTTTCCGCCTTTTAACACAATTCTATTTTATCAATGTCATAGTCAAAGTTCAAGCAGTCCGCTTATTCTCTGATACCTGCGGCAACCAGTAATTCTTCGGTGTAGGGGTGCTTTGGTCTTTTATACATCTCCTTTGGTATGCCGGATTCCACGATGCGTCCTTCCTTCATAATCAGCACGTGATCACAGATCTGGTACACCACCCGAAGGTCGTGGGAGATGAAAAGAATCGAAAGTCCTAAATTCTTATGTAAATTCTGTAGAAGCTGCAAAACCTGCACCTGTATCGTCACATCCAGGGCAGACACAGGCTCGTCTGCAATAAGCAGTTTTGGAGATTGCATCAGTGCAAGGCCTATGCTGACTCTCTGTCTTTGCCCACCGGAAAGCTCGCTGGGCTTTCGATTTATAAAATCTGCCGGCAGTTCCACCTGCTCTAATACTGTCAATACCCGTTTTTTTCTTTCTTCTTTGGTCCAGGTTCTTTTTGGATCCACCCGCAAGGCTTCCTCCAAAATCCAGCCGATACTTCTAGCCGGATTCAGGCTTCCGTAGGGGTCTTGAAACACCATTTGGACACTTTCAAATCTCTTATTTAAGTCTCCGGTGTAATCTGTATTGATACCTACAATAGTTCGCGCAAGGGTGGACTTCCCACATCCGCTTTCCCCGCAAAGTCCTAAGACTTCGCCTTCCTTCATATCAAAAGACACGTCAAACAAAGCCTGTTCTTTTTCAGGCTTTTGAAAGATGGATTTGCGCTGTCCCGGATAAAACACGTTCAGATTCCGGGCTTCTAAAATGTTCTCTTCCTGCATGACTAGTCCTCTAAGGAAATCTGCGGAATGGCAGATATCAGTTTTCTTGTATAAGTATGCTGCGGATGATAGAAGACACTGTCCACATCTCCGCTTTCCACTACTTCACCCTTTCGCATAACCAGTACTCTATGGCAAAGTTGCTTTACCAGACTCAGGTCATGAGAAATAAAAATAATGGAGGTATGTTTTTGTTCATTGATTTCAATCAGTAAATCTACAATCTGCTTCTGCACTGTCACATCTAATGCAGTGGTAGGTTCATCCGCTATGAGAATCTTCGGTTCTCCAATCATGGCAGCGGCTATCATGACACGCTGTCTCATGCCTCCGGATAATTCATGCGGAAACATCCGATATACCTTTTCCGTTTCATGAAGCCCCACTGCTTCCAACATATGTAAGCAGCGCGCTTTTCGCTCTTCCTTAGTGACTTCCGGCTGATGAATGCGGAGGCTTTCCTCTACCTGCCATCCAATCCTTTTTACAGGATTTAGGCTGGTCATGGGCTCTTGGAAAATCATAGAGATTTCATCCCCTTGATAGCCTCTAAGCACATTACGATTACAGGTCAAAAGGTCCTGTCCATCGAAAATAATGCGACCTGTTTTCGTAAGGGTATGACGATTTAGCAAGCCGGCAATGGCTAAGGCACTCAGGCTCTTTCCGGAGCCGGATTCTCCTACTATGCCCACGATTTCCCCTTGTTCTAAGGTCAGATCAAAATCCTCCACCGCCACTTCCGGCGCATTGTGATCATGAAAGGTTATATTCAAATCTGTGACGGTTAAAATGATGTCACTCATCTTACTCTCTTACTCCTTCTCCCAGGAACGAAAATCCGATTACCATAGAGAAAATCATGAGACCGGGTCCCAGCACATATACCGGTAAGGTCATCATGTACTGCTGTGCATCTGACAGCATTTTGCCAAGGCTTGCATATGGCGGCTGCGCGCCGATTCCTAAAAAGCTTAGTCCTGCTTCTGCCAGTACCGCATTATTAAATCCAATCAGAATTGCTGATAGAATCACGTTTTTGCAGTTTGGCATGATATGCCAAAACATAATACGAAGGCTGCTTGCCCCCTGTAGTTTTGCAGACTTCACGTAGTCTGCATTTTTGCAGCGCAAAAACTCGCTTCGTACAATTCTGGAAAAGCTGGGGATAAAAGCCACGCCTAACGCCAGCATAACCTGCCAGGTACCGGTGCCAAATAAAGACACAAACACAAGGGCAAGTAAAATACTTGGAAAAGCAAACAACGCATCCATAACACGCATCAGCACTTCGTCCAGTCTTCCACCGTAGTACCCGGTGAAAGCCCCGATCAGGATGCCTGCTATAGCGCCAAGGGCTACGGTACCAGTGGCAATCAGTAGCGTAATTCTACTGCCATAAAGCACACGGCTAAAAATGTCTCGTCCCATATTATCCGTGCCCATGAGATGCCGAAAAGAGGCTCCCTGCAGTTTCTCCTGGGCATTCATAGCCGTCGGGTCATAAGGGGTATATACAACACCTACAAGTACAAGTAAAAGTACAATGCCGGTGATAATCAGTCCTGCATAGAAGAATCTATTGCGATGTTTTAACTTCATGCCTCATCCTCCTTTGCAATGCGGGGATCTAAGATTCGATACAGCACATCCACAAATAGATTGATTACAATAACCAAAGTGGCGATGCCCAAAATAATAGCCTCTACCACGGGATAGTCCCTATTATTGATACTGGTCAAAAGAATACGGCTGATTCCGGGAATACCGAAAACCTGCTCGATGACAATAGAGCCTGCCACCATATCTGCTAAGGTCATACCCATAAAGGTAACCACCGGTATCATGGCATTTTGCAGTACATGACGATACAGCACTGCGTTTGTAGTATTGCCTCTACTGTAAGCTGTTCTAGTATAATCCTTTCCCGCTTCTTCGATAACAGAACTACGAAGCAGCTTCACCGCCATGGCAGATTTCGGCAGTGCAATGGCGATGGCCGGGAAAAACAGATATCCTAAAAAGCCCGGAATACTGGTGTGATAGGACACAAAACCCCCGGGGGTAAATAGTTTCAGAATCATACCGAATACTAACGTCAGCAATATACCTGCAAAAAAGGGAGGTACTGCCATAACCACCTGATTCAACACCATAATCAAATGATCGATTTTGCCATCTTTGTGTTTGGCGGTATAGATACCAAGGGGCAAAGAAATCAAAATCATAATCACAAAACTCATAAGAGCCAGGGTAATGGTGATGGGGATTTTCTCTCCTAACATACCCGTAACCGGGATTTTATACACATAAGAAGAACCCAGATCTCCGTGGAAAATACCTAGAAGCCAGCTACAATACTGCACCATAACGGGACGATCCAGTCCCATTTCATGGCGCAGTGCCGCTAGCTGCTCAGGGGTACCATTGGTACCAAGTTGACGGAGAGCCGGGTCCCCAGGGATGAGATGGAAGGCGAGAAAAACGCACAAAGACACCACAAGTAACGTGAATAGCATCATTCCGATTTTCTTGCCTATATATCTCATATGAAACTCCTACTCTGCTTTAGTTTGTTGCATCGTCTGCAAGACGAATCTTCGCAACATCCTGTGCATATAAAGGATAGAATGTATATCCTGTGTATTTTTTATTCAAAGCAACGAACTCAGGTAAATCCTGGATATATACGTTTGCTGCTTCTTCAGACAGAATCTTTTCGCATTCTTTGAATGCTGCTGTCTTTTCTGCATCATCTACAGAAGCTTCTGCTTTTGCAAATGCTGCATCATAAGCTTCGCTATTGAAGTTTACGAAGTTGTTGTGTGCATCACTGACAAATCTGGAAAGAAGTGCCGGTGCATTTAAGCTGGATGCATCTACACCTACTACAGTAGCTTCATACTGTCTGCCGGAGTATACGTTTTCCAGCCAGCTGTCCCATTCTACCTGCTGAATATTGGCAGTTACACCAATCTGTTTCAGCTGATCAGCCAGAACCTGTGCGGTATCTACATGCTGTGTGTAGTTAGATGGAACGGTAATAGTGAAGGTCAGGTCAGGGTAGCCTGCTTCTTCCAAAAGGGCTTTTGCTTTCTCCAAATCCTGATTGTAAGTATCGTTTAATTCAGGCATGAAGTACTTCTGGAAAGATGGGAACATGCTGGATCCAATCTCTGTACCCTTACCTGCGGACACGAAGTCCATAACACCCTGTGGGTCTACAGCATAGCATAGTGCCTGACGCACTCTCACATCCTGGAATGGCTCAAAAGCATTGTTTAAGTAAAGAGCCTGAACCAGATTCATGGTGCCTTCGTAAACCTGGAACTTATCAGACAACTGGTCCATCTGGGCGCTGGTGATACGAGCGAACATATCGATAGAGCCGCCCTCTAAGTCCATGACAATAGAATCCGGGTTGCTTTCGATTTTAAAGGTGACATCCTTTAAGAAAGCTTTCTCTCCCCAGTAATCATCAAAGCGAGTGACGATGATATTCTCCTGTGGAGAACGGGATACATACTTATAAGGACCTGTTCCAATAGGATTGGTGTCAAGGTCTGTACTATCCTTTGGTACGATTGCAGTAGTCAGATAGCTTAAGAAATCCGTATCTGCTGCTGTCAAAGTAATGACAACGTGAGCCTCATCTGTGGCTTCTACTTTCGCAATATTAGAAAAAGCCGATACCAGAGGAGTCTCTCCATCTGTACCGGCACAGCGCTCAATCGAATAAACGACATCATCTACTGTAACCGGGTTGCCATTATGGAACTTAATTCCATCTCTGAGTGTGAAGGTATATACCGTACCGTCTTCAGATACTGTGACGTCACTAGCTACAGCGGGGTTGAGATTACCGTTTTCATCAGGCTTTACAAGGCCCTCGAAAATGTTAAACAATACCTCTCTGGTTCCTGCCCCTTCTGCTTTGTGTGGGTCAAGACCGTCGATATCCTGAGGTATACCAATGGTAATCTTAGAAGTCTCCTCTGCCTTATCACCTGACTTACATCCTGTCAGTGCAACAGCCAGCATTGTCATCACGAGTAGAAGTACGGTAAGTTTTTTGCCTCCGAATCTTTGTAACTTCATGATACAATCTCCTTCCAAATATGAAATTTACTATCACATCATACCTATATGTTAAATTATTGTCAACTGCCAGTGTCCATTCATTTTTCACAAACAAACCATAGGATTCTATCCTCTTTTCGTTTATAATAAAAGAACTGTAAGAAAAAGAAAAGGAAACGTAGTTATGTCATATAGAATCGTAGTCGATAGCTGTTGTGATTTGCCTGATTTATACAAAAAAGATCCGCATTTTCTCTCTGTGCCACTGACCTTGGAGGTGGGGGATGATATCATTATCGATGATGAGAGTTTCGATCAGCTGGACTTCTTAGCTAAAGTCGCAGCCTATCCCAAGTCTCCCAAATCCTCATGTCCGTCTCCTGCTGCTTATGCAGAAGCCTACGAGTGTGATGCAGACCGTATTTATGTGGTGACCTTATCTTCCAAATTAAGTGGCAGTTACAACAGTGCCCTGGTTGGAAAAGAGATGTACTTAGATGACAATGACTTCAAGCCCATCTATGTATGTGACTCAGAGTCTGCCAGCGTTGGAGAAACCCAAATTGCCATGAAGATTATGGAATACGAAGAACAAGGTGGCATGACTTTTGCACAGATTGTGTCCAAAATCGAAGACTTCCGCAATCGTCAGCATACTTATTTCGTATTAGATAACTTAGATACCCTTCGCAAAAACGGTCGTCTTTCCGGTGTGAAAGCCCTCATTGCCAGCACCTTAAGCATTAAGCCTGTTATGGCAGGAGACTGTGGCTCTATTGTCCAAAAAGCCCAGGCCGTTGGTATCAAAAAAGGGCTTCTCCGTATGATTGATACTCTGATTAAAGAAGTACCGGCCATTCCGGAGAAAACCCTTTATATTGCTCATTGCAATAATCCTGAGCGTGCAGAATTTGTAAAAGCCGCACTGCTGGAGCGTTGCAATCCAAAGTCCATCACTGTGCTGAACACGGGTGGCATTAGCTCCATGTATGCCAATGATGGCGGTATCATCGTTACCATCTAGCAGATGGACTACAGGACCATCACCGGTCCCATGATGATAAATACAAGCACTAAGATATGAAGTACCAGAATAATCGGCATGCCCCATACAAAGCTGGCATGTCTGGTCTTATGACGGAAGGTATACATACCTATGAGAGAGCCCAGTGCCCCACCCAGAAGTGCCACCAAAAACAGTGTGGATTCCGGAATGCGCCAGGCTCTTTTTTTTGCCTTCCATTTATCGATGCCCATGAAGGCGAAACCCATTCCATTTATGACTAGGGCATAAATCACTAATATTTGTTTCACAGTTAAAATCACAAGTAAGTACCTTTCTATCTATAGTTCTCAGTTAATGCGATATTTAGGTCTACAGGCTCCGGAATACCATCAATAGTACCTTTCTCGGAATACTGCAAAATATCGTAATCATAGGGATAGTACACCGGTATGTTGTAGCAGGCAAACCACTTAGTGTAGTCCTGAATCTCCTGCAAATCCAAAAGTACCAAAAAGCTTTTCAGATTGCCATAGATGCCCGGCTTATATCCCGCAGCACTGATGCGGTCCAAGAAAACCTTCGCCACCTTGGTGCGTTCTTCTTTGGTCATATCTTTACATCGATTGGATGCACTGCTTACCTGCTCAATATCGATATATACCGGCAGTCCCAGCTCATATCCCTGTATCATAGAAAGCACGGTATCCGCTTCCTCGATGGCTTCTGCCTCATTGATTGCTTCAGAGAAGAAGTAGACGCCAAAGGGAATTCCATTGGCTACGCAGCCATCTATATTGGCTTTTGCCTGCTCATCCTCCACCAGTTTGCCGGACTCATAGCCGCGCATACCTGCGCGGATGATGGCATATTCTACGCCGGCATTTTTTACCTTTTCCCAGTCGATGACTCCCTGGAATCTAGATACATCTACGCCAAGTTTTCGCTTCGGCGTGCCATCTATGGGGTAGGTCATGAATCCCTCTTCATCCAGAACCATCTGCTCCTCATCAAAAGGATTCATCTTCCAGTCCTGCCTGATATCATGGAACCAGTAGCGATTGTCATCCACGTAGACCACCTGATCCGGATACAAGGCTCTAAAAAGGTTCACCGCACTGGTGCCATCCTCCAAAGAAGTTCTCATTTCCTCTAAAAGAATCTGTCTGCCTCCTGCCTGGGAATCGCTTTCCATTTCTGCAAGAAGTGCATCCACCTCTTCCTGGGTATACTTAGGCGCGTTGCCTCCTTCTACCTCTTCTGCTTCCATGTCCCCTCTGTCGATGTAGTCCTCCGCCACCTTATGCTGATGCAAAAACAGAATCAGTGCTAGCATAAGACAACTAAATGCAACTACCACACTGACAAGGGTCACCGCAGCTAGAAGTCTAACCCGTTTTCTCAAAGAGTTTTTCTTTGGCTTCTCTTCTAGTTCTCTCATCTGGTCTATCTATCCTCTAAGAATGTATTAATCTTTGCCACGATTTGCGGAATGGTGGCATTCTCACAATCCACCGTGATGTCTGCATACTTTTCATATAGAGGAGTACGCTCCTTATACAGGTCTAAAAGGGTCTGTCCGTCTTTTAAGGCTACGCCCCTGGCCTTCAAATCTCCCAAGCGTTCTTCTATACTCTCATAGCTTAGTTTTAAATACACCACTGTACCGATTTCTTTCAAGTGCTCCATGGCCTTTGGACCATAGACAACACTGCCGCCTGTGGCGATGATGCTCTTTTCTGCCTGCAAAGAAGCATTCACTTCTTCTTCTATGCGGATAAAACCATCCAAGCCGTGTTCGGTAATCAACTGATGTAAAAGTTTATCATATCTTTCCTGAATCACCAGGTCTGAGTCTACGAACTGGTATCCTCTATTCTTGGCAAGGACAACACCGATGGTGCTTTTCCCTGCTCCCGGCATACCAATCATAACAATGTTTGATTTATTCACAGACTGCGATCACCTCTACTTCGCAAAGTACGTTCTTTGGAAGCTGCTTTACTGCTACGCAGCTACGTGCAGGCTTTCCGGTAAAGTACTGTTCATAGACAGTATTGAAAGGACCAAAGTCTGCCATATCTGCTAAAAAGCAAGTGGTCTTTACTACCTGATCATAATCGGTACCTGCTGCCTTTAAAATCTCACCGATGTTTTTCATTACCAGGTTTGCCTGAGAAGCGATATCTTCCCCTTCGATTTCTCCGGTAGCCGGATTGATGGGAATCTGTCCGGATGCAAATAAAAATCCTCCGGCGATTTTACCCTGGGAATAAGGTCCGATTGCTGCTGGTGCTTTGTCTGTTGATACTGTTTTCATGTTTTCTCCTCCTTTGGCGATCTTCTATTTCGGCTGTTCTTCGTCAAACTCCACCGTTACATAGAAGCCTCGCGCATTCTCCTCAATTCGTGTGACTTTTCCACTTCTGGATACCAAACGTTCGCGGAAAGGAATATTCGGTGACATGGCTAGGGATGGATCTATGGTGTAATAGTAGTTACTGGGAAGTAGTCCTTCCGTAATCGTCACATCCTGTCCTTCCTCTAATAATCCCGGACGTTCCATTTTGAACTCCATGGTACGCATACACATTCCTTCTTTCTTCGCCTCGTCCAAAGCTTTTTGCTTCTAACAAGAAATAACCGCAGTGGAAATCCACTGCGGTTATTTTATCATCTTTTAGGTACCGGTTCAATTAGATTACTGTTTGATGACCGGCTGTACAGGTGCTGGCTTGTATGCATCAAATGCACCCTTTGCTGCGTATACCATCAGATATACATCATCAGTAGCAAAATAATTGGTTTCAAAGGTAAAGGTCTTTGCATCGTCATCTAAGTCAGGCAGGATAGATACTGTGCCATCTGCATTCAGACGAAGCATAGCGTAGTCTCTGTAATTAGAGCGTACGTTTTCAGGTACCTGTACCATGAACTGAATATTACCGGTGGTACTTGGCACCAGCTTGTTCAGTGAGCCTTCAAAGATAAACAGATTCAGAGTAATGGCTGCAATGTTTTTAGCGCCGAACATATCTCTTACGCCATACAGTGCTTTCTGTGCCAAAGGACCGTAGCTGTTGTTATCACATACGTATACAACAGACTGTGCGTCATTGTACCAGCTTACATCTACCTTTGTCTCATGATCAATGGTAGCTACAGGGGATACCGGGAACAAAGATCCGATACTTCCTGCAAAGAAGTTGGTCATAACCGTCGGGCCATGTACATTACCTAAGCTGTCTTTTGCTCTGTTGGTATATGCTTCCGGTGTATTACCGTCGATGGTCCATGCATAGGTGTTCATAGGAACAGCCATAGCCATCACTGCTACCAGCATCAGAGCGATCATTCGTTTCATCCACTGTTTCATCTCAATTCTCCTTTTCATCAATTACAACATTGATCTTAGCTTGTTTCTGCTTCTACGTTGTTGTGCCATCATAATCGCTGCGCCGATTCCGGAGCCGCCCATTACAAGCATCCAAAGGAGTGCTTTTGAAGCATCACTGGTCTTAGGTGCTCTACGAACACCCAGTACCTGTCCCTGATCAGGTGTTAAGATATCACGTTTTGCACCAAGTACTTCAGGTGTATTCGGATTATCTCCGCCTGGATTGTCAGGAGTCTCTGGTGTTTTTTCATTGATCACCTTACCTACATACAAGGTCAAGCCCTGCTTATCCTGCTCAGCAGTGATTGTGAAGGTAATCATGGTCTGGTTCAGCTTATAACCGGCCGGAGCTGCAGTCTCTCTGAAGAAGTAATTACCTTCTTTCAGGGAATCTGCGATGACAATTCCGTTTGCATCGCTGGTGTAGTAACCAACAAGGCTTCCATCTTCATGATACAACCCAAATGTCGCACCCGCAAGTGCTTTATTCTGATCGGCTGCATCTACCTTTACAATGTATGCTTTCGCAAGTTTTGTAGTCTCATAGGTATTGGTGATGACAAAGCCATCTACCGCATTACCTGTTACTACTGCAGTATAGCCTTCTACAGGGTCTTCGGTTACTGCATAAGTAATCGCTGCCTGTACTTCGCCATCTACTGTTACGTAGTAGTTTGGTACATTTTCAAAAGTGAAGCTCCAGTTGCCTTCTGCATCTGCAGTGACTTCCTGACAAATGTCATTGCCCTGGGCATCTTTTAATACCGCACCATTTGCTACCAGACGAACGATGATGCTTTCCGGTCTCTTAGAGGAATCCCATTCATCATCCCATACCTTTGTACCATTTACATTGACTGTAGTCAGTGTGTTGTTCAGATTCATATCGCCGGATACAAATCCTACAGAAGTATGGTTGCCGTCGCCGGTATAGTATCTCAAATTAGCTGAATCTGCTGTTACATGACCATCATAGGTTACATAATCTTCCGTTACGCTGTAGATGTATTTCACACCATTGTCATCGTAAATCGGCAGATGTTCGAAGGAGTACTCCCATGTATCATCTTCGCCGCTAATTGCTTTGGTAAATGTCTTACCATTCTTATCCGTATAAGCTTTTGCTTCGGATACATCCTGTCCTTCCAATCTCTGATACAGTGTTACCTGAATCTGGCCAGGTCTTACGCCGTATTTATTGTGGAAGTCGTACCAGGTCTTTGTGCCTGTGTATGTGGTGAACTCGCAGTTCTCAACCAGAACTTCTGCTGTCTGACCTACTACGAAGTTCTTGCTATCGTAGTGAGCTGCTGTCTGGTTTGCGTTACTCTGGTTTTCATCATAGTAACGGATTTCGAAATCACCTTCTGTGGTTTCTTTTACCAGATAAGAAATCAGCTTGTCACTTTCGTCATATGCAGGAAGGCCTGTGAACTTACCTACAAGTTCTTCCCGAGTCCAGTGATATCTACCATCCTCATCCTGGTTTGCACAGGTAAGGGTGATGCTCTTTCCTTCTACTGCTACTTCTTTGCCGCCCTCGACTTTGTAAAGCTGGAAGCTTACTTCGCCGGTCTGTGCTAAGAAGTCATTGCCAAGGAAGGACTTGCGAACCTGCAGATCTCTCAGTACTGTCTCATTGACAAACTTAGGTGCTACAGATTCCTCTGCATCCTGTCCATCATAGCTTACAGTAGCTTGTAACTGTCCTACAGGAGTTCCGTTTGCATCGAGTTTTTCGCTTACGGTGATAACTGCAGTGTGGCTGCTTAAGTCGAAGGTTGTACCAAGTTTGGACTGATCTTCTACCTCTTTGATGGTGTAAGTATAAGTACCTACTTTATCAAAGTGAATATCAGCAAATACTACCTGACCGTCAGCGTTGTTCTTTGCTGTCAGTTTGCCACCCGGGATAGTACGCTGGCCATTTGGCTCAGTTACTTCGAAGGTGAACTCTTCATTCTGCAGTGTTCTACCAACTAATTCCTTAGTAGCTTCTAAGTGTGCTTTGGTACCCTCTGCTTCATACCAGTTCTTGATAATCGGCTCTGTCTCACCTGCAGCAAGCTGCTGGTACTCTACGGTAGCTACTAACTTACCGGTAGATTTACCGTTTGCATCTTTATCGGTTACGGTGATGACTACAGGATATACCTTCTTATCAACTGTTACGCCGTTTGCATCCTTGGATGTCTCACGGATTTCGTAACGATATACACCGGCGGTTGTGTAGCTGATAGAACCGAAGTTCACATCGCCATGACCGGAGGCGATACCGGTATCGCTGTTGGATACTACAGTATTCACTGCTGTTGCTTTGGTGCCCTTTGCGTTTTCGCTGACACCTACAAGTTCAAAGCTGAACTCGCCCTCTACCAAGTGGCGGCCGGTGATGGTCTTATGTGCCTTCACTGCTGCGCTGGTAGGTGTTACTTCATAGTAGTTATGGAAGGTAGGAACTTCACCTGCAGCAAGTTCTGCATCGTTCTTTACGTATACTACAGTGTTTTCCAGATTGCCTTCTCCGTTATCTGTTACTTCTACGGTTACAGATACTACTTTTTCATCATACTTCACACCGTTTGTATTACCTTCCGGCTTCTGCTCTCTGATGGTGTAAGTGTAAGTACCTACTGTATCGTAAGTAATCTCAGCAAACTGCATATTTGCAGTAGCCACTTCATTTTCCATCTGTGCTGCAGGAACTTTCACGGTCTGAAGTACCTTACCCTGTGCATCTACAAGATCAAAGACGAATTCGTCTTTTACCATATCTCTGCCATGGAGCTTCTTAGATATTTCAAACTGTGCCTTGGTAGGTGTGGACTCGTATTTATTGGTGAAGGTGATAGCTTCCTTTGTTGTTCTACCAACCTGGTAGGTCTTAGAAGCAATTCCCAGATGACCATTGGTATCATCCTCTACTACTACTTTTACAGTATATACGCTGGTATCGTAAGTTACACCGCCCTTGTTTTCTTTTACTTCGCTTACTTCGTACTCATAGGTACCGGCTTCTGTAAAGGAAACACTTGGGAAGGTAAAGCTCTTATCTGCAGCGTTACGAACTGTGAAGCTATCTACTACCTGACCATTCTCAGTCAGAGTAGCTTTCGCATTATTTGATTTTGCACGTAAGTTGAATGCAAACTCTCCTGTTGTCAGGTCACGGCCTACTAATTCTTTGGTGCCGGCGATGGTAGTGAATGCGCCTTCGGAAGAGTAATCATTGATAAAGGTAATACTCTCTTTTGCATCATCGTAGGAAACGGTTGCTACTAGCTGGCCGTTGCCATTATCTGTTACTACTACAGTAGCGGTGTGCTTAGCCGTATCATATGCAACGCCATTTTCTTCTTCTCCTACTTCTTCACCGATTTCAAAGGTATAGATACCTTCTTCAGCAAAGGTAAGTTCAGAGAATACGACCTTCGTGCCGTTATTTACTGTTTCTTCCGTCTCCGGAAGTACATATCTCGCCTCGTCATTGGTTGCAGTCAGTGTGAAGGTGAATTCACCGTTTTTGATTGCACGTCCATTCAGAGTCTTATTTGCTTCAAGCTGTGCTTTTGCTGCCTTAGTCTCATAGTAGTTATCAAACTGAGGTACTTCTGCAGCACCGTCATAGGTAACTGTAGCGTTTAAGTGGCCTCTGTTATCATCTACTACTGTGATCACTACAGCGATTTCTTTGGAATCATAGGTGATTCCGCCCTTATTTCCTACTACTTCCTGGATGGTGTAGTTATAAGTACCTTCTTCTGTAAAGTTCAGTTCGGAGAAGCTTAAGTTTGCTTCTGCCACCTGATTCTTCATAGTAGCTGCAGGTGCTGTAATGGTTTCGATTACATTACCCTGTGCATCTTTCAAAGTGAAGGAGAATTCATCCGCCTTCATATCTCTGCCATGAAGGGCTTTCTTTACATGAAGGATTGCTTTGCCATCTTCTGTGGTGTAAGTATTGACAAATTCAGGTCTTGCGCCGTTTGCATAGTTAACTTCAGCTTTCAGAGTACCGTCTAACTGATCTGTTACAGTTACGGTGACATCTTCTACGTTGGTAGCATAAGTTACGCCGCCCAGTACACCCTTCTCTTCTGCTACGGTGTAGTGGTAAGTGCCGGCTTTTTCGAAGTGGATGCCTGTGAACTTGAAGTTACCATTTGCATCGTTGCTTACTCTGGTCTTTACATCAGTCAGAGTTGCAGTCTCTTTTTCTGTCTTACCTGTCAGAAGGAAACTGAACTCACCAGCCTGTAAAGTACGGCCTGTCAGTGTCTTATGACCTGCTACTTCTGCATCAACAGGGCTTGCTTCATAAGTATTGGTGAAGGTAGCACTCTGTACTTCTACGCCACCTTTTACAATCTGCTCTTCTGTATAAAGTGCACCTTTTAAGTCATCTTTTACAGTAACGATGACTTTGTACTCTTCACTGGAGTAGGTGATGCCTCGGATATTACCGGCTTCTTCTTTTACTGTGTAAGTATGTACGCCTACCTGATCATAGGTAATGGTAGGGAATACAAAGTTACCGGTAGCATCTACTGTAGTTGCAGTATAGGTATTCTCTGTACCGTCTTCTGTCATGACGAAGCGGAAGGTATCTTCTGCTGTCAAAGGTCTGCCTACCAGGTTCTTCTTGCCTTCGAAGGTCCAGTCTGTGCTGCTTGCTTCATAAGTATTATGGAATACAAGCTGTGCCGGCTCCTCATCCAACAGGACTCTCTTATTTGGGTGGAGATAACCCTCGCCATCGTCTGTAACAGTTACCACTACCTGATAAGTTTCATCAGAGTATGTTACACCGCCTTCTTCGCCTACTTCTTCTCTTACGGTGTACCAGTATTCACCAGCCTCGGTGTACTCCAGTTTCGGGAAGCTGAAGTTTGCACCATTGTTGGTTACGGTAGCGATTGTCTCGGCTTCCGCACCGTTTTCATCAATCAAGGTAAAGGTAAACTCACCATTTTTCAGTGCTCTACCTTCCAGTGATTTCACACCGGAAATAGTGATGTCTGTCTTGTCTGCTTTGTAGGTATTGGTAAATACCAAGTCGCTTACTTCACCATCTTTGGTAATCTCAGGATAAGCCTCAAGATGTCCCTGTTTATCATCTGTAACCTCGACAGTCACATTGTATACGCTGGTATCATAGGTCATACCATGGAGACTACCGGCAGTTTCTCTTACTTCATAGTTGTAAGTGCCTACCTTATCGTAGTGAATGGTCGGGAATGCGAAATTGCCCTGGGCATCATTTACTACTGTGTAGTTGCCATCCTTTAAAGTAGCATTATCAGCGTCTGTAACACCTGTCAAAGTAAAGCTGAACTGTCCGGCTTTTAAAGGAAAGCCTTCACCATCCACATGTTTTACACCGGTCAGGTCTACTTTTGTCTGATCTGCTTTGTATTTATTCTTAAATGTCAAGGAGCTTGGCTGTCCGCCTTTTGTAATGGTCTCGGTAGCATCTAACTTACCTTCTCCGTTATCTGTAACAGTGACAAGTACATCGATAACAGAAGTATCATAAGTTACGCCACCTAAGGTTCCGCTTACTTCTTTCACCTGATAACGATATTCACCAACCTCGGTGAAGTGAAGAGGTGTGAACGCGAAATCTTTACCTTTATTTACAACTGTTTCACCAGCTTCCGGTAAGGTAGCTTTTGCAGCGTCATTTGCTGCTGTCAGGGTGAAGCTAAACTCAGCATCGCCGATTGCACGATTCTCTAAGGTCTTCACGCCTTTTAATTCTTTGTCTACCGGAGTAGCTGTGTAGGTGTTGATAAATTCTGCAGTCTGTACGTTGCTTCCATTCAAGGAGATACTAGCATTCGCATTAAGCTTACCGGTGCCCGGATCACTGACCACTACGTTGACTTCATACTCTGCATCAGAGTAGGTTACACCACCCTTGCCATCATTTACTTCCTTGATGGTGTAGGTATAAGTACCTACCTTATCATAAGTCAGGGAAGTAAACCGTATTTTACCATCAGACTGGTTCTTTACTGTCTCAATGACCTTGCCGGAAGCATCAGTCAACGTGAAGCTGAAGTCACCGCCCTGCAGGCTCTGACCTTCCATAGTCTTCTTTGCTTCTAAGTTGAAGGTGGCTGTGCCCGGTTTGTAAGTATTGGTAAATACTATGGCACTTACGTTTTTCTCACCGTCAGTAATGGTCTTGGTTGCTACAAGTTTGCCATTTAGGTCATCTTCTACTACTACTTTTACGGTATAAACCGTATTGTCGTAGGTTACTCCGGGTACATTGGTGTTATTTTCTCTTACTTCGTAGAAGTAGGTACCCTCTTCGTCGTAAGTGATTTCATCAAATGCAAAGGAGCCATTTGCTTCATTGCCTACAGTCTGTACTTCCTTCGCCTCGCCTGTCTTATCGATCAGTGTAAAGGTGAATTCATCCTTCTGCAGTGCTTTGGCGTTACGTCCTGTCAGTTTCTTGGTACCATCGAATGGTACGCTTACGCTGTCAGCTTTGTAGGTATTGTTAAATACTACGCTATCTACTATCTGACCGGCTTTGGTGATGGTCTTAGTAGCGTGAAGCTGACCCAGATTATCATCTACTACTTCTACTGTTACATTGTAGAGAGCAGTATCGTAAGTTACGCCCTTTTGTCCATCATTGACTTCTTTTACTGTGTAATGATAGGTTCCAGCCTCTGTGTACTGAATCAGCGGGAAGCTGAACTTGCTGTCCTTAGACTTCACAGTATAGTCTGCTTTGGTCAAAGTCTTGGCATCATTTGCTGTATCACCGGTCAAGATATAGGTGAATTCCTTGCCCTTTAAGTCGGCGCTGCCGTTCAGGTATTTCTCACCATCAATCTTCACCTGGGTTCCCTTCAGTGTATAGTTATTCTTAAATACAATACGATTACCCTCTGCAGGAACGCCTGCTTTGGTAACAACCTTTGTAGCCTTTAAAGTACCGTCCAACTGGTCGACTACTGTTACGGTTACATTGTATTTGTCAGTGGAATAGGTAACGCCACCTAAGTGACCTTCTTCTTCCACTACGGTGTACTCATAGGTACCTGCTGCTGTAAAGCGCAGTTCAGGGAAGCTGAACTTGCCATCTTTATCATTGGCTACACCAGTGAAGTTACCGGCTGTCATGGTAGCGGCTTCTTTCTCTCCTTTGCCCTGTAAGCTAAAGCTGAATTCGCCTTCTTTCAGAGTTCGGGTGCTGCCTGCAGGAACGATAAGTTCCTTGGTACCATCGATAACAAGAGTGGTTCTGCTTGCCTGATAGTCATTTACAAATTCAGGAACAGCTGCTGCTCCATCATAGGTAACAGTAGCTACCAGCTTGCCATATCCATCATCATCTACCACTACCTTTGCTTCATGGACTTTGGTATCTACTGTGACACCTTTTCCATTTCTGGAAGTTTCTTTGATGATGTAGTGATATTCACCTTTTTGGCTATAGGTAATCTTATCAAAGGTGATATCTCCATCTTTGTTGTTCTTTGCTTCCCATACCTGCTGGTTCAGAGATGCTTTGCCATTTGCATCCTTGCCTTCAAGGCTAAAGGAGAATTCTGCGTCCTTTAAAGCACGGCCGTTTAAGGTCTTGTGTGCTTTCAGGGTGGCTTCTGCATCTGCTACCGTGTAGTTGTTTACGAATTTGATTTCGTCTGCGTTCTGAATGGTAACAACAGGAGTTTTCAGGCTTCCTTTGCCATCATCCTCTACTACAACGACTACTGTATAAACAGTGGTGTCATAGGTTACACCTTCAGACTTATTGGTTGTATCTTCTTTTACAACGTAGGTATAGGTACCTGCTTCGTTGTACTGGATTGGTGCAAATGCAAAGTTACCATTTACATCATTCTGTGCTGTTAAGCTAAATCCTGTGGCCTCATTCTTCAGCACAAAGGTGAACTCTTTGTCTCTCATTGGACGAATGCCATTCAAGACTTTGATACCTTTGATCTGGGTCTGAGTAGGTTTTACTTTGTAGTCATTCTCGAACTGAAGCGCTACAGGAGTCGCACTGCCATCCTTTGTGATAACAGGTGCTGCAGCTACCAGCTGTCCGTTCTCATTTGCAGTTACAGTAATCACTGCATGGAACTTAGTGGTATCAAATGTGACACCATTTGTCTCTGTAGGAATCTGCTCACTTACGGTGTAGCGATAGGTTCCTGCCTTCTCAAAGGCGATATCAGCAAAAGCAAAAGTTCCGTTTGCTGCATTCTTTGTAGTAGCTGTCTTGTTTCCAAGGGTTGCCTTGGAAGCAGCATCCTCACCGGTCAGTTCGAAGGTGAACTCGCCATTTACCAGGTCACGGCCTGTCAGGCTCTTGGTACCTTCGATGTGCTGTTTTGCTTTGCTGAACCTGTTAACAAAAGTAATCTTGTCAGCATTATTGCCATTTTTTGTAATCTTGGTAACAGCGCCAAGCTTACCATTTACATCAGAAACAGCAATCTGTACGGTGTACTTCGTATCATCGTAAGATACACCTGCAACTTTACCATCATTTACCTCACTTACTGTGTAGGTATAGTCTCCCGCCTCTGTAAATTTGATGTTTCCAAAGTTTACATTGCCGGAAGCATCATTGGTGGCTGTCAGGGCATTATTGCCTAAAGTAGCCTTGCTATCTGCATCATTGCCTACCAACTGGAAGGTGTAGAGTCCGGCTTTTAATTCACCGTTTTCTACAGACTTGGTAGCAGTGATAGATACATTGGCTTCGCCAGGGGCGTAGGTGTTCTTAAATACGATTTCGTTCTCATGATGTAAAAGTCTCTTTTCAGCTGTTAACTCGCCGTCTTTCTCTTTTACAGTTACTTCTACGTCATAGGATGTCTTATCATATGTAATGGTAGAGTTCGAACCAGCCACCTCTGTTACGGTGTACTGATAAGTGCCTTCTTTGGTGTAGGTAATTGTAGGGAAGCTAAACTCGCCCTTCTCATCGTTGGTAACCACGGTATTGACATCCTTTAAGGAATCAACGCCTGCCTGGTTCGCACCTTTTAATTCAAAGCTGAACTCACCTTTCACGATATCGCGTTTATTCTTGCCCTTACCTTCTAATACCTTTCTACCACCGAAGGAGATTTCTGCCGGAGTAGGCTTATAGGTATTGGTAAAGACAGGCGTATCAGCTTTGCCATCGTAAGTAACGCTATCTACATTGAGGACAGCATCTTTCTCGCTTACGACAACAACTACTGTATGAGTAGTTTGATCATATTCAACCCCACCTTCATTACCTTTCTTTTCAGTAATGGTATAGGTATAGGTACCTGCCTGGTTGTAATGGATTGTTTCAAAGCTTATACTACCATCTGCTTTGTTCTTTACTTCTCTGGCTTTTTCACTGCGGAAGGTATCCTGGAAAGACTTCTTTGCATTGTCATCCACCGGAGATAATAGAAAGGTAAACTCGCCGTCTTTCAGAATCTTTTCGCTATTTTCTACATTCAGCACCTTTTTCGCTTCAAAATGCGCCTTAGTAGGTGTTACCTGATATGTATTCTCAAAGTTGAAGGAAACGCCATTCTTCTCATTTTTTACAGTAGCGCTCAGGACACCATTTGTATCCTTTACTTCTACTTTTACTTCATATGCATTGCCGTCATAGATGACACCCGGTTCAGTGCCTTTGACTTCTTTTACAACGTATTCACAAGTATAATCTCCGGACTCTGTGTAAATGATTTCCGGGAAGATGATATTTCCCTGGGCATCATTATTTACCGTAATCACGTTATTCTTCAGAGATGCTTTACCTGCATCGTTGGTGCCTTCTAAGGTGAAAGTAAATTCACCGGTAGTAAGGTCACGGCCATCTAAGGTCTTAAGACCTTTGATGGTAGCCTTTGCCGGGCTCTTTTTATTGGCAATATATAAGTATGGATAGGAGATGGTCAGCTTATGATTTGCTTCATCCAAATCACCATCAGTAACGGTGAATGCAGTATCTTCCACTGCTCTCTCATATCCTGCAGGAGCCTCAAGCTCACGAACATAGTAAGTCTCATCTTCGACGAGAACCCAACCATATTTCGTAATATCGCCCTGGAAAGTAGCCTGACCGTCTTTATCGGTTACTGCGATTACTGCATTACCATCACGATCTGTTACAGGCTGCTTAGCAGAATCCAATAACTGGAATTTTGCGCCTGCCAAGGTAACTCTTTCGTCACCCTCTTTGTGTTTTACTACGACTACCTTTGGATTGGATGCGCTACCACGTCCTCTGGCTTCTTCTAAGTCGATTACATCCTTGGTTTCTACATGATATCCCTTTAAGGAAGCAGTATTTGCCCAGGATACTTTTCCAATCTTGGAAGAATTCACAACACATGTATACTTCAATGTGAGTGCAGTAGCATCCGGAATGGTAAACAGATATCCTTTGGATGTACGTTCAAATGTAACATCTACCTTCGGATCTGTCTCTACAGAATCCGGCAAAATAGTCAGATTCTGGCACTCATCCAAAAGCTCTAGTGTATCTTTGTCCGAATCTAAATCTACAGCTCCGGAGTTAATCTTTAATGTAAAACGAATACGGTCGGTTGGTTTTCCATTTTCATAGATCACTTCGCCGTTTTTCTGAAGCGGATTGAACTCGTAGATAAGATCTAAGTTGTCTTCTGCCTCGTCCCAACTTGCACAGTTGGATACAATTGCTTTACCGCCATTTTGATTTGCTATATCTTGTAATAACTGCAAACCTTCATCATCTTTTACAGTCAAGAAGTAGACAATCTTGTAGTATCTGTAATAGGAATTACCATTCTTCGGAACCTTTGTTGTAATCTGAAGTCCGGTTTCAGTAGGCGTTACCTTATCTACTTCTTTGAACTTGCTTGGGTCATTGAGATTCAACTGGTCCTGATAATCATTACCGATAATCTTGTATCCCCATGGGTCATAGTGCTCCACACCCTTGTTTGTAAAGATAGCGGTATCGAAAGTATCAGTAATGGTAATGGAATCTGTGTTGACGCCAGTCAGGATAAGGTCATACACATATACCGGATACCCCTTACTGTTATTACCATAGAATCTACCTACTTTATCCAGTTTCTTTCCTTTTGGATACTGGATTGTAGCCTGAGCCTGCTGACTGTCTACACTTACCTGGTTTACATGAGCACAATGATAATAATCATTATCATTGTGAGAGTTTGCATATTCCAGCCATTCAGCATTAGGGGTAGTTGTATATTTGATTGTTATGGTTCTTGGAGAACCGGTTCCCTTAAGTCCTTCCTTCTTATTGTTATAGAAGGTAAAGGTTACTTTGCCCTCTTTGGCATCATAATCTACCTTGTAGCTTTCCTTATTTCTAAGCCCATCAACCCTTGCGTTCTGGTCATAGGTATCAATAAAATGCTTACCTTCTACCCAAATGTTTGGCAGTGTATCCACTGCAACACACTTGGATAATCCATCTGCCGGTACATCAATGGAAATGGTCCATTCGCCTTTGTTATTGGAGGCATTACGCACACCGCTCTTCTTTAAGCCGATTGTTTTATCAGCAGGAGGATTGATATATCCATATCCCTGATCTGAATCACCGAAATCATCTGTGGTGTCGTTGCGCACCTTCCACTGATTAGAACCCATTTGAGTCGTGTCGATTTCAGTTGTATAGGTGATTACATAGCGATAGTTCTTGTCTTCTCTCGGAATATTGTAAGTCCAGGAACGGTTATTTCTTTTATCGTATACACCCACCTGATTCCAAGGAAGATTTCTTGTGGCAATCTGCTGATAGTTCTGGTTATAAACTTCAACTTTAATTCCGCTTCCGCTGAATCTGTGGTTACCAATTCTAGCCTCACCTTCATATTTCAGCGTATCGGTGATTTTATGTCCGCCCATATTCACGCGGCGACCTTCATTGGCTACGATTCGCCAAGACAGTGTACGCTTATTGCCTTGCGCTTCCCCTCCAGCAGCGTCATCTTTCTGTAAGTATGTCTCGCTTACTTCCTTTTCAAGGTAGAACTCATCTTCATCGTCAGGGATATCATCCCCTTCCAGTTTTACCTTGTTCAGCGTGTTGTCATAGGTAAGTTTCAGTTTTCCATTGCTTCCGGCTTTAGAAGGATCTACATTTGCTTTATAAGTGATGGTAATCACTTCTCCTGCCTGCATGGACTTTACGGTATAGACAAATCCATTATCCTTATGCTGGACGTTTGCTCCATTCAGGGACTTATTGGAAGAAGCATAGAAACTGTTCTTGTCATATTTCAGGGCATTGCCCTTGATTTCATCTGTTACTTTGATGTTCTTGACAGCACCATTTGCTGTAACAGTAACAGTATAGTTGAAGCAGTTATTCCATTCGTCAAAGTTACCTTCTTTTTTGATATCTGCACTGCCTGCGTCGAAAATAAAATAGGTTTTCTCAACATCGGTACCAAACTGGGTTTCAGAAACGCTCTGTGAAATATCTACCTCAGCACTAAAATTAAACTTGGTGTTACCACAGCTCTTAAAGTAATCGTAATTCGGGTCATTCTGGTTCCAAGTAATCGTCAACTTACCATTTTCAATTCTGACAGTATTCCCTTTCATGACACGACCATCCGGAAGGTCGATTTCGATATCCTTCGTTACCGGATGCGGATTGATGCCATTCGGGAATGTATAAGTCATGGTCTCATTATGGAACTGAGCACCATTGGTTTTTTCTTTGAAGGTAAAATATACACCATAGGAATCGTTTGGATTAATTACGATTTTGCCGTCCTGTGGTTCCTTTCCTTTTGTATCAATTGTTGCATCTGTTAAAAATTCATTCAGGTTCTGTGAGAACGTAACATTGTTAGATGAAACAGATAATGTTGCACCTACAGTTGAGAAGCTGTTCATGCTAAAGTTTAGAGTTTCTCCACTGGCTTTGGTCTCAGTCAGAACTTCTGTCTGAATATCATTGACGCTGATGTTACTTGCATCTACAGATTTATCTACGCGATTCATAACAGAATCTTTCAAAGGAAGATGTACAATCTTCACTTCTTCATTCTTCGCGTCGATTTTTTCAAGCTGTTTATTATTGAAGGTAATCTTAATCTGAACAGATCCCTGCTCCGGCTCGAACTCAACTAATTTGCCATTTTCATTTACCAAAAAGGCAACGTCAAATAACACGGTGTTTTCAGCATCGTGTTTCTTGGTAGAATCAGCCTTATCCATAGCTGCCAGGTATGCATTATAAGCAGTTCCGGAGGTAATCGGTGTTACACGGAATTCAGCATCATCTGGAATTACATTTGGATTTGAGAGTGTGGCGGTTACAGTTACGCCATTACCTGAATAGGTATACACAGACTTCGTGCACAGTTCTTCGGTTTCTTCTGTCTCCTCGGTCTCGGTCTCTTCAGTCTCTTCTGTCTCAGTTTCTACTGTCTCTTCTTTTGTCTCTTCAGCGAGAGTTTCTTCTTTGGAGCTTTCAGCAGTTTCAGACTCTACGTCCTGCTGGTCCTTGCCGGTTACTTCGGACTCAGCTGCTACCTCCTCCCCGTTAGAAGCTTCCTCTTTCACCTCTGTTGCTTTCTCCTCGGCAACAGGCGCTTCCTCTTTCACTTCGCTTGCAGGTTCAGAAGCCACTTCCTGTGGCGCCTGCTCCGCAGCCACTTCTTCTTCAGCAGCATACACCCTACCCATTCCAAATGCTGCTGCAGAAACATCGCTTAAGATGGTTTGCGATAACAGAATCGCAACGGCTGCTCCTGCTAGAATACGTTTGGTCTTCATTTTTAGAATCTTCATAGTGTCCCCTTCTTAAGATTCGTCTTGCTAGTTTAGCTATATAATGTTCCACAAAATGGTTTATTACAGGAAAATTTGTGTCTTACTTAATAAGACGCGAGAAAAGCTGAAAGAATATCACAATTTTTTTATAAAAATTAAAAAAATCTAAACAAAAAAACGGAAACGCTACATATGGTAGTTTCCGGACTAAGTGCGTCCAAATACTGCCTTTTAGCAATTTCCGTTTCTGCGTTTTTATCACTGCATTCCAACTTCAGTCAGAATACCATGAACCAAAAGTCTTTTATTTCCCCCGGCCGGTCCGGAACACGTCGATAAGGTAACAATCGGTGTGTCCTTGTCAAATTCACTGATGTCTACTGTTCTGGCCGATCTGTTTTTTACTTTCTCAACATATAACTCCAACGCTTCTTCGGAAAGAGCTTGAATATAGCTGTCGCTGTCGTCTGTGGTGATATAGTAAGAGAAAATAGTATACTTTTTTACTATTCCATCCTTCAAATAGATATAGAAGAAAGGATTCTCCCCCCAGAGATTCTCTTCCTGATAGAACTTCTTTAACTTACCGAACATGGATCCATTCTTCATGTTATGTCCATATACGAAAGTATTAAAGTCCGTAAAATCCGGTTTATTTTCATAATCTAAGAAAATAGCACCGCTATTATTGGCCTGCTTTTCAAATGTCTGATGCAGGTAAAATTCGTTATCCTCACCTTGTACAATGGGATAACTGATGTCGCAAGCACCTACATAAACCCAGCCTACTGTGTCAGGGTTCTCTGCAGCAAGCGCATCAAAGTCCACCCGGAAAGGAAGTTCCATGGAATCCTCTCCTGTTTCCTCCGTGCTGTCTGTAACAGGTACTTCCGTTTGTAAGT
Source organism: Lachnospiraceae bacterium (assembly GCA_015056765.1). Lineage (GTDB taxonomy): Bacteria > Bacillota > Clostridia > Lachnospirales > Lachnospiraceae > SIG336. The sequence continues at coordinate 115,228 of SVFQ01000008.1, forward strand.
ACTGCTGCTCCAGATTTGCATACTCGCTGTCCGCTTGGTGATAGTCTAAATAGATTAGCACCAGCCTGGATGCCGCAAATAGAAAAACGGCTATAAAAAATACTAATAGTAGGTTACTTACTGAAAAGATTGATTTCTTTTTCATACACGCCTACGCTGTTCTGAAGTTATTTTCTACCACAGCATTTCTTATATTTCTTGCCGCTTCCGCAAGGGCATGGATCGTTAGGATATACCTTTGCTTCTTTGACAATAGTGGTAGAACTCTTCTGCTCTTTGTAAAGTTCTTTACGTTTGTTTTCATCGAAGATAGCTTCCCATTCAGGCAGTCCATAAAGCCAATCAGCTTCAGCAGCTACCATGTTCTTATAAAGAAGCTCTTTATCAAAGCCAAGATTTACCTTGGTATCTTCTTCCATCTCTTCAATCGGATTTGGTTTCTTTAAGCTATCATTGATACCATCCAAGAAACCTGTCATTGTTTCAATACTAACATTGAATTTTTCAGCAAGTTCTTTTACAGTGCCTTCTACTACTTCATCAGGATTCTTCAGAAGTTCTGCATAGATGTCCTTCTCCTGCATAAAGTATGCCTGCCATAATCTCTGGAGCTCTCCTTTGTTAGTCTGCTCGTTGTATGCTTTATCTCTCCATTGCTGTAATAATGCCATGTTTCAAACCTCTTTTTCTCACTTAATTGGGCAAAATGCCCCGCATAGATAGGACTATGCCATATAAGTATATTAAATATTTCTTAAAAATGCAACAACTTAAAAAAGCCCTCGCCTTTCTGGCTCGGGCCGCGCCACACATCAAAGATGTGTGACAGTAAAAGAGAGCAACCATGAAGGCTGCCCTCTGGGGGGGTATTTTAATATCCGAATTCCTGTGCAAAGTATAACTTGCCATCATCACCGCGGAAGATTGCGATTCCGAGAGTACGGAAGCTACCGTCCATGATGTTCTCTCTATGTGTAGGAGAGTTCATCCATCCGGTTACAACTGCGGATGCTGATCCAAAGTTCTTTGCTAAGTTCTCACCATACATGATGGAACTGTTTACAGTGTACCAATCGCTACCATTTGGTCTTGTGTGAGAAAACAGTGTAACGATTTCCTGTGCTCTAACATAAGCGGTCTCGGAAAGAGCATCGCTCCATGTCAGTGCAGGAAGTCCTGCTGCCACACGCTGTGCGTTTGTCTGATCGAAAGCATCTCGTGCCATCTGAATCAGAGTTGCGTCTTCCTCTGCAAAGCTTCCGGCAAGTGCTGCTGCTTCATCATCGATGAAGATACGAGTTTCATTTGGATCATAAACTCTGGCTGCTGCATCCTCGCCAATTTCACCTGCAGACTTTCCGCATGCTACGCTGCTAAGAACAAAAACAGTAGCAAGGGCAATGGAAAGTAATTTTTTTAGTCTGGTTTTCATTGCTATTCCTCCTAATAAGAATAGAAAAAAAAATCTTGTCGGGGCCATCCTGACAAGACATTTGCTTATACTATGTAAGAAAGCAACTGGCTGTCTGTCACGCTGTGATTGGGACCCTATAGTTTTGCGCCACTACCTTTCGGTAGATTTGCCACATATCTGTAGTTACAAATATAATACTTCAACCGGTATTATTTTGCAAGACCCTTTTTTCATATTTCTCTTCTTACTTATAATGACGTTAGGAAATATCAAAAAGGGCCAATCAAATATAAAAGCTTTATAAAACTTTTTTCTTCAAGATCACTGATTCAAAAGTGCCTCTAATTCCTCTACCGCCTGCTCATGATGCAAGACATGAATGGTGTGAATCCCCAGTTCCTGCGCGGGCTTCAGATTTTTCTCTGTGTCATCTAAAAAAACGCTCTCCTCTGCTACCAGGTCATATCTGTCTAGTAAAAGTTGATAGATAGCCTTATCCGGCTTAATCAATTTCTCTAAGTAGGAGAATACACCGCCGTCTGTATACTTCGTAAATTCCAGCGCGTCAGCGCAGTCTTTTCTGGCCTGTTCCGAAAAGTTGGATAAATAGTAGACATTAAGACCTCTCGCTTTTAACTCCTGCACCCACGGAATGGCAAAATCTTCCGGCGTCACCATGCCTCTCATATCTGTCATGATTTCTCTGATTTCAGATGCCACAGACGGTTCGATAGCGCTCATTTTCCGAATGATTTCTTCCAAACTCAGTACGCCTCTATCGATTTCATTCCAGACAGGATTGCCTACTGTAGCTCGTTTTACCTTTTCAAAGGTTTCGCCGGTAATTCCATGATTCTTGAAATGCTGTTCCCAGGCAAACACTGTCATGACATTGCCGATATCAAAAATTACATTTTTAATAGCCAATTTTTCTTCCTCTTCTTTTCGTTTCAAGTTCCCTTTATTCTACAGATTCTCCAAGCAGTTCTAAAAGTTTAGATGCCGCAGGGGTAAGGCTTGCCCCCTTATCCTGAATCAGGCAGAACTCCCTGCTGGGAATCAATTTGTTAAAGCGTAGTTCAAATAATTTGCCGCTTTCTATGGCTTCCTCCGCAAAGTCTCGCATTACCATGCCTACGCCAAGATTACGAAGTGCAAAGGCCACAATCATGTCACTGGTAGCCAGTTCAAACTCCGGTTCCAAGACCACCTTTTGTTCTGCCAGGAACCTGTCCATATAGCTTCTGGAGCTGGTACCATGTTCCAACGAAATAATAGGAAGTTCTTGGAGCACGCTGAAGTCCAACGTCTTATTTTTATAGGGCAGAAAACGTCTGCCACACACGAAGGTATCTTGGATTTTACGTACCTTATGGGCCAGAATGCGGTCATTTTCCATAAAAGGAGTAGATACGACACCGAAATCCAGGCTTCCTGTCAGGAGGCGTTCAATGGTTTCCGGTGTGGGTCCATTGGTAACCGTCACCTTGATATCCGGGTATTTTTCATGAAATCTTTCCAAATAAGGAAGCAGATAAAACTGCAAGGTCATGTCGCTGGCACCGATTCGTACCTCACCCACCTCCAGATTCTGCATCTTTGAAAGTTCCTTTTCCCCCTGTTCGAAAGCTTCGTAGCCCTTCTGCACATAGCGATATAGAAGTTCTCCTTCTCCTGTGAGTTTCACACCGCTCTTGCTTCTGGTAAAAAGCTTGCACCCCAGTTGCTTTTCCATCTGACCGATGGTTTGGCTCACTGCAGGCTGGGAAATAGAAAGCAATTTAGCCGCATCAGTGATGCGGCCAACTTTTGCTACCATATAAAATACTCTGTAATATTCCAGATGAATCATACGATACTTTTACCTGTTATTTTAATTTGGATTTACGTGCAATGATATCTTCTCTAGCCGGCCCGTTACTTACCATGGTGATTGGATATCCAATCTGCTCTTCGATGAAATCAATGTAAGCTTTGCAGTTCTCCGGTAAATCTTCATAGTTGCGGATACCGCGGATATCGCATTTCCAGCCCGGCAGTACCTTATATACAGGTTTTGCCTTTTCCAGTAAATGGGTTACAGGGAATTCTGTAGTCACTTCTCCGTCGATGTCATAGCCTACACATACCGGAATCTCATCCAAATAGCCAAGTACATCCAGAACGGTAAATGCCACGTCAGTGGTACCCTGCATACGACAGCCGTATTTACTTGCCACGCAGTCATACCAGCCTACACGACGAGGTCTACCTGTGGTAGCACCGTATTCACCGCCATCGCCACCGCGATTACGAAGCTCTTCTGCTTCATCGCCGAAGATTTCAGAAGTAAAGGCACCTGCGCCAACTGCAGAAGAATATGCTTTAGATACTGTTACAATCTGCTTGATCTCATAAGGTGGAATACCTGCTCCAATTGCACCATAAGCAGCAAGCGGAGAAGAAGAGGTAACCATAGGATAGATACCGTGATCCGGATCTTTCATGGTTCCAAGCTGACCCTCTAAAAGAATGGTCTTGCCTTCCTTGATAGCTTTGTCCAAGTACAGACCCACATTACCAATGTAAGGTTTTACCTGCTCTCTCCAATCCTTGATGGTGGAAAGAAGCTCTTCTTCATTGATAGGATCTGTGTGATATAAGTTCACCAAAAGAGCATTTTTGATTTCTGCTACTCTATGAATCTTTTCTTTCAGCACTTCATCATCCTGGTAGAATTCATTGATCTGCCAGCCGATTTTGCTGAATTTGTCAGAATAGAAAGGTGCAATACCGGACTTGGTAGAGCCGAAGGACTTACCTGCCAGTCTTGCTTCTTCCAATGTATCAAATAAAACATGATAAGGCATCATCACCTGCACACGATCAGAAATCATAATCTGTGGCATAGGTACGCCCTTTTCTGTAATCTCATGGAGTTCCTTCATGAATTTCGGAATATCAAAAGCAACGCCATTGCCGATGATATTCATGATATTCTGATGGAACACGCCGGATGGCATCGTATGCAATGCAAATTTACCATAATGATTCTTGATGGTATGGCCTGCATTTGCACCACCCTGAAAACGAATGACGATATCAGCCTGTTCTGCAAGGGTATCTGTGATTTTACCTTTACCCTCGTCGCCCCAGTTTGCACCTACTACTGCTTTTACCATGTTACTCTCCTTTTATCGGTCACCCTATATTTGCAAAGCAAATGACCGATGGCGCATCCCCTTTACTTTTCTTTACTAAAGCGCCTACAAGAAGATTATAGGATATCTTTAATCATAAGTATAATATATATTACTTATATTTTCCATAATTTTCTCTAATGGATAGATGAATGAAAAAACGTGCATGTCCTACTACATGCACGTTCCGGATTTACACGTTAATTTCAGCCTTGATTCCTAATAGGTCCTTATTTGCATCTAAGATAGGCTGAATCACATCTCGCAGATATATTTCTACCTGACGAGGGCTACGGCCTACATAACGGCTTGGCTCCATGGCTGCCTGCAGTTCTTCAAGCCCCATAGGGAATTCGTCATCTGCCGCAATCAGCTCAAGAAGATTGTTTTCCTTGCCTTCTACTTTTACATTCTTTCCTGCCTCCATGGAAAGGGTACGAATCTTCTCATGGAGTTCCTGTCTGTTACCGCCCAGTTTTACAGCGTCCATCATGATATTCTCAGTAGCCATAAATGGCAGTTCAGACATAAGACGTTTGTTGATGACTTTTTCATAAACCACCAAACCATCTACTACATTCAGGCACAGATCCAGCACGCCGTCTGTTGCTAAGAAGCCTTCTGCGATAGAAAGTCTCTTATTGGCAGAATCGTCCAAAGTTCTTTCAAACCACTGGGTTGCGCTGGTGATAGCCGGGTTTAATGCATCAATCATCACGTAGCGGGAAAGAGAAGCAATACGCTCAGAACGCATCGGATTTCTCTTATAAGCCATAGCAGAGGAACCAATCTGGCTCTTTTCAAATGGCTCTTCCACTTCTTTTAAGTGCTGCAAAAGTCTGATGTCATTGGACATTTTATGAGCAGAAGCTGCGATACCTGCAAGGATGTTGCAAACTCTGGTATCTACTTTTCTGGAGTAAGTCTGTCCGGATACCGGATAGCATTCTTTAAAGCCCATCTTCTGAGCAATCATCGGATCGATTTTATCAATGGTGTCATTATCTCCGTTAAAGAGTTCAAGGAAGCTGGCCTGTGTACCCGTTGTACCCTTGGAGCCAAGAAGTTTCAGGGTAGAAAGTACATAATCCAAGTCTTCTAAGTCCATCACAAACTCATTCAGCCATAAAGTTGCTCTTTTTCCTACAGTAGTAGGCTGAGCAGGCTGGAAATGAGTAAAAGCCAAAGTAGGCTGATTCTTATATTTGTCAGCAAAAGCTGCCAGTTCTGCGATGACGTTCACCAGTTTACGGCGAACAAGCTGCAAGGCATCACGCATGATAATGATATCTGTGTTATCTCCTACATAGCAGCTGGTAGCACCCAGGTGAATAATACCTGCAGCCTTCGGACACTGCTGACCATACGCATACACATGAGACATTACATCATGACGAACCTGTGCTTCACGCTCTTTGGCTACATCATAATTGATATCCTCGATGTGTGCTTTCATTTCATCAATCATATCCTGTGTTATGACAGGCTTTCCGTCCTGGGAAAGTCCCAGTTCCATTTCTGTCTCTGCAAGAGCAATCCAAAGTCTTCTCCAGGTAGAAAACTTCTTATCCTGAGAAAAGATATACTGCATTTCCTTGCTTGCGTATCTCTGTGAAAGTGGACTAGTGTAACGATCTGTTGCCATTTGGTACTCCTTTTTCTATCTCTTTTTATTTTTTATGCTTCAAAGTCTCCACGGATATCTTCCGTAGGAGGATCTAATGGATACTTACCTGTAAAACATCCCTTACAGATTCCCAGATGATTTACCATTTCTTCCAAACGCTCAATGCGCAGGTAAGCAAGGGAATCTGCCCCGATGATTTCTCTGATTTCTTCCAGGTTATGCTTATAGGCGATAAGCTGCTCCCTGGCAGGCACATCTGTGCCGAAGTAGCAAGGCCACAAAAATGGAGGAGAAGATACTCTCATATGCACTTCTTTCGCTCCTGCCTCGCGAAGCATGCGCACGATTCTATCAGAAGTGGTGCCTCGTACAATAGAGTCATCAATCATGATGATACGTTTGCCTTCTACCGCTTCTCTGATAGCTCCAAGTTTCACCTGTACAGAGCTTTCTCTGTTTTTTTGCTTCGGTTTAATGAAGGTACGTCCGATATAAGAGTTCTTCACAAAAGCCTGTCCGTAAGGAATGCCGGATGCCATGGCATAGCCAAGGGCTGCGCAATTACCGGACTCCGGGACACCTACTACCATATCGGCCTCCACAGGGCTATCTTCCGCCAAATACTTCCCCGCCAAAATACGTGCATTATATACGCTGACAGAATCGATTCTGCTATCCGGTCTGGCGAAGTAAATATACTCGAAAATACATCTTGCGTGCTGTTCTTTTGGAATGCACATGGTCGTGTTACTTTCGATGCCCTTTTCCGGACTGATGGTGACGATTTCACCCGGCAATACATCACGAACAAATTCCGCGCCGATGGTATCTAAGGCACAAGTCTCAGATGCAAGCACGTAAGTATTCTCTCTTTTTCCGATACATAGGGGTCTAAAGCCAAATGGATCTCTGGCTCCGATAAGTTTTCTAGGTGACATGATGACCAGGGAATAGGCTCCCTTAATCTTCTTCATAGCTTTGGCAACAGCCTCTTCGACAGTTGCACTTTCAAGACGCTCTCTGGCGATATGATATGCGATAACTTCAGAATCGATGGTGGTTTGAAAAATAGCTCCGGTATACTCCAGTTCATGGCGAAGCTCCGGTGCATTGATTAGATTGCCGTTATGTGCCAGGGCCAAAGTACCCTTCACATAATTCAGTACAAGCGGCTGCGCGTTTTCTCTGGTGGAGGATCCGGCGGTAGAATATCGCACATGACCCACGCCGATATTTCCGCTCAAATGCTCGATGTCTTCATGACTAAAGGCCTCATTTACAAGACCCATATTCTTGATAGACTTCACGCTTCTCTTAGGGCCATTGGTGTCGCTTACGGCAATACCGCAGCTTTCCTGTCCTCTGTGCTGAAGAGAAAGCAAGCCATAATAAATAGAGGAAGCAACGTCTTTGCCCGAAAAATCGTACATGCCAAAGACACCGCATTCCTCTCTTAATGTATCACTGTATTCTTCTTGTAGGTAAATTCCTGCAGGCACGGTAAATCCTCCCTGTTCTTCCTCTACTATAAGGTCTCCCCTCGGAAACTCAACAATAGAAATTGTACATTAGGTGTACCATGAATGCAAGGAACAATCTACCGAAATTTTGTTAAATATCTTCCAAATCTTCTCTCTTTTGAACCATCTGTAAAATCTCTCCGTTATACTCCGGATAGGTGGCCGCCAGGTCTTTGACTTCTTCCAACGCCTGTTTTGCTACCTTTTGATTATAATCCAGCTGGGTTCTCAAGGATTGTCTGCGGACCAAAAGCTTATGCCGAACTTCCACCATCTCTCGGTTATCTAAAATAGCCTTTGTACGATGGAGCCACACCTCCGGATCCTTTACTCTGGTGCCGTTTAACACATCCAGCAGTTCTCCCTGATAATAGGCCACGTCTTTCGTGGCATCTTCGTATCGCTCCCTATCTTTTTTCTCGTCTGCATATCTGGACCATAGGTCACGAAGTTCCTCCAAATCATCCACCTGAAACTTCATATAGAGATAATCCAGAAGCTGGGTATTGTTTACATAACGAATTTTTACTGTATTTTGTAAGCCAATCAATCTGCTTTCGTCGATTTCTCTCTGCTCGATTTCCCTCACAGCATCCCCGTACTTCACAAAGCAAAGCACCATGGCTACTGCAGCAAATCCAATAGTAAGAATGATTGGAATACGCACTTCCAACTCCAGTAAAATCTGCAAGGCCAAAAGTACCGCCAAAAGTACCAACATAAAGACGAAACTAATCACTGTCATACCACGATAATTACCCAGGCTTTTCACCAGTTCTTTTTTCTGATAAGCATTGGCATGGCGTTCATTATCCAAGCGTCTTAAGTCACTTCGAATCAGCTTCTGATAGTGTTCAGCCTCCTCTAATTTCTGTAGGCCGTCTTCCACTTCCTGTTCCATCTGCTCCATATGCGCAAACTGCTCATCGCTCATGCGATTATCTTTTTTCAGATACTGCTCCCTGATTTGGGTAGTTTCATCGATGTGAGTAGCAGCCGCTTTCAGCTTCTTTTGTAAATCTTCGGGAAGTGCTTCCACTTCTTCCATATCAGTCAGGTAGGAAGTAACTGCTGAATATTCTTTTTTCAGAGTATCGATTTCTTTGGAAGCATCTGCAATCTGATCCAGACAGTTTTGTACATACCTGGTTCTTTCAAAGTCATTATGCACTCTGAGTTTTGACCTGTCGTAAGTAATCGGTGCATCGTCTAAGAACGCAGACTCATCCAAGTCACTGTCATACTCGTCTTCTGTGAAATGATGAAATAGTTTACTAAAAAATCCCATAGACTCTACCTTGTAATGACATTGACACTCTGTCTGTAAGCCTCTTTCATTTCCATCAGTCTCACTGTAACAGTGTCATAATAGCTCTTATCATTCATCTGTTCTCTTTGCTGGCGCAAAGTCTGTGTATCCAAATATTCTCTGGAATGGCTATAGTCCTGCTCCGCCTGACCAAATTCTTTTTCCAACTGAATAGACATATCATGCCACTGCGGGTTTGCAGATACGAATTCGATGTAGGCCTCCTCCGGCATCATCAATCTTTTACATGCCAGAAACATACGAATCGATTCCGTATTCCCGGGATTGAGCATAAAGGATCTATGGAAATTAGAAGCTGCCACTTCCAGATTAAAAATCTTACAGCAAGCCACACCCAAGTGCTGGTGAACCTCTGATAAAAGTTTTACGTTATCCTCCGGAATGTGCGCCAAAAGTTCCGCATATTCATTCAGGGCCTGCGCATATTTGCCATGGCGATAGAGATAGTCCGCATGAATCTTTTGCTTCACGAGGGGCTCTTCATCCACGCTTTCCCGCAGGAGCTGTTCCATCTCCCTGCGTTCCTTCACAGAGCCATACCCGGCATAGTCTAGGATAATTCCTGCCAGGGCGCTTGGAGACCCGTTCTTACGCAGTAGTTTTTCCAGCTCGCCTGCCAGTTCCGGCAACTCCAGCTGGGTATCGATAAAGCGCACCATCTCCATATCGCAGAGCTTGTCACTCATGAGAAAGGCATTTTCCTTCAGCACATAGCAAAGCTCTTCGATACAGTACACCGGCACTTCAGCATCCGGTACGATATATGGAATTTCTGCGTAGCGGCCCAGCGCCAGATTCGGATAATTCATAGGTTAATCACGCTTTTCCATTTCTGATGTTTGGTTGGGAAAATCTCACCAAGTCCCAGGTCTTCGATTTCCACCACCATTTGACTTACATTCTCTAAGTGTAATTTCACTCTGAGTCTTGTGGCCCCCTCCGGTCGCACCTCTAGTTCATCCAGTGCAATGCGTTCCTCGTGGACCTGACTCTTTTCAGGGCTAAGTCCTGTCGCCACCGGCGATAAAGGTGTGATCCACAAAGATACATAATGATCTTTACCCAGATAAATTTCACACTCTGCCTTGGCATCATACCAGTTCTTACCGGCATCCAGCAGTGCCAGATAGGACTCCTCTCCCATTTTATTGACTTTCATACCTACATTGGCTTTTAGCTTCGTCTCCCCAAGAAAGATATACTCCTTGGTGGCCTGTTCCGGATAAAGCCTGTCCATGGCGCTGTAGGCTGCGCCCTTGCTATATAAGTTATTGCCACGAAAGACTCGTCTGCCACTATCACACAGGACTCGCAGGGAATTATGCATCCAGTTGCCATCGAAGTCCTCTCCCACTAAAAAGCAACTGCCGATGTGCCCATTGCTCACCCCTTCACTTACTTCTGCCTCAAACCTTTGGTCCAGCATATCCTTTGTGGCAGGAGATAATTCGCCTGTTTCACGTGCAGGGAAATTCTGGATTTCCTTTCGATGAATCATACAAGCCACCGGGGTGGTTTTGCGGTTAAATACCAGATTCATCCGCTGCAAGCTGCCACCTTTGTAATCATAGAGTAGCACATCTTCCATCCAAAGCTCTTTTGCCTGATGTACCATGTATTCATAAAAGCTGTCCTCATGGTTTTGGATGAAAACCTGACTGTCCTGCAGTCCCAATGCCTGTACTACCTGTTCCAAAATCGGTACAAAGCTATCTTCAATCTTATCTACGGTAATGGCCAGTGCTTCCACATTTCTGGCTGTGGTCATCTGGAAAAAGATGCTAAAGCTTCGTTTTACAAAGATTGTCAAAAGTGCACTGGCTGAATACATTCTGCCTTCCACTTCAATCATTTCTCCGGCTCTGGCCTGGGAAAGCAAATGATCTACCAAAGTGCCCTCTCCGGCTTCCGCGCGCTTTATGGCTTCTTTTCCGTAATACCACTGGTTACTGCCAATCTTTTTGCATAACACCGTGGGGATATTATAAAGTTCTGTTCCGGGTACCATAGGAAGCGTAGTAGCTTCATGCTCCCCCGGGGAGATATAGCTAATCTGAGAGTATTCCTCTCCCAAGTCGTATCCCACGAGATATTTTTTGTTCATAGTTTCTACCTAGCCTGCCCCGTAGGGCTTTCATTATGTAAAGTCGAAAAGATGCTCCACCATGTAGTCTAATTTTGTGTACTCTTCCAAAAGCTGATGTACGGTGTCGTAGTCCTGCAATGCTTCTGCAATCATCATGTCATTCAACATACCAAATCTGGTCTTACTGCTTTCGCTACGCATCTCGCTTCTGGAGATATTGCCACTTTCTGTCAGTTCTGATTTGCCGTCCTTTTCCTCCGTGACATAATACATCAGTTTTTCGCCGAAGAATAACACAAAGCTAGCCACGCACACGCCACCGAATACATCTACCATTTCCTTCGTCTGGTACTCTTCGCCGTTCACTGCATGATTCTCAATCAGATAATGAATCACAGCTTTGGTACCCGGTGAAGTCTTGTATTCGATAATCGTCTTATCCTGATAGTCCGACATAAACGGGAACATGTTCAGGTAGGTGTGGAAGCAAGGCAGCACGCTGCCGCTTTCTCGTAATTCTCTGAGAAAATCCCACAGCAGTTTTTTCACCGGTTCTGTAATCTCCGAGGCATGCTCCGCATAATACTTTGCAAAGGCCAGCTTACAAACCCGTTGTACATCCTGACCGGCCTCAATAAGGCGTTGCAAATCCTCAAATACAACTTTCTCGGTGAGTTTGTCCTTGACGAAGTAGTCATAACAACACTGCGCTAAAAATGCTTCCTCAATTGCAGGATTACGGTCTCCTCGTAAATAAGAAGTGAAGATGGCCATCTTCTCACCCACAAAGTATCCGGTATATAGCATCTGCATCAGAATACGCTCATCCATAGAGCTCAAATCCAGATGATAATCCACACCGCGTTTCCATACATCGCGCATTTTCTTGGTGGTGCATTCATAATAATCCAATAAGTACTGCAAAGAGACTTCTTCAAACTGGTTCTCTTCAAAAGCAGCTTCCGCAATGCGCAGTACATCCTGGTCCAAACCGCGAACCGGCATTTCTTCTATAAGGCCTACGGATAGTTTGGCAAGGGTCAGCGGTTCAATATGCCAAGTACCGATCTGCTGATACAAACGCTTTGCGCTTTGGAACTCCCCGGATTGTACCAGGTATTTCACAAAGTCCGCTTTTTGCTGCACACCTACATTTTCCAAATCCAGCCCGGAAAGAAGATTTGCTGCATCTGCTTCCATGCCATGCTGTCCATAATAATCCAGGAGCTGCATGACGATTTCACGCTTGGTCTCTGTATCGATTTCCTCTGCTGCCAGCAAGGTGCGAAAACGATCCAGATTATCCTTTTGGATATTGACTACCGCATGTCCCTTGAAGCACTCTGCCAGTTGCAGGTGCACATTCTCTTTATCCAGATCGGACATACGTTTTAGAAGCTCCGGTGCCGCATAAAGCTGGTATGCTTCCTCTTCCTTGTCAAAAGCGATACGATTGCCTTCTTCCTCTTCCCAGAAAAGGCATACATCCGGATGATAAATTTCTATCAGAGCTTTGCCTTCGTAAATGCCATAAACCTGCTCTTTTTCCAAATGTTTATGGATGACTACCACATTCTTATGTCTCGGATTATCCGTGTGTACTTCCCAGGTGAACAGCAGTCTGCTAAGGGCCGCCTCACACTCGGCGTCTAACATATTGTCGTCCCATAATGCAGAGAAAAGATAGGCAAGTGTCCAACCGGTTTTGCCTTTCTTAATCATGTCTACAAGGAATCTCTGCATCGTAGGCAGGAGCTGTTCAAAAAGCTCCTGATACTTCTCCGCCTCTGCCACCAGATTGGCATAGAGGTATGCTGTATATTTCGGCTCCAAGGTATTGTGATAGCTGAAGTACATATAGACCATGTAAGGCAGTTCTCGCAAACTACTTAAATCCTGGGAGTAGATATAATACTCGTAGAGTTTGGGCACCCTAAGCTCTGCCTGGATTGCGCATTCATACCAGGCTGCTGCCTCTGCATCTTTGCGTTTCTCACGAATCAGTAAAGTGCAGATGGAGGATAAGGTAGTTTCATCCGGTTGAATCTCATAGGCTTTCTGCAGTACCTGCAAAAGTCTTGCGGAAGGCACTTCTCTTCTACTGGTAAGATAGTGCAGTTGTGCCACGATTTCGCTGGTCAGAAGCCCCCTTCTGGATGCAAACTGTAAAATCTGCATTTCGAAATCACCCAGCTCCATCAATAGAGATGCATCAGCTCGTACCATAAGCCAGGCTTCGACTAAAATAATCGGGCTTCTGCAGGCGTGATCAAACTGTTCTTTCAAAAACAGCCATCTGGCAGATGCGGAACGGTTCAGTTCCTCTTCCATGAACAGCAGAATCCACGCCAACCGCCAATTCTGCGGGTAGCGATTATAGGTGGCCCGGATTTCTTCTGTTACACTCCGGACATAATTGGATTCTTCACTGCGAATCAGCGTGGTCAAATACATATAGTAATACCACAATGCCGGATCTGAATCCTTGGACTGCATCAACTTAGATCTGGCATGATCGATATTCCATACAGCCTCATTATTACGTTCTTCTGTCAAAAGAAGCTGAGAAGCCATAAGCTGCGGAATCGGATAATCCGGTCGCAGCCTTCCCATGCTTTCCAAAATCTCTATGCCGGCTTTTTTGAATTCGTCCTTTTTGATTTGTTTTGCACGAAATGCTACATATGCCTTAGTAAGCTCTGCTGTGAGGCAGTGCCACTGATAACTGTTTTCAGAATGATTGGCTGTTACCACAGACAGGGAGGCTACGATTTCTACTTCCGTGCTGACAAAGGCATTATATAATCTGATTTTGGCATGATTTTTGCCGTAGTGTAATTTGGATAAATCGATATAGTAGTAGAGATTACAACGATTTCCAAGGAAGTCCTCCTCGGTCAGTACGGTTTTCTCTAATTTGATAAAGGATCCATCTGTCTCCACCTGAACTCTGGTGTAGCCCCAACCATTACGGGTCACTAAAAGTTCATAGCGATCATCGGGATTGCGTGGCTCGATTTCTACCACATCCTCATCGATGATATAGGTATTGGCATCCTTTTTATGAATTGCTATCAAAAACTCCTCTACATTGGCTTCCTGCATGTCATACTTGGACAAGCCCCTGTAGAGTTCCACATACTCTTGTTCGTTTTTCTCAAGGAAAGGTAAGAAAGGTTTACTGTAGAAAAGCTCCACAGCTTCTTTCCAGTTACTTTTGGCTAAGTTTGCAAAGTGAAACAGATTCTTCACCGTACCGATGCTGGACTCAATGGTAGCAAAGCTCACCATAACCACGAAAGGAATGGCGTATTCGCCGCAGTTGCTGACGATATAGAAGTAACCCTTTACCACATCGCCTTCCACCAGACCATCCCCATGGAAAATGAATCCGATTTCATTTCCATTGCCTGAAAAGTTCTCGGTAACGCACTCCATCTTGGCATTAGAAGAGCGCACTTCTCCCTGGATGAGCTTTCCTTCCGGTCCTTTTACAACAAAGCTTCCTTCGTAGGACTCGCCGGGGTACAGGCTGATTTCCACCTTGGACTTGGAGAATTCCAGCTTGCCTGTCTCATATTCAAATTTGCCATCGAGAATCCTCTCAACAATCCCCTTCACGCGTCAGTCTCACTTTCTTTGTACGCAACTTCTAGCGGTTTTTACCCAGTATAAAACACTAGACCATACAGTATTTAGTATAACATTTGAAGAACCCCCGTGCAATGAAGCACGGGGGTTCTGGTAGGATTTTTGTCTATTTATTTTGTCAGCATCATCATGATGTCATTGGATCTGGAGATGAACTTGGTCATGTCCTCCGGAGACAAAGGTGCATTCTGTAATTTAGCCAGGTCATACAGCTGCTCACAGAACATCTTTGCATTTTCATCCGTATCATGTTCCATAACGAACTGTACCAGTGGATGGTTGGCATTGAGGATTAAGGTCTCATCACCACCCATAGCACCCATATCCAGGCCACTGGATGCATACATTTTCATCATATCCTGCATTCTGCGGCTTTCCTCACTTACGGTCAGCATGGAAGCGATTTTTTTGTTTTTCAGCTTCTCCACTTTGATGGTGAGTTTTTCTTTCTTGATGGCTTTCTTCATCAAGTCAGTAATCTTGGAAGCAGCAGCCTCTAATTCTTCTGCGGCTTTCTTAGAGGTCTTATTCTTCAGTGTAGACTCGATGTCTGCATCGATTCTCTTGAAGTGAACACCTTCATTCTGCATTTCCAATCTCTGAATGAATGGCTGGTCGATGGAATCCGGTAACAAGACTGCATCCATCTTAGCCTGTTTGAACATGTTAATGTACTGGCTCTGCTGCACTTCATCGGTGACATAGTAGATGGTGACTTCTTTCTTCTTTTCACCTTCTGCTTTGTCGTCCTTCTTCTCGTCCTTCTTCTCGTCTACCACTTCGGCTTCTACTTTTTCACCGTTTTCATCGGTAGCATGCTCCACAGGATTACCCTCTTCATCCACTTCTTCCTCCGGATTCAGCTCTAAGCATTCCGGAAGAGTCAGATAGGTCTTATCCAGGTTCTTAAAGAGAATGTAGTTGTTCATCTTTTCAGCGAACTTCTCATCCTTTAAGCAACCATATTTGATGAATGGGCTGATATCATCCCAGTATTTCTCGTATTCTTCCTTCTCTGTCTTGCACATACCGGAAAGCTTGTCTGCCACTTTTTTGGTAATGTAGTCAGAAATTTTCTTGACAAAGCCATCGTTCTGCAGTGCACTTCTGGATACGTTCAGAGGCAGGTCAGGGCAATCGATGACACCTTTTAACAGCATCAGGAATTCCGGGATAACCTCTTTGATATTATCTGCGATAAATACCTGATTGTTGTATAGTTTAATCTTACCTTCGATGGATTCATATTCCATGTTGATCTTCGGGAAGTATAAAATACCCTTTAAATTAAATGGATAATCCATATTCAAATGAATCCAGAACAAAGGCTCTTTATAATCCAAGAATACCTTACGATAAAACTCTAAGTATTCTTCCCTGGTACACTCGCTTGGATTCTTGGTCCAAAGTGGAGTAGGATCGTTCAAAAGCTGAGGTTCTTTCTTCTCAGGCTCTTTGCCCTCTTCTACTACTTCTTCTTTATCTACGCTGAGGTAAATCTCAGTAGGCATGAAGGAGCAATATTTCTGGATGACGGATCTGGCCTCGTACTCATTGCAATACTTCAGGCAGTCCTCATTTAAATACAAGGTAATCGTGGTACCTACTTCAGTCCTCTCCCCCTTTTCCATGGAGTACTCTGTGCCGCCATCGCACTCCCAATGTACAGGTTCTGCGCCTTCTTTGTAGGAAAGGGTATCGATATGTACTTCATCTGCTACCATGAAAGCTGAATAGAAACCTAAACCAAAGTGACCGATAATCTGCTCATCGCCACCTTTGTCTTTATATTTTTCCAGGAAGTCTGCAGCGCCGGAAAAAGCAATCTGATTAATATATTCGCTAACTTCGTCCTCAGTCATACCAAGACCATTATCCTTGATTTGAATGGTCTTCTGATCCGGAGAAATTACCACATCGATTCTAGCTTTAAAATCATCCGGAAGAGATGCTTCTCCCATCACATCCAGTTTCTTTCTCTTGGTGATGGCATCACATCCGTTGGAAATCAATTCTCTATAAAAAATATCTTGGTCGGAATACATCCATTTTTTGATAATCGGGAAGATATTCTCGCTATTGATGGATAAAGATCCTTTCTGTCCTGCCATACTAACACCGTCCTTTCATAGTTCTCTAAAAGACATAAACAGAGGAGACCTTTGGTCTCCATAAAATAGTGTAGGTCTGTCAGAATAGAAAGTCAAGAAAAATTTAGCACTCACGTGATGTGAGTGCTAATAATTCGTTTTGATTGTTTTTCCGGCCAATTCATCAAAGGTGCTGAAAAAGGATTCTGTAGTCGTATCCACTTCCAAAAAGTCGATTTGGGCATACTTATCTTCGTCTACTTCTTCTGCTACTTTTCGAATATACTCCTGGTATTTTTCCTGAAACGCTGCATTTTTCCGTTCTTCCAAAATGGCGCTTTTATTCTTGTCTGTCTCTTCCTGATTGAAGGTACTGTCACACTTAATCAGATAGTAAGCTTCCGGCGTCTCTACGATATCGCTCACCTGGTCACTGGCCAGGTTGAAAGCAGCCTCTTCATAGGCTTTTTCCTTTTCTCCGTGGCCAAAAGTCAGGATAGACTCACCCATTTCGTTGTATTCTCCCACCAATGTAGAGAATTCTTCCCCTTGGTCGATTCGTCTTTTCGCTTCTTTGATCCGGCTTAAGGCCTTCTTTCTGGCATCATCGGACACCGGTTTTAAAGTGCCATCTGCCTGTAATTCCGCCAGTTTCACGCCGATTTGCTCTACCGTAATAATTCTGGCTTCATCATCGCTGATTTCCGGATTGACAGAAGCTATGATAGCATCATAAACCAGCAAAGAAGTGGCATATTCTACGTACATCTGATAGATATCGTTTTCATCTACATTCAGGGCTTTCTTTTCTTCCTCTGTCAAAGACTGTATATAGGTCTTAGCAGCGTCTTTTAGCGCTGTTTTCATCTCCTCTGTCAAAACCACTTTGTAATTTTCAGACATGAGATTCATAACCTTGATCTGCTCTAACTCTTTTTTCACTGAATCGATGACTTCCTGTTTCATGGAAACGCCCTGCACTTCCATATTCCAGACTTCCGGGCCATAGACCCTTTCGTATCGATTTTGCAGATTGGTCAGATACACCATGAATTCCTTCTCGGTGCAGATTTCCCCATCCAGTCGAAAAATCTGATTGCTATCTAGCCCTGTAGAAAGCACAATCTTCGTGTTTTCCGCAAAGGGCCCGCAACCATAGGTAGAGAAAAGAAAAAGGGACGCTAAAAGCATGGCCAGTATTCTTTTTCCCTGTTTTCTTCTTATCATCCACATAGTTTTATTTCTTTCTGGCATACTTTAAGAAATGATAAGTCAAATCAAAATATACCTGCTCATCACTTTCTTCCACCAGTTCCCACTCCGGATCTTTATCCAGATTCGGGAAATAAGCATCCGCCTCGTAAGCATGGTCAATCTTCGTCACCAAAGCAGTATCGCAATAAGGAAGTAAAAGCTTATAGATGCTTTCCCCGCCGATATTAAATACCGTATCCGGATCATACTCCTCAATTGCTTTTAAGACTTCCTCCGGGTTGTGTGCTACGATGGCATCTGCCACCTGGTACTCCGGATTTTTGCTCAGAATGATATTGGTACGTCCCTGCAAAGGTTTGCCTGCAGGAAAAGTCTCGATAGTCTTACGTCCAAGTACCACTACGCCACCGGTAGTCAGTTCTCTAAAACGCTTCATATCTGCAGGGATTTTGACTAAAAGTCCCCCTTTATTTCCTATAGCCCAGTTTTCGTCTACTGCTACGATTGCTTGCATATTCTGTCCTTTCTAGTGTTTCATCGTATCCATCCATCAAATCGCGATTGGAATATTTGTAATCTGTGGTCCGGTCTCATAGCCTTCTACCTTTACATCATCCGGTGTGAAATCGTAAAAGTCATGGATTTCCGGATTGATCCAGAATTTCGGAGCCGGCTTTGGCTCTCTGGTGATAAGCTCTTTAATAAGGTCCACGTGTCTGTCGTAAATGTGAGCATCTGCGATGACATGAACGAACTCGCCCACCTTCATGTCACATACCTGGGCCAGCATATGTACCAGCACGCTGTACTGCACCACATTCCAGTTATTGGCAGCCAGCACATCCTGGGATCTCTGATTCAGGATGGCATTTAAAGTCAACTTATCGTCGCCCTTTTTCTGGGTTACATTAAAGGTCATAGAGTAGGCGCAAGGATACAGATTCATCTCATGCAGATCCTGATGCACATAGATATTGGTCATAATACGACGGCTGAACGGATTGTTTTTCAGGTCATAGATGACACGGTCAATCTGGTCCATCATGCCTTCTTTGTACTGATGCTTCACGCCCATCTGATAGCCATAAGCCTTACCGATAGAGCCGTTTTCATCAGCCCATTCATCCCAGATGTGGCTGTTTAAATCATGGATATTATTGGACTTTCTCTGCCAAATCCAAAGAAGTTCATCTGTGGCAGATTTCAGCGCAGTTCTGCGCAAAGTCAGAATCGGGAATTCTTCTGCCAGGTTGTAGCGGTTCACTACGCCGAACTTCTTGATGGTATAAGCCGGCGTACCGTCTTCCCAGTGAGGTCTTACTTTTTCCCCTTCTGTACTGGTACCATTTTCCAAAATATCTTTGCACATATCGATAAAAATCTGATCTGCTTTACTCATTCCACTCTCCCTTGTTTATTCCATTCTTGTGTCTATTTCATGGCCATTGTTGGCCGCATGTCCACTTACTCTAGCGCACCCATTTATCGCAAAGGGCATTGATCTGGTCTGCAAATTTCGCCAGATCTTTATTGGTACCACCCTGGTTGCCTTCGATAACTGCCATCAGTCTCTTACCTGCAGCCACTAAGCGCTCGTATACAGAAGATACCAAAAAGACTTTCTTTTGTACCGGAATCGGGGATGCTTCATATAGAAGCTTATCGTGCAACAAATCAAACTCCGTACCACTGTATGGCGCATAGGTGGTAAACCCATGCTCATGGTGCAGCAGTCCTGCAAAGCTGGTGCAGACTCCATCTTCTCCATGGACCACAAAAACTCTTCTAGGCTTCTTTTCAAAACCACTTACCCAGTCAATTAAGCCGGCCTGGTCTATGACCTGACAGACCT
>SVFQ01000029.1 GCA_015056765.1 Lachnospiraceae bacterium
GTCGGGGTGACAGGATTCGAACCTGCGACCTCCTGGTCCCAAACCAGGCGCTCTAGCCAAGCTGAGCCACACCCCGAAGGTTTTTTTGCGTCCCTTTCGTCGTGACGCAATGACTATTATATGGCATCCCCCACACCTTGTCAACAACCTTTTTTAAATTTTTTAATTTTTTTTCAAAAGGCTTTCAAATTACGAAAAGAAAAGGTTAAGTTTTAGCCATAAAAGTCTCTGTCGATGTAGCAAATGCTGAAATGTGTGTAGCCATCCGGCTCGATCGTCATGACGGCATAGCTGGGCAGTCTCCCCTCCTGTCTGGGGTAGCATAGGCTTCCCGGATTTAAAAGGGTAATCTCCGGGTCTGTCTGATCCAAAAGGGGCTTGTGGGTATGTCCATAGAATACCATATCATACCCTCTGGCTTTGGCCTCCTGGCGGATAAATTCCGGCCCCATGCTGACATAATAGGAGTGTCCATGGGTCACCAAAATCTTATGGCCCTCTAATTCCAGTGTCACTTCATTTTTCAGACTGGAAAAGAAGTCATTGTTGCCGGCCACCATCACCGCAGGACATCCACACACCTGTCTGGTAACCGCCTCTATTTCATGCTCCTGTCCCTCTAAATCCCCGCAATGGATCACTAAGTCCATAGGCGCAATCTTTCGTATTAACTTGCTGTAATCGGCACCTCTGCCGTGAGTGTCACTGACGATGAGTACTTTCATCTTATAGTACATCCTTTAGCTGTTCTTCCATGTCTCGTAAAGCCTTGCCTCTGTGGCTGATGCGGTTTTTCTCTTCCGGAGCAAGTTCCGCTGAATATTTGCCGTATTCCGGTAAAAAGAAAATAGGGTCATAGCCAAAGCCATTCTCACCTTTTTCCTCAAAGCCAATCTGTCCCTCCATAGTTTTCTCGGAGGTAAACTCTCTGCCATCCGGCATCACTGCTGCAATGGCGCAAACAAATCTGGCGCTTCTTTCTTCGCCTTCTTTTCCTGCTAATCTTTCAATCAGGTTCTGATTCTTCTCATGATAAGAGGTATCTCTCCCCAAATAGCGGGCAGAATACACACCAGGCTCTCCATTTAACGCATCGATGACAAGACCTGAATCATCTGCCATGACGATGGCATCGCAATGAGCTGCTACGCTTCTAGCTTTAATCAACGCATTCTCTAAAAAGGTGGTGCCGTTTTCTTCGATATCGATATCGATACCGGCTTCTTTCATGGTGAGCACCTCTTCCACTCTATCCCCAAAAATCGCACGGATTTCCTTTATTTTGTCTTTATTCCCTGTTGCGAAAATAATTTTCACTGTACATCCTCCTGCAACACCTGACAGATACTTTCCGCCAAGACTTGCTGATAATTATTCTGTCTAAGTAGTGCCCCTTCTTTATCAGAGCTGATATAGCCTAACGAAATTCTGGCTGCCGGGATCTCCATAAAGCGAAGCAAATCATACTGGCCACATTTTTCTATGCCCAGGCCTTTGCCCTGTACTGCTGTAACCACTGCTTTTTCCAGGGAATCCGCCAGTTCTGCATTGGTAAGCCATGGGATATAGTAGTCCCCGTTATAGTAGACTTTCGTCCCTAAAACCTGCATATCATTGTCTCTGGATAATTGAAGCCCGATGTAAATATCCGCGCCGGCTCGATTCACCAGATTGATCACGTCCATATCCGTTACGTTTTCACTGGCTCCGGTATAGTAGACTCTATAGCCGTCCGTAGTAAGTATGGTGCGGATTTTCTCTTCCACGCTTGTGGTGATACGGTGCGCTTCTGTGCCGCCTGCCACCTGCATTCTATCATCAATTACCACGATTTTCTGATAAATATCTTTGGGCTTGTGCAGACTGATTACCAAGCGGTTACCATCCACACGGCTGGAGCATTCAAACACGTCGCTAAATTCCAAAAGCACGTGAGTCTTACTGCCAATCTGCTGATAGGTTGCGGATTTCACCACATTTACTCGTCCGGAAAGCTCATTTGTCTCATAGAAATAGCCCTCCGCACCTTCTACTTCGATACCGACTCCTTGAAACAGAAAAGCGCTTTGCATGTTGATGTTTTCCGCTTTGACATTATCCTGCAACGGCAAGTAAAGATAGCTATCCGAGGTATTCTCTGCTGCGATATGAAGTTCCTGCTCCAGTGCTCTTGTCTGGGATGTGTAACTATTCTCTACAGTGCTTGTAGCAGATTCTGCCACCACCACTGTCTTATGGGTACCTAAATATAGGACTACCCCCATAGATAAAGCAAAGAAAAGACCTCCCACAAAAGCAACAATACGCATTAATTTATCCATTTAGTTGCTTCTCCTAGGTGGCTTTGGTCCCATATATTGATAAAAATATGTTTTCATCATACCGTTATAGATTTTACGGTTTTTGTCTGCCTTTTTACCGATGTCTTTTTCTGTCTGCTCATAGGCCGTGATGATATACATAGACCAGCTGTCCAGCATACGATAGCGCTCCCCAAGGGTGCGATACAGTGCCGGCAAGTCCTTTTTCTCTTCCAGACGCTCACCGTATGGTGGGTTGGTGATGATAAAGCCGTATTTCTTCGGATGAGAAAGCTCAGCCATAGGACGTCTTTGGAAATGAATCAGATGGTCCACTCCTGCCAGAGCCGCATTCTTTCTAGCCATTTCCACACACTCAGGGTCCAAATCATAGCCCTGAATATCCGTATCCACATCATTTCGAATCAGGGACACAGCCTCTTCTCCAGCCTGATACCAGGCTTTCTTGGGAATCAGATGAGCCCATGTCTCCGCAGTAAATTCGCGGTTCATGCCGGGTGCCATATTAGCCGCCATCATCGCCGCTTCAATGGGAATCGTACCACTTCCGCAGAAAGGATCCACCAAAATACGGTCCTGTTTCCAAGGTGTCAGCATAATAAGGGCTGCTGCCAAATTCTCTGCAATAGGCGCTTTGGGCGTAAACTTACGATAGCCACGCTTATGCAAAGACTCTCCCGTGGTATCTAAACCTACTGTCACCACGTCCTTTTTTAAGAACACACGAATAGGGAAAGACTCCCCGTCCTCCGGGAACCAGGTCATGTGATACACGCCCTTAAGCCTTTCCACCATAGCTTTTTTCATAATAGACTGAATATCTGAAGGACTGAAAAGCTTGCTCTTTACGCTGGCAGCCTTTGTCACCCAAAACTTACCATTTTCCGGGATATAAGCTTCCCACGGCAAAGCCTTTGTCGCCTCAAATAATTCATCATAAGTAGTGGCCGTAAAGCTTCCTACTTTTAAAAGGATACGCTCTGCGGAACGCAAAAAGATATTTGCTCTGCAGATAGCGGCCTCGTCACCTTTAAAGCTGACACGGCCATCCTCCACCTCCGTGATTTCGTATCCCAAGTCTCCAATTTCTCTTTTCAAAATGGCCTCTAAGCCAAAATGACATGGAGCAATGTATTCAAATTCACTCATTAATACAAATCGTCCCCTCTAAATAAACGACGAAGAAACCAAAAAAGGTATACGACTAGCAAAATCGGTACTAGTACTTTCGCTAGTTGAAATAATACCACAGCACCTACCACTACGCCAAGTGTGCGAACTGTGGTTTTTCCCCAGGCGGGAAGGTTGCGATATACTACTGCCAGTTTCTGCCACAAGGTAGCCGGAACCGGTTCTGTATCCTGACTATCCTGATAACTTTCTGTATCCCCTTCCTGATAGTAGTCAGTACCCTCGGCATGCTTTGTCGCTTCGATAATGGATTTGGCGATTAGTCTGGGATTCCCCAAGGCGTCTAACACCTCTTCTTCCGTCTGTCCCATCCTCACCTGCCCGGTGATATATTCATTATAATAAGAAATATTCTCTTCGATGACTGCCGGATTCACTTTTCCGGATAGTGCCATTCTGAGTTCTGTAATAAAAGATTCTCTGTCCATGGGTCAAATGTACCATAAAAAGTCATACCTGTTCAAGAAATTTGGTCAAATTCACAAGATGTTCAGACTTTCGCCACAGTTTCTCCCTTTACCAAAGTAGTGGGAATCGAGATATTCTGCGCTCCCATTTTATCAGCATGTGAAATCTGCTCAGTCAGGTTTCGTGCTGCAGCAAGGCCGATTTCAGATGTATTCTGCTTCACGGTAGTAAGGGCCGGGTGCAGTCTGCTGGCCAGCCATATGCCGTCAAAACCGGTGATGGAAATATCCTTTCCCACTACCATGCCCATTTCCTGAATGACATTTCTGGCGCCTAAAGAGGAGTAATCATCCGGACACATGATGCAAGTAGGTACCTTTGGCATCTGTAAAAGCTTTCTGGTACATGCTGCAGTAGCATCCACGTCTCGATAAGCCGCCAGCATGATGCACTCAGGTCTGATGGTCATACCAAGCTTCTTAGCTGTGGCCTGAATGCTGGCAAGACGCTCTCTGGTCACAAAAGAATCCTTACCATGAATCACTGCAATATCCCTATGTCCCATGTCATACAGGTACTGCACGAGCTGCTCCTCACCGCCGGCATTATCAGAACGCACCACGGTGCAATTTTCAAAAGCATAGTCGATGGTCACAACCGGAAGCTCGCTTTGTACAAGCTCTTTCACCTCCGGATGCTCGAAATCTATGCAGGCTAGTGCCACACCGTCATACCCTCTATAACGGCAATGCTGCAGTAAGGTCATACCCTCCCTGCCTTCTGCAGACGCATTGATAAAAGTCAGATCGAAGCCCTCTTCCTCAATGCCTCTTTTAAATCCATCCAATACTCTGGAAAAGAAGTCATGGGTTAATCCGCTTTGGGCTTCATCCACAAACAAAACGCCGATATTACCGGTGCGTCTGGTTTTTAGTGCTCTCGCCATGGAATTGGGATGATAGTCCATTTCATCCGCAATCTTTTTGATATATTCTTTGGTCTCTTCTCCGATGTCATACTGATCACGAAGTGCTTTACTTACTGTTGCCACAGAAACGCCACACGCCTCTGCTACGTCTTTTAATGATGTCATATCCCCTCCTGCTTGAACGGGGATTTCCTAAAACGTTTTCGAGTCCCCATTCTTTTTTCGTAACCTATGATTCAATTATAAAGGTTTACGATACTATTTCAAGTTTGTTTTTTCGACATTTCGCACAGTAAAACCTCCCATAATCCCGCAGACTCGCCTATAGTTTTTTTCTTGCAGGCAATTTATAATAGATGAAGAATATTCATGGGAGAAGTGCGTCCATTTACTTAAACGTTTACTTTTCCTTTGATAATAGGAAAGGAGAACTCATATATGAAATTTGGTTTCTTTGATGATGCCAATCAGGAGTACGTAATTGAAACTCCCAGAACCCCACTACCTTGGATTAACTACTTAGGTACTAACGAATTCTTTTCATTGATTTCGAATACTGGAGGTGGCTACAGTTTCTACAAAGATGCAAAGCTGCTTCGTTTGACCAGATATCGTTACAACAATGTGCCTTACGACAACAATGGTAAATACTTCTATATCAAAGATGGTGATACAATCTGGAATCCAGGTTGGCAGCCTGTTCGCACCGAACTGGATAAATACGAATGCCGTCACGGTATCGGTTACACCCGCATCACCGGTGAGAAAAACGGTATTCAGGCCAGCGTACTGTCCTTCGTTCCTACTAAGGATAACTGCGAAATTCAGAAAGTAACCGTAAAGAATACTTCCTCTGCAGCAAAAGACTTCCAGCTTTTCTCTTATGTAGAGTGGTGTCTGTGGAATGCAGATGATGATATGAAGAACTTCCAGCGTAACTTAAGTACCGGTGAAGTAGAAGTAGTAGATTCTACTATTTTCCACAAAACTGAGTACAGAGAACGCCGTAATCACTATGCGATCTACTCTGTAAACGCAAAAGTAGACGGTTTCGATACCAGCAGAGATGCTTTCCTTGGCGCATACAATGGTCCTGACAGACCAGACGCAGTACTTGCAGGCAAAGCTACTAACTCTATAGCTAGCGGCTGGTCTCCAATCGCTTCTCACCAGTTAAACATCAGCCTTGCTGCCGGTGAAGAAAAGACCTACATCTTCGTACTGGCTTATATCGAAAATCCGGAAGATGACAAATGGGAAGCACCTGGCGTAGTAAACAAAAAACCTGCTTTTGCTCTGTTAGACAAATACAACACTGTAGAAAAAGTAGACGCTGCTTTCGCTGAATTATCCGATTATTGGAAGGGACTTTTAAGCAAATACCATGTAACCTCTTCTCAGGAAAAGGTAAACCGTATGGTTAACATTTGGAACCAGTACCAGTGCATGGTTACCTTCAATATGTCCCGTTCCGCTTCCTACTACGAGTCCGGTATCGGCCGTGGTATGGGCTTTAGAGATTCCTGCCAGGATTTACTCGGTTTCGTACATTTGATTCCGGACCGTGCAAGAGAAAGAATCATCGATATCGCTTCCACTCAGTTCGAGAATGGTTCTGCATACCATCAGTACCAGCCTCTGACCAAGAAAGGTAACTCCGATATCGGTTCCGGATTCAACGATGATCCATTGTGGCTGATTGCAGGTACCAGCGCTTACGTACGTGAGACCGGTGATACCAGCATTCTGGAAGAAATCGTACCTTTCGATAACGATATGAGCGTTGCAAAACCTCTGATGGAACACTTAAAACGCTCCTTTGATTTCACTACCACTCACAAAGGACCTCACGGTCTTCCACTGATTGGTCGTGCGGACTGGAATGACTGCCTGAACCTGAACTGCTTCAGTGCTCATCCCGGTGAATCCTTCCAGACCTTTGGTCCTTCTGAAGGCCCTGTAGCAGAGTCTGTATTCATCGCCGGTATGTATGTAAAATACGGTGAAGAATATGCACAGCTTTGCGAACTGATGGGCGACGATGCGGAAGCCGCTAGAGCAAGAAAAGAAGTACAGACCATGTATGATGCAATCCTTCAGTATGGTTGGGACGGTGACTGGTTCCTGCGTGCTTATGATGCACATGGTGACAAAGTTGGTTCCAAAGAATGCGAAGAAGGCCAGATTTACATCGAACCTCAGGGCTTCTGTGTACTTGCCGGCGTAGGTATCAAAGAAGGTCTTGCTGAAAAAGCCCTTACTTCTGTAAAGGAACGCTTAGACACCAAGTACGGTATCATGATTCTGCAGCCTGCATACACCAGGTATCACTTAGAGCTTGGCGAAGTATCCTCCTATCCACCGGGATACAAAGAGAATGCTGGTATTTTCTGCCATAATAACCCTTGGGTTTCTATCGCAGAAACTGTATTAGGCCACGGTAATCGTGCTTTTGAGATTTATCAGAAGACTTGCCCTGCTTATGTAGAAGAATTCAGTGAGATTCACAGAACTGAGCCTTACATCTACTGTCAGATGGTAGGTGGTAAAGATGCGAAGTTCCACGGCGAAGGTAAGAACAGCTGGCTGACAGGTACAGCAGCTTGGACCTTCTGCAATATCAGCCAGTACATCCTGGGTGTATATCCTACTCACAAAGGTCTTTCCGTAGATCCTTGTACACCATCTGATTTTGGCGATTTCAGCATCGAAAGAAGCTTCCGCGAAGGTAAGTACTTCATCGATGTAAAGAACCCTAATCACGTAGAAAAAGGCGTTCAGAAGCTTATCGTAGATGGCAAAGAAGTAGAAGGAACTGTCATCCCTTACGAGAAAGGCAAAAAAGAATACCACGTTGAAGTAGTTATGGGCTAATCCCCATCTACAATACATTTTCACTCAAAAGACCGGCTTTCCAGCCGGTCTTTGTTATGTGTGTGATAGGGCGCACGAGGTCTGCAAAAGAAAAAAGACCATGGAAAACTCCATGGTCTTTATCGCGTGTGTGATAGGATTCGAACCCACGACCTTTTGGTCCGTAGCCAAACGCTCTATCCAGCTGAGCTACACACACATCTATGTCTGAAAGTCCGCTCTCCGTGGGAGTTGGCGTCTCATCAGTACCTTTCTATATTATCTCGATAGCAGGTCAATGTCAAGAACTTTTTTACTATTTTTCGAAGATTTTTTTATCATCACCTGAGACTATATTTATTTGTTTCTTTCTTCAAGAATTGCTACTTTGCTTCTTCTGAATTATTATCCTTCTTCTTTGTAAATACTAAGAATTTACTAAATACGTAGTTTGTAATCGTAACCAATACTGCTGAGATCAAAGTAGCCATCCAGTCTGCGTCCAGGCCAAAGCATTTAGCAGGTAATAAGCCCGGTAAGAATGCCATAATGACTGCATCCATTACATAAGTTACAATACGGGATGATGTAAAGCTGCAGAATTCTTTGAACTTATTGGGATTCTCGCTTTTAAATACATACTTACGATTGGTAAAATAGGCAAATACCACGCCGGCAAACCAGCGAATCAGTACCGCTACTTGCATCTGGAAGTTGCTGTTTTGTACGTCTAATACAAATCGACAAAGGCCGTAAGCAATCCAACTAACAATGGTAGTCAATACACCTACAATCAAATAATTGATAATTTCTTCGTATTTCTTATATAACGCTTTTATCTTTTTCACAGTAAACCTCATTTCTCTATGGCAGTACCTGACTATCGTACCATATTTTGAGATTTATGCAACTGTTTATGGCAGGATTCCCTTTTCCGGGGCATCCTGCCATATGGTTGCATTACTATGAGATATTTTTCTTAACAGGCTTGTCGAATCCGGCAAGGCTGCTGTCTTCACGTTTTTCCTTGCTATAGTTCTCGTAGGCCGGTTTTTTATGAATCTGATGCTTCCAGATTTCATCCGCTACAGGAGCCCATTCTTTCGCATATGCATCGCATTTGCTGCACAAATGCTCTACAGACTCATCTGACTCTTCATTTGTGCCGTGCGCCCCTGTTTCTGCCACTATTTTACGTAGCATGTCTGGATTTTCCAGCATAGGGCACGGACGCAGATGATTACGGTTAAAAGGCTGTCCTTCATGATATTTCATAAATAGAGGGCTCTGCAGCATCTCCAAAATGGATTTTTCATGGATATTGCTATCAGAGAAGTGGATGAATACACATGGTTCGGCGTCTCCTCTGGAATTAATGTGGAAGTAGTTACGTCCACCTGCGATACATCCTCCTACGAATTCTCCATCGTTTTGGAAGTCCATAGGGTAAAAGTCGATATCACAATCTTTGGATCGAATATAGCGAATCTGCTGTATCATCTTTTTACGCTGTTCTACAGTAGGCATCAGCTCCGGTACCGCATTATTACCTACAGGCATGAAATGGAAGAAGAAACCAAATCTAGCGCCTTTAGAAGCAATAAAACGGAAGAAATCTTCACTGGTAACAGCTTCGATATTTGCCCTGGTGTAGCAGATAGAAGTACCAAATACAATGCCATACTTCTTCAATAAATCCATAGCCTTCATAACAGCTTCATAGTGACCTACTCCACGTCGTGCATCATTTGTCTCTGGAGTCCCCTCTATAGACAGCATAAAGGTCAAATTTCCCAGTTTCACTACCTCTTTGCATAATTCTTCATCAATCAATGTAGAATTGGTATATGCAGCAAACATACAGTCATTATGCTTTTCACAGAGTTTCAAAATGTCTTTTTTCCGGACGAGAGGCTCACCACCGGTCATCATATAAAGGTATACACCAAGTTCTTTGCCCTCTGTTACAATCTTGTCCATATCCTCAAAAGTGAGGTTATTCTTGTGTCCATAAGTACCGGACCAGCATCCTACGCAATGCATATTACAAGCTGAGGTAGGATCGAAAAGAATGAGCCAAGGAATATTACAGCCATATTTTTCACGATTGGCACGAATCATTTTCGTACCACGGAAAAATGCCTCATATCCAAGATTTAACATCATCTTTTTTGCATATTCCGGATTGGTTTCTTCTACTACTTTACTGATGTAGTTTACCCATCTGTTATTTGGGTCCTGAAAAGCTTCTCTTACTCTCTCGATGTTTTCTTTTTTCGCACCGTTACCGTAGAATTTTTCTGCATAATCTACTAGCTTCAAATAGGTTTCTCTTCTCGTGTCAGGATTCTGAATATCCTTCAGATAATGATCTACGATAAGGGACATGGTATGACGTTCCGCCTTGTGTTTAATATCAGCAAATCTAATTGCCATCTTCTTATCCTCCTTTACTTAAACACTCTGCTTAAAACGGCACCACAAGAATAGTTTTAGTTTCTATCGTTTCAGACTGATTCGTCGTGTCGATGTATGTAGTTTTCAGAACTACATGTGAGCATATTAATATTTACATAAATTATAGTCCTAATTATAAAAAATGCAAGACTAATCTTTTTACACTGTAAAAAAATGACAAGAATAAATCAAATAAAAAAAGAACCGTATTTCTACGATTCTTTTACTGCCGGCGACCGGAATCGAACCGGTACGGGTATCGCTACCCACGGGATTTTAAGTCCCGGGCGTCTGCCAGTTCCGCCACGCCGGCGTTTATATCAAACAGCATATGCTGTTATGATCAAGTGGGACCTATAGGGCTCGAACCTATGACCCTCTGCTTGTAAGGCAGATGCTCTCCCAGCTGAGCTAAGATCCCATATTACGTTTTAATTTGGAACGACCCAGACGGGACTCGAACCCGTGACCTCCGCCGTGACAGGGCGGCGCTCTAACCAACTGAGCCACTGGGCCATAGTGGACCTTCGGGGACTCGAACCCAGGACCGACCGGTTATGAGCCGGTTGCTCTAACCAACTGAGCTAAAGGTCCAAATCCTTTAATAGTGACTCCGACGAGGTTCGAACTCGTGTTACCGCCGTGAAAGGGCGATGTCTTAACCACTTGACCACGGAGCCAAA
>SVFQ01000030.1 GCA_015056765.1 Lachnospiraceae bacterium
TGGTATAATGTAGAGAGTTTTTTTGAAGGGGCTTAGGGTATGAATTTACAAATCATTGGAATATATGGAGTGCTGGCAGTGGTGGGTATTTTGCTGGCAGTCTTTCGTAAACAGAGCCGTTTGGTGTGGATCCTGACGACTCTATTTTTAGTGCCGGCGGCTTTTGGCATGCATGCCATGGCAAGCTACGTAGAGAAATCTGAGCAGGTGGTGGATGTAGAGAATGAAACCCACCTGGCCGGTCAGGACAAAGTGATGCTGCAGCTGGCCATGAAGTACTTAGAAGATGGAGACTTAGAGCGGGCAGAGGAAGTGCTGGATATCTATGCGGAGACTTCTGAGTATAACGATACCTATCTGAAAGCCTGGGCTGCCCTGGAGTATGCCAAAGGAAATGAGGATGGGGCTAAAGCCATCTGCGACATGTTGGACCTGTCTGTAAAAGATTTAGATGATTATGATGATCTGTTAGAAGCAGATGCAGAGGATAAAAAAGACAAAGAGGAGAAGGACGGCGAACAGGATTTCATCGACGATTTGGCAGAAGCCATCGCGAAAAATGATGTCAAAGACTTAGAGGAAATCTTTGAAAAGATGCCGGAAGCTCTGGATGTGCCCTACGTTCGCGAAGAGTATTTGAGGGGACTCTTAGATAAAGAAGACTATGATGCGGTAGTGGAATATGCTAGAACCAATGAGACAGCAGAAGAACTTCTGATGCTATCTGATCTGGTGCGTCAGGGCGCCATCGATGAGGATGTGTTAGAGGATAGCCCTTATCTGGAGAATCTCCAGGAAGAGGCGGATACCCTGAAAGAATGGATCCAGGATCAGACTTCCGACATGGAGCTGACAGAGCGTGATCAGGAAATCGTGGATCAGGCCATGGCTTCTCTGGACTACTCAGAATACGATAGCTTGGATGCCTTCCAGCAGAACCTGAAGGAAGATATGGCTCGTCAGGCAGAGAAGGACGAGGAGACAGAGTCTTCAAAGCTGTACATGGAACTGTCTCGTGTATTCTATGAAGAGGATAATGAGACAGTCTCTACAGAGTACTTACGTGAGGCGCTTTTGACAGCAGGCGACAGTGAAGACCCTGCTTACGCAGAGCCTGTTCGTGAGTTAAATGAGATTCTAGAGGATAAAGAGAATACAGAAGGCCTAAAGCAAATCGATGAAGTGACCCAGGAACTTGTGGACAACATGGGGCCTAGGAAACTGAAGGTGGACGCTGGCAATCGTAGTGATGACTATGACGCTGGCGAAGCGGATTGGGATACAGATGAAGATACTGACTGGGATGAAGAGGCAAGCGAAGACACGCAAAATCCGGGTTCGGCAACAAGCGGACTTGGAATCACTCCGGAAGATGTTGTAACAGAGGAGAAAGATTTTGCGCAGCATGTGACTACCCAAGTGAACCAGATGACAGCGTCTCTGAACATCGCTTCTATCGATGCGAAACAGTTTGAGACGGTGACTTCCATCATTTCTTTAGACGAATCCATTGCGGACACTGCTGAGAAGTTCAAAGAGAATGTCAGAGTCTACGATTGCGATATCGAGATTCCGGATTATAAGGTAGAGAAACTGGAAGATAAGGGTGTCAATATCATCCTGGTGTGCGATAACTCCGGCAGTATGGAAGGCGACAAAATCGCCAACTTAAAGAGTGCTGTAGGTGCTTTTGTAAACGGCTTATCCAGTGATGTAAAGGTAGGTATCGTATCCTTTGACGGTGGTGTGCTGGGAAATGCCAGTGCAGGCCTTGGTTCCAATGCGGGACAATTGAAGGCAGCTATCGATAACATGGGAGCCTTCGGTGGCACCAATATCTACGGCGGTGTATCCTCTGCACTTGATCAGATGCAGGCCGGAGAGCGTATGAACGTCATCATTCTCATGTCAGATGGCCAGGATAGTGCACCGGATGGAGACAGACTCTATGAGCTGAAGAAGAGCTGCAGTGACAGGGATACGGTCATCTACTCCATGGGTCTGGGTGCTGACGTGGATTCTGCTGTGTTGAGCACCTATTCCGGTACCTGTGGTGGTAAATACACCTTCGTAAGTAATTCTGCTACTTTGCAGACTACTTATAACTATCTGTATCAGATGAGTAAGAACCGCTACCGAATCACCTACACAGCGGCAGATACCTTGCAGACAGATCGTCGTTTGCAGGTAGAGTGGAATAAAGATAGCAAGATTTATGACGTAAAGAATTATAGTTTGGTGGATAACTCCGAGTTAGAAGATTCTCTTGGTGAAAAATATGATGTGGTGTTAGATGGCATCACCATCTCCGGATTTGATACCAGACTCCTCTATAAGTCTACCGTAGACCAGACCATCTATCTAAGGGGAAAAGGCCTGGAAGAAAAACTGAATATCAAAGTAAGCATCAAGTCAGGTGTCAGCTATGACCTGAAATGTGAATACGAGAAAGATACTTCGAAATACGCAAAGGATACGGCATGGAAAGTGACGGTACCTGCGAAAGTAGCCTGCGGTGAATACGATGTGTATGTGACGGTAAATGGCAAACGTGCTGTATTTAAGTCAGGCCTTATCGTCACCAGTGGAGACTTGCACGTGGTGCGTTTTGGCTCCTATGTATTTGAAGCATCTACCATAGGACAGACTTCTAACGCTACCACCATGTCTGGCTATGTCCGCATGAATGACTGGCTCAGCTTCACCGGTGGTGTCAGCCTGGTAGGTGATGTGAAGACGGCAGATTCTGTAGTCATGAAGTCTTCTGCTTTCAATGTAAGCTTTAGACCAAATGATCCGGACCTGAACCTCTTTGCAAAAGGTATGGCGAAGGTAGGTCGTACAATCAGTGTTAGACCGATGACAGATTTCACGCTGTATCGTAATGATGGCAGGTCACCGGATGATGATGCCTTCAAAGTGCAAAGTGCAGTATTAGGCCAAGGCATCATGATTCAAGATTTGCTCACCCTGTCTACGCCCGGCGTAGAGTTATATCCGGACCGCATGGAGGTGAACTTCAATCGATTTACAACGGAGCTTCCATTCCAGGATAAGCTCCTGGATGTGGCAGGATATGAGAGCCCATTTGCGTTCGGTCAGGAGCATGAGGAGGTGCTGATTGTATCCCAGAGTGCTGTAGATTGTAAGTTTGAACTTAAACTAGAGAGCAGTGATAAAAAGAACTTCTCGCAGGCGAAGCTTTGTAACATGCCTATGTATGTAAATCTGGATGACATGGAGCTGAAGATCAATACAAAGGATGACGAGTACGAGTTCAAAATCACTACCAATATCGCTATGCTATGTGACGGTGTAGGCTTTAGTATCAAGTACAAAGAGGGCTTGGATGAAATCATGCTGTATGCAGATCATGAAATCAACACCACCATTTGCGGTATGCCCATCACCTTCTCTGATTTCGCTTTAGGCGTAACGGATATGGGTGGTCCAAGTACCTGGCAAGAAGTATTTAATGCTACTTTGCAAGGTCAGTGTGATATCTCCCTGGCGAAGGTTTCTGCATTCTTCCCGAAACTGAAGAAGTTTACCGGAGATATTTCCCTCTTGTCTTTGGATGATACGAAGCTGAATCTGCGCTTTAAGAACCCGTACATCGGGGTGGAGACAACTCTGAAAGCTTTCGAGGCTGTAGAACTGGGCAGTGCATCTATCAAACTGGGTATGAATATGGATTATTCTAATTCCCTGATAGGCTATGATGGCGTGGGTATCAATGGTATTGTAGGAAAGTTGAGCAAAGGTTTTAAACTGGAACTTGCAAATTGCCTGGTGGATATCGGCGGAAGTGAAGAGGTAGCTATCTCTAATAAAGTGGTAGGAAGTGATACAGAGGGACACGGTAAGTACCGTTTTGAATGGTGGTTCTTCTCTCATGAGAAAGAAGTTAGTGGTGAAGTGTTCCTAGGCATGTATCAGCAGCATAATGGCAAATACTGCTTCGGCGTAGTGGTACGGAATGGTACCTCCATCGTACTAGATGAAGCAATACAATTGTAATTCGATAAGGGAATTGATATGAGTTTGCAATTCGAAAAGAGAAAAAAGAATATAGGCTTGGCCATTTTGGTGATGGCCATCCTTTCCTGGGGGTTTCTGCCCTTACAGGCTCTGGCGTTAGAGACCGTGACTGTGACCAATGAGGTGCAAAGGGATATTTCCTTAGTCATCTTTTATGAAGGGGCGCAGCCTAATGTCATGGTGACAGATCCCAACGGAAAGAACTACGGTGGAAAGGAAGACTTCACAGGTTACGATGAAGGTGAGACCACGCTGTATCTGTATCTGGAGGATGCTCCGGCAGGTGAGTACACCATCTCCGGTGATAAGAAGTTTGAGTGTGAAATCTATGACTGGACAAAACCCTTGTCGGTGGAAAGCTTTACCATGGACCCGATGGAAGGAGATTCTGTCAAAGTACATACGAAAGCGACATATGATGAGGATACCTATTTCGATTGGTACATCTATGCACAGCGTACCGATACACAGTTAGGAAATGGACGGATGCTTTTGACTCAGACATCCGGATACACCAATCGAGAAGACGATACGACATTGGATGTATCTGCTCTTCCGGATGGTACTTATACGCTTTCTATGGAAGCGGTCATTACCTTGCCTAGTGAATTGGAGGTAACGGCAAGTGCTACGTTGGATAAGGAACTTACCATCTCCGGACACACGCAGCCTGGAGACGAATCCAAGATTGATCTTTGCTTGAATCTGACGGATGGTATTTTGGAACTGGATTGGAGCGCCATCGAAGATACCTACGACCAGATGTATGTAGGAATCGCAGCAGCGGATGGAACGCCTCTTTATGAGAATACCTTTGAAAGAAATATTCAAAAGGATACCGCTAATATCGACCTGGCTGGTGGAGATGTGACTGTGGTACTTCGTCCCATCTATAGAGAGAGCTTTGCAGCAGAGTACACCAGACTGGTGCCGGTAAAACCAGCGGTAACTATGTCTATCGATACGCCGGAGGCTACCGGGGATTTGATGATGAGTGTACATTATCAAGCAGGCAGTGAGACCATCCCGGTGCGTATCAGCATGGGAGAGAAGTCGGAAGTATATCGTGTAAATGGTGAGGGTGATTTATCCGTCCCGCTGGAACTGGGCGATAATAATGAGGTGGAAGTGCGCTATACGGTGGCAGCAGGCCTATCCTACAGTGTGCTGAAAACCATCACCGTGCAGAATCTTCCTCCGGTCATTTACCTCTATGGTGTGGAAGACCGCATCCTCACATCAGATAAAAAAGTGACCCTGCGAGGCAAAACAGATCTGGATGCTAAGTTGACGGTAAATGGTGAAGCCGTAGAGCTTTTAGAGGGCGGTGCATTCCAGATAGAAGTCCCTTTGGAAAAAGGAGAAAACCTGGTAGAACTGGTCAGTGAGAATACCTACGGAATCAAAGCTACTAGAACCGTGCAAGTAATCTGCGGTGACGGCTATGGTAGTGCGACAGGAGATGCAGGCAAGGGATTGCCGAACAAGTGGCTGATGATAGGCGGAGCAGGTCTTTTGACCTTCCTCATCCTGGTGTTGGTAGGCCTTAGAGGACACAAAAAAGGCTATGGTATTGTAAGAATGCTTTGGGCCCTGCTACAGACAGTGCCGTTCCTGGCTATGCTTTATGCTGCAGGTGGTGCAGGCTATGCCTTCTATCGTTATCAGACCATGACTGACACAATTCGCGGTAATGACCTAATCTCCGTTTTGGAGACCGGTACCTATAATCAGATTACAGATACCCTGATGACCAGAACTGCTTGGAAGAACATGGGCACCAGACTGATGATTGTAGCGTGGATTTGCCTGATTGTATGGATCGTCCTTTTGGTCATCGCCAATCGAATCGGTGGCGGTAGCAAGGCACCGGAGATGCCAGAGGCTGGCGGACTACCGGAGGTGGATACAGGCGAAGCACAGCCAACACCAGACCCCGAGGATGTTCCTACTGAGGAGATGCCTCGCATGCGATACTGCCCGGAATGCGGTGCGGAAGTGGATTCAAACGGAGTGTTCTGTGGTAATTGTGGGCACAAGTTTTAAGAAAATTGCACATGGCTCGACATTAAAAAATGGTTTACGAACAAGGAGATAAGCAGGCGTGCAGGATGGTATTTCTTTTAACAGATTTTTGGCTATGGTGAGAAAAAATAAAGGAGTTACTTTAGCGACTTTGGGATGCGGACTGTACTCGGAGTCAATGATGTATAGAATTGAAGAAGGCGAAAGAACCCCAGACAGATTGGTCAGAAATAGGCTTTTGGCAAGACTTGGTACATCTTCCGAGGGATTTGAAGATTATGTTCAGCCGGATGAATTCCAAAGATATACAATGCAAATTAAAACAATTAAGGATCTGGAAAGCGGAAACTTATCAGATGCAGAACAAGATATCAATAAGCTTGAAGACATGTTAGAGGATTCTAACAGGGTATACTGGCAATTTGTTTTTGGGATGAGGGCAAGGATAGCCAAGGAAAAAAATGAATTTAATAAATATAAAATGTATTCCGAGAAAGCACTGACTACCACCGTTGATTATCAAGATATATTTAGCATTGAAAATAAACTGTTGTCACCGGAGGAATATTATTCCCTTTTATATTATCTTGAAATGCTGGTTGCGATAAATCATGAGTGCGAGAAAAGAGTCCGTGATTATAGGATTCTAATTATGCATATAAAGGACTCCTGTTTAGATGAGTTAGCTAAGTCGAAGGTGTATCCGATGGCTACCTATGGAATGTATCAGTGTGCAAAAAAAACAGGGATGATTAAAACAATAAAGGATGAATTAGTGAAATATAGTTCGGAATCCCTCGAGCTACTTCGAAAGAGCTGCCGACAGTATTATCTCGCACAAATCCTAGAAATGCGGGGAGAACTCTTGGGAGATGAGCAAGAACAAAAAGAAAAAAATTGGAAATGGGCATTGGAATATGCATACAATAGTTACAATGTAAGCCAAAACATGAACATAAATTGTTTTATATTTTCCGGGACATCTGTTTCTTGTATAGGAGATGTAATTAGAAATAGAAGAGAAATGCTTGGAATATCAAGAAATGCTTTGGCGGATGATGTTTGTGACGTAAAGACGCTAATGAGAATTGAAAATCAAAAGAATAACGTAAGGCAAGAAAGTATAGATCAAATACTTGAGAGACTCATGTTGATTCCAGACTTTGTCAGATTACCCATAGTAACTGACAATGAACAAGCGGTTGTATTGTATGACAAACTCAGATATGCAATAAATCAGTCGTCTTATGAACAGCAGAAGAAAATCCTGACTGAACTAATATCAGTGCTTGATATGGATAATGCATATAACAGACAAGCAATTGGTGTAATTGAAGCAATTATAAAGAAAAACGACAAAAGAATAACTTCGCAAGAGTATATAGAGAGCCTCAGAAATTCCTTCGAAATAACGGTAAAGGCTTCCGTATTAAATAACAGAAAAAAAGTTTTTCTAACTAAGACAGAAATGACATGTATATATAATATTGCAAAAGAGGAATTAAGAAGCGGGGGAGACAAAGATAAAATAAAGGCAATGATTTCCATACTATGTAATGGGAAAGAAAATAGTATCAATGATACAACGGATTTTATGCTATATGTTTGGCAAGCGGATATAAAGGGTACACCTACGGAGTACAAAGAGTCCAACAAAATTGCCGACAATGCGGCGCGTTGGACTCTGAAAAGTGGCAGGGTATCCGGCGTGCATATGTGCATGTATAATAACTTGTGGAATAACACAAAATATGCAAAGGTATCGCAGGAAAAGGTTCAAAACGTGATTAAGGTGTGCCTTTATCTTAGTGATTTTGCAAATGACATCAGAAATTATAACCATTATCAAAAAAAATACAATCTGATTATGGCAGGAGATAAAAAATGGTTCATGCATTAGTGCTATTTTTCTTCGATATACCATAATTCATTATCTGATTGTGGCGTGTAAATCGTATTTGTGTTAGAAGAGTCAGAGTTATCGATTGTTTCTGAAATAGTATTTGTAATGTTTGGTACTAGGATAAGGATTATGCCTAGTACAGATAGATATTTTTTAAATGTTAATTTCATGCGAACCTCCTTATGTAGAATTCTTATAAAGACTAACATGAAAGATGGATGCTCAAAAGTACCAAATCAGGCAAGTGGGTCAGACTTGCCCGATTTGGTACTTTTCATTAGGGCGAGTAGGAGCCAAAATTGATTTATGATTCGAATCAATAATAAATTAACAGGAGGTAATACTGAAATGATGCAAGAAGTAGTTGTTATTGAGGAAAGCAAGTTAGAAGCAATTGAGCCTCAGTTTTGCGTTGTTTTTAAAAATGGCGACAATAATGAATAACTAGGAGAGAAAGACGTGATGGAGTATTTTTTCCA
>SVFQ01000009.1 GCA_015056765.1 Lachnospiraceae bacterium
GTCATGCAATTTTCAAGGAACTGATTGCTGGAAATAAGTCCCAGCCACTATGCAAATCGCATTTCTGCGTTTTGATCAAAAACCATTTATTTCTTCTTGACTTCTAATAGTTAGTCTTTCTTTTTTCTAGTTTTTATGGATAATGTACCTAACGTGGTGCTGTTTCCTGTGTTTAGGTACTCTTTGAAGCTTCTTGAGAGCCCGATACGATGCTTTTCGTACCCAAGAGAATCATCTTCTCACATTTTAGGTACAGTAAATGCTTCCTGCGAATCCCCTGCGATGGCTTTTCGTACCCAAGCAAAGCGTCTTCGCTCAATTTAGGTACAGTAAATGCTTCCTACGAATCCCCTGCGATGGCTTTTCGTACCTAAGAGGAGCGTCTTCGCTCAATTTAGGTACAGAAAATGCTTCCTGCGAATCCCCTGCGATGACTTTTCGTACCCAAAGGAAGCATCTTCTCACATTTTAGGTACAGTAAATGCTTCCTGCGAATCCCCTGCGATGGCTTTTCGTACCCAAAGGAAGCATCTTCTCACATTTTAGGTACAAAATGCAAACCAAAAGCTTGTAGCAAGCAATTAGACAAAGGAATAATCGGGGACATTCCCGGAATAAGCCGCTGACCACGGGGATTTCGAATGAATTTGAGATTCAAAAAATAGCAAATCAAAAAAATAATAACTCAAAACAATTAGGGATTCAAAAGAATTAAGAGAATCAAAAGTATTCAAGGGCGCCGAAGAATCGGCGCCCGAATCTAATACATCAAATAACAATCAATCAGCCCCAAACGGACTGCAAGTCTTACTTATCTAAAGATTTCATAGTTGGAAACAGCAATACATCACGAATAGCTGCGCTATCAGTCAAAAGCATGCACAGACGATCCAGGCCGTAGCCGATACCGCCCGTAGGTGGCATACCGATTTCCAATGCATTCAGGAAATCTTCGTCGGTGTGCTCTGCTTCGTCATCACCGGCTGCTGCATTGGCATCCTGCAGTGCGAAACGCTCACGCTGATCGATAGGATCGTTCAGTTCGGAGTATGCGTTGCACATCTCCCAACCGTTGATGAAAAGCTCGAAACGCTCTACCTTGGAAGGATCGGAAGGTTTCTTCTTAGTCAAAGGAGAAATCTCGATTGGATGATCCATGATAAAGGTAGGCTGAATCATATGCTCTTCGCAGAATTCTTCGAAGAAGAGATTCAGGATATCGCCCTTTTTGTGTCTATCTTCGTACTCGATGCCTTTTTCATCAGCAAGCTTCTTAGCTTCTGCGTCATCTTTCACTGCATCGAAATCAACACCTGCATACTGCTTTACAGCTTCAGTCATAGTCAGACGAGCAAATGGCTTGCCAAGATCGATTTCTGTACCATTGTAAGAAATGGTAGTAGAACCGCATACCTTCTCAGCTAAGTAACGGAACATGCTCTCTGTCAGTTCCATCATGCCTTCGTAGTCTGTATAAGCCTGGTATAATTCCATCAAAGTGAATTCCGGATTGTGACGAGTATCCAAACCCTCGTTACGGAATACACGGCCGATTTCGTATACTCTTTCAAGTCCACCAACAATCAGTCTCTTCAGATATAACTCTAAAGAAATACGTAATTTTACATCTTCATCCAAAGAATTGTAATGAGTCTCGAAAGGACGAGCTGCTGCGCCACCTGCATTGGCTACCAGGATAGGAGTCTCTACTTCCATGAAGTCACGTCCTGCAAGGAAGTTACGAATCTCGCGCATCATAACAGAACGTTTTACAAATACGTCCTTAGACTCTTTATTCATGATAAGGTCGATGTATCTCTGACGATATCTGGTATCTGTATCAGTCAATCCGTGGAACTTCTCAGGCAGAATCTGTAAGCTCTTAGAAAGCAGAGTCATCTCTTCTGCATGAATGGAAATCTCACCGGTCATGGTACGGAAAAGCCATCCTTTGATACCATAGATATCACCGATATCGGATTTCTTAAAATCTGCATAGGATTCTTCGCCCAATGCATCTTTAGATGCGTATACCTGGATATTACCCTTTAAGTCCTGGATATTGCAAAAGCTTGCTTTACCCATAACACGCTTAAACATCATACGACCGGCAATGCTGACATGGATAGGCTGTGCATCCATGATTGCTCTGGTCTCATTGTAGTATTCTTTCTTAGCAGCTCTTAAAGCTTCCTCATCCAGACCGCTTTCATCGAATGGTGCGCGGTCCTTCAGCAGTTCTGCTTCATGTGCTTCATAGAGCGCCTTTGCCTCATCACTGTGATGAGTCTGATCATATTTAGTAATCACAAAAGGATCTTTGCCTGCTTCCTGCAGTGCAGCAAGCTTCTCACGTCTTACCTTGAGCAGCTGATTTAAGTCCTGCTCCGGCTGATTTCCCTTTTGATTCTGCTGATTCTCTGCCACGATTTTACTCCTTCGTTACGAACTCTCTTATTTGATGATTTCCATAACTTTGTATTTGATAACGCCCATAGGAGCCTGTACTTCTACGGTTTTGCCTTTCTTTGCACCGATCAGTGCACGACCCAGTGGAGACTCGTTAGAAATCTGACCTGCGTCTGTATTTGCTTCGTTGGAACCTACGATACGATACTCCAGTACCTCATCGAATTCGATATCTTTGATTTTTACTTTGCTACCAAGACGGATTACACCGCTGTTGTCGTCATTGTCTTCTACGACTTCTACGTTGGTCAGAATCTTCTCTAATTCTTCGATTCTGGCTTCCATTTTTCTCTGCTCATCTTTAGCAGCCTGGTACTCAGCGTTTTCGGAAAGGTCACCCTGAGCTCTGGCTTCTTTGATAGCCTCAGCGATTTCTCTACGTTTGGTTACTTTTAAATACTCAAGTTCGTCCTCGTATTTTTTCAGACCTTCGGCGGTCAAAACTGTCTTTTGTTCTTCCATTTTTGTGCTCCCTTTCTCTATTGATACTCTATCTATTTCCGTACTAATTTTTGGTCATACTTAACCTATGTATTATACTTTTATTCCTATGGAGTGTCAAGAAAAGCGCTTAAGCACGCCTCCATCTCCGCCAGGCTTTCCAGCTGATTCACCTTTTCTCTGAATCTGGCACCATGGCGCATGCCAAAGGTATACCAGGCAATGTGCTTCCGCATTTCACGAATGGCTGTGTACTCTCCTTTATGCTCCACCAGCATTCTGCCATGGAGATTGATCATATCTATAATCTCTTTGGTCGTGGGTCTTTCCAGTTTCTCTCCCGTCTCCAGATAGTGGATGATTTCTCTGAAAATCCATGGATTTCCCTGCGCTGCTCTTGCCACCATGATGGCATCACATCCGGTTTCATCCAGCATGGCTTTGGCCTTCTCCGGGCTATCCACATCTCCGTTGCCGATGACAGGGATGGATACTGCTTCTTTCACCTTGGCGATGATTTCCCAGTCCGCTTTTCCGGAGTAATACTGTTCTCTGGTTCTTCCGTGAACCGCAACGGCTGCTGCCCCGGCATCCTCTAAATACTTAGCCATCTCCACCGCATTCACATGGTCATCGTCAAAACCTTTTCGTATCTTCGCCGTGACGGGTTTTTGAATCTTTGAACGAATGGCGCGCACGATGGCTGCTGCCAGCTTCGGGTCTTTCATCAACGCGGAGCCTTCCCCGTTATTTACCACCTTGGGCACCGGACATCCCATGTTGATGTCCAGGATGGAAAAAGGTCTCTCTTCGATTTTGGCCGCTTCCTCCGCCATGATTTCCGGGTCATTTCCAAAAAACTGTAGGGATACTACTTTCTCTCCCGGATCGATTGCCAAAAGCTCTTCTGTATTTCGATTGTGATACTTTAAAGCCTTGGCACTGATCATTTCAGTACAGGTCATGCCCGCTCCCATATCTGTGCAAATGCGACGAAATGGCAGGTCGCTTACACCTGCCATTGGAGCCAGTATTACCTGGTTATCTAATTCTACGTTACCGATTTTTAACATTACTTCTATTTCTCTATTTGCCTTGCCGGATTACTTTTCGTTCTTCTCGTAAATGAGACGCAGGCCATCCAGTGTCAACTCTCTATCATATACGTCGATGCATTTGGTCTCATCTGCAATGATGCTTCCCAGGCCACCGGTAGCTACTACCTTCAGATTCTGAAGGCCGCTTTCCTCTTTGACTTTCTGCACGATATACTCTGTCTGTCCAATCTGTCCGTATACCAGTCCGGCTTGCATGCTGGAGATAGTCTCCTGGGCCAGGATAGACTTTGGCTTCTTAATCTCTACTTCCGGAAGTTTTGCAGTATCTTCCCAAAGAGCTTTGGCACTGATTTTAATACCGGGAGCGGTGATACCAGCCACAAAGCTTCCATCTTCTGTCACTAAATCATAGGTTGTGGCAGTACCGAAGTCCATAACCAGTACAGGTCCG
This sequence comes from Lachnospiraceae bacterium, assembly GCA_015056765.1. Taxonomy (GTDB): domain Bacteria; phylum Bacillota; class Clostridia; order Lachnospirales; family Lachnospiraceae; genus SIG336. The sequence goes on from SVFQ01000009.1 coordinate 4,420, forward strand.
CCGTATTTTTCATAAGCGCCTACTGCATCCACAATACGGTCTGCACCGATTTCATTAGGATGTGCTGTAGCAATCTTGATGCCGGTCTTTACGCCCGGTCCCACAATAAGAGGATTCTTTCCAACATATTTCACCACAGCATTTACCAGAGAGTGCATGACATTTGGCACTACGCTGGCGATGATGACACCGCGAATATCTTTTAGCGTGATATTATTTTTATCAAGTAGTACCGCAATATCCATACCGAATTCATCAGAAGTTCTGGTAGCTACTGTAGTAAGTCTAAAAGAGGTTTCCAGTCTTTCTCCATTGTACACGCCTACCGTTATGTTGGTATTTCCCACATCGATTACAAGTAACATTTTATAAGCTCGCTTTCTTTTTATTCTTCTTCCTGTGCCAGAAGTTGATTGATATCCTCATGCTTTACAAACACTCTGTAGTAGAGCACCAAAGATTCCAAGAGTTCTTCTCTGGTGGACTTAATCTTTCGAACCATCAGTCCGCTGGAGATTTCGTCATAGTAGAAATCATCTTCCGCATATTCTGTATCTATGGAAAGTGCACCGTCTTCTTCGAAGACTAAGGTAATGACACCACCCACCTCTTCGGTAAAAAGAGTGCAAATGATACGAAGTTCATCCTGAATGGACTTCGGAATTTTTTCAAAAATTGGATTAAAATAGTATTTCTGCTCATAGGCACTGGCGCCGCAAAGCACGATTCTGTTATCTGATTCTGCCATAACGTATTTCTTCTTTCTATCGCTTTCATCTGCGAATTCTAGCTCTGCAAAAGTTTGCCGCATCATTAGGTGTATCCGTACAAGCCTCTTACAGACACCTCACCTGCATATACCTTCTGGATTCCGCTCTCTGTTTCCACCAAAAGATTACCCATTTCATCGATGCCCCTGGCAATGCCTTCGTATTCGCCCTTTGGATCCAGGACTCGGACCTGGGCATTCTGATTCACCAGTTTAGCCTCGTATGCTTCCTTTAAGCCGGATAAATCTTCTGTTTTTTCAAAGATTTCATAGTACTTTTCGAAGTAGTCCATGGTCTTTGCAATAGTCTCTGCTCTGCTGCAGGCATGGCCGCACTCTGTCTTGAGGCTGCCTGCCATGTCTCTGATTTCCTCTGCAAAATCTTCCGGAGGCGTATTGACATTGATGCCGGTTCCAATCACCACGTAGTGGATTAGGTCCATCTCGGCGCTCATTTCCGTCAAGGTACCTGTCACCTTTTTTCCATGAATGACAGTGTCATTGGGCCATTTAATCTTGGTCTCCTGTCCACACACATCCTCTATGGCTTCCGCCAAAGCAAGACCCATCACAAGAGTCAACATGGAAGCTCTACCCGGATCCACCTTTGGTCTGCATAAAAGACTCATGGCAATGGTGGTACCACCCATCGTATCCCAGCTGTGGCCTCTTCTGCCACGACCGGCAGTCTGCTTATCTGCTACCACAAGAGTACCATGTACTGCGCCTTGCTCTCCAAGCTCTTTCGCATCGATATTGGTAGATGCTGTCACATCTTTATATACCAGGTTTTGTCCTGCCCACTTGGTATGAAGCCTTTCGCGGATTTCGGTCTCATTCAGTACATCTGTGTCATCCACCAACTTATAGCCTTTATTTTGCACAGACTGAATGAGGTATCCACCATTTTTCAGCTTCTGGATTGCCTTCCAGACTGCTGTTCTGGATACCCCAAACTTCTCGCACAATTCCTGTCCGGAAATATAGTCTTTACTTGCTTTTAATTCTGCTAATAGTTCTTCTTGAAACACGTTACATCTTCAGAAGCTGACGCTTCTTGCCCTATCTTTCTTAAAACTCTGCCCCTAATGTAGCAGCCATTACCGCCTTGATGGTGTGCATGCGATTCTCCGCTTCGTCAAAGACGATGGACTGTGCAGATTCAAATACTTCATCTGTCACTTCCAAATCATCGAAGCCGAACTTCTCGCCCTGCTCTTTCCCCACCTTGGTCTTTAAATCATGGAATGCCGGCAGGCAGTGCATGAAGACTGCTGTTTCTCCTGCATTCTTCATCACCTGTGCTGTAACTTTGTATGGTGTAAGCTTTCCAATGCGCTCTTCCCAGGCTTCATCCGGCTCTCCCATGGATACCCACACATCTGTGTAGATTACATCCACATCTTTGGTACCCTTTTCTACGTCGGACTCCAGGCGGATGCTACCACCGTTTTCAGCGGCGATTGTTTCACACTGTGCTACCAGTTCCTTGTTCGGGAAGAATTCCGGGGTGGTGCAAGCAGTGAAATGCATGCCCATTTTGGCACATACTACCATCAGGGAATTGCCCATATTATATCTGGCGTCTCCCATGTAAGTCAGTTTTACCCCTTTGATTCTGCCCAGGTGCTCCTGTATCGTCAGAAGGTCTGCCAGCATCTGGGTAGGGTGAAACTCATTGGTCAGGCCGTTCCATACCGGCACCTTAGAGTACTTTGCCAGTTCCTCTACGATATCCTGTCCAAAGCCCCTGTATTCGATACCATCGTACATACCTGCCAACACTCTGGCAGTATCTGCGATGCTTTCCTTTTTCCCAATCTGAGATCCGGTAGGGTCCAGGTAAGTAGTTCCCATACCCAGGTCATGGGCTGCCACTTCAAAGGCACATCTGGTTCTGGTAGAAGTCTTTTCGAAAATCAGTGCCACGTTCTTTCCTCTGAGAACGTCCACCGGTTCGCCGGCTTTCTTCTTGGCTTTTAGCTTCGCAGCCAAATCCACCAGATACTGAATCTCCTCCGGGGTATAGTCCAATAATTTCAGAAAATCTTTTCCAATCAATGATTTCATAACAAGCTCCTCACTTCCTGTTTTGATCTGTTTCCTCTGGTTATATCTGAAACTTATTCAGTTTTAGAATGATTCTCCTGCTGAATGCCTAAGGCATCTCCTGCAATTCCTAAGCTAGAGATGGCTTTGCTTAAGTCATTCGGCACATAAATCTTGGTAGCCTGTCCGTTGGCTACATCTTTTAAGGCCTCCAAGCCTTTTAAGCGAAGTACGCTCTCATCCATCTTGGCTTCGCGAAGCATCTCCAAGCCTTTGGCTTCTGCTTCATATACCATCTGGATGGCTTTTGCTTTACCTTCTGCATAGGCAATCTGTGCATCTCTTTCTGCTTCTGCACTCAGGACTTTTGCCTTCTTATCACCTTCTGCGCGGCTGACTACTGCTTCCTGGTGTGCTTTTGCTTCTAAGACGGTCTGACGTCTCTCACGCTCTGCACGCATCTGTTTGGTCATAACCTCTTCGATTTCAGCAGGTGGCTGGATATTCTTCAGCTCCACACGAGTTACCTTGATACCCCAGGCATCTGTAGCTTCATCCAGAATCGCTTCCAGCTTCTGGTTGATCTGGTCACGGCTTGTCAGGGTCTGGTCAAGCTCCATATCACCGATGATATTACGCAAAGTAGTAGCTGATAAGTTCTGCAGACCTGCGATAGGATTCTCTGCGCCATAGGTATACAGCTTTGGATCGTATACTTTTTCAAAGACAACGCTATCGATGAGCATGGTAACATTATCCTTTGTAATAACAGGCTGTGGTGGAAAATCCAGCACCTGTTCCTTCAAGGAGATACGTTTTGCAACGCGGTCGATAAAAGGAATCATGATATGCAATCCTGCTTCCCAAGTACCGGCATACTTACCAAGTCGCTCGATAATGTACGCATGTCCCTGTGGCACAATACGTAAGCCAAATACTACAAGAATCACTACGATAGCCAATAATGTAATCCATACACCAGTCATAACATTCCCTCCTGTATACACTTGTCCCTGCGCAGCCATCCTCTTCGGCGCGCTCTTACGCTCATTCTACCATAAAAAAAACTACCCTGCATCAAGCAGAGTAGTTTAGATTCTCTATGAAATTAATAGAATACCTGACGGCCAATCTGAAGTCCACCGGAAGAACCTGCATGGAAATGTAAAAGCCCGCCTGTATTGTCCATACCCTGGAATGCTGCAAGTGCTGCATCAAGGCAAGACTGCTTGATGTTGCCTGTAGCAAGTCTATTGGCTACAGAACCTCTACCTGCCGGTGTGAACTGTCCTGGCTGATAGATAACGCTGTGGATATCATTTGGATATCTGTCAGACTTCACACGGTTCATAACTACCGCGCCAACAGCAATCTGACCTTCGATTGGTTCGCTACCTGCTTCGCAATGAATCAGGGCAGCAAGCTCACGAATCGACTCCTGCTGAAGAAGGGCTTCTCTGGCAAGTCTCTCTGCCTCAGCCTTCTCTAAGCTGGAATTGATCACTTCTTCATTATGCTCAACGTACTCGTAGTAGATATAACCTACAGTACCGAGATGGTTTACTTTAACCCAAATGTCTTCGATGCCTTCTACAGTACATACACTGTTTGCAGGCAATGTAGCTACAACTGTGGAATACTGATCAGCTGCAACATACATATTCACTTCCTGATAAGAAATGGTGTTCACATAAGAGCCGGTTGCGTAATTTGGAACGCCGGCCGCGTAAGCCTCTGTCTTAGGGGTTACGGAAATCACTACCGCAATTAGACAAGCTATCAGGACAGCGAATAATTTCTTGTTCTGAAACATAAATCTCTCCTAATTGTTACAATTTGTTACGTGCTACCTTAGAAATAATAGCAGAACTGTTACGGCTTGTCAAATTTGCTTAACAATTTCTTAATATTTTACTCCAGGCGTCTTTGTCTTGCAGCCTCAAAACTCAGTAAAGATGCGGCTATTCCGGCATTTAGGCTTTCCAGTTTTCCCAGCATAGGAATGATGACATAGGAATCTGCTTTTTGAGCCGTTTCTTCTTTCAATCCATTTCCTTCATTTCCAATCAGAAACGCAGTCGGTTTTGTATAGTCAAAATCCTCATAGGCTTTCTTTCCTGCCAGGTGTGCTGCATATACCTGCACCCCTGCCGCCTGTGCCTTTTGGATTGCTTCACCAAAATCCTCTACATAGGTAAAAGGCATGCGGAAAATAGAACCCATGGTGGAGCGTACTGTCTTTGGATTATACAGGTCTACGCACCCTTTGCTCAGGATGACTCCTGTGACCCCTGCCCCTTCCGCAGAGCGCATGATGGTGCCCAGATTTCCGGGATCCTGTACATCTTCCAACATGAGTAGAAGAGGCTGCGCCTCATTTCCTTTTGAAGACGCTGCTTTTCCCTGCAGGATTTCTTCTAACGTATACTTGCTCTGCTTTACTACTGCCAGCACCCCTTGAGGCGTTTTTGTGTCTGATAACTTGGTAAAAAGCGCATCCGAAAGAACTGTGAAGAGAAGGCCCTGCATCTGTTCTTCTCCGTTTTTCTGTAAATAGGATTCTGAGCAGACAATTTCCTTGGTCAGTTCCTTTGGAACCTCAGAAAAAATTCTGGTTCCTTCTATAATAAAAAGACCACTTTCTTTTCTGGCTTTGGACTTCTCCAAAAGCGCGGTCAATTCTTTATATTTTCCATTGGATGAGCTTGTGATGATATTGCACATTTGAGTTTCCTTTCGCTTCGTCATCCTATCTCAACAAAAATCCCACGTCCATTGTAACATAGACGTGGGATGAAATAACTAAATTATATTGGACACTTCAACTGTGTATGGATCCAAATCCTTCTGCATGCTCAATGCTTCCTCGATATCATAGTCAACGAACTGGCCGTTCCTGTAAGCTACGATTCTGTTGGTCTTGCCTTCGCAAAGAATGTCAGCAGCCTTTGCACCCATAATAGATGCATATACACGGTCTTTACAGGTAGGTGAACCACCACGCTGCATGTAACCTAAGATAGTAGCTCTTGTCTCAATACCGGTAGCAGCTTCGATTCTCTTCGCCATGGAAGTAGAATGACCGATACCCTCTGCATTGATGATAAGGTGATGCTGTTTACCTCTCTTACGACCTGCGATGATGTTGTTGATGATTCTCTGCTCATCGTAGTCATAGTTCTCAGGTAAAAGAATATCTTCTGCACCATTGGCAATACCGCACCATAATGCGATATAACCTGCGTTACGACCCATAACCTCTACGATGGAGCAACGCTCGTGAGATGTAGAAGTATCACGAATCTTATCGATAGCATCCATAGCTGTATTGATAGCTGTATCGAAACCGATTGTATAATCTGTACAAGCGATATCCAAATCGATCGTACCAGGAAGACCTACTGTATTGATTCCGTTACGAGATAAAGCCTGCGCACCACGGTAAGAACCGTCACCACCGATTACGACGATACCGTCAATACCATGCTTACGGCAGATATCAGCGCCTTCTTTCTGTACTTCAGGCTGTTTGAACTCTAAGCATCTAGCTGTACCAAGGATGGTACCACCACGCTGAATAATATCAGAAACGCTACTTGGTCCCATATCGATGAACTCCTCATTCAACAGACCGGCATAGCCTCTTTTGATTCCCTTTACACTTACTCCGTTTTTAATCGCTTTACGAACAACCGCTCGGATTGCAGCATTCATACCAGGTGCATCTCCACCACTGGTAAGTACAGCGATAGTTTTGATTTCTTTAGACATTGTGTTCCTCCTGTCTATCTATCCCTTATCGATTTCCTGCTTATAACCTAAACTTCATCTTAATATTTTTTTTTTTATTTTTCAATGGTTTTTTGCTCATTTTGCGGGCTTTTCCGTAACTTTTATACCAGTTTTATATTCTCTTTACCAAATCTGGCCTGCAAAGCCAGTACAAGGGCCTCATCCGCCTGCACCCTCTGGTTAGGTGGCAGCTTGCGAACCTGCTTGGTATCGGTGATATAAATGGCTACATTATCCTTACCATCTGAGCTATGAAGTGCTTCAAAGAGTTCTTTTTCTCCGGCTTCGTATTCTTCCATATTAGAGAACTGTACCCATAGTGTACGAGGTTTATCTTCAAAGCTTTCGATTTGCTGTGCAATCAGTTTCGCATCCTTTCCTTCTTCTAAGGATACTCTGCCTCGTATGAAGACTTTACTTTCTTCCTTTAATTTAGACTGATACGCTTCATAAGTCTTCGGAAATACGATTACTTCCACCACACCATATAAATCTTCTAATGTAACAAAAGCCATCACCTGGCCATTCTTGGTGTACTTAATCTTTTTCTCCGCCACCATACCGCCAATGGTAACCATGGCATTATCCTGGAGTTTGGATTCCTGGGTCACATCAAAAGCGATATTAGATAAGGAAACGTCTTCTTCCTCATCTGCCCGGAAATCCAATGTGGTATTGGTGATATTTTTACGCCATAGTTTTTCGTATTCCTGAATGGGATGACCGCTGATATATACCCCAAGCACTTCCTTTTCCATGGAAAGTAGGGTTTCTTTTTCGTACTCTCCCACATCCGGGAAGCTGACTTGATAACTCTGTTTTTCTTCAGCTCCCATGAAATCAAATAGAGACATTTGACCCTCGATGCCGGAGTGCTTCTTAGAATGAATGTCATCCATTACTTTTTCGAAAACACCCATCTGCTGCTTCCGGGTTCCACCAAGGCTGTCTAAGGCACCGGCTTTGATAAAGTTCTCTACAGCTTTCTTATTCACAGCCTTCTCTGCTTTGGACATACGCTCTAAGAAATCGTAGAAATCTGTAAATCTACCATTGGTATTACGTTCCTCAACGATGGCCTCGATGACAGGAAGGCCTACACTCTTAATGGCAGTCAGCGCATATCTGATTTTTCCATCCGACACAGAGAAGCTTACTTCACCTTCATTCACGTCCGGCGGAAGCATCTCAATACCCATAGCCTTACAGCCGGCAATATACTCAGAAACCTTTACCGGGTTATCGATAACAGATGTCATTAATGCAGCCATGAATTCTACCGGATAATAACATTTCAGGTAGGCTGTCTGATAAGAAACCACAGCATAGCATGCTGCATGTGATTTATTAAATGCATATTTAGCAAAATCCATCATCTTGGCAAATATGCGTTTTCCGACCTCTTCCGAGATACCTTTTGACATACATCCGGGAATGTTCTTCTCCGGATTACCATAAATGAAATCGTGCTGTGCTTCTTCCATGACATGCTGCTTTTTCTTACTCATGGCACGGCGCACATTATCACTTTCACCTAGAGAGAATCCACCCAGATCACGAACAATCTGCATTACCTGCTCCTGATATACGATACAACCGTAAGTAGGAGAAAGAATCGGCTCTAATTCCGGGCAATCGTATACGATGTTTTCAGGATTATTCTTACCTTCTATATAGAGCGGGATGAAGTCCATTGGGCCCGGTCGATACAAGGAGATACCGGCGATGACATCCTCCAAACTCTGGGGACGCAGGTCCTTCATGAAGTTCTTCATACCGGCACTCTCTAATTGGAAGACGCCCTCTGTCTTACCGGTTCCAATCAGGTCCAAAACCTTCTGATCATGGTAATCGATATTCAGCATATCCAGCTTGATGCCATAATCCTTCTCAATCAGTCTGGTGGCATCCTGGATGACAGTCAGGTTACGCAGTCCCAGGAAGTCCATCTTCAAAAGTCCCAGTTCTTCAATGGTGGTCATGGTGAACTGAGTGGTAATGGAACCATCCTGTGCTCTGGAAAGAGGTACCAGGTCCTCCGCCGGCGCGGAACAAATTACGACACCTGCAGCGTGCATACCGGTATTACGAGGAAGTCCCTCTAATCTCTTGCTTAAATCAATCAGGGTCCGGACTTGCGGGTCCGTTTCATATTGGTTTCTTAAATCTGCATTTAATTCTAGCGCTCTATCAAGCGTAATGTTGAGTTCATTAGGCACCATTTTGGCAATGGAATCCACATAGCTATAAGGATAGTCCAGTACACGTCCTACATCACGGATGACCCCTTTTGCCAAAAGACGGCCGAAGGTGACGATCTGTACAACCTTCTCATCTCCATACTTTTCACGTACATAGTCGATGACTTTTCCTCGTCCCTGTGGCTCGAAGTCCACGTCGATATCGGGCATGGATACACGTTCCGGATTCAGGAATCGCTCGAAAATTAGGCTGTACTTGATTGGGTCGATATCTGTAATACGTAAGCAATAGGATACGATGGAACCTGCTGCAGAACCACGTCCCGGCCCTACTGGAATATCATGTTCCTTCGCGTAATTGATGTAATCCCAAACAATCAGGAAGTAATCCACATACCCCATATTTTTAATGGTATTTAACTCATAGGTAAGACGTTCTCTGTGAGTCTCTGCCTCTTCTCCATAGCGTTCTTTCAGGCCTTTTTCACACAGATACTGTAAGTAAGTCCAGGAGTCATACCCCTCCGGCACTTCGAAAAATGGCAGTTTGGTATGGCCAAACTCAATCTCCACATGGCATCTGTCTGCAATAGCCTGGGTATTCTCCAGCGCTTGCAGTGCATATGGAAAGAGTGCTCGCATCTCCTGCTCACTCTTCACGTAGTACTGTCCACCTTCATAGCGCATACGGTCGGTATCCGCCAGTTTCTTACCGGTCTGCAGGCATAGAAGTACATCATGTGGCTCAGCATCGCTGGCATAGGTATAGTGACAATCATTGGTACAAACCAGTGGAATATCCAGTTCCTGGCTTAGGGCCATAAGACCTGCATTCACAGTCCTCTGCTCCGGAATTCCATGGTCCTGCAATTCCAGGAAATAATTACCCTTACCGAAGATTTCCTGATAATGAAGAGCCGCTTTCTTAGCCTCATCCATCATGCCTCGGACGATCCACTTCTGTACTTCACCGGCCAGACAAGCAGAAAGGCAAATGATACCTTCATGGAACTCTTCTAATAGCTCATAGTCCACACGAGGCTTATAGTAGAATCCCTCGGTATGTCCACGGCTTACAATCTTGGATAAATTTTCATAACCAGTGTTATTTTCTGCCAGTAGGACCAGGTGATAGTATCTGTCATCTCCCGCTCCCATCTCTCTATCGAAACGGCTTCCCGGTGCTACATATACTTCGCATCCCAGCACCGGATTGATACCTTCCGCTTTACAAGCTCTATAGAAATCGATGACACCGTACATCACACCATGATCCGTAATGGCAGCTGCATTCATCCCCAGTTCTTTCACACGCTTTACGTATTCAGTTATCTTGTTAGATCCATCCAGCAAACTGTATTCTGTATGGGTATGTAAGTGTACGAATGCCATGATTCACTCCCGTTTTTAGTACTTTTCTCCCGTGATTGCCTTACTGCTTGGTCCCCACAAAAGGGTTCCTTGTCAGATGGTCTTATTTATTTAAGCTATAGTGTCAGGCTTAGAAGGAGTGTCCTCCGCCACCACCGGAGAAGCCGCCGCCTCCGCCACCTCCGCCGGAGAAGCCACCGCCTCCGCCACTTCCGCCGCTACCGGAATCGGAAGACTGTGGTGAGTAGCGCTTGGTTTGTCCGGTCATTCTCTCGCCATGATCTGTGGCACTAAACTTAATATCACAAGAATCTAAGAGAGCAGATCTACTAGGCTTACGAGCTGCCGCGAATATCTTGATAAAGAAGTAGTTAAACATAAATGCAAAGAACAAAGCAAGCAGCGCATTGCTCACATACTTCATAGGCTGTGCAATCTTTGCGCCACCCATGAGGGTGTTAATCTGCACGAAAGTCTGAGTCGCACATTTGCCATACTGTGATTTAGAAGCATAGCGATAGACGTTATCTGTAATGGTGTTTGCATAAGCACTTGTGACTGTCTTATAAATCGCACCGTTTGTGCACAGGTAAATCTCTCTGTTGTCCATATCGATAACAAAGACTGCACCGGACTGATTTTCAAATAAAGTATAATACTGATTCTGCGTATATATTCTGGTGGAACTCTCGTCATTATAGTCTGTAGTAATGACTGCAGCATTGCCCCATTCAGTGGTCTTGGCCATTTCTTCTTCCAGACTCTTGAGCTCTGTTTCGCTAAAAAGGTCAGCTTCGTCATTTACTATGAGTTGATAACCGGTTTTTTGGTTGGTCAGGTCTACGTAACCCTCTGCATGGGCCTGCATAGGCTGAAACAGAAGTCCCAGAAGGAGTGCCAGGAACAGCATTTCCACATGTCTATTAAACTGCGGAAGTGGTCTGGTAGCCAGCAGGTTGTACTCTGAAATCAGGCCGATCATGGCAAAGCACATACTCAGAATTGCTACGATTACAGCTGCATAATAGTATAAATCCGATACCGGTTTCCAGGTCAGGACGCCGGTAGCGATAATACTTGCAAGGCTAAGAAGATATAAACCTTCTACATGCTGCTTACCGGGAGTCTTACGATCCAGGGAGATGCCATAGCCGGTCAGGCCTAAGGTAACTACTGTAGCTATAAAGCTTACCAGTGCGCTGCTCTTAACTAGGGTCAAAAATCCACTGGCAAGTACATAAAAAACAGAAGTACCTACCGTGAACAGAAGGCTGAGGATGATGATAAATCCCCCAAGAGACACACCGGAAAGCCATCCGGGCTTTTTCCATTTTTTTCGCGGAACAGTCGTGGGATCCTTCGCGGGATCATCTGGGTCTGCATGAGTGTACTGGTATCCTTTGTCATCGGTACGCAGGTCTTTTTTCACCAGGGCGTTTAAGCCTGTTACATAAAAGATTGCCGCTACCATGGACAGGAAAGAAACAAGCGTCAACAATGTGGCCGGAATCAAGGTAAGCTTTAAATTTAATAAGATAAAAAACGGAATCGCCATAAGCAGGGATCCGATGATATATCTTTTGATATCTACCGGCAAATCGGAAGAGATACGTCCGTTTTCTCCATTGACTACAGCATAAGCCACACGATTATTTCTGTGATAGGTTAAGAACCACACAGGGAATAGAGCACTATTTTCTTCTGCAACGGTACTGTGAGTCATGCGATTTAAAGCGCCGTTGGTGTCAGGCTCTGTGACAGAATAGCCTATGACATTCTTTCGTAATCTCTGATAGGTCTCTTCAGATGCAAAGGTTTTCGCATCCTCTGTATATACCTTCGCAGGTACGTCTGCAGTATCGGCAAAGAAACCGGCCAGATAGCTAGGGGCAAAGGCCAGCATCTCGTGAGAATCAAAAGGCGCGATGGTCTCGCTGATTCTGTCATCGAAACTGCTGGAAGCATCATAGGAAAGACCCTTGTAGCTGGCAGATACATAATCAGAGATAGCATAGTGGTTAGTATAGACATAATCTCCTCTTCGATAGGTATCGGTAGCCTTTAAGGTTACAGTGCCTTCCTGTGCAATGGTATATACCCAATAAGGTACATAGATACCACGGAAGGTCTCTAAGAATTTCGGATCGCGCAATTCCTTGGGTGCATACAGCGCTTTTCGCATCATGGATGCATAAGCTTTTTTACAATCTTCTTTTGTCTTTTTAAATGGGATTACAAATTTAGGACGTTTGGATTTGTCCATTTTTCCTTCTAATACATGACTGGCGCCACAGAAGCTGCAGAAGGTGGCCACTTCATTTTCGGAAGGAGAGACAATCTGACCGCCACAGCTAGGGCAAGTATAGACTTTGACATCGTAGCTGTCAGTATTTTCTTCTACCTTATGTTCTGTTTCATAAGTGGCAGGATCCTGCTGGTTTCCACAGTGGGTGCATAGAAGTTTTCCTGATTGGATATCGAAACGGAGCTCTGCTCCGCAATTACTACATGAAAACATATTTCCTCCTTTTTACTACCCCAAATTAGTGTAACTAATTATGCCCAAAATGTAAATCTTGTGGTATGATTAAACGAGTGTATAAATCTATATGGAGGTAGATATGAGAGAGAAACGACAAGCAATTTACGACGCAACAACCCTTGGCATTCCGAAGATGCTTCTTCTCGGTTTGCAGCACATGTTCGCTATGTTTGGTGCTACTATTTTAGTTCCTATTTTAGTGAACAGTGATTTCCACGGTGAAGGATTATCCATTCAGGTTACATTATTCTTCGCTGGTATTGGTACTTTATTATTTCATATTTTATCTAAGTTAAAAGTTCCCGCATTCCTCGGTTCTTCATTCGCTTTTTTAGGTGGATTCAAGATGGTAGCCGATTTGGATACGGGAATTTTTGCTACTATGAGCTATGGCGAGAAACTACCATATGCCTGTGGCGGTATCGTAGTAGCCGGCCTTCTGTATGTCATCCTGGCATTCATCATTAAGGCAGTAGGTGTAAAACGTGTTATGAGATTCCTGCCACCTGTTGTGACAGGTCCTATCATCATCTGCATCGGACTTTCCTTGGTTCCTTCTGCTATTCAGAATGCAGAGAAGAACTGGCCACTTGCTTTGATCGCACTGGCAGTTGTCATCATCTTCAACATTTGGGGTAAGGGAATGCTGAAGATTATTCCTATTTTATTAGGTGTAGTGATTTCCTACGTATGTGCACTGATTTTCTACAAGCTGGGTATGACCAATAGCGACGGTTCTGCAATCTTTGATTTCGCACCTGTAGCAGCAGCCAGCTGGGTAGGTATGCCGAAATTCATCATTGCAAAATTCGATTTATCTGCAATCCTGGTTATGGCACCTATCGCCCTTGCTACCATGATGGAGCATGTAGGTGATATTTCCGCCATTTCTGCAACAACAGGCAATAACTTCGTAGAAGACCCGGGTCTTCACAGAACCTTGATGGGCGATGGTCTTGCTACAACTCTTGCAGCTATGTTCGGTGGCCCTGCTAATACCACATATGGCGAGAACACCGGTGTACTGGAGCTGAGCCGTGTATATGATCCAAGAGTAATCAGACTTGCCGCAATATATGCCATCATCTTAAGCTTCATTCCAAAGGTAGCAGATATCTTTGGTTCCATGCCTACTGCAATCATCGGTGGTATCAGTTTCATCCTGTACGGTATGATTTCTGCAATCGGTGTTCGTAACGTAGTAGAAAATAAGGTAGACTTCACAAAATCCCGTAACCTCATCATCGCAGCACTCATCCTGGTTTGCGGTCTTGGATTTACAAACGGTATCACTTTTGTAGTAGGTTCTACCTCCATTACATTGACAAGTCTTGCAATTGCCGCTATTGTAGGTATTATCCTGAATGCAATTCTGCCAGGTAATGATTATGAATTTGGTAAAAACCCATCCGGTGATATCAACAGGGGTGTAAGCTTCAATAACCCAATTGAAGAAGAAGAGAAATAAGACCGGACTTGTTTCTCGGTATATGTAATGAACGAAACAAAAAGAGAAACAAGAATAAAATGGATAAAGAGAGGGATTCTGCTGGCATCAGTTTTAGCTGCCCTTAAGTGCATCTTTGTATCACTACAGATGGACGAGGAGTACGCTATCACTGTGCCATATCGAATCCTGCAAGGAGACAGGCTGTTTGCTGAATTGTGGGACCCACATCAGACATCAGCCTTTTTCATTGAGTTTTTATTGTGGATTTACCACGGTATTTTCCAAACCTATACCTACAGCGTAATCTTTATCAGAACTATCGGTGTGTTGACTCATGCGTTGGTGACCTACTTATTTTGGGGCGGCCTTCGCAAATTCGTCGGCAAAGATCAGGCTTTTTATTTGGCCATGCTGTACTTTAACCTTCTGCCCAAGGGATACGTCATGCCGGAGTTTTCCAACATGATGCTGTGGTTTTTGACACTGCTCCTTTTGGCAGCGACCCATCGAATCGAGCTAGAGACAAGGCTGAACTATTATGCGCCGGCACTTACCAGAAACGCCGTTGCTATCGGTGTTTTGTTAAGTCTGATGGTGCTGTCCTATCCTACCTGCGTGCTGGGATACATTGTAATTGTGGCGTATCTGATTCGATACGACCGCTATAAGCTAAAGAGTGTGCTGACAGTGACGCTGACCTGCATCGTGATTGGCGGGCTTTATCTGTGGAGAATCCTAAGCTACCTTACGATTCCTCAATTTATCGAGAATATCAAAAGTATCCTAGAGTCCTGTGGTTCCCACTCTGACAGTAAGTGGGAAAAGCTTTATATCTTCTCCACGGACTTGCCATTTATGCTGCTGTACTTTGTATTATTCGCAGTATTGTGCTTTGTGCTGATTTGGCTGGAGAGACTCCTTTGCCGGAAAAAGAACAAGGAAATCCCGGTCCTTACTTTTGCCTATGTATTAAACCGATATCTGATGAGCGCTTATATCATTCAGATTTTGCACTGGGTGCTGATGCTGTGGCAGTATGAGTCTTCGTTTTTCTATTGCATTTACTGTGTCATTTTTGGTGCCACCATGTATTGTATGCACCACTGGCGCGTAGCCGGCATTGGTTACCATTCAGAAAACAAAGTACTTATACAGATTGGTAATCTTTGGATTTGGAGCAATGTGGCCATGTATGTGGCAATTCTCCTCCTGACGAACCTGACCCTTATGACCAGCATCAAGTATCTGTCTGCCGGAGTGGTGGCGTGCTTAGCGATTCTGTTAAACTACATGGTACAGGCAGATGCCAGGTCCTATAAGCGTTATGCAAACCATCTTCTGATTCTCATGGTGGTAGCGTCCATTTTTGTCAAAGGCTATGCCTACATCGACAACGATGGCCTTATGAAAAATATCACCGGTGTACGAAATGTCATCGACGAAGGTCCTGCGAAAGGAATCTTTACGGAGTATATGCAGGGCTATATGGTAGAGTCCAACTATCAGGAATTCAAAGAACTGATTCCGGCAGGCTCCACATTACTTGCCATGGATTCCAATACCCTTTGCTATATGTATCAGGATGTGAAGGTGGGAAGCTTTACCACCATCTGCACCCCAAGTTATGGCCCATATTTCAAAGATTATTGGGAAAGATATCCGGAGCACTATCCGGATGTAATTGCTATCCCATGCTGGTACGGAGAAATGAAATATACGGATGATAACTGGATGGTCCATTATGCCAATACAGAATTTCATCCCAGTGCTGTGGTGGATGGCAAGTACTTCAGATACTATTTTAGAAACAAGGCTGAATAAATTGAGAACGATATAAGAAAGAGCTTCCGTGATGGAAGCTCTTTTTGATTCTATACTTGATGATAGATGATTCTTTATATAATTTCTTCGATTTCGATATCTTTACTTTCAGATAAGTCCAGGAACTTGTCCCCAATTTTCAAAGTCGGTCTGGAAAGCTTTTCTTTATGGATATAGACGATTTCGCCCTGTTCACCGGTATTTAATAAGACACGATTATTGATGTAGGAATCTACCACATGATCAAGGAACGTGGTGACATACTGGGTGTCGTATTTCTGCAAGCCTTCATCTTCCATGATAGCGATGGTTTTAAAGGGCGATAGTGCTCTACGATATGGCCTCGTGCTGGTCATGGCATCATAGACATCCGCGATAGCCACCATTTTTGCATAGGGGTCAATCTGAATAGGGTTAAGTCCAAAAGGATAACCGGTTCCATCGCAGCGCTCGTGGTGCATCAGGGCAGCGTTCTTTACATGCTCATCCAACGGAAGATTTTTAATGAGGTTAAAGCCTTCCAATGCATGGGTTTGTACAATCTTACGCTCTTCATCCGTAAGAGGACCACGCTTTTCAAGGATGGCATCACTGATATGCAGCTTGCCGATATCATGGAAAAGACCGCATAACGTAGCCATGCGGGTGGTCTCTTTATCATAGCGTAGCCAGCCACACATCACATTGCAAATCAAAGCCACATTCATGCAATGGGCAAAGGTTTCACCATCATTGTCACGCATGTGATTCAAAAGGTCGATTACACCATAGGATTTACGACCCATTTCCACAAGTTTGAAAGCACCTGCCAACATTTCGTCCGTGTTAATCGGTGCATTTTCGCTGACAATTCGATTGATTCTGTCACGTAGTAAGTCGACTTCTGTATCGAAAGATTCCTTGAATTCTTTGAATTCAGGACTATTTATAATTCGTTGCTTGTGGGAAGGTACAGTGATTTGCTCGACAGGCTTAGGGGTCGGAGCTTCGATGATTTCATCCTCGACACGTAGAGAGTCGATAGCATAAAAAGACAGTCGCGAGATAGCTCTGTCTGTAAGGATGAATCCTTTGGGAAAAATCATTTGCCCATTAAAGTTGAATACGTCTTCGCCGGTAACCATGCCTGGTACGAGCTCGGCAGTCTTAACTCTTTTCATATGATATATAGCCTCAACTGTAAAGTATGAAATAACTATAAAATGCCTAGAATATATTGCAATTATAGAAAAGTCATGCCATAATGTCAATGACGTTTAATTTCATATTGATTATTCTCTTATTCAGAGTGGTGGAGATACAAAGGATCTGTGAAGCCACGGCAACCCCGCAGCGCGGTAGGTGCCAGCCTGAGCGAGAAAGCTGACAGCTTGATCGAACAATAAGGGGACTATGGTAAAGTCCGTATCCGCTTCTTGTTTGCAAGGAGCGGTTTTTTATTGCTTTGCGCAGTCGAAGCAGCTATTAGCCACAGAGAATACTCAATACAATGTAAGGAGGTTCAAAATGGAGAAAAGATTATTTACGTCAGAATCTGTAACAGAAGGACATCCGGATAAAGTCTGCGATGCCATTTCTGATGCAATCCTGGATGCCTGCATGGAGCAGGATCCAAACAGCCGTGTAGCTTGTGAGACAGCAGCTTGCACCGGCTTCGTACTGGTAACAGGTGAAATCACCACCAACGCATATGTAGATATACAGAAAATCGTACGTGATACTGTAAAAGAAATCGGCTACGACAAATCCGAGTACGGATTCGATGGCAACACCTGCGCAGTTCTCGTAGCAATCGATGAGCAGTCTGCAGATATCGCTATGGGTGTAGACAAAGCCTTAGAAGCAAAAGAAAACAAAATGAGCGATGCCGAAATCGAAGCAATCGGTGCCGGCGATCAGGGTATGATGTTTGGTTATGCTACCAATGAGACACCTGAGCTTATGCCTTATCCTATTTCCCTTGCTCACAAGCTTGCTCGTAAACTGACAGAGGTACGTAAAGACGGCACATTAAAATACCTTCGTCCGGATGGCAAGAGCCAGGTTTCCGTAGAATACGATGAATCCGGTAAGCCTGTACGTCTTGAAGCTGTTGTACTTTCCACACAGCACGATGATGATGTGACGCAGGAACAGATTCACGCAGACATTAAGAAATACGTATTCGATCCTGTTCTTCCAAAAGAACTCATCGATGAAAACACCAAATTCTTTATCAACCCTACAGGCCGTTTCGTAATCGGTGGCCCTCACGGTGATGCAGGTCTTACAGGCCGTAAGATTATCGTAGACACCTACGGCGGATATGCTCGTCACGGCGGCGGCGCTTTCTCCGGTAAGGACTGCACCAAGGTAGACCGTTCTGCAGCTTATGCAGCTCGTTATGTAGCAAAGAATATCGTAGCAGCAGGCTTGGCTGACAAGTGCGAAATCCAGCTTTCTTACGCTATCGGTGTAGCACAGCCTACTTCTATCATGGTAGATACTTTCGGAACAGGTAAAGTATCCGATGAGAAGTTAGTAGATATCATTCGCGAAAACTTCGACCTTCGTCCAGCAGGTATCATCAAGATGCTGGATCTGCGTAGACCTATCTACAAACAGACTGCAGCATATGGTCACTTCGGACGTACCGATGTAGACTTACCTTGGGAGAAGACAGACAAGGTAGATGACCTGAAGAAATATCTGTAATCATACAAACAAAAGCCCATCTCTATGAGATGGGCTTTCCTTTTATTCCGCCATAAAGGAATTCACGAAACCATATCTACAGCACTCGTGGGCCTTGTGATACAAAAGGATTCGAGGGCTGCTGCCCTGTCCAATCTTCTCCACAATTCTCTGATCTAATAATTCCTTTTCCTCTGTAGAAATCACATCGTTAATCGCTACCACTTCCGGATTTAATACTGCGATAAATCCAATGAGAAGTTCTGCCAACGCTTCAATCAGTTTCTCTCTTGCTGCCGTATCCTGGGGATTTGTTTTTCTGGCTCTGATTTGCTCCAGAATGGTATCCTCTAAAGGCAATAAACTATCCTTGTGCTTTTCTGTACAGCGAAGAGGCAAGAAGGCTACTTCTCCTGCCATATTCGTAGCCCCGCGGATCACCTTTCCACCAACCATGATGCCGGCACCAACACCGCCACCGATATGTAGCAGTACCAGCGAATCTGCAGGCTTATCTTCCGTCAGTTTCAGATGTCTATAATATCCCATGGTCATAAGATTTACATCATTTTCCACCATGACTCTGGTTTGATATTTCTGCTCTAATCTCGTGGCAATAGAGAATCCATCAAATCCGGCAAATCGTCCTACACGCTGCACCGTACCATTGTGAATGATACCCGGCAAACCGATGCCCAACATGCCTACGCTGTCCTTTGTCACTCCATCTGTTTCGATGAGTTCGTCGATAATCTGGGTCAGCTTTTCATAGAGATTTAAGTCCCTTAAATTCCCTTCCATCTCATAGCTTTCTTCGCGGATTACTTTTCCCACCGCATCGATGACGCAACCATGGAAATGATGATGAATGGCAAAGACGCCAATCATGTGAACTGACTCCGGATTGATGGCATAGATGTCGCTGCCCCTGCCCTTTGTCTGTAATCGTCCCACTACCACCAGTCTTCCCTGGTCCTCCATGAGATTCACGATTTTTCCGGCAGACATAAGGCTTAGACCTGTAGCTTCGGCAATCTCCGCCTTTGTGGCCTTTCCTTTTGCTTTCAGAATTTTCTCAATTTCTTGTATATTCAGATTTCTGACAAGTGATGTTTTCGTTGTATTTTCCATAGCCCTATTATAGTAAAAGGGACCGATTTATGCCATCGGTCCCTGTCACTTTTGTATGAAATCTTAGAAGGTAAATCTATTTACTTCATCATCCAATTCTTTTGCGATTTCGCTTAATGCTCTACTTCCGCCTTCAATTTCTTCCGCTACTGTAGAGATTGAAGATACAGATGCGCTGGTCTCTTCTGTACCGGCTGCATTCTCTTCTGCGATAGCAGTCAGGTTCTGTACGGTATCTACTACGTGCGTTCTCGCATCATCCATGGATGTCACTTTTGCTGCAAGTACGCGAATGGAATCGATGGACTTGCCGAGGGAGTCTGACAATTCAGCAAAGATATCATCTGTCTGTTTTACATTGTCATTCTGCATCTTGATGATTTCTCTGGCTTCATCCATGATTTTTACAGCTTCATCGGAATCTGCAATTAATTTGTCGATGATTTCTTCGATCTGTTTTGCAGAACCGTTGGACTGCTCTGCTAATTTCTGAATCTGACCTGCTACGACTGCGAAGCCCTTACCTGCTTCTCCGGCTCTTGCTGCTTCGATGGAAGCATTCAAGGATAGTAAGTTAGTCTCCTCAGCAATGTCGGTAATCAGTGCTGTTACCTCGCGAATCTTGGTTGCAGATTCGTTGGTAGTCATAGTCTGATGAGCAATACCTTCGATGGAATTTGTAGTCTGCTCATTTACTTTACCAAGGGCCTGAATGATTTCAGTAGCTTGCTGCTGAGCATCTCTCATGCCTCTCATATTCTCACGAAGGTTTTCAACTTCTTTGTTGGTATCCTCAATCATGGTACCAATGGTAATGACATTTTCTGTAGCGCTCTGGGTCTCATTAGCCTGAGAGTTAGCACCATCAGAGATTTCAGATACTGCCTGATTCACTTCTGCAGTAGTCTCATGCATGGTAGTTGCACTGGCATGCATTTCTTCAGATGTCTGATACAGAAGCTCACTCTGATTTTTCAGCTCTGTTACAGTCTCTTTCAAAGTTCTCTGCAAATGAATGACAGATGATGCAATGAAACCGAATTCACTTCTCTTTGCTGCCAAAGCGTCAGTGTTATCATCCTCGCGCAAATCCAGTCTTGCCATCTTTTCAATCGATTCTGTAATCTGAGTCATAGGTTTCAGCAATACGACAAGCAGCAAGTAGAGCACCAGTGCCACAATAGCACATGTCACTACGCCAACAACTACGCCTCGTACTGTCAGAGAATCCATTGCACCCAGTACATCCTTTTCGTCGCAGGATACTACCAGGATAAATCTGCCCTCACGATCTACATAGTAGGATGCATACTTGATTGCACCCTTAAACTCATATTCCGTAACTGCCGCACCTGCGGGCACAGATCCTGCGGCAATTTTCTGCACTAGTCCGGTTACTACTGCATTCTCTACAGGCTTGCCGATTTTCTCTGCTGTAGGATGATACAGCATGGTTCCATCACCGGCTACCACATATACATAACTTGATTTTACTCCGGATAATCCGGCGTTTTTATAAAGCCCCTCTAAAACCTGCGCAGAATACATCTGCTCCGTGCCTACAGCATCAACAGATTGCTGCAAGTTGTTACCATACGCTGCTGCCAGATCTACCATGTAGTTGGAAATAGCAGACTTCAGCTCTGTTTTGGCACTAGGCATGGTCATGCATAAAATGACTGCTGTCAAAACGATACTGCCTGCTGCCACCAGCAACGTGATTTTTCCACGAACAGAATGGAAAAATCCAATAGATTTTGTGTTGTCTTCTTGCATGAAGAATTCCTCCCGTAAAATATAATGTCGATTCCTCCAGCTTCTATGTCAGAACCTTATTCTATTGTATCAAACCTTTTCTTATTAATAATGTCTCTAATAGACGAATTTTATTGCGATTTTTCGTGATTTTTCCTAAAATTAAAAAGGGGATAAGGGAGTTATCGTATGTATCATGCAAAGAAAATCGGTCTATTTATTTCCCATATTTTTGGCAGGTATCAAACCGGTGTAGTGACCGGCGCTTTAGAAAAAGCCAAAGAGTATGGATATCGTGTAGAAATCTACGCTTCTATGGAGGGAGAGAACTTAGGAGACTACGAAAAAGGGGAGTCTTCTATCCTTTCCATTCCCAATTTTTCCTCTTTAGACGGCATTATATTTGTATCCGGAACCTATCTGTCCGAGGCGCTGCGAGAGCAGATCAGACAGAAGCTTTCCATGGAATCCGGTATCCCGGTGGTGGAGCTAACCCTAACAGACAGCTCCTTCCCGCAAATCGAATTTGATAACAATTCGCCTTTCCGGGACCTGGTGACCCATTTATGCAAAGAGCACAACGCTTCTCGCATCTGCTACTTAGGCTATAGACCGCAACCTTTCTTTTCTGATGCCAGAGATGCTTATTATCGTGAAGCCATGGAGGATAACCACCTTGCGGTGGGTGACCACGATATCTATCTGGTTGGAGACGAAGTAAAAAAGTACAAAGAGGCTCTTTCCTTTTTCTTAGAAGGTGGCTCTTTTGATTCTGTGGTCTGCTATAATGACCAGGTGGCTTTAACCTTTCTTCAAACAGCAAAGGATATGGGATACCACATCCCGGATGATTTTTCCATCACAGGTTGTGATAATCTGCAGGAATCCTTATATAGTAAGCCACCGCTCACCACCATCACTTTCCCGGTGGAGGAGCTAGGTGCCAAAGCTGTAGAGCATATCCTTTTGCAGAAAAAAGGCTTGCCTACTACGGATGCCTCCAAAGTAAAAGCAGAGCCAATCTTCCGCGGCACTTGCGGATGTCCATCTGAGATGCCAAAGGAAAACTGGATGTATTGGAATCAGCAATCTCATATTGCCACTTTGGAGCGCTCCATTTTTGATTCCATTTATATGGCTACCCAAATGCACAACTGCGCAGACATAGACGAAGGTGCCGAGGTTTTAGCCGGATTCCTTCATAAGTTGCCTCATGTGGAGGAAGCGTATCTGTGCCTTTATCCAGACTGGGATATGGGAGAATCCAAAGTGCTGGCCATGGCTGAAAAAGACCAGGGCATCCATCGAGATCAGTCTATTTTGAAACTCGGATTTGCCGGAGACAAAACCTGGCCGGAATGCTCCTTCCAAAAAGGGACACTGCTGCCGGAGATGATTGAGCAAAGTTCCACTCACTCCTACGTGGTATGTCCTTTGTACTACGGAGATGAGTCTTACGGTTATCTGGTACTGGGCTACCAGGACGATATACCGGACTACCAGGTGCCCTTCACCCAGTTTTTACTCAATATCAATCAGATGTTACACAACTGCAAACTCAGTCGTCATGCTTCTCTCATGGAAGATAGATTAGAGGAGTTCTATTTCAGGGATACCCTGACTGGGCTGTATAACCGTGACGGCTATCAGCATAACGCTGAAAGCTTTTTAGACCACGCCATTGAAACAGGCGCCTCACTGACTTGCTATCTGCTGGATATGAATAAGCTGAAAGTAGTGAACGACACCTACGGACACGAAGCTGGAGACACCGCCATCCAGACTATTGCAGAGGCGCTAAAACGAGTTTCTTCCGAACAGGATATCAGTTGCCGATTAGGTGGTGATGAGTTTTTCCACATTGCCTACGGTCTAGGGGAGGAAGAATCCACAGAGCGTATGGAGCAGATTCATCAATACCTGGCCAACTACAGCAAGCTTTCCGGAAAGCCCTATGACATAACCGTAAGCATCGGTATGGTGCGCTTTCTTCCACAGGAGGGGGACGACATCTATACCCTGGCAGGTTATATGAAACAGGCTGACGAAGCCATGTATACCCAGAAAAATAGGGAAGAGGTTTAAGCCTCTTCCCTTATTTGTGCGTTTTTTCTAAATTCACTTGGAGCCACACCGGTCATGGCTTTGAAGGTTTTCATGAAATGCTTCACGTTATCATAGCCTACCTGCTGGCTGATTTCATTGACTTTTAACTCCGTTTCGGCCAAAAGTTTCTTAGCCTCATCCATACGAATATTCTTTAGGTATCCTACGAAATTCATACCGGTAAACTGCTTAAAAGAATAACTAAACAGAGAGTAATTCATGGAGATATAGTTGCTTACCACCGCCATGTTCAAATCCTTGGCGTAGTTTTCCCGAATGTACTCTACCGCCTTTTGCATCTTGCGGTTATTCTGGCTGCTGTCATACTGACTTTGGATTTTCTCCTGAATCTGTAAAAGGAATCTGGTACTGTCTCTATCGTAGGCATCTAAGCATACATAGGAAAGCGGATTCTGCAATTCCTTTACTTTCTCCTGTTCCTCCTGGAGTACGTTACGATAGACTTCTGCAAATTCGTTGTAAAAAGCCTTGTATAACTGTACTACTTCTGCCGCCGGCAGTAGATTCTTCTCCGCCGCATCCACCACCTGATGAAAGGCGTGTCGTAAGTCTTCCGGCTTATCAGCACCTACTAACTGCATTCGCTTAAAGGCGTTGTCTTTATCCAAAAGTTTGTGTGCTTCCTTTTCCAGGTCATCCGGAACTTTGTATTCTCTATTTGCCCAAACGGACTCTCCGATACAAAAGGCTTCCTTGCGTCTATCGTGAGCCTGTCTGTGAGCCTTTTGTAATTCTGTCAATTTCGTGTAGCTATCACTTCTTCCATAAATGATATGTCCAAGCTCATTCTTTTCAATCATTTCTGCTACAGAAGCATCCACGATTAGCACCTGTTCTGACCAAACCTCCGGAAAGACCAGTACCCCCTCTCGCTCTTTAGTCTCCACGCTACCGGGCACGCAGTAAATGTAAAAGCCTTCTGTAAAGTACTGCTCAAAGGAGGTGATGTCCATCTCATCACTGGCCACCTCTTCTTCAGTAGCTAACAAAAGCTTCATCTGTTTTGTTTCAATCTGCTTCGTTTGTTTGTGAGCCTTCTCCCTTTGGGAAAGCTCTGCTTCTAATTTCTCCAGAACTTCTTTGATTTTATCTCGCTCTACAGGTTTTAACAGATACTCTCTTACCCCTTCTCTTAGCATTTCCACCGCATAAGAAAAGTCATCGTATCCGCTCACTGCTACCACCAAAGGCTTCTGTGGAAGTTTGGATACTTCTTTTACCAGAGTAATCCCATCCATTTTGGGCATTCGTATATCGGTAAACATCACGTCTACCGGAGTGTCTTTCAGGACTGCAAGGGCCATTTCCCCATTGTTACATTCCATGATATTCTCGACAGGCACACCGCTTCTTTGGATCATAGCGCGGATACCTTGTCGAATCATTTTTTCATCTTCTACTATCAATACTGTTTTCATATTGTTCCTTATTCAGTATCATTCATTACTGTTTACAGCCGTCTCCAGTGGCAGAGTGAGGCTGACTTTGGTATACAATCCCTCTTTCGAAGAAACGGATAAGCCATAGGCATCGCCAAAGGCCATATGGATACGATCCTGCACATTCTTAAGTCCGATACCATGTTCTGAGTCTTCTCCATAGGAATCCTTCATTTGGAGTTTTTCCTGTAGTTCTGCCAGTTTTTCTTCCGACATGCCACGTCCCATATCGGAGATTTCCAGACAGCAAGTCTTATCCTGCAGGATACCTTTTATATAAATTGTGGTATCTTCTGCTATCTGCTCGATGCCGTGATAGATGGCATTTTCCACGATGGGTTGCAGGCTCATCTTCGGGATTCGCTGATTCATGAGTTCTTCCGGGATATTTTCCGACAGGTAAATCTCATAGTCAAACCGCAGATTGATTAACGCCAGATAATTGCGAATATACTCAAGCTCTTCCTTCAGCAGTACGTTTCCGCTGCGCCACTTCATGCTATATCGCAAAAGTTTTCCAAGCGAGGTAATGGCATCTGAAATCTCGTATTGCTCTTCCATCTCCGCCATCATTTTAATGGACTCCAGCACATTGTAAATAAAGTGGGCATTGATTTGGTTCTGTAGTGAGCGTATCTCGGAATTTTTTGCCAGAAGCTCCCTGCGGATATTCTCTTCCATCAGGTTTTGGATTCGGTCCATCATTTTATTGATCTGATGTCCCAGCTCTCCCATTTCATCTCCTGTGGTATGGGCGATTCGTACCGTCATATCTCCCTTTTGGATGCTGCGAATGCTGCCTAAAATTTCATAGAAATGAGACAGCAATACCTTTACCATAAAGCTTACAGCAAAGGCCAGAAGGACGATAAAGACCAGCATGGTCACCACAAAGATGTTACGCATGTTATAGACATTTTTCACCGTTCCGGTGATGTCTGCTACACGGATCAAATAGCCTTCCAGTTCATCGATATAGATACCGGAAAGAATCAAATTCGTTTTTCCTTTTTGATAAAAAGTATGGACCTCTTCTGATTTTTCCAGGCTTCCAAATTTCTCTTCAATCTGGGATTTGAGTTCCTCTTCCATGGTAGTTTCGGAAATCAATGTTCCACTTTTCGTCAAAAAACAGGCACTTTCATTTTCCAGATTTTCATACAAAGATGGTAATAAATCCCGCATGGAAATGCAGGCTTCTATGGTGGCTATCGTGCCTTTTTCATAGTCAGCGATGGCTGTCACTCTAGACGCAATTCTACCGGTGGGCTTGACACTCTTATTGGAGGTAAAAATGCGATCCTCATAGTTTAGGTGCCAACCTTCTTCCGTCTCCAGATTACTCCAAGGCTGATGTAGACTTCTCTCATGCCGGTAGAGAATGGGCACCATTTCCTGCAAGTCATCGCTACTACTGTAAACACGAACTCCATACAGCACCGGGTTATTATTTACCAGTCGCTCCAGGTCCGAAATATCTTCCATGTAGATGCCTCGGAGTTCCTGGGTAGATAATTGCTTATGGTCTGCTGCATCCCTAAGCACTTCCCGTAAAGAAGCATCACTTAAGAAATACTGGGTTACCATGTTGACGCTGGTAAGCTTCGTTTCCATGTCTTCTCTACTGCGAATGACATTATAGACCGTATAGTTTACATTTTCTTTCACCACGTTTTCTTCCATGTTGTAGAAAATGATACCGCCCATGATGCCTATAGGCAGCGCCACCAACAAGATAATCAGCAACGTAAATTTCGTATTCAGTTTTGCGTTTCGAAATAGTTTCATCTTGTTTTAGGAGATATGCAGTTTCTCTTTTGTTTCCTGCATGATTTTGGTTTTTTCTTCCATCAGTTCCGTGAAGCCCAGCTCTTCCCGCTGGTATTTAAATTCTTCCAGGATGCGATCAAACTCCTCTTCTGTAGGAGCAAGCAGCAGGTTTGGCAGTGTCTCTCCCCATAATTCCACCTGCTTTTCATCTTGCATCTGGATATGGGAGTCCTTGGGCAATTCATACTGTCCATTGTATACCACGTAAGGGTAAGTCCATTCTTTAATCTGCTCTATGGGCTCTATGGAAGGCTGTTGCCAATCCGATTGCATGACTGTATCCTGTAGCATCCAATAGGCATCATCTGCACCATAGACTGCGTCGTATTGTGCACGGTCGGAGTTCAGCAAATCCATCACTTCCTGATGTACCACCGGCTTTCCATCCACCATGTCATACATGCTTCCTTCCACGCCCAGATATACCAGTTTCTGGCCTTCTTCACTAATGAGAAAATCCAATAATTTGATAGCCTTCTCCGGATCTGAGCACTTTTTGGAAATCATAGTAACGGTCCAGCCGTTCATATTATTTACCGGCAATGTAGGGTCATCTCCCCTACTGTTTCTTGGACCATCCACAGCGATATAGATTCTCTCCGGATTGTTTTCATAGATGGTCTTTTCCTGGGATGCCATATCTGTATACTGGTAAATCATGCAGAAATATCTGCCATCCTGGATTTTCTCTTCCATCTGAACACGCTGGTCGATGAAGATATCATCAGAAAGGTATCCTTCTTCATTCAATTTGCGGAACATTTTCAGCCAGGTCAGGTAATCCGGATCCGTATATCTATCATAGTACTTGCCATCCTTTTCCCAGGGCACTGCCAGAAAGTTCTGCAGGTATTTATCAAAGGATACGCAGCCTGTTTTATCAAACACATGGGCACCTACCGGAATCAGCGGTTCTCCATCCACCTCCGGCATGTACTCTTTGGCTTTCTTCACTGCCTGATAGAAGCCCTCCGGCGTAGACATATCAGGACTTCCGATGGCTTCATAGATGTCTTTTCTTACCAAAAAGGATTCGTTGGAGCTAAGCTTATCGTGATTCTCCAGGTCTCTTGGTGCTGTAGCAGAATTTGGATAGCCATAGAAGTTGCCATCTTCCAAAGTTTCCCATTCTACCACCTCAGGATTTGCCACTTCCCAAAAGTGCGGGTCGTACTTGTCTGCCAGTTCATTGAGTGGCCACACCATATCTTTATCGATAATGGTCTCTACCTGTCCATCCCACCATCCGATGGTGACGATGTCCGGCAAGGTATCGGAAGATATGAGGGCATTCAGTTTCTCATTTTCATTGCCGCTAGGTGTAATGAAATTAATGCTGACGCCGGTCTGTTTGGTAATTTCCTTGGATACCAGGTTAGTCCCCCAGCCTGTGTTAAACCAAGAGTAGTTGATGTACCAGTCTAGGGTAGTGATGTCCCGGTCTACTTCTGTTTGGCTGGTGTAACCACTGCTGACCTCCTGAAGGGTCGGGGTGCCGCAGGCGGTGAGGGGGAGAGTAGCCGCCAATACTGTGAGAAATATCCTTTTAGTTTCTCTATTGGTATATTTTTTGAAAGGTTTTTTAAGTTTTTTATTCATAATAGTATTTTAGCATGGTTTATATTAGGGTGCATTTCGTAACATATTTTCATAATGCAAGAATGGAAGACGTAAAACGTCTTCCATTCTCGAAATGAAAAAAGAAAGGTATGAAGTAAGCTAAGTTAGTTTGAATAATTCACTTTCTCAGTAAACTATTCTTGTTTTGGGTTGAGTGTCGGGTTGTAACCGCCACTCAATCCTCGAGCTTGCGCTCTCGGACAACTGCCACAGGCAGTCGCCATATCGTTCCGGAGAAATCCGATGATTTCTCCTCCACTAACAACTGCCTCGCCAGTCGCCAGTTCGTAAATTCAAAATCTGATGATTTTGAATTTACTCTTTAACCGAACCAGCTGAAATGGAGCTGATGATGTATTTGCTGCAGAAGCAGAATACAATGATGATCGGTACTACGGAAATAGATACGCCCAAGTAGATTGCGCCCTGATTTTTCTGCAGGTCTGTAGCTGCGTTCAGGGTTGTAATCATAACCGGAAGGGTGAACTTCTTAGGAGAGTTCAAAAGAATCATGGGTACCAGATAAGAGTTCCAGTTACCAATGAAGCTTCCGATGGACATGGTAGCAATACCAGGTGCCATGATTGGGAGTACGATTCTGTGGAAAATGTGTAATTCTCCTGCGCCATCAATTCTGGCAGCTTCCAAAAGGGATTTGGAAAGCAGGGACTGTACGTACTGTCTTAAGAAGAATACGATACCAGGCGCTGCAATTGCCGGAATAATCAGCGGAATATAACTATCAACCAGTTTCAACTTAGAGCATAGGTTATAGAAACCGATGAGGGAAAGCTGTCCCGGAATCATCATGAATACGACGATTACTTTGAACAGTGTGCTATTTCCCTTGAACTTGTAAATCGCCATGGCAAAGCCGGTAATGGCGGAGAAATATGCTGTCAAAAGGGTTGCAGGAATGGCTACTTTTACGCTGTTGAAAAGTCCTCTAAAGAGGTTTACATAGGCAAAAAGCTGTACCCAATTTTCCTTCAAATGGCTACTTGGGAGGAATGAAAATCCATGTGTGATTTCCACACCACTTCTGGTAGAGTTTACAATCATCAGCCAAAACGGCAGGATGCATAACAGTGCCAGAAAAATAAGCGCTGCGTATAGGAGCACTGTAAATACGTTTTTTTGTGTCTTTGGTTCCATGTTAGTCCTCCTTAGATCCTAATAGTTTGAACTGGATAGCGGATACAATCAGGATGATAAAGAACAGCACATATGCAATGGCTGCGGAGTAACCAACCTGGTTCGGGCTAACTTCAAAACCGAATTTATATAAGTACATAACTACCGTCTGGATAGATCCACGGACGTTACTTACGGAGTTTCCAATAATTAAGAATGGTACATCGAAGAGCTGTAAACCACCGATTAAGGAAGTTACAAATACGTACAGCATAATAGGACGGAGTAATGGGAGTGTAATCTTTCCAAATACAGTCCATCTTCCTGCACCATCGATTGCTGCTGCTTCGAAATAATCTCTGTTGATACCCTGCACACCTGCCATCAGTACGATGAAGGAGTTACCAAACCACATCCATGCACCGATAACTGCGATAACCATACCGGCATACTTGGGATCTCCTAACCAGTTGATAGGAGTTTTGGTGATGTGTGCTGCTTGTAAAATCTGGTTGACGGTACCAAAACGCCAATCCAGCAGGGTCTTGAAAAGGAATGCTACAGATGTAGCTGCAATTAAGTTTGGCAGATAATATATTGCACGGAATACAGGTAAACCATAGATTTTATATTTAAAATCGGAGAATACCATAGTCAGCAGGAACGCAAGTCCTAACTGTAAGATAATATTGACACCCCAGATGCGAACTGTGTTGCCCAGGGCCTGCCAGAAAAATTTGTCTCCAAATACACGGGCATAGTTTTTGAATCCTACTAATACCGGTGGCTTTGGTGTGTTTGCATATTCGCTAAAACTCAAATAGAAAGTTCTAATAACCGGATAAATACTAAATGTTAGAAAGACAATGACAAAAGGCAGTACAAATAAATAACCGGTTTTGTTCAAGTCTCTTTTTTTGGTTTTCTTTACGACCTGATCAGCCATAAGGGACCTCCATACCTCTTAATGTTTCATAAATTTGTGCTTTTCTTCCAGATATAGAAGGGTTAACCGGCGGTTTGTGACCGCCGGTTAATCTTACTTCCATTATCGTTCGATAACTAAATCTGGATAAGTAGCTGCAACTGTGTCATAGAAGGTGTTGATTGCTTCTTCTTCTGTAGCTACACCTGTCTTGATATTGCTGATTGCTTCACCCCAAGCATCACCAATAACCTTGTCATAACGAGTAACTTTGGAGTAGTCGATACCTTCAGCCTGTTTTAACCAGAAGCTGTAAAGTTTCTCACCACCATATACAGGGTTCTCGTCATCTTTGTGTTTGTCTAATACAGAAAGAAGAGATACTGTATCACCTTCGGATTTCTCAATCCACCAGTCAGCTGTTTCTTCATTCAAAGTAACGAATTTAACGAAGTCCCAAGCTCTTTCTTTTCTTTCAGATAAGGAAGAGATACCGATGAATGTACCACCACCAAATCCGTAAGCAGGTCCGGCGCAAACGCCCCATTTACCGGAAGTTTCACCTACGTTGTCTCTTAAAGTAAGTACGCCCCAGCTAGGAAGACCATATGCGAATACCTGAGTTTTTTCCATGTCTGCTGTAGCTTCATCAAAGCTTTCTGCATCCCATACGTTTACGGAATCATCAGCGTAGCTCTGGATGTCAGCTGTCAGAATCGGAACTTCACCGGACATTGCCTGGTACCAAGGTGTGGACCACTGGTTAGCATAAGCAGTAAGGTCATCCTGATACAGTTTGATGGAAAGATCCATATAATCACGTCTACCCTGATCTACATTCAGCTTGCCATCAATAACCCAAGCGCTGTCACCGGAGAAATAGTTCATCTCAGCATCAGAAGCGAAGATTCTGTAACCTTTGTCTTTTAATGTCTGAGCTGTATTTAAAATTGTGTCGTAGTCTGCAAATAATTTGCCTACTTCTTCTGGATCATCAGTACCGAATACTTCAGTAGCGATGTCTCTTCTGTAGTAGATACCAGCCGGAGTAATCTGATAAGAGATTGCTCTCTGGATACCGTCTTTATCCTGACCAACTTTCCATACGTAATCTACGATCTGGTCTGCATAGTCCTGTGCGTTGTAAGGAGCTTGATTCAGGTCTTCGAAATAGCCTGCATCAAACATATCCTCAAGCATCTGAGGCTCACCAACGATGATGTCTGGTTCTGTTGCACCACCATTTAAAGCGGTCTGTACTTTTGTTACATAGTCAGCTGGCTCAATTACGACAGTTTCAACCTGTACATCAGGATTCTGCTCTGCGTAGCGCTCTGCAAAACTCTCTAAGTCTTTTGCAAGAGTCCAGATAACTAATTTTTCAGAAGCATCAGCGTTTCCTGTAACTGCGGAATCTTTTACGCTGGCATCCTCTGCAGTAGTCTCAGCTGCTGTATCAGCTGCTGGAGTAGCTGCACTTTCGCCACAAGCAGTAAGACCAAATACCATGGTACCTACTAAAAGGGCAGAAACTACTTTTTTCAGTTTCATAATAGTTTTTCCTCCTTTATATAGCTTTGCTATAAAGCTGCGAAACCAGTCAGTTTCGCTGTTGATATTTGCATTATAGGTTTTCCAAAGCCCTAAAAAAATGCACCAAATTTTACTAGGGTGTCATTTTTTTAGTTCAGGAGGTATCATTTTTTGATTAGGCGATTTCTACCGTAATTTCGGCAATTCTACCATCGCGGATTGCATGTGCAAGTTCCCCTGTTACCTTACCCTCTGTGCATACAGTTTCTGCGCCATCCACATCTACCAGGGTGATTTTACCAATCTGGTACTGACCAGGGATATAGTCTTTTACTGTAGCAAATTCATATCTTAACTTGGTATCGCTGAGGAGAGTTGCCTCTACGCTACCGCCATCTTTAATCAGATACTTAGGCATACATGGTTCCGGTCTAAAAGTAAGTTCTCCATTTTCTTCTGTGAAGTATTTCTTTCCGAAGAACATCAGCTTCCACATGCTGATAAACTCAATGGTAGATCCGGACAGTCTAGCCACAAATCCTTTACCGTGAATTCTTTCATTTGGATTCTTACTGCTGGCGATGAAGGAACTGTTCTCCAAAGTGGAACGGCCGTATACCTTTGGATCCAGGAATGGAACCGCTGCCTTTTGGAAGTCCTCCATGTACTCTTCATACATGCCGCTTCTAAGAAGCTCTAACAAATATTTATATTCCATATGCAGCCAGATGGATTCGTTCTCCAACCATCCCGGTGTAAAGGATCTGCATCTACCGATTTCATAGCTTGCATTTTCCAAAGAAGCATTGACCTTGTACATAGACAGCTTGTTATCATACAAATCGCTGCCCTTCACTTTCTTATAAAGGTCCTTCTTGCATTCCATCGCTTTAGGAAGCTTCAAATATCTCACAGGTCCTTCCAGGAATAATGGCATTGCTTTTGCCACAAACTTCAGTGGTTTGATACCTTCTGCCGTCTCTTCGTATTCCGGCACATCGAAAGTGAAGTAGGTTGGGCAGATGCCTTCCGGTGTAAGCTTGCAAGCCTTGTCGATACCATGCTCTACTACAGCAAGCATCTTATCGAAGATTTCCACCAGGCTCTGGGTTTCTACAGTAGTCTTCTGACCGCTGATTCCCACAAAAGTCTTCTCTCTATACTGCTCTCTGGCATCGCCTAAACGATTCCATAAAGAGATAACTTCGCCCTCAGCAGTAGTTGCCTGATCTTCTAATTTCAAAATCAAGTTCAGTTCATCTAGGAAAGAAGCTACTTCTTCTGTCAACTGCAATGTTCCCGGGTGACGTCTCATAGCATCTGTCAGGTAGTGGAGCATTCTGGCAAGTTCATAGCTTTCTGCCATGGAGGAGCCCAGCATACCCGGCAGTCCATTGAGGGCATCATACCAGCCCGGCTTTCCACCTTCCATCTCTACGCCCATACCATAAGCATCTAGTGTGGCGAATTTACATGCGCTAAGTACGATTAGTTTTTCCAGCAGGGTGACAACTACTTCGTCCCCTTTGCCAAAGTTTGCTCGCAAGGTTTTCTCAGCAGTATTTCTTTTGGTGCTTTCATCTAACGCATAGTACTGTCTGATACCACCCGGTGTTTTTGCGTAACGTTTGTATCTACGATTTACTTCCACCTGAGATAAGAAATAGCGATAGCCTTCCTCATACAGCATCTCTTTTTCCATCTCCGGGAAGATTTCCAAATAGTCTTCAATCAGGTCCAGGTTATAAGTCCAATGATCGCTCCAGTAGCCTTCTCCAAAGTTGGCATTGACGCTCTGTTTTGCAAAGTCAATCATCTGGAAGAAAAGTCTTTCCGGGAATTCCTTTTCACCTTCTGCAAGCGCCTTATATAACGCACCCGGAGTAAAAGGTCCTGCCAGAATTTTTGCAACCGCTTCTCGGTTCTCCGGCTTCACCTCCGCTAAAAGGCTTTCTCTGTGGTCAGCAGAGAGCTGGTAGGTGATGCGGGATACTTCCAATGGATTGTATCCATCTAACTGAATCAAGGAGTAGAAGGTATGGATATTCTCTCTACCTACAAAAGGAGAGAAGAAGGTATCGCATCTTCTATTCTGGTTCACGTCACGGAAGTTACCATTTCCCTGAGAATACTGTTCCGGAGACATGGAGAAATAGTTATAGTCACGCTCTAAATCACCATGTTTTCTGGAAAATACATAAAAGATTTTGTTATTCCCCAGCTGAATAGGTTTACCACCACGCAGCATGTTATCTAAGTAAGTATATTTGCAATATGCATCGAATACTTCGTTAGAAGTACTTGTCTCCATTGGCGCTGTCAGCTTTTCTACAAGTTCATCTGCTTCCTGTGCTTTTGCTTCAAAGTAGGCTGCATCTTTTTTTGCAGAAAGGAACTCTTGCAGGATTTCTTTGCTTTCAACCTGACCGATTACTTCATAAATGGTAATACTTTCATTCTTTGCCAAAGTTCTCTTCATACCAAAGAATGCGCTTGGAAGCTCGTTCATGGTAATCTGCTTCTTTGCAAGAAGGTCATCTAATCCCTCTTCTTTGAAGCATACAGGTGTCTGTAAGCTGTTGTCATAGTCAAATACCAAAGCAGGATCTACCACTGCAGTTAGCTTTTCTCCATTGGCTTCTATCGCAAAAGAGAAATTACCACCGGCAATATGACTGATTTCTGCCTTATCGTCCATGCTGGCACGAACTCTATAATAAGGAATACCGGTTTCAGTATCTTCTACCTGCATCCAGGCTTTGGCGGTCTGGGTCATGTTCTTCATGGAGCCCATATCTACACCGTAAGGAATCAGCGCCGGCATACCATCCAGCACTTCCAATTCAGCAGTATCTCCCAGGTTTGTAATAGACACAGTTCTTACTAATGCGCCCACTTTTTCACCGGGTAAAGTGTAATATCTTACTTCTGTCTTCAGTCCTGCTTCCTCATCACACTCTACTATGCTCAGGTGATTCATGGAAATCAGCATCTGGGTAGCTTTACTTTCATCAGCAAAGCTCTCGTGGAACTTTCCAGCTTTTCTAATAAAGGTTCTAAAGCCGGTACGTTTTACATTCTGATAAGCCACGTGAGCAGGATAGAATTCCATCAGCGCGTGGTCTTTATTATCTACACCGAAACTTGTCACGCACTGTCCTCTATTGACATACATACACCAAATGGGGATACCGTGTACTCCTGCGATACCCGGCAAAAAGCTGGCAAAGGTACTTGCTTTACCAAAATTCTCTAATTTGAACTGTTCTTCCATTTCTACTCCTTATCCCGAACCCCGGCTCACTTATGCAAGTTTCACCTGAATTCTTACTGTTTCCTCTGTATTTTCTGTAATGACATTTCTTGGAATGATAATTCTGCCTTCCTCATCAGCAGAATAGGTTCCTAAGGTTGATGTTGCTTCTACCGCTTTTGGAACTTCCGCGTCTCCCGTTTTTTCAAAAATAACCTGTAGGTTCTTCTCCGCAAATGGCAAAGTAATTTCCGCTCTACCGTCTGCCGTAAATTCATCCCTGGTAAGCTTCGGTGCAATCATCAAATCGCCATGATACCCTTTCACGCCGAATACTTCTGTTACCATAGTGAGTTCGAACCAGCTGGCTGCACCTGTCAGATAGTGATACAGTCCTCTACCGGAACCATCGAAATACTCCGGAACTCCCGGATAGATTTTGCTCTTTTCAAAATCAAGGGCCTGATTTGCTAAGCTACGAAGTGCTTTCTTTCCAACTGCAATATTGCCTCTTTGGTACATGGCATTACCGTACATCACTGCCATATGTGAGAAGACTGCGCCGTTTTCCTTTTCTCCATAAGCAAATCCAAACATGCGCCCCATGTCGAATTTCTCTTCATGGAAGTTGGTATTCAGCTTATAGCCGCCAACTGCTTCTTCATATAAGAATGCGTCTGCACTATCTGCAATCTCTTTTACCATCTCCGATGTAGCCGTATACATAGTAGCAAACACCTGGCTTGGCAGCATCATTCTGACGCCGGATGCATGCTCTCCTTCCACACGGTTCTTATGATTATCATAATAGCCGTTAAAGAAGTGGTGTCCTTGCGCTTCGATCCATTCTCTTTCTCGTAATTCTTCTCCTAAGACACGAGACATATGAGCTAAAACCTGCGCCAGAGTTTTGGTATCGACTTCTTCCTCTTCGCCAAAATCATATTGTGCAATTTGATTCAAAAATTCATTTCGAATCAGCTGTTTTTCTTTGACAACTTTATCGACTTCGTGCTCCTGAAGTACTTCGAAGGCAACCCAACTATTGATCATTTTCACTACCGGAGCATGCAATTTTACCTTATTTTTGCCGTGTGAACTTGCAAGTAGCATAAGTAGCTCCGAAAGTTTGCATAGATTTCCTGCAAATGCATGAGAAAATGCTACACTTTCGCCATTTTCTTTTGCCATATCCAGCGCATCGTTCCAATCCGCGCCTCTGAGCCGGATTGCGCCGTGTTCTCCCACATCAAAGAAGGCTGTGATATTTTGTAATAACAGGTGTTCTAGCACCGTTCCTTGCTGATTAGCACCACTTTCGTCAGTAAAGTAAGGCACAATTTCGTCAAGTATCTGATAATCACCCGTCTGATTCAAATAAAGATCGACAGTTACGTAAGGCCAGAAGCCATGATCCATCCAAACTCTTGGGATTCCATTTCGGTCCGCTTTGAACTCACCAGGCTTTGTTCCAATGATAGTTGCATTGGTTCCATCTAATCTAACACCGCCAAAGTTCTGGCACAGCATCTGTCGAACCTCAGACGGATCATTCAAAAGTAGTGCCAGGCAATCCTGCCATAAGTCTCTCCAGCCTCTGCCGCCTCTACCATAATCATGATGTGGTAGGAAGGAGCAACCGTAAATACGTCTTAACACCGGCTGAATCGTCACCCAGTATAAGTACTGGTCAAAATCAGGATTTCCGGTCTTGAAAGTGATATTGTTCTTTGCCTTCCAATAAGCCTTCATTTCATCAAAATACTTTTGAATGCCGGCATTTCGGATTGCCTCCGTCACGTTCCGGTCATAATCCGCTTCCTCAGAAGTACCAATCAAGACAGTATAATTCACTGTTTCTCCGGGTTGCAGTGTCACCTTTCGATAACACAGTCCGCCCACTGCTTCCTTACCGTCTACCGTATCTCCCGGCACTCTGCAGTTTCCTCTTCCATAGAATGCTCCCGGAACGTCGAAGCTGCCGCCTTCTCCCAGGAAGTCCTCCACAGTTGCATAAAACTTCTCAGGTGCTGCATTTCCTGCATCATAGCCCGTTACGAAATAGCTTCTTTCATTCTTTACATGACCTCGTTCGTCAAAGGAAAGAACAGGCTTTACCACCACGCCATCTTTTGTAACTTTAATTCTATGTAATAAGGAAGTAACATGACGATGATCCCTGATATTGTCCGCGCTTCTACCATAAATAGGAATCATGGCAGTAGCCTGCACTGTCAAAGTCTCTTCTGTAATATTGCGCAAAGTGACCTCCATGATTTCTACAGATTCACGGATTGGTGCAAAAGACAGCACTTCAGACCGTAAGCCTATCTCCGGATTCTCTCTGGTAACCTTTTGCCAAAGAAGTCCTGCTTCCAGTTCCACTTTTTCTTTCGCCTCGGTGAACCGCTCAGCATTCTGCCAAGCGGAGTTTCCGGTAGCAGACCAAGGTTTCTTTCCTTCTACCTGGCACCAAAAATTACGGGTGTTACGGTTATTATGAAGTCCCTCTATACTTACCGGCTCTAACAGAAAACTATTCTGATCCACCTTAGAGTCTCCCGCTAAATTAGGGCTCACTGTGCCCTTCAGCCCTGCTTCTCCTGCAATCGGGAAATATAGTCCGGAAACCAAATCCGGATTATCCATTTTAAATGTTCCTTGTTCCTCTAAAAATTGGTACATTTCTCCCTCACTTTCTTTTTCCACAATGAGTTTCTTACTTCCAAACTCCGTTCTCATAATCTATAATAATCGATTTAGCGCCACCTGTCATGGCCGGAGCTCCCACATCATTCAATACGTGACTGATACCCGGATTGCCTGTAATCATGATGGCACAGATATGGTGTACTTTTACGCCATCTTTATCCGGCATTTCCATCACATTGTACTCTTCCACAGCCGCATCTCGGTGGAAGGAATAGATACCAATGCCTACCCCTTCAAAGGAGGATACATCATCATTTACATAAATAGATGGATATCCGTTTCGTCCGACGTCAGTTCGTACCCATTCAGATTGATTTGGTACATCATAAGGCAGCTCGCTTTGATACATCAAGATATAGCCATTGTCACCGTTCCAGATTGTCTGTTCTTTCTGAAAATGCTCTACCATCAGCGCATAAATCTGCACATTATCTCCATCTACAACCAGACCATTGTCCGCTGTATTACGATTCCATGCCACTTGATCTCCATGGTCTGCTCTCCAGATCCAGAAGTTATCCCCTAGGGTATTATTTGTCGAAATCTTAAGGCATGATTTAACTTTCGTTGGGTTTACTGTAGGTGTGCCACCTACACGGAAGAAAACATCTGCTAGTAACGGTTTATTTGAACCAGCATCCACTTCCTGCTTCTTTTCTTCTACCGTTTCTTCCTCAACAAGTCCTCCGAAATCAACCAGTAGTTCGCTTTCCACTTCTCCTGCATCAAACAGAAGTCCTGCTATGGTGTTTCCAGGATTGTCATCCGTTATGATGCACGCATTCCCGTCCGTAGGAACTAAGGATGCAAGTCCCGTGCCTAACAGGATACGGCCTTCTCGTACTTCCAGAGCTTTGTCAAGCTTATAGATACCGGGTGTAAATAGGATGTGCTTTCCGGCATTTAGCTGTTCATTCAAAAGATCCGCATTATCCTCCGGTTTTGCTATATAGAAAGCGTCCAGTGGGATTCTATCTTCTTCCCCTGTCTGCACCGCCTGTCCCATTTCGAAATCCATGGTCCAATCTGGGCCCTGACTTTCCTCCCTGAGTTTTGGCACATGTACATAAAAAGCCTCTTCTTCGTAGGTAAGATAAGGCTTCTCGCGCATGCTTTTTGTGCTTTCCACGCTAGTGTATGCCTTAGCAGGCCAGGTAGCTTCCGGATCACATCCTGGCGTATCCCCTGAGAATACCAGATTCCAGTTATCATCATTCCACATCTTGAATTGATTATTTCTGGAAAGCCATTGCTGCTGGCTACCGCCATCTATCATCAGCTTCACATGTGAATTCGCCAGGAATCCACCGCTGGCCCAGCCATACTCATCATGTAAATATAAAGCTCCATCTACTGCTACTCGTCTCATAAATGTAGCCTGAGATACCGCCCATTTCGAATTAGAACCTATATAAAGGTTCTCTACACCACGCCAAAAATTACAGGTAGCCCTGTTATTACCGTCCACGCTATCCCATCTGGCATCCACCATCAAAGACGGTAGTTTCGTATCTGTTGGAAGAGCTCCCAATCCTGAAACCAGGGTGTAAAATCCCACTTTAGTTTCAATCTTTTCATCATACTCTCCTGGTGCAAAATAGATCTGATATCTATCTTTTCCAAATTGATTAGCTTCCTGCTTCTCCCAGATTTCTTCTAATATCGCTACAACCTCTGCAGAATCATCCTCCGGGGTAAAGAAATAAGTATTCTCACCAAATTCTGCGATATGATAGTCTTCCGTCCTGTTATTCATGCTAATTGCATTTCCTTTATTGCTCTCATTTTGACATCCAGTCATCGCTGCCACAGCAGTTGCCAGCGCCGCCGCAGCAACTCCTAGGTATGCCATTTTCCAATTTCTACTATTCATCCCTAAACTCCCACATTACCATTTTCACTTCTTCCCATTCTACTTTCTCTAGACTCTGTCAAAAAGGTTATGGAATTTAGTTTGGTGTCATTATTTTAGACAGCAAAAGCCGGGTGCTCTCGCACCCGGCTTTTTATCCTTCCACTAATAAATCCTCTGCTAAATATTGTCTTTCGTTATTCACGTGGCCTTCTATTTCGCTAAACGGTATAGGTTTTGCGTAATAGTAGCCTTGAAGTTTCTCACAGCCCAACGCTTTCATGAACTCCATCTGGGCCTTGGTTTCCACGCCTTCTGCTAAGGTATGTAAGCCAAGTTTCTCTGCCATCTTGATGATAGAGTCCAGGATGATGCCGGCCTTTTCGTTTTCTTCGTACTCTCGTAAGAAACTCATATCGATTTTCAAGGTATCGAAATCGAAGTTTTTCAAGTTGCCGAGAGAAGAGTATCCGGAACCAAAGTCATCCATCCAAACCTCGTATCCCGCTGCTCGGAATTTCTCTAATTCCGATCTAAGGAAATCCTGATCATTAAAGAAGGCACTTTCCGTGACTTCGATGTGGAGGTCATTTACTGCAATGCGGTATTGCTTTCGAAGTCTCTCGATTTCATCAAAGATTTCACATAACTGGAAATCCAGTCTGGATAAGTTGATAGAAACAGGAAGTGACTTGATGCCATGGAATTTCAGTATCTCAATATTTTTACAAACCTGCTCAATGATAGCCAAATCCAGTTTGTGAATCAGATGTGCATCCTCCAGTACCGGCACAAATTCATTTGGTCCAATCATGCCTTTCTCCGGATCCACCCATCTTGCCAGTACTTCTGCTTCGCAGACTTTTTCATCGCTGCTTCGTACCACAGCCTGATAATACGGCTGAATAAAACCATTCTGAATCGCATGATCGAAATGGGTCAGTACATACTCTTTGATAGAAAGAGATGCCTCTAATTCCTGATCATAAACCTTAATCTTGCTATCGTATTTATCCCGAATACTGTCACAAGCAGCTCTTGCATGATCGATCATGATACCCAGGTCTTCCCCGGCCTTCATATATTCGATACCTGCCGGGAGACGCACCATGACTTCCGCTTCACGTTGATTCAGCATACCTTGCAATCTGGCGATTCGATTCTCCAACCCTTCCTTGTGATCCATTACCACGAAGTGATCGTCATGGAATCTGGTAATGTAACTGGTATTGAAGATTTCCCTCATGGCATTGGCGATAGACTGCAAAAGCTTATCCCCTTCATAGAATCCGTACTTTTTGTTATAGACTTTTAGATTCTCTAAGTTAAAACATACCAGCGCGTATTCTTCTATGGCATCCTCATAATCCACGATTGCGTTTTGTACCAGGGTACGGAACTGCATAATGGTAGCTAGTCCTGTCAAATCATCCTTGGTATTGGAACGAATCTTTGTAATCTGTTCCGGCGCATCGTGTTCCACGCTTTCTCCATTATGATAGGGCCTACCGCTGGACATATTCTTACCATTTTGCTTGGATTCATACATCATCTTATCTGCCACAGAAATCATATCAATGATTTCTTCCTCAGACTTAGCCACGCCAAAGGTATATCCGCAGGAACTGGTATAATATACTTCTCTATTATCAATACGAAGGCTTCGATCCTCCAGTCCCCAGATACCTACGATTTTTTCCGCATTATTGCCGGGGTAAATCGGCATCAAAATGACAAACTCATCTCCACCGTAGCGGAAACTGTTTCTAGAAGAAAAGCAGTGCTCCATGGATGTGGCAAACTGCTTTAACACTTCATCGCCTACCTTGTGTCCATAGGTATCATTAAAATGCTTAAAGTCATCTACGTCCACCAGCATAACCAGCAGTTTCTTGCCTATATATTCATTCATATCCAGCTTCAAAGCATAACGGTTCTTCAAACCGGTAAGTTCATCATAAAGGGATATCTTCTGAATACTGTCATTTTTCACAGCGGAATTTCGAAGATTTGTGTACTTCAGTACACAGTCAAAGATTAAGACAACCCAAATAATAATCCACCAAATCGGGCGGATTCTTTCCCAGGGATGTCTAATACGAATAGTCAAATAGAACGCCAAAAAATAAAAGCTACTTGTATAGATGGCTACATAGGGCTGCACATAGAAAAGTCCATAGGCAATCACTTCTATAACAATAAACACGGTAGCCTTACGCCAGGGATCCTGTCCGCAATATCCTACGCCCACGCCCAAAAGTCCAAGTGCTGCAGTCTCTACATTAATAATGTAAAGTGCAGCTTTATGTCCAACCATTTCTATACGGTATAAAAGCGAGATTACAAACAAAGTAACTGTAGCAACTGAAGCAATGGTCAGACACTCATAAAAAAAGTATCTGTCAAGACTTCCCACCGAGCTGGTTACCAAGATACCAAAAAACTGGCTTCGCTTCCACATAGTGTAATAACTGTGTAACTCTGCAGCCAGAAAAAATAGCGCAGCAATCATACCGATACGCATATTGGTGCGGTCGATTTCTGCGAGTACAGAATTTACTTCCCACTGTGGATGTAATTGATCTCTGATGATTTCGATTCTGTTTTTAATTTTTGCCCACATACTTACTCCCTCACATTTCCCCCACTCATTATACTATGCTTCTGCCTCCTGCTACAACGAAAAAAAGACCGCAAGAGTAGTTTTCTTGCGGCCTTACGGCTAGTTTTTATAACCTGTATATTCTGCTGTGTGTAAAAGGTCGTTAGCCTTCTGAATAGTTTCCTGATCAGGAATCTCTACATCTTTGAATCGATAGGGGATTCCATATTTCTCATACTTGGTAATGGCCATAGCATGATAAGGCAGAACCTCTACACGCTGTACATTGGATAATGTCTTAATAAAGGCATCCAGTCTGGTTAGGCTGTCCTCATCTGCTGTATATCCCGGAACCAATACGTGACGAATCCAGATAGGTTTCTGAATCTCATCCAGGTAATGGAACATATCCAGGATATTCGTATTGGTCTTGCCGGTCAAATCTAAATGCTTTTCATTATCGATATGCTTTACATCTACCAGCAGCAGATCAGTGACTTCCATCAATTCTTTAAACATACCAAAGAAGGGCTCTTCTCTGGTAAAAGGTGCTCCGGCAGTATCGATACAAGTATGTACCCCTTTTGCCTTTGCCAGCTTAAAAAGCTCAATCAGAAAATCAATCTGTGCCAATGGTTCGCCACCACTTACTGTGATACCGCCACCATTTTTCCAATAGTTTTTGAAACGAAACGCTTTCTGGAAGGCTGCTTCCGCAGTCATCACTTCTCCGCCTTCCGTCATACTCCAGGTCTCCGGATTATGGCAGTATCCGCATCGAAGTGGACATCCCTGCATAAAAAAGATAAATCTAACGCCGGGACCGTCTACGGAACCAAATGTTTCAACTGTATTAATGCGTCCTTCGATCATGGGACTCCTTTCTATAAAGACAGCTTCGGCACCGGTTTTCACCGATGCCGAAAAAGTCACAAATTAAAGTGCACTATGGAATGTACGACTAATTACGTCAAGCTGCTGCTCACGAGTTAAGTTGATGAACTTAACAGCGTAACCGGATACACGGATTGTGAAGTTAGCATATTCAGGTTTTTCTGGGTGCTCCATAGCATCTTCCAGTTTTTCTTTACCAAATACGTTTACGTTCAGGTGGTGTGCACCCTGATCGAAGTAACCATCAAGTACGTTTACAAGGTTGTTCTTTCTCTCTTCGTCGTCATGACCAAGTGCGGATGGGTTCATGGTCTGAGTATTGGAGATACCGTCCAGTGCCCATTCGTAAGGTAATTTAGCAACAGAGTTCAGAGAAGCTAAGAGACCATTCTGTTCTGCACCGTATGCTGGGTTAGCACCTGGAGCGAATGGAGTCCATGCTCTACGTCCATCAGGAAGGTTACCTGTGAACTTACCATAAACAACGTTAGAAGTAATGGTAAGGATAGAAGTAGTAGGTTCGGAATCTCTGTAAGTGTGTCTCTTCTTGATGTCTTCAAGGAAGGTGTGAAGAAGCCATACACCGATTTCATCAGCGCGGTCATCATCGTTACCATATCTAGGGAAGTCACCTTCGATTTCGAAATCAGTTGCAAGACCGTCTTCGTCACGAATTACTTTTACTTTTGCATATTTGATAGCGGACAGAGAGTCAATTACGTGAGAGAAACCAGCGATACCGGTAGCAAATGTACGTCTTACG
The DNA here is from genome assembly GCA_015056765.1 of Lachnospiraceae bacterium. GTDB lineage: Bacteria > Bacillota > Clostridia > Lachnospirales > Lachnospiraceae > SIG336. Next base: position 48,658 of record SVFQ01000009.1, read on the forward strand.
TCAGTATCGATCAGAGCCATCTCTGCTGCTTCATAGTAGTATTTATCATGCATATACTGGATCAGGTTCAGTACGTTTACATACAGGCCTGCTAACCAATCAAGCATAACTTCGTATTTTTTGATTACTTCATCATAGTCTAAGTACTCGGAAGTAATTGGTGCGTATGCAGGTGCAACCTGCTCTTTGAACTTCTCATCGATACCACCGTTGATAGCGTAAAGAAGACATTTAGCAAGGTTTGCTCTAGCACCGAAGAACTGCATTTCTTTACCTGTCTGAGTAGCGGATACGCAGCAGCAAATGCTGTAGTCATCGCCCCAAACAACTTTCATAACATCATCGTTCTCATACTGGATGGAAGATGTAGTTACGGAAATCTTAGCAGCATATTTCTTGAAGTTGTCCTGTAATCTGGATGTGTACAGTACAGTCAAGTTTGGTTCTGGGGAAGGTCCCATGTTCTCTAATGTGTGAAGGAAACGATAGTCGTTCTTTGTTACCATGCTACGACCGTCGAGACCTGTACCACCTACTTCAAGAGTAGCCCATACTGGGTCACCGGAGAATAATTCGTTGTAGGAAGTAATACGAGCGAACTTAACCATACGGAACTTCATGGTCATGTGGTCGATTAATTCCTGAGCCTGTTCCTCTGTAAGGATACCAGCCTTTAAGTCTCTCTCGATATAGATATCAAGGAATGTGGAGATACGTCCTACGGACATAGCAGCACCGTTCTGAGTCTTGATAGCTGCTAAGTAACCGAAGTATAACCACTGTACAGCTTCTTTAGCGTTCTTTGCAGGAGCAGAGATATCATAGCCATAGATCTTAGCCATTTCTTTCATGCCCTGAAGAGCTCTGATCTGCTCGGAGATTTCTTCTCTCTGACGAATGATGTGATCCATCATTGTACCGTCACCGCAGTTCTCTAAGTCTTTTTTCTTCATGTCGATCAGGATATCGATACCGTACAGAGCAACACGACGATAGTCGCCTACGATACGTCCACGACCATAAGTATCAGGAAGACCTGTTACGATGTGAGTATGACGAGCAGCTCTCATCTCAGGTGTGTAAGCATCAAATACTGCCTGGTTGTGAGTTTTGTGATATTCTGTAAAGATTTTGTGTAATTCCGGATCTGGTTCATAACCGTAGTTCTTGCAAGATTCTTCAGCCATCTTGATACCACCGTATGGCATGAATGCTCTCTTAAGAGGCTTATCGGTCTGAAGACCTACAACCTGCTCTAAGTCTTTCATAGACTCATCGATGTATCCAGGGCCATAAGCTGTAAGGCTGGAAACGATCTTTGTTTCCATATCCAGAACGCCACCCTTTTCTCTTTCTTCTTTCTGAAGTTCCTGAAGTCTGCCCCAAAGTTTGTTTGTTGCTTCGGTAGGACCTGCTAAGAAGCTTTCATCACCATCATATGGTGTGTAGTTGTTATGGATGAAATCACGAACATTGATTTCTTCTTTCCAAAGTCTACCTTCGAAACCGTTCCACTGTTCTCTTTCTAACATGGAATTTCCTCCTTTAAAAATATATGTGAATTGTTACTTACTGTTTGTCAAAGAAATAACAAATTCTTTGTCAATTCAAAATGTAGCATATTGTATACAAGAGTGTCAACGAATTCACAATCTTGTACTTAATTTTGTACACCCTTGTTTTTGATTAGATACAATCGCACATGTTATGCTTTTGGCTTCCGGATTCCAAGGAAGCAAATCATTTCTGCTTTGCCTTTTACGCCTAGATTCCTCATCATTTCCTGCAGGTTCAGATAACTTTCCTTGGTGCCTGCATTGTGAGCCCTCAGTCTGCCATCTTTCCCCTTGGTGATGCACACCGTATGTATCATGTCACTGAGTCTTTTCCTATTATTATAAAATGTCATAATATAGACATCCGTGGTCTTGATGATGCGCAGAGTTTCCTGCTGGTTCATGGTCATATAGGTACGATATCCCAGTTCATCAAAATAAGAAGAGAGACTTCTTGGATCAATGCCAAACTCACCTGCCAGGGCCACACCTCTTTTTTCGAAGTAAGTAATAATAGAAGGTAATGCCTTAAAGAAACCGCCCTCCGGATTCAGATGGCTCATGGCATTATACACAGCTATGGTCTCACAGCCGCAAAAAGAAAGCGGGTAAGCGCCAAGCTTCATATCCTGCATTCTTTCCTGATGCTCTATGAAGCCTCCATCTAACGCCACATCCGCCAAATGTTCTTCAAATCTTTCCGTGTTTTCCCTTTGATTTCCTGCAATGACTTTATTCTTATTATAAATTCCAAAGCCGGTATGTTTCCCTACCGGAAGGGTTATCCATATTCCTTTTGACGCAATACTGCGGAGGATTCCCATCCCCCGCAGCAGCCATTTATCTTTTATTCTCATGTCCAAACTCCGTACTTGCTACTGCTTTAGTACCTCTGTCCAGTATTCGTTTCCATAAATATCCGTAAATACATAGGTGATTCTGGCCTTCTGACCATCTAATCTACCATTGGCAATTCTCATACCATCGTGATAGGTAAGCTGCTCGCCCAATGGATAGGTGTCCTGATAGTTGCCTTCGTAATCATAGTAGTCGCAGATGAAATCTAGGGTATCCCCTTCCTGTAATTCATCTACCGCTTTCGCGACTGCTTCTGTCTCTCCGTCATGATAGTCGTATCTAGCTCCGGCGATATAGCCTTCTTCATGGTCCTGATCAAATACCAGAATCAGGTTGACTCTCTCTCCATTTAAAAGAGCCGGTACGCGTCCTGTAATGGTATAATCCTCTCCGTTTTCCACAGTGGTCTCATGATAATAAGCTACCACCTGTCCATCTATGGTAAGCCAGGTATAATCTAAATCCGGTAAAAGGTTTCCATCTTCATCGAAGTCATATAAGTTATCCAGACCCAAATCCAGATAGCCTTCCCCATCATCGTAGAACAGATTCTGGTCTACCTTGTTCACCAGTTTCCAGTTGTCCTCACTCATGGAGATGCAAATCCGGTTGTCTTCGTGATTATTGTAAGCCCAGGTAAGTTCCGAAGCATCGAACTGATTCTCTGCTACGTAAGCTTTCACGGCCTCTAGGTCCACGGATTCATCGCTCAAGAAGGCAAATCTATCACTGCTCATAGATAGGAAGCTGGTCAAAAGCTGTCCTAACATTTCTTCTGTGACGATACCACCGGTTCCTGTCCCCAAAAGGCTGGATACCGGGCTATTCTCTCCACCGGTAGCCACCTGACCTACGGTTTGTAAGGACGCCACTTTCCGAACTGCATCTGTGTATTCATCATCCATGCCGATGACATCATAGGTCTGTACTGCAGAATCCACATATTTTCTATTCTGTCCCGGGAAATATATGGACAGGCCATAGGCATTGCTGATGCTGGATGAAGTTCGATTGTACTTCACAGCACCCTTTACCGCTTCTGCCAGTTTTTTGCCTTCAGTAGTTCCCATATTTTCAGCCAGATGCACTAAGTCCACCTGGTCGATTTTGGAGCTCACCGCAAATTCTCTTGTTTTGTTTCTTGCGGAGCTGATGGTTGTAAATTCCTTTTTATCCAGTAAATCTGTAATGGATTTGGAGAATGCTGTCATGTGCTGTGGTACTGTATGCTTTAGCTCTGCTAAATCCACTACAGATAATGTAGTCTTCTGACCGCGGCACTTCTGATTACATACATCCACGAAATCATCTACGATATTTTGCCCGATTTCAATGGTGGGCATGGATGTATTCTCCGCATATCTGCTCATCCAGTTTGTGTAATACCAGCCCACACCGGGTTCCGTTTCCTCAGAAGCGATGAGGTAATCCGCGAACTCATCCAGCATTAACGCATTTTCCATGGTAGCCATAAGGCAGGTATCAAATCCGATAAAATCAAAGGTAACCCCAGCATCTTTTAGTGCTTTTTGGATTCCCACCAAATTCATGGAACCTTTATTTTTGTTCTTTTCATCGTACCCATATCCACTGACGGAACCGCCGCCATGATCCCAAAGAATCAGGTTGGTTCTATTGGATGGATAGTTCTGATTGGCATATTTGATAAATTCCGTTAGAGTGGCCGGATCTGTCATAGCTCCGTTGCCTGCATCTTCTACCAGCAATTCCAGGCCGCCGTCTTTCACGCGATAGATTTGGTTTTTGCTGCTACTAACCACATTGTTTTTCCAGGAAGCACATCCACCGGTATATACGATGACATTCATCTTCTCAGAAGACTTTGCTGCTACCATTTCCTGTAAGTCACTGGTGGCCATACCGCTTCTGGACTCCAGATCTGTGCCACACAAATAAACCATGATGGTTACCTGGTCCTGACCATCCCCAAGAATTTGGGTTCGTTTGGCTCTACTGCCTTCTGCCACCGTCCGGTCCAGTTCCCCGCGTTTTGCACTGGCACTGGTGTCTGTCCAGCTATGGCTTTGTATGCTTTGCTGTTCCATATATGGATTTGAGGAACCTCCAAGCAAAGTGCTTAAGAGTCCTCCGCCTCCACCACCGCCCAGAAGTAGTACGGCAATGGCAATGATGAGTTTCATTTTAAAAGAACCACCTGAGCGTTCTCCACCGCCACTACTTGTACCAGATGGTCTGCGATAAAGTCCTGTTGCATTTCCCTCTACGTGTTTTTTTCGTGCTCTTGGTCTATTCTGTTCCATTCTTCCTGTCTCTTTCTATCCTTCTGCTGAATCTGTGATGTATTCTCCGGATTTCATATATGCTATGAATTCCTCTTCTCGTAAAGGTTTTGCAAAGTAATACCCTTGCAACCCTGTACAACCTACTTTCTTTAACGCCTCTACCATCTTTTCATTTTCCACACCCTCGGCAATTACTTTAAAGCCTTGCGCAGTAAACATCTCGGTGATATGGCGCAAAATATCATTTTTTTGTTCCACATAAGCCCATACAATAGATTTATCCAGTTTGATGTATTCAAAAGGTATGGTATGGATACTCACCAAATTGGAATACCCCGTACCATAATCATCCAGAGAAAAGCTTCCGCCCTCTCTGTTAATTTGCGTTATATTTGCTACGCAATGGTCTTCGTCCACTGTGGCTGATTCTGTGATTTCAAAATTGAAGTTTTTAAAATCCGTTCCATGCCTGAAGGCAATGGTTCTAAATTCCGCTACCAACCACTCGTATCTACACTGAATCGGAGAAAGGTTCACATCGATTCTCTCCAAACCAAGTTCCTTTACTTCCGGCTTGCTGATAAACAGGCATACTTTTTCAAAAATCTGAGCACCCAGATCCAAAATACTGCCGTTTTGTTCTGCCAGCCTAATGAATTCCTCCGGCGGAATTCTGCCCAGTTTTTCATCCTCTAATCTGGCCAGTGCCTCTACGGCATTTACTTTTCCTGTTTTGCAATCAAAGATAGGCTGATAAAATACCTGCACCGTACGTTTCTCAATAGCTTTCTCGATGGCTTCTGTTACTTCCCTGCGTCGTCTGATTTCCTTCACGATATCGTCTGTCATGACTCGGAAGGAAGCATTCCCGGAATGCGCGCACTTTTCAGCAGCCGCCTCTATACAGTCTACCATTTCCTCCGCATCCACAGTGCTAATCGCATTTGGAAAATACTGCATAGACGTAGTGAAAGTGATTTCCCCCTTATCCGTTTCCCACGGATGACTGAACCTATCTCGAATCATACCTTTATAGACGCTGGTATTAATCTCTCCATCATGTGCAAATACAAACCTACCCTTTGAGATGTAATAGCACCTAAAATCATTCATGGTAGATCTGCACCATTCCCCTACCTGTCGCATACATTGCTCAATTACTCTTCGGTCATTGAAAGCTGAAACGTTCTGATAATTGGTCAGTTGAACACAGAAAAGCGAAATTGTGGCTCTGGCTTTTGCATCATTTTGTCCCATTCGAATCAGGCCCCTTCGATTGAAAAGTCCTGTCTTAGCATCCACGTACTTATCCGGATTTTGAAAAGCCAGAAAGATGATCAAAAGTCCTAGTGCGGATGTCATTCCGCCTACCGGAGTCACAGGTGAAACCCCTAGCAAAATCACAAGCCCTACAAAGTGCAAAGCAACATACATGCCAAAACTCAAAAGTTGAATCCGTAATATGTCTTTTCTTCTGGCTATGGCAATCGCCAGGGTCGTTAAAACGATTAAGAAGTTCACAACCTTAAAGATGTCATATCCGAACCCGTTGTAATAGCCCTTCTCATCGATGCCAAAGAGCCAATGATTCCGAACCGTACTACAGATTAATATCACATACACCGCATATATAATCTTAATCAGCAATACAACAGCCTTCGGACATTCAGTGAGTTTTACGGTAACCTGTAACGCAAAAAGCAGCACAAGACATGCTGCGGTAAATTCAAAAAGAAAGTAAAGCAGATTACTGCAATACAGGCTCACTAATCCAAAGTCCCTATAGTGTGTCAACATGACACACGCCACAATATCTGTTACTACTGTGACGCTTCTCATGCAAATTGCACTTAAAAAGAATCGATTTGCATAAGTAGGAAGCCATTTGGTATGTACGAAAAAGCCAATCATTACCAACAGCATCACAAGCGCTGCTATATCATAGTTTATGTTCCAAAAATTCATTATTTTCCCCTTTTATCAAATGGATTAATAGACTACACAGTTTCTTCCTTTCTCTTTTCCTTGGTACAATTTCTTATCTGCTTCATTGATTGTTCGTTCTACATCGTGTGAGTAGGTGTGTTCTTCAAGACCAAAGGTCATAGTCACACGTATCACGGTATTTTCGTAAGGCACTTCTATTTTCGAAATACTGCGTCTTAACGCATCTAACTTCTCCTGCGCATAGTCCGCATTCATATGGGTAAACACGAAAAGGAATTCTTCTCCGCCCCATCTGCCGACAAACCCGTTTTCTTTCATATAATGGTCCATGAAATCAGCCAGTACTTTAAGTACAGTATCTCCGGCTTCATGCCCGTAGGTATCATTTACCTTTTTAAAGAAGTCGATATCGCCAATAGCAATGGAGATAAACTCCCCTTTTTTCTCCTGTTTGTTGACCACTTCCTGCAATTTTTCCTTCATACGTCTGCGATTATACAGGCCTGTGAGGGAATCTCTGCTGCTCATTTCCTTCAGTCTTTCATTGTACTGAATCAGTTTCTTCTCCATCTCCAGAGAATTCTGGCTAAAGACCAAAACTAGAGCTGTGGCAGAAAAAAATATGGTTACTGTATTCAAAATCTGAAAAGCAGCGCCATAATTACCCGTAATCAACACAATGGGTGCATGATAGTCTGTATAGAAATACAGAATGATACGGGTAGCGCAAAGGATAATCGCCTCCAATACCTTATAGTGAACCGAATCATGGCTGGTGATACAGGCAAAAATCAGGAGCACGAACACAAAATGCTGCGCGCCCAAATCCCATCCCAACATCACCACATAAAAAATAATCCAGCCCCAGGACAAGAAAAGCAAATACCTTTGTACGATTCTGCCTAAATTGTGGTAGGTCATGTTTAAGGCCGCAGCATGGGCTAGTAGCAGTGCAAAAGCTATAATAGAAAGCTCCGCATCGCTACGCCACAAAAACACCCCGGCCTGTGCTAAGAAGTACAGGCACATGATCAGTGCCTGTATTCTTAACAAAATAATTCTTTTTTTGGATTCGTTATCGTCGTCTACATCCTGCGTCAGCATATGCCAACACTTTTTCACTACTCCCACGTCTCTACCCCGTTGTTAGATCTTATACCTTAAACTGACTTACCAGTCTATTGAGTTCTTCAGATTGCGTAGACAATTCAACTGATACTGCGCTGGACTCTTCTGCTGTAGCAGAGTTGTTCTGTACAACTGAAGAAATCTGCTCGATACCGTTGTTGATTTCTTCCATGTTTTTGGCTTGAGATTCTGCCATCTCCCCCGATTCTTGCACGATAATGGCAATATTATTGACAGATTCCTGCACCTGATTCAAAGCTTCTGTGGTCATATCTACCACTTTGTTACCATTCTGGATGGTTTGTAAAGTACTGTTGATAAGTTCGTGCGTGCTCTTTGCAGCCTCGGAACTTTCATTTGCCAATGCACTGATTTCATCCGCTACGACAGCAAAGCCCTTACCGGTTTCTCCTGCTCTGGCTGCTTCGATAGAAGCATTTAGCGCTAAGAGCTGGGTCTGTTTCGCGATACCTTCGATTGCATTGGTTACCTGTTCGATTTCCTTGGAAGCTTCTGTAATGCTTTCCATGGCCTTTGTAACTTCCTGCATCTTTTCAGCACTTTCTGCTGCATCTTTACGAACCTGCTGTGCCAGTTCCACACCTTTTCGGGCAGATGTTGCCATTTCCTTGGTCTGGTTATTGACACTTACCACGCTTGCTGTAAGCTGTTCTACAGCAGCAGCCTGGTCTGTAGTACCCTCTGCCAAATCAGATGCACCTTCTGACATATTTGCTGCACCCTGTGCCACTCTAGAGGAAGCCTCCATGACATTGGATATGGTTTGAGACAGCTGCGTTACAATCTTTTCCACCGCCTCTTTGATTGGCGCAAAATCTTCTACATAAAGTTCCGGATGCTCTGTGGCCACAGTGAAGTCTCCACCGGCGATACGGTCCAGAGAATTGCTCATATCGGATACCACCTCTTCTACCACGGTAGTTGAGTAATCCAAGTCTTTTGCCAGCTTGCCCAGCTCATCATCCGCATCGTAGTCCAGGTGAATATTCATATTGCCCTTGGCCATAGAATCTGCTGCCGCAGAAATCTCCTGTACCGGAATAAGGATTGCATCCGACAGAACCTTTCTCGCTTTGATGATAAAACGCAGAATCATAACCAGTACAACTGCAACGATTGCAATCATAACCCAAACCGCAATCATGATCGTCATATAAACACGTTCTGATGTAGCAGTGGTTTCTGCTGCAACCTGTTTTAAATCCTTTGCCACCACATCGATGGATGGATATAAGGTATCGTTAAAATAGTAGAATACTTCTTCGCTTCCGGCACCACTTTGGAACATTTCTCCGAGGGTTACACCATTTGCCTCAACCGCCTTTAAATCTGTGCTGACCTGATTCAAAAGTGTTTTGTTGTCATACAGTTTCGAAAACTTCTGAAGATTCGCATCAAACTCAGCAAATTTATCCATCGCTTTGCCCAGCTGTTCTTCACGAATCGCCTCATCCGGTGCAGCCATCGCCCACAAAAAAGCTTTGGATAATGCCTGAATATCAATTCGGATTTCTCCCTGCACGTCTCCAACTGCTGCATTAGTCTTCATAGCCATAATGCCAGTGTAGCTGATTGCTATGGTAAAGGTTAGCAAGAAAATAGAGACAAACGCGCCAATCACGATTCTCTTGAAGACGGTCTTGAACTTTTCCTCTACCGGCATGTTTCGTAGTTCCCTTGGGTTTACATCTAATAGTCCTTTCATGGTTTTCTCCTTTTACACATGGTCGCCAGTTACGCTTACTTCAATACTAACTATTTCATTAAACCAAGAATAGAAGATCCTATTGTTCCTTCCGGCATCTTCACATCAAAGTTCTCTGCAATGGATGCACCGATTACCGCGAAATTATCCTGCTCAGGAAGTTCCCCGCTTCCTGTAAACGCTTTGGAATATGCGATAAAAGGTACTTTTTCTCTGGTATGATCCGTACCGGTATAAGTAGGATCATTACCATGATCTGCTGTGATAATCAGCAAATCATCCTCTTTCATAACGTCTAAGAATTTCCCCAAGTTCTTATCAAATTTTTCAATTTCACGAGCATATCCGATTGGATCTCTGCGGTGTCCCCACAGGGCATCGAAATCCACCAGATTGGTAAAGCACAGACCTCTCCAGCCATCTCTTTCTGCCTGCTCGATAGTTTGCTCCATACCGTGTACGGAGCTGTCAGAATGATATGCCTCTGTGATACCTTCTGTCACAAAGATATCATTGATTTTGCCGATGGAGATTACATCCAGACCGGCATCCTTCATAGCATTCAAAGTTGTAGCGCCAAAAGGTTTTACAGCATAATCATGGCGATTGCTGGTTCGTTTGAACTCACCTTTTTTCTTTCCTACATAAGGTCTTGCGATAACACGGCCTACTTTCCACTCGTCCTTCATGGTAATCTCTCTGGCGATTTCACAGCAACGATATAAGTTCTGCAGGTCGAAGGTCTCTTCATTACCACAAATCTGTAATACAGAATCCGCAGAAGTATAGACAATCATCTTGCCTTCATTGATTTCCTGCTCGCCAAGTTCTTCCAGAATTTCTGTACCGCTGGCAGATTTATTACCGATGACTTTTTTGCCACATCTTTTCTCTAGTTCTGCAATCAGTTCCGGCGGAAAGCCTGTATCGGTAAAGGTAACAAACGGCTTGGTGGTCAAAAGTCCCATCATTTCCCAATGACCGGTCATGGTATCCTTACCCTTGCTGGCTTCTCTAAGCGGGCAATAGTAAGCCATAGGCGCATCTACCTTCTTCACATGCTTCATCGGCTTTAAGTTCCCAATGCCAAGCTTTTCCAAATTCGGAATCTCAAAAGATTCCACTGTGTCTGCAATGTGACCCAAGGTATCTACACCATGATCTCCGAAATCATCCGCATCCGGCATAGCGCCCATACCCATGGAATCGCATACCACTACAAAAACTCTATTAAATTTACCCATATTTCCTAACTCCTTATGCTAACTCCAATGCCATTTCCATCATCTGGTGGAAACTGTTCTGTCTCTGTTCAGAATCCAGTTCCTCTCCGGTGATTAAGCTGTCAGAAATGGTAAGAATAGACAGTGCTTTCTTTTTGCATCTGGCTGCTTCCATGTACAGTGCAGCACTTTCCATTTCGATGCAGAGCACGCCCATATCCATCCAGGCTTTATTGGCATCTTTCTTTGCATTGTAGAAAGGATCGGAAGACAATACATTACCGACTACCACTCTGGTTCCCTGCTCTTTAGCAATATTTACAGCTTTGGAAAGCAAATCAAAATCTGCGATTGGTGCAAAAGTACCACCGAAATCAAACTGGCTTGCCCAAGCAGAGTTGGTGCATGCACCCTGTGCAATGACTACGTCACGCACATTACATTTTTCGCTGATAGAGCCGGCAGAACCGATACGAATAATATTGTCTACATCATAAAAAGCAAATAATTCATGAGAATAAATACCGATGGAAGGCATACCCATACCGGAACCCATCACAGAAATCGGGCGTCCCTTATAGGTACCTGTATAACCAAACATATTTCTGACATCTGTTACAAGCTTTGCATCTTCTAAATAATGCTCTGCAATGTATTTTGCGCGAAGTGGATCTCCGGGCATTAAAACAGTCTTAGCAAAATCGCCTTCTTTTGCTCTGATGTGTGGTGTTGGAATGTTTGACATAAATAAAACCTCATTTCTTGTATTACTTTATCCCCATAGGGACTCAACTTTCTCTCGCAATGCGCGCGTAGCAGCTTCCACGTCATCGCAGTCCAAGACACCTCTTGCTACAGAGATGCCGCAGATACCGGTATCTTTTAACTCTTCTACGTTGGAGAGATTCACGCCACCGTTACCGATAACAGGAACGTTTGCCATCTTGCAAACGGCTTCTAGTTTTTCCTTTGTGATCAGCACGTTATTGACCGCTGATATAGAGGAGTATAAGCAGCCACAATCCAAATAGTGAGCACCACTGGAAATGGATAGAAAAGCCTCTTCTTCATTATGTACGGAGGAACCCACGATTTTATTTGGTCCCAAGGACAAAATCGCGTGTTTCGGCTTCATATCGTCCTGGCCAAGATGCACACCGTCAGCATCCATGTTTAGAGCCATGGCAATATCATCATCCACAACAAAAGGAACCTGGTATGCCTTGCACAATTTTTGGATGGCTTTCGCATCATCCATAAGGCTCGGCAAAGACCGGTTTTTCTCTCTGAAACGCACCATGGTCGCACCGCCCTTTAATGCCTGTTCAATGGCATCCGGCAGGCTCTTTCCTCTTAAGTATTCCCTGCTGGTAATTACGTATAATAATAATTTTTTTTGCTCTAATTGCATTGTTTTTCCCCTAATACAAAACATCGCATTCGCGAGACAATAGTTCTCTTTTATCATACCATAAAATATGTGAATAATAGATAGAAAAAGGGCTTATTTTCTAAATTTTTTGAAAAATTTGCACATATTTTGGCATTCTTCCAAAAGTCAGTTATACTTGTTAAAGAGAAATGTTTTGAAGAAAGAGGAAATGTAGTTTTGGAAAAGAGTCATACCTGGTATCGATTAGATAACGCAGCAAAGATTATACCGTCTTCTGCCAAAGGTGCTGACACCCGCGTTTTCAGAATCAGTTGTGAGTGCACAGACCCGGTGGATCCGTCCATTTTACAAGACGCGCTGGATGAAGTCATGGGGGATTTTCCTCTGTTTCGCTGTGTTTTAAAACGTGGTCTGTTTTGGTATTACTTAGAGGATCAGGGCTTGGAAGTATCTGTTACCAAAGATACGCTACCCGCATGTGCCCCTTTGTACTTCCCGGGCAGAGCCAATCTGCTGCTTCGTGTGAATTATTATAAAAATCGCATCAATTTGGAAATGTTCCATGTGCTGGCAGATGGCACAGGTGCCTTTCTGTTTTTCCGCAGACTGGTAGCCCACTATCTGCAGCTGAAATATCACTTAGACGTGCCGGATGAGGAGCAATTTGAGCACTCCTCCGTAGGGGAGAAGGAAGGCGATGCTTTCGACCATTTCTATCAAAAGCAAAGTGGTCTATCCCAGCTTAAGAGCATGTCTAGTAAAAAAGCCTACCAGCTAAGCGGCGAAAAGGACGAGAACCTGCTGCCACACTTAATCGAAGGCACTGTATCCGCCAGCAAAATGCTGGATTTGGCCCATCAGTATCACACCACTGTAGGTGTGCTGGTGACCTCCATCTATATGCAAGCAGTCATGGATGGCATGTCCGTTCGCCAGATCAGACATCAGCCCATTGTAGTCAGCATCCCTGTAAATCTGAGACAATTTTTTAAGTCTGACACAGTGCGCAATTTCTTTGGTGTCATTCCGGTGTCCTATGATCCGAAACTCTATCAAGGAACTTTAGAGAGCATCCTACCACATGTGCAGAAGGCCTTCGAGGACCAGCTCTCAGAGGATAACGTGCGTAAGACCATGAATTCTTATGCCGCCTTAGAGCACAATGTCATTGTGAAGATGGTGCCGCTCTTTATCAAGGACTTTTTCATCGGCTTTTTCAATCGCCAGGTAAAGAAGGGTGTCACTACCACCATCTCCAACTTAGGTCAGATTAAAATGCCTAAGGAGTACGAGCCATACATCAACAAGTTCAGTGCATTTATGGCCGCTCCAAGCCAACAGATTTGTCTTAGTTCCTTTAAGGATGCCATGGTGTTTGGTGAGGTCTCCCCTTATGTGGCCCACCCTGTCATGTTGAACTTCTTCCGCAGACTTACCGCTCTGGGCGTAGAAGTAGAGATTTCCACCAATGACTACGACGCTGTTACCGAGAAGTGGGAGGATTAAGATGCAATACTGTCCGAAATGTAAGATCAAAATCAGAGGTCAGAAAAGCTGCTGCCCTCTGTGTCAAAGTAAAATAACCCAGGAGGAAGCTACTTCTTTTGATGTACCTGCTTTTCCTCCCAAGAAACCAAGAAAGGTCAGCAGAGTCAGCTTCTTTAAGCTCATTACCTTTATTCTGGTAACTGCCGAGATTTTCTTTATTTCGTTCCATTATCTGTCTCACAGACAATTTCCTTGGGTTCCCATCGTCATGTGGAGCCTTGTAATCGGATGGCTGGACATCTTGATTACCATGTACCTTCGAAACAACATCCTAAAGGTCATCACCGTAGAAGTGTATATCGCCATCCTGATTGATTATTTCATCGATAAAAAATACGGCTTCTACGGCTGGTCCTTATCCTGGATGATTCCGGCTTCTTTCTTAGGACTGTGCCTCATCACCTTTTTGATTGCTTTGATTACAAAGCTTCACCCCATTGAGTACATCTCCTACCTGTTTTTGAATCTGGTACTGTCTCTGGGGCAGCTTTACTTTATCTGGAAAGGCATTACAAGGCACACATTACTGCCAGTCATCAGCATTGCTGTGCTTCTGGTCATTAACGCCGGCGTACTGATTTTCCAATCCAGAGCCCTAAAAAGTTCCCTTCACAGACGACTGAATTTCTAGGCGAGGTAAGTATGGCACTCCTAAACAACGAGCAAGTAGCAAGCCAAATTGGGGATTTTGTAGAAAATGCCGTAGGCAAAAGTCTCTCAAGGCCCCATCGAAAGCCTCCCGTTTTGGGACCCAAGCCCAGGAAAAACACTTGGTATCGAGTGCCCATCGAGAAGGGGCTTTCCGGCGATGGTAGCGAATATCACATCTATGTCAGCAAAGGCACCAGTGATAAGCTATGCATCATCCTTTCCGGCGGTGGTGTAGCCTGGAACGACTTCACCGCAGCCAGACCGGTTACAGGTGGTCGTGTGGCAGCAGGACTTCCCAACTACTATTGGAATAACCTGCGCCCCTTTACTCAGATTATGAATATCCATATCGGCATCACCGATAAGCGGAATCCCTTGAACCCGTTCTCCGACTGGAACTTTGTAGTCATCACCTACTCCACCGGAGACTTCCATGTGGGCCAGGGTGCTATGTCCTACGTGGATGAAGAGGGAAAGGATGCCACGCTGCATTTTCATGGCTATGAGAATTTTAGAGAAAGTATGAAGGTAGCAAAGAAGCTTTTCCCCAATCCTTCTCAGATTCTCCTTGCAGGAAATTCTGCCGGCGCTTTCGCGGTACCGGCTTTGGCTCCTGACGTAAAAGAAGACTTCTATCCGGACTGCCAGAGCATTACGCTTTTTTCTGACAGCGGTCAGCTTCTATATGCAGATTGGGCAAAAACAGCCAGAGATTTGTGGCATGCCAAGGAAGAGATTGTAGCTCCACTATGCTCAGATAATATTACTTTAGATTGGTATCGGGATTTATACAGACGATACGGAGATGCCTTTCAATATCTCTACGGTAGCAGCATCAGAGACTATTTACTCAGCACTTACTATAATGACATGGCCCACAAAACCTACGGCACTAACAGCGAAGTGCAGGAGATTTTTTACCAACAGTTATGCACCATGGTAAAGGAATTAAAAGAACTTAATCCACATTTCACCATGTACTTATACAACATGACAATTCCGGGCATCACCCAAGGCGGTACCGTACATACTGCTCTAAAAGAACTGTACTTTACCACCATGAAATCCGATGGTGTCACCATGGCCAAGTGGCTGCACGATGCTACCGAAGGGAACCTATACGATGTCGGATTGTCTCTTTTGGATTCTGAACATTAGAAAAGCAGGAAGGGATGCTGCCAATGTCTGAAACAGCATCCCTAAGGAATGAAGGACACATCTTATGATGTGGGTGTTGGTAATTATAGATTCTGAAGAAGTGCATCCACTTCTTCTTTGGTAGCCAAATTGGAAGAAAATGCGCTGGCGCTACCGGCAGCTTGTCCCATACGGAAAGCCTGTTCCATATCTCCGTCAGAAAGTAGATAACCTGCTACAAATCCGGCCACCATACTATCTCCGGCGCCTACGGTATTCACAACCTTTCCCCGAATAGCTTCCGCTTTATAGACTTCGCCCTTTTCGCTTACCAGCACAGAGCCTTCGCCACCCATGGATACCAGCACATTTCTGGCACCTTCTTCTTGTAATTTCTTCGCATATTTCACCACGTCCTCTTTATCGGTGATTTGCACACCGTATAATTCCCCAAGTTCATGATGATTTGGTTTGATTAAGAAAGGATGATAAGGCAGTACTTTGCGCAATAACTCTCCCGTAGCATCTACTACGGTGTGAATGTTTTTGCCTTCCACTTTGTGAAGCAGCTTCTCGTACATATCTGCAGGTAGGCAGCCGGGAATACTGCCGGAGATAATCAGTGTATCTCCTTCCTGTAAAGCAGAAAGCTTCTCTTCTAACTGAAGTATCTGCGGTTCTGTAATCAATGGCCCCTGTCCGTTGATTTCTGTTGCTTCATCTCCGGACATCATTTTGACATTGATTCTGGTATTGCCATCCTGTGCCTTGATAAAATCCGTTTTACATCCAAAGGCTTCAATTCTACGCATCAATTCCTCTCCGGTAAATCCGGCCACAAATCCTAAAGCACAAGAATCGATTCCCAGATTTCCCAGTACAATGGATACGTTGATGCCCTTGCCTCCCGGCAGCATCATTTCAGAAGCGGTACGATTCACAGCTCCTGCCTGGAAACCATCCACAGTGACGATATAATCCAAGGATGGATTGAATGTTACGGTATAAATCATTTCTGTCTCCTTAAAATCTACACGTTCACAATCAAACGTCTCAAAAATCTTCTTTGAGTATACACCAATTCCTGACTGCTTTTCGAGTGACATCAAGTTTATCCTTTTTTTAGAAAATAGGGGGATTTTTTCAGAAAATATGGATGATTTTCTCGATAAATCATGTATAATGTAGGGTGTGATATCCTTTTAACAAGGTATCCAAATGTGCTTTCACGAATGGGGTTTCCCATTTGGAAACAATAGAAAATCAAAGAAAGAAAGAGGTAGAGAAATGGCAAACATCGATTTAACCAAGTACGGCATTACCGGTACTACTGAAATTGTTTACAACCCATCCTACGAAGATCTGTACACTGAGGAGATGAAATCCTCTCTGGAAGGATATGAAAAAGGACAGGAGACTGAGCTTGGTGCAGTGAACGTTATGACCGGCATCTACACAGGTCGTTCTCCTAAAGACAAATACATTGTTATGGATGCAAACTCCAAAGACACTGTATGGTGGACCACTCCTGAATATCCAAATGATAACCATGAAATGTCTGAAGACACATGGGCAAAAGTTAAAGAAATCGCAAAGAACGAACTTTGCAATAAGAGACTTTTCGTAGTTGACGCATTCTGCGGCGCTAACAAAGACTCCCGTATGGCAGTTCGTTTCATCGTAGAAGTAGCTTGGCAGGCACACTTCATCAAGAACATGTTCATCCAGCCTACAGCTGATGAGCTTGCTTCCTTCGAGCCAGACTTCGTCGTATACAACGCTTCCAAAGCAAAAGTAGAAAACTATAAAGAATTAGGCCTGAACTCTGAAACTTGTGTAGCATTCAACATCACAAGCCGTGAGCAGGTTATCATCAATACCTGGTATGGTGGTGAGATGAAGAAAGGTATGTTCTCCATGATGAACTACTACTTACCACTGAAAGGCATGGCTTCCATGCACTGCTCCGCTAACACCGATATGGATGGTAAGAACACAGCAATCTTCTTCGGTCTTTCCGGTACAGGTAAAACTACTCTTTCCACAGATCCAAAACGTCTCCTCATCGGTGATGACGAGCACGGTTGGGACGACAACGGCGTATTCAACTTCGAAGGTGGTTGCTACGCAAAGGTTATCGGTCTGGATAAAGAATCTGAGCCAGATATCTACAACGCAATCAAGAGAGATGCTCTTCTTGAGAACGTAACTGTAGCTGCTGATGGCAAGATTGATTTTGATGATAAGAGCGTAACCGAGAATACTCGTGTTTCCTATCCTATCAACCACATTGAAAACATTGTACAGAAAGTAAATCCTGTATCTGCAGGTCCAGATGCTAAGAACGTAATCTTCCTTTCCGCTGATGCGTTCGGCGTACTGCCTCCAGTATCTATCCTGACTCCAGAGCAGACCAAATACTACTTCCTGTCCGGTTTCACAGCTAAACTTGCTGGTACAGAACGTGGTATTACAGAGCCTACACCTACCTTCTCCGCTTGCTTCGGCCAGGCATTCCTGGAACTGCATCCTACAAAATATGCAGAAGAGCTTGTTAAGAAAATGGAGAAATCCGGTGCAAAAGCTTACCTTGTAAACACAGGTTGGAACGGCACAGGCAAGAGAATCACCATCAAAGATACCCGTGGTATCATCGATGCTATCCTTTCCGGTGACATCAACAAAGCTCCTACTAAGAAGATCCCTATGTTCAACTTCGAAGTACCTACAGAGCTTCCTGGTGTAGATTCTGCAATCCTTGATCCTAGAGACACCTATGCTGATGCTTCCGAATGGGAAACAAAAGCAAAAGACCTGGCTGCAAGATTCAACAAGAACTTCGTAAAATATACAACAAACGAAGCTGGTAAAGCACTTGTATCCGCTGGTCCTCAGCTGTAATTACATCTGTAACTCGAAAGAGCAACTGCAATGCAGTTGCTCTTTTTTATTGCTATTCTGCTCACAAAAAATGCCCCGGCTGATGCCGGGGCATTTATCCATTTGTATTATGCTTCTGTATCGTCCTTGAAGAACTTCATTTCTTCATTCAACTTCTGTGCTATATCCTTCAGGCCGTTTGCCTCTCCTGCAAGAGTTGTAACAGTAGCGGACAGTTCTTCCATAGAAGCACCTGTCTCCTCTGAGCTTGCTGCGTTCTCCTGAGAGATTGCAGATAATGCGCTCATGGTATCTACTACAGCGTTCTTAGACTCATCGCAAGTATTTGCACCTTCACTGATAGACTGTACGCCATCTACCGTGCTTTCGATATCACCAATCATACCGGTGATGCTGGTGATGGTTTCACCAAGTGCGGACTGCTGGTCTGTATTGCCCTGACGTACATCTTCAGCTGCCTGTACAGCCGCTTCAGCCTGTGCCAAAAGCACATCCATTTCTTTACGGATATCATCCGCCATCATTCTGGAGTCATCTGCCAGTTTACCGATTTCCTCAGCGACAACTGCAAAGCCCTTACCGGCTTCACCTGCTCTGGCAGCCTCAATGGAGGCATTCAGAGACAGCAAGTTGGTCTGGCTTGCAATGTTGGCAATACCTTCTACCTTGTCATTGATATTGCTTACTGCATTCTGTGTATTCTGAATAGTCTTTGATATCTCATCAATCTTGCTGGTCATATCAGCAGAGGACTTCTGCAGGCCTTCCAAGGATTTTCCTGAAGCTTCAGAAGCTTCCTTCATCTTACCAGCCAGGTTTTCCAGGTTATCAGATGCATTCTGTACATCCGTTACTGCATCACCAATCTTGGATACATTCTCTGTAGCGGACTGAATCTCATCAGCCTGCTGCGTAGCACCGGTAGCGATTTCCTGTACAGCGTTACTTACATCTTCTGCTGTTCTGGAAATCTGATCAGCCATATCGGAAAGTTCACCGGAACTCTTTCCTACATTTGCTGCAGAAGCTTTGATATTTCCAACAATTGTACTTAATTCTTCAATTACGGAATTGGCATCTCGTGAGATTTCTCCGAACTCATCCTTACGAGTATCGTGTTTATCTACTTTTATAAATCTGCCATCTGCCAGTTGGCGTAAAGTTGCACCCACAGCTTTGATAGGTTCTGTAAATGCTTTTGCCATCCAGAAAGAAACCAAAATTGCCGCAATCAGTGCAATAATTCCAATCAGAACTGTAATCGTGGCCGATCTTCTGGATGCAGCAAGTACCTTCTTTGAATCGCTGGCCGCAATGACACGATATCCGGATTTTTCTTCTAGAACATAATCTACATACGCTTCATAGCCCTTACCTGTATCCACTTTGTAAAAGCCGTTGGCAAGTCCGGATGTCATAAATGTAGATTTTGATCTATCATCTTCCTCGTGTGCTCCCTCCCCGATTTCATATTGGGAATGTGCAGCCACTAAACCAGTTCGATCCACAATAAAGGCATCTTCTGCTTCCTCTGCCAACATCTCGTGGAACTTATTTGTATCATAGTTTCGGTGTATAACACCGATTACCTTATCTCCATCTTTAATTGGCATTGCAAAGGTAATAATACGCTTGCCAGATGTTTTACTTACATTCACATTGGAAACAAAAGGATTGCCCTTCATAGCTTCTTGAAAATACTCCCTATCAGCTACGTTGACCAAATCACCTTTCGCTCTGGCGACCTGCTGCCCGTCCGGTCCACAAAGCACGGTGGTATCTCCATCCCCCATTGCTTCATCAGCGGATGCCAATGTTGCGACAATAGCATCTAGTGGGATTCCACCTTCTCCCTTCATGTAATTGATGATTGTTGGGTTTTTAGCTAGAGACTCGGTCATAATGAAGTTTCGTTCTACTACACCGTAAAACTTCTCTTCAATGTACCAAGCTTGCCAGTCTAATGCATCTTGCGCATCAGCCAAAGCCTTATTGGTAGATGTGACATAGCTTACAATTAAAGAAATGACAAGCGGAATCGCTGCCGCCAAAATCATGACAGCTATCAATTTTGTCTTGATGCTGTCCTTGAAGCTGACTGTCGTCTGCTTCTGGGTCTGTATGATATTTTCCTTCCCCATTTTACACTGCCTCCTTAGAAGATTGTTGTCATTTTCTACATTATACTCCTGATTGGTGCACCAATAAAGTGTTTTTTGTAAACTTTAACACATTTTAACTTTTGTCAGACAACTTAAAAAAAAGACACTAATGTGTCTTTTTTTAAACAATTACCCAATGTAATAGAATAAGAATGAATAAGAATAAAAGATTCACTCCCGTAAAGGCCAGGAAGTACTTGCCCTTACTGTCCGGATACGCATTTCCATAAGCCTTGTAGGAAATCAAGCTGGCCATAGAAGCGATCAGAGTACCAAGTCCACCTACGTTCACTCCCAAAAGAAGCTCTCTAAAATCACGAGTAAAGTCCGATAAAAGCAAAGTAGCCGGCACATTACTGATAAACTGACTTGTCAGTATCCCCACATAGAATTCTCTGCCCTCTACAATCTTACCAAGGGCATAGCGCACAGTACCCATGCGTCCCATATTTCCGGTAAAAATAAAGAATCCAATAAAAGTCAAAAGCAAAATATAATCCGCACGGAATAAAATCTTTGGATCTGTCAGCAGAACAACTACTGCGATAAGACCCACCATAATCCGCCAATCCAATAGGCGAAGAACCGTCAAAAGAGCCAGTGCAAAAAGCGCCGTGTAGATGACGATTTCTCTGGTGCTACCGAAGGTGCGAACCGCATCAAAGTCACTTCTTTTACCCACTTGTTGCATCTTTCCCGGCAGAAGCAGAACACTAAGAAGCAGAAGAATCAGCATCGCCACTGTATAAGGAAGCATGGTCCCCATAAAAGTCCCAATAGGCATACCGGTCAGACCATACAGATACAGGTTCTGGGGGTTACCTACAGGGGTCAACATGCTGCCCATATTGGCAGCCACAGTCTGTAAGACCACCACCGGAATCATCAAGTCTTCTCTTTCACAGTTATGGAGAATCATCATAGCAAAGGGAACAAAAGTAATTAAGGCCACGTCATTGGTAATCAGCATACTTCCAAAGAAGCAAAGCAGAATCAGCATCATGGCCAGTTGCCATCCTTTCCGCACTTTCCTTAGTAGTTTCTGTCCGATTTTCTCAAAAACTGCATTTTCCTTAAGTCCCTGAATGACCACCATCAGTCCCCAGAGAATACCCAGGGAGCGAAAATCGATATAGTCTATATATTCTTTTCCCGGTTTCACAAAAAAAGCCGATGCTACTGCCAATAGCCATGCAGCCAGCAGCACCGGATCAAGTTTGATTTTCTTTTTTTCTTTCACAATAACTCCTCAGGAACCTGTCCAAATCCTAATGATACAGCCACCATGTAAAAATTGGCTCACTTAGGAATACTACCAGGCAACAAATAATGGATACCGGAAATAACCCTAACCCAAACCAAGCTGCGATAAGCCCAACTACAAATGCCAAAAGTCCTGCCTGGGGCACCAGTGTCGCATCCATAATGGCAGGGAAAGTCATCACTGCTAGGGTCACATAGGGTACATAGTATAAAAATGAACGAATGAATTTATTCTTAATGGGCTTACGAATCAGGGTCACCGGAAGGACACGAATCAATACAATGGTGACAATCATGATAGCTAAATGGATGTATTTCATGCCTCTTCCTCCTGTTCCACGTCTGCTCTAGGTCGCACAATTGCTGCTACAGAGGAAATCACAATAGTCAGAAGTATGGTAATGGTGCTGGAATTCCACTTACTAATTACCGGCAAGATACCGCACAGATAGCTACTGATGAAGCTGGCGATGACTGCCAGGAGCACCGCAGTATCCTTCTTGGACGGAGGCACGATGATGGCGAGAAACATACCATATAAAGCCACACCTAAGGCGCTAATCACACGCATAGGAAGTACGTTACCTGCCACAACCCCAAGGGCTGTTCCCAGACTCCATAAAGGAATCGCCACAGTAGATAATCCGTAGGAATAGGTAGGCATGATATAGCCCGGCCTTGCTATGGTAGCGCCAAATATCTCATCGGAAGCATAGAACGCTACCAGAACACGCTGCCATATAGGTGTCTTCTGTGAAAACCTTTGAGATAACGCTGTAGTCATCAGCATGTATCTGGCATTGGTAATCAAAGAAATCACAAAGGTATTAAAGTAAGGCGCACTACTCAATATCATGAGAAACGCCGCGTATTCCCCTGCCGAAGCAGCAGCAAAAAAGGAGGCAAAAAAACCATCTACTGGTGTTAAGCCTGCCTTCTTTGCAATAATTCCCAAGGAAAAGGACACCACAAAGTATCCTAGACCAATGGGAATCCCATCTCGTAATCCATTTAAATAAGCCTGTCTTTTATCCATCTGTCGTATTCATCTCCCTCAGTTGTACATCATTGTACTACAACGAGATAAATGCCGCTAGACTTCCTCTCTCATTTCCCATAATTCGATGAGAATAAAATAGTTCCGGGTGACATTTGGTGCAAAAATCCGTCACCTCGATATGCTCCGGTAAGACACCGGCCTCTAAGAAATTCTGTCTACAAGCTTCCCATAAATCCAGCATGTATTTGTCCGGATCATCCGGATGCTGCGTAGACTTCTGTAAAATACTGTCACATACTTCCTTCGAGAAATGCTGCCGAAATGCCTCTGCCACATCCCCGCTTACTTCATAACAATGCTTGCAGATGCTGGGGCCAATACCACAAAGGATATCCTCCGGCTTACACCCAAACACTTCCTGCATCCGTTCTACGGTAACCTTACCAATTTTGCCCACAGTGCCTCTCCAACCGGAATGAGAAGTGGCCACAACCTGCTGCACCGGGTCATAAAAAAAGAGGGGAACGCAGTCCGCAAAATGCGTCACCAGCGGTAAATCCTTTACATTTGTGATCAAACCATCCACATCGGTATAGGGCAATTCTCGTAAAACGCCATTTCCTGCATCCGCCTCTTCTATGATCCTTACATTTGTGGTATGTGTCTGCTGAGAGAGACACATGCGGGTGTAGTCCATTCCCAGGGCTTCACCGATTCTGCGATAGTTTTCTATCACGTTTTCTCTACTATCACCCCTGCGGAACCCCAGATTCAGGCTTTCATAGCACCCCTGACTTACGCCTCCCACCCTGGTGGAAAAACCGTGTTTTACGCCGGCCTTAGCCAGTAAATCAAAGGTCAGATATTTCACTCCATTATGCTCTCTCAGCTGCATGTCATACTCTCCAAATTTATTTCACTACTGCTTCTCCTACAGTACGAACCAGTGCGAATAATACGCCGGATACTGCCCAGATAATCCAGGTCATATCCCATCTCATGGTCAAAAAGCTGATGCTCAAATATACTACCAAGATAAGCAGCCAGTAAATTCTGGTAAGTACATCCAGTTTTTTGTTGGTAGTTTTCGCTTCTTTTGTGTAGTCACCATTTTGCAATAACACATCATAAGATGCGTGTACGCCACATACCGCTACAAAAAGATATACGCCTACTCCAATCAGTAAAAGCAACAAACAAACCATGCAGCAAACGACAAATTCAGATGCTCCCAGGGCTCCTGTTACAACAAGAGGAAGCACACCCAGCACGCACAGCAAAACACCTGTAGTAAGGGCTTTTGTTTTGCGGCCCTCTTCCATAGCCTTTTTGGCTTTTACCATACCGTCTACACCGTACTCAGTTTCAAAATTCTCCTTTTCCAGATAATCGAAACGATCCAGTTTTGTTCCTGTAGTAATGAAGATATATAATGCTGTAGCAATTTGTAAGAATAAGAATACAAGTCCGATTGCAGCAGCTGCATTTTCTTTTAATGGTGTCAAATGAGACTCTTCCAGTGCTGCTAAGAAAATCAATACAACCGGGCAGGTGATACAAAGGAATACACCAAGACCGATTTTGGGTAAGTATTTCTTTCTTGCTTCGATATACTCGGTAGCTTCTTCTAAAGAAACTCTCTTTAGTGGTGTATCTTCTGCTGTCAAACCATCATATACAGGGACAACTGCTGTCTCCGGTTCCATTTCATCTTTTAATAAGTAATCTGTGCTGACCCCAAAGATTTCAGCCATCTTCAGAATCTTCTGTAAATCCGGTACGCTCTGTGCACCTTCCCATTTGGATACAGACTGTCTGGATACCTGAAGCATATCTGCTAATTCTTCCTGAGACCAACCATTCTTTTTTCTTTCATTGATAATCTTATCTGCTAAAATCATTTCATTCCCTCCTGAAAGCTTTTCGCTCTCTCAATCAAATTGTTTGTTTCCTCGTTCGAACAATTTGACCTTACCCTTTTTCGTGGTTGCACACTAGAAAGTCAAGCCGTCAATTTGTCAACCGGCAGTTGCAACCGCGTATTTACTGGGTTTTTCACACCTTCTCTTTCATGGTTTAATTCCAGTTTGCTTCAGCTTTATTATAATATTCCATCAAAACCGGCTTGGTCAGCTGATTGATTTCTACCTTTTTGGCCATCTCATCTTTGCCAAACCGAAATAATGCAACCACATTTTCTTCTGTCAGATATTTGGTCTCCACATCAAATGAAAGTTGTTCTTTTAGCTCTCCTTTGCTGGCCATATTGAATCCCCAATCTCCAAAGGCCGGCACTTCCAAATGATAGGCTTTCACCTGCATGCCTTCACTGGCTATGGTATCGTGGATGCACCAAAAGGCATCCGTAGCATAATATGGGCTGGTAGACTGCACTACCATGACACCCTCTTCCGCCAAAGCCGCTTTGCACATACGGTAAAAAATATTGGAATACAGCTTATTTAAGACTTCCGTATTCGGATCGGGCAAATCTACGATAATCAGGTCGTACTTTTCCTTACAATCCTCCAGATACTCGTAGGCATCCATGGTATGTACGGTAAGTTTGTCGGAAGTAAGGCTGTTTTGATTAATGGCTGTAATATCCGGATTGGTGCTGCAGATACGGATCATCTCCCCGTCCAAATCCACCAGATCGATACTTTTCACCTCTGGGTATTTCAGCACTTCCCTGGCTGCCATACCGTCGCCACCGCCCAAGATGAGCACTTTATCTCGCTTCCGAATTTCATTCATAGGCACATGTACCAGGGCTTCGTGGTAACGATACTCATCCGCAGTAGAGAACTGGCAGTTCCCGTCTATATAGAGTCTTACATCGTCTCTGTGCTTGGTCATGACGATTTTTTGATACTGGGTCTGCTCAATCAATACTACCCTATCTCGATACAGACCTCCTTCGATGGATTCTGAGATATTGTCAGCAAAAACCATGCCTGCCAGCATCACAAGGGACAATGCCATGGCTGCGATTCGATATATGGCAACCTTTTCTACTCTCTGCCCAAACTTCCAAAGAATCAAAAGCGCTGCCATGATATTCAAAAGGCCACACAAAAAGGAAGTGGCAAAGTATCCCAAGTGGGGTAAAAGTAAAATCGGGAATGCAATGGATCCAACTAATCCGCCGATATAGTCAAAGCTAAAGATGGAAGACAACGTCACCTTTAGATTATTCTCATCCTGCTCAATAATCCGGGTCATCACCGGAATCTCTGCCCCGGCAAAGGTACCGATAATGATGATTTCCAAGTACATCACTACCGCATAGTTAGACACGTAGATATTTGCCAGGAAAAGAATCAGAGAGCTGAGGCCTCCGATAACACCAATCCCCAGCTCTATGGTTACAAAAATATTAAAAAGATTCTTTGAGAAATACTTGGAAATGTAGGACCCCAAACCAAGGGATGCCATATACAGCCCTATGGTGACGGAGTACTGCAAGGTGCTATTTCCCAAAAGATAGGAGCTTACTGCACTGATAATCAATTCATAACACATGGAGCATCCTGAGATGATCAATGTGGTCAGCATCAGTAATCTGTATTTCTTGCTCATTTACTATCCTTCCTACACTCCTATAGGATTACGCCGCTTACAATGAAAGCCACGCCCATGAAGATACCAAACACCATAATGCCGGCAGCTTCATTTTTATTCTTTAATTCTTCATTGAAATTGAACTTACGATTTACCAGGTCTACCAAGAAGTATCCAATGATAAATGCCAGAATGCCGATACCTGCATAAATCACAGTGCTTAACACGCCCTGTAATAATTCTGTTGCTTCACTTAATTCTAAAGATAGGATAGCAGAGCGAATGATATAGCCCAGGCCTGCGTAAATGCCTGCAGACACCCAACCTACTGCTTTATTCCCGTCATGGATTTCCTTTGGGAAATCTACAGGAATCACCAAATCGATGAGGAAATATCCAATCATCATAACTGCCAAGCCTAAGAAAAGATATACAATTGTTTCAAGTGCGATCATTGCGTTCATATCAAAATCCTCCGTTATTTACCACTGCTTACGCCACCTTCTGATGAGTTGCGGCTTCTTATACTATCTTGTCTGACGGAACCGGAATAGCTATCAAAATATCCGTTTCCGATATTGTGTACCGTATCGCCCTGATACATGGTATAGGCCGACGGCGTATGTTTAAAGGACGTACTGTCGTGAGAATATCCCGCGCTGTAATAGTGCGCTCTGTACCAGGTGTGATTCGACTGGGAAATATGATAAGGTTTATTATCCGAAGCATATACGTATTTTCTACCGGATACCTGGACGTACACCTTTTCACTATCCTCTTCCGGATGGTACACAAGACCATATTCCTTCTTGGTCAGGATGGCGATTTCTTCATCTGAAGTATCGTCTTTTTGTGTAACAGACTCCGTGTTACCTTCGATATCCTGGATGATATCCTTTGCCACGTCATCTGTTGTAGTCGTATACATATATTCGTACACATCCGCCTTCTGGTCATCCGCACCGGTGATACTGGTGACATACCGGAAGCTGGCATCCGTCTTTAAGGCTTCACTCATTTGCTTCGGCGGCGCCTCGCAAGAACAGGAATCTGCCATGCACAGCAAGATAAAAATAGCGAAGTAAAACAGCGTGATTAGGACGCCTGTAGCCCCGGAGCCTCCCGTGCGTTTGGGCTTCTCATACCCTGTGATTTCGATTTCATCTAAGTCCAGATACTCTCCTTTTGAGTATTCCGTACCATCATCCCAGATTTCTGTAGAAAGGATTTTCTCCTCCGTAGC
The DNA here is from genome assembly GCA_015056765.1 of Lachnospiraceae bacterium. Taxonomy (GTDB): domain Bacteria; phylum Bacillota; class Clostridia; order Lachnospirales; family Lachnospiraceae; genus SIG336. Next base: position 76,222 of record SVFQ01000009.1, read on the forward strand.
ATCTTCAAATTCAATGAAATTTGCAGAGTCTCCGGCTTCTACATCCACATCACCTGCAGCCTTTACTACTACCTGTCTGCCTTCATCTACCTTTTTCCACTCAGGACCTATGGTACCTTTGCGATTAGAGTAAGGCCAGGATATACTGTATTCCTTATAGTCATCATCGATAGAAAGCCATCGCTCTCCATTCCTTCCTTTCAGCCTGTACTCAGTCCATCGTTTTCCATTGTCTGCCGGATTTCGATAAACGATGTAACCGATCACCTTGTACTCGGCTCCGTCAACTTTCAGTTTAGATCCAACTCTTATATTCATGTCTTATCTCTTATGTCCCCCGTCGCTAATCTCTCGTTCCACTTCCCGGAGCCGAATTTCTTTCGCTCCAAAAAGCTCTTTCAGTTTCTCTTGTATGCCCTCAACCACTGTGTCGGAGCAGGAGAAAATATCTACCGCCGCATATCCGTATTCCGGCCAGGTGTGTATAGAAAAGTGGGATGTGGTAATCACTGCAAAATACGTCACCCCAATGGGCTCAAACTTATGCACGCACTCCTCTACGATTTCAGCACCAACGTAAGCTATGGCCGTATGGGCCGCCTCCCTCAGTGCCTCTACATCATCCAGAATGGGGCCGCAGCCATATAAATCTGCAACTATCTGTCTCGCCATATCTACGTCCCTCTATTGCTCCTTATTCTTCTTTCCAAAAAATAGCCCCGTCAGCTTGTGTAACGTGCCATAGGTGTCTTTGGAATCCTTTCGCCTTGAGCCGCATTTCCTACAGATATCCACATCTGCCCGATTGTAGGTATCACAATATTCGCAGAGCCAATCCGGTTCATTGGTGGTTCTCGCCTTTTCCGCTTCCGTCAAAGTCGCCGCCTCTGTATCCTCCGGCATGTAGAATTCTGTATCGATTCCTCTGGCCTTCCCGCAGCCGGGGCAGGTATCGAATCTTGCCTTTATCTCTTTGGTGCCACAGTAGGCGCAATCCCAAAGGCCTTCTATTCTTTTTTGCATGCTTTCCCTCTCTTTCACTATCTTCCCTATCATACCATAAAAGGGCCTGCTTTGCTTCTGCAAAACAGACCCTTTTGGCTCTATTTAGAAAAACTATCTACCAGTTCTTGCAACTCGATGAATCGTTCCATCTTTTGCTCAATTTCGGCATCTACTTCTTCTTTTTCTTTTGTATATTTCATGAGATTCGGGAAGTCCGTTGCGCTGGCTGCGATTTGTTTCTCCAGCTCCGCACTACGTTCTTCTAGTTTCTCTATTTCAGCCTCGATGTTGTCATATTCCCTTTGCTCATTGAAAGAAAGCTTGGTTTTCTCTCTAGGGGCCCGGTACTTACCCTTAGAGCCAGTGGCATCCTCGTCTCCAGCCTCCGGCTTAGTCTTTCCTTCTCCACCGGTGTTCGTTTTCTCCGATGTGGTGCCGGCATTTCCTCCAAGCTTGCCTGTGTGAACGAGATAATCTGTATAGCCCCCTTCACTTTGGAACAGACTTCCATCCGGCCTGAAGGCAAAGATTCTGGTCACTACTCGGTCCAGGAAATACCGGTCATGGCTTACGGTGATGATGATACCCGGAAAGCCATCCAGATAATCTTCCAGAATTCGAAGCGTCTGAATATCCAAATCATTGGTAGGCTCGTCCAAGATGATGACATTAGGTTGCTCCATCAGCACACGCAGGAGATACAGCCTTCTTTTCTCTCCGCCGGAGAGCTTCCCAATAGGTGCATATTGCATCTCTGAATCAAAAAGGAAACGCTCGCACATCATGGTGGCAGACACCTTCCCGTCTACCGTGTCGATGAATTCTGCCGTATCTTTGATGTAATCGATGACTCTTCTGTTTTCCTCCAAGGCTTCATTCTCTTGCCCAAAATAGCCGATTTGAATCGTCTGTCCAATTTCCACGGAGCCTGCATCCGGCTGCACCTGCCCCAGTATGGTCTTGAGTAATGTGGATTTGCCGCATCCATTGGGGCCAATAATGCCGATACGATCCAGTTTCGTAAAGGTGTAGCTGAAATCATGGAACAGGGTTTTTCCTTCGTAGGTTTTTGTCAAATTCTCCAGGATGATGGTTTTATTACCCATTCTGGTGGGAATCGAGCTTAGTTCTACCTGACGTTCTTCTTCCGGACGTTGTCTGTCTCTTAGAGCTTCGAATCTTTGTATATGCGCCTTCTGTTTCGTTGAGCGAGCTCTGGCACCACGCATCATCCAGGCCAAATCCTTTTTATATAAAGTAGCAGCTTTCCGTTCTGCTGCCTGCTCGTAGTCCAGTCTCTGCTGCTTCAATTCCAAAAATCCGGAGTAACCTGCATCATAGCGATAGGTGCTTCCTCTATGAATCTCCAAAATTTGATTGGTGACTTCATCCAGGAAATATCTATCATGGGTTACCATGAGGATAGCGCCTCTAAAATGCTGCAGGAAATCCTCCAGCCACTCTATCATTTCCGAATCCAAATGGTTCGTAGGCTCATCCAGGATAAGCAGGTCGCAGGGTGTCATCACTGCTGCTACCAGGGCAGCTCGTTTCTTCTGACCGCCGGAAAGAATCGAGGGATTGCACTCCGGGTTATCGATGCCGAATTTAGCCAGATTTGCTTTGATTTCTCCCATCTTGTCCCAGTGATCTTCCCCGCTGTAGATTTTCGATGTGATATTTTCCAATAATGTTTTGTCAGGGTCAAAGGTAGGATTCTGGGGCAGATAAGAAATGCGAAGCCCGTTTGACTGCACCACTTTCCCACTGTCCGGTGTCTCACTTCCTGCCACAATTGATAAAAGGGTAGATTTCCCGGTACCATTGGTGCCAACTACCCCGATTTTATCCATATCACCGATGCCAAAGGACACATCCTTTAGCACTGGTTTTGACATATATGCTTTATTTATATTTTCAACTGTTACGATATTCATGAACTACTACTTCTACTATAAATTTACATTTTGTGCTGCAATTCTATTCTACCTCTGCCGCAACAGTTTGCAAGAGTTCTCGAATTTCTAAGTGCTGCGGACAGACTGCTTCACATGATAGTTTTCTGACTTTTATCGATTTACCTCGCTTTTTGTGATACAATAATAACGTTCGTGAATTTCGATTCACAAGATAACATCAGATGGGAGGCCCAAAATGAAAGAAGAAAGAATCTACGCGGACAAAGACAATCGAATCCGCAAATCTTGTCGCATTATTGTTTTATTTTGTATCGCAGTTTGTCTGCTTACAGAAGTCATGACCGGATATGAACCCAGCGCCTTTGTAAAAGATGCACCGGCGATTCGTCACATCAGTTGCGCTATACTCGCCATTATCTGTATTATGGATTGTTTTCTAATCTATCTCGGAAAAGCAGCCACCAAAACCTGTTCCTGGGCACTGGCAATTACTGTTATGCTGGAGTTCAGTGTAGCTGATTTATTAACCGGAAATGCTTTTTTTGCTTTCCTGAATTATTCTCTTGTGTTATCCCTTTTCCTTTTATACGACAAAAAGGTGATGCGCGTTCCAGCCATCTACATCTTAGTATTTAGTATCATCACCAGAGCCGGCGACCTATTTTCCAGTATGTCTTCCGGAACTAACGTCACCTCTGTAATCGCAGGCATCGCATTCAGCGCCCTGTTTGCCGGGGTAGCTCTCACCATTTCCATCCTAACAGAACGCTTCAATGAAGATATCTTCGGCACCATTGATGATGAAGTGCAGAAGCAAGCAGATACCATGTCTTCTTTGGAAGAAGTTATGGATGCCGTGAAAACAGGCACAGAAAACGTCACTACCAAACTTCAGGAAATCGAAAAAGATTCTGAAGGTATCACCCTGGCTGTCACCAATGTAGCAGAAGGCACCAAACTTACCTGTGAATCTGTAGAGAAGCAGAATGCCATGACCGAAACCATCAAGGGTTTGATCGATGATACTTCCAATAAATCCAAAGAGATTATAGACATCGCCAGAAAAGTGAAAAACAATGTCATCAGTGGCAATGAGGAAGTGCATTCTCTGTCAGATGTATCTACAGAAATCAGCGAGATTAATAAAGATGTGACACTGGCTATGGAGAAACTGAAATCCAAGACAGTCACCATGCAGGAAGTAGTTAACGCCATCGAGGCCATCTCCGGTCGCACAAACCTTCTTGCCTTGAATGCTTCCATCGAAGCTGCCAGAGCTGGAGAACAAGGCCGAAGCTTCGCTGTTGTAGCCGAGCAGATCAGAGACCTATCCTTGCAGACCAAAGCGTCTACAGAGAATATCCGCAACATCATCTCATCCTTAGAGGAAGATTCTGATGCTGCTTCCGATGCCGTCTCCAGATCCATCGAAAAAGCACAGGCTCAGGAAGAAATCATCACCAGCGTAGAGAGCGGATTTGATTCCATCGAATCGGATATGTTGACCTTGGCAAATCACATCAAGGGAATCGATGCGTCTATCGATGATTTGCAGAATTCTAACCAAGGTATCGTAGATTCCATTAGCCAGCTTTTCGCAGTTGCCGAAGAAGTAACTGCCAGCACGGATGCTGTCATGGACACTGTCCGCAAGAACAAAGAAAACGTAGATCAGGCAGCTGCTGCCATGAACGAAGTGTACAATACTGCTATGAGTATATCCTAAACCGGATGTCCACAAAACTCATCTATCATGTCTAACAGAATATCTGCAAATATAGGGTCAAATTGACTGCCCTTGCCTTTTCCAATTTCCTCTCTGACAATGTCTTGAGGCAGGGCACCCCTATAACTTCTATTGCTGGTCATGGCATCATACGCATCGGCAACAGCAATAATCCTGGCCTCTTCCGGAATAGCTTCTCCGGAAAGGCCCTCCGGATATCCTCTTCCATCATACCTTTCGTGATGCCACTTGGCTCCGGCTGCCAGTTCCGGCATTTCCTTGATATTTCCCAAAATCTTACCACCGATGTCCGGGTGTTTTTTGATCAAGGCAAACTCCTGGTCTGTAAGCCTTCCCGGCTTATTGATCACCTCATCCGGAACACCAATCTTTCCAACATCGTGCAAAAGTCCCATCATGAAAATCATCTCTTGCTGCTTCTCGTCATAGCCATATCTTTTGGCTATTTCCTTCGAATAGGTTGCCACTCTACCGGAATGGCCTTTTGTGTAATTGTCTTTTGCGTCAATGGCATCTGCAAGGCTCTCCACCACGTACAGAAAGAGGTTTTCGTTTTCCCTGGTTTTCTCCTCTACCATGCCCTCTAAATTTCTCTGAAGCCGAATGAGTTCCACCGCGTGCTTTACTCTAAGCACCAGAACACTGGGCACAAAAGGCTTTCGTATAAAATCCATTGCTCCAAGAGAAAGCCCCTTGGTCTCCGTATCTTCATCTTCACTTCCGGTAAGAAAAATCACAGGCGTATCCCGCCATCCACGCTCCCCGGTCTGAAGGAATTTCATGACTTCAAAACCGTCCATCTCCGGCATACTAATATCCATTAGAATCAGGTCCGGTGCCGGGTTATCCTTCTTATACTCCAAAAAGGCCTTCCCCGATTTTAACACCACTACCTTTAGTCCCGCCTCTGTCAGTGTATTCCATGCTTTTTTTAAAATAATGGGGTCATCATCGACAACAATTATCTGTGGAATCATTTTTTTACCTCCCACCGGGTAACTCTCGGTATTTTAATAGTGCTATACTAAGGATACGGAGGAGCATACTATGAGCATTCATATCCCTGGTATTGACGTAGAAATTGGAATCCAAAACACCGGCTCGGAAGAACTGTTGGAAGAACTTCTGGGCGATGTATATAAACTCATGGATGAAAAAACAGAGCAGGTAGAAAAAAGCCTGACTCAAGGAAATATCAAAAACTTCACTACGGAAGTCCATTCCCTTAAAACCACCTGTCGTATCATTGGTGCCGTGGACCTTGGCGAGGACTTCTATACTCTGGAAAAGTTAGGCAAAGCAGAGGACATCGCCCAAATCAAACTACTTACTCCTATGGTTCTGGACGCCTTCAAAGCGCTAAAGCCGTATCTGAAACCCTATGCTGATGGCACCGAAATGCCACAAAAAAACTTTGATAAAACTGAAATCACAGCTTTGTTAAATACGCTGATTTCAGCCCTCAACGACTATCTTTTGACTACAGTCGAAGAGACTACAAAAGAGCTCTTTTCCTATCGCTTCGAGGATGCTCTCTTTCAGCGGATTGCAGAACTGAACAAGCTGGTTTCTCATTTGGATTATGCCGAAGCCAAAGAGTTAGCTGCCCAAATCCGTGACAGTCTCTGATATAGGCTCCTTTACTAAATCCGGCGATAAATATGTAAGTAGCATACTCTCTAATCGCCTCATATCAATAGGCTTTGCAATGTAATCGTCAAAGCCTGCCTGTATATACATTTCCCGCATGCCGGAAACTGCATTTGCCGTCAGACATATTATAGGGGTTTTAAAGTTAGGTGTATCAGCACATGCCTTCATTTCCTTTAAGGTTTCCATACCATCTTTATCCGGCATCATGTGATCCAAGAAAATCACATCATACAGGTTACGCTTATAAAGCTCGATGCCAACATCGCCATTCTCTGCCGTATCAATCTGCATCTTCGTTTGTCTGAGTAGACTTCCAAACACCTTGAGATTGATTGCATTATCATCCACCACCAGAATCCTTGCCTCCGGTGCTTCAAAAGAAACCTTGTACGGCTGTCTCTTGGTATAGGAATCTTTTCGTGCTACGTCCAAATCCCCTATTGGCTCCCAGTTCACTACCTTTTGCTTTAATTCAAAGGAAAACACAGAGCCTTTCCCATACTCGCTTTCCACCTGTATCGAACTACCCATTTGAGTTAAAATGTTCTGCGCGATAGCCATTCCCAACCCGGTTCCCTCGATGTTTCGATGCTTCTTTTCCTCGATTCTCTCAAAAGCAGCGAAAAGTTTATTAAGGTCCTCTTTCTTGATTCCTATACCGGTATCTTTCACACTAACATGAAGCATGACACTTTCCGGGTCCTCTTCACATTTACTGCTATAAATGGAAAAAGTCACACTTCCTTCCTTTGTGTATTTCACAGCATTGGTTAGAATATTTGTAATAACCTGCTTGATTCTGATCTCATCTCCGCAGAGACTTTGGGGCATCTTAGAATCTGCTTCCAGTTGAAATGCCAAGTTTTTCTCTTTGGCCATCCTTTGCACCATGTTTATCACGTCATTTAAAAGAGCGGCAACACTGTAATCCGTTTCTATGATTTCCATTTTCCCAGCTTCTATTTTAGAGAAATCCAGAATGTCATTGATAATTCCCAGGAGCGTATTTCCCGCTGTTCTGATGTTTTCCGCATACATTAGCGTATTTTCATCCCGACTGTCTCTCAGTATCATTTCATCCATGCCAAGAATGGCATTCATCGGGGTCCTGATATCGTGAGACATGGCAGAGAGGAAATTGGATTTTGCCTCGTTTGCTCGATTTGCCTCTTCCGCTGCAGCAGTCAGTCTGCGATTATAATTGCGAAGAATAACCAGGTTAAAAAGAAGCAGAATCATAAGTCCCAACGTAACGATTCCTAAAATCATCCAATCGACAGATCTATTTACCGTCAGTTCGTGGGCCGGAATATACGCAACCAAAAACCAAGAATCCACGTCGCTGAACGGGGTGTATGCAATGACACAATCCTCATCCTTGGAGTTTTTGATGTGCATGGAGCCGATACCGGTGCGTATCTTGTCTACCACAGCCTTGTATTCTTGCACAGACATTGGATTATAAGATTTAAAGTATTCGAAGAAGTTGCTGTTCTTTAAGGACTTCCCATGAATCATGTAGTCACCATCAAAATTAATCAGAGAGATTTCTACATTTTCATACTCGCCCTTTAAAAATACCAGTTTCTGCTCCAGTAAGCTCACCGGTACTACGCGGATAATAAGGGCATCTCGCATACGAACCGTTTCTCTATCCCAAACACGTATGTTGTTCAAAAAAGCAATGGATTGAACGCCATTTTGCGGATTCGTATATGCCCTTGTCAAATTCACCACGCCGGTTACATTGCTAATCTCAAGGTTGTCAAAAATAGAAATATGGGAATAATTAACAGAATAATCAGACGGATCCGTAGAACTGGCAGACGTAGAAATCCCCCGCATAGAACCGTCATCAATATAAATAAGATGTCCTGAAATCTCAGGTGATATTTTTGCTTTTCGAATATAAGAGATGGCTTCCTCAACAGTCATTGGCGTGCCGGCATCTGCCGACCTATTGATGTAGTTAGCCCAGATATCACACAGATGCTGCTCGTCCTCCAAATAATTGGCGACGATTTGCTCCGTAGTAGTTGTCATTTTCTCAAAAGACGCAATTGAAGCCTGGTTTGATTCTTTTGCGCTATCATTTGCATACTTTACAATAATGAAAAGAATCAAACCCACCATTAAGATATTAATGATCACTATATATCTTTTCTTCAATCCGTATCCTCTGTAAAACTATGAACCAATACCATATATCTTACAGTTTAATTATATCATTTAACCTTTGCCGCAATTCTTAAAAAACCCTGAAGTATTGTCATTTTCAGTTGGTGACAATTTGTAACCAACTGCCTTCTCTTCATCTATTTCCTCAATTCCATATTACATCCAATAACAATTGCTTTAGAGTCTGTACCATGTCCTATTTCAGTGGTCTTAGCCACAGGCAATGTCTCCGGAATATGGCCTGACAACAAATCAAATACACTTTGCGTTGCTCCCGACTTCTCATATGCTGTAAATGTTCCAAGTATAATTCCCTCTACCTGCTTAAACACTCCCATCTGTTCAAGTTGTGTAAACAACGCCTCTATCTGGCTAACCTCACCACCATATGCCTCCAAGAAAAGAATTTTACCATTCATGTCAGGCCAGTACTCTGTTCCCGCAAGTTTCAGCAGGCACCTTATATTTCCGCCTACAACAACTCCTTCCATTCGTTCCCCCTGAAGGAAAGAATAATTAACATCAAACAATGCATTATTCTTTTTGGAAACAAACTCCGCAAATCGTTTTCTCTGAAGCTTACCATTCGCATAAACCAAGTTCTTAATCTGGTACAAAACAGAAGATTTTCCCGTCTTTGTATAAATCGCATTGATTACAGTTGTAAGATCACTGTATCCCCAAAAGGTTTTATTGGCACCTGCAATCACATTCCAATCCAAGTATTTTAAAACCCCATTTGCTAAATCTCCACCGGATATATCATATATAGCGTTAATATAGTCATCCTGATAAAAGCGCATTAAATCCTCCGCGCGCTCCTGATCCGTTCCACTAAAGGAATCCTTCTTGGCGTAGATATGTTTTGCAAACACTGCCTCTATCCCCTGTTCATTAAGGATGGTTCCTAATTCTTCATTCTGTTTTTCCCATTCTTTCAATTGCCCATCTGAGCATGCTGATATTCCAACTCTCATGCGTCACCCACGTTTTCAAAAAATACTTACCGCATTTTCATCCATTTCTTTCACAGTACTGAAGTATTTGAAACTATAGTTTATTCATTCCCCTTCTTGATCATCGCTTTTGTCATTTATAGTTTCAATGAGACCTGTAACTAAATCTTGCAATTGGGCTGCATTTTTATTCGTGATCACAGGTTTTCCGGTTCTCTTTTCCACCGCCAATCGTGCTTCTCCCGCGGCTTCCCCGCCTTCAATTGCAACCATCCGATTTTCCTCAAAGGACTCCGGTTGCTTTTGTTTAGAAATTTCTGTAGTAGTAGCCTCAGCCAACATATTAAGCACCAGCTCCAATGTGGACATATTATCCCTGAGATTCTCTTTCTTCAGCCCTTTGAGGTTCTTATACTGCCTTGTTGTCATTCCAGACCAGGCTTTCGTTATCTCATCTGTAAGAATAGCATATTCAGAGCCCTTCTTAATGCCTCGTTTATTCCATTCATCAGTAAGTTCTTTTCTTACCTGAATTGCCTGCAAGCGCTGATTTATCCATTCACGCGAATAGCCTTTTTTTGCATAAGTCTCAAGAGCCCTCTCGATAGTAAGCTCCGGATCAATCACTTCCTCTATTCTTTCACGCCCCACCTGAGCCAGCCACATTTTAAACGGCTCCGCTTTCTTTGACGGAATCGACTGGATAATGCGAAGCAATTGCTCTGTGTTTGCCACATCAGTATTATATTGTTTTCCATCCTTCGGCGACTTCATTTTCAGTTGGTTACAATTTGTAACCAACTGACTTCCCTCCTCTTTAAGCCTATTTTTCAATACTTTCCAATAATTCCTTGCACCATCAATATCAGGTTGTTCAGTTAGTATTCCAACAACATCCACAATTGAAAAATACCATTCTTCCTCTTTCTCAACCCACGCAGTTCTAATCGGCTGATCCTCAAATAATTGTACTTTATCATTTGCCATCTGTATTTTTCTCCCTTATCGGTTCTTCGTCATTTATTTGCCCATTTTCCTCAAGCAGCATCTAGCTGAAATATCCATAACATATTGAACTACATCTAAGCTATAGTCCTTTGTACAGAAACTCTATTTCCGAAAGCTTTCCGGTTATAGTATTCTGCTTGCCGGATGGCACAAATCCTTTCCTGCGATATAAGCGTTCTGCTCCAAAATTGTTTTCTAGAATCCAAAGAGTTGGTGTGATACCTTCCCTACAGATTAAGGTGATTACATAGTCTAATAATGCAGTGCCATAACCTTGCCTTTGTAATTCAGGCAACACATACAAGTCTTCAATCAATCCGTCTGTGATGGATACAACAGCTATCGGTTGCTTACCGCAGAGCATATAGAACTTGCTACCATTAGCAATCTTATTGCGGATATATTCTGCCTGGTGTTCCACATCATGCTTTAAGATAAATGCTTCGTTGCAAAATGCACGATGGGATTCCTGCCATGATATGGAATGTATACATGCAGCCTCTATGATGTTATCTTCGGCTACCGGAACAATCATATATTCACTAACCAGCCATTTCATTGCTTCATCACGGTTATAGAAGGTTATTACTTCTTTCTCCGGATACTTTCGGAAAAGATCTTGCAGTACGGGTTTATTCTGCGTTTCGTACTGTTGCACCATTTCTACTAATTCAGGATCCAACTCATCTTCTATCCATGGCATATCTTCACGAACTTTTCCTACCCGATTAGTGATTCCTTGCATACATACTTCTTCCCCATAGTCTAAGAAGATGACAGTGTCACATGCCGCGATTCTCACCTCATAAGTTCTCGAATAGTTCCCATCAATAATCCAACAATCTCCCTGCATATACTCGTTCAAACGCGCATCAAATTCATCTCTGGATATGTGGGTTCTATCTGGTTTCCAGAATAAATTATCTAAGTGGTATATTGGTAATCCCGTTACGTCATGAAGTCTTCTTGCGAATGTGCTTTTCCCACTCCCGGGGCAACCTATGATAATAATCTTATTTCTGTCCATCTAGTTCCTCATTCTGTTTTTTCCATTCTTTCAATTGCCCATCTGAGCATGCTGATATTCCATCTCAAGGATTTCATCCTTGTCTCTGGTTGCTTGTCATTGCAAAATCGTTTATTTTTGGGGATTTTCCCCGTGTCTTTCTATTTCATATCCAGTAAATTCATCACCAGCTTAACCATGATATCCTTTTCATCCGGATTCGATTCCGCAATCATAAGCGTAATAGCTACCAATTCACCGTCGCCAATACGTTTGCTACCATCTTTAAACAAAGCTTGATTTCTCTCCAAGAATTCCAGGAACAAGGAAGCTGCGATTCTTTTGCAGCCATCTGCAAACGGATGATCCTTAATCATAAAATAAAGTAAGTTAGCCGCCTTTTCTTCAATAGTCGGGTAGGCATCTTCGCCAAATACACTTTGGTATATTGCAGAAATAATCCCATTCACTTTTCCAACTTCTTTTTCTACACCGAAGACATCCGTATCAAAAGAATCCCTCATATGAGAAACCATCGTCATACAGTCATCATAAGTAATCCTATATACAGGAGCCTTTCCATAAGGTTTAGCTATTGCTTGGTGATCATACTGATCTAACAACGTCAAGGCATCCGTATACAGGTTTACGGCTTTTAAAATATCCTTTTCCTCGACATTTAATGCATCTGCCAACATTCGAGTTTGGATATCCACTGTCTTTTGTAATGCATGTAAGCGTTTCTCATTTATTGCATAGCCATCAATCATGTACTGCTTTAAGATTTTACTTGCCCACTGACGAAATTCGATACCCCGTTTTGATTTTACGCGATAGCCTACGGATATGATGACATCTAAATTGTAATATTTTGGCGGTCTTGACGCACTATTTGTACTTCTGTCGAAAATTTCGACAGAAGTATTTTTCTCAAGTTCCCCTTCCTTGAAAATATTTCCAATATGGTACGCTATAGATGACCTGGCCGTATCAAATAGACTGCTCATTTGTTCTTGCGTCAACCACACCGTATCTCCATCCATCGGGACTGACAACGTTACTTCCTTGTCTTTCGTTTCAAATAGTATAATCTCACTTTTCTTCACTAAAAACACCTCCCGCGCATATTACCTTTTTCCATACTTTTTTGATTTCTTCCACAAACAGTCCGTCCGGCTTAATTCCTGATAATAACTTTTCAATTATTCCGGCCATTTCCAATGCCATTTCATCGTCTGTATAATACTGAAACAATTCTCTGATATTCACGCTATGCAAATGATAAAAAATCATTAATGCATCATCCAAAATTTGCAAATGATTTGATGTACATGTAACCGTCTCCACGAAGGCCTCGTTAGCATTTTCACAGCTACATTTGATTACCGGTAAATTACCATTTATAAGCGGTTTGTTAAAATCTACTGTATATCCTCCTTCCGGATGTTTGGCATATGCCAAATTATAACGCATAACCTGCTGCATATCATAAGAGTTAATTGCACGAATATCTGTATGGTCACTCCAAATCCCCAGGCTAGCACTGAACCCATATCTATCAAGATCCGTATCCCTCATGATAATTCCTCTTATTGCCAAAAGAATGTGCTCGCAAACATATCTTTTGTCGTGTAAAGTTGTAAAATCGTTCAATCTCCAACTCAACCTTGAAACAATATTATCATATTGTCCTATAAAAATTCTGTTGCAAAAATCTAAAGCTTCGGTACAAATTTTCACTTCATCTTCATTAAAAAGGAGATTTGTTTTTCCTGTCTGCTTGCGTATTCTCATCACTACTCTAGAAAAGTACAATACAATCATTTCATTTTTATCAATAATGACTTCTTCCCCAGCTACATATATTTTATCCTTATCAGATGAGCAATTCATAATATAAGAATAATCATCCCCTACTCCATCTATTTGAGGAACATCATCGAAGCCTAGTAAATAAGACAATTGGTCATCTTCATCTACTATATAGCCATCTTTATCCCAAACTTGAAATAATGATTTCAACAATATATCCAGTTTTTTCTTGCTCTCAAGTTGCTTTCTAAGGAACCCTGATATAAGTTTTAATCCATTACCATAAGGAAACTCAAAGCCCATGTCGTATAATAATTGTGTACTTTCAATCCATTCGCCCTTCTTCGGCTTTAAATAAGCTCTTCCTCTTGTCATATTGTCTCCTCTGCCGCCTTTACGTCGCACTACCGTATATACGTTTTTCAACATATGTTTAAGCGATGCTTAATGAATAAAGCACCGCCATCAAACCTATTGTTTTAAAGCCTCTATATACCCCAACAATCTTTCTTTTTGCGATTTCTTAAGACTTTCCATTTCAATCAAAAGATCATATTCCTTTGTGCCTTTTGTAACCACTCGATAATCCAACTCCTCTACAGATTGAACCGTGTCCTGTAACAATTCATATGGCGTTACATTTAACACCTTACAAATAATCATTATTTTATCTGCAGACGGGTTCGTTTTCTTTCGTTTCCAATCACTAATAGTACTCTGTGCTATTCCTGTAGTTTTCGAAAAGTCCATCTGGGTAATTTCACGTTCTTCCATCAATTTAAAAATGCGTTCACTTATTGTCATTTTCCGTTCCCTTTTCCTTTACACTTTCTTCTATCCATATCTTAAACTCCTCCGGGCAAGCAACTATCCACTCAAAGAAATAAGAGGTGAGTTTCTCTAGTGTAATCCCAAAAACTTTCAATGTATTTCGATTTAAGAAGTCGTAAACTTCGCTTTCCATAGAAAGTGAATATCCATCCTCCGTATCTGTTACACTAACTGGGTTTTCATGAAGCCTTTGCAATACTAACGCTCTGATAAAGTCATCCATTTCTATTGTATTTTCTTTATCTAGATTCACCTTACCAAATAAACGCTCATATAAATCAAAAGACATAAGGATTCTATCTGTATCAAATATTTTACATTTGACAGGATTACCATAAAGCTTATAAAAATCATCAGATTCGAGTTTTTCTATCAATTCACTGGAAGAAATCTCCGGATACAGCATAACTTTTGCCCTCCTCTCTATCTTTCTTCGTCCATACGTCTTTTCGCACATTATCCGTATATACGTTATATTACTTCCATGTTCTGGCAATGTCAAGATTCTATGTCATCACTATTTTTATACCCGACAGTACTTTTTACAGCCATTTATTCCCATCCATTATTTATAATAAAAAAGACAATCCACAAAAAAGCTGTGAATTGTCTTGTGTTTTATATCACGTGTAAACCACTTGGTATTATTCCATCTCCCTAACTTAACCTGTACCTTAAACATTTTTGTTAGAGTTCTCTGTTACGATTTGATTTCATTTGGTTTCAGCTGTCCATATCGCGCGGACTGTATCAGCTAATGTTATCAAATTGTTATCAGGGAAGTGTTATCAAGTCAAACTAACTTAACTCCTCACTTACCAAATTCCTTCTCCATCACCTAAAATGATAGTCTTAATATTTTCGTCTATTTGAGAGTCACTAAGCCCCTGTTTGATCAGTGGCTGGACAGCCTCTCTGCTTTCACGCATATGCGGTAATTGTGACGCAAGCTTGCAGGCCTTATCTTCCCGCCCTGCTTTCAGATATAAAAAACATAACGCGGCTCTCATTGTTGATTTCTGCTTTTCGTTAATGGAAATAGGCAAACCTCTTTCCATTAACTCTATCGCTTCTTCTGTGTCACCTTTTAAAGCCAATGTACTGGCCAAGCCAAGTATCATTCCCGGCTTATTTGGATATATCAGCAAGGCATCACGATAGGTCTTTTCTGCCATATCTAGGTCACCATTTCTTTGATATGCAACAGCTTTTTTATGAATATTGTAACGTGTTTCCTCTGCTCGGATGGTATCCATCCCAAGAAGCAAATCAACACTTGTCTCAAATATATTGGCTAACGCCGGGAGAAGCGTAATATCTGGATAGCTTTCGCCTCGTTCCCATTTAGATACGCTCTGCGGAGTTATTCCTAGAAACTCGGCTACATCTTCTTGCGTCAATTCTTTTAAAATCCTGTACTTCTTCAAGTTGGCAGGCAAATACATCATAAATAGTTCCTCCGATATAAATTTTACTCAGAACGTTCTATGAAGATAATACCACTTATACATGTAAATCCAATGACGCAATAGTTGTATTACGTTCAACTGCGATCCTCATTTTAATTCTTCAATAAAATTAAGCATCCTCTGTGTTGCCAGTTCATTGCGGGGCATTGAGCGTAGTTCTTCTGCCGTAACCCATTTATATGCCGATGTTTCACCTTCCTGTAATACCACACTATTTTTATCAGCATCTGTCTCGCACAAATAGTCTACATATATTGATTTATGTAGGTGATGTAACACACGGCCGACTTCTGTAAGCTTATCTGCTTTAATTCCGGTTTCTTCAGACAGTTCCCTTAATGCACAGGTCATCGGATCTTCTCCCTGGAGCGCAGACCCTCCTGCCGTGGCTTCCCACATTCCGCCCAGATGCTTTCTAGGATCTCTTTGCATAAGCAAATAAGTTCCATCGGCATGTCTTACTATAATTTCGCATACAAGGTGAAAAACTCTATTCGGGACTTCTTCCCCACGTACTAATGTCATTCCATCAATCCTATTTAGTTTTCCATCATAAGCATCCCACAATTCCATAAGTATCCCTCCCTCGCATTTACGGGACACTGTCTCGCAAATCATCTGAGTATAAAAGTGCAAGCCGACTTGCACAAACGCATCAACTTACTCAAGTGCATACAAAATTTACTATACCAAATGTTACTGAATCCTCATAGATATATTTCTTTAAATAGTTTCCATCGGCTAACATAAGGGCAAAAAGAAAAGGCCTTGCTACGCTATTCATTAGCTTAACAAGACCTTTTTAAGTCTTTGCTGAAACCTCATCTGCTAACCTTTTGCATTACACATATTGTGTTTCTAATTTAAGGTCTTAATAATTCTATCCCTGCCCGCATTGCACGTCAATTCTGCATCAAACGATAGGACAATAAAAAAAGCGGTTGAAAATGAATTCCAACCGCTTTATAATCAAGTTAAGAAATCAAAGGACATTGCCCGTCCGATGGTTAATCGGAAACTAAAAATGGTTTTTAGTTACTAACGGCTATTCCCTATTGCAGTAGGGGATAGCCATTTTATTTGTGGTGATGATTATCTATGTATGTCAAAGCAGCAAATACCACTAATAATAGTGTAAGCACTTCAAGCGTGTTCATAGTTTCCTCCTTTCCGTTTCCGAAAAGGACCACCAGACTATCCCTACAATATTCTTAACTGATTACCAAATAATATTGCAATCGCATTTACGATACTATCACGTATATGCCGTTTATGTCAATACAAAAAAGAGCATGTTCCTTAGACATGCTCTTCTCTATCTACAATGCTTTTAAAGCGCTTATATATCCCCAGAGGTGATCCCTTTTCGGCTTATCCAGCGTGTCGATTTCCACTAAAAAATCGTACTGTTCAGACCCCTCAGATATATATCTGTAACTAATCCCATCAGGCTTTTTCGTAGTGGTATCCTGTAAGACGTCATAAGGTGTTACACCTAGCACTTCACAGATTACCATGATTTTATCCGCAGCCGGATTGGTTTTCTTACGCTTCCAATCACTGATGGTGCTTTGGGCGATACCGGTTGCCTTAGAAAACTCTATCTGAGACATACCACGCTCTTCCATGATTTTGAATATTCTTTCACTGATAATCATTATTCAAGTTCATTTACACTTATCTTTCATACCATGATTATTGCTTTATTACATTCTATTTCCGTATCATTTGATACGCTTTTGATATTGCATTCATATCGTTCAAATGCTACTGTACCCAAAGTGTACCCAAAAAGCATTTATCACTGAGGGAAATATTTCTCAGCCTGTGCCTTAGTCAAGAACTTAAACTTCTCAAGAAGTTTCTTTATAATCTCTTCTTTGTCCTTGATTCCGAAATCAATACAAGCCTCAATATATGTTCTCACTGAAGTTTCATTTCTCATCTCTTCCATTACTTTACACACGGCTTCCACTCCTTCCTCTGTCTCTTTAAAATACCTTGTCCTATCTGCAAGATCCTGGTTTAACATATCATCGGGATCCGAACAAGAAAAATCATGCATTAGCTTCCCTATCTCATCTTCTCCACGATATTCACCATTTACATAAAGAATATGCTCTCCATCACCGAACAAATCTCCAGTTGCCATATTCACGCGCTCTATAGGATAAAAAGGTAATCCTTTCTTATAAATATCATTCTCTGTAATAAAAATTGTATATGTCTCCGGAAGCTCCTCAAACTCCTGTCCCGCATCCAAATTATCTATATCCATGGCACTTGAATGATATCTTGCTCTGTAAGCTCCTGCGCCTTTATCAGCTCTCTGAACTTCCATATCGTATTTCTTACCATCATCATCGGTACCATATGCATCCAGGCAAATTGACCTAGCTCCTACGAGTCTCTTCATATCTGCCTGTGTATCTACATTTGTAATCGTCAGATTGTACTTACCAGTTAATATCCTAAGTACATGTTGCGTCAGAGGGATATTTTCTCTAAAAAGGCATCTCATGAAATCATCATCTATTGGCCTTAATCCTCTGAGCCTCTGCAGATCCTCCTGCCGCTCTCGTTCTTTTCTTTGCTGCTCTGTTTCCAAGTAATAAACCTTCCTTTTCTCTTAAGTCAATTCCCATCAGAGGAGATTAACTGCTCGATCCGTGCCTTATACTCCATCAATCTAAAAAGATACTCCGGCATCTTTCGTTTACCTGCTTCCCAATCAACCATAGTCCTATATGGAATAGCATAGTACTCACAAAATTCTTTACGATTCATACCCATTTCATCTCTAAGGTTTCTAACCTCATTCGCAATATCCATACAATATCACCTCGTCCATGTGATATTATAATATCACATTTTATGCATTGCATCAACACGATCAAAATGTTTATCTCTATGAAATAGTCTATTTATGCCTTATCTCTGTGTGGTGATTCTTTCGTAGCCATGACATCAGTCGTCCAATAACATAATCCTTATACTTTATGACATTTGTCTTTTAAAGACTCCCAAAAAATATTACCACTCATATATCCAAAAGTCTCTTCATCACAGAATCTTTTGACTAGATCCGACCGTAATTCCTCATAAAAATCTTTACCGTATTGCTTGAAAGAAAGGTGTGAAAACAGTTTTGACTTGGTAAAATCTGATATGGAATCACAATTACTAATCAGTTTCTCCATAATCCTAGCCGTTTCATCAATATTTTTCTCATAAGCAGCAAGCTCTAACTGCATTGATATTTCCTGATAAACACCCATGTCAAAACATTTTGCCACATCACTACTGGCATCTGCCACCCTGTGAGCCAGGTCCAAATCACCATCTTCTTCACATAGGATTTGCAACGCATTCATTATAATGCGAAGCCGATTAACTTCTGCAAGCATCAGCTCTTCATATGCTACATAAGCTTCGCTAATCCGTCCTGTTTTCGCAAATATATTTGCCTGGAGCACTTTGCGTTCCGGATTGTCCTCTGAATAGTATTGGAGATACTTTTCTGCAGTTTGATAATCCTCTTTTCTGCAATAATAATGAAAAAGCGATTCCGCTGCCGATTTCCGGATTGATAAATCCTCTGATCCCAACAACCCAGAAAACCATGAACGGATTGCCTCATCATATTGGTCGCTGTTGTCTACTTCATTAAGAAGTCTCGCCGCATTGAGTACAACAGCTACTTGCCACTTCAGCTTCTCGTTGCAGGGATATTCTTCAATTTTCTTTTTAGCATCAGCAAAGACATCCTCAAATGGCTCCTGCTTCAATCTCCTGTCCAATTCCTTGATGAAGATATCAATCTCTTTATCAGTGATATCATCTTTAAATGACAGTAGTTCATCAGTAGAAATGCCAAATAATCTCGCAATAGGCACTAATAGCGAGATATCCGGAAGAGTATTGTCCTTCTCCCATTTATTTACCGCAGGAGTACTCACTCCAAGCCTGATAGCCATTTCCTCTTGTGTCAGTCCTTTTTCTTTGCGGTACTTTCTTATTACTTTTCCAATAGTCATCTGCAATTCCTCCAAACAGTATTGGAACCGGTTCAATAATAATGATACCTAAGAGGATCTGATTTTGCTATTGAATTCAGGTTAATCATTTGGAAATATTTTTAACCAGTGAGAAATTCTTGATTTCTTCATATATAAAAAGGCATGTGCCTGTTATTTAAAGCACACACCCTTTAATTTGCTCATAATATATCTATTAATAAATCATGTACTGCCATACGTTCACTTCATGCCTGCGCTTTTCTTATATCGGCAGTATCCTGAACTGCCTTAGGCAGCCAATCTGCTTTGACATAATCAAGCGGAATGACCAACTCTTGTATCTTGTCGTCCTTGCCGGGTCTCTTGATATCGTCTGGTAAGTAATCAAGCCCAACTTCCCTTAAACTCATGACACTATCATAAATCCAGCCAACAGCCTGGTTATCGCAATACAAGCAATAGCACCCAAACATCTTTTTTACTCTTACATCAAGCTCTATAAGTGCATCTAACCACTCTTGTACTATTTGCGGATCTTCATAAGCCATTTCATTCTCCTCCATAAAGACAAAGCTGTTACTTATTTATCTTTCTCCAATCATGTATCCTTGATAAAGATATACATTATATCTTCATCCGAATCATATAAAGCTACTGTACAGTTTATTGAAGCTCTGTTCCACAATTCACTCTCATCATAAGGATCAGCAGCATCAGTGTGGCGATCATAGAAGAAATAATAGCCATTAGAAATTTCCGGAATAGCTTCAGCACATTCATCCCCGATGGAATTATTGATCAAATTGGAAACCTCATCAGAAAGAGGAAGGCTTTTCCAATATTCAGCTTCCTCCATTTCCGGTTCCATTGAGCTATCAGTAAACTGATAACTGTACAAGCTGCTTCCGTCCCCATGAAAGCCACCGTGAGTGTCCTTAGAAGAAATCTTATCTCCCCAGATTACATTTATTCCACCCTTTTCATATAACCAGCCAAGAGCTTTGTCTTCTTTGCTTTTTGAAGCCAAAAATATTGATGTTGGTCCATCAGCACCACCAATTATATCTAAATTGTCATCTTTCTTGGCACCACATCCCACAGCAAATATAGCTATAACTAATGTCAGCACCGCTATTACAGTTCTTTTCATAAGCCCCTCCAAACAAAATCACATAAGAATATTATATACTTTTACACATTGGAAAAAAGCGGAATATTGCCATTTCACATATCCTAAATCAAAAGAGCATTCCCATCGAGGAATGCCCTTTAACAGTTCTTAGTTTTTCATGATCTCAATATTACCAAGCTTAAATTTTCCACGTATGCCTATATCTACATGCCCCGAATAAGCTTCTTTGTATTTATAAATGCTCATGATTATTCCAAGAAAAGCATATGAGATAATCAGGTTGCTACCACCAGCTGAAATAAATGGAAAAAATGATGAAAAATACGGAGTCACACCGAATCCAGCGCACATATTAGCAATAGCATTTACTGTCAGTGCCATCATGCATCCACTTCCCATAACAATCCCCAACTGGTTCTTTGCTTTCGATGAGATGACATATCCTGATACTATAACCAAAGCTACTACCGTGATTACTGCTAATACCATGACATCTCCCCATGTTGCTAATATATAAGTCAAAATAAAATCCGCATCAGGATTAGGTAGCACGCCTATTATTTCCGAAGAAGTTTTTCCGGACTCGCTAACAGATTTTGTAATCTCTCTGACCATTCTTATCGTGTAGTATGCCTCCGAGTCGGTATTCATCATGGCCCTGATTCTAGCCATCTGATAATCTGCCATTAGTCCAAACTTGACCATTATTACAACCAAGACCACAGGAAAAGCTGTAATAAAAGACCACATAGCCACTACAACAGGAATCTTTGGCACTTTAATCCATCCTTTAGAAACAGCAATCGTAAGCTGCGCAAGCATACTGATCATCATTACTATAGCAGGCATCTTCTGGAACTTAATAAATACAATTCCACATGGAATCATTATCCACAAAAGAGATTTTATAAATGCACCAAAACCTCCACCTTTATATTTATAAACAATTCCTGCATATGCCGGGACCATCAACAAAACTAGTGATGAAGCTCTAATTGCCTCGTACCTGAATACAAACAATGTATCATTTATTGCTAACATAAACAGCGCAAGCAGTATCACTACCAAAGGCTTGGAATATTTCGCTATATTTGTATAGTCTATAAAGTAAAAAAGAATCATTGTCATAATGCCCAATACAGTGTAAAGAATGTATTTGCCGCTTCCACCAACAAAGACTTCTTTCCCACTTGCAACAGCATCCTTAGTCAAAAGAATCTGTATTACAGTTCCAAGAACTCCAACAACAATTGCTGCCACCACAATACTCCATGCCATCTGTGGTTTATGAACCCTGTCCATGGATATTCCAACTTCTATCGGATCTCCCATATCTTCCACTGCTTTTTGTTCAGCAGTAGCAGGATCCATCCCATCAGCAATATTGGCTTCTATCTGATCTTCTATGTGAGAACGAATTTCTTCCTGTATAGCCTTATGTGCTTTCTGGAATCTTACTTGTTCTAAAAGTTTTCTGATGTACTCCTCCATATCGTCACCCCTCCATTGCCAGAACACTGAAAACCGCCCCGGAATACTCCTTCCATTCGTCTGTCTTACTCTTTAATAGCTTTTTCCCCTCTTTTGTAATGCTGTAATACTTTCGTGTTTTACCCAAAAACTCCTGCTCGTAAACAGTAAGCATGCCCTTTTCTTCCAGGCCATGAAGAAGTGGATAAAGAGTACCAGCCTTTAGCTCAAATACATTCTGGGACTTCTTTCTGAGAGTATCGATCATCTCATATCCGTACATGTCCTTCTCAGACAAGAGCTTCAAAACTAGCATTGTCATACTTCCTGTTAAAAGCGACTTATCAACAGCCATAGCATCCTCCTTTATATAGTTAATCTATATATTGCTTATCTATATACTATATCGATGTCCGATATGTGTCAACAAAA
>SVFQ01000010.1 GCA_015056765.1 Lachnospiraceae bacterium
TTCTAATTCCTTTATTCTTTCAAGGGCTTCATCAAGAGTTGTAATCTTCATCTTGTGCCACCTCGCTTTCTGACACTATTGTAATTCTGCGCTGTGTCACTGTCAACTTGCTTTTTGGCACACGTTCTTTTCTGATTTCATCCCTGAGTCTTGATTGTGATAACATTGCCTATAATAATCTTTGAGTCGGTTACCAATTTTTTCGTATGAATAAAGGACCTTGGGGACGGGTTACAGGTTCAGGAGCGTTGCGACTTAATGAAAGAAAGGCACACTCATACATACTCGACATTGGCTATGTATAAGTGTGCCATTACAATGCATCATTTATTTAGTTGTAATACTGAGTCTGAATAATGAACCCCTAACCCCGTCCCCAAGAGGTCACCGCTCCAGTAGCGTGACGACTTCTGCATGTTCGGTCCAAGGGAACATCTCGACGATGGTACACTTTTTCAGACGGTAGCCGCCTTTGGTGAGGACTTTTAGGTCTCTGGCAAGCGTATCAGGACCGCAGCTCACATAGACGATTCGACTCGGTGCAAGCTGCAAGGTTGCATTTAAAAAGGCCTCACTGGCGCCACTACGAGGGGGATCCATCACCAGCACATCCAAATGCTTCTTTTCTTCTGCCATCTGTACCATGAAATCCCCGGCATCTGCTGCCACAAAACGGACATTCTTTACCTGATTGTGCTTTGCATTGGCGATGGCATCCTTCACCGCTTCACGGTTTAACTCTACACTCAGCACTTCCTTAGCCTGATCACTCATGGCGATACCGATGGTACCTGTACCGGAATAAGCATCTAAGACCACTTCTTTTCCGGTAAGCCCTGCATACTCGATGGCACGAGCGTAGAGTTTCTCAGTCTGTACAGGATTTACCTGATAAAAGGCAGTTGGTGAGATTCGGAAAGACTTGCCTAAGATTTTATCAACGATATAGCCTTTTCCATACAAAGTAATATTACGGCTTCCCAGTACCATGCTGGTACGCTTATCATTTACATTCAGCACCACGGCAGTAATCTCCGGATGCTTCTTGCGCAACACTTTTACGAAATCATTTTTATAAGGCAGGATAGGGCTGGTCAGTACCAGCACCACCATGATTTCTCCGGTAAAGTGCCCTACCCGGACCATCACATGACGCAAAAGACCGTAGTCCTTATCCTCATCGTAGGCCTTGATTTTAAAGGAAGGCAGCATATCCTTGATGGTACGAATGATGGCATCCGCCTTCTCATTATCTATATAGCAGGACTCTACATCCACCACTTTATGGCTCTTCTTCTCATAGGTGCCTGCCAAAATCTGACCCTTATCACGCGAAAAAACCGCATGCACTTTATGTCTATAGTGCTGCGGCTTCTCCATCGTAATCATCTCATCTACTTTGCCAAAAGGCTTCAGCAGGTCAGCCACCATCTTTTTCTTCTTCTGAACCTGCTCCTCATAGGACAGATTCAAATATGCGCACCCACCGCACTTCTTTGCGTACGGGCATAGCGCATTTGATTTAGGCTTCTGATTCTTCATTTGTATTCTCCAATAAATGGTTAATCTTAGTCGCCATGACATCCAGGGCACGATCATTCATACCACTGTTGATGACGATATCGGCGTACATCTTCGTCGGCTCTACATATAGGTAGTGCATCGGCTTCACTGTACTCAGATACTGATTCACGATATTCTCGATATCACGACCACGCTCCTTCACATCGCGAAGTACACGACGCAGGATACGCTCATCGGCATCTGCTTCTACGAAAATCTTATAATCCATCATATCCCGCAGTCTGGTATCGCTGAGTACCAGGATACCTTCCAAAAGGATAATCTTGCTAGGTTTTACTTCTACTACTTTGTCAGAACGATTATGCTTGGTGTAATCGTAAACCGGACACTGAATCGTCTTACCTTCTTTCAGCTCCTTCAGATGCTCCAGCAAAAGATCAGTCTCGAAAGCGTCCGGATGATCATAATTAATCTTCTGACGCTCCTCAAACGGAATGTCATCATGTGCACGATAATAATTATCGTAGTAAAGAACTGTAACCTGATCCCTGAAAATGCTCTTCAATCGATTGGTAAAAGTCGACTTACCTGAGCCTGTACCCCCCGCAATACCAATAATAATCGGGTACTGAATATCTTCACGGATTCCCTTCATAATACCTAAAAGTCCTTTCTAACTTACAATTTATCCTTATTATAGTATAAGAAAATTCGACTTTCCACAAGGATTTTTCATAAAAGTATTTACTTTTATACAATACCCGTGCTAAAATAAATTTTGCTTGTGCAAAACACTAGTTTTCACAAATCGGGGTGTGGCTCAGTTTGGCTAGAGCGCTATCTTAGGGAGGTAGAGGCCGCAAGTTCGAATCTTGTCACTCCGAGTGTAGGAGAATGCATCAAGCATTCTCCGGAACGATCTGGCAACTTCCGCAGGAAGTTGTGCGAAGCATTGAGGTCCGGTTTCAACCCGGACCTCAACCTTTTTCTATCTCTCCCCCGAGAGGCTACCCCTATCCTCTCACCTTAGCTTTATCATTAATCGCTTTGATTTTCTCAGGATCCACCTTGAACTCGCGATCATAGGTCATCAGTCCGTTTATCTCCTGCTCTACATCCGTCAGCTGTGTATAGACATAACCCTGAATCTCCTCCGATGCAATCAAAGGCTCCACGACAGCCCTAAATCTTTCTACATAATCCTCATCATTTTCGGCCGCAGAATATCCCCAGCCTTCAGTACCATCTTTACAATAAGAGATGCCGCCGAACTCTGTCACCATAATAGGTTCCCCATGATAATGGTATCCCTTGGCAAATAATGGTCTTCCACCGGGGAAGGTGTCCAAAATACTTTCCAAAGTCCCATACCGCTTCTTCAGGATTTCCTCCTTCGGCTCATAGTCATGAATAGAGATGATGTCAGACTTGGTATGAGTCCA
Organism: Lachnospiraceae bacterium; assembly: GCA_015056765.1. Taxonomy (GTDB): domain Bacteria; phylum Bacillota; class Clostridia; order Lachnospirales; family Lachnospiraceae; genus SIG336. Next base: position 2,967 of record SVFQ01000010.1, read on the forward strand.
TCCATCATTGGAGATGACAAGTCTGGTTTGATCGATAGACTTAATCAAATAATATAACCCCAAAGAATGGGCCTGCTCATCCTGGCGATCCTGGATTTCCTGAACGCCCCAAGATTCATTTAGTGGTACCCAAGCCATGATACATGGATGATTGTAGTCTCTGCGCAGTACCTCAAGCCACTCTTTGGTATGGTACTCTACCGCACTCTCAGAGTACTCATAGGAGCTCGGTCCCTCCCCCCATACCAGGAAGCCTAATTTATCAGCCCAGTATAAATATCTTGGGTCCTCTACCTTCTGGTGCTTTCTGACACCATTAAAGCCCATCTTTTTCGCGTTCAAAATGTCGTTTTTGAAATCCTCATCTGTCGGAGCAGTCAGAAGGGACTTTCTCCAGTAGCCCTGGTCCAGCAGCATCTTGAAATAGTACGGACGGTTATTCAAGAGGATTCTGCCGTTCATCACATTGATTTTTCGGAAGGCAAAATAGCTTTTAATCTCGTCGGTCACATCTCCGTTTTTCTCTGCTTTTACCCGCACTTCATAATCAAAGAGTACAGGATTCTCCGGATTCCAAATCCAGGATTCCTGATGATGCCAGTCCAGAGTAATCTGATTATCCAGCCAGTATTTCACCTTTGCCTTGCCATTGATGATCTGCACAGTACTTCTCATAAGCTCTGTGTCTTTTAAGGAAATGGCCACCTCCAGTTCCGCCTTTTTGCCGCCTGCAAGAGCGAACTCCATTTCCACCATACGCTGATCCAGGTCCGTAGTCACTCTGCTATATTTCAGAGATACTGCCGGCACTTCTTCGATCCAAACGCTCTGCCAGATGCCTACCGTTCTGGTATAAAAGATGCCTTCTGACTTTCTCTTCCAGTACTGTTTGCCTCTGGCTGTCTGGAAATCAAAGGAGTCATCCTCTGCTCTTACTACGACGGAAGCTGTACCGGACGCATCCAGTTCACCTGTGATATCCATTTCGATAGGTGTGTTGCCACCCACATGGTGCAGTACATGGATACCATTTACCCACACATCGCTGGTATAATCCACTGCTCCAAAGTGCAGAATCACTCTGCCATTGGAGATTTTTCTCTCTACTTTGACTTTCTTTCGGTACCAAATCACATCATGGAAGTCCTGTTCATTGATGCCGGACAGCTCTGTCAGGTACGTATATGGCACGATGATTTTTTTGTCTAAGCTCTTTCCCTGAAACCACTTTTCAGAAAGTCCCACATTCTGATCATCATAAGCGAAATCCCATTCGCCGTTTAAGCACTGATAAGAGTTTCTCACAAAGTCCGGTCTTGGATATTCTTCTCTAGGTAATGTATTCATGTCTTTTTATCCCTTTACAGCTGACTGAAGCTGCATTCCTTTTATAAAGTATTTCTGTGCAAACAAGAACAAAATGAAAGTCGGCAACACAGAGACGATACCTCCTGCCATAGCGTGGCTAGGATATACGTCATAGGTGCCTTTCAAAATCTGCATACCGGGTGTAATGGTCATCTTGTCCACGTTACTGATAACAAGTGTAGGCCAAAGGAAGTCATTCCAAGAACCTGTGAAAGCAAACATGGCCACAACGGTCAGAACCGGTGCACACAGTGGCAAAATAATTCTGGTGAAAATCTGCAAACTGCTGGCCCCATCGATTTTGGCCGCCTCGTCTAACTCCTTCGGTATGCCCAGCATAAACTGTCTAATGAGGAAAATATTAAAAGCCCCACTGGCCCCCGGCAGGATCAGCGCCCACTTGGTATTAATCATGTGAAGCGCTGCACAAATCTTGTAAAGCGGAATCAGATTGATGATAGATGGGAAAATCATAGTAGCCATCAAGATTCCAAACAGCAGATTTCTTCCTTTAAACTCCATCCTTGCATAGGCATAGGCGGAGGTGGAGGAAATCACCAGCACCAGCAAAGTAGCCGCGGTGCTGGTAAGTAAAGAGTTCAAAAACCACTTCAGAATCGGCGTAGAATCCGATCTGGTGGAGAATAAGTCTGTATAGCTTTCAAAGGTAAATGTCTGCGGGAAAAAGGAATACCCTGACATTTTAATCTCTTTTTCTGCCTTTAGGGATGTCATAAGGGACTGGGCAAGCGGAGCCAGCCAGATAATGGCGAACACTAGGCAAAAAACGAAAGCGATTGTTTTTCCTATGGATGTTTTCTTTTTCATACTGCCTCCCTTATTCATCTCCTACGAATCGATACTGCAATAGTGCGATAGCAATCATGACTATACCAAGCATCAATGCCATGGCACTGGCCAAGCCGGAAATGGATTTGCCACCAAAGGATGGGAATGCCAGATCTCTGATCACCATCAAAAGCACATTCGTAGAATTATTCGGTCCGCCACTGGTAAGCATCAGTGGCTGTCCGTAGATATTGAACTGTGCCACAGTAGTCAGCACCACCGTGTAGCTTAGCTGATTCCTGATGGAAGGAAGCACGATACTAAAAAACTTTCTGGTAGAACTAGCGCCATCTACACTGGCAGCCTCTAAGATGTCCTGAGATACGCCATTTAATGCTGCAATATAGATGACCATATTTGTTCCGATGGTCCACCACACCGTCACAAGGACGATTGCAAACCAGGCCGTCGGTTGTTTTCCAAGCCAATTTGTTTTCAAATGAAAGAAGTTGTTGATAAGGCCCAGGTTCTTATTGAACATGTAATACCAAATCAGAATCACTGTTGAAATAGAAAGTACAGTTGGCATGTAAAATAAGGACTGGAAAAACTTATGTCCAAAGGGCTTTTTGTGAATTGCAAGGGCCATAAGAAGTGGCAACACAATGCAAAGCGGAACTGCAAGCACTACGAAAATAAGTGTGTTGGTAAAACCGGTTCTGAAAAATCTGTAGTAAGTGGATTCTGCATTAAACAAAATCTCTTTAAAGTTTGCAAGGCCCACAAAGGTAGGCATTTCCGGACTGAAGATGTCCCATTTGGTAAAAGCTGCGAAGACACCCATGCCTGCCGGTATCAAAAAGAAAATACAGAACAGGATAATCTGAGGTGCGATAAAAAGGTAAGGCGTTATATTGGTTTTCTTTCTGTTCTTTTGCTTCATAGCCTGACTCCTTTTCAGATAGAAGGGCAGAACCAAAGCTCTGCCCTTTTTCTTTATGAATTACTGATTTTTGATGTTGTCACTGATCTGCTGGTTATAGGTAGAGAGTGCTTCATCTACATCCATCTTGCCGAATACCACTTCTCCTACGAAGGAATCGATTGCGCCTACTAAATATCCATAGTATTTGTAATCAGAAATAAAGGTAAGAGAAGGATCATCTAAGAAGAATGCCTGTGGCATTTCCTTAAATTCCGGATTCTGGGTAATGGCTAAAGTAGCCGGGCACTGACCAACCTGTGCCCAAGGAAGAGAGTTATCCTGGAAGAAAGCAATGAAATCCATGATTGCTTTGCCTTTTTCAGGAGTCTGCTCTTTCTTTGGCATGACAAACTGGTGAGAGCTAGCCCAAGAAATAGGTTTCTTAGCGTCATAGCTGATTGCATAGGTTGCACCGAAATCGATATCCATAGATTTCAGAGTACCGATCATCCAGGTACCTTCCGGGAGGAAAATCAGCTGGCCCTGACCAAATAAGTTTGTAGGGTCATCACCATCCTGTGTACACCAGCCATTGTCTACAGCAGCTTTCCAATCTGTCAGAACTTTCTTTGCAATGTCATTGTTGATAGAAGGTTCTGTACCATCTTCGGTCTGCTTACCGCCAAGCTGTGCATACCACTCTAAGAATTCATTTCTGCCCCAAGTGTATGCGTAGGAATATACGCCATCTGCTGCTGCAGTAGGAGCGAATTCTGCGATTTCATCAAAAGTAACGACACCGTCATCCAAAACGTTTGGACAATATTTTTCAACAAGTTCTTTGTTGTAATAGGTCAGATAGCCGTGTACATCAAGGGGTACTGCATATCTCTTACCATCAATTTCGCCCGGTGCCCAAGCTGCTTCATTATACTTGTCAGCTGTAATCTGACCATTTGCTTCAATGTACTCATCCATTGGCAAATAGATGTCATTCTCCTGATTCAACTGCAAACGATCTACGTGGTTGATAGCCAAATCAGGTACGTCTGTGCCGGACTGTACAGCCAATGGAAGATTCTGGTATAAATCTTCCTGCGCCATCATACGATGTACGACTTTGTATTCTGGATTGGTTGCGTTGTAGGCATCTACGATTTCCTGCATTGCTTCTCCGTCACCACCGGTAAATACGGACCAGAACTCAATGGTGTTTTCTCCACCGGCTGGTGCTGCCTCTGCAGTTCCACCTTCTGTACCGGTAGTGGCTGTATCACCTGCCGGAGCTGTGGAAGCACTTCCACCGCATCCTACTAAGGACATAGCCATACTTGCTGCTAAAAGCATGCTGACAATACTCTTCTTTTTCATGTTTACCCTCCTGTTTATTACAGTTTTTGTGTAACTTTATAAGTTACCCCATCGCGTTAAGTCTTTTTAATTACATCTTTCATGTAACTAAATCGTCCTTATGTTGTTGATATTATCTACTTTTCACGCGCATGTCAACGGATTTTTAGATATTTTGACGTTTTATACAAAATATTTATTACATACTTTTTGTAACTATAACTTACATTTTCTATGTAATAATGGAAGATAGCATACAAAAAAGGCATTGCAACTAGCTTTGCAATACCTTTCTTAATTTTGCATTTTCCTGATTTAAGTTTCTAAAAATTCAAATGCATTTCGATGTTTTGTTCAAAATCACCAAATTGGTTTCCAAAGAGATTCATGCCACCTACATACTTGGAATCTTCTTTTACACCAATCTTAAAACTGATGTAATCTCCGTCTCCCACTGCCAGGCTTTTCAGGTTTTCCTTGGAAGTCTGTTTGTCCGCCACATAGCAGCCATCCTGGTCTATCAGCACAGAATAAAGCTTCCCGTGTTGGGTTAGAATATCAGGCCACCAATCCGGATTTCTTTTGCCTCTTCGTCCGCCATAATCTCCTTCGCTGGTAAAGCTTCCAATCTCCTTGCCATTGATCCATACGGTGATATCCGAAGGCCAGTCATTATTATAGCCGGGAGCCTCGGAGCATGCTTCAAAAGAAAACTCTACACTGGTCAGTTCGTTATGCTCTTTGATATGTCTGGTAGGGAATCGATATTCCAGATATCCCTTATAAAACCATATAATCTGTGCAGATGTACGCTCCGGCAGATAGAAAGCGTCCGTATCATCATCAGAAGAAATGGACTGTTTCTCTGATGCGATACCACAAGGTGCTTCAATATGGCAATCTGAATAATTTCCAATCGGCATAGAAACCTTGATGGTATGGGCCGCAGTGGAATCATCCTCTGTAGACTTGATGTCGATATGTACCGTCTTCACCTTGATGCCGCTGACCTTCTGAGATCCACGAATGCCGGGAAGTGGTTCTGACACCACCAGTCCTGCTTCTTCTAATACCTTGATCTGCAGTGCTGCGGTAGACACCGGTATCTCCAAAGTCTCCGCAATACTACTGATATTCATAGCCTGTCCATCCAAAAGCTTCAAGATATCGATGCGAAGCTTGGAAGACAGCGCCTTGGAAATGCTGGTTACCTTAGACACATTGTTTAGGTTTAATGTAACTTCCTGTTTCATTTCTTCCCCTATTCTTTATTTTGCTCCTCATAGAGATAGAAGCAAACCTCTGACAGTCCCATGCCTTCTGCCTCGCCAAAGTCCGCCACTTCAATGGTCACTTTTTCAGTAAGCACTTTATCAAAATACACCACAGTAGGTGTCTCTTGTCCTGCAGGAACTGTTATATTTTCTATATTTCCCTTGTCTGTTATAATGCGAAGGCTTTGAGCCCCATACTTGCTATCCGAAGATCCATACAGATAAATGCAATTGATTGCCTGCTGCCCCTCAAAGGTAAAGGTGGCACCGGCTCCCTCCGTCTTATCTGTACGAAATTCGTAAGCATCCTGATTCCGACTGTTTAAAGTTTCGCCATCTAATAGCGCTTCCGGACTTCTTCCTTTCAGGCCGTGTAGCCCCTCTGCGGACGTAGGATTCACCTTGGTAAAGCCAGGATAACCGGCCACCGGTGTCTGATAGCCTGTGGTAGGCCCATTGATATAAAAGGTGCCATCTGCTCTGAATCCGCAGCGATCTACGCACACCTTACGATTGCCTCCGGCAATCAGCTTCACCGTATGGGTATGATAAGCCGTATAAAGTTCAGACCCATCTGTGGTATAGAAATAGCTATTATTACCCGGTCCAGACACTTCTTCTGTAGAAGCAATCAGCGGGTTATTCTCATACTTTGTAAAAGGTCCAAGAGGTGTATCCCCTACTGCGCAGCCAATAGAATAGGTGGCATCTCCATAGAAACCGCCGGAGTAAAACAGGTAGTACTTGCCGTCATGCTTTAACATGTCCGGTCCTTCGTTCCATCTGTAATCTCCGTTTTGAAGTTCCCAATCCTGGTCCGGTGTCACCAAAAGAGTAGGCTCAGAGCCTTCCTTAATAGCGGTATAGCTTTCCATCTCAATGCCATAGAGCTGACTGGTATGGATGCCATCAATGATATTCTCCGAGCAGTCTCTGGAAAACAGCAGATACATTCTGCCATCTTCATCCACAAAAAGATTCGGATCGATGGTTGCCACATTATAGGGTAACAGCGGATGGTCTAGTGCATCCTTGTAAGGTCCTTCGATGGAATCCGCCACCGCTACGCCAATGCGCAGGGATTTATCATCATTATGGCCACAGTAATACAGATAGAACTTCCCATCTGTCCCTACCACCAATTGCGGTTGCCACAAACTGGAACGCACCCAGCCTTCCTTCGGACTGCTGTAAAAAATACGCTCTCCCTTCTTCCAATCCATCAGATTATCAGAAGTATAGATATCATATCCCCTACCGTCTGCTGTGGCTGTGACATAGTACTTGCCTTCATAATTTACCAGGTATGGATCTCCGATATTGGAAATCTCACCTTTGTTATAAAAGCCCTTTGCCAAAATCTCTGATGCATCTTTTCTGGCAATCTCCTTTTGTCCACAGCCCATCAGCGCCATGGAAAGCGCAGCCAAAATCATCAGATAATATTTTTTCTTCATGTATCTTCCTCCAATTTTTCTTGGATTCGTCACATGAAAGAGTCTTAAACTAACGCGATATCACTATTATTGTCTATAGTTCCTATAGAAGTCAATCTACATTCCATACAAAAAATCCCGAAGTCTTTGGCAATTTTACTCACCAAAAACTCCGGGATATTAGATGCATTGTCTATTCTATTCCTAGTTTTTAAGATAATGTATTTATGTCGATTATTCGATAACGCCGTCTTTATTAAAGGATGCAGAGTATAATTCGCTGCCCTTAGCGTCTTTGTAGTTGATAACTACTACAACATCTTTAACACCAACTTCATCTTCCATCATTTTGCATACGGAAGAGAATACGCTTGCTGTGGATTCCATAGCAGTACCCATCTGCTCAGAAGTAGCTTCTAACTGGTCTGCAGGAATTTCCTGATCCATAACAAAGTCAAAAGTCATGGTGTTTTCTTTTACATCTAAGCTGCAAGTAAGACCTTCAGCACCTTCAGTCATGGAATCGATTAATTCCTGAAGTTCATCTTCGTGACCTACGAAATATGCTTCCAGAGTATCGAACTCGCCTGCTACAGTTTCTTCTGTTTCTGTTTCAGTTTCAGTCTCTGTTTCAGTTTCAACTTCTGTAGACTCTTCTGTAGATTCTTCTACGGATTCAGTGGATTCTACAACAGTTTCTTCAGTTTCTGTCTCAACGACAGCAGCTTCTTTACCACAGCCTACTAAAAGCATAGAAGCCATCATAGCTGCAACAAAAAGTTTTGCAAATTTCTTCATATTTCATTCCTCCTAGAACAAATGCACCGTGGGCAACCCACAATTCACAACTCTATCACTTTGTCAAAACATTGTCAAACCAATTTTTGCTGTTTCACAAAAAGAACCCCTCTTCTATAGAGGGGCTCTCGCAGTTTCTATCTATGATATAACTTGCCGGTTTGATACTTGGCTTCGCAGGTAATCTGCACTTTTAACTTATGGAAGGTATTCTCATCTACAGGAGAAAGGATTACGGTAGAATGCATCTCGCAATCACGAAGCTCGTCCAGTTTCTCTAAAGCCATCTTTGCGCGCTCGTCCGTACCGGCACAAATGGTCAGCGCAATCAAGGTCTCATCCACATGCAGATGTGGGTTATGATTTCCAAGGTGCTCCACCTTCAAGTGCTGGATAGGCTGAATGACATTTGGAGAAATCAGTTCCGCCTCATCTTCGATGCCGGCCAGATACTTCAGTGCATTTAGCACCATAGCAGAGCTGGCACCCATGAGAGAACTGGTCTTTCCGGTGATGATAGTACCATCGTTTAATTCAATGGCTGCTGCCGGAAGTCCTGTGGTCTCTGCTTTTAAGTTAGCAGCTGCTACAACAGGGCGGTCTCCAATGGAAATTTCCGCCTTATTCATCAGAATCTTAATCTTCTCAACTGCTTCCTCATTGGCTTTGCCTTTGCGAAGCTCACAGCATTCCTTGTAATATCTTCGGATAATCTCCTGCTTTGCAGCTGCAGAAACAGCTTCATCATCGAAAATACAATTGCCGGCCATATTAACGCCCATATCCGTAGGAGACTTATAAGGAGATTCTCCGTAAATCTGCTTAAACATGGCATTTAATACCGGGAATACTGCCACATCACGGTTATAATTTACGGTAGATACGCCGTAAGCTTCCAGGTGATAAGGGTCAATCATATTTACATCATTTAAATCAGCGGTGGCTGCTTCATAAGCCATATTTACAGGATGCTGCAACGGGATATTCCAAATTGGGAAGGTCTCGAATTTCGCATAGCCGGCTTTTACGCCACGTTTATTTTCATGGTACAACTGAGACAGGCATACTGCCATCTTTCCTGAACCCGGTCCGGGTGCTGTAATAACTACAAGAGGCTTCTGGGTTTCGATATAATCGTTTTTGCCATAGCCTTCGTCGCTGATGATAAGCGGCACATTGGATGGATATCCCGGAATTGAATAGTGTCTATATACTTTAAGGCCCAAAGATTCCAGTTTCTTCTGATAAGCAAGTACTGCTTCATTTCCATCAAATCTGGTCAGTACCACGCTGCCTACAAAAAGTCCGTAGCCGTGGAATGCATCGATCAAACGAAGCACGTCCATATCATAAGTGATGCCCAAATCCCCACGTACTTTGTTTTTCTCAATATCACCGGCGTTAATAACAACGACAATCTCTACATCGTCCTTTAGCTGTGTCAGCATACGAATCTTGGAGTCCGGCTGGAATCCAGGCAATACTCTGGATGCATGGTAGTCATCAAATAACTTACCGCCAAATTCCATGTAAAGCTTGCCGCCGAATTTCCCAATTCTTTCTTTAATCTTTTCAGACTGCATCTGAATATACTTGTCATTGTCAAAGCCGATTCGTCTCATGTGTACTCCTTTTAAATCTACATTTTTTCAAAGTTATATTATAATCCAGACCCTTATTTTTTTGAAGTCAAAAATACCAACTCACCAATTCATCCATTACTATTCTACCATACATTTTTTTGTCCGGCTTTTGCACATGTTACAGTTTTATAAATTAATTTAGAATCATATGAATTAAAGTTTGACTCAAGGCAAAAAAAGGCGTAAATTAGAGGTATAGTTCTTTTTAGAAATATCTAAAGCATACTATAAAACAGATTACCGAGGGTGATTTCATGTTACATATTGAGTCTTTAGACGAAGGTTTAGAATTATTTAAAGCATTGGGTTCTGACATACGAGTTGCCATTATCAAGCAGTTGCTGGTTCATAAATCTATGAGCATGAATGAGTTAGCCACCAATTTGGGTATTACAGGCGGCGCGCTCACCAGTCATATCAAAAAGCTTGAGAGTTGCGGCGTAGTCAGCATTTCCTCCGAATCAGCAGGACACGGCAACTTAAAGCTCTGTTCTCTGAACCTGGATAAAATCCTAATCGACCTGGTACCGGAGAGCATTCCGGAAAACACCTATACCGCAGAAGTTAAAGTTGGACATTACACAGATTATCAAGTTTTTCCAACCTGTGGACTTTCCACTTCCACCCAACTTATCGGTGAAGTGGATGATACCAGATACTTTGCGCACCCCAGTCGTTATGATGCAGATATTCTTTGGTTTACCAGAGGTTTTGTAGAATATACGCTGCCTAACTTCGTACCATCCAACAGCACCATTACAGGAATCACCATATCAGCCGAGCTTTCTTCCGAAGCACCCGGTGTCAATAATAACTGGCCCAGCGACATTAGTTTTTCCTTAAACGATGTCCCCCTCGGCCAATGGACCTCTCCGGGAGACTTTGGGGACACCCAGGGCATTTTCACGCCGGATTGGTGGTTTCCCAATTGGAACCAGTACGGTCTTTTAAAACTACTGGTTATCAATCACGACGGCACCTTTATCGACGGATTGAAAATCTCCGATGTGACCATAGATAGTTTTCACTTCACCCCCAGTTCCATCATGAAGTTTAGGATGAGTGTTTTAGATGATTCTGCCCACGTAGGCGGCCTTACCATTTTCGGCAAGACCTTCGGCAACTACAGCCAGGACATCCGTGTTAGCATTCATTACGTTTAATACACAAAAGACTGCGCTTTTTATGCGCAGTCTTCTTTTTTACTGTAGATACCAGTAGATGCCATATCTTTCATCCCCTGTTCGGTAGTAGGGAATCAGTTTTAGATTTCTTTCTTCTCCGTCACCACTTCGTAAACCATATAATATGAATCCATCATCCTCTTTCTTCACATAAGACCGGATATTCTCTTTAAAAGAATCCAAGTTTTCTCCTTTCGGAAGCAGTAGGTATTCCCTGTCCAAAATCCCCCTTTGCGTCCTTCCATAGGTCACATCAAGTTTTACAGCCGCGTCAAAGACAACTTTCCACGCAGGCGCTACCACTTCAATGCCGGCACCTGTGGTCTCACCCCAGCGTTCCTTTCCCAAAGGAACACAAAGCACGAAGGGACCATAAGTGAACCCCACAGCATTTTCCGCATCCGGAAGGTTATGCACCGCAACAGCCATTTCAAATGGTAAATCAAAGGCTTCGCCGGCCTGAAGAGCCACCTTCATGTATGTCTCCTCATCCGGAAGGTACTCATTTCGATTGACCATCCACTTTGGCATTCGGATTTCCAATTCCAAATCTTTTGAAGAGAAAAGCCTAAGAAACCCTGTTTCATAATTGGCTTCCATAGACAGAACCGCTCCATTGGTGCAATGCAGCTCAGCAGATATCCACTGATTGACGCGGATTTTTCCTTCTTCTTCACAGAAAATGAATTCTCCAACCTTTGCAAAATCTTCCATGCCGGTACCGACGCAGCACCAGAACGGATTCTCGCTAGGGTTCTTTGCAGAATACAGTCTATAGTAGCCGGTGGCCATAGGATTGAAGTAGGAGTAGCCTCCCTTCGGTCCCATGGAGGCAAGTCTGGCATTCCATAAGGCTTTCTCTATATATTCCAGATACGAAGCATTCGTAGTCGTTTCATATAAAAGCTGAGATAATTTCATCATATTGTGAACGCAGCAGCTTTCTGCATTGCACTGGGTCCTGGAAGCGTCCAGCATACCATCCCCAAAGAAATGCTCCATATCGCCAATACCGCCGGTAGCATAGCTGTGTTGCCCAACTACCAATTGCCAGAAACGACCCGCCAGTTCTGCTCGTTCCTCCGGATTTCCCTGAAGGTAACCCAGAACTTTAGGAATGGTTGTATTGGCATGAACCCCCTTTAAGCGGTTTTTCATCCCCACAAATTCCTGATACAATCCTTTCTCGTCAAATTGTTCTGCTGCCTTTTGATATTTTTCTTTTCCTGTAAGCTGATAGAGCTGATACAAACTATCATTCATGCCACCATATTCTACGGAAAGGACTTTGCGCTTGGTAGCTTCATCCCACTGAAGCACTCTTTCCGCGATCCAGTCTCCCAAATTTTCAGCAACGGATAAGGCTTTCTCTATTTCTCCATAAGTATACAAATCCAATAGCCCCTGCAAAACTTTATGCATGGCATACCAGGGCACCCAGGTGCCTCCTTCTTGTTTGCCTTCAAGTCTGTCAAATTGCACGTATACATTCTGATCCTCCTCCAATTTGGCAGCACTCAAAAAACCACTTCCCAGTTTGTCCTGACACGCAGCCAGACCATCTACGATATAGGAAGCTCTTTCTTTCATATCCCCATGGCCACAAGCAATCTCCATAGCCAATGCAGAAAAGTAGTGTCCTACTCCATGGCCGGCAATCATGGAATCCTCCCACCCACCATAGGTAGCAGCTTCTGTTCGAATTCCGGCAGTTCTTCGGAACCCTGCCAAAACTCTATCAGGATCCATGTCGGAAATAAAATGCAGATTTTCTTCCATCGCCCTGGTCCAGGCCTTATTCTTCACCTGCACGTATTTTAGCGGTACTCTTTTCATATCTATGCCCTTCTTATTCTGATTCTAATTCTGATTCTTTACCAAAATTCGCTTCATCGTATCATATTTTATGGCAAAGTGCTTATCACTATATGCTAAAATAGCCAAGAAAATTGCTGAAATACCAGCTTTTTCTTGGCTATTTTTAAAAAGGATGTCTAGGTAAGGCAGTTATTATTTGATACCTGAAATCGCAATGCTTTCGATAATCACTCTCTGGAAGAGGAAGAACAACAGCAGCGTAGGTACCATCGCAATAACAGAAGCGGCCATGATCAGTGCATAATCGCTCTGTATCGCATAGTAGGAGTTAAAGGATCGAATGACCACCTGCAAGGTCCACATCTTCTCGCTGCGCAGGAAGATAGTAGGTGCAAGATAGTCATTCCAGATGCCCATAAACCAAAGCATCAACTGAGTTCCCAAAGCCCCTTTCATCAAAGGCAGAAATACTCTGGCATAGATACCAAAATATCCACATCCATCCAGTTTAGCAGCATCCATCAAGTCCGAAGGAATGCTGTAAAGATTCTGTCTCAAGAAGAAAATCATGCTTACGTTTCCAAAGCACCCGGGAATAATCAGTGGCAACAAGGAATTGGTCCATCTAAGTTTGGTAAACATCATATACTGCGGAATCATAACAACCGCGAAAGGAATCATAATGGTAGCCAAAAGGGCCAAAAACAATGCATTTTTCCCTCTGAAGTTCATTTTTGCGAAGGCAAAAGCAGAAAGGGATGATGTAAATCCACCAATCAAGAGCACCGGTATCTCAACCTTTACAGTGTTCAGGATACCACTGATAAATTGGCCTTTCTTCATAACTTCCGAATACTTTCCTATCAGAATAGGATCCGGGAAGATGGTAAGACTTCCGGACAAAATCTGATTCTTTGTCATAAAAGAGGTGGCCACCATATAAATCAATGGGAAAACCGTAGACACAGCACCCAGTGCAAGAAGGATGAATACGATTACGTTGATGGTTTTATCTTTAGTAGTAATAACTCTGGAACTAGCATAGTCTTTTGCATTTGCTTTTACTTTAACGCTCATCTTCTCACCCCCTTAGTCTATGGTTTTAACCCATTTCTTCTGTCCCCAGAAGTTAAAGGCTGTAATCAAAAAGATAATCAATGCCAAAATGGTAGCTACCGCACAACCATAACCTAACTGATTATTATTAAAGGCTTTATCGTACAGGTAGTATACAACCGTAGCAGCGGAATAGTTGGTACCGCCGTTTGTAGTCATGACCTGTACCTCTACGAATACCTGGAAACCGCCGATTAAGGATGTAATCAGGATATAGAACGTAACAGGACTAAGCAATGGCAAAGTAATGTGACGGAATTTTTTCACTCCGTTTGCGCCATCGATTTCAGCTGCCTCATAGTAGTCTCTCGGTATATTCTGCAAACCAGCCAAATAAAGGATAATGGATGTACCAAGTCCCTTCCAGGTCATGAAGATAATCATGGCCACTTTTACCATGTGTTCGTCTCCAAGCCAGTTCGGGCCGTGTCTGCCTGTCAAGGCCTTGATAATGGTATTAAAAAGACCATAGTCATAGTTAAAAACCCAGGCCCATAAGATGGATACCGCCACCAGTGAAGATACAACCGGTACATAATACATGGTTGTCAGAACTCTTTTTCCTTTGATTCCCCTATTCAGTCCCATAGCAATCAGAATTCCCAAAATCATACCGATTGGAATACCGATTAAGTAAATGACTGTAGTCCCCAAAGATTTCCAGAACTTCGGATCTGCCATGATTTCTGCGTAATTGCGAAGTCCTGACAGGTTTCCCATCAGGGAATTCATACCTGTCCATCTACTGGTACTAGCCAAAAGTGCAAAGCAGATTGGGTATGCCATAAATAAAACAAATCCCAGAAAAGGTGGTGCTATAAAAAGCCACGCCCATCTTTCCTCCCGCTTTGCCATGGGCGACATTTTCACTTTTACTTTTTTTGCTTTCCCTTGCATGTCTTTCTCTTCTCTTCTTAGTGATAGAGCCCCTTAAGATAAGGGGCTCTTTCCATTAGTTGTTAGTTGCTGCGTTCTGAAGTTCGATGGCGTTGTCCAAAGCTGCCTGCATCTTAGGCTCTACTTCTTTGAAGTAATCGTCTACAGAAATACTTCCTGTCTGAACATTTGGAATACCCTCTAAGAATGTATCCCACCACTCTGCATTATAGGTGTAAGTAGTCTCACCAAAGATACCGTTGTATTTGTCGTTGCCTTCGATATAGCCAAAGATAACATCTACATTGGAAGCATATGGAATAGTTCCATCATTAACTTTCTCTTTGAAGGTTGTCTGCGCATAATCCATAATGTTAGGAATCTGCAGAGATTTACCTGTTGTTTCACCACAAAGAACTTTCTGTCCTTCTTCGTCTGTGGAAAGCTTCTGGATCAGCTGTGCGCAAAGCTCTGGGTACTGTGTCTTGGAAGAAACAGCAAAACCTACTGTACCAAGCCATGCTGTTGACTTGCCGTCACCGGAAGGACCTACAGGCCATCCGCAAAGGTTCCATTTATAAGGGAAGGTTGCATCATCCATGAATGCTGCCACATCCCATGTACCGCAAGCATAGAAAGCGATCTGTCCATCTAACCATCTCTGATATCCACCAAGAGCTGTATCCTGTTCTACAGTAGGAGTAACTCCTTCTTTCGCAGTCAGGTCTACATAGTACTGGAAAGCTTCTTTCAGCTGTGGGTTATTGGTCAGGTTTACTTTAGTATAGTTATCTGTCAGGAATCTGGCACCATTGCTGTACAGATATGGAGTCATACCAAAGGCATTAGCATTTGCAACGCCCCACTGATCGATTTCTCCATCTCCGTCTTTATCCTTAGTAAGTTTCTTACATACGTCTAAGAATTCTTCATAAGTGTATGGATTCTGCGGATCCGGATATTCTAATCCTGCTTCATCGAAAAGATCCTGGTTGTAAGCAAATGCAAAGCAAGATAAATCCTTTGGTAAGCAGTATAAGGAACCTTTTCCAACTTCCTTACCATCATACATGTAAGCGCTCTTAATAGCCGGCCATAAGTTATCTACAGCTGCCTGATCTACAAGTCCATCCAGCGGAAGTGCGTAACCGTTATCTACATAACTTCTGACGCTATCAGGACCGATGTAAAAGATATCCGGCATATCATCTGCTGTCATAGCCGCAGTCATCTTAACCCCATACTCATCCTGGGTTGTAACTTCGAAATTTACCTTGCTGATCTCATCAGCGTGTTCTTTGGTAAACTCAGCAATCAAGTCTTCATAAACTGCTTTTTCGTGTTCCTGCGCATAAATCAGGATGTTGATTTCTTTGTCACCGGTACCTGTCATCTCTGTGGTAGTAGTGTCAGAAGTAGTCTCAGCTGCCGGAGCTTCACCAGCCTCTTCCGTAGTCTGTACACCGCAACCGGCCAAACTGGTTACTGCCATTGCCATGGCAAGTGTCATAGCTGCAAGTTTCTTTTTCATGCAAGTATCCTCCCTTTTTGCTTACATAAGAATTTCCACACCATTGTGGTGTTATATATTTATTTGTTCTAAAATACTTTGAATTCACGCATAACCCTTCTCCGAAATATGCATGTTGCACATAGAATCCAAAAAATATATAACCTTTATGAGCATATTGTATAGCCATACAAGGTATGTGTCAATATATATTTTGCATTTTTCTAAAGTATTTTATATTTTTAGTTCTTACTTTTGTAATCGAATCATGACAACAGAAGCCGCAGGCAATGTAGCATATACCTTTCCGTTTTCCATGCGGTATCTATCAAAAGCCTTTTCCACCACGGTTTCCGGTGCGTCAAAAGTATTATGTGCATGGATTTCTCCTGTCACGATAGAGGCTTCTAATACATGGTACTCTCCCTCTGCCAGGCTGATTTCCAAGTCCTTTGTATCCGTTGCCGATAGATTATTCACTGTAATGGTGATGATGCCGTCTTCATTTTCAGATACAGAATCCGTAATTTCCGGCAGGTTCCACTCTTCACTGGAAATCACATCGGAATCCGTCAGTTCTGAAGATAGCAAAGTTGCCCCCTGATGGTGACGATACATATGAAAAACATGATACGTAGGGGTTTTCACCATTTTGTCGCCTTCTGTCAAAAGCACAGACTGCAACACATTTACCATTTGTGCCAAATTTGCCATTTTGACACGGTCCGCATGCTGATTAAAGATATTCAGTGTGATGCCGGCCACCAGTGCATCCCTTACAGTATTCTGCTGGTATAAAAAGCCCGGATTGGTGCCCGGTTCTACCGTATACCAGGTGCCCCACTCATCCACCACCATACCGATTTTCTTTTCCGGATCATATTGATCCATAATGGCAGAATGTCTTTCTACTAATTCCTGCATGTAAAGAGCCTTTCCCAAGGTCTTATACCAGCATTTTTCATCGAAATCTGTAGCACTGCCTTTGATATCCCAGCCTTCCGGATGCACATAGTAATGCAAAGAAAGTCCGTCCATAAATCCATGTACAAAATCCGGCGCATGATCATGGGTCACATCCAGCACTGTCTTTGTCCACTCATAATCTGCCACATTGGCACCACCGCAAATCTTTTTGATTGGCTTCTGGGCATCATAGGTACGCACATAGGTCTGATATCTGCGATACAAATCCGCATAGTAGGAAGGGCGCATATTTCCCCCGCATCCCCAGTTCTCGTTGCCTACGCCGAAATAATCGATTTTCCAGGCATCCTCATGACCGTTTTCTTTGCGCAAATCTGCCATAGGGGATACTCCCTGAAAGGTCATATACTCAACCCATTCTGACATTTCCTGAACAGTTCCGGATCCCACATTGCCGTTGATATAGGTTTTGCATCCCAGCTGTCTGCACAACTCAAAGAATTCATGGGTACCAAAGCTGTTGTCTTCTACTACGCCGCCCCAATGGGTATTGATCATCTTTTTTCTGGTTTCTTTGGGTCCGATGCCATCTTTCCAGTGGTATTCGTCCGCAAAGCAACCGCCGGGCCAACGAAGCACCGGGATCTGTATCTCCTTCAGTGCTTCCACTACGTCTTTTCTCATACCATTTACGTTGGGGATATCAGAATCCTCCCCCACATAAATGCCCTCGTAAATGCAGCGTCCCAGATGTTCGGAAAAATGTCCGTAGATTTCCGGCGCAATCACTGCTTTTTTCTTAGAATTGTTAATGTGTAACTTTGCCATATAGCCTTCCTTATTCGCTTACGTACTGAACAAGCCAGATTGTCTTATTGTTTGTGCCGCACGCCAGAATGCATCTGGTTTGATTGCCGGCTTCATCTTTTTGTCTGATACACAATCCCGTATACTCCTCTTCTCCAATGCGAAGAGTAACAGTACCGTCCTTCGTTTGTGCAAAGGTTCCTTCCACATTTCCTCCAATAGTCCCGGCATCCAAGGTCACTTCTTTAGCTTCCCGAATTACAGAAGAAATATCTGTTTCATGATTCAAGAAGTACCAGGTTCCATTTAGATTCTCCTGTTCCACCACCTCTGCAGCTTCACCATTATATTCAAAGGGGGCAAGTACATACCATCCCTCAGCTGTCCGAAACATTTCATGCACTCTCGGCTCATGGTACTCACTGCCATTATCAAATCGCTGATGGTAGGACATAAACCTGTGTCCCTTTCCATCCTCCAGGGCAGACTGTCCACCCGGTGCCATATATGCTGTTTTCAAGCTGGGCAGTTTGTAGTTTCCCATCATTTTAAGACCATACTGGAAAAAGTCCTCTTGGTCACCCAAAGTATTTCCCGCCGCATCTACATAAGGGCCGGTAATCTCTTTGCTGCGGAACTCTCGCATCTGGTATCCGCCTTCTCTTTGCAGATTGCCAAAAGATAAAAACAAATAATAATAGTCACTCTCCGGATCATAACTAAGATACGGCCCCTCAATGGCATGATGTTTTCCACCCACTAAATGATAGCCATAATAGCGATCCACATTTTCTCCGTCTTTTTCCGGGTGGATGGGAAGACCCGTTTCAGGATCTATCTGCAGGAGGAAAATACCTCCGGACCAGGATCCATATACCATCCATATGTTGCCTTCTTTGTCTTCTACAATAGCAGGGTCGATACAATTGGGCCATTTTTTATTGTCATAGCCACCATAAAGGAAGTATTTGTCATAATCCGCATCTTCTCCCAGCACCTCAGGCAAATTCGTTTTGTCCAGCTCCGTCTTTCCAAATCCGGAATACAAAAAAGTATCAGTATAATGATACGGACCTTCCGGCGTATCGCTCACCGCTAAAGTCAAATTCGATTTGATATAGCTAGACGTAGTACAAAAATACATCAGGTACTTGCCCATAGTTTTGTTGTAATAAAAATTAGACGCCCAAATAGAATAGCCATTATCCTCATTTTTACCCACGTAGGAAAAGGCGGGCAAATCGCCGGAGAATATGTTATCAAACATTTTATTTCCATTGGCCACATAATCCCAGCTTACTAGGTCCTCTGATTTGGCAATCACCTGATGAGACCCGGTCATGTAATAGCCCGTTTCATCCCTCAAAATCTGAGGATCGTGACAGCTGATTCCTGCACTATAGTTTCCAACCTGTATTTCTTCCACTGTAAGCTCACTCCCATTTGCGGTCTCTTCCAAAGGTGTCGTATTTCCGCACCCGGAGAGAAATAGATTTCCGCCCAAAGCTCCCAAAAGCCATACTTTCCACTTCATCGCTTTTCTAACCTCAAGTATTCTCATAACTAAAAACCGGCTTATCGTCTTCCCAAATCACAGGCATTAAAAAAGCGTGCCGATTGGGATTGTATAGAGGGTTTCCCTCAATCTTTGTTTCCGTTCTGGCATGATAAACCATGATATCTCTGCCTTCCTCGTCTTTTACAAAGGAATTATGCCCCGGTCCATAGATACCTGCCTTCTCATCTGATTTCAGAACCGGATATCTTTCCTTTTTCCAGGACAAAGGATCCAGCAAGTCGCTTCCCTCTTTGGCAGAAAGCATACCCACACAATAATCCACACCGGTCTCACTGGCGGAAAACGTAATGTATAAATGCTCCCCTCTCCGAATCAGTCCGGGGCCTTCGTTCACCCAAAAGCCTACTCTTTCCCAATCATAATCCGGCGTAGTTAAAAGAACTTGTACCGTCTCCAGCTGATTTGCCTTCGCCATCTTGGCAATATATAGATTCGAGATTTGCTTCCCAACGCCTACTTTCTCCGCCCAGATCATGTAGACTTCATTCTTTACTTCAAAAGTAGTGGCATCCAGTGAAAAGGCTCTAAACGAAAATTCATCTTCCGGAGCCGGAAGCATAGGGCCTAATTCTTCCCACTCATCTTCGAATGGATCCTCCCCTTTGCATTCCAACACATAAGGGCGAATATGCCAGACATCTTCTTTCTCTCCACCCGCAAAGTAGATATGCCACTTTCCAAAAGTATAGTGCAGTTCCGGTGCCCATATATGTTCGCTCATAGGGCCACTTTCATGTTTCTTCCAAAGCACCTTTTCTTCCGCATCCTTTAGTCCATACAAGGTTTTACTTCTTCGAAGCACAATCGCATCATACTGTGGTACAGATGCTGTAAAGTAATACCAATTATCATCCTTACAAACAAAGGGATCTGCTCTTTGCAGAATCCAGGGCTGATTATAGTTTAATTTCTGATCCACGTAATAACCTCTTTTCTCATGATCAAAGCTTATAATACTTTAGTGCTATCTAAAGTATTTCAGCTTTATATTGATTATAGTAAAACTTGCACAGATTTCAAACACTTTCTGCCGATTTTTTTCAAAACTGTCACAATTCCCAAAATGATACTTTGATTTTTGTACACAATTAAAGAAAATCAGACATGCAAAAACCGCATCCCGAAGGATGCGGCCCATGCAAAGAATGAAAAATATCCAATTGGATAAATTTCCCATATGTTAGGTAAAAGGACTAGCCTTTTACGGATCCAAGTGCAACACCGGCGATGATATACTTGCTCAGCATTAAGTATACGATAATCAGTGGTGCTGCTGTCAGTGTCAGTCCTAAATAAACTGCACCGTATTCTGTCTTATAGATATCGCCTCGAAGAAGGGAAATCATGATAGGCAGTGTGTACTTCTCCTGTTTTGTAATCAGGACAAGTGGTGTAAACAAGTTGTTCCAGCTATTTACAAAGCAGAAGATTGCTTGTGTTGCAATAGCAGGTTTCATAATCGGCAATGCGATTCGATTAAAGATATAGAACTCCCTGGCGCCATCGATTCGAGCAGACTGTACGATTTCCAGCGACAAAGCCGGTTTCATATACTGTCTCATAAAGAATACGATGGAGGGTGAAGCAATCGCCGGTAAGAACAGTAGTGTCAAATGGTTGGTCATGTGAATCTTGTAAACCATCTGATAGAAACCGATCATGGTAATCTGTGCAGGAATCATCATGACTGCCATGATGAAGCTGAAGAATGCATTTTTCAGTTTCCAATCATACACTACAAGGCCATATGCTGTCAGAGTGGAGAAATAAGTAGCCAGTACTGTACTGCATACGGAAACAATTGCAGAGTTACCAAAACCTACTGCAGGATTGAAGCTCTTGCCGGTAAGGATTTTCAGGTTATTCATGAAGTATCCGGATGGAATCAGGGATACCGCATGCTGCTGAATCTCATAGGTACTTCTTGTACTGTTCACAATCATAATAACGAATGGGAACAAACTGAGTATTGCAAGGAGCACGCAAATGATGAAGATGATTGTCTTTTTAAAAATCTGTGATTTTCTCATCTTAGCGACCTCCTTCTTTTAATTTTTTCTTCTGGGCTCTAATCTGTGCTCTTTCAATCTTACGAAGCTGCGCTTCATCGCGATCACGGAGCATATAGAACAGTACCGCAGAAACAGCCACAATCAGAATCCACATCAGCATAGAGGCTGCGGATGCTCTGTTATACATGTAGCTTCCGGAGAATGCCTGGTTGTAAATGAACACGCCGGTAGTTAAGGTAGCATTATCAGGACCACCAAGTAAGAACAGTTTCGGGATATCGAACATGTTCAAACCACCGATCAAACTGGTAACTAAAGTGAAGAGCAGGATGGTCTTGATATTTGGTATGGTTACCTGCCAGAAAGTCTGCCAGCCATTTGCACCATCCACTTCTGCTGCTTCGAAAATCTCCGGGCTGATACCCAGCACACCGGAAATCAGGATAATCATGGTATAGCCATACCACATCCAAGTCTGTATAAAGATGACAACGCCCTGGGCGATTTTTTTCTTAACTAAGAAATTGTAAGACTCTCCTATAATACCAAAACGAGTCAGTAAATCGTTTACAGGTCCCATAGGATAACCAAACAATGCATTGAACAAAATAGCTACAGTAGCAGCTGTGATGATGTTAGGCATATAGAAAAGAACTTTAAATGCGCCTTCTCCCGGAATCTTAAATCTACGATCCGTAAACCATGCTGCTAATAAAAGTGCCAATGCAAGCTGTGGAATAAAGTTGGATACCCACAGTTTCAAAGTGTTGCTAAATGCTGTTTTGAATGTAGCACTTGCAAGGATAGTCTTATAGTTTGCGAATATATCGTCTGTTAAAAATTTAAAATCTGTCTTGCCGATTCCCTTCAAATCAGTAAAACCAATCACTGCGGTATACAGTGTCGGATATAATGAGAAAATCAGGAATGCTATGGTGAATGGAAGGCAAAACAGATAGCCATATTTTGCATATCCAAAGGATTTTTTCTTCTTCATCTTTGCATCTCTCCCAACAAAACCTTTTAAAAAAGAGCAGGATGCAGAAAACTACACCCTGCCCTTCTTCCATGCTAGAAATTATTCTGCAACTTCGATACCTAAGTTGTCAGATACTGTCTGTTTGAAATCAGCGATTGCTGCATCTCTGTCTTTTTCGCCAGCTGCATATGCACGAACCTGATCTCTCCAGATGCTGTTGATAGATTCATCATACTGAGTTAAGTTCTTACCATTTGCATATTTGTTAGCAGGTACGAAGTAATCGAACATATTCTGTCCACCGAGGAAGTCAAGTTCGCCGTTGGATTTGCCCATTACTGTACCGGAAGCTACAGAGTCTTTTGTACCGCCTTCGCCGTTCAAAGTACCGTTAGCCCATTTGTACTGTAAGCCGTCTTCGGAGCTATCTAAGGTTACCCACTGAATCAATTCAGCTACAGCTGCCTTCTTAGCTTCGTCCATGTTCTTGTTTGCAAGAAGCCATGTACCACCCCAGAAGAAACCGATAGGAGAATCGCAGATTGCCCAGTCACCATAGGTGCCTTCGCCTACTTTTTCGCCACCGCAGTTAGGAGCAAGTGTGTAGTTGATCAGCCATGCAGGACCAAAGAAACCAAATACAGGTTTAGCACCTTCGCCCTTCATATCTGCGAACCAAGCATCCTGCCAGTCCTGAGTAACGTTAGACCAGCCCTTGTCAGTCAGGTCTTTGGAGATGTCAAGGAAAGCTTCTCTCTTAGGATCGATCTGAAGTTTGCCATCAGCGTCTAACCAACCCTTATCAGAGCTGTTTTCTACTGCGTGCCAGATATCACCATCACCGGATACGATAGCGTCACCTTTTTCAGCAAGCTTAGCAGCTGCTTCAAAGAATTTGTCCCAGGAACCGGAACCGCCACCGATGATCTTGGAGATTTCTGCCGGATCATCTGTACCGAATACATCTTTTGCGATGCTTCTTCTGTAGATGAATACACCACCAGTTGTCTGATAGCCAAGTGCATCAATCTTTCCGTCTGTGTTGGAACCGATATCCATTGTGTACTGTGCGATATCAGCTTCTTTTACTAAGTTGTCTACATCGATGCCCAAATCAGCATAAGGCATTGCGAAGTCCTGCATATCACCCTTGGAATATTTCAGGATGAAAGCTGCTTCTGCGCAATACATATCTGGCTGATCTGCTCCGCCTGCCTGAAGAGCTGCGTCCAAGGCCGGCTGATAAGCACCGTCTGTTGTAGCGATGATAGTAGTATTAATGGAGTATGGGAAATCAGGATGTTCGTCCACGTATTTCTGAATCATACCAGGAACTTCATCTGTGAATGCCCAAAGATTAATAGTACCTTCGCCGCCACCGTTTGCAGGTGTTGCAGTGTCTGTAGTAGCTGCGTCATCTGCAGGTGTTGCTTCTGCTTCTGCTGCAGGTTCAGCTGCTGGAGCATCTGCTGCAGGAGCTGCGCCACCGCAACCAGCAAGTAATGAGGTTGCCATAACGCCAGTCAGTAATGTTGCCAAAACTTTCTTTTTCATAGAATCCTCCTTTAACGTTTACGTTACTTATGTAACGCTTTCTATGCCTCCATTATTGCAAATAATTGCAAAAAATATTTTGCAACGATTGCTCTGGTTCGTGTCAAGATTGCGAAAATAACGCAAAATGACGGATTATTATCTTGAATATTGATGTATTTTTACCTAATTTTCCATCATTTTAATATTTTGCTTCCCACACAGACGTTCATAACGCACAACCAGAAGTCAGATTTAACGTTTTCCGTTGTGCATTATGCCCATGCAGATTTTGCTATCCCTATACAGTGCAAGAATTGCGATTTCAAATCACAACCAAAAAGAACCGCACCCTAAGGATGCGGTTCTAAATAATACATATTCAGTTAGCCTTTTACAGCTCCGGAAGATACTCCGCCGACAATGTACTCTGAAAGAATCAGGTAAACGATGATAACCGGGAAGATGGATGCTGCGATCATGATATAAATCTGACCCATATCGAATCTCAACCAGTCAGCACCACGAAGCTCTGCAATCATAACAGGAAGGGTTTTCTTTGTTTCTGTATGCAGGATCAATGCTGGAGTAAAGTAGTTGTTCCAGCTTCCTACGAAGGAGAAAATCATCTGTACACTGATTGCCGGTTTAATCAGCGGAAGAATGATGGTGTTAAAAGTACGGAACTCATTGGAACCATCAATTCTCGCTGCCTCTACCAAAGATAGAGGAAGGTTGCTTTCCATGTACTGCTTTAAGTAGAAGTAAGTTACAGGAGAAGCGATTGCCGGAATAATCAATGGAACCAAAGAGTCATCCAGCTTAATTTTTGTAATCAACTGTAAGAAACCAAGCGCGGTAACCTGTCCCGGAATCATCATGATTGCAAGGATGAATGCTGCGATAGCATCACGTCCTTTGAATCTGTATGTGTTGATTGCGTATGCTGTCATAGCAGAGAAGTATACGCAAAGCAAGCAAGTACAACCGGAAACGATAAGGCTGTTCAGGAAACCTCTCGCAATCGGAATGGTACCGTTTATCAGGCTGGTCCAGTTATCAAGGAGATGCGTGCTTGGCAATAATGTGAAGCCCAAGGTCATCTCAGAATGTGATCTAGTAGAGTTAATTAAAAGTATATAAAACCAAATCAGGCAAAGTAAAGAGAAAAAGATAAGCACAATGTATGCGATAGCCCTTCTCACTTTAATAGGAACGCCATGCGGTTTTGCTTTTGTAATTTCGTCCATAGCTATATTCCTCCTTACTTAGTTCTCTTTTGAACTATTCATCTTAAAGACGATTAAGCTCAAAACGCCGGTTACCACAAACATGAATACGGAAAGTGCACCGCCTCGACCCATATCTTTGCTGGTCAGATATCTGTTCAACAGCATGATAACGGTTGTCAGGGAATCCGTCGGATTACCACGGCCGTTGGTCAAAATCTGAGGAACATCGAACATCTGCAAACCACCAATCAAAGATGTAATGAGTACATATACAAAGATTGGACGAAGAATAGGCATGGTAATCTTGCTAAATACCTGAGATGCAGTAGCACCATCTACCTGTGCAGCTTCATAAAGAGCTGTATCAATACCAAGCATACCTGCCATCAACAGAATAGTGGTATTACCGAACCACATAAGGAAGTTCATGAACATAACCAAAATTCTGGATGCAGCTACATACTGGAAGAACTTAAATGGCTCGCTACGTAATCCCATAGACATTAAAATCTGGTTGACCGGACCACTGTCAGAAAACAGGGCAAAGAACAACATAGAGAACGCAGATGCCATAATTAAGTTTGGCATGTAAATAACTGTTTTAAAGAATCTCTGTCCTTTCAGTCTAAGGCTTGGATCAGAGAACCAATAAGCTAATAAAAGCGCAATCAAAATCTGTGGAATAAATCCACCAATCCACATGATTAAGGTATTGCCTAAATATTTCCAAACCTCCGGAGTTGACAGCAGATTCACATAATTCTGGACTCCAACCAAATTTGGTCCAATCTGTTTCAATCCAGAGCGATAATTTTCAAAGAAACTGTTATAAATGGTGTTACATAACGGAATAAAACTAAAAATAATATAGGTTACAAAAAATGGTATAAGGAAAATATATCCCCATCTATTAAACTTAACCACATTGTAATTGGACTTTTTCTTGTCCATATT
Organism: Lachnospiraceae bacterium; assembly: GCA_015056765.1. GTDB lineage: Bacteria > Bacillota > Clostridia > Lachnospirales > Lachnospiraceae > SIG336. The sequence goes on from SVFQ01000010.1 coordinate 29,077, forward strand.
ACTACCTCCGCAAATAATACTGTAGTCTAAGAATGGTTTTTTGAAAGAATTGCCTGCCGGCAGAAAACCGGCAGGCACATTACTTCACACTAAACTTATTATTTTGTAAGTTCAGGATATCTCTGAAGTGCTAAGGTGTAGAACTGATCCATAGCTTCATCGATTGTAGCATAGTTGCCATTGATGTAGTCTCCCATAGCTGTCTGGAAGTCGCCCAGAAGACCCTGATCATAAGCTGTCAGGTTAGCCATGTCAATCTTATCAGCACCTGCGCAGAACATCTTCAGAGGGTTCTGTCCGCCAAGTACTGCGTTAGAGTAAGATTCGTCAGCAGCAAGACCTTCCATAACTGGTCTGTTGTTTACGAAATCGTTGTCTTTGAGAACGATGTCTTTCATGATTTCTGGATCCATGGTCATCTTTCTCATGATGTCTGCTACAAGGTTAGCATTGTCTGTACCTGCAGCTGCGCAGATCCATGTACCACCCCAGTAGAAGCCCTGAGGACCTTCTGTAGCAGCCCAGCCGCCATCGTGTCCAACGGAACCTTCAACATCAGCAGCCATACAGAAGTCGATCAACCAAGCTGGTCCAAAGTATGCGAATACTTTACCTTCTGGATAGAAACCTTTGTTCCAATCTTCGCCCCACTGGCCCCAAGTATTGCAGTAACCAGCATCAGCAAGTTTCTTAGAATCTTCAACCCATTTGATCAGGTTGTCATCAACCTGGATCTTGTTGCCATCAACCCAAGGAAGTTTAGCATTGTTCTGATATACACGGAATGTATCAGCTGTGGAAGAAATTACATCGTAACCAGCTTCATCAAGTTTGCCAGCAGATTCATAGAACTTATCCCAGTCAGAGAACAGAGGCTGAATAGTAGCTGGATCATCGGAGCCGAATACTTCTTTAGCGATTTCTCTGTTGTAAATCATTACACCAGGGCAACCCTGCCAAGAAGTACCTTTTACAACGCCGTTAGAATCAGTTACAACGTCCTGAGTGTAGGTGTACTGATCTTTCATTTCGTCAGCAGAGATACCAAGGTCTGTAAGAGCCATTGTGTAATCTGTGTCTGTGTACTTAACAGCGTAGTCTGCTTCTACAAGGAACAAGTCAAGCTTGTCATCTGCGGAAGCGCTATCCTGAGCGAGAAGGATCTCATCAAGTCTGTTCTGATAAGCGTTCTCTTCGTTAGGTGTGATGAGCCAGTTAACAGTTACATCACCGATTTTACCGGTAGTTCCATCAACTTTCTCATATCCTGGATAGTGATCTTCAAGACGAGACTTGAACTCCTCATTCCAAGCAGAGATGTTCAGGACTTTACCTGTATCCTCTGGTAATTCAGCTGCAGGAGCTGCTGCTTCGCTTTCTGCTGCTGGTGCAGCTTCTTCTGCTGCTGGAGCTTCAGCTGCTGGAGCGTCTGCTGCAGGAGCTGCTGCGTTTCCACAACCAGCAAGTAATGTGGTTGCCATAACGCCAGTAAGTAATGTTGCCAAAACTTTCTTTTTCATAGATTCCTCCTTTAACGTTTTCGTTACCTTGGTAACGCATCTTCTATGAGTCCATTATGACAAAAAAAACAGGGGCGCATCATACAATTCTTGCTATCCGTTACCATTTTATTGCGAAAAGCACTTAAATATTTGAGTAATCTTGTTGAAATTGGGCAATTTGGTTAAACGTTTACCTGATTTTTACATATTTAAGCACGAAAACGGTTACGCACTTACAACAAAAAAGGGCAAAATGCCATTTTCATTGTGCATTTTGCCCCCATCTCTTACAGCGGTATCACTTATGTAATTCTTCAAATTTTGCTTTCATGGTAGGATTATCTTTCGTCAGTTTCGCCACAGAAACCTCTTCTACCTTGTTATTGGCGATTCTCAGCTGATTGTCAGAACCCTGTAATTCTTTCTTCACCTTTTCAAGATGCTGAATTGTTTTATCGATTTCGTCGATTGCTTTGTCAAAATGACTATGAGCCAGTTCGTAATTTCTTCCGAAATCGTTTTTGAAACGCATTAAGCTGTCTTCGAAATTGGAGATATCGATATCCTGGTTCTTTACAACAGCCAGTTCCTGCTTATACATCAGCGCATTCATGGCTGCATTTCGTAACAGGGTAATAATCGGTATAAAGCACTGTGGACGCACCACGTACATCTTATCGTATTTATAAGATACATCTACGATACCTGCGTTATAAAGCTCGCTGTCTGCTTCCAGTAAAGATACCAGCACTGCATACTCGCAATTCTTTTCTTTTCGGTCCTTATCCAGTTCCTTAAAGAAATCTTCATTCTTGTGTTTCGTAGCAGTTTCGGACATTTCGTTTTTCATCTCAAACATGATGGAGATGATTTCTACACCGTTTTCGTCCTCTTCTCTGTAAATATAGTCACCTTTGCTACCGGTTCTGGCATCATTATCCTTTTCGAAGTACGCATTTTTAAAAGCAGTAGCCCTGAGCTGATTGAACTGAATCTCGCAGTGTTGCTCCAAAGACTCCCCTACCATCTTCGTAGACATACGGGTTTTCATATCCTTATAATAAGCAATCTGCTCATCTTTCTGGTCCAGAAGCATTTTGCCTCTTTGCTGTTCATTTTGTAATTGCAGCTCTAGGTCTCGTTTTTCATCCTCCACCTGCTTTACTGCCTTCATGACAGCCAGTTCCTGCTTATCCTCTACGCCATCCAGCTGATTCTTTAGGTTTTGTGCAGTCTGCTGTTCTTTCAGAATCTGCTCTCTCAGCTTCTGGATTTCTTTGTCCTTCTCTTGCAGTTCTTTCTCGTGAGCTTCTTTGGTCTGCAATTTGATTTCTGTTTCCTGGGCGTTCATTTCCAGTTGATGCTTCTCCTGCAAATGATCCTCCAGTTCACGCACTCTGCTCTGCAGGTCCTTTTCAAACTCCCTGTCTCGAATCTGCTTAATAATGGATCCCAGCTCTGCATCATCTACCGTAAAGGCTTGCCCGCAATGTGGGCACTTCAGTTCTGCCATAGTGCTGCTCCTCCCCATGCTGTAAAATCTGTTTTATTTTGCTGCTAATACAGCCAGTACATACTCCCAAGTTCTCTTGGCAGAGGAGATGGAAAGTCTTTCCTCTGTGGTATGGATATCCTTCATATTCGGTCCAATGGATACACAATCAAGATCCGGTCTCTTCTCCAAGAAAAATCCGCACTCTACGCCTGCATGGATAGCTTCCACGATAGGCTCCTTCTGATACATATCCTTATATACCTTCATGCAAAGATCACGGAAAGGAGACTCTACGCGATATGCCCATCCCGGATAATCTGCTCTTACGTCATTTTTGCCACCGGCAAGTCTGGTGATGGTGGTGATACGGTCAATCAGAGCTTTCTTTTCGCTGGCAATGGAGCTTCTAACGGAGGTAACAAAGGAGAATTTGTCTCCCTCCAGCTTCATAATACCGTTATTCAAAGAAGTCTGTACCAGGCCTTCCACATCAGCGCTCATAGCCTGTACGCCGTTCGGCATAGCGATGAGCACATCTACGATATGGGATAATGCTTTATTCTCTACCACCTGCTCAGAGCCTTCCCCTAAGTCTGTTATCACAACCTGGAATCCAGGATCTTTGGTTGCAAGCTCTACTTTGATTTTGCTCTCGATGTCGCAAATTGCTTCTTTCACTGCAGCCACTCTGTCAGCAGATACCACCATATTGCATACGCATTCTCTGGTGATGGCATTGTCTGCCACACCGCCTTCTAAGGTATAAACACCTACTGCATAGCCTGCTACTGCTTTTAATACACGGCCCATAAGTACGTTGGCATTACCGCGCTCTTTATTGATTTCAGCTCCGGAATGTCCACCCTGAAGTCCTGTTACTTTTACTTCTAATTTTGCACCGCTTCTTGCTTCTCTAGGTGCTTCGAAGAAATGGTCTACTCTGGCGCCACCGGCACAACCAACCAGGAAATGTCCCTCGTCTTCAGAGTCAAGGTTAAAGAGTCTAGTACCCTTTAAGCCACTGATGTCTGCTGCTCTTGCGCCATCCATGCCGGTCTCTTCATCTGTTGTAATAAGGATATCCAAGTGTGGATGTGGAATGGTCTTATCTTCCATGATGGCCATGGCATAGGCTACTGCGATACCATCATCGCCACCTAAGCTGGTGCCCTCTGCATAGAGATTATCTCCATCTACCTTTACATTCAAAGGATCCTTGGTCATATCGATGGATAATTCCGGCTTGCTTACCGCTACCATATCCATGTGTCCCTGGATAATAATTCCCGGTACATTCTCGTAGCCTTCTGTAGCTTCGATTTCTACGAATACGTTTAATGCTTCATCCTGTCTTACTTTGTATCCAAGATTTCTGGCAAAATCTGCCAAGAAATCGCTAATTTCTTTTACATTTCCGGAGCCGTGAGGAATCTCACACAGCTTCGCAAAATTACTAAATACGGCCTTTGGTTCTAAATCATATATCGTTGCCATAATCATCACTCCTTGTAGTTCATTTGTGCTTTGCACGCTTCTAATTATAGCATAAAAACCTTGTCCTTACAGACAAGGCTTTTATGGACGGGAGCCCCCAGCCAATAAAAAAGACGCCCTCCTTCGAGGGCGCCTTATCAATTCCTAGGCAATCTTAGATTTTGCAAGTTCTGCTAAGGTCTTGAAACCTTCAGCATCGTTAACTGCCATTTCAGCTAACATCTTTCTGTTCATATCTACACCTGCAAGGTTTAAACCATGCATAAATTTGCTGTAAGAAAGACCATTCAGTCTAGCTGCTGCATTGATACGAGCAATCCAGAGTGTTCTGAACTGACGTTTTTTCTGTTTACGACCTGCATAAGAGCTAGCAAGTGCACGCATAACGGACTGTTTTGCGATTCTGTACTGTTTGGATCTTGCTCCTCTATAACCTTTTGCAAGTTTTAATACTCTATTGTGCTTTTTCTTAGCGTTCATGCCGCCTTTTACTCTTGCCATGTTTACTTCCTCCTAACCAATCTTCTAATTACAAATAAGGTAAAATCTTCTTCATTGTCTTAGCATTGGAAGCATCTGTCATAGCTGCCTGTCTAAGATTTCTTTTCAGCTTAGTGCTCTTCTTGGTTAAGATGTGGCGCTTGTAAGCTTTGTTTCTTTTTAATTTACCTGTTCCTGTAGCAGTAAAGCGTTTTGCTGCTGCTCTGCTGGTTTTCATTTTTGGCATAATGGTAATCCTCCTATGTTCTGTTTGTATGACTAACTACGTTTTTTAGCTAAAAACATAGTCATACTGCGACCTTCCACTTTTGGTGCCTTGTCAACTACTGCGATATCAGAAAGCGCTTCAGCAAAATCATCTAAGATGTGCTTGCTGTTGGCCATATGAGCCATCTCTCTACCACGGAAACGAAGTGTGATTTTTACTTTGTTGCCTTTGGTAATGAACTTTCTAGCAGCATTTGTCTTGGTGTTCAAGTCATTGGTATCAATGTTTGGTGATAATCTCAATTCCTTGATTTCTGTGACAGCCTGTTTCTTCTTGGCTTCTTTCTCTTTACGAATGTTTTCGTATTTGAATTTACCATAATCAATGATACGGCAAACCGGTGGCTTAGCAGTAGGAGCAATCTTAACTAAGTCAACTCCCGCTTCGTCAGCAAGCTTCTGTGCCTCTTTGACACTCATAACGCCCAGCTGCTCACCGTCAATTCCGATGACACGAACTTCTTTGTCTCTGATTTGTTCATTAATGAAATATTCGCTAATTGTCGTACCCTCCAAAATAGGCTTAAACTAAATTAAAAAAGTGGATAGCATCGCCATCCACTTTTCATGTAATTCCGTCATAACGGACTAACATTCAGTTACCTGACACCTGCTAAGTACTCATGGAGCCCGCAGGGTGAGAGTGGATACTCTGCTTTCTGTGTTTCACACACTAGATAAATATACAACAGTCCACTTTCTTTGTCAACACTTTATTCTGAAATTTCTTTGTTTTCTGTATCTTCTACTGTAGTCTCCGCCGGATTCTCCGGAAGTGCATCTCCGAACATGAGCCTTTGGCCATCTTCAGATTTGGCTTCCTTCTCATACTCCTCTTCGGCTTCCGGATCTGCTGCCCCGCCTTTGTACTCTCCTTTGGCCAGGCTTTTGATAGAAAAGCCAAACAGTACCACGCTAAGTCCAAGGAGCACTGCACCGGCCACCACGAATACCAAACCGTTTTCTGCCAGTTTCTTTACATTATCTGTTATAAGTGTAAAGCCTAAATACGCTACATAAGCGGCTACGCAGGCTTTTAAAATCAGCATTTGCTGAGTAGAAAGCTTTTTGTCTTTTTTATCCATGTTCTATCCTTCAGTGGTATCTACGCCCAGTTCCTCTAATGCTCGCTGGGATTTACGTGCTCTGTCTGTGCCCGGATACTTCTCTACCACTTCTTTAAAGTAAAGAGCTGCATTGGCATCATCGCCGTTCTTTCTATAAGCATTTGCCAGGTTGTAGAGGATATTGTCGTTCTCTACATCGTAGATTTTTGCTTTTTCCAGATTGGTGATGGCATCGGAATAATTGCCATCTTTGTAGGCCTGTAAGCCATCTTCCAAGTACTGCTCTGCAACCAGCGGTCCTACTTTTGCCAGCATGGCATTATAGACATTTTGGAATGCATCGGAAGTGCCATTGATATCCACTTCAGACGCCAGCTTTTCCAGTGCTTCCGCTACTGCCGTCACATCATCCGGATTATTGATATAGGTATTGACTGCATTTAGCAAGTCATCCATGGTCTGTAAAGTACCGTCAGTGCCTACGTATTTATCTACCTCAGACTGAAGCTGTTCGTTCAAGGTCTTCAGGCTGTCCATTTCCTGGTTCAGGCTTTCCATGTCTGCCGACTTCACGTTCAACTGCTCGCTGACCTCCTTCAGCTGCTCTGTCATATCCGCCTTTGCATTTTGGATTCTGGCAGGCAAAATCAGAAAGAAGGAAATCGCCACACCGATGACAAGTCCCATTACCATGTAGATCACCGCAGAGCCGGTTACGCTATGTGGCTCGTGGAATTCAGCAGGTTGGATGATGGTTTCATTTCCTATGGTGTATTTTACAATGTCCTCTTTTTTCTTTCTCTTTACCTTAGCAACCCCATCCTCATCTGTAGGATGCAGGATTTTCTCTGCTTCCTTCATATAAAGAAGGGCCTGGGTATTTCCATGGTCAATCTGTAAGACCTTCTCAAGCTGCTTCATAGCCTTGGTGTAATCCTCTGCATCCAAGTACAAAAGGCCTAGTAAAAGGTGTGCTCTCACATACTTCGGATTCATACTTACCACAGACTTCAGCTGGATAATGGCTAAGTCTTTGGAATCCTGCTGGCAATACAAAAGTGCCTGATTGTACTTTTTAATAGCCTGATTCCAGGTATCCAGACGAGAAGGATTATTCTGTACCATGGCGATATAGTCTTCTGCGATGTTTTTGCGATTACGCAGATTGGTACTGATGACCCACTCACTAAGGGCGGCCACCACCTCGCCTAACTCAAAATAGACCAGACCTAACAGGTTTCTGGCCTCAACATGTGCTTTATTAAATTTGAGGCACTGTCTCAAACAAATAAGTGCCCCGGACAAATCTCTGACTTTTGCCTTCTCCAACGCCTGATTGTAAAAGCGGTTGGCGGTCATCATGATTGTCTTATAAGTTCCTACATCGGCACCGCAATTCGTGCAGAAGTTCTCTTCTGTAAGCCGTACCCCACAATGATAACAATTCATGTACGCTTACCTCTACTCTTCTTCTGTTGTTTCTTCCTCTTGCTTTGCCTCTTTCACGATTTTCACCATCAGGTCTGCCATGTCTGTCATGTCCTGATTGTAAATCGCTGTTTCTACTTCTCCAACTTCCATACTGGGATGGAATTTCTTTAATTCTTCCTCAAAATTAATCATATTTTCCCCATTTGTTTTTTCCATTCTCCCACGAGATGTAAGGATCCGGTGAAGAAAATCTCTCCTCCATCCGAAATCTCCCTGCGCGCCTCATCATAGGCTTCCGAAAGCGATGGAAAAATCTGCATTTCTATTTTCAATTCAGGATCTGCAAAAAGACGCTCCAGCACCTCCCTATATCCCAGTGCCTTTAAGCTTCTCTCATCCTGTAAGCCTGTTACCAATACTTTGGCAAAAAGATGACTATCGCGAATCGCGGTAAGCATCTCTTCGTAGGATTTATCAGCCATCACTGCAAAGATCAGAATCCTTTTGCCTTCTGCCGGCATCTGCTTCACGGTATCCAAAAAAGCCCTGATGCCTTCCGGATTATGGGCTCCATCCACATACAGATGAGGGGATACTTGCTCCATTCTACCGGGGTGTGTCATTTCTTCCACGCCTCGAAGTATGTCTTCCGTCTTTAGATTCAGTTTTCCATTCTGCTGCAAATACCCCAGTAAATCCAGAGCAATTGCTGCATTTTCCATCTGATAAAGTCCTGCCGCGCTTAAAGCTATGCGCTCATAACTATAATACTTAGATTCATAGGAAAAATCAACGGCTTTGCTGAAGTTTTGAAGTAGGCGACAACGACTCTTATCCACATAGGACACCGGACAATTACGCTGTTTTCCAAGGTTATTTATGACGCTTTTTGCTCCCTTTGGAAGGTCCCCGCAAAACACCGGCGCCTCGTTACGCAAAATGGCACCTTTCTCCCCAGCTATAGCTTCGATGGTGTCTCCTAAAACCGCCGTATGCTCTAAGCTAATACTGGTGATTGCCAGCGCCAGGGGATGCGGCAAAAGTGTCACAGCATCATATCTGCCTCCCAGCCCTGTCTCCAGAATAAGAATATCCGGCTTTTCCTCTGCAAAATACTGCATAGCAAGTAAAAAATAGGCTTCCGGCATAGTCAGCGTTCCATCTATTGCAACAGCTTCTTGCAAAGTAGAAAGCAAGCTCTCTTCCAGGGCTCTAAACCTCTCCCCCGGAATCTGATTCACATGGACATGGCATTTCCTTGCCTTTTTGTCTCTGATGCTTTCCCGGCTCTCGACGGTTTCACCGGATTTCTCCAGGATTCGAATGCGCTCTTCTTCCTCCACCAAATGCGGAGATGTAAAAAGGCCCACCTTGTAACCATTCTCTGCCAGCGCATAAGCAAGAAAAAAGCATGTAGAGCCTTTTCCATTACTGCCAGCCACCTGAATAAATGGGATTTCCTCCCCCGGTCTTCCTAAGTAGTCATAATATGCAATTGTTTCTTCTAAGCTTGGCCCCTTCGCTTTCCACTTAGGTAGCGCTTCTATTCGGTCAACACACTTTGTCATGTCTAAAGCCATTTCCATCCTCTGTCCGCGATTTGCTTTTCTTATTTGTATTACAAGAAAGGAGGGATAGTTCCCTCCTTCCATCTTACCTTATTTCTTTAACTGTGCCAGTCTTTCTTCTACCTGCTGCATCATCTGCTGATACTTCGCAAGTTTTTCCTTTTCTTCAGCTACCTTTTCAGCCGGTGCTTTAGAAAGGAATCTTTCATTAGAAAGCATGCCTTCAGAACGTTTTAATTCACCGGCAAGTTTCTCTTTTTCTTTTTCCAGACGTGCAAGCTCCTGTGCCAAATCTACCAATTCTGCAAATGGAATGTACAGGTTTGCTTCCGGGATTACAACAGATACTGCATCATCCGCAATACCGGTCTTATCTGCCTGGATATGTACTTCAGAAGCATAAGCCAGAGAAGCAAAGAACAGTTTACCGTCTTCAAAGATCTGGCGGTTCTTCGCATTATCGCTGACTACGTATACATCCGCTTTTCTGGATGGCGCTACGTTCATCTCACTTCTGACGTTACGGATACCACGAACTGCCTCTTTCATCACTTCGATTGCTTCTTCTTCCGCAGAGAAGTCTCTCTCAGCAGTAAATTCAGGCCATGTGGAAATCATGATAGATTCCTCTGTGGACTGCAATGTACAGAAGATTTCTTCTGTGATAAATGGCATATATGGATGCAGCAGTTTCAATGCATCAATCAGTACGGTCTTTGCTGTCCAAAGAGCTGCCATCTTGCTATCCTTGTCATCAGCATTGTACAGACGAGGTTTTACCATCTCAATATACCAGTCACAGAACTCTTCCCAAATGAAATCGTATACTTTCTGTACTGCGATACCCAGTTCGAACTTATCCATATTGGCAGTAACATCCTGTACCAAATGGTTCAGCTTGGAGATAATCCATTTATCTACAGGCTCTAACTTATCTGCCATCTGAGCCAGAGTCAGAGACTCATCGATACCTTCGCCCTGCTCATTTTCGTACTGCTCCATATTCATCATCAGGAATCTGGATGCATTCCAAACTTTATTTGCAAAGTTACGGCTATTCTCTACTCTTTCATAGTAGAAACGCATATCATTACCAGGTGCATTACCGGTAATCAAAGTAAGTCGCAGTGCATCTGCGCCGTACTTGTCGATAACTTCCAAAGGATCGATACCATTACCCAAAGACTTACTCATCTTGCGCCCCTGGTCATCACGTACAAGGCCGTGGAATAATACAGTCTTAAATGGTGCCTTGCCCATCTGCTCGTATCCGGAGAAGATCATACGGATAACCCAGAAGAAGATGATATCATATCCGGTTACCAGTACGTCTGTAGGATAGAAGTACTCCAGTTCCTTTGTCTTCTCAGGCCAGCCCAGTGTGGAGAATGGCCACAAAGCAGAGGAGAACCAAGTATCCAAGGTATCCGGATCCTGTGTAAAGTGTGTCTTACCACATTTCGGGCAAACAGTAGGAGCTTCCTTGCTTACAATCAGCTCACCACATTCGTCGCAAGTATAAGCAGGAATACGATGTCCCCACCAAAGCTGACGGGAGATACACCAGTCACGGATATTATCTGTCCAGTTAAAGTAGGTCTTGTCCATACGCTCAGGAATCAGCTTGATTTCGCCTTCTTTGACAGCTTTTACAGCAGGTTTAATCAGCTCATCCATCTTAACGAACCACTGCTCTTTTACAAGTGGCTCAATGGTAGCATGGCAGCGGTCATGGGTACCTACATTATGAGAATAGTCCTCGATTTTAACCAGAAGACCTTCTTTATCTAATTCTTCTACGATCTGCTTTCTTGCTTCGTAGCGATCAAGGCCTGCATACTTGCCACCATTTTCATTAATGGTCGCATCATCGTTCATGATATTGATAACAGGCAGGTTGTGTCTCTTACCTACTTCAAAGTCGTTAGGGTCATGTGCAGGTGTGATTTTTACAACACCGGTACCGAACTCTACGTCTACATAGTCATCTTCTACTACAGGAATGGCTTTGTTTACGATAGGAAGCCATACCTGACGGCCGTGTAAGTAATTATATCTTTCATCACTTGGATTTACTGCTACTGCAGTATCACCCAGCATAGTCTCAGGACGTGTGGTAGCAAAGGTAAGAAACTCTGTCTTACTTGGTGTACCATCTGCTTCTACAACAGGATAGTTGATATACCAAAGGTGACCATTCTGCTCTTCGTACTCTACTTCAGCATCAGAGATGGAAGTGTTACATACAGGACACCAGTTGATCATACGTGCGTCTTTGTAAATCCAGCCTTTTTCATGCATCTTGCAGAATACTTCTGTTACGGCTTTATTGCAGCCTTCGTCCATAGTAAAACGCTCTCTGTCCCAATCACAGGAAGAGCCGATTTTCTTCAGCTGGCTGATGATACGTCCGCCGTATTCCTTTTTCCATTCCCAGGCACGCTCTAAGAATTTTTCTCTACCCAGGTCATGCTTGTCGATACCCTGCTCTTTTAAAGTATTGATAATCTTTACTTCCGTAGCGATGGAAGCGTGGTCTGTACCAGGCTGCCAAAGCGCATTGTAACCCTGCATTCTCTTATAACGAATCAGGATATCCTGCATAGTATTATCCAGTGCATGTCCCATGTGAAGCTGACCGGTAATATTTGGTGGTGGCATCACAATGGTAAAAGGTTTCTTTCTTTCATCTACTTCTGCGTGGAAGTATTTCTTATCAAGCCACTTCTGATATAAGCGGTCTTCGATTCCCTTAGGATCGTAGGTTTTTGCTAATTCTTTGCTCATAGAGTTTCTCCTTCGAATAGTATAAAGTTGCGGGCGCGTCCTCAAGCGGCGGACTGCCTGCCTCGAATCAAAGATTCAAGGCAATAAAAAAGTTCGTCCTCTGCATTTCTGCAAAGGGCGAACTGAATGTACGCTGTACCACCTTTATTCGCTATACTCTCACAAGCATAGCCTCAACGACTTCCGGATAGAAGTCTGACCCTATAACGGAGGTAAACCGATTTGACTCCCAAGCAACCTTCAGTCTCCACTTACGCTCCCGAAGAATCTCTCCACCAATTTGCTTTCGCCAAGGGGATAACCCTCTTTGTGATTCTCTCTCTGCCGGGTAGGACAACCTACTCCTCTTGTTCAACGTCAACTTTTTATAACGACCTCTTCGGTCTGATATTACTAGTACTATACTCTCTGTGTCCAAAACATGTCAAGCCAAACCTGTACTAGCTTACTTTGTTTTTATATTTTACACGATAGATATGCAAAAGCGCTTCGTGAAGTCTCTCTTCGGAGATATCTCCATTTTGCACCGCTGTCAACACACCATTATAGGCTGCTTCAAAATCGCTTGGCATATAAATCATATCTACACCGGCATTGATGGCCTTCACCACTGCCTGGTCGATATCATAGTACTCTGTAATCGTACCTGTATTCATGGCATCTGTCATAACGATACCATCAAAGCCCAGTTCGCTACGCAGTACATGAATCGCAGAGGCTGACATACAGCACGGTGTATTATCATCTGTCAGATTTGGAGCAGATGCTGTACTTACCATGACAAATTCAGCACCGGCATCAATAGCCGCTTTATAAGCCACGAATTCAGAAGCTGTCATTTCATCTTTGGTACGTTCTGTAATCATCATGCCGCCTTCAGAACCACCGGAAACAGCACCCAGTCCCGGGAAGGTACGGACACATGCACTGACGCCTGTAGACTGTAGTCCTTTTACATATTCTGCTGCCATAGCGCCTACTTGACTGGCATCGCTGCCAAAGGTAGTGCTTCCAAGGAGATTGCCATCTCCAATCTGTAAATCCGTCACCGGTGCCAGATTCAGGTTAAACCCAAGCTCTGCCAAGTAGCTACCGGTAGTAGATCCGGCGGTATTTGCTGCTGCGGTATCACCTGCAGCGCCTAAGTCTGCAAAGCTTGCAGTTGCTTCTTTTTTCAGGGTCTTTGCAATGACGGACTGGTCTCCGCCTAATTCACTTGCTGCAAGGAAAATATTCTGACGCTCTGCGGCTGTATCAGCCAGAAGCTTTGTAAGCTGCTGGGTATCTTTCACATTGGACTTATCATATACAAGTCCGCCCACTTTATACTGATCAAGGGCTTTTCTGGAAGTATCCCCCACCTGTGTAACGGAAGCCACACCGGTCAACTGACTCGGGCTTACCATAAACAGCGCAGATACTTTATCTTCGATAGGCATTTCTGCAATGGCTGCTTCTGCGATTTCATCGATAGGATTCGGCTCTTCTGTCTCAACTGTAGTCTCAGGTTCGCTGATCACCACAGTCTCCTCCTGCTGTACTGATTCCAGTTCTGCAGCAATCTGAGCTGCCTGTCTCTTATCTGCAGTAGCATGGAATACCTTCGCACCTAGCACAAAAATCAAAACACCAATCAGTGCAATGATAATAAATAAACTAAGGAATGCTAAAAGCTGATTCCGCATACGACGTTTTCTACGACGCTCTCTTTTATACTCCGGACTTCTGATGTATGCTTCGTACTCCGCATCCTCTTCATCTTCGTCGTCCTCTTCTTCGTCGTCCTCGTCGTCCTCGTCTTCGTAATCCTCGTCGTCTTCGTAATCCTCATCAGAATCTTCCTCATCAGAGTCTTCAACTTCGGATTCTTCAGATTCGTCGTCGGATTTTTCATCCTCCACATCGTCGGATTTCTCTTCTACATCTTCATCCTCTCGGACGACAGCTTCGCTATCTTCTGTATCTTCATCCTGATCTTCGGATTTCTCATCAGGCTCCTGTACATCGCCCTCTAAATCCTCGTAATCAGCCTCATCTTCATCTAATAAAAATTTGTCTTTTAAAAAGCCTTTTTTCTTCATAATCTCCTCGAAAATTATGTCCAGTCTCGGTTTTCAACATCGCCTTCTATGATAACGTAAATTCCTTAAAATGTAAACGTTCCGGCCACCTCATGGCAATAGAATAGAGGGTACCGACGTCTTTTCATCGATACCCTCTTCTACATGCTATTGTCCAATGGACCAGCCCTCCATATATCTATATCTAAATTTCAATGTCCTTCGATTCTTTCTATTTCTGATTTTTGTACATATCGTACTTGCGGCGACTTCGCTTCTTTTTCTTTGCGCCTCATGTTCAAAATATACTCGACTTCGTTAGATGATTTCCAGTTCCATATTATGTTCCTGGTTTAACTTATGTTTTTGGTGGTCCGTACCTCCTTTACTTAGATTTCCTACTATGTTTCGTTCCCTACTCTATGGATAAGGCATTTCCTTTTTCTCTCTTGTTTTTTGTTACTCTTATTATAGCAGAGGTATTTGAATTGTCAATGCTTTTTCTGATTATTTTTATTATTATTTGATAATTAAATCTTTTATATTGAATTGTCGCAATTTTCAGTTTATTACGGCAATTCCTTTTCCGCTAGAAAATCCCTGAAAACATTTTTCGTACAGTTTCGTCCCAGAAAATTATTCATCTTTTTTCAGAGACATTTTTCATCCCGGGGCTGCCAAAACACAGAAAAGCCTCCCTGCCATCAAAGCAAGGAGGCCGTCCGGATTAGAGTTTTGCCACTACGAAAATGTTGTAGATTGCTGCGATGGCAGCTTCAAAATCGGCATTTTCTACGCCGATGATGATATTCATCTCAGAAGATCCCTGGTCAATCATTCGTACATTGACATTGGCATGCGCCAAAGCAGAGAAGATACGACCTGCTGTACCTCTGGAGGATTTCATACCTCTACCTACTACCGCAATCAGCGCCAAATCAGATTCGATTTCGATACTGTCCGGATGAACCGTGCGCTGAATCTGTGCTACGACGCTTTGTTCTTTATTCATGAACTCATCCTGGTGTACCAACACCGTCATGGTGTCGATACCGGAAGGCATATGCTCAAAAGTAACTCCCTTATCTTCAAAGGCCTGCAGTACTTTTCGACCAAATCCGATTTCAGAGTTCATCATTTCTTTTTCCAGCATAACAGAGCAGAAGCCCTTCTTACCGGCAATACCGGTGATGGTATACTTGGATTTCTGTCCAGTGCTTGCTACAATCCAAGTGCCGTTTGCGCTAGGATCATTGGTATTGCGGATATTGATAGGGATACCTTCCTGGCGTACCGGGAAGATAGCATCCTCATGCAATACAGAAGCGCCCATGTAGGAAAGCTCACGAAGCTCCTTATAGGTAATAGTATCGATGATTTCCGGATTCTGGATAATGCGGGGATCCGCTACCAGGAAACCGGATACATCAGTCCAGTTCTCATAGACATCTGCTTTAGATGCTCTGGCTACGATAGAACCTGTCACGTCAGAACCACCTCTGGAGAAAGTCACAACACTACCGTCTGCCTTAGCGCCGTAGAAACCTGGGATAACTGCTTTAGGTTCGTTTTCCAAACGCTCACCTAAAATCTGATTTGTGGTTTCCGCATCGAAAGCGCCATTGTCATCAAAACGAATCACTTCTGCGGCATCGATAAAGGTATAACCCATGTAGTCTGCCATAACGATACCATTTAAGTACTCACCACGGGAAGCAGCATAGTCTGTACCCTTTTTTGCTTTGAAATTTTTCTCGATGGTTTTGAACTCACCGCTTAAGTCTGTCTTTAATCCAAGGCCATCGATGATTTCCTGATATCTGGCCTTGATCTGATCCAATTCTTTGGAAAAGGATTTGCCTTTTTCTGCCAATGCATAGGTAGCATACAGCATATCCGTTACTTTTGTATCTTTATTGTTTCTTTTGCCCGGTGCAGAAGGTACTACATAGCATCTGCTCTCCTCTTCGCGGATGATATTACCCACCTTCTGAAACTGCTTTGCGGAAGCAAGAGAACTACCACCGAACTTCACTACTTTTTTCATATAATCTCCTCAATCACGGTTTTTATTCTAAAATTAGGCTTCTACTCGAATCACGCCCTTAACACCCTTTAAGGCTTCACATTTTGCTTTGCAGTCTTTCTCTGTCATGACTTTGGTCAAAATGCCTACTTCGTCTGACAGTTCCTCTACTTCCACCAGAGTGCCGCCAAAGGCGTCCAGTGCCTGCTGTGGTGTCACCTGATTGATATCCAGTCGTACAAAAAATGCTCTGCTGGTATTTTCCACCGGCAATACAGTCTCTTTTTCGTCAGACCATTCTACCGGCAAGTTTCTGCCAAGGTTCTTCGCTGCCTGAATCATATCGGCTACCACTGCGCTGGCGGTAGGAAGTTTTCCGGCTCCTCTTCCGTAATACATACTATCGTCAAGCATATCGCCCTTTACAAATACAGCGTTGAACACGTCATTTACAGGATAAAGCGGATGGTTCTCACCCAGATAAAAAGGTGCCACCATGACATTATAACCATTCTCCTCTTTTTTGCTCATAGCAAGAAGCTTAATGGTCTTGCCCATTTTCTTTGCATATAAGAAGTCCTCTGCACCGATTTTTGTGATGCCTTCTGTATATACTTCCTTGAAATCCACATTTTTCCCGCTCATCAAAGAAGACAGGATTGCGATTTTACGGCAAGCATCATAGCCTTCTACGTCAGCTTCCGGATTACGCTCTGCATAACCCAGGTCCTGTGCCTGTTTCAGCACATCAGCGTAAGCTGCGCCTTCCTTCTCCATCTTGGTCAAAATGTAGTTTGTGGTACCATTCACGATACCTGTCACATTCAGGATATGTTCCTGCTTCAGTGCTTCATTCAGGGTACGAATGATGGGAATACCGCCACCCACACTGGCCTCGATGAAATAGTTGCAATCATGTTCCTTTGCAATACGCATCAGTTCCGGTCCATGATTTGCTACCAGTTCTTTGTTGGATGTACAGACGCTCTTACCTGCTTCCAAAGCCTTCTTGGTAAAGGTATATGCAGGTTCGTCACCACCCATGGTTTCCGCAATGACTTTGATTTCCGGGTCGTTTATGATGGTATCGATATCGTGTACCACCTTTTTCTCCATAGGATCACCGGGGAACTCTCTCAAATCCAGCACGTACTTAATTTCCACGCTGTCCCCTACTGCTTTCGCCACCTGATCCTGGTTCTTTGTGATGACTTCAGCCACACCGCCTCCGATGTTGCCGTAGCCCAAAATAGCAGCCCTAATCATAATATGCCTCCTCGTTTTCCTCTATATCGTAAATTCCTAGTTGATTTGCTCTCTGGCTAGGACCTTTACTTCCAAAATACCATCTAATGCTTCCAGTTCTCTGACAATCTCGGACAGACTCTGTCCCGGGAGAATCTGGATGCTAAGGCTGATGGACGCCACCGCATTTACCGGAATAGACTGGTGGATGGTCAGGATATTGGCTCCGCCTTCCGCCATGGCTTTCAGCACCTGGGATAAGATACCCGGTCTATCTTCAATCAAAAGTGATAGGGTAATGCTGATTCCTCTGTCCGATTCCGAAAAAGGATAAATATCATCTTTGTACTTGTAAAAGGAACTTCGGCTGATACCGACCCTCTCTACTGCTTCTTGTACATTTTTAACTTTGTGCTTTTCCATGAGCTTTTTGGCTTCAACCACCTTTAAAAGCACTTCCGGAACAGCTTTTTCTCTCAGTACAAAAAAGCTATTTACATCACTCATAACTTCTCTCTGTTTCCCCAATGTCTTTGTTACAAAAAAACAAGCGCCTTTTGTACGCAACAGAAAGACACTTGTTTGTGTACGAGGAACATTCTATCACACTAAAGTGCGAATGTCTACAACAGATTTGGAGGGATTTCCATTTCTCCCACTTTTTTGATGGTGATGCTATGAATCTTCAGGCCGTTACCGCCAAAATGCAGTTTCACATAGTGGTTAGAGCCCATAAGACCTTTCGCCTCATGCGTCACAGTCTTCTTCTCGCCTCGCGTACCCTGCAATGCAAAGGTGTACACCAGGATATTATCTACGAACATGGAAATTGGCAGCTGAGCCAGTTCTTCTAATTCAGAAGAGTATTCCATTACCATCTCATAACGTCCCATGGCATCCACGCAGATACCCATGACCACGTCCTTGCTGTCCCCTTTCATGCGGGCCACATCTTCTTCTGTGATTGTTATCAGCTTCTGCTCATCCATGTGGAAGTACTCTACATCACTAGGAAGGATATCGCCCTCTTCGCGGACTTTCATTTCTTCCAGCTCTTCCTGGCTGATTCGACCGGCTTCGTGTAAGATTGCAGGACTTCTCAGGATGAAGTTCAGGATGTTTTTCGCATTGCGTTGCAACTGGCCTCTGGTGATGCGTCCGCTTTCCAGCGCTTCCTTCAGGTTGTCGAATTCTTCCTCCAACATACCATCTGAAGTTACCATATACAGGTCATTCTGGGCAGCCACCATAGGGGCACGATTCTTGATATTTGGCTCATCCGTGCCATCATTGCCCTTTGCCCACCAGTCGGTCATTACGATACCGTCGAAGCCCCACTCACCGCGGAGGATGGTGGTATTTAAGTCATAGCAACCGGAAGTCCAAGTGCCGTTCAGGCTACCATATGTGGTCATGACGGAAGACGCCTTACCTTCACGAACAGCGATTTCGAATCCCTTCAGATAAATCTCACGGAGGGCTCTTTCGGATACCACAGAATCTATCAAGCTTCTATGCCACTCCTGATTGTTGGCAGCGAAGTGCTTGATGGTGCCGGTGACATCACTTTCTTCCATGCCCAGTAGCTGGTATGCGCAAATCATACCGGTGAGGTACGGATCCTCAGAAATGTATTCGAAGTTACGTCCGTTTAAAGGATGACGATGGATATTCATACCGGGTCCAAGTAAAGCCTCTACTTTATTACGACGCAGTTCTTTGCCCAGGAAGGTAAAGAGTTCCTTTTGCAATTCTTTATCAAAAGTCGCGCCCAGGCAAGTACCGTTTGGCAAGGACATGGCCTTGGTGCCGCAGTCCAGTCGAAGGCCGGAAGGACCATCTGTAGTACATGCAGCAGGGATTCCCAATTCTCTCAAAGATGGATGTAAGCCGCCAAAAGCTGAGCCGGTGCCCGGTGTAACCTTCGGGCTACTCATACCTTCGCCGCGGTGCAAAAGGCGCAAATCCAAGTCAGACAACTGCGCTACAAAAGCATCCAGCGTAGCTTTGCCATCCAGCACATCTACCAGTTTGATGCCCTGATTACCGGTGTAAGGGATTTCTTCCGGCATTCTTTCTCTGCATCTATCCCATGGATTCACGGTTCTCACCGGAACAGGCTCCATGGCCACTTTATAATGTGCATCTTCGTTTTTCAAATTGACGATGGTGTCTAGAAGGCTCTCGCCATCAAATGCCACCTGTGGACGCATTCTCTCGAAGCTGATTACAGGTGCAAGTGCTTCCTCTGCCTGCTGCAGGATTTGTTCCTTTAGTTCTATGCTGAAAGCCAGCCCCGCATCGCGAACATTATCTCCTACATAGAATTTATAATCTCCTGCTTCTAATATATAGGCAGACTTGTGACCGGCAAGGCCTGCATCATCATAGCTGGCAAACTGGTAGTACGGAATCTCCAGTGTCAGAGCCTTTGTTTCACCCGGCTGGATTACATCAGTCTTAGCGAACTCCGCCAGCACGCGGCTTGGCTTTCCTAACTTACCCTGGGGTGCTTCTACATAAACCTGCACAGCTTCTTTACCGGCAACGGCACCGGTGTTAGTGACTCTTACAGTCATTTTTACTGCCTGGCAGGATAAATCCATGTCTTTGTCGGTGCCTACACACTCATCTTCCAGTACAGCCTGCATGGAGAAATTCGTATAACTTAAACCGTAACCAAAAGGATACAGCACAGCATCCTGGTTGAAAGTCTCGAAATAACGGTAACCTACGTAGATATCTTCCTGATAGATGTCTCTGTCCGGATTTCCGAAGTTCTGATCAGAAGGATAGTCAGAAAGCTTCTCTGCAATGGTATCTGTCAGGTGTCCACAAGGATTGACTCTGCCGGTCAGTACATCAGTAATTGCATGACCACCTTCCTGTCCGCCCTGCCAAGCATAAAGAATAGAAGCATTGCCCACTTCCTTTTCCCAGCTCATGTCCATGATATTGCCTACATTTAAAACGATAGCGGTACGAGGGAATCTCTTAGCTACCTCTCGCATCAGTTCCACTTCGTCCTCTGTCATGCGGTAGCTACCTGCTTCATCCTTGCTATCCTGATCCTCACCGGCTGTTCTACCGATGACTACCACAGCTACATCTGCTCCAGCGGAAGCCTGCTCCATTTCGGCGCACCATTTCATTTCTTTCTGGGACCAGGGCACTTTACCCCAGCCTTCGCCCTCATCTACCGGGTTTTCTTTTAACCAGGCATCGTATAAATCTACCAAGGGCTGGCACAGAGAAATCTCCGTTTCTTCCTGCAGTGCCTGCAGTACATTCACTACGTACTTGGTATTTACAAGTCCGCCGGATCCCAGTCCACTTTTATAATAATTCACAGCACAGCGGCCAAATAGCGCTACCTTGTCGCCTTTTTTCAATGGTAAAGCCCCTGCGGGGTTCTTTAAAAGAACCGCGCCTTCTGCTGCTGCCCTTCTGGCAAGTGCTGCATACTTTTCATTATCCAAATAATACTGGTTCATAAATCCTCCATTCTTCTTTTCGCCTACGATATATAATATTTGCTTAATTTGCGAAAAGCAATATTCTCTGAAAAAAGTATCCATTAAATAAAAATAAAACACTGCGGCGGGGTATAATAGAAGCATAAAATCTTTCATGAGGAAACGACTATGGCCAACCTATTGCTCCTATTATTTCCAATTGCTATCTTTGTACTTCTATTCTATAAAGCAAGACTTGCTCCGAAAGGTACATTCTCAGAAAGCTATCTTTCTCATGATCAAATGATGGCCATTCGCACTTTCGCCTGTCTTTCCATCATCCTGCACCATCTTACGCAGCGGATTACCTCCTATGGTAGTAAGCCTGCAGGCCCCATTACCATTTACAATTACATTGGCTTTCTCTGTACAGCCATTTTCTTTTTCAGTTCCGGCTACGGCCTCCTATTTAGTTTCACCCACAAAGAATCCTACCTGAAGGGCTTTTTACGTAAAAGACTCCCAGCGGTCCTAGTTCCATTTATCTTAGTCAACCTGCTCACCATACTGGTACTGCGCCTTTTTCATGTGCCGGGTTCGAACGCCGACGCAGTTACTACCCTGAAGCAGATTCTGGGGCTGGAGCTTCTAGACGGCAATGGCTGGTATATTGTAGAAATCGTGGTGCTTTATGTAGTCTTTGCCTTCCTCTTTTCCAAGATCAAAAACAAAGACAGGGCTCTGGCCCTCACCATTCTCTTTACCCTGGCCCTAATTGCCTTTTCTTTCCTTCGAGGCCATGACTTCGACGACCAAAAAGAAACCTATTTCATGGGGGAATGGTGGTACAACTCCACCATCACCTTCGCCTTCGGCCTTTTGTACGCCAGATTCAAAGAAAAGATAGAGGCAAGCTTCCGGAAACACTATAAGGTTTTCCTTGGGATATTTCTGGTGCTGGCTCCGGTCTGGACCTACCTGGGCATCCAGGTGTGCAACCGTTTCGGCTACTATCACGAAATGCTTCCCACCTATCATCGTGATGCCTTGATTTCCCTCATCGTGCAGTCCCTGAATTGCATCATCGTGGTGACCTTCCTGCTACTTTTGAACCTGAAGATCTCCCTTGGGAACAAAGCCTTGACCTACATGGGCTCCATCCAGCTGATGCTGTTTTTAGTGCACGGCTTTTTCGTACAGGCAGTCTTTTGGCGCCTTGATACGAAGCACTTCTACCAGTACCTGGCTGTGTTTCTGCCCTCCCTGGCAGTGGCCGCATTACTTTCGCCCCTGGCCAGATTTCTGATTCAAAAAGTGCAATGGGTCCTTTTGCACATCCATATAAAACCCTTGGGGAATAAAACGCTGACCCGCCTGGTCAAAATCCTGGTGGTAGCAGTGATTCTCTTCCTCGTAGGCCGGTCTGTCTACGGGAACCTTCAGGCCGAATCGGAAATGAAAACGCTTCGCAGTTGCAAAGCCGGAGACACCGTGTGTTATGGACACTTTGATATAGATGGTGCCAGACCGGGAAAAGAACGAGTGGAATGGCTGGTCTTACGAGCTGATGCCAAGCAAGTTTATCTCATCACCAAAGACGGCATTGCCTGCGACTATATGAATCAAAAACACGAAGAGATCTCTTGGGGCAACTGCGATTTACGAACCAGATTAAACTCCAAAGAATTCACCGGTATGTTTTCGGAAAATGAATGGGCCAACGTGCTTCCGAAAAATGGAGATCGTATCTCTCTTCTCACTGCCGGAGAAGCTGCCAACTTCTTCGCTACGCCAAAGGATAGGGAACTCCACGTGACCGATGTAGCTATCGCCCAAGGCTGTAACATCAACACCCTCAGTAAAGCCAATAACTGGGATAATAAGGGCTACCGTTCCTCCTGGTGGTGGCTGAAAGGAGATTTCGGTAAGAAAGCTATCACTGCCCCTATCGTTACGGTAGACGGCGAAATCAGTCTCACCGAGCGCTATGTCAATAAACCAGGCGGTGCTATACGCCCCGTCATACTGGTGGACATTTCTGCCCAATAGTTTTGTGCCCTTTGTTTCCCGTATAATAGCTGCGATAGAGAACCCATGGTTTTTTCCAACATCAAAAAAACCTCCTTATCGGGAATCCGATAGGGAGGTTTTATAATACTAATATTACATATCCAGTGTAGGCACATCGAAACGGATTTCGTTACGAATCTCGTTTCCAATGAAAGCTACAACGTATGGGCGATTGCTATCGCTCTGCCAGGTGAACTCACCATTCTCATCAAAGAAATAACGAGCAAATCCTTTTGTCGTAGAATTGTTTTTCGTCAATACGATGGAAGCTTTATTACCTTCCACTTCAAAACTTAAAATACGATCATCATTTAGCGCCACACGTTCCACACATCTTTTTAAATTTGGCATTCCGAAAAACCTCCTTTTCCCATATTTCGTATAAGAAAAATGCCATTCCCCAATGGCTACCTTTTACACTGTAAGGTCATTTTATCACTTGTATTATATTTGTAAAGCGCCCATAGTTGAACAAAATTCATCTATAATTGTCATTCTACAATTCATTGTGCTAAAGTAAAAACTGAACACAATATTCTGTTGAAAAATTTTTTTATGAATTTTTTTCAATTTTTATAATTCTAAAAAGAATATTACACAATAAACTAATTTTTATTTTACAAATCAAAAGGAAGTAAACAGAATGTCAAACGAGAAACTATTTCCAAAAAGCTATCAAAAAAATCCTTTCATGGACTACAATCACATCGAAATCTGTGAGGTATCTTTAGACCACAGCTTGCTGAAAGCTACCATCACACCGGAATCCAAAAATCCCTATGGTATGCTCCACGGCGGCCTCATCTACACCATGCTGGACTGCGTGGCCGGCATCACCGCCAGAGCCGATGGCAATGACTACGTAACACAAAATGTGTATGTAAACTATATGAGCAATGTGAAAGATCAGCCAGAGATTTACGCCGAGAGTGAAGTCATTAAGCGAGGAAAAACCGTAACTGTAGTTCATGCACTTGTGCGTACTCCGTCAGGACAGATACTTGCTACTGCCGAAGTGAATATGTTTCGTATAGAAAAACGAACCTAAACACGTTCCGTGTTGAAAATCGAGATATGGCATGTTATTATAATAAAAGAAAAGCACCCACTCCAAAGTGGATGCTCCCATTGGAAAAGTTAGTTCCTAACGGAACCGCCTCTCCTGTTTGCAGACAGGAGAGGCATTTTTATTTTCGCTGGTTGTTTCTCTTATCGAGAAAGTTCAGCAGCGCTAGAAGCAAAATATTAGAAGAAAACAACAACGTTGGGATGCCCAACATAATCATAATCAACTCATAATCTGTCATTGGCGCCACCTCCCTTCTATACATGTAATGCAATAGCACGGGAGGCTACCACCCTGTCATGGGTACTTTTCTGTGGCAGAGCCACGATCTTTATATTAGCACATTTGTTCGATTCGTGACAATATGTAATATTGCACAAAAAAAATCCCGCTTGGAAACAAGCGGGATTTTGCTTTTATTCAGAATCTATTATTTCACAAATTCCTTAACTTCTTTGTAGATACCCTGAGCATCTAAGCCGTATTTCTTAAGGAGCTCGCCTGCAGGGCCGGATTCACCGAATCTGTCGTGTACACCGATTTTGTGTACAGGAGCAAGTGCGTCTTCTGCTAAAGCATCGCATACTGCGGAGCCGAGACCACCGATTACGGAGTGCTCTTCTACTGTTACCACTTTACCTGTCTTCTTAGCAGATGCACGTACAAGCTCTGCATCTAAAGGTTTGATGGTGTGGATGTTGATGACTTCTGCACTGATACCATCTGCTTCTAAGAGTTTGGCAGCTTCCAAAGCTTCTGCTACTTCGATACCGGTAGCGATGATTGTTACATCTTTACCTTCTTTTAAGGTGATACCTTTACCGATTTCGAATTTGTAATTAGCAGCATCGTTGATTACAGGTACTGCCATACGACCGAATCGTAAGTATACAGGACCTTCGTAAGCAAGAGCAGCTTCTACAGCAGCTTTTGCTTCTACATCATCTGCAGGTACGATTACTGTCATACCGGGGATGGTTCTCATCAGTGCGATATCTTCGTTGCACTGGTGAGTTGCACCGTCTTCACCTACAGTGATACCGGCGTGAGTAGCACCGATTTTTACATTCAGGTGAGGGTAACCGATGGAGTTACGTACCTGTTCGAAGTTACGTCCAGCTGCAAACATAGCAAAGGAGCTCATGAAAGGAATCTTACCGCAAGTAGCCATACCTGCTGCGATACCGGTCATGTTACATTCTGCAATACCGCAATCGATGAAACGATCCGGGTAAGCTTTTTTGAAAATACCGGTTTTGGTAGCGCCTGCAAGGTCAGCATCCAAAACAACTAAATTAGGGAATTTCTCAGCACAAGCAACTAATGCGTTACCGTAGCTTTCTCTTGTTGCAATTTTATCTGCCATGATTACACCTCTTTCTGCAATGCTTCGTCGATTTTAGCCAGGTCAGCCATTGCTACTTCAAATTCTTCATCATTTGGTGCTTTACCATGCCATCCGGCATTGTTCTCCATGAAGGATACGCCTTTACCTTTGACAGACTTCATGATGATAGCTGTAGGCTGTCCCTTGGTGTTCTTTGCTTCTGTGAAAGCATTTCTAATCTGGTCGAAATCATGTGCATCGATATTGATTACATGGAAGTTGAATGCTTCGAACTTCTTATCGATAGGATATGGGCTACATACATCTTCGATATTACCATCGATCTGTAAGCCGTTATTATCTACTACAACTACAAGGTTATCTAAGTTGTGAGCTCCTGCAAACATGGAAGCTTCCCATACCTGGCCTTCCTGAATCTCACCATCACCAAGCAGTGTGTATACTCTGTAGGATTTGCCATCCATCTTGCCAGCCATAGCCATACCTACAGCTGCGGAGATACCCTGTCCTAAAGAACCGGAGGACATATCTACACCCGGAGTCTCCTGCATGCAAGGATGTCCCTGCAGATAGGAACCAATGTGACGAAGGGTTACCAAATCTTCAACCGGGAAGTATCCACGGTTAGCTAAAGCTGCATAATAGCCAGGTGCTGTATGACCCTTGGATAATACAAAACGATCACGATTAGGATCTTTTGGATTCTTAGGATCCACATTCATCTCTTCAAAATATAAGTAAGTGAAGAGATCTGCTGCTGAGAGAGATCCGCCGGGATGACCAGCCTTTGCGCTGTGCACAGAGGTGATGATACCTTTACGAACCTCGTTTGCTTTTTTCTGAAGTTCTAAATTAGTCATTTCTTCTCCCTTTCCAAACTACGACTTTTGCGCCTAGTTCTTCCTGCTATCCTAGATTAAAGGATATTTATCGGTAAGAGTCTTCACGATAGCTCGTGCCTCTAAAACCTTCTCTTGTCCACCATTTACCACAAGACTGATGGCCTCTGCCACCTGATCCATGTCTTCTACCTTCAGGCCTCTGGAGGTAACAGCTGCTGTACCAAGTCTGATACCGCTTGTTACAAATGGAGACTGAGGATCATTTGGAATGGTGTTTTTGTTTGCTGTGATGTTTGCATCATCCAACAGCTTTTCTACTTCCTTGCCGGTGAGGCCTTTTTTACTTAAATCCATCAGCATCAGATGATTGTCTGTGCCACCGGATACGATGTCGATGCCTCTTGCCTGCAAGCCTTTGCAAAGTGCCTGGCAGTTGTCCAGAATACCCTGCTGATATACCTTAAAGGATGGGTCCAAAGCTTCTTTGAAACAGATTGCCTTTGCTGCGATCACATGCTCCAAAGGACCGCCCTGGATTCCCGGGAAGATTGCTTTATTAAAGTTGTACTTATCTGCCACATCCTGGTTGCACATAATCATACCGCCACGAGGTCCGCGAAGGGTCTTGTGGGTAGTGGTAGTCACCACATCTGCGATTCCTATCGGGCTTGGATGAAGTCCTGCTGCCACAAGGCCGGCGATGTGGGCGATATCTACCATCAGAACCGCCCCTACTTCATCAGCGATGGCTCTAAACTTCTTAAAGTCGATGATACGTGCATAAGCGGAAGCACCAGCTACAATCAGCTTTGGCTTACACTCAAGTGCGATGCGACGAACCTCATCATAATCGATGAGCCCCTGATCATTGGTACCATAAGGTACACAATGGAAATATTTGCCGGAGAAATTTACCGGTGATCCATGAGATAAATGTCCGCCGTGATCCAGGCTCATACCCATAAAGGTATCTCCCGGCTGTAAGATAGCGAAGAATACTGCCATATTGGCCTGTGCTCCGGAATGAGGCTGTACATTGACGTAATCACAGCCAAAAAGCTTTTTCGCTCTTTCAATCGCCAGGTTCTCTACTTCATCTACACACTGGCAACCGCCATAGTAGCGCTTGCCCGGATAGCCCTCTGCGTATTTGTTGGTCAAAGGGCTGCCCATTGCTGCCATCACTGCTTTGCTTACCCAGTTCTCCGATGCGATAAGCTCGATGTGAGAGTTCTGTCTCTCCATCTCTTTCTCAATCGCTGCTGCGATTTCCGGATCTGTTTTCTTCACTTCTTCAAATGCGTACATTGTCTCCTCCTCTGTACTGTGTTTTTAGTTAAAATTGAAAAATCTACGCACGATTTTATAACCGTCCACAGATATTTTTCTACCACCCTTACCCGGCAGATTTACATATCCGCCCAGGAATCCGTAACGAAGCTTTCTATAGAGCATGTAGTTACGTTCTTTGATATATTTCCAAAGCTCGGCACGTTTTTGAAGGTTTTCTTCGGTGCCGGAGATTGCCATCAAAATGGAAGAAATCACAGTAATGATTTCGAGGTAATTGAACATGTACTTTTGACGTTTGCTATTTAGTTTTATCTTATTCCAGTTATCTACGTAGAAGTCATACATGATTTTATTGACCCTGATCTGCTGATCGATACGGGAAATCATGATCTGCTCATTTACGGACTGATCCTCTCTACCGATGAAGTAACGATAGAAATTCACATCCAGATAATACATATTCTCTACAGCCAGCATAGGCTCGAATACATAGATATTATCTACATAGAAAGTGTGCTCCGGAAGCTTCACACCGCACTCGCGAAGGAGCTTGGTACGGAAGATTACGGAATGCATCAGGATGTACTGTCCCTTGCGGAAATGCTTTACATCATTCCAGGTGAAAAGCTGATTCTCCGGTAATGCATGCTTGTAACGCATTACTTTATGCTTATCCTCGCCCACCTTGTCATAGACAAAGTTGCTGATCAACATATCCAGTACTTTGCTTCCGCCAGCGTACTGCTTTAATACATCCAGGATTTCTTTATACGCGCTTTCCTTTACCCAGTCATCGGAGTCAACTACCTTGAAGAAAAGACCGGTAGCTTCTTCGATACCCTTATTTACAGCAGAACCATGTCCGCCGTTTTCTTTATTAATGAGACGACAAATGGTAGGATAACGCTTTACATATTCCTCACCGATTTTCGCTGTATCATCGCTGGAACCATCGTTTACAATGATGATTTCTACATCTTCTCCTCCGTATAAAAGTGAGTCGATGCACTTCTTCATATATGCTGCGGAATTATAACAAGGTACCGCAAATGTAAGTAATTTCATAGTCAATTGTTGCCATTCATTTTGTAAAAATGGCTTTCCTTTCTTTTTCCTTCCTCATAGCTCTTAGCTTTTAAGTGCCGCAGAGCCTTGTTGCATCTGGAGATACTCCGTAAATGCATGAAAAGCTGAGGGAATGGGATACTTCTTCTCAATCTCCTCTTTGGCAATTAAAAACTCCGCTGTCAGTCTATCATTTTCCAGGGCTTCTGCCAATCGTATTTCATCGATTTTTACAGAAAAACCTTTCATATGCCACTCTTTGTGGGTGAAAATATGCTTGCTTTCCGCTATAGGCTTCACCTGTACAGGCTCAATTCCTAAGCTTCTCACATATTCTACAGCTTCTTTTTTGCTTAAAAATCCCTCTTGGTGGGGGAACTCATACATGCCGGCTAGTAATCCCTTCGCCGGCCTTTTGCGTATCACCAGGCGATTCTCGCTTTCTAATAAAAACACCGTCATCTTCTCGATGGTACGCTTTGCCTTCGGCTTCTTCACCGGATACTCTGTCATGGTGCCCTTCACATACGCCTGACACAGAGACTGAAGCGGGCATGTGTCGCACTTCGGTGCGCCATTTGGAAGACACACCATGGCTCCTAATTCCATCAAAGCCTGATTCAAATCTCCGGGCGCATCAGCCGGCATAATCTCCAGAAGCTCTGCTTCTATTCTGCGCTTATGGGCAGGCAGCAAAATATCCTCCGGGTCAGCATCCAGTCTGGCAAAAACACGCATCACATTGCCATCCACCGCCGGTGCTTTGATGCCAAAGGCGATGGAAGCCACTGCTCCTGCCGTATAACTGCCAATTCCCGGAAGCTTCAAAAGTGCGTCAGGATCTGCCGGCATCTGACCATCATACTGCTCCATGATAATGCAGGCTGCTTTCTGCAGATTCCGCACTCTATTGTAGTATCCAAGTCCCTCCCAAAGTTTCAGTAAGGACTCTTCTTCTGCCTTGGCCAAGTCTGCAATGGTAGGAAGTGCCTTGAGAAATCTGTCATAGTAGGGCTTTACCGCCTCTACTCTGGTCTGCTGCAGCATAATCTCCGAAACCCAGATATGGTAAGGATCTCTGCTTTCTCGCCAGGGCAAAACTCGTCTTCCTGCGTGGTACCAGTCAAGTAATCTCTCTGCTATCTCAGGCGAGTGCATTCAAACTGCTCCTTATTCGACAGGCAATACTTCAAATCTTCGAATTGCGCCTCTAAGTCATCCTCTTCATTGAGCTGAACGTCAATGGCGATGGACATGGTCTCCAGCATCTGCTTCGTAATCTCATCTCTGACAGAGCACAAAATACGCAGCTTCTCACCATAAGTGTCTGCATCTAGATACTCCATCACAGCAGGATGCACGGTCCAAGTCTCTTCTGTGGAAGCGTCTGCTTTCGCAGTCTGATTGTCAGTCGTCACACTCTGCATAGTCGCCCGGTCCACACCCACAGGCTTCTCAGCCTTTTGCTGCGCATCTCCTAATTTCACAGCTTCCTCTGCAGATAAAATCACAGGGTCTGTCACAGGTTCAAAGCGAAGCTCCTGCTTTACATCCGGATATTTCACATGATCTACAGGACTGGTAAACATAGAAAGTGGACGGGCATATATCCCCCCGTCCCCATAAAGAGCCTGATAGATTACAAGTTGCTCGCGGGTCTCTGAGTGAGTAGCAATGGTCACCACTCGATAATAGTTTCCCTTAAAGTGCTTATATATCTGATTTGGCTGTGGTATATTCGTCATCATAATACTCACTTTCTTCCGATAGTACACTTACTTAAATCGGATTTTGCGTCCTTGATTATTATAATGATTTTCCCGCTAAATCGCAACGCAGGATAAAGGTAAAATCGCTCTCCTTTTCCGGAAAAGGTACTGCCTGCAAAACCTCCACCAATTCCTGTTTTTCTTCCGTTCCCATTTTGGCAAACCTGTCATGATGAATCATCACTTCGTACTCTCTGGCACCGTCTTCTCTGTAGGTTTTGGTCATGGTGACGCCGCTCATATCCAGGCCTTTCTTCGTCAGCACCTCTTTCAC
The DNA here is from genome assembly GCA_015056765.1 of Lachnospiraceae bacterium. Lineage (GTDB taxonomy): Bacteria > Bacillota > Clostridia > Lachnospirales > Lachnospiraceae > SIG336. Next base: position 59,702 of record SVFQ01000010.1, read on the forward strand.
ATCACTGCGGTAAGCCTTCTCCCAAGCCTGGTATGTTTCCTCGGATACGCCATTTCCATAGGTACCTTTCCCATTCACGGGCAGCACCATGAAAAAGCAAATAATGAAAATGACAGCCAGCGCTGCTATAGCCAGTCTGGTATTGCCCCTGTTCTGTCTTCTCTGAATATAAATAGAATTATAATAATTTGTCTTTCTCATGATTTATCCTCCCATGTATCAAACCGGCGTTCATGTCCGCACTACTGTTTTTCGTTTTCTAAGTTACTAAGGTTTTCTATGGTTTAAGGATAAATCATGAGCTGTCCTATAATCAGGACACCTATTTCAAGACTATAAAAGAACTTAAATGGACCCCTAACCCCGTCCCCAAGGGTCCACCAGGCTCATCCCCCGTAACGAGTTCAAAATACGCAAAAAGGACGGGGTTTTCAGCCCCGTCCTACGTAAGTTTATTTCAGATATACAGTTGTATTTGCCACGGTCATGAGGGTCATCAGTATTGCGTTGAGGAATGCCGGTGTCCACACATTACCGGTGCGTTTATACAGAGCTCTGGAAAGCACTGCTGCGATAGCCAAAGTAGGCACCATAGCCACCAATACGATACCGGAAAGGGCTGCGTTTGGATGTGCAGATACGCCAGTTGCAAACAGCACGCAGTACTGACGCACCAGCCACAAGAAGATACCACCTGCGTTCATAGCGATAGCCAGGCAATATCCCTTTCCTCCCTGCAAAGCTTCGGTATGGGTATTTACAAAAATCGAAGCCGTAGAAATCAAATAAAACAGGAAGAACGTAGGCAGGTATTTGCATACCGTCAGCAAAATATTGGCATCAAAGGTCTTAAAAGCAAAGGTCCAAATACGGAAGTCTGTCTTAAATACAGCATCCACGCAGAATAGCAATGTGTATGCAATCACTACAGTCAGGATGGCTGTAACAAAAGCAGCGCACACAGTCTTCACGGGCACTTTCACACCATACTGGGCAAAGCCCGCACCCTCTTTGGCTTTGGTTGCCACATAGACTACGCTCATTACCAAAAGGGAAATCAGGGCTGCTCCTATAGTCCAGTAGGCGATATTATTTACCACCGGTGCAGTCCAAATAGTGAGATTCTGGAACAGTGGCACCTTGGTCAAAATAGCCAGCAAGCATCCGGAAGCGAATACCAGGCAACTACCCACCTGATAACCTTTACGGTTCTCTTCGGCCTTACGAGAGATGCAGAATGCAAAGATGCCGCTAATAGAAAGTCCCAGCGCCAGGAACCTCAAAATCTGCATGCCCTGTGAAGTTACATCCACGTCGTATAAGCTTTCAAAGAAGATAGCCGGTAGCAAAATAGCTGTCAATAATACTGCAAAGCCTGCAAATCTGCCACCTACTGAGGCATCCGTTTTTGCCGGAGCAATCAGTTCTGTACGCGCCTCCTTTAAGAATGGAAGCTGCTGCAGCAGTACTACGATTGGTACGATCATCATGATAAAGCCGATGAGTGCAATCAGTTCAAACAATTCTTTCAGCATCCAAGTCTGAGAAGTCGGTGCAATCTGTTTGATATTATTTGCATAATCTGCAAAAGCTGTCTGATAGAACTCTATTGCATAACCAGTGGTCTTCTTGGAAAAATGATTCCAAGGATGCGTCTGTGCCGGCTCATAGATGATTCTCTTGCCACCATCAGAGGTATCATACCAAGTATTAGCCTGACCGCTTTCCTGCTGTAAGAAAGTCTTGCCGTCCGGAGTGGCTACGTAGTCTTTATAGCGCACGGTGCCGCCTGCCTCTGCAGGATCATTGAAGAAGAACTCATCATAGTGCGCTGCCACTTTACCCATGAAGCGACCGCCGCCTGCTGCGTCTGCTGCCTCTGCGGTGACACCCAAAAGACCGGAATAGGAGAAGTCAGAGCCTTCCGTCAGACCAGCATAGATTTTACGTACGCCGGTAGCTGCAGCTGCCTGCTCGTCCATAGCCAGCGCCATGGTACTACTGAAACCGCCCATAGAATGACCGGTAACACCGATGATACCGTTCCCTGCTGCATCTTTTAATACATAAGGCTGCTCATACATGTACTGCACTGCATCATACATAGAGTGAATCCAGAAAGTAGACCACAGGCCAAAGAAATCCGTGCCGCTATAGGCAGACGCATTGGCTTTTGAATGTCCGTGATCATACATATCCAGAGCCAGTACCACATAGCCTCTTCTGCTTAGTTCGATGGCATTGGCATCCTGCATTTCTGCAGAGTTTAGATAGCCATGTGTCACGATAACAGTAGGCTTTGGATTCTCTGCTGAGGCATCCTTTGGCAGATATAAAAGGCCTGATAGTGTGCCTGTCTCTGTGTCAAAAGACACCCTGGAGACTTTGGTTTTCCCGAAGTTTGAATTGATCAGCATAGCGAAGATGCTCCCCAAAAGCACCAGACAAAGCGCTATGCATAGTAACCGTACAGTTTTTTGCTTTTTCATGTGATAACCCCCTATCCTCTTAAGCTAAAAATGTAGATCCAAGACCGTTGGCAGCGAAAGTAGCATCTACGATTCTGCCGGAACGATCAGCATCACCCAACACAAATACCTCATCAAAATTGTCAAAGAACGGCTCAACCAACTGGTTGACAGGACGAACGCCCAGCGCAATGACTACGGTGTCTGCCTCTAGCTTGGTTGTGGCTTTGGTCTCTGTATTCTCTAATGTCACAGAGCCCTGGTCGATGCTCATAAGACGCTCGCAGGTCTTTACTTCGATACCCATCTTCTGATAACGCATCATAGTATCTACCAGCACAGATTTGTAAAGGCCGCGACCTACTTCCTTCATCATCTCCACTAAAGTAACCTGACATCCCTTGTCGCCTAAAGTCTCTGCAGTCTCAAGACCGGTGATACCACCACCGATGACAGCTACTTTACCGGTAGGAGTCTTTTTACCTAAAAGCACATCTTCTGCTGTCATGACATTGGCACCATCGATACCCGGAATCTGTGGAACGATTGGTGTACCGCCGGTTGCGATGAATACGCCTACAGGATTTACGGCTTTCACAGCATCCACAGTAGCTTCGCAGTTTAACTTCACTTCGATGTTTTCTGCCTTAGTAACTCTGGCGATGAGGGAATCTTTGTAAGCACCCAGTTTTTCTTTCAAAAGTGGCTTATCTGCCACGTTCAGCTGTCCACCTAAGTGATCTGCTTTCTCGAAAAGAACCGGTGCGAAGCCTCTCTCGCTTAAAGTAAGAGCTGCCTGCATACCTGCAGGGCCACCACCGATAATGGCTACTTTTCTGCCATCTCCGTTCTTTACCACGTCAGCATACTCTACTTCACGGCCACAGCGTGGGTTTACTGCACACTTGATATGACCACCTTCGGAAAGACATCCGAAGCAATACAGACATCCGATACATTTATTGATTTCATCAGCACGACCTTCTTTGGTCTTCTTCACCCAGTTAGGATCAGCCAGGTGTGCTCTACCTACTGCTACGAAGTCACACACGTCTGATTCTAAGAGTTCTTCTGCCACGTCAGGATCCTTGATGTTATTTGCTGCAATGACAGGAATCTGTACTGCCTTTTTGATAGCTGTACCCAAATGTCTCTTCCAGCCCTGTGCAAAGCTTGCAGGCTCTACGATGGTGGTAGAGCTTTCATAGATACCGCTGCTGACATTGATTACATCGATGCCGCATTTCTCTAAGCATTTCGCGATTTCGATGCTGTCTTCCAGTTTCAGACCGCCCTCTACAAACTCATCTGCACTGATTCTGACAGAAATGATGAACTGAGGGCCGCACATTGCACGAATACCCTGAATCATCTCCTGCAGAATGCGGATACGATTTTCGAAGGATCCGCCGTACTTATCTGTACGTTTGTTAGTGTATGGAGAAAGGAACTCGCATAGTAGATAGCCATGAGCTGCATGAAGTTCTACACCATCGAAGCCAGCCATTTTTGCAAATACAGCGCCACGTACAAAGGCCTTAACCAAGTCCTCACACTCTTCTGTAGTCAGTTCACGAGGCATTTCCTGGGTCACCTTACACATCACCGCAGATGGTGCCACGATCTGTCTGCCACCAATCATAGCGGACTTATTCTCACGACCGGGATGCTGCAACTGCATGAGGATCTTGGTGCCATACTTATGCACACGCTCAGCAAGTCTCTCTAAGTGAGGTACCTGTCCTAATTCATAAGCGCCAAGCTGGTTAGGAATAGCAGTACCAAATACAGGCTCTACTCTGGTAATCTCTGTGATGATGAGACCTACTCCTCCTTTTGCGCGCTCCTCGTAGTAACGGATGATGTGCTCATTTGCCTCTCCGTTTTGTTGTGCAAGAGAAACACCCATCGCGGGCATTACTACACGGTTCTTCAAATTCATAGAACCGATTTTTCCTCTTGCTAAAAGTTTCTCGTATGCCATAAACCATACCTCCTTTTCTATCTTTCTAAATAAAATTATAGAAAAAGGGATATAAAAAAAATACAGATTTGAGGCATAAAAAAAGAGATGTGCTATTGTGCATGGCGCACAAGATGCTATAATAATTTCATGAACATAGAACATTCCGAGGCTATGCGCGATCTACTACTGACGCGCTATGATGCCACCATTACAGAGAATCAAATCCAAATATCCCCGGAGCAGCTGCAAAGCTACGTGCTGGAAATGGCGCAGCGACTGGCAGAGGAGCAAACAAGAGAAGAGCCTCCCGTAGAAAGCTACGAGACCACCTACCGCAATGTCTTTCCTCCTTTATATGAAGGTGAGGATTTTCATGAATTGGTAGAACGTACCGCCAAGTTTCTGGGCCGCTCTGTCGTAATCATCGATTTAGGCTTCCATGTCATCGATTACTCCAGAGAAATCAAGGTCACAGACCCGCTTTGGACCGAGAATGTCCGTCGTGGCTACTGTACCTACGAATTCATCAAAGCCATCAACGAGATGCTGCCCAATGACCGATTGCCCAAAAACTCCGACGCCTTCTTCATCACTTGTGAGAAGTCTGATGAATTAAAGCTCTGCAGCCTCTTATACTATAAGAAGCACCCCATTGGCTATATGATTCTGTTAGATAACAGAAAGGGTATACAGCCCTATCACCAGCAGTTCTTGCCTCGTATCAGCAAAAAGCTGGCCAAGGCCCTTAGAGCCCATGAAGAATACAGTGATTTATTTATCTCTGCTTCTTCAGAGATTCTCACCAATCTCCTCAATGGCACCACCATCGAAGACGGAGAGGCCCTGCTACTGTCCCAGACTTTGCAGACCCCTCAGCCGCTAAAGCTTTATATCCTGCGAGGAAAGTTAGACACCATCCACGGTGTCTCTCATCTGCGGAGCCAGATGCATGACTATCCGCAGCTTCTCCACGTGCTGGTGTATCACAGCTATATCGTGGCTTTCATCAAAGCCGAGGATGAGATGCCTCTGTGGGAGCAATTTCGTAAAAGTGAGCTAAAGGAAGAAATCTCCGATATCGCTTCCAGCAATGTGTTCTATCACATCGATGAGATTCCGCGCCAGTACAAGCTGGCTCGCACCTCCTTTTCATTGGCTGCAAAGCTTGGCCGAAAGGAACTGATTCATCACTGGAAAGATTACGAATTCTTCCATATCCTAAATGAATGCCCAGACAGAGAAAAGCTCACCAGCTATGTACATCCTGCCATCTATACCCTGATTCAATACGATGAAGCAAAAGATGGTCAGCTCCTGGATACCTTAAAGAGCTACATTCAATGTGGTCTAAGTGTAAAGGACACCTCTAGTGCCCTCTTTGTGCACCGCAATACCCTGACATACAGGCTCAAAAAAATAACGGATCTTACCGGCATCAACCTGGAGAACATTTCGGAGCTAATGCGCCTGGTGCGTTCTGTACAAATCCTTGAATTCTTAGGCTAAGAAAAGGCCGTGGAAAACTCCACGGCCCTTATATTTTCTAAAATAAATCCAACATACTATCTAGATAGATTTCTTCCCGAACCTTCAGGTGGTACTCCGGCTTCGTCATATAGTAAAGAAGAAACTCTAGGATAATAGCGCTTCCCAGACTTCTGCCTTCTATCTTAAACTGACTAAATCCCGCCGGCATGTAACTCTCCCGAATGGCTTCCAAACCAATAAAGCCCGGGTTCTTCATGGCTTCTGAGAAGCGGTATCCCTCCTTTGCCGTAGGAGATACGCACCTGTGGTCTTCGCAGTCCTCTCCCAGGCTCTTGCGGCTTACATTTTCATAGCATGCCTTCCTGTCATAGCAGTCATAGTAGCAGCATTCATTGCATAGGAACTCCACCTTGTCCTTCTGCTTTTGGGATAATTCCCTCAGCTGGTCGAGAGCTGTATTCAGGCGAAAATCCGGTACTACATAACGGAATTCGTCTTTATTTAATTCTTTCTCCAAGTCGCGAAAATCTGTCAGCACCTTTGTAGTAGAAGATACTAGATAAAACTCCGGATAGTTTTTCTGTATATACTTTGCCAAAAGATCGGAGTGTACAATGATACCGTTTCCCAGAGTTCCGTTTTTTACAGTTCCGTTTTCCGCATTTCTAATTTTGACAGAACCATTATGCTCAAAGAGCCTGCAAAGCGCATTACACTTTTTATCAGATAAGTGTTCCTCCCTCAGAAGCGAATTACTAAAGGTAAGCCTAGCAGAAATCCCGTACTCTCCCATAAGCTCTGCCACCTCTTCCGGATCTGCATCGCCGAAGCCTACTCTGCCACCACCCCAGATACAATCTGCAGGAGCGCCATAGATAGACCCTATCTCGCACCAGTCATAGAAGTACTCTCTGTGCTGGCGGTACAGTTCCAGGAACACTTTATAGAACTCATAAAACTCAAATAATCCCGGTAAATGATAAAACGCTTTCATGTCCTACGCCTCACATGATTTTTTCTCTTTTATAATTGTACCATTTTAAATTGACGAAGATGCGACTTACTTCTATGATTGAACTATATAATGCGTTTCAAGAATTACAGAAAAAAGAGGGAGATTATGTATGGAAACACTATTAGACATCATTACTGCGGTCTGCGGTAAAATTCAGGTTGTATCAGACCTGTTCTGGGACTTCCCCACGAACTTCGAATGGTACAAGAACATTCCTATTTTAGGCAACTTCACCCTGGCCATCATTTTGCTGATTGGGTCAGGCATCTACTTTTCTATCAGACTACGATTTATCCAGATTCGTAAATTCAAACGAGGCATTCAGGTACTGAAAGAAAGCAAAGCCACAACCGGCATTTCGCCCCTGGCTTCCTTTTTCTTATCCACCGCTATGCGTGTAGGCCCAGGTAATATCCTAGGTGTCACCGGTGCCGTATCCGTTGGTGGTCCCGGCGCCCTTTTATGGATGTGGATCTCCGCTTTCTTCGGTATGGCTACCGCCTTTGTGGAGTCCACCCTTTCCCAGATTTTTAAAGAGAAAAAGGATGACGAATACATCGGTGGTATGGCTTTCTACGGCAGACGACTCCTGAAAAACTCAGCCATCGTAGGTGTGGTACTGTCTCTCATGTACATCATTTATGCATTGCTTTGCTTCCCGGCCCAGGGCTTTAATACCGTATCCGCCATGGGACAGATTGCAAGCATCGTACATGGTAGCGAGCTGCCTACTACCCACGCTGTTTACTGGATTGGCTTTGTCATCGTCATCATCGCTACTGTGGCAGTATCCTTTGGTGGAACGAAAAAGATTTCCCGTGTCACAGACGTATTGGTGCCTATCATGGCCATCGTTTATGTACTGACAGTGCTGGTGCTGATTCTGCTTAACATCCCAAGAATTCCTTGGTTCTTCTATGCCGTATTTACAGAAGCCTTTAAACCGGAAGCTGTATTCGGCGGAGCATTTGGCGTGGCTTTGATGCAAGGCGTAAAACGTGGCCTTATGTCTAATGAAGCCGGTCAAGGTACCATTACCATGCCCGCTGCCGCTTCTGATGCAGACCACCCTTGTGATCAGGGTTGCGTACAGGCCATCGGTGTCTTCCTAGATACCATCGTCATCTGTACTCTGACAGGCTTCGTAGTCATCATGGGCCGTGCATGGCTTGGTGAAAATGGCGCTGCCTGGTTTGAACTTGGCAAGCTTCCAAAATACCTTGCCTCCGCTGCAGAGCTGACTCCCGGTACTGCTTTCAACACCGTAGTAACCCTGCTGATTTCCTTGTGTTTTGGCCTTTTCGCCTTCACTTGCTTATTGGGCTTTATGTCCTTCTCCGAAATCTGCGCAAACCGTATCAGCCGCAGCAAAGTATTTATCAATATCATTCGCGTACTGGACATCATCGTCATCATTTTCGGTATGCTGACTTCCATCGTAGGCATGGATCTGGGAGCACTGTGGGATTTGTCCGACTTTGCCAATATCCTGATTGCTTACTGCAACATCCCGCTTCTCTACATCGGTTTCAAGTATGTAAAGAAAGCGCAGCAACACTATGAGTCCTCCAATGGTACCAAATTCACCTCCCAAGTGGTGGGCATCGACGTACCTGTTTGGGACGAAAAAGCTGGTCAATGATAGAACTACTGGAAAAGAATCATAAAATCTAAAAAATGCAGCACCTTACGGTGCTGCATTTGCTTTATCTCTATACAATTTCAATAAATCTATCTTTGATGCTGGCGAAGCTTTCGTCTACAAGGCCGAAGTCTTTCTGCTTGTAGTTCCACAGGGCGTGGCCGATACCGTATTTCTCGAAAGCTACGTGGATGTCCTTCATCCAGCGAAGCCTGTCTTCCGGGTCTGCCTGATCGATGACACCATACTCACCGCAGTAGAGGCATACGCCGTCTTTCTGGGCTTTCTCTACAGCAGGTGCAAAGATATCTTCGAAGAAGCCGGGTCCGATTTCACGGATGCCTGCCTGGAATACAGCGCCGCCTAAGTCGCAAGGCAGTTCATCTGCGGCACGACGATACTCTTCCAAAGTCTTTGGATAACCGATGTGGAAATCAAGGGGCATACCCTCCATCCAGTAAGCGCTCTGGTGAGAAAATACCATAGGCTCATAGCAGTGGAAGTTATAAACCACTTTCTCATCTACAGGCAAATCCAGCTTTGGTACGCTCTGTACATTGTTATAGCAAACGCCACCTACGATGATGACATGCTCAGGGCAAATCTCACGAATCATGTGAATATATCTGCCGGCAATCTCATTCCAAGCATCAGCTACTTCTACCAAAACCACTTCATTCAAAGGCTCAAAAGCTACCTGATTTGGATAGTCCTTAAAAGTAGTGGCGATACGTTTCCACAGATTCATAAAACGAGCCTGCAGCGCATCATCATAGAAGAATTTTTCTCTGTCCATGTCCTTTTTCAAAGGATCAAAAGAATAGCCGTAGCACTCATGCAAATCAATCAGCATGTTTAAGTGATTCTTCTCACACCACTCACGGCAATTTTTCAAATAATTGAAACCATCTTCCTTTGGTGCCCCGTCCTCGTCTTCCAGCACATTATAATCTACCGGAACACGCACGTGATCAAATCCTAAGGAAGCGATGTAATCGATATCCTTTTCTGTGATAAAGGTGTCAAAATGATTCTTGTCGTACTTGGCAAACTGAGAAATCCAACCGCCAAGATTAACCCCCTTCATAAATCCTGTCAACTGCTTCATGTAATACCTCCCATTGTGTAAGATACACAGTATTTTCTATATCATTTTAACAGTTCGGGGCGTATCCCTCTATCTATAATTACGAAAAGCTCTAATCTCATTCTTTAAGCAATTTATTTGGTTCCGAAACCCCAAAGGCACTTTGCTTTCAGCTTATCCCAAAGGTAAGTCAGCGCCATGATTAGGGCCACAATGCCTGCTGCCAGTAAAAGCAAAAGCAGAATCCCCATTCCGCCTTTCACAGGAAAACCGGCCTGTTCTAACCTGTTCCAGACCTTCGCATATTTCATGTAGCGAATCACGAAGCCATGGAGCAAAAAAATCGGCATGGTACGCTGCCCAATAGTACCAAGTACCGGTATCTTTTTCTCCGGTAAAAACATCAAAACTACCACGATAATCACCGCTGCCGCCACGAGCTGGGCGCCACGGATGCCTGCATGATAGTGCAGTTTCTCATAAGGGTAAGCCCCGTAAAACCACTTGGCATTGATAGCGGACCTGTGCATCATCACCACCGCTATGGCTATAGTAGCAAGGACCGCAAACAGCACTGCCACGGTGCGGTAGCCCTTGGAACTGCGGAAGCTCTCCTCCTGACATTTTTCAAAGAAAGATGAATGCCTAAAATAATATCCCCATAAAAAGAAGGGCAGATACACGATGGTGCGACTCAAAGTATAATCATAGGAAACCGACGACACCGTGCCGATCCATAAGCTCAGGCCAATGCTGATGACCCAAATGAGATAACGCAGATAACGCTGCTTCAGTGCCAAAACCGCCAGCAGCAGATTCCACCAAATCATGGCCATGAGATACCACAAAATCCAGTACGGCTTGTGATACTGGAACTTCAGCTTCGTCCCCAGCACCTCTCTGGCAAAAAGAAGGTACAAGGTCTGAAAAACAAAATAGGGTAACACCAGATGTTTCAGGATGCGCTTCATGTCAAACTTTCCAAACATACCGCTGAGAAAGATGAAGGCCGGCATGTGAAACAGATAAATGATGGCATAGCTCCCCCGGGCCTCCGGAAAGGGCATGATTTCGCACAGATGCCCTACCACTACCAGTAGAATCAGAATCCCTTTGAAGTTGTCATATTGTTCGTATCGCTTTTTCATATCATTACTACTATAACACACTGTATTGTTCATGGTTTCGTCATTCTTTTCCCGAATACATATGATACAATGAGGCCAAAGTAAAACTACAGGATATGTAAAAAAGATAAGGATAAACCATGGATTACGCAACTCTTTTTCCATTTTGGAATCAACTTACCGAAGCACAAAAGGCAGCTATTTCGGATGCCTGCTATACAGAAACCCATAAAAAGGGTGATTTGATGCACCGTTCCAATGAGAATTGCAAAGGTCTTATGACCGTTCTCTCCGGCCAGCTCAGAACCTACATCCTGTCTGAAGAAGGCCGTGAAGTCACGCTTTTCCGTGTATACCAAGGAGATGTCTGCGTCTTATCCGCCTCCTGCCTGCTTGACTCCATCGACTTTGATGTCATGATAGAAGCCACGGAAAACACAGAGGTGCTCATTCTGCCGACGCTTTGCCTAAACGCGATTATGAAGGAGAATCCCCATGCGGAACTTTTCCTGTATAAAACCGCTACAGAGAAATTCTCCGACGTCATGTGGACCATGCAGCAGATCCTGTTCCGCAAAATCGACCAGCGCCTCTCTGCCTTTCTATTGGAAGAAATGCATCGGCACAGCACCACAGAATTGCGTTTGACCCACGAAGAAATCGCCACCTATATCGGTAGCGCCAGAGAGGTGGTCTCTAAAGTGCTAAAGTACCTGGCGGAAACCGGAGCCATCACCCAAGGCCGCGGCAGTATCCATATAAAAGATGAAGGTCTCCTAAAAAAACTTTCCTAAAAGAATTATAGAGAAATTATACTTAGTGTGACTTTGTCACAAACTTATTCGCTCCCTTTTTGATAGGATGAAGGTCCTGTTAATAAGGGAGCTTTTTTTGTGAAATGAATTAGAGAGATTGTATTGGATTAGAAAGGATGAAACATTGAAACCACTGAAACTTGCTGTCGTAGATAGAAGAACCTGCGTAGCCTGCGGTGCTTGCGCAAAAGTCTGTCCAAGGGGAGCCATCCAAATCGTAAAAGGATGCTACTCCGAAATAAATCCGGACTTGTGTGTAGGCTGCGGCATCTGCGCCAAAGAATGCCCTGCAAGCTGCATTGAAACAAAATTAAGGGAGGAATTAAATGCGTAAGAAACACTGGTATGACTATTTGTGGATTTGGTCCATTTTATATTTTTCCCTGGGATTTTTTAATATCCTGTTTGCCTGGCTTGGCATGATCGATTTCATCGTGCCGCTGCTTTTCGCCATCATCGGCGGTAATAAGCACTTTTGCAATAAGTATTGCGGTAGAGGCCAGCTTTTCACCGTGCTTGGAAATAGCCTCCGCTTAAGCCGCAAGAAAAAGGCTCCCGGCTGGATCTCCGGCAAATGGTTTCGCTACGGCTTTTTGGCCTTCTTTATGACCATGTTCGGAAACATGGTATACCAGACCTATCTGGTGGCCGGAGGCGCAAGTTCCCTTCGCCAAGTGGTGAAGCTGTTCTGGACTTTTAAAGTGCCTTGGCACTGGGCCTACACAGTACCTGCGCCAAGTCCTTGGATCGCGCAGTTTAGCTTTGGTTTCTATAGCCTGATGCTCACCAGCACTTTAATCGGCCTCATCGTCATGGTATTATATAAACCAAGAACCTGGTGTACCTTCTGTCCTATGGGCACCATGACCCAGGGCATCTGTCAACTGAAAAACAAACCTTCTGATAATTAGAAAAGAGGATACTATGGAATCTAGAATTGAAGAAGCTGCAAATAAGAAAATGTGTGGTTATAACTGTGCCCAGGCAGTGGCTTGCACTTACTGCGACCTGGCCGGCATCGACGAAGAAACCATGCGCAATCTCACCCAGGGCTTTGCCGTAGGAACCGGCGGAAGCTTGGAAGCTTCCTGTGGCGCCATCACCGGCGCTGTGGCCGTCCTTGGTCAGATCAAGAAAAACCCTCAGGCCACCATGCAGAGCAGCCGCCGCATCATCTCCGCATTCAAGGAGCAGAACGGCACCGTCATCTGCAAAGAATTAAAAGGCATCGAAGACGGCATCGTAAAACGTGAATGCATCGACTGTGTCCGAGACGCAGCCGCACTATTAGAAAAAGAACTGGCTCAGTAAGAGTCAGTTCTTTTCTTTATACAATACTGTATTCAAACATCTCGTACTTGAGCTGAGTACCTTCTGCAATACCATCTGGTAATAGCGCCCTTGCTACAAGTTTCAGTTCCGAAGTTTCCACATCGGTTCTACGTAGGTTTGCGTAGTCTCCATCGATACTTTCGACGATATAGTAATATGTTTCCATCTATACTCTCCTTTAAGCTATAAAACGCTTTATCTCATCCTCTACTAACTTGTATACCAACGCAATCAGATAGCCATCTGCCACAGCATGATTCATCCGAACGGACAGTGGCATCACCAAGCGGCCATTCTCCTCACGATACTTGCCCCAGTTCACAATAGGCAATAAATAGAGATATCCATCAGGCAACTCAATATTCAACGAATCGTAGGACAGCCACGAAATATAGGACGCATCAAACCAATTGGGATGATTCGCAGCATCTAGGCCGTACTCCCTCGTCTGCTTCGCCGCTTCTATATCGGCCAATGCGTCATGATAAAAACTGTCATAATCCTCAGAATAATTCGTATACACCGGTGTACATGTCTCTGTATCTTCGTGGAAAATATACTGAGTCGGGTTGATGGTATCATAGCAAATCATTTCATCCGTTTCCCAGAGATACGCCATCCGATAGTCCTCTCTGGAATTCAACACCTTCGTCAAGATATATAGGAAGTTCACATAGAACTTCGTCCCTGTCTTTTTCGAATACTCTACCAAGTCCGTCACATCTACACGAGCGGTCATAGATGATGAGCACTTGCAGTCCTCTGAAAAATGTCGAAAGACACCCTGTCGATAATAGGTTTCTTTGTCAATTACCTTGTAGTTCATGTCTAATCCCCTCCTACGAATACCTCTAGTTCGATTATAAATTATCCACCAGTGCTTCTCAATGCCAAATCTCACCGCCTTGCCATCGCCACCTATGCGCGGTATGATGCAATAGTACGTTTACACTTTGGAGGAATGACATGATAAGAAAAGCGACAGCCCCCTAGTCTAGTAAATACTCCATCTGCATGGATCTTACTTTCATACCCACCTTTTCATAGAAATGTTTTGCATTTTCATTGCCTTCCCAGACATTTAAAACCACTTCTCTGCAGTTCAGGCGTTTTGCTTCAGACTTAACGTACTCAAACAATGTAGCGCCTACATGCTGGCCGCGAGCGTTCTGGTCCACACATAAGTCATCGATATAAAGCATTTTAAAGGAATGCATGTTGTTATTATGAAACTCCTTTATCTGGCAAAACGCATATCCCATCACAGCATCCTCATCATCCACTGCCACATAGATGGGCTTCTCATCATCTAAAATCATCTGCTGCAGTTCCTCAGCTGTGTACTTCGTCGTACCGGAGATAAAGATATCCGGTCTGAGTGCCGCATGAATCTCCAGCACCTCCTGTAAAAGCACAATCAGTTTCTCAATGTCTTTCTCTTCTGCTCTTCTAATCTGCATAACCTATTCCTCTTACATATCCCTATTATAAATCTTCTCCACATGCTTCTTATTGCCACCGATGATGAGGATGGCGGCCAGGACGCACATGAGATTAAAGAAAAGCTGAATCTCCCTGGGTCCAAGGACATAGCTTAGGGCCCCGGCGGTCAGCTCAGCAATCAAAGCGCCGGAAGTACTCAGCACCTGGAAGGCGCCATTGAAGCGGCCTTTCTTCTCATCCGGCACGTAGGATTGGGTGGCTGAAACACGGATGGTGTAGCTGGTGACGCCGCCAATGCCGGTACAAAACATAAAAGTCATGGCAAGCCATATAGGCAGATACAGCACCGTACCTTCCAGAATGCCGATGGTGATATACACCGATAAGGCAATGACATACTTATACTTGGTTGGAAGCTTTTTCTTATAATGAACAGAGCCTGCAACGCCTCTACCCAGCATGCTCATACCCATGACCAGCATGAAAATGTATTCGCCATTGGCATAACTATCCTTAAAATACGGAAGAGCCACTACATTCGTAGCGCCGCCTGCCAGGGAGCTAAACAGGAAATACACCGCAATGGCCAAAAGACCTTTTTCGCTGGCCAGATATCGAAAGCCTTCCTTAATATCCACAAAAACCCGGGACACGGAATTCAACTGATCCCCTTCTGCGCTCTTTTTCTGCTTCTGGATATACTCCTCTTCCGCACCGATTCTGGTCTCCAAGGTAGCCGCGATAAAAAAGCAAATGCCATTTCCAATCATCAGCGGGGCAAGACCTACCTGATTGTACAAAAATGTGGCCACAGGAATCATAAAAGCTGCCATGGTCTCTAGCACGCTGGCGATGGAATATGCCTTGGAGTAATTGCCCTCCGTGATCAGCAGCGGGTAAAAGCTATCGTAAGCCACCATGTAGATGCTATTGATGCATCCGATGATAAAGGTAAATATGGCAAATAAGGGAAAATGGAAATGTCCGCTTCCCAAGATCACCGCCACCAACACATAGATTGCAGCTGTAAGGTAGTCTAAAGAATAAATCATCTTTTTTCTGGAAAACCGGTCTAGAATCGCCCCGGAAATGATAGGCACGATAAGCTGCGGTATAGTAAATGTCATCAAATAAATCGCATACAGCATGGTGGAGCCGGTAAAGTCCAGCACCATGAGGCTCATGGCAAACCCTGCCATACTGTTGCCAAACATGGATACCACGCTGCCTGCGGTAATAATCGTAAAGTCTCTGGTCCATAAAGGATTTGTTGCTGTCTTCTTTTCCATAGTCTCTCCTAAAACCCTGTTTCTAGTTTCTTCACAATTATACCCAGATATCAAGTTCAAAGACAACCTAAATCCACCAAGTTTTCGGCATTAAAAAACTCCCCGCGTATTTCTACGCAAGGAGTTTGCTTAAAGACATTATGTCTTCCCTCTCGGCTATAAATCGATATTTTACGCTTCTTGAGCTTTTGCAAATGGCAATTTGCTAAATAACCATCTTACAACAGGGCCTGCTACCATCAGCTGCCAGAAAAATGCCATCGGGAAATTCATGGCAGTAGTCTGAATCCAGGAGGATACGGTATTTGCTGTAAATCCGCCTTTGAAAAGGACGGTAGCTACAAAGCTCATGATTGGGCACATGAAAAGTACGGAGAATACGGAGATTCCCAGCACCAAAAAGATTGGATTTGTTTCCTTTGGATTGAAAAGGCGGAACGCATTCTTTTTGGCAATAGGACCTACGATAAAGGTGTCCACTACAAAAGCTACAGCAGCCATAATCGGCAACTCACCTAAGGCTGCAAGGAAAATGAAATTCTCAAATCCACCGGTAGCAATAGCGATATTGTAGCAAATCATGGCATACACCATGACGAGAACCATCATAATGGTAAAAATTGTTTCTTCTAATCTGTTTTTTGGCATAGTATTCCTTTCTTGACACAAAAATGTTACCCCGCCATGAAAAATCGGCTCCGCCGAAGGCGGGGCTACGTCCTGAATCTTCGATTCAGGACATTAAATGTTACCCCGCCATGAAAAATCGGCTCCGCCGAAGGCGGGGCTACGTCCTGAATCTCCGATTCAGGACATTAAAAAGAGGCCCAGCAAAGCCGGACCTCCATAAATCTGTGTCATGTACATCTCACTTTTTTACAACAATAAAGAGATTACCACAAATTTCATTTTCGTGTAAGTACTTTTTTTCGTACAATCCAAAAACTAGAATGTCACTACTTCCGGAGCCCCTGTAAAGGAACTAAAAGTAGCGGTGGCATTTTTGAAATACAGCACTTCTGTATTGTCATCATCTGCGGAGTACATGCCCTGCAGACTTGGATAAGCGTCCAACATGGACTGCTTTGCTTCTCTTCTATCATCCGCAACCAGCTCGCCTGCCACGCGAACCCAATCGCCATCCTTAAATGCGCAAATCTCTACCTTTGGATTTGCATGAATCTGCTTGGATACGTCCTTTTTCTTGCCGGTCTGGATGTACAACTTGCCTTCGAAAATATGAGCGGTACCAAAAGGTCTCACTCTAGGCTGGTCACCATCTACGGTAGCCAAATAGTATGTTCCTGCTTCTTTTAAAAACTTCTCAACTCTCTGCATAACTGCACCTCCTATTGGAATCTATTATATCATCTATAAATCTTCCAAATCCATTACTTTGATTCCATTCTCTACAAGTAACTGGGCAAAAACGCCCTGTCCATCTATGAGCCTTCCGGAAAAGCTGCCATCGTAAATCTGCTTCACGCCACAAGAAGGACTTCTGGACTGTAGGATTGCTAAGTCCGCTTTCTCCTCCAGCGCTTTCTGCAGACATGCTTCCGCTCCGGCCCTAAACTCCTTGTCCTTGCTTACGCCTTCCTTATTGGTCACGACGCCTCCCACAATTTCACAAGGAATCCTAGGAGTAGGCAGACCACCTGCCACCTCCGGACACACCGGAATCACCTCATGTCCCTCCGTGAACTTCGCCACCTTTTCACTATAATTATTCCCGCCATTATATTTACAATTCTGCCCCAGCAGGCACGCACTCACTAATATCTTCATGCCTATATTCTACCACATCCGGTCACCGTTACGGTGTAACTTGTGAAATCTAAAAAAGGTTTAGGACGGGGAACCCCCGTCCTAAACCTCTTCGATGTAGTTTACATAGTCCTGGTTGCTGAAAATATCCAGTACCTGGCTGTGACTACGGCGACGATCTAAATCCAAATCGATGATCAAACCGCAATCTGTGGCAAGAAGCGTTTTCTCTTTGCTTTTTACCATACTGCTTATATTGAAGCCTTCTTCACTGATTTTCTTCATGAGCTTGGTCACGCCGCGAGCTTTATCCACCTCAATGTAGATGCTCAAATACTTGCTGTTGCCTTCTACTCTTCGGCTCAAGTGCAGGAGCACCATGTTGGCAAAAATCACCATGAAAAAGCATGCCACACCTACCACCAGATAGCCGGCACCAATGGCCATACCCATGCAGGCACTTACCCAGAGACTGGCTGCCGTAGATAAGCCCTTAATCTGCTTACGTCCGGTCACCAGAATCGTACCGGCACCTAGGAAACCGATACCACTGACCACCTGGGCCGAGATACGGCTGGCGTCTGCCTTCAGCTCCGGCATCAATGCTAAATAAATATTCAGTGCTGCTGCCACAGCTGAGCCCAGGCTCACCAAGGCAAACGTTCTGATACCGGCATTGTGATGTCTGGCGATGCGCTCCCATCCAATCAAAGCTCCAAAAAGAGCTGCCAGCGCCAAACGAATCACAACGGCAACCTCGCAAGGACTCTGTAAAAACTCCAGAATCTCGATTGCTGTCATTTTATTTTCCTTTTTCTTACTAATTACTATAAAGCGTATAAAGTATTATCTTCGAAGTGAAGGAATACTGTATCGCCTACCATGTAAATTTTCTTGTTCTTTGGATTGTACTCCTGAATCTTCACCAAAGAGTCCCCTACCTGGATGTGATAATCCTGGTAAGCACCCATGAAGCAAGAATACTTCACGATACCTTTCACGTCGCCGGCATCTGCCAAAGTAGCACCTTCCGGACGCAGAACCACGTCACAGTCAGCACCCTGCTGCAGTTTGCCTGTTACGCAGTTTACCTTCACACCGTCGATTTCTACCTGATCCTGACTGATCACCTTTCCTTTCAGGAAATTACATTCACCGATAAAGTCAGCCACGAATTTACTCTTTGGATAATAGTAAGCTTCCTGCGGAGAAGCCACCTGCTCCACGATACCACCATTCATGATGATGACCTTATCGGAGATAGCCATAGCTTCAGACTGGTCGTGGGTTACATATACTGCGGTGATACCTGCTTCCTGCTGGATACGTCTGATTTCGGTTCTCATAGAAACACGAAGCTTTGCATCCAGGTTGGACAAAGGCTCATCGAATAAAAGCACACCCGGCTCGATTACCAGCGCACGGGCCAAAGCTACACGCTGCTGCTGACCACCGGAAAGCTGATTAGTCATACGGTTTTCCATACCTTCCAAACCTACCAGGCCCAGGATGTCTGTTACTTTTTTCTTAATGGTAGCAGAGTCCATCTTACGAAGTTTCAGACCATAAGCCACGTTATCAAAGATATTGTAGTGTGGCAGAAGTGCATAGCTCTGGAATACCATGGCGGTATCACGTTTGTTTGGAGTGAGCGCATTGATTGGCTCATTTCCTAAATAGATTTCACCCTCGTCAGGACTTTCGAAACCTGCAATCATACGAAGGGTTGTAGTCTTACCACAGCCGGAAGGGCCCAGTAAAGTGACGAAGCTACCAGGCTCGATTTCCAGATTGGTATCTTTGACTGCATAGAAGTCTTTTCCTGTTTTTGGATCTTTGTAAATTTTTGAAATATGATCTAGGCGTACGCCTTTTTTCTCTTTTGCCATATCAGTTCTCCCTTAGTTCTCTTCTGTTTTCACCTTGCGGCTGGTTCCAAAGTATTTCATCAAGATGTTCATCAAAAGTACTGCAGTATATGTAATCAGGATCAGGATGGTTGCGAATGCGCAAGCGATACCGTAGGATCCCTTCTCTGCAAACTCGTTGATCTGAACTGTGATGAGCAGATAAGATGGTGTCACCAAAAGGATGATGGCACTGATTGCGGTGATGCTTCGTACAAAGGATGTAACGAAACCACTGAGGAAACTGTCCTTAATCAGTGGCAATGTGACAGTCATGAAGACCTTGAAACTGTCTGCACCCATATCGTAAGCACTTTCCTCGATGCTCTTATCGATCTGACGAAGAGCCGAGATACCGCTTCTGGTACCTGTAGGAAGGCTTCGCACCACGAATACGATAACCAGGATGGCACCTGTACCATAAAGGCCCTGTAAAAATCCTGTGTGGAAAATACCACCGGAAAAACCTCTGATATAACCGATACCAAGTACGGTACCCGGTACAGCCATGGCCAGCATGGAAACTGCTTCGATGAAACCTTTTGCTTTGAACTTTCTCTTTACCACAAGGTAAGAGATGATCATGGACAGCAGTGCCGTGATAGGCGCGGAAATCAGGGATAATACGAAACTATCCTTGAAGGCCTTTAAGCCTTTGTATTTGGTAAATACCTGCTTAAACCACTTGAAGGTCAGATGGAAATCATAGCCCCAAGTCTTGAACATGGCACCAAATGGTACGCAAATGTACATGATGATTACGAAAAGTGCCAAACCGGAGCAAAGTACAGTCAGAGGAATGGTTACGCTCTTATCTGTGATGAGCATACGCTCACGGCTTGCCTTACCGGAAAGGGTGGCGGTACTCTTTGCTTCCAGGTAGTATTTCTGCACGATGAACATCAAAAGTGTGATGGTCAAAAGTACCACTGCCATAGCTGCAGCGCCTGCTTTGTCATAAGCACCGGTAATCTGCAAGTAGATGGTGGTTGCTAAAGTATCATAAGAACCACCGATGATCATCGGGTTCGCGAAGTCTGCGATGGACTCGATGAAAGTTACCAGGAATGCATTACCCAGACCGGGAAGAATCAGCGGTAATGTCACTGTCATAAATACTTTCGATCTGGAAGCCCCCATATCTCTGGCTGCTTCTTCTAAGGATGGATCGATGTTTTTCAAAAGGCCCTTCAACATCATGTAACAAACCGGGAAGAATGTCAGGGTCTGTACAATGGCGATACCCCAAAAGCCATATACATTGTTATCGTAAATTTTCAGTAAGAATCTGGTGATGATACCTGCCTTACCGAAAAGCATAATCATAGATAAAGATAGTACAAAAGGTGGTGATACTACGGGCAACATAGATACCACTTTGAAAAGTCCGGAAGTGAAGTTACTCTTAAGCTTCACATAGACTTCTACATACGCAAACAACAAACCGATAAGCGAAGATGCGATGCCAACCAAAAATCCAACCTTCAATGTGTTGGTAATAGCCCTCTTAAAGTTGGCAAGCCCCATAATTCTTTTAAATGTGTCCAGGGTAAAGCCGCCCTGTTCCGAAACAAAGCTGTCCACCAGAAGGATAGCCAGCGGATATAAGATAAAGACTGTCAAAAAGACAACCAATAGCACGATCGTGGTCACCATGATCGGATCTGCAAGGAGCTTTTTACGATCCAAGTTGGCGCTTTGACTTTTTGCCATTTTATATTTCCTCCTTGTATAAAAATGGGCGGATGAAGTTTCGCATCCGCCCAATCTTACTGTTTCCTAAATTATTCTGTCTGGAAACGATCGTCTGCTGCACTTCCCAGTGCATTCATAACTTCTTCAACGTATTTTGTAGTATTTTCTTTTGCGTCTTCGAAGTCGTAATCCATTACGTTTTCTGGATCTAAGCCAAATTCTGCTGCAACTTCAGGCTGTTTTGCATTGTCCAGTACCAGGAACTGATAAGAACCGTTCTGGGCTGCAAGCTCAACACAGTCAGGGCTCAGTGCATATTCAATCCAAAGCTTTGCTGCGTTTGGATGAGCGCAACCTTTGAAGATTGCGGTAGCACCGATTTCAAAGCTGGTACCGGAAGATGGGATAACCATGTCGATGTTGCCATAACCGTTATCTACAATCTGAGTGATACCATCATGTAAGAAACCGATACCTACTACGCATTCGCCTGTACCTACGTTCTTAGATGGGCCGGAACCGGATTTGGTGTAAACTTCGATGTTCTTATCCAGGTCCACTAAGTACTGAATACCTTCATCATGACCATATTTCTGAATCATGGTGTTGATGACGAGTTTTGCTGTACCTGCTGTGTTGTAGTTGGAAAGCCATACAAGACCTTTGTATTTCTCATCCAGAAGATCCTGCCAATCCTTAGGCTCTTCGATACCCATACGTTCCAGTTCGTCTTTGTTTACCATGAAGCCAAGGATACCTTTGTAGATACCATACCACTGACCATCTTTGTCGCGATATTTGTCGCTGATTAAGTGGCTGGCGTTCTGTGCTTCGTAAGGCTCAAGTAAGCCTTCAGCAGCTGCTACGTTGTAAGGATCAGTGGTACCACCGAACCAAACATCACCGGAAGGATTTCCGTTTTCTTCTTCGATTTTACTCTGTACCTCGCCTGTGGACAGACGCTGATACTGTACGTCGATGCCGTAAAGTTCTTTGAAGTGATTACAAGCTGCTGCCAAGTACTCTTCTTCGCAGGAGCCGTATACGACTAAAGTACCTTCTGCTTTTGCTGCCTCAATCAGAGCAGATAAGTCAGAGCCTTCTGCTTCTGCTGCAGGTGCCTCTGCTTCCCCTTCTGCTGCAGGCGCTGCCTCTGTTGCTGCAGGTGCTGCAGGTGTTGCAGGTGTTTCTGCTGCGCCCCCACAACCTACCAGACTAAGTGTCATCAGTCCGGCTAACATTAGTGCCAATTTCTTTTTCATAAATTCCTTCTCCTTTCCACATGGTTATTGGATAAATTAATCATAAAAAAAATAGAAATTTGGAAATACCCAAATTTCTACTTTTTTATCCGATTTTCTGAACTAGCCTGTATCCGAAATTCTGAACCTAGTTCACAAATTCCGATGGAGCCTGTCCTGTATATCGCTTAAATACTGTATTAAAATGCTTATAATCCGAAAAGCCGGTCATATCCGACACCTCGTAGACCTTGTAAGTGCCCTTTTCCAGAAGCTTGATGGCTTTCTGCACTCGGTACTTATTCAGAAAATCCAGATAAGTAAAGCCGGTAGCCTCCTTAAACTTTCTGGACAAATAGCTGCTGGATACCCCCAGTTCCTCAGCGAAAAGCTCCATGCTGATCTTCTGACTGTACCGCTCTTTTGTGGCATCGATAATCTGTTGCACGTAGTCATTGTCCATGTCCTGCTTCATGTAGATGACCTCAGGCTCTTCTGCTGCTTTGGTCTTCTCCATCAGCTGATGGACCTTCTTTTCCTTCTCGATTTCCTCGATGATTTTCTCCACATTTTCTCTCAGCTCTTCCTGGTCGATAGGCTTCATGAGATACGCCGATACCCCCAGCTGGATGGCCTTTTTCGCATATTCGAAATCCGCATAGCTGGTCATGATGATGGCTTTAAAAGCTCCATCCTCCATGGTGTTGCGAAGCATTTCCAGCCCATCCATCACGGGCATCATGATATCTGCCAGCACGATATCGGGCTTTAACTCTCGTATCTTTTCTACACCCTCTTTGCCATCTGCCGCTTCACCGATGATGGTGCAACCCATGGATACCCAGTCCACAGTGTACGCTATCCCCTTGCGAATGATGTCCTCATCCTCCGCGATTAACACTCTGTACATGATTCATTCCTCTTTTTCGGCAGCACCAGTCGTACCATGGTGCCCCGCCCCTTCTCGCTATCTAAGTACACCCCGTAGTCCTGTCCATACATCAGCTGGATACGCCTGTTGATGTTGTACAAACCTAAGTGTGTACCGGTATTTTCATCTCCCGTCATCTGCCTCTGCAGTTCCTGCAAAAGCTCCTCCTCGATACCGGCGCCATCATCCTCACAGATAAATACCACCTGGTCCTTGTTTTGATAACCCTTCAACTTTACACTGAGTTTCTTATTTTCGTCAAATCCATATTTTACCGCATTTTCCAAAAGTGGCTGGATAATCAGCTTTGGAATCACACAGTCGTAAATGTCCGGAGACACGTCCATCTCATAGGCGAAACGCTTATTGAAGCGTATCTGCAAGATGTTCAGGTAATTTTGCAGATACTCCAAATCCTCCTTCACCGTCACCTCTTCTCGCACCTCACGAATACTGTACCTGAGCAGTCCTGACAAAGACAGAATCATCTTATCTGCTGCATCCGCATCGATTTTCGCCATGAAGCGGATATTGTCCAGGGTGTTAAATAAAAAGTGCGGATTGAACTGGCTCTCCAACTGCTTCACCTGAGAAAAGGCCGCATGCTCCGCCAGTTCTTTATTTTCCTCGATTTGGGCTTTCAGGCCCTCCAGCATTTCATTGAAATCATTGCCGATGGTCTGGAACTCCTGGCTACTGTCCATATGCAGGCTCACGTCGAAATCCCCCTGCTGCACAGCTTCGAAGGCACTTTCGATTTCTTTTACATCCCTTGTGTACACTTCCGAGCTTCTGGCAGTGGTCCAGAAAGTGATGAGGACGATGCCTGCAAAAAGCACTGCTATGATTCCAATGATTACCAGCACCAGCTTTTGACTACGGTTCACATCCGAAAAGGTGAAAATCGTCAGCCCCTTCATCAGCCTATGATTGTAGGTAAAGTACTTCTTCCCATCCACCGTCACCAGACCGGTTTCCTGCCATGCACTATCCTGAATCTGTCCAAATTCATCCGACATGCCCGGCATGTTGTTTAAGTAGATCCAACCATTTCTATCTGTGATGATACAATACCGGTTCTGCTGGTTTACGATGGCTGTAATCACCTGCTTGGGCACCTGATACACCATGGCGTATTTCATTTCGTGATCGGCAAAGATGCCTTTCACCAAGTACAAGGTCCCATCATACAAGATGGAGCTTACCTCGTTTGGACTATTCTGGATACGGTAAAAAACACCCCAGTTCCGATACTCCCTCTGGGTAAGGTACGCCGGCGCGCTACCTTTACTGCAAAAGAGCACTTCTTGCTTCGGTGATAGAATCATCATATTTCCGGTGTCTTCCAAATCCCCGGTACGTTCATAGAGAATCTGATACAGCTGATTCCGCACGGGATTGGTCACCTTGGAGCCATCCGGATTCAAATATCCGACTCCCAGGGTAGTCTCCACACTATCCTCCTGCGCCATCAGTACCATCTGCATATCCGAAAACATGCCATAGTAGATACCAAGGGTATCGTCGATTTTTTGACAAATCACTTGATTATCCTGTCGGTTCACAATGGCAGTATATCGATTCCAGGTATACAAAAATATGCCAATGGCAATCACAGCAACTGCGAAGACCGGCGTCATGGAAAAAAGGATAAAAGTACGTCTGATATTATCCTGGAAAGACTTAATTTTTGGATTCATCTCGTCCCTCCTGTACCAGCGCGTCAAACCGCTGCGCCCAAGTGTCTTTTTGCTTTGTAACCACCTGATTATCCACACGGATCACCCGGATTTCCTCCATGGGCTTTACTTCCTCCGGTGATGATACATCCTCCCTGACAGAACGTCTTCCCAGGTCATGTGCCATGCGCTGCTGGGTATCAAAAGAAGTCAAGAAGGTCAAGAAAGCTTTCGCCTGTTCCGCATGGCCGGTGTTTTTGCTGATATAGATTCCGTCCGGGGTGAAAACCACACCTTCCTTCATGTACACTAGGGCCACATGTTTATCTGACTTCAGCATGGTGATGGCTGCCTCTTCAAAAGTCAGACCCACTAAGTATTTTCCGTTGGCCACCCCTTCATATACCTCTGAAGACCCTGTCAGAAGATTTCCTTCCAGTTGCTCCGCCAGCTGCTTCGCATAGTCCCAGCCCTGCTCCGGATTTTCTTCTCCCATAGCATACAGCATATTTACCAGATGCTCGAAAGCCGAAGAAGAATGGGCTGGATCTGCGCAGGCGATTTTGCCTTTTAGCGCCGGATTCAGTAAATCGGCGTAGCCTTCTATCTTGATATCTCCTATGAGATCTGTATTCACGATGAGAACAGATGGCACGTTAGAGAAAGAAACCCGCTCAGAAAATAGTCCCTGGTAAGGGCTTACTGTCAACATGGATCCGCCCCAAAGCGCATCTGCCTCGCCCTCTTCCACTGCCTTTATGGCATCCATGGTACCGCAAGAAATCACCTTCACCGAGATGCCGGATTCCTCTTCAAACTCATTGATCAGCGGTTTCACGAAAGCCGTGGGGTGCGGGCTGGCCACCACCAGGGCATACTTTCCGCTGTCTCCGCTCCGCGTCTTCCCGCCGATTTCCTCCGGCATCTCCCCGCCGATTCCTCCCGGCATCGTCCCGCCGCCGAAATTCCACACAAAAAGCACTCCTGCTATCACCAGCAGAAGTGCAACTATCGTGATCCAAATCTTATTACGTTTCGTTTCCCCCATTATACTTCTCCCTCGTTAACTTATTTTGCATTATAGCACATAGGTTGCCGGACGGCATCTTCAGGGGAGGGCGGCTCGGTTTACGGTGTATTTGAATTTCCTGTCGGTGCACCGTAACACTTCGGTTAGCCGTTACGGTGTAACTCGTGAAATTTAGTGTCACATACGTATTTATATAAAAGCAGACACGCAAAATGAGAAAACGTGAATTCTGCGTGTACAGCAATTCTGAGATATACACGCAAAGATGAGAAAAAGTGATTTCTGCGTGTACGGCAATTCTGAGGTATACACGCAAAATGAGAAAAAGCGATTTCTGCGTGCACAGCAATTCTGAAAACATACACGCAAAAATGAGAAAAAGTGATTTCTGCGTGCACGGCATTTCAAAACCATACACGTAAAATTGGCGTAAAGTGGTTTCTGCGTGTACAGCATTTCAAAACCATACACGTAAAATTGACGTAAAGCGATTTCTGCGTGTACGGCATTTCAAAAGCAGACACGCAAAATGAGAAAACGTGAATTCTGCGTGTACGGCTTTTGGAAGCGTACATGTGAAATCGGAAAATGGAAATTCTACATGCACGACTTTTTGGAAGCGTACATGCGAAATCGGAAAATGGAAATTCTGCATGCCCGACTTTTTGGAAGCGTACATGCGAAATCGGAAAATGGAAATTCTACATGCACGCAATTTTGAAAGCGTACATGTGAAAATGGAAAATGAGAATTCTGCATGCACGACTTTTTGGAAGCGTACATGTGAAAATGGAAAATGAGAATTCTGCATGCACGACTTTCAAATTGCTTGCATGCAAAAACAGGAAAATCGGATTCTGCATGCACGACTTTCAAATTGCTTGCATGTAAAAACAGGAAAATCAGATTCTGCATGCACGACTTTTAAATTGCTTGCATGCAAAAAGAGGAAAATCGGATTCTGCATGCCCGGTGACCCGGAAGGGGGAAATAAAAAGAAGTTTAAGACGGAAATCCTCCCGGAAATGATATAATGAAGAAAAGGGAGGAATTAGCATGGAATTGAAAGGAATCAAGTTAGTAGATAGCGGCACCCACATCCACCGATATGATCTGGAGTACGAGACGGAGGATCACAGACACAAAAGGTATGAGATGGTGAGCCGCGATGGACATATCACCCAAAAGGAGCAGCTCTGCGACTGGCATACCAAGACAGTTACGCTCATCGGTATCTCTACCGACAACACCCGCATCTTATTAAATAAAGAATTCCGTATGGCCCTTGGGGACTGGGTCTATAACTTCCCATCCGGCCTGATCGACGAAGGCGAATTCCCGACTCAGGCAGCTGCAAGAGAGCTAAAGGAAGAGACCGGTCTCATCCTGGAGAAGCGTATCGTGCGCCTAAAAAGCAGCTTCAATGCAGTAGGCATCACCAATGAATCCAGCTCTGTAGTCATCGCCCTGGTATCTGGCGACATCGGCAAGAGCGACTCCACCTTCGAGGAAATCCACGCAAACTGGTACACCAGAGAAGAAGTGAAAGAGCTTCTAAAGAAACAGAAAATGTCCGCCAGAGCGCAGCTCTTCTGCTTCACATGGGTCTACGGGGACATGGATATCAGCAAACTTGCCGAGGAATCCGACGACTATGAGGACGGTCGACTAATTTAATTTCGACGTGAAGTTGATCACCTCCCGCAAGTGCAGCGGAGGCCAAAATTCACTGAGAATAATTCATAAATCCGGTCGGAGGCAAGACATGCATCGCAAAAACTACAAGGTACAACGGGGAAATAATACATGACAAAAAATCAAAAGACAGATGACAGGCTGCAAACCGTAGCAAAGACTGCCATCTATGATTTATTTGCGGAGGTATGCGCCTACATCGTAAAGACGCACACCAAGAACTACTTAGTAAAATACAGCTGTATCTCCGATACAGAGCAAGAAAGGGTGCTGTCCAAGATACGGAACCACACCTCCTTGGAGCCCTTGGAAAACGGGCACTTTCACCACATCAAAAGCGGCGACATCACAGACGACTTCGTGAATCAACTAGACCTCTTCGCCAGAAAACTAAAGGCGGAAGACGACATCAACTGCGCCATGCGCTTCCTGCAAGCCATCGACAGCGCCATGGCTGACATCCTCCGAGAGGAGATCGTCAAAATCCAGCAGAAAAAGCACACCACCACACTGAATCGAAATAAAGAATACACCGGCATCGAGTTGCTGCCCCGCTGCGAATGCGTCTGGGCCAGAAAGAGCCGCCAGTCCTTCTCCTACAGAAGACTGGACAATTACCTAAAGCACATCATGGTCATCGAGTCCCACGTATTTGAGGACATCGAAGATGAGCACATATACCTGCCCAAAGGCTTCTTTAAGCACTTCGATGAAACCAAGAGGCTCCACGTGGCTGCCAGTCCGCTGACTGCCAAGTCCAACTTCGATATCAAGTATTATAAAAAAAGCGACCTGCAGGTCTTCTCCCTAGATTACCACGAGGAAACCATGGCCAGAGACAATGAACTGGTGTGGCAAAAAATCCTGGCTGCCAGCAAAAACGGTACGGAAATCATCGTCTTCCCGGAGATGCTGGGAAATGCCACCATGGAGCACGCCATCCAGGTGCGCCTTCGTGCCCTGAATGCCCACACCAGAGAAAAGATACCGGCTCTCATCGTGCTGCCCTCCTACTTTGAAGACGGCGAGAACTACTGTGTGGTCCTAGACCGCTATGGCAATGAAATCGCCAGACAGTACAAGCAGAACCCCTACATCATGAAAAATAAAAGCGGCGAATACATGGAGGATATCCACGGCGCCCATAATCAAATCGCCATCTTCCACTACGAAGGCATCGGCCGCTTCGCCATCCTGATTTGTAAGGACTTTTTGACCACCAGATATATGGAGCGTATCATGCGAGGTTTCATGCTCACCATGATCATCGTACCGGCCTACTCCACCGGCTCCTACGACTTCAAAATGTCCTTCGACCTGTGTGCCCACGACTACTGCAACGTGGTATGGATCAACAGTTGCGCCGCCATGGTGCCGGGCAAAGAGAGTAACTTCGAATACATTGGCTATGTAAGGAAACGCATCGGCAGATATGAAGACCCGCAAAAAGCCCTATATGAAATGAAACCATGTCCCAAACTATTCCACGGAAAATGCGACCAACATTGCATTTACTATGACAGTTTCGGTGCCACATAAAAGTCTACGAAACCCGCTATACAAGCGGGTTTTTTCGTACCTAAAACAGTTTATTTAAAATTCATTTTTTCTTAAGATTATCTCCATTGATTTATCTGACAATTCAAGCTAGTATGAAGGCAACGTGGGCGTATTGTTCTTTTTGTACATCGTCACATACAAATTTCCATAAAGAACTATATAGGAGGATTCAAATGGGAACAAGCAAAAACGCAGCAAAAAATGGACCTAAGACATCTATTAACACGAAGATCGCTGCAATCTTCGCTATCATGCTGGTGGTAACCATCTTGCTTGCAGAGTGTATCGCTCTGTCTTTTGGTTATGGCATGATTCGTGATCTGATCAATACTTCCTTACAGAATGAAGTAAGCTCAGATGCAGGCAAAATCAACCGAGAGTTGAATGCCACTTTCTACTACCTGAATGGTGTAGGTGATGCCGTAGAGCAGAACACCTTCTCCAACAACATGGAACTTCGCAGTTACTTAGAGGGAACCGTAGGCAGATATGACATGATTCCTACCGGTGTATATCTGGCCCTGGACGACGGCACCTTTATCTATCCTGCAGATCCAAGTATCGAGGATGGCTTCGTAGCCACCGAGAAGGCCTGGTACTTAGAGGCTATGGATTATACCAATAGCTGGTTCTACTACTATGACGTACCGTATTTCGATACTGCTGCCGGTCAGCTTTGTGCTACCGTACAGCGTCATGTTCAAATGAAAGACGGAAGAGAAGGTGTCTTCGATGCCGACCTGATGATGGGTAGCATTCAGGAAATACTGAATCAGGTACAGCTTTACGAAACCGGTAAAGCCATCATGATTACTACTTCCGGTTTGATTCTTTCCTACCCTGATACCTCTATGTGCGGTACCAATGTAGCAGATTATCCGGATGATGCATTCCTTCAGGGAATCTCCACCTTACTTACTTCCGAAGACGGCCAGGTGACCAATGTGAATGCAGGCGGCACCTACTATGCATGCTCTTCTACAGTAGACGGTACAGACTGGAAAGTTATCATCTATGCAAAACAGTCCGAAGTACTGGCAGCTGTATTTAAATTAGCACTGTTCCTGATCATCTTCACAGTAGCAGCAGTTATCGTCGTATTAGTTATCATGCTGCAGATGCTGTACAAGACCATCAGAAAACCTGTCACATCCCTTACCAACAACATCGAAAAGATTGCTGGTGGTGACTTCACCGTAGAAGTAACCTCTAAGGGCAATGACGAAATCGCATATATGAACTCCGCAATGGGCGACTTCATCAGCGGTATGCGAGATAGCTTAAGAGAAATCAAAGAAGTCACAGCCAAGCTGATGACGGATGCACAAGCCTCCAAGGATACCGCAGAATCTCTGGAAACCGCAGCTGTAGAGCAGTCCACCTCCATGAACCAGATCAAAGGCAACGTGGAGAATATGTCTAACTCCGTTACAGAAGTAGCTGAATCCGCTACCACCTTGGCTCAGGCCATCACAGATGTAACAGAGGGTGAAAAACAAATCGAAACTGCTATGACCGCACTGGTAGAAAAAGCCGATGCCGGTCAGCATGATATGAAGACTGTAGCCGAAGGTATGGACGACGTAGTCGCTTCCATGAACGATATGGCCGAAGCCGTTAAGGGCGTAGACGAAGCAGCAGAAAAGATCACACAGATCGTAGATATGATCAACTCTATCTCCTCTCAGACCAACCTGCTGTCCCTGAACGCTTCCATCGAAGCAGCCAGAGCCGGTGAGGCAGGCAAGGGCTTCGCAGTCGTAGCAACCGAAATCGGTGGACTGGCTATGAACTCCGCAGAAGCTACCAATCAGATCGTAGAAATCATCCGCGAGATGTCCAGCAGAGTAAAACTTCTGTCTGAGAAATCCGAACACAATACGACTCTGATCAATAACAGTGCTGAGTACGTATCCGCAGCCGCTACTACTTTCCAGGAGATTACCTCCGAACTGTCAAGCGCTACCAATACCCTGGAAGATATGGCAGCTCAGATGGTGAAGGTAAACGACGTAGCTACCAATATGGCTTCTGTATCAGAAGAACAGTCCGCAGCTACTCAGGAAATCTCCGTCAATGTAGATGCCGTTACAAGAGCCGCACAGGGCGTAGCTGACTCCAGTGAGACTGTATCTTCCGCAGCTAACTCTGTAGCAGACGCTGTAGATGCTATCAACCAGAACTTAGAGCAGTTCACAATCGAATAATTCGAAAGCAGGAAATGCACGAATTACGCATTTTATTTACTTGCAGTTTTTAGCAAATAGTGCTACATTATTCTCTAACGTATAAGAGGGATTAATCATGAACTTATTTGCAAAGAGCAAGTTGCAGCGCACTATCGCGCTGATTGTATGGGCCATGATTTACTTCATGGCCTTTACTTATGTGGAAAATGTCCCCCAGAGAGTCCAGAACCTGGCCACCAAGTGGGACTACCGCATACCGTTTTGTAAGTATTTTATCGTACCCTATATGCTTTGGTTTTTCTATGTAGCAGTCACCTTGATTTACTTCGGGCTGCTCCGCTATAGGGAAGAAGAGTACCGCGAACTCATCTACAATTTTATACTGGGTATCGCAGTATTTTTTGCCTGCTGCATCGTTATGCCAAACGGCCACAGACTGCGTCCTCTTCTATTTGGAAAAGATATCTTCGAGAAGCTGATTCTCTTCATTTATCGTAGAGACACCGCTACCAATATCTTCCCAAGCTTACACGTGTACTTTTCTGTAGCCTGCCTGCAGGCCTTCTGGTTCCGTGAAAGCTTAGAGCAGAAGAGGATAGCCTGCCACAAAGCAGGAAAGCGCTGCATCGACATACCATGCATCTGCTTCACCATCCTGACGGTATCCATCGTACTATCCACCCTGTTCATCAAGCAGCACTGCCTGGTAGATGTCATCGGTGCCCTGGTACTGAACATGGCAGGATACAGAGTCTTCTATAAGGCCAAAGTACCCAAAGCCATCACCATTTGGAACTAATAAAAGCCACCTGCTTACAAATCGTAAGCAAGTGGCTTTTTTTCATTTGCTGTCTAAGTCCTTTCCTATTTCCTCGTAGTATGCTTCAGCGGTAACAGGATGCATTCTCGTATAATCAAACCTTAAAGTTTTAGTTCCCTCAGGAAACTCAAATGTCTCTTCTGCCATCATACGTCTACTCTGGTGCATATGGAGCATCTGGTCAAAGGCCAGATAGGTGAAATACTCTGCGGGCAAATCATGCTCACGCCCGAAGTCTTCCATAATCTCAAACTTCTTCTTGGTAGATAGTCCGATACCAGCCAGGTGATGGTCTGCCAGATACTCTGCAAGCGCTTCGTACATGGCAAATGGTCCCGCAAAGGAAGGCAGCATAGCCTTTAAGCTGTGGCGGAACATCTGGCTATTGTAGAAAAGCTCCACCGCATCGCACACCTTGTGCAGGTGCATATTTTCCTCGTAGGATAACCACTTGGTGGCGAAGACCTCGTAAGGCTGGTAGGAACTGTAGATCAGCCCATACTCCTCCCGATGGTCATACATATCCGTGCCCTTTAGCACCTTCAGAAATCCCAGCTGCAACTGATCTGCATCCAAAGGGTAGATGTCATCAAAGGACTGCTTGAATCTGTCATAGTCCTCGCAAGGCAGCCCGGCGATCAGGTCCGTGTGCAGGTTGATATTATAATTCTTTCGAAGAGCCTTCACATTCTCAAAAAGCTTCTGATTATCCGTGGTCCTGTGGATCATATCCATGGTCTTCTCGCAAGTGGACTGGATACCGATTTCCAGCTGCACAAGACCCGGACGCAGACTCTGTAAAAGGGCAATCTCCTCTTCTTTCAAAAGGTCCGCGCCAATCTCGAAGTGGAAATTCGTCACCCCATTGTCATGATCCTTTAAGTACTGCCAAATCTCCAGAGAACGGTGCCAGTTGCTATTAAAGGTCCTGTCGATGAACTTCACCTGCTTCACCTTTTTGTCTAAAAAGAACTGCAGCTCCCTAAGCACAATCTCCATGCTGCGGTACCGCACCCGCTTATCGATGCTGGAAAGACAGTAGCTACAGCGGAAAGGACATCCTCTGCTGGACTCGTAGTAGATGATACGATTCTCAAAAGGCGATAGCTCGTCATAGAGGAATGGGATTTCATCCATGCTGGTGACGCTAGTAGGGCCTGGTTGATGGATTATGATAGAACCAGATGTGTCCTCGGTGGACTGACACCGACCACTCTCATCAGCTTCTCCGCAGAAAGCTACCCCTTCCATCTCTTCCCAGTGGATAGGCTCGCCAGCAGCTACCCAATCAGCGATGCGGCGCATATTTTGCTCACCTTCTCCAAGGAAGACCCCCTGACACCACTGCAGATAGGTCTCCGGATCATTACTGGCCTCCGGCCCTCCTGCCATGAGAATCACCTCCGGGGCGATGGCATGGATATCTGCCATGACACGCTGCATCAAATCCGCATTCCAAATATAGACGGAAAAGCCGATGATGCCGGCCTTTCTGGATAGAATCCCGGACAGGATATCCTCATAGCGGTCATTGATGGTAAGCTCAATGAGGGATATCAGTTTTGTTAATCCTCTATTGGCATAGGCCGCCAGGGAGTACACTGCCGGATTGGAATGTATATATTTTGCATTTAGTGCTACTAGCAAAATCTTTTTTGGTTGCATTGTAAAAAATACTCCATCATTTCGTAAAAATATATTATAATTCTAGCATACGCAAACTGAGGAGGACAGCATGTATACTTACAAAGAACCAAAACCGAAAGGAAAAGCACCTTTCATCATACTTATCATCTTTTTCATCCTGGTAATCGCACTTTTTATCTATGGATTCCAGGAAGTTCGCACCAGACGCGCTTTCAATGTGGACGTCTTCGTCCTGACCCACGAAAGTGACATCTGCGTAGCCACCGGACCGGAAGGCGATATCAAAGTTCAGCCGGACAATCAGCTGGCTCTGTACGCCATCTTCACCAAGGCCAAAGGTCACTTCATGCTAAAGGAGCCGGAAGCCACCGACAGCCTGAGTTTTAAATTCAACTGCCATGATAGCCAGTGGATTCTCACGGTAGAGCGAATCGATGACAAGATACTCCGCGTAACCTTAGACGGAGACAGACACTACGTCTACTACATCGACAATCGCGGCGACTACGACCTATACCAGCAGGTAGCATCTGAGCGGGGCTACAGCGTCAGAAATAAAAAGCTGGGCGGAAAAACATCCTAGAACCAAAAGACCCCTAAGTAGGAGACTACTTAGGGGTTTTCGTATCTTTCGTCTATTGCAGATCCGACCTACAGCGCTTTCTCGATGGCTGCAAGCAGCTCATCATAAGTCTCATATGCCGGTACTTCCGGATTCTCTGCTTTGATACTGTCAGGGCTTCTAAATAAAAAGCCTGCTTTGCTGGCCTTAATCATACCCAAGTCATTGTAACTATCACCGCTGGCGATGGTCTCAAAACCGATAGACTGCAGCGCCTTCACGGTAGTGTACTTGGTATTCTCGCAGCGCATACGAAATCCTGTGATGGTACCGTCCTCTGCTACCTCCAGGGTATTGCAGAAAATCGTAGGCTGTCCAAGTTTCTCCATCAAAGGAGCTGCGAACTGCTCAAAGGTATCACTTAAGATGATGACCTGGGTCTTCTTACGAAGAGCATCCAGGAAATCCTTTGCTCCCGGCATGGGATCAATCTTACGGATCACATCCTGAATCTCCTTCAGTCCAAGGCCATGCTCCTTCAGAATATCCAGACGATACTTCATGAGTTTATCATAGTCCGGCTCATCTCTGGTGGTCTTCTTCAGCTCCGGAATGCCGCTCTCCTCAGCAAAAGCAATCCAAATCTCGGGCACCAGCACCCCTTCTAAATCCAAACAAACAACGTTCACTGCTTTCTCCTCTCTTCCACTGTTTTTTTCTATTCTAGATGATATTGAGGAAAATGTCACTCTAGCATTTCATACAAATCTTTCACTTTATTAATAGCCTATATCCACTTCAACGTACCTCTCAATATCCCCTTCCAGCATCACATAGTGTTTGCTTCCAGGCAGAGGTAGTTTTCTTTTTGAATCCCGTAAAGCCAGCGCCGTCTCGGTAATGGCATCTTTTGCCATAGTCAAAGCATCTGCCAAGTCGTAGCCCTCTGTATTGATATCAAAATCCGGAACGTATACCAAATACATGTTATCCACCTTATGAAGTATCACCAGATAACTATAGTTCTCCAAATAAAAGCCCTCCATATATACCGATATACTCAGTATATATGGAGGGCTCTACCGTCGTCATTCAACTTGTGGTTGAAAACTCCAATGTGATAATAAAGAAAAGTATTCCGTGATTCTTTGATTCTGCGTATGATGGTCATAGCACGTCGAATCACACTCTATCATAAATTTGCGTACGTCAACTCTAGGCACAAGTAAATCGTCAACTTTTTTTCCGAGAATCTGGCTCAGTATATACATGTTCTCTATATCCGGCAGGCTCTTTCCATGCTTCCACTTGTTAATCGCCTGCACCGAAAGATTCATATGTTCAGCCATCGTACGTTCTGACATTCCCGCATGCTTTATCAATCCGCCTATTCTCTCCTCAGTTGCCTGCATATCCAGACCAAGATTTGATTTTTCCTCTACAATATAGTCCATTATCATCCCTTTATTAACTCCGCTACGGTACCCGTCTTTCAAAGTAGCGCAGGTCATCCCTGCGCTACCATTCATAATTTTTTCAAAACACCTGCCATATATTCGACAAACTCCCTGTCGTAACCAGCTTCTATCAGGCTTTCCGCCGTATCACCTGCCATCAGTTTTTCAACTATCAGCTTATCCTCTTTACGACCTTTCTTGATACCTTTATGTTCAGCGGCATCCTTAATAGTCTTCATTTGCTCTTAGCAGTCATTTTCAAAGCGTGACAATTTGTCACGGTTTCATTTCCTTCTTCTTTCAGTCTTTGCTTTAGTTTCCT
>SVFQ01000011.1 GCA_015056765.1 Lachnospiraceae bacterium
TTTGGCTCCGTGGTCAAGTGGTTAAGACATCGCCCTTTCACGGCGGTAACACGAGTTCGAACCTCGTCGGAGTCACTTAGGACCCCAATGAGGGTACATATGGCGTGATAGCCAAGTGGTAAGGCACCGGTCTGCAACACCGTTATCGCCGGTTCAAATCCGGCTCGCGCCTCTAAGAAGAATCAGATATCAATCTGGTTCTTTTTTTATTTTCTGAAAATTTAAGAAATTCAGCTTTTTACTGTGATACAATATATATTGATATATAGTGGTATTTTGTGAAAAGGGGAATCATGAAAGCCAAATCAACTGAAAAAAGGATTATGATTGCGGCAACCTTATTAACCGTTGTGTTTTTAGGGTTGATTTTGGTGTTCTTTGTTCGATGGTATTATATGGAATTAAGCCACGATATCAGTATGTGGCAGAATAGTGCTTCGAAAACGGGAAATGCCATAGAATACTATTTAAAGGATATAGGTAAGTCGTTTACTTATTCCTCAGATAATGTAAATACGATGCTTCGAAACGGGGCTAGTAATGATGACATTCTGAATTATATGCTGAAAGAATCTGAAATGATTTCGGAAGCCAAAGAAAACAGCGTTCAGGGCATTTATGGTTATGTTAGAGGTCAATATCTGGATGGCGATGGATGGGTTCCGGATAGGGAATTTGATCCTACAACCAGACCTTGGTATACAGATGCTTTTAATCAAGGTGGAAAGGTTGTAATCATAAATCCATACTCGGATTTGAGTTCGGATAATACTATTGTGTCTTTTTCTAGGTGTTTAATAGATGGCAATAGCGTAGTGGCCATGGATTTGTACCTGGATAAAATTGTCGAATATATCAATCAGGCTGTTTATGATCAAGCATTTGCGGAAGCGTTGCTCATCACAGAAAATGGATATGTGGTGGCTGATACGGCAAATCGATATGCCGGTGATTACACGCCGGAGATTCTTTCCCTTGTGGGAGAGCGAAATGTAGCGAATGGATTCTTTATTGATAATGTACGGAATCCCTTTTTGAATAACGGAGAGATGTCCTATGTCTATCTGGATGAGGTTTGGGACGGCTGGTATTTGATTATTTCAGTAAATAACAATGATGCAAAGAAATCAAAGATTGCGACTGTCAGATTTGCATTTGTGACCATTTTGCTTTTTTTAGCAATCTTGGCCATTTGGGTCTATTTGATTCAAAAGAAAAAATCCCAGTCGGAACTTGCCGATAAGGAGCTGCTTTCTCTGGCGGATTTGTACTTGACGGTTCATTTGATTAATCTTCGTACAAAAGAAGTTAGAATGATTAAGAGTAATTCCATTGTGGATTCGGTTATTCAGGATAGATATAGCCTCGTGGAGGTTAGTCTTGCTGAAGTTATGGAAGAATTGACAGCTACCCCGTATTTAGAAAGCATGAGACGCTTTGTGGATTGGGAAACCCTTTTTGAACGGCTAAAGGATAAAAATGCCATTTCTACAGAATTTGTAGCTTCCAAATCCAACCGGTGGTGTAGGGCGCGATTCATCGTAGTAGACCGAGATGAAAACAACAATCCGGAGTGCCTCTTGTGGACTACCGAGTCTATTAACGAAGAAAAAGAAGAAGAGCAAAGACTGAAGCTCCTGTCAGAACAAGACCTTCTTACAGGTATTTATAACCGAGGAAGTGGTGAAAAAAATGTGCGGGAGGCTTTGGCCAAAAAGGTAGAAGGTGCCTTTATCCTGCTGGATGCAGACCACTTCAAGTGCATCAATGACACCTATGGTCACGATGTGGGAGATAAGGTACTGATTCAGCTGGCAAATGCCCTAAAGCAGACTTGCAGGGACTCTGACTTTGCGATTAGAATGGGTGGAGATGAGTTCGCCGTATTCCTAAAGGGACTCACCAGCAAAGAGCAGGTAGAAGCTTATATGAAACGTGTATTTAAGAAAATAGAGGATATCTCTGTTTCGGAGATGAACGGAAAGACTATTAGCGTCAGCGCAGGCGTAAGCTTCAAGCTGGAGGAGGATGACAAAACCTTTACAGATCTGTATAAAGAGGCGGATCGGAAGACCTATTTAAGTAAAGAAGTAGAGGGTAATTACGCTACGTTTTAGTTCCGTATGGAGGGAGAGCAAATGGAAGGATTGGAAACCTTAAAAAAGTGGGTTGAAGAGTCTGACAATATTGTGTTTTTTGGCGGCGCCGGTGTGTCTACAGAAAGTGGAATTCCGGACTTTAGAAGTACAGATGGATTATATAATCAAGAATATGACTATCCGCCGGAAACCATTTTGAGCCATACTTTTTATAGACGAAATCCATCGGAGTTTTTCCGTTTCTACAAAAACAAAATGCTATACTTGGATGCAGAACCCAATGCTGCACACAAAAAGCTGGCAGAGTGGGAGAGCAGAGGAAAACTGAAGGCAATCGTAACACAGAATATAGACGGTTTGCATCAAAAGGCCGGAAGTCAGAAAGTATATGAGCTGCACGGATCTGTGCTTCGCAACTATTGTGAAGAATGCGGTAAATTCTTTGGGGTGGAAGCCGTAAAGAATGCAGAAGACGTGCCATATTGCGAATGTGGTGGTATGATTAAACCTGATGTAGTTCTTTACGAAGAGGGGCTTGATCAGCGCACCATAGAGGAATCGGTGCGGGCGATTCAAAATGCGGATATGCTAATCATAGGTGGAACGAGTCTGGCGGTATATCCTGCTGCCGGTCTGATTGATTACTACAGTGGGAATAAGCTTGTTTTGGTTAACAAGACGCCGACTCCAAGAGACGGCATGGCTGATTTGGTGGTGCACGGAAGTATTGGAGAAATCTTTTCACAGCTTCCTTAAGTAATTTTCATAGTCTTTGGAAGGAATCGGAAACAGAAGAAGTAAAACGTAAAAGATAGGCTATAGGGAAATGGATATTCAAGTAGAAGACATCTTAGTGATGAAAAAGCCGCATCCATGCGGAAGTAAGAATTGGAAAGTTCTCCGCATAGGTGCGGATTTTCGTTTGGAGTGTGTTGGCTGTGGACATCAAGTCATGATTCCAAGAGTCAAAGCAGAAAAAAATATACGTGAAATCATAAGAAATACTTGCAAAGATTGATAAATCATGGTAAAGTATTTCTTTGTGATATATTAATTTCCTTGCTCTCCGAGAGTGGAGGGCCAGAGACCAAAAGGAGGTACTAATAACATGACGAAATATGAATTAGCCGTTGTTGTTAGCGCAAATGTCGATGACGAAGTGAGAAATGCAACTGTTGAAAAGTGCAAAGCTCTCATTGAAAGATTCGGCGGACAGATTACAAATGTGGACGATTGGGGCAAGAAAAAACTTGCTTATGAAGTTCAGAAGATGAAAGAAGGCTTCTATTATTTCATCCAGTTCGATGCTGAAACATCTGCACCAGCTGAAATCGAAAGCCGTGTCCGCATTATGGATAATGTCATCAGATATTTATGCGTAAAACAAGACGAGAAATAATCTAGATTGGAGAACGTATGAATAAAGTTATTCTTATGGGACGCTTAACAAGAGACCCTGAGGTTAGATATTCTCAGAATTCTGAGAATCCATTAGCAATTGCGAGATATACATTAGCTGTAGATCGTAGATTTAATGCCAGAGGAAATGGGGACAATCAGCAGACTGCCGATTTCATTAGCTGTGTAGCTTTTGGAAGAAGCGGAGAGTTCGCTGAAAAGTATTTCCATAAAGGTACTAAAATCGTAGTAACAGGTCGTATCCAGACTGGTAGCTATACCAACAAAGATGGACAGACTGTATATACTACAGAAGTAGTTGCTGAAGATCAGGAGTTCGCTGAAAGCAAAAATAGTTCCGGATCTGAAGGGGGCTTCTCCGGAGCACCAGCAGGGAATGCTCAGGTAAGTGGTGCCGCTGATGGATTTATGAATATTCCAGACGGTATCGATGAAGAGCTTCCATTTACTTAAAGACTATTAGAATCAGAGCTTATGTTATAGGCTCGGATAGGAGGCAATAAAATGGCTTTTAATAAGAGTGATAGATTCGACTCTCCTATGAAAAGAAGAGGCGGAATTCGCAGAAGAAAAAAAGTTTGTGTATTCTGTGGTAAAGAAAACACCATCGATTATAAGGATGCAGCTAAACTGAAAAGATACGTATCTGAAAGAGGTAAAATTCTTCCTCGTAGAATCACAGGTAACTGTGCAAAACATCAGAGAGCTTTAACTTCTGCTGTAAAGAGAGCAAGACATCTGGCAATTATGCCATACGTACAGGATTAATTCCTACTAAGAATAATATGAATGAAGACCGATTGTTGACTAGTACTCAACAATCGGTTTTTTTTATTGAAAAATCGTAAACTAGAAAGTCTCTTTTTTGTTTTTAAATGTATTGACGCACGATTTGTGATATTAGATAATATATTCAGATAACGTGAATGATTATTCACGAGTTGCAGATACACTTCTAGTAGGGGATAGAGATGTATAAGAGATTAAGTGAGGAATCCATGCAACGCCTGATGGAGGCGGGAATTGAGGAGTTTGCAGAGTATGGCCTTGATCGGGCGGCCATGAGTCGTATTGCAGGTAGAGCAAAGGTTAGCGTAGGCGTTATTTATAAGTATTATGAAGATAAAGACGATTTCTTTTTGGCATGCGTGCAGCATTCTCTGAAACTTTTAGAGAATGCCATGGAACAGGTTATTGTCCGGGAAGGGGACCTGGAAAATTGTATAGAGAATCTGGTGCACACCTTGATTCGAGAGGCGAAAGAGCATCCGGCCTATTACGTTTTGTATAACGAGATTACATCTGGAAGCTGCAAAAAATATGCGGAGGAACTGGCGAAGCAAATAGAAAGCAGCGCCTCAAAGGTTTATGAAGAATTATTTCGTAAAGCGCAAGAAGAGGGACGAATGGCCTATCGAGGAGATGCCAAAATGATGGCTTTTTTCTTCGATAATTTGCTGATGATGCTTCAGTTCTCTTTTAGCTGTGAATATTACAAAGAAAGAATGAAGATATTCTGTGGTGATGAGGTGGAACATCATCCGGAAGAAATGGGAGAAGCGTTTATAGGATTTGTGAAAACTGTATTGGGGGTATAACTATGAAATATGTAGCAGCATATGACATTGGAACAACCGGGTTAAAATGTTGTTTTTTTGCAATCGACAAAGAGCTACGCTTGGTGGCAGGACAGTACGCTACTTACAATCTTTATATCTTGGACAATGGCGGAGCCGAACAGGATACAGAGGAGTGGTGGGCCGCCATGGTAGATTGCACACAAAAACTGCTAGAGAAGACGGGAGTCAGTCCGGAAGAGATAGTTGGGATTTCCTTTTGTTC
This sequence comes from Lachnospiraceae bacterium, assembly GCA_015056765.1. GTDB lineage: Bacteria > Bacillota > Clostridia > Lachnospirales > Lachnospiraceae > SIG336. Next base: position 5,361 of record SVFQ01000011.1, read on the forward strand.
TCAGATGCAGGGGCTGGTGCTGGTAGACAAGGAGTGTAACGCATTGCGCCGACCGATGAGCTATATGGATCAAAGGGCAGGGGAAGAAATGCGTAAGACCCAGGGATGTGGCATTACCTGCGCCGGGGTAAATGTCGGTATGCTGTTAAAGAGTTTGCGTCGTACCCATGCTGCATCAACCAGTGTAAAGGATCCTCTTTGGAAGTACAAATGGGTACAGCAAAATGAACCTGAGATTTATGACAAAATCTATAAGTGGTTAGATGTGAAGGAATACCTCATAGCACGATTGACGGGAGAATGCATTATGACACCGGATAGTGCATATGCCACGTTCCTTTATGACAGTAGGGCGGGGAAAAACTGCTGGAGTAAGGAGCTTTGCAGCATGTATGGTGTAAACATGGAGCATTTACCCAGAATCATTGGCTGCGGGGAAGTGGCAGGAAAACTAAGAGACCAGCAGGCGGCAGAGCTGGGGCTTTTACCCGGAACTGATGTCTATGGTAGTGGTGGAGATGCGACGCTCATTGGTATTGGCGCCGGCAGTACGCAATTAGGTGATACCCATATTTACTGGGGTACATCCGGCTGGATTGAAACTGTGATTAAAAAGCAGGCTGTGGATTTGGGGGCCATGATAGGCGGAATCGTAGGTGCGCAAACCTGTAGGTACAACTACTTTGCTGAAATGGAGACGGCCGGGAAGTGTTTTGAATGGGTGAAAGATCACCTGGTGCTAGATGAAATCAATATCTACTTGGAAAAAAAGGACGTGGAGCATTCTATAGAAGCAAAATATATTAGCTTGTACGACTACATGTCTAGAGTGATTTCGGAAGTAAGTCCCGGATCCGGAGGAGTGATTTTTACACCCTGGCTACACGGAAACAGGTGTCCCTTCGAAGATCCAAATGCGGCCGGCATGTTTTTTAATATCAAGATTGATACGCACAAAAGAGAAATGCTTAGAGCAGTGATAGAAGGCATTTGTTATCATCTGCGTTGGATGCTTGAGTGTGAAGACAAAAAGGTCAAAACTTCGGACACGATTCGTTTTGTAGGAGGCGGATCCTTGTCGGAGGTAACAAGTCAGATTTTAGCGGATATAACCGGAAGAAAAATCGAAACCGTGGAACAGGCTAAGGATGTAGGAGCTATGGGCGCTGCCCTTTTAGTGGCAGTAGGAAGCGGCTGTGTAAACTGCATTGGGGATGCAGGAAGAATGGTTAAGGTGAAGGCAGTATATACGCCGAATCCGGATAATAAAGAGGTTTATGAACGGGGATATCGCGTCTTTAAGCGATTATATAAAAACAATAAAAAGAACTATCAAATTTTAAACGCAAAAAAATAGGGGGTAACGGAAGATGAGGGAAGAAGAGTTACGTAAGCAGATTACGGATACGGGAAAAGAACTTTTGCGTGATGGGCTGGTAGCAAGAACATGGGGAAATGTCAGCGCCAAAGTGGATGGAGAGCACTTTTTGATTACGCCAAGTGGACTGGATTATATGCAAACCACGGAGGCGGATTTGGCTTTGTATCATCCGGCAGACAAAACATGGATAGGACCCCATAAACCGTCAAGTGAAAAGGGAATTCACGCGGCAGCTTATGAGATTTTTCCGGAGGTGAATTTTGTGATTCACACGCATCAGACCTATGCGTCTGCAATCGGTGTGGATGGCTTCATAGGCTTATATCTAAAGGCGGAAGACAAGGAAAAATTAGGGGGACTGGCAATCGCAGAGTATGGACTGCCAGGTACCGGGAAACTGAAAAATGCTGTAACGAAAGCCTTTGAAAGCGGTGCCCATACCGTACTGATGAAACATCATGGCGTGGTGATTGCCGGCAGAACAAAAGAAGAGGCATATGAAAGAGCCATCTACTTGGAAAACCTATGCAAAACCAATTGCGCCGGTCTGGAAGGAAGTCCCAAAACGCTGGATGAAAAGGGAACCGAAAGAAAAGAATTCTTGCTGAAAGAAGTAAGACACTACTTTGAAAGAGCAGAGTGGGTAGACACAGATGCGACGATACGCTGGTCGCAAAAAGGACGAGAGATTGTGGCGTGCCTGGATGATATGGCACAGATGATAGGACGAAAAATAAAGGTGGAAAGAGATGACCCGGAAGCAATCATAAAACACCTGCAGAAGGGCGAGAACAGCCTTTTGATCAAAGGAATGGGCGCCATAGTATGCGGAATGGATAAGGGCGATACAGAAGCTTTACGGATTCTGGTGGATAAAGCTGCAGTTTGTGCGCTGCATACGGAATCCTCAAAAGAACAGTGTGCGCTGGGTAAGTTCGACAGCGCGTTGATGCGATTTGTGTACCAAAAGAAATACTCCAAGCAGAAAAACGGCTGATGACGGAGGTGCGAGATGGCAGAGGAAAACAGAGGAAAAGAGTTCCTGCGGGTTATAAAATTCATTGGATTTTCGATTTCCGCGGGAGTGATAGAAATTCTAAGCTTCACACTTCTGGATAAGTTGACGGGATGGCATTACTGGCCCAAGTATTTGATTGCGCTGGTGCTGTCCGTGCTTTGGAATTTTACATTAAACCGGAAGTTTACTTTCCAGAGTGCCAATAACGTGCCAAAAGCCATGGCGTTGGTGGCCTTGTTCTATTTGGTATTTACACCAACAACCACGATTTTAGGTAATTTTTTGGCAGAGGACTTGCATTGGAATGAGTACTTGGTAACAGGAATCAATATGGCGTTAAATCTGTCTACGGAATACTTATATGACAGATTTGTGGTGTTTCGAGGGACCATTGACACCAATAAAAGAGCAGAAAACAAAAATAGCATTTAGAAAACAGGAGGAAGAATCATGGAAAATTGTGGAATCAGCAGATGGGATGACCCAAAGGAGATCAATGAGAGATTAAAAAAACTTACCTCTCAACCGATCTGGGAAGTGGATGATGATTACTATCAGAATACCGTTTTAAAGTATTATGACGATAAATGCAAAGAAAGCTATGCGGTATTCCAGGAGTCTCAGAAGTATATTCCGGGTGGTGTACAACACAACTTAGCATTTAACAAGCCGTTCCCTATGTGTATGGCAAAGGCAAACGGCGCATACCTGTATGATAAAGACGGAAATCAGTATATCGATTTCCTGCAGGCTGGTGGCCCTACAATCCTGGGAAGCAACTATGATGTGATTCGTCAGAAAGTCATTGAACTTTTGAATGATTGTGGCCCAGTAACAGGCCTTCTGCATGAATCAGAAATGCTGATTGCGAGAGAAATCAATAAACACATGCCGAATGTAGAAATGTTCCGTATGTTGGGATCCGGAACAGAGTCTGTTATGGCATCCCTCCGTATTGCGCGTATTGCCACAGGCAAAAAACATATTATAAAAGTAGGTGGCGCTTATCACGGATGGTCTGATCAGATGGTATATGGCCTAAAGATTCCCGGTAGCCGTAACCTGTTAGAGTCTCATGGTATCCCAGGCAGCAGCTTTGGCAAAACAGATGAAGTACGACCAAACGACTTAGAGATGCTGGAAAAAATGCTGAAGAGAAATCGCCTCTCCGGCGGCACTGCAGCAGTATTGCTTGAACCGGTGGGCCCGGAAAGCGGAACAAGACCGGTATCCAAAGACTACAATAAAGGGGTTAGAGAGCTTTGCGACCGTTATGGTGCATTACTGATCTTTGATGAAGTAGTAACCGGATTCCGTGTTGCTTTATCCGGTGCACAGGGATACTTCGATGTAGTTCCGGACTTAACCATTTTTGGTAAAATTGTGGCCGGCGGATATCCTGCAGCCGGTGGTGTAGGCGGTAAGAAAGAATATGCCGGATTAATGGCAGCAGGCCTTGCTACCGGTAAGCACAGAGCTTATGTAGGTGGTACCTTATCTGCAAACCCGCTTTCCTGCGTAGCCGGATATACTGCTATCCAGGAAATCGCCAGAACAAATGCCTGCGAAGTTGCAGGACGTATGGGCGATAGACTTTGCGATGGATTAAAAGAATTGATTGACCGCTACGGACTTCCATTTGTGGCATATAATCAGGGCTCCATCGTACACTTAGAATGCACGGGTGCCATGAGCTTTGACTTCTCCTCCATGTCATTTGCCAAGTCTGCTATAGGACTGCTAAAACACAAAGACATGATGTATGTAAGAAAAGACTCCATGGAACGTATGGGTGCTGCATACATGGCAAATGGTATCGTAACACTGGCAGGTAGCCGTCTGTACACTTCTTTGGCAGATACACCGGAAATCATCGATGAAGCATTGAATCGTTTTGAAGAAGTGTTCAAACACGTAAAGAAGACAGATAAAGGACTGGTATAATAAATGAAACATAAGATCGAAGAGATTGTCGCGAAGCAGACAGCCTGCTTTCGCAGTGGCAAGACCAGAGATCTGACCTACAGACAGCAGATACTCTCCGCCTTGGAGGAGGGCATCTGTTTGCATGAGGAGGAACTCTATGCAGCGCTGGAGGCGGATCTGGGAAAATCTAAAGCAGAAAGTTACATGACAGAGATCTTCATGGTGCTGGGGGAGCTGCGTGCCATAAAGAGAAATTTGAAAAAATGGGCAAAGCCTAAGAAAGTGGCCATGACCCTGGGGACATTTCCCGCAAGAAGCAGAATCTATCAGGAACCCTACGGAGTAGTGCTGGTGCTGGCTCCGTGGAATTATCCCTTCTTATTGGCATTATCGCCGGTGGTAGGAGCTCTGGCAGCAGGAAACTGCGTGGTTCTAAAGTGTTCCAAAAGCAGCCCTCATACGGGAAAGGTGATACAAAATATACTGGAAAGCAGTTTGCCGCAGGAAGTATGCTACGGTGTAGACTTAGAAGTGGATTATGACGCAATTCTGGATCAGGAATATCAGTATATTTTCTTCACGGGAAGCCCGAAAGTGGGAAAACAAATCATGGCTCAAGCTGCAAAGCGATTAATACCGGTTTCGCTGGAATTAGGTGGGAAAAGCCCCTGTATTGTGACGGAGTCTGCGGATATCAAACTTGCGGCAAAGCGTATTCTCTGGGGAAAACTTTTAAACGCAGGACAAACCTGCATCTCTATCGATTATGTGCTGGTGGATACAAAGGTAAAGGAGGCGCTGGTGCAGGAGCTGGGGAAGGAACTGGTAAAGCGATACGGGAATCCTTTGGATAATCAGGGTTACCCGAAAATCATTTCCGATAGGCATTATCAGCGTTTGACAGGAATTATCGCAGCAGAAAAAGAACTGGGAGCAGTACTAGGCGGTGAAGGCAATCCGGAAAGTAAGAAAATCGCTCCGGCGTTTCTTTTGGATGCAGATTTTACCCATCCTAGCATGGAAGAAGAGATTTTTGGACCGATACTGCCTGTAATTGGCTATACGGATTTGAATCAGGCTGTAGAGCAGGTTTTGGATAGGCCACATCCTTTGGCCACCTATATTTTCAGCAGGGACAAAAAAGAAATCCAAGGGCTCCTTGGCAAAATGCCCTTTGGCGGCGGTTGTGTAAATGACACTATTTTACATATTACCAATCACCATATGCCCTTTGGAGGTGTGGGAAACAGCGGCATGGGCTCCTATCATGGATATTACAGTTTCCGAACCTTTACCCATGAGAAGAGTGTGATACTGGGAAGCAGTAAGGTAGATATACCGATTCGTTATGCTCCTTTTGACCTGGCAAAGTGGAAGCTGGTGAAGAAATTACTCTAGCCAAAGATGAATAATAACGCAGAATCTGCTATACTTATTCTAGTTTGAACCTAGAATTGGGAGAGGGATTGGGTAACCAATCGTGATTAAAATATGAAAAAAAATATTAGGATTAAAGGCAGATTACGGTTTTATTTGCGTGCAGCTTTGTATATGGGAATTCTCCTGCTGTTTGTAAACGTGGGAGTCTTTATGCTGAATGAGGACGCAGGATGGATACTGGCGATCTTTTCCGTCCTGTATTACCTGCTTTTCATTCTGCTTTATGTCAGATTAAAACCGGTTATATCGGAAGAACTGGTGAATTTTGCCACGGAATATGGCCAGGTGCAAAAAAGGCTCCTGAAGGATTTGGCTCTGCCACATGCACTGCTGGACGATGAAGGCAAAATCATCTGGGGAAACACGGCTTTTGAGGAAATGATCCAAAAACAGATGGATTATAAGAAGTCTGTAACCAGCGTCTTTCCGTCTATTACAAGAGATAAATTACCTGCAGATGCAGAGAATCCGGAGTGCGAGTTGGATGTACAGGTGGAGAATCGAGATTATCATGTGAAGATTCAGAGAATCTCCATGCGTGGTGCCGGAGATGAGGCAAAGGCCTTTGATACAGTGGGCTATATGTATGCCATGTATTTCTTCGATGAAACAGCATTGCATTTGGCACTTCGTGAAATTGATAATCAGAGCCTTTCCATTGGGCTTATGTATTTGGACAACTACGATGAGGCCTTAGAAAGCGTCGAGGAAGTACGTAGATCCCTTTTGATTGCTTTGATTGATCGAAAGGTAAACAAATACGTTACCAGCCTGGATGGTATTTGTAAAAAGCTGGAAAAAGATAAATATCTGGTTATTCTGCGAAAGAGTGCCGCAGAACAGATGAAAGAGACCAGATTTGAAATTCTGGATGAAGTAAAGACCGTCAATATCGGTAACGAAATGGCCGTAACTCTGAGTATTGGTGTGGGTATGGATGGCCTGACCTACTCTCAGAATTATGAGTTTGCAAGAAATGCCATCGACCTGGCCCTTGGTAGAGGCGGCGATCAGGCAGTTGTAAAAAATGCGGAAACCGTTCTGTACTTTGGTGGAAAGAGCCAGCAGGTAGAGAAGAATACCAAGGTAAAAGCAAGAGTGAAAGCCCAGGCGCTGCGTGAAATCATCACCAGCAAAGATACTGTGCTGATTATGGGGCACAGACTTGGCGACGTGGACAGCTTTGGCTCTGCCATCGGTATCTATCGTATTGCAAAGACGTTGGAGAAGAGAGCCTATATTGTAATCAATGATATTACAAGCTCTGTACAGCCGCTGATTTCCCTATTCCAGGATAATCCGGAATACGAGGATGACATGTTCGTAAATAGCCAAAGAGCCATAGAGCTTGCAGACACTAACGCGGCTTTGGTGGTAGTAGATGTAGATAAACCAAGCATCACGGAATGTCCGGAACTTCTAAAGCTGTGTAAATCGATTATCGTATTAGATCATCACAGAAAAGGCTCAGAGACCATTGAAAACGCAACGTTGTCCTATGTAGAGGCTTATGCTTCTTCTGCATGCGAAATGGTTTCCGAAATTTTGCAGTATATTGGGGACAATATCAAAATCAGACCGGATGAAGCGGACTGTATGTATTCCGGCATCATGATTGATACCAATAACTTTATGACCAAAACCGGCGTCAGAACTTTTGAGGCAGCAGCATTTCTGCGACGTAACGGCGCGGATGTTACTCGTGTACGGAAGCTCTTTAGGGAAGATGCCAATGAGTATAAAGCAAGAGCGGATGCAGTGAGCCAGGCGGAGATTTACCGTGGCTCCTATGCAATTTCCACTTGTGTAAATCTGGATGTGCAAAGTCCTACTGTGTTAGGGGCTCAGGCAGCCAACGAGCTTCTGAATATGAAGGGCGTAAAGGCCAGCTTTGTGCTGACAGAGTACCAGAATCAGATTTATGTTTCTGCCAGATCCATTGATGAAGTAAATGTACAGGTTATCATGGAACGCCTTGGCGGTGGTGGACACATGAATGTGGCTGGCTGCCAGATGGAGGATGTGACCCTTACAGAGGCTATTGCAGTCATCAAAGAGACATTAGACACCATGATAGAAGAAGGAGAAATCCAGTGAAAGTAATCTTATTGCAGGATGTGAAAAAACTAGGCAAAAAGGGCGATATCCTTGAGGTTAATGATGGATATGCCAGAAACTATATTCTGCCTCAAAAACTCGGGGTTGAAGCAAATAATGCCAATAAAAATGATTTGAAGCTTCAGAAAAACAATGAGGCAAAGGTAGCACAGGAACAGTTGGATGCAGCCAAAGCGTTGGCAGAAGAATTGTCTACGAAGAAAATCACAGTTACCATGAAAGCCGGTGAAAACGGAAGAGTTTTCGGATCTGTAGCTTCCAAAGAGATTTCTGAGGAGACAAAGAAACAGCTTGATATTGTAATCGATAAAAAGAAAATTGTCATGGAACCAATTAAGACCTTTGGTGTACATGAAGTAAACATTAAATTGCATCCACAGGTAATGGCTACTCTTAGGGTGCAGGTAGAAGAGAAATAATGGCAAACGAAGAAGCTATCATAAAAAGAGAATTGCCTCATGACAGAGAGGCGGAGCGTTCTGTCATCGGCGCTATGCTGACAGATCATGATAACATCATGAAGGCTACTGAAATCCTTACGCCGGATGATTTTTACAACAAATCTCTGGGCGTGGTGTTTCAGGCCATGGTGGAGCTGACAGAGGCCGGCAAACCGGCAGATTTAATTACCCTGCAGAATAAGCTGCAGGAAAAAGATTTGCCGCCGGAAATCACCAGTATGGAGTTCGTGAAGGATTTATTCGACCCCACACTGGTCTCCTACAACATGAAGTATCATGCAGAGATTGTAGCAAAAAAAGCAGTGCTTCGAAGACTGATTCGAGCTTGCAATGAAGTGACTGACACCTGCTACCAGCAGAAAGAGGAGCTGGATAGCATCTTAGATCAGACAGAAAAAAGCATTTTCAATATTGTGCAGAAACGAAACACAGGTGACTTTGTGCCCATTGAGCGTGTCGTTATGAACGCCATGAATCATATTGAACGTGCGTCTAAGATGCAGGGTACGGTAACCGGTATTCCAACAGGTTTTATTGACCTGGATTATAAGACTGCCGGATTGCAGCCTTCTGACTTCATTTTGCTTGCGGCAAGACCTTCTATGGGTAAAACCGCGTTAGCGTTAAATATTGCCCAGCACGTGGCTTTTAGGGCCAATGAATGTGTTGCTATTTTCAGTTTGGAAATGTCAAAAGAACAGCTGGTGAACCGTCTGTTCTCCCTGGAATCTCATGTTGATGCTCAGCATATCCGTACCGGCCAGCTTTCTGACACAGAATGGCAGGATTTGATTGCAGGAGCAGGAACGATTGGAAAGTCCGAATTGATTATTGATGATACGCCTGGTATCAGCTTGGCGGAAATGCGTAGTAAATGTCGTAAATATAAATTAGAACATGACTTAAAGCTCATCATCATCGACTACTTACAGCTGATGTCAGGTAGCGGTAAGAGCGATAGCAGACAGCAGGAAGTATCTGATATTTCTCGAGGTCTGAAGTCCTTGGCCAGAGAGCTTAATGTCCCAATCATCTCCTTATCTCAGCTGTCTCGTGCGGTGGAAAGTAGACCGGACAAGAGACCTATGCTTTCGGATTTGCGTGAATCCGGAGCGATTGAGCAGGATGCGGATGTGGTAATGTTTATCTACCGTGATGATTATTATAATCACGATAGTGATAAAAAAGGCATTGCTGAAGTCATCATAGCAAAACAAAGAAACGGCCCAATTGGAACTGTAGATTTGGCGTGGATGCCGGAATACACCAGATTTGCCAATTTGGATCGAAATTCCGGAGAACATTAAAAGCACAAAAAAAGCTTCTTCTCATACGAGAAGAAGCTTTTTTGAATTCGTTGTCTGAATTAGCCTTCAGAAATAGCGCCTGTTGGGCAAACACCTGCGCAAGAACCGCAGCTGATGCATGTATTTGCGTCGATTTCGTATTTGCCATCTCCTTCGGAAATAGCGCTAACTGGACACTGTGCAGCGCAAGTACCGCAGCTTACACAAGTATCATTGATTACGTATGCCATTTTAAAATCCTCCTTTTTAATGATATTATCTCATTAGTCACATTGTAAACGAAAAAAAGTCAGAAAACAAGCGTGTTAAACGGCACTAACCATGAAAAAAAGATGAAAAAACTGTGACGAAAAGCAAATCGTCTTGTCACTTTCTGGGAAAAGTTATATACTGTTAACACGCGTGAGAATTACGCATTGTACGGAATTAGGAGGTAAATTGACATGACAGGAATTACAAAAGACATGACAGTTGGCGATATTATCAAAGCAAATCCTGAAGTAGTGCCGGTACTGATGAATGCAGGTATGCATTGCATCGGATGCCCATCTGCTGCAGGAGAATCTCTTGAGGAAGCTGCCATGGTACACGGCATCGATATTGATGAAATCATGAATGTTATTGATGCAATGTAAAAAAGCCTTTTGGACATTGAAAAGCCCGCTCACGTGAGTGAACGGGCTTTTTTGGTACTTAGCGGATTAAATTGTAGCAAGAATTTGAAGAGCATTTCCTGCCATAATTGGATCTTTGTGTTCTGCGTAATAAGAACTGCCACCAACGGGTAAAGCATACAAACTGCTGTACTCGGACAAGGTGTTACAAATCTTTGCAAAAGAGTTTCTGCTAAGGTCTCCGGGCTCTACGATAAGAAGGTAGCTATTTCCTTCTTTGTAAAGGGAGTTGGTACTTAACTGGCTGGAACTAAGTATGCGAGATACTTTGCTTAATTCCTGCATGCTGCTAAATAAAAATGCTTTTGCGCTTGGCTTGCTGTTACGTGCTCCTGAGTTAACTTCCTTGGCTGGCGATGGAGAAGTGTATAATTCCTCGTCGGAATCCTCTTCGTCCTCATCGTCCTCGTCAAAGTCGTCATCATACTCATCCTGCTCTTCGTGAACGGAAGGAGCGAAACGAGAAAATCTGGTATCTAATTCTTCCGGATCATCCACTTTTGTAACGACTAAAACGATGCAGTCAGAATTCAATGGAATCGCTTCAATCATAAGCGGTATATCTTCAGCCTCAAAACCAAACTCATAAGCAGCCTGTTGCATCATGTCGCGGAAAAGGTTTTTGGCCTTGTCTGTTCCATATGCTAATTCACTTAATTTGAGCTCGCGATTGGCTAAGTCTTCTCTCGTTAGCGTACAGCGAATTTGATGGTCATTTACTTTTTCAATTTTCATAAAGCAATCACATCCTTTCTGTACTTTCATTACCCTTGGTAATTGAACAAATAGTAACCTTATTAGAGGATTAAGTCAAGATGCCTGGGTGGCTTTTCACACAAAATTAATATTTTCTGTTGCATTCTTTAGAAAAATTTGATATAGTGTTTAATCGGAGTGCCAAACAATCCGTAAAGGAGAGGAGGCATGTATATTTTCTAATTCTTATTGCTCTTAGAGCAATTCTTATTATTCCATATTTTTCGCATAAGCGAGAAGATGTCTTAAGGCCATGTGCCGAATCAGAAAATATCCAAACAAACATTTAAAATAATAATCCAAAATCCAAAAAAGATAATTTATATTGACTTGGGATAGTCAAAAAGCAAGGAACTATTTTACGTTATACTTTTAGTTATAACACTGATTTTGTAAGAATTTTTACAGTTTGGCACTCTACGCATTCTTCGATGCAGAACATGTATCACGTTACTTTTGGTCTATTGATACATATAGTATCGGCAAAAGGAAAGGAATTCTGCATAGTAGGAATAGAAAAAAGTCATTTTATAAATGAGAGAGCCAAACCTTTAGACAAGATTCACGAAGCCCCTCTTTGTGCGATTTTTGCGGGATTTCCCCCTGCGGAGATTTATAGACGAGGTCTGAATAGTTTGGTATAATAGGGACGATTGAAAGGAGTACTGGAATGAAACGACTAATACCTGTATTTACTGCAATCGTCCTTATTTTTATTGTTTTGGGCGTAGGCGCATTAGGTACTTTGAAAGAGAAATATTCCTATTCGAAAGAAGAAGCGGATTTAAATAGTTACTATGGTTTGACAGATGATACGCAAGTAGCAATTGTTTTAAACGAAGAAATACAGACTGAAAAAGCGCTGATGAGAGATGGGGCCGTTTATTTGCCTTATGATTTTGTCAGCGATTATTTTGTGGCGACACGATTCTATGTGAATCAGGCAGAGAATAGTGTGCGTTATGTGTTGCCGGACCGCATTTTGTCCTGGCAAATCGGAGAAGCTGCTTATGTAGATGGAGACACCACAAATCAGTGGACCTGTCCTATTTGTTTTTACGACGGGGATACCTTTTATTTGGCGGTAGATTTTTTACGGCAGTTTAAAGTGTTTGACTATGCAAGTTACACGGAACCCAATCGCCTTGTGCTTCACACAAGTTATGATGGCGAGGCGCTGAAAAAGGTCAAAAAGGATACAGCAGTGCGCCTAAAGGGCGGCGTAAAGAGCGAAATCCTGACACAGGTTTCTGCAGGAGATCAGCTGGTTTTGCTGGATGAGATGGAGAATTGGTCCGCAGTCGCCACAGCAGATGGGTTCATCGGATATGTGGAGAATAAGTTCCTGGAAGACAGTGGAGAGGGACAGCGTATTTTTGCTGATAATTCCGCTGTATATGGGGATGTGGATTATCACTCACAAACCAGAGACCATAAAGTCGTAATGGCTTGGCATCAGGTATTTTCTTACTCCGGTGTGGATGAGTTAGATCAGATGGTGGCAGGAACTCAGAGTTTAAATGTCATCTCTCCTACCTGGTTTTATCTCAATGATACAGAGGGTGGTATTGGAGATAGAGGCGCCAAGGACTATGTGGATAAAGCCCACGGAAAAGGTCTGGAAGTGTGGGCACTTTTAGAGGACGTAACAGTAGACTTGGATGAGGAACTCATTTTTGGCTCTGCAGCAAATAGACAGACTTTGATTCAGAATCTGATGAGCAAAGTAGATGCTTATGGCTTTGATGGCATCAATCTGGATATTGAAAAGATTCGTCAGGAAACAGGCCCGGATTACATGGAATTTATCAGAGAAATCTCCATTCCATGCAGACAAAGAGGTATCGTTTTGTCTGTAGACAATTACCCACCGGTAGGGGGCCGAATTTACTATAACTGGTCTGAGCAAGGTGTGTTTGCAGATTATGTGGTATTGATGAGCTATGATGAGCACTATGGTGGCGGCGAGGCCGGTTCCGTATCTTCCCTTGGTTATACCCAGAGCAGCATAGAAGATATGGCAAAATACGTTCCACAGGAAAAACTGATTCAGGGGCTTCCCTTCTATACACGAATCTGGACGCTGAACGGCACAGAGACCATGAGCAAAGCAGTGGGTATGAGAGAAGCTAGAAATTATGCAGATTCCAATGGATTGACCATCACATGGGATGATGCAACTTGCCAGAACTTTGCAGAACTGGTGAAAGAAAGTAACACCTATCAAATCTGGTTAGAGGATGCAGAAAGTATATCTGCAAAACTTGGGGTGTGCCGAAATTATAATATTGCAGGCCTTTCCTTCTGGAAAATCGGTATGGAAACACCTGATGTATGGCCCGTAATTGCAGAATATGCACAGGAGTAATAAATGGAAACAAAACTCATTCGTCTAACGGAAGACGATGTGGAAACTGAACAAGGACAGGAAGCGCTTCGAGAAGCCGGCGAGATTATTCGCAAAGGTGGTTTGGTGGCTTTCCCTACGGAGACCGTGTATGGATTAGGCGGTGATGCGTTGAATCCGGAGTCTTCTCGTAAAATCTATGCGGCCAAAGGTCGCCCAAGTGATAATCCTTTGATTGTCCATATTGCAGAAATGGAGATGCTCTCGTCAATCGTAGAGGAAATTCCCGCGAAGGCAAAACAGCTGGCAGACCGTTTTTGGCCGGGACCTTTGACCATGATTTTCAATAAGTCTGATAAGGTGCCGCTAGAAACAACAGGAGGCCTTCAGACGGTGGCGGTTCGTATGCCCAGCGATAAGGTGGCCATGGCTTTTATCAAGGCCGCTGATGGCTATATTGCAGCACCGTCTGCCAACACATCAGGTCGTCCAAGCCCAACAGTTGCAAAATATGTGGCAGAAGACCTGGATGGAAAAATAGAAATGATTCTAGATGGTGGGCAGTTATGCATTGGCCTTGAGTCTACCATTGTGGATATGACAGTAGAACCGCCTATGATTTTGCGTCCGGGCTATATCACCAAAGAGATGCTGGAAGAGGTGCTGGGTGAAGTAGCAGTAGATAAAACATTACTAGACCCAACTTCGAAGACGGCGCCAAAAGCTCCGGGAATGAAGTACAGACACTACGCACCAAAGGGGGAGCTCACCATTGTAGACGGTGAAAGCGCTAAGGTGGTGGATTGGATTAACGCTCATGCAAAAGAGGCACTGGAAAAGGGGCAAAAGGTGGGAATCATCTGCACGGATGAGACCAAAGCCCTGTACCCACAAGGAGTCAAGAAGAGCGTAGGAAACCGTCAAAACGAAGAGACGGTGGCGAGAGAGCTTTATAGAGTGCTGCGAGAATTCGATGACGAAGGCATGGAAGTGATGTACTCCGAGTCTTTTGCGGAAAGCGGTATTGGTGTAGCTATCATGAACAGGTTGCTGAAGGCGGCCGGACATCATGTGGAGCATATATAGAAACATAGGAGGAGACTGAAATGATTGCAATCGCATCAGATCATGGTGGGGTGGATTTAAAAGAAGCCGTAAAAAACCATTTGGAAAAAGAAGGATATGAGGTAAAGGACTTTGGAACAAACAGCAAAGATTCCTGTGATTATCCGGATTTTGCTCGTCCTGCAGCAGAAGCAGTTGCAGACGGAACCTGTGAAAAGGGAATTGTCATTTGTACTACCGGTATTGGTGTATCTATTACAGCAAATAAGGTACCCGGTATCAGATGTGCATTATGTTCAGACAGTTTGACTGCAAAGATGACACGTTTGCATAATGATGCCAATGTCTTGGCAATGGGTGCCGGTATTACCGGTGAATTATTAGCGCTAGAAATCGTGGATACTTTCTTGAAAACAGAGTTTTCCGGGGAAGAACGTCACGCTAGAAGAATAAGAAAAATAGAAGGGTAAGTTTAGGAGGACAAAATGGGTAAAGTAACAGTTATGGATCATCCTCTGGTCCAGCACAAGATTGGATTTATCAGAAGAACAGACACAGGTACAAAGGATTTCCGTGAGACTATCAGTGAAATTGCTATGCTTCTGACTTATGAAGCAACCAGAGACATCGCTCTTCAGGATGTGGAAATCGAAACACCAATTTGCAAAACCACAGTAAAAGAAATCAAAGGAAAGAAAATGGCTATCATTCCAATTCTTCGTGCAGGTCTTGGTATGGTAGACGGCGTATTAAATATGATTCCTGCTGCAAAAGTAGGTCATATTGGTTTGTTCCGTGATCCTGAAACCCATGAGCCGGTAGAGTACTATTGCAAGTTACCGGCTGAATGTGACAAACGTGAAGTATTTGTAGTAGACCCTATGCTGGCTACCGGTGGTTCTGCTTCTGCAGCCATCAAAATGCTGAAAGACAGAGGCTGCAAGAAGATTCACTTCCTTTGCATCATTGCAGCACCGGAAGGTATCGAAAGATTATCCAAGGATCATCCGGATATTGATATCTATGTAGGTGCAGTAGATGAGAAACTGAATGAGAATGCCTATATCGTACCAGGTTTAGGTGATGCCGGAGATCGTATTTTCGGTACCAAATAAGAGGGATATCGATGAAAAGAG
Organism: Lachnospiraceae bacterium; assembly: GCA_015056765.1. Taxonomy (GTDB): domain Bacteria; phylum Bacillota; class Clostridia; order Lachnospirales; family Lachnospiraceae; genus SIG336. The sequence continues at coordinate 20,990 of SVFQ01000011.1, forward strand.
AAGACTATATCAGCTGGGATGAGTATTTCATGGGTGTGGCGAAACTGGCAGGTATGAGATCCAAAGATCCCAATACCCAGGTGGGAACCTGCATTGTAAGTAAGGCACACAAAATTTTATCTATTGGTTACAACGGTTTGCCTAAGGGCTGCTCTGATGATGCGTTTCCTTGGAGTAGAGAGGGATCGGATCCTTTACAGACCAAGTATCCTTTTGTAACCCATAGTGAGCTAAATGCCATCTTGAATTACAGAGGCGGTAGTCTGGAAGATACGACGCTGTACGTATCGCTGTTTCCTTGTAATGAGTGTGCGAAAGCCATCATTCAGGCCGGGATTACAAAGGTAATCTACGGAAGCGATAAATATGCCGGTTCACCGGAAAATGTAGCAGCGAAGAAATTATTTGATGCGGCAGGCGTTGCATATGAAGCATATGAAGCCACCGGCCGTAGCATCACACTGGATTTATAAAAATAGGAAGGGAGGTAGGAAACCGAATGAGACGAAAATTAAGCGCCGTAATACTTGCTATGGTACTTTCTTTCTGCATTCCTTTTTCCTGCCTCGCTTTAACTACAAAAGAGAGACTGGATCAAGCACAGCAGCAGAGAAATCAAACAGCAAATGAGATGAACCAGTCAAAAGATAACCTGAATAATCTGCAGGGGCAGCAAAACCAGCTGCAAGGAGCTCTGCAAAATTTAAATAATCAACTGACAGAAGTGAGCGAAAATCTTGCAGAAATTGAAGACAAGATTCACATCAAAGAAGGGGAAATTGCGGAAACTACTGCAGAGTTAGAGAACGCACAAAAAAAGGCAGATGATCAGTACGCTGCCATGAAAAAGAGAATTCAGTATCTATACGAGAATGGTGATTTTGGTATGATGGAGCTTTTGCTGAAAGCAAATCAGTTTTCCGATATGCTGAACTATTATGAGTATATCGAAGCTTTGTCCAACTATGATCGTAAGATGCTTGTAGAATATAGACAGACAAGAGATGACATAGCTGTCAGAAAACAGACCTTAGAGACAGAACAAGAAGAACTTGCCCAGATTAAGGTGCAGCAGGAAGCGGAGCAGTCTAGAGTAAGTGGACTGGTGAGCTCCACTTCAAACAGTATTGCTGCGTATGCAGATCAAATCTCTGTGACAGAAACGCAAATAAGTCAATATGAAGCATCCATCAAGGAACAGGATAAAAATATAGCCGCCTTGAAAAAACAATATGAGGAAGAACTGGCAATGTCCAGGCTGGCACAAGCATCCGCAAAAAGAGATATTTCTCAGGTGACTTTTGCGGAAGGAGACAGAAAGCTTCTGGCCAATCTCATCTATTGCGAGGCAGGCGCGGAACCATATGAAGGCAAAGTGGCTGTAGGAGCTGTGGTAATCAATCGCTTATTAAGTAGTGTTTATCCGGATACCGTCACGGGTGTCATTTATCAGAATAGACAGTTTTCGCCGGTAGGAAGTGGAAGACTTGCTTTGGCATTGGCGGAAGATAGAGCAACAGCCGCCTGTTACCAAGCGGCTGATGAAGCTATGAGTGGTGTTTCCAACGTAGGAAACTGTGTATATTTTAGAACACCGATTGAGGGTCTGACAGGATTGTCCATCGGTGGTCACATTTTCTATTAAAGGTGTTCCATATTTTCGATGTATGGATGAAACTTGCCGGCATAAATGTCAGTTAAAAGCAGGTTTGCCCGGCGGAGCGCTTTTTTGAGCAGGTCAGAGGATATGAGTCCTTTATCCTCGGCCTCAGCCAGTTCGTCGAGATCCAACACTTTTAACTGTCCGTCCGGATAAATCAGAATATCAATCAACAAATCTGTTGCGATTAGCGTGTGATCATCGTCTTCCCAGGAATAGTCTACGATATCGCAATACCAATATATCAGGCTATTGTCTTTGCGCATAAACTTACTGACTTTAATTCCCAAATCCAGATAGCAGCAGGAGAAACCGTGGTCTAAGTCTTTTTTGGGCTTTAGGGTATTCCACTGCGTGAGAATATGATGCTCATCAGCTTCAAGGATGATATCATCCTTTAGAAGAATGCATTCTTCCGGAATTAAACGTTTGCGGTACAATCGTAACTCTTGCATAATACTCCCTCCTATCTATTTAGATAGATAGTAACAGGTAACAGGTAGGAAAGCAACGTGAAAAAATCTATTGGTAAAATATTATTTTTTGCATTCAGTTTCATAATAGCCCTGGTGGTCATGGAAATGGCGATTAATCAGGGAAACACAGACCTGACAGCTCAGATGGGAAAGGCTACCTATCCTCTTTTGCACATGGTGGTAGGAGAAGATACAGTGAATTGCCTTCATGGTTATAGTGAGGATATGGAAAATAGCTATATGCGCGATACCATAACCCCTATTGATATGGACCGAAATCTGGGTGTCATGGTAGATACTTATGGTAGTCAGGTTCGTGAACTTTCCTATGAGGTGAGAGGGGCAGATGGACAAAGACTCATTGAGGATGGTGTGTTGGAAACCACAGAAGCAGGAGATGAAAAACTACAGACTTCTCTTGTGATTAAGGACTTAATTCAGCAGGGAAAAGAATACAACCTGATTTTCAAATTGAAACTGAACTCCGGTCAAGTTGTTCGATACTATACGAGACTTTTAAAACAGGAAGATTATCATGTGGCGGAGAAAGTGAAGTTTGTAAAGAATTTTCACCAGGGAACCTTTGATAAAAATACGGCAGAATCGAAACTTGCGACTTACCTGGAGCCGGATTCTTCCGGAGATAATTCTACCTACGAGAGGGTGGATATCCACAGTAGCTTGAGCCAGGTAACCTACGGGGAGCTTCCGGTCAGCGAAGTGGGAGAGCCGGATGTCGCAATCACCGAGATGATGAAAGAAACCGCTACCTTCCGTGTGAAGTCTATGGTGGAAATACCTACCGGCAGAACAAAGGAACGATTCTTGGTGAATGAGTACTTCCGTATTCGTTATACGACAGAACGAATGTATTTACTGGATTATGTAAGATACATGGATCAGCTTTTCGATGAGACCTCAGATATCTATACGGGAAATATCCTAACTCTGGGTATTCAGGATCAATCCAAAATCCAGCTAAAGGAATGTGACGGTGGATCTATTTTTGCGCTGACAGTGGGCAAGAGATTATTCTCTTACAACATAGATGAAGGTAAAATGGCTCTGTTATTCTCTTTCTATGACAGAGACAATATGGATGAGAGAACCGTGTATGATAATCACCAGGTTCGCATCTTAAATGTAGAAGAGTCCGGAAATATTCAGTTTGCTGTTTATGGTTACATGAACAGGGGACGTCACGAGGGCTCGGTTGGGCTACAGATTAACCAGTACAATAGTATGGAAAACATTGTGGAGGAACTGGTTTATATTCCTTACCACGGATCTCCACGTATGTTGGAAGATAGCATGGAAGATTTGCTTTATACCAATACCAGCAAAACCATGTATTTGAAACTGGACACCACAGTTTACAGGGTGGATTTAGAGACCCACAACTCCTCTATTGTGGCGCAGAACTTGCAGGAAAATACATATCAAACCTCCTTGGAAGCAGGAATGTTTTGCTATGCCAGCGATTTCGAAAACGGGTATATCAAGACCATGGTGAATTATAATCTCAACGAAGGAATTAAAAATGAGATTCGTTCATCCGGGAATGAGTATCTCAAACCTCTTGGCTATTTGGATGGAGATTTGATTTATGGCGTTGCAAAAAAAGACGTCATTGAGATGGACGCCAATGAAAAAGACCTGTTTCTGATGAATCGAATCATTATCATGGATGCTGACGGCAAGCGCCTAAAGGAATACGGAACAGATGGAGAATATGTAACGGATTGCCGTGTGGATGGAAGACAAATCATTCTTTCTCGTGTAAAATATGTGCCGGAAACCGATAGCTTTGAGGAAATTGATGACAATCAGATTGTAAACAGTGAAGCGATAGAAGACGGTAAGAATAAAGTGGTTACGGTGCCGATAGACACTTACGAAACCATTACACAGGTGGTCGCAAAAAGCGACTTCCCGAAAAAGAATTTCCGCTTATTAACACCGAAAGAAGCTCTTTTTGAAGGGGAAAATGAGGCGAGTCTGGCTGCTGCAGAAATGACTGCCAGCAGATTCTTCCGCTATGGACTTTATGGACTAGAGCATGTATACACTAACGAAAGCAACGCGATTCGTGATGCTTACGAAAAGGCAGGCGTAGTTATCAACGATAGTGGTAACTACGTATACTATAGAGGTAACCTGGTGCAACGTAATCAGATTATGAAGATTATCGCTACACAGGTAGAAGACAATCAATCCGCTGTAGCTGCGTGCATAGATACCATTTTCCGATTTGAAAATGTCAACAGAAGTGCGCAGTATATGCTGGAACGTGGAGAAGGCATTAGAGATATTTTGCAAGATAACTTAAGTGATGTGCAAGTTCTGGATTTAAGTGGCTGTCCACTGGATACAGTGCTGTTTTATCTGAATCAGGATTTGCCAATTTTGGTGACTTTGCCGGAGGGCAATTGTCAGCTCCTGACCGGATTTAACGAGACCGAAGTGGTGGTTTTGGATCCTGTAGCCGGAACCCTTGGTAAAATATCCAAAAAAGAAGCGGAAGCACGTTACAGCGTAAATGGTAACAGGTTCATGACTTACATTCGAACGGGTGAATAATGCCCGGTGAGGCAAGTATGATTAAAATTGGAATTGTAGAGGATGAACAGGCAGCTGCAAATCTGCTAAGAAATTATATAGACCGTTATGGGGAAAAGAATAAACTGGAGTTTTCTGTGACCCATATGCTGGATGGCCTGGATTTGGTAGAAGACTACCAGGGACAGTACGATATTCTGCTTTTGGATATTCAGATGAAGCACCTGGATGGTATGAGTGCGGCTGAGAAAATCCGGAAGCAGGATAGTGACGTGGTGATTATCTTTATCACTACAACGGTACAATATGCTGTGCAAGGATACTCTGTGGATGCGCTGGGGTATGTGCTCAAGCCGGTGCCCTATACGGCGCTGGAGCAGCTTTTGGATAAGGCGATTCAAAGAGTAAAGGCAAAACAGGAACATGTCTATATCCGCGTATCTGTGGATGATCAGCAGATTCGGCTGGACTGTAATCAGATCGAGTACATAGAGAGCCAGAGAAACAACGTCCTGATTCATACCGGGAATCAGGTGTACACCACTGCAGGGCCGTTAAAAAAATACGAAGAACTTCTGGGAGAACATGGATTTAGCAAATGCCATAACGCCTATTTGGTGAATCTGGGAGCGGTAGAAGCTGTAAAAAAAGAAGAGGTGGTGCTGAGTTCCGGAGATAAGCTACCCATTAGTAGGGCAAGAAAGAAAGACTTTATGGCGGAATTGACAGCAGATATTATGTAGTGAAATTGGAGATTCGAAATGAGTAATGCTTTTTTGAATCCTACGGCGATTCAGGATACTCCTAGACTTTTTACGGCATTGGCTGAATGGCTGGCGGTATTTGTGTATTATCACATCTATAAGAGGAGATATTTCGGCAAGGACCTTTGGGTTGTAAGCGCTATAGCCTTAGCGCTACAGGTGATTGTCCAGTTCGTGGCAGGTTTGCTGCCGATTTACTTTTGGATTCCCACCATGGTTGTTGCGGTGGGAATTATTTACATTTCCCTCTTCTTCGTGCTGGACATAAAACCGAGAGACTGTGCGGTTTTGGCTACTCACGCCTTTGTTTTGGCAGAATTTGCGGCCTCCTTATATAAACAATTGGAGGTTTGGTTCCTTGCTATCTCCGGAAGAAAATCCTTTGCGATATCCTGTTGTGTAATGATTGTGGTGTATACCGCGGTATATCTGGTCTATTATCGATTTGAAAGAGGCAATATCTCAAGAGAGCGTGATCTGAATATTACCACGAAAGAGATGTTTAGTGTCCTGGCTACCGGTGTAGGTGCTTTCATCATGTCCAATATCAGCTTTGTATGGGCAGGAACTCCTTTTTCTGCATCAGAAAATATGCTGTATGTCCGTACTTTGGTAGATTTCGGAGGCATGCTGATGCTGATGACAGAGATGGGAAGACGAAACGAACTAAGCATCAAAAACGAGAATGATGCAATCAACCTACTGTTTCGAAGACAATACGAGCAGTATAAACTGGCAATTGATAATTCTGAGGCTCTGCGAAAAGAGATTCATGACATGAAGCACTATGTGGCAGCTTTGAAATCGGAAGATGATCCGAAAAAAAGAGCCGAAGTGCTGGATGATATGGAGCAGGCGATAGCCATTCAGGAATCCTTTATGAACACCGGAAATCAGGTGCTGGATGTAATCCTGACCACCAAGAGCTTACAGTGCGCAAAAAAGGAGATTACGTTAAATGCCATGGTGGATGGCCCTTCTTTGGCGGGCATCCATGTGAAAGATATTTGTTCCCTTTTTGGCAATCTTTTGGACAATGCCATAGAAGCCACCCAGCAGACAGAGAATGTGTCTAAAAGACTGATTACCCTGTCTGTACGAAAAAGAAATCAGTTTATCATTGTGGAGTGCGAGAATTATGCCAAAAATCCTGAGCTGGAAAAGCAGGTTCAAATGGCGAAGGAGATGGGGCCTATTGAGAAACGTATCCGTACCACTAAAGCAGATCCCATTCATCATGGATATGGGTTAAAGTCTATCAGCCAGGTGGCGGAGAAGTACGATGGGGCTATGCAGGCAACCTACGAAGATGGCTGGTTTAAAGTAAAAGTTTTATTGAACGCAAAATAGAATCATGAATGATGCAAATCGTCCTCGGATTTCGACAAGTTATCCCGAGGACGATTTTTTTTGTGTTTTACTGTGATATAAGAAAATTAAGGATTATGGAGGAAACTATGAACGTAAAAGATATTATTGCAAAGTTAACGATTCAGGAAAAAGCAGCGCTGCTCAGTGGTAAAAATGAGTGGGAATCCAGAGATATTCCTCGCATTGGCCTGCAGTCCATTACCTTTTCCGATGGCCCTCACGGATTACGTCGTCAGGAAGGGGAAGGAGATCATTTGGGTTTGAATGCTTCTTTACCTGCTACCTGCTTTCCGACTGCAGCGACAGTAGCAAACAGCTGGGATCCAAACCTTGGTGAAGCGTTAGGTGCAGCATTGGGTGAGGAAGCTCTGGCGCAGAAGGTAGACGTTCTTCTTGGACCTGGCCTTAATATGAAACGTTCTCCACTTTGTGGACGTAACTTTGAATATTTCTCTGAAGACCCGATTTTAGCAGGTAAGATGGCAGCATCCTATATTCGCGGTATTCAGAGCAAAAATGTCTATGCGTGTCCAAAGCATTTTGCAGTGAACTCCAGAGAGTACAGACGTATGGCAATGAATGCAGTAGTAGATGAAAGAACACTTCGTGAAATCTACCTGACTGCATTTGAAATTGCAGTGAAAGAGGGACATGCAAAAGCAATCATGTCCGCATATAACGAGGTGAATGGTAAATACGCCAACGAGAATCAGCACCTGCTTGTAGATGTGCTGAGAAAAGAATGGGGATTTGATGGCATCGTGGTAACAGACTGGGGTGCTAGCAACGATCATGTGGAAGGTGTTAAGTGCCAGTCTAACGTGGAAATGCCAAATCCAGGCCTGGATTCTGCCAGAGAAGTGCTGAAGGCAATAGAAAACGGCAGACTGACGGAAGAAGAAGTTGATTTAGCCATTACGCCACTCATTGAAGCGGCACTTGCAACGAAGGACAATGACCACACCAAAGGTTTTGACGTGGAAGAGCATCACAGAGTTGCAAAGATGGCAGCAGTCAATAGTGCAGTACTTTTGAAAAATGAAAATGATATTCTGCCGCTGAAGAAAGGTGCCAAAGTAGCAATTAAAGGACCTTTTGTAGAGAAACCCAGATATCAGGGAGCCGGTTCTTCTCAGGTAAATGCTACAAAGGTGGAAAGCATTCTTTCTGAAATTGGTAATTATGATTTGCAGGTAGTAGAGAAGGCATCTGAGGCAGATGTTGTTCTATTCTTCTTTGGACTTGATGAGATCGCCGAAAGCGAAGGCGGTGACCGTATGTCTATGGATGTACCGGATTATCAGATCAAAGAATTAGAAGACCTGTACATTCAGAATAAAAATATTGTAGGTGTATTAAGCGCCGGATCCGCTGTGAAAATGCCTTGGATTGATAAATTACAGGGGCTTTTACACGGATATCTGTCCGGTCAGGCCGGTGCGTCCGCACTCCTTGATCTGATTACAGGAATTGAGATTCCTACAGGCAAGCTTTCTGAAAGCTACCCATTTGCATACACAGATTGCTCCGTAGTGAATTACGCAGGCCAGGAAAGACGCAACCTGCAGTATAGAGAAAGCTTATTTATCGGATATCGTTACTATGATACAGCCAATATTCCGATTCAGTTCCCGTTTGGATATGGCCTTTCTTACACCAGCTTCCGTTATGACAATTTAAAGGTAACGGAACAGGGCGTTGCCTTTGACATTACCAATACAGGTAGCAGAGATGGTGCAGAAATCGCACAGCTCTATGTAGGCAAGAAGGAAAGCGGTCTGATTAGACCAAAGAAAGAACTAAAAGGTTTTCAAAAAGTATGGCTAAAAGCCGGAGAAACCAAAACAGTAGAAATACCTTTTGATGATAAGACCTTCCGTTATTTCTCAACAGTAAGTAATAACTGGGAAGTAGAGCCTGGTACATATCAGATTTACGTAGGTGCCAGTGTGGCAGACATTCGTCTGGAAGATAGCATACAGAAAGAGGGCACAAAAGTAGCAATGCCTTATGACATTGAGAAGCTTCCAAGCTATAAGGCTGGACTTGTCAGAAATGTGCATTACGAGGAGTTTGAATTACTGTATGCCGGAGCGCTGCCGGAAGAAAAAGTAGGGCCTTTGGAAATTAATGACGCATTATGCCAGATGGAAAATGCCAAGAGTGGTTTGTGTAGATTTATCTACCGCATTTTGAAAAAGAAACTGGATCAGTCCTATGAAAAGGGCGTGCCGGACTTGAATATCATGTTTATTTATAACATGCCTTTTAGAGCAATGTGCAAAATGTCCGGTGGAATGGTTTCCAGAGAAATGGCAGAAGGCTTTGTAACAGTTGCAAACGGACATTTCTTTAGAGGAATGGGACGCGTAATAGGCGGATTTTTCCGTAATCAAAGAGCCAATAAGAAATACGAAGCAGAACTTCGGAAAGCAAGGTAAGTACGATGAATTTATGGAAAAAGTTTGAGGAAAAATACCCCAGCTTATCTAAGTGGATTAGAGAAGGCGGGTTGTTCGTAATCGTTAGTAATTTAATTACTGTCTTGAAGTATTTTATGCTTCAGTTTTTGCCCCTGGCTTTTCAGGGACTTGGAGATCGTGCCTTTGGCTGGCCTGGAATCCCTATGACACTGTTTGGCAAGACATTCCAGTGGAACATTTTGGGCTATGAACAAAGCCAGGGCGGTCTGGCATACTTTGCAGCTTACATGGTTGCCATGGTTGTGGGAGAATGTATGAACTTCCCGATTCAAAAATTAGTAGTGTTCCGCAGCCACGGTAACACCGGTAAGCAAATTGCATGGTATACTGCAGCATTTATCCTGATTACATGTATCGTAAACTCCATCAACTGTATTTGGGTTGCGGTTGCCGGTATGTTTGTTCCTGATTTTGTGTATAACATTGGAACCGTTGTGATGAATGGTGGTATTTCTATGGTGGTCTTCTTCTTTGTGAACAAGATTATTTTCCCGGAGACACCAAAGCAGGATTAATTAAATCTAAAGGCAAAAGCCTTATAGATAGATTCTCATTAGAGAAGGAGGAGTGAAAATGTTAAACATCAACGTTGAGGACGTCCTTAAAGTCCTCGATACCATGAAAGTACAGCTTATTGTACTTGGCGTGGTGCTGGCTCTGGCAATTATTTGCACAATTGCCGTATTAAAGGTTAAGAAACCTTTAAAGAGCTTCATCCGCAAGCAGGCATGGCTTGCATTTTTCCTTGCAGCAGTAATTGTTGTAAACTCTATTGTATTTGGACCGATGTACTCCATTGTTTCCTTGGCTATGGGCGAAGGCAAAATTGGAGAAGAAACCATCGAAACAGCCAAAGACTTATGCACACAGATTGCAGAAGAAGGTATTGTTCTTTTGAAGAATGAAGGACAGGCACTTCCTTTAGCAGAAGGTGCAAAGGTAAACGTATTTGGTTGGTCTTCTACAAACCCGGTATACGGTGGTACAGGATCCGGTGCGTTATCTGACGCATATCCTACTGTATCCTTCTTACAGGGATTAGAGGATTCCGGAATTGCATATAACAAAGACTTAACTGACTTTTATGCAAACTGGAGAGCTACAAGACCTACTGTTGGTATGATGGGACAGGATTGGACAATTCCTGAACCAAAGCTGGATGAATATGGTGATCTTTTGACTTCAGCAAAAGATTTCTCCGACACAGCAATCTTCTTCATCGCACGTTCCGGTGGTGAAGGTGCAGACCTTCCTACAAGCTATGACGGAACAGAGACCTTCGCAGAAGGTGGTATGTTCGGTGCTACCGGTGTACGTTATTCTGATCAGGCAGATGACCTGGATGCTTCCAAGTCCTACTTAGAGCTTTCTAATCGTGAAAAAGCATTATTAGATCAGGTAACCAAAGACTACAAGAAAGTTATCGTAGTAGTAAACTCTGCCAACGCTATGGAGCTTGGCTTCGTAAATGAATATCCACAGATTCAGTCTGTATTATATTGCCCGGGTACAGGCCAGACAGGTTTTGACGGTCTTGGCGAAATCCTGGCAGGTAAGGTAAATCCTTCCGGTAAGACAGCTGATACATTTGTAAAAGACTTAATGGCAACACCTACTTCCAACAACTTTGGCGATTTCGATTATGCCAATATGGAAGAATTTGGTGTAGACAATATGTTTGCAGAAGGTGGAAAAGCTTATCCTACTTTCGTAAACTACGTAGAAGGTATCTATGTTGGATATCGTTTCTATGAGACCGCTTTTGCAGAAGCAGAAGCAGGCAATATGGACTTTGACTATGACGCACAGGTATTATACCCATTTGGTTATGGTCTTTCCTACACAAGCTTTACTCAGGAAATGGGTGAAATCAAAAATGACGGTACCACTGTTTCCTTCGATGTAACAGTTACCAATACCGGATCTGTAGCCGGTAAAGATGTAGTAGAAGTATACTACAATCCTCCATACACCAATGGTGGAATTGAAAAATCCGCAGCTAACTTAGTACAGTTCGCTAAGACATCTACCTTAGAGCCTGGCGCATCTGAAGTAGTGAATATCTCCTTCAACCTGGAAGATATGGCTTCTTATGACACCTATGGTGCTGGCTGCTACGTATTAGAGGCAGGAGATTATGAAATCTCTATCAACTCTGATGCACACAACAAAATCGCAACAGGTACCGTAACCGTAGATGCTACCGTTACCTATGATGAAAGCAACCCAAGATCCACAGATGAAGTGGCTGCTACAAACAAATTTGCCTTTGCAGAAGGCGACAACGTAACTTATCTTTCCAGAGCAGACGGATTTGCAAACTATGCAGATGCTACAGCAGCTCCTGCTGATTACAACATGTCTGATGCACTGAAAGCTACTTACTTAAACAACACAAACTATGATCCTTCAGCATTTAACAATGATGCTGATGAGATGCCAACTACAGGCGCTCAGAACGGAATCAAGCTTGCTGACTTAAGAGGCAAAGAATACGAAGATCCTATGTGGGATCAGCTTCTGGATGAACTTACTGTAGCTGATATGGTAAATCTTGTAGGTGTTGGTGGATACCAGACTACAGAAGTAGCTAATATCGGTAAAGTACAGACTATCGATTGCGATGGTCCTGCATCCATTAACAATAACTTTACACACCAGGGCTCCATCGGTTTCCCTGCAGCAGTTATGATTGCATGCACATGGAACAAAGATATCGCAAAAGCTTTTGGTGATTCCATCGGCCAGATGGCAGATGAAATGGGTGTATCCGGTTGGTATGCACCTGCAACCAACACACACAGATCCGCATTCGCAGGACGTAACTTCGAGTACTTCTCCGAAGATGGCGTACTTGCAGGCTGGATGGTAGCAAATGCTTGCCAGGGCGCAAGAGATCATGGTGTATACTCTTATGTAAAACACTTTGCTACAAACGATCAGGAAACAAACAGAACAGGTCTTCTTTGCACATGGCTCAATGAGCAGTCTATGCGTGAAGTATATCTGAAATCCTTCGAAATCGCATTCAAGAATGCGGAACCTGCAGCAACAATGGTAGCGTTCAACAACATCGGTACCGTTCCTGCAGAAGCTTGCCCGGAACTTTTGAATGACGTTCTTCGCGGCGAGTGGGGCTTCAGAGGTCTTGCTGAGACTGACTACTTCGGTGGTTATGGCTATCAGGATGCCGACCGTATGATCCGTAACGGTTGCGACCTTATGCTTGCAACTTATCCTTCTGAGTTCAGTACAGTGACTGACCAGACAAGCGCTACTTCTGTACAGGCTATGAGAACATCTTCTCATAACATTCTGTACACTGTTGTAAATAGTCGCGCTTATGCTACAGATGTGAAGACAAGCGTACCTGCTTGGAAGATTGCTATCTATGTAGTAGATGTATTGTTACTTGCACTGATTGTATGCTTGGAAGTACTTGCAATCAAAACCTATCTCAAGAAGAAAAACGAAGTAGAGCCTACTGTAGAGCAGGAGACAACTACTCAGGAATAATTCTTGAAGACAACATGATAAACTAGCGAATGAGAGGCTTTGTCACGAAATGTGACAAGGCCTCTTTTTTTTAAAAGCGATTTGCAAGTGGACTTTTGGTTGCCACAAAGAGCAAAACATATTACAATTATTAAAACGATTAACCGAGGAAAACATAAGGTATTTCTATAAATGGAATAGGGGAAAAGTAAAATTGGTAACTTTAAAAGAAATTGCACAGGAATGCGGAGTATCAGCGGCAACTGTTTCTAATATCTTGAATGGGAAAAAGAAAGTTAGTGAAGAAACAAAGGCCAGGGTCTTAGAGGTGGTGGAACGCAGGGGCTATAAGCTAAACTACGTAGCCCAAGGCCTTCGGAGACAGAAAACGCAAACTATTGGTATCATTGCAGAAGACATTTCGCAGTTTACGACGCCGCTCATTATCGAAGGTATCATGGAAAGCTGCGAGGCCAGAGGATACCGCACCATTGTGCAAAACCTACGTTTGTATGCCAGATGGCATGACGCCTGGTTTGACAATGAAAAGATGTATCATTCGGTGATGGATCCTGCTGTGCAGGAAATGGCCTCCATTCGAGTGGATGGAATCGTCTATGTGGCTGGACATGCCAGAAAGATTCATCGATTCCCTACGGATTATCAGATTCCGGCGGTGCTTGCCTATGCTTACGCGGAGCAGAAAGAAATCCCATCGGTAGTGATTGATGATGAGGATGGCGCCCGAGAAATTGTGGAGTATCTGATTCGCCATGGACATAGAAAAATCGGAGTCATTGCCGGTGAACAAGAGAATATGCATACGAAGCTTAGAATCCTTGGCTACCAAAAGGCACTTTATGACGCCGGGATTTTATATAACCCGGAGTATATTGTGTATTCCGGATGGAGTAGAGAACACGGCTATAAAGGCGCAGAAAAACTATTAAAACAGGATGTTACGGCGGTGTTTTGTATGAACGATCGTATCGCAGGTGGTGTATATGCCTATCTGTACGATCATCACAAGAAAGTCGGAGAGGACATATCGGTGGTTGGATTTGATAATGAGATGCAGTCGGAATATTTCTTACCGGGTCTCACCACAATGAAAATTGACTTAGAGGGAATCGGAAAGCGGGCCACAGAAGAGCTGATGAACCTGATAGAAGGGGAAGAAGTGGAGAGAAAAACCCCGGTTTCCTGCCAATTGATAGAACGGAATTCTGTTATAGAAATAGCAAAAGAAGGTCTTTGAGCTGTGGCTCAAGGACCTTCTTTTGGTTAAACGATAAAAACTGTGAAAAGTACACAAAAATGACATGTGAAAAACGTATACTCTGAACAAATATTATAAATTCTATTGACAAAATTCAGCATGAAGCCTATTCTATAGGCATAAAAGGTTAAACGATTAACCAAAATCACGAAAACAAAATGGGAGGTAAACATGAGAAAGAAAATTGTATCACTATTGTTAACCGCAACTGTGTCTGCAATGCTTTTGGCTGGATGTGGTTCTTCTGCAGAAACAGCAGCGACTACTACAGACACCAAGACAGCAACTGATACTGTTGAAGCTGGGGACACAGCTGCTGCAGGTGATGTGGCTATGCAGGCGATTGCAGATCGTAAAGCGGAGGCTGAGAAGACAGGAGAATACAAGAAAGTTGTTATTTCCTTCTTTGACTGGACAGGTAGACCGGCAGGCCTAGATCGTGTCAACGCAGCATTATCTGCACACACAGAAGAAACCCTTGGCCTTGATGTAGAGCTTCAGATCATTGATTCCGCAGCTTACGGCGATGACATGAAGTTGATGCTTTCTTCCGGCGAGCAGGTAGATTTATTTAATACCTGTATCTTAGGTTACAGCACATGTATCAACAATGGATACGTATTGGATCTGGAAGAAAACAATATGTATGCAGATTACTGCAAAGGTATTCAGAGCAAAATCAGAGAAGATTATATCGATGCTTGCCGTGTAGGTGGCGTTCTTTACGGTGTTCCACCTATTAAGGATTATGCAATCGAAACTTGTGCAGTATGTATTGGTCAGGAATACCTGGATGGTATCGGCTATGATGTATCCAAACTTCCTGTAGGTGACTTAGGTTATCCAAAAGCAACATGGGATGATATCAATGACATCTATGCACAGTTACATGAAAAATATCCTGACAAACATGTCATGGCAACACAGGATAACATTCTGACACAGGGTAGTTCCGTAGATAATCTGGCTGGTGACTACTATGGTACATTGCTTGATCCTATGAATTCTCTGAAAGTAGAGAACGTATATGAGTCTGACATCTTCAAAGATTGGTGCCAGAGAACATATGAATGGAATCAGGCTGGTTATATTTCTCAGGATGCTTTAACTGATGACACCGGTGCTTCTGCAAAAGTAAAATCCGGTTCCTATATGGCTATGATGGCTTGCTGCAAACCTGGTTATAAGACACAGATCTCCGGCGAATGTGGTAGAGACATGGTTGTGTTCGATGTAGGTGAAAGCTTCATGGGTTCCGCATCTGTATCTCAGTTCCCTTGGTGCATCAACCAGAACACCGAAGACCCTGTAGCAGCAATTCAGGTACTGGATGCATTATATACAGACCCTGTCATCGAAAATCTGATGTGCTGGGGTGAAGAAGGTAAAGAGTATCAGGTAAATGCAGATGGCACTATCAAATACGCAGATGGTGTAGATGCAAACAACTCTGAATACTATCCAAACGTATTATGGTTAATGCCAAACCCATATGTAGCTTATGTATGGGAAGGTGATCCACTTGACTTAGGTCAGCAGATTGCAGACTTCAACGACAACTGCACATGCAAATCTAAAGCACTTGGATTTACTTGGGACAACACAGATTATGCATCTGAATTTACAGCTTTAAAGAACGCATATGATGAATATGCACCGAAACTTGTTCACGGTTTTGTAGATCCTGAAACAGGTATTTCAGAACTGAATGAAGCATTGAAGGCAGCCGGTCTGGATGATTACATGGCAGCAAAACAGGCAGCTTTAGATGCTTGGGCAAAAGAAAACGGTATTCAGTAACCAAAGGAGATAGAACATGTCTGGCGTAGCAAAACAGCAGGGAAAGCAGATGACACAAAAGAGAAACTTGAAAAGATATCTGCCACTTTACTTGATGGCACTACCGGGAATGCTGTATTTGTTTATTAACAACTACATGCCACTGCCGGGGCTTGTATTGGCATTTAAAAAATTCAATGCAAGAAAAGGTATTTTTAAATCTGATTTTGTGGGATTTAAGAATTTTAAATACTTATTCGCAACAAAAGATGCGTTTATCATCACAAGAAATACAATTCTCTATAACGTAATCTTCATCATTGTGAATACTGTACTGGCCATTTTTGTAGCAATCCTGCTTGCGGAAATGACTTCCAAAATAAAAAAAGTATATCAGTCCGCTATTTTGTTGCCGTACATGATTTCAATGGTTATTGTTAGTTATTTAGTGTTTGGTTTTCTCTCAACAGAGAATGGTTTTATCAACAACTCCATACTACGGCCACTGGGCAAAGACCCGGTGGCCTGGTATATGGAGAAGAAATACTGGCCCTTTATCCTGGTGTTTGTAAGCGCTTGGAAAGGGGTTGGATATAACTGCGTCATCTACCTGGCAAGTATTCTTGGAATCGACAGAAGTATTTATGAATCTGCAGCCATCGATGGAGCTTCCAAGTGGCAACAGATTTTCAAAATCACAATTCCTATGTTGAAGACCACGATTGTTATGCTGACCTTGCTGGCAATCGGTAGAATCTTCTACTCTGACTTTGGCTTGTTTTACCAGGTACCGCAGAATCAGGGCGCACTCTTTAGTGTGACCAACACCATTGATACCTATGTATATCGAGGCTTGCTCGAACTTGGCGATATGTCCATGTCCTCAGCAGCAGGTTTGTACCAGTCCATTGTGGGCTTTATCCTTGTACTTGGATCAAACCTGGTGGTTAAGAAAATTGACCCGGATTATGCATTGTTCTAAAACAGAGAGGACCACGACATGAGAACCAGAGACGAAAGAAATTTTCAAATTTTTGCACATGTGATCATGATTATCCTGTCCTTGTTGGCAGTGGTGCCCTTTGCCCTTTTGGTGATATCTTCCTTTACGGATAATGATACCCTTGTGGCAAATGGATACAGCTTCACACCGGAAAAATGGAGCACATATGCATATGAGTATATTTTTAAAACGGGTAATTCCGTAATGCATGCCTATGGCATATCTATCGTATTGACCATAGTGGGAACGTTAGCAGCTTTAGTGCTGACGACACTGCTGGCGTACGCTTTATCAAAGCCTGACTTGCCCGGACGGAGCATTATGCTCTTCCTTGTTTTTTTCACCTTGCTTTTTAATGGCGGTTTGGTTCCGACATACATGGTATATTCCAATATGTTGAAAATGAAAAATACTTTCTGGGCGCTACTTGTACCGGGCCTTATGATGAATGGCTTTAATGTAATGCTGATGAAATCTTATTTCTGCAGCAGCATTCCAGGGGAAATCTTAGATGCAGCATATATAGACGGAGCTTCGGAGTTCCAAACTTTTTCAAAGATTGCCTTACCGCTTTCCAAACCTATCGTAGCGACAATCGGCCTATTTTCCGGAATCGCATATTGGAACGATTGGATGAATGGATATATTTATTTGACAAAAAGAACAGATTTGTATTCTGTGCAGAATCTGCTGAACCGTATGATGCAGAATATTCAGTACCTGTCTCAAAATAGTGCGCATATACAAGATGCAGGCGTAGGTCTTGCCTCTATTCCATCTGTATCTGTGCGTATGGCTATGGCGACTGTTGGCGTTTTACCAATCCTGGTTTCTTATCCGTTTATACAAGGAAACTTCGTAAAAGGTATCACGCTTGGTGGCGTAAAAGGGTAATACATAAATTAAAAAGCGAGGATAACCATGAAACTACATATTAACGAAAATCACAAACTAAGTCACATTGAGCCGGAAGTATACGGTCATTTTAGCGAGCATTTAGGCCGTTGCATCTATGGCGGACTTTTTGTGGGCGAAGACTCCGAAATACCGAATGTAAAAGGTATGAGAGCAGACGTAGTAGAAGCTCTGAAAGAAATGAAAATTCCGGTACTGAGATGGCCGGGTGGGAACTTTGCCGATGAATACCATTGGATGGAAGGCATCGGTCCAAAGGAAAACAGAAAGAAAATGATTAATACACACTGGGGCGGTGTGATTGAAGATAACAGCTTTGGTACCCATGAGTATTTCGAACTATGTAAGCAGCTGGGCTGTAAAACCTATGTGAATGGTAACGTAGGAAGTGGTACTGTTCGTGAAATGAGCGAATGGGTGGAATACATGACTTTCAACGGCGTGAGCCCAATGGCCGAGCTGAGAAAGGCAAATGGCCAGGAGGAAGCTTGGAAAGTCGATTATTTCGGTGTAGGAAACGAAAACTGGGGTTGCGGCGGTAACATGACTGCTGAATACTACGGAAATAAATTCCGCAACTATCAGACCTACATTCGACAGTATGATGGAAATGCACCAATCAGCAAGATTTGTTGTGGTGCCAATGCCGACGATTACGATTGGACTGCAGATGTGCTAAAGACCTGCTTTTATAAACCGGCGCCACCACAGGCACATGGATTTATGGATGGTCTGTCCTTACATTACTATGTAGTTGTAAATAACTGGGAACACAAGGGTAGTGCTACGGAATTCAGCAAAGAAGAATACTATCGCTGCATGAAGAAAGCCTACTATATGGATGAACTGGTAACTCGTCATGACGCTATCATGAGCCAGTATGATCCGGATAAAAAAATCGGTATGATGGTAGATGAATGGGGATGCTGGCACGATGTGGAGCCGGGTACAAACCCTGGATTCTTATATCAGCAAAACTCCATGCGTGATGCGCAGGTGGCAGGTGCTACTTTGAATATCTTCAATAAGCATTCTGACCGAGTAAAAATGGGCTGCCTTGCACAGATTGTCAATGTATTACAGGCTGTCATTTTGACAGAGGATGACAAGATGGTGCTGACACCGACCTATTACGTATTACATATGTATCGCTTCCACCAGGACGCAGACCTTTTAGATAGTTATTTAGAGGGCGCAAATGAGACCGGTGTAGAGGGCGAGAAATGTAAGAAAGTAAATGAATCTGTTTCCGTAGACAAGGATGGCGTATTGACCATTACCTTAAACAACGTCAGTGAAGCAGAGGATGAAACGGTAACCATCGACTTTAGAGACCGCGAAGTAGGTGCTGTAGAAGGCATTATCCTAAACGGCAAGGTAGATGATTACAATAGTTTTGAAGCCCCAAACAAAGTACAGGAAAAGAATTTTGCAGTAACTGAGTGCAAAGGAAAAGAAATCGAATTGACATTGCCTGCTTGTAGTTTGGTAACATTGCGAGTAACTTTGAAGTAATATATAGACCCCCCAATTGAAAAGAGCACCCCGCCGGGGTGCTCTTTGAGTTTGCAGAAAACTAGGATTAACCCAGCTCTCCGTTTTTATAACGAGTAACGATGTTCTGGATACGTTCGCTTGGATTCAGCAAATCGCTGATAGAGGAATCGTGATTCAGAGTATCAATCAGGTATGCGATGTATTTACTTAAATCGCAGCTGATGTACCATTCACGCTCTAAAAGCTCTTTTGGCTGGTAGATAACGTTGGTGGTTAAAACTCTTGTAATAAGGCCTTTCTCGTATGCCTCGTCGAATCTCTGAAGACCGTTGGTGAAAAGACCAAAGGTAGTACATACGAAGATACGATTTGCTTTGCGAGCTTTTAAAAGCTCAGCTACTTCGATGACAGAGTCGCCGGAGGAAATCATATCATCGATGATAATCATATCCTTGCCTTCTACACTGGTACCTAAGAACTCATGGGCTACAATTGGGTTCTTGCCATTAACAATCTTAGCGTAGTCACGTCTCTTATAGAACATACCGATATCAAGGCCCAATACGTTAGCCATATAGATGGCACGTCCCATACCGCCTTCGTCAGGGCTAATGATCATCATATGATCGGAATCGATATTCAGTCCTTTGTAATTCTTTAACAGGCCTTTGATGAACTGATATGCTGGCTGGATGGTCTCGAAACCATGAAGCGGGATAGCATTCTGTACACGAGGATCGTGTGCATCAAAGGTAAGGATGTTGTCTACACCCATAGCAACTAACTCTTGAAGAGCCAGTGCACAGTCAAGAGACTCTCTAGAGCTTCTCTTGTGCTGTCTGCTTTCATATAGGAAAGGCATAATCACGGTGATACGTCTGGCTTTACCACCTACAGCGGCGATAATACGCTTTAGGTTCTGGTAGTGATCATCCGGGGACATATGGTTTTCGTGACCACAAAGGTTGTAGGTCATGTTGTAGTTGCATACGTCTACCATCAGATATAAGTCTGTACCACGAACAGACTCGAGAATCATACCTTTGGCTTCACCGGAACCGAAACGGGGAACCTTTGCATCCAGCAAGTAAGAGTCTCTCTGATAGCCGGAAAAAGCTAAGGAGTCTTTGTGCTCGCTTTCGCGTTCTGTTCTCCATTTTACCAGGTAGTAGTCTACCTTTTCGCCAAGTGGTCTGCATCCTTCTAAAGGAATGATACCAAGAGAACCAACCGGTATGGATTCAAGATTTCTTTTTTCTTCTTTTTGTGCCATGAATTTGCCTCTTTCTATTTATTTGTTTTGCGACTGATACGAATGTCCGGACCTGTAATCTCCAGAGTGGTAAAATTGCTTACGATACGGGAAACAACACGCTCACCATATCTGTCGGTCAGTTCGCCCAGTCCGAGATTGGTAGATATTAGAATTGCCTTGGAACGAAGCTGTCGTTCATTAATCAAAGAGAATAACTGGGAACCAACAAAAGAGTTGGCCAGCTCAGTTCCTAAATCATCTATGATTACCAAATCACAATTATATAGGTCTTCATAAAAACTGTAAAGTCCATCTTTATCTTTAGAAAAAACGGCCTGAGATAAGTTTTGGAACAAATCTACCGCACTAAAATACAGGACAGAGTGGTAAGAATCCAAAAGAGCCTTGGCGATGCAATTGCTCAAAAAAGTCTTGCCGGTACCGACGGTTCCTGTAAAAAGAAGGCTTTTTGGCTCTTTATCAAAATCCAAGGCATACTGCTTACAAATTTCCACTGTCTTTCCGTAGGAGGAAAGGCACTCCGGCGCGATTACATTATAGGAAAGGGTGTCAAAGTTTTCTTTTTCTAAGACATCTTCCAGGTGAGACTGGGAGTATAATATAGAAATCTCTCTTTGACGGAAGCAGTGACATTTCTTACCTTCTACATAACCAGTGTCGAGGCAATCCGGACAACGGTACTGCAGTGCCAAATAATCTGCCGGAAGTCCGTGCTGCGCCAAAAGGGCGGCTTTTCTGCTGCGGATACTTTGCATTTCCTTTGCTAATTCATCTTGAGCGGAAGCATCTCCTTGAATGATGCGCTGGGTATATTTTCCTGCAAAGGAAGAAACCTGATCTTCTAATGCAGCATATTCCGGGATGGTGGCAACTACATGACGATGGTGCTGTTCCTGGGTGTGTCTAGCCTGGGTGCGCAACTCGTCATATTCTCTCATGATGTCATTGTATTGTGTATTTGTAAGAGCCAAAATGGATTCTCCTTTTCGTAAACTAAGCTTGCAGCAGAGCTGCAAGCTTATTAATTCACTTTAATCTGCTCTAAAAGGGCATCATAATCATATTTGTTTTGCTTATACTGTGTAAATGCATTGCTGCCGGTTTTGCCGGTGGATTTGGGTGCCTTGGAGGACTCTGCCTTTGCATCATCCAAAGTGCTGACACCTGCTTTGTGCCAGTTTTCTAAAATACGGTCTGCGTATTCCAAACGATGGGAATCCGTATTTTTGACACTCTTGTCACAAGCCTGCAGAATGATTTCTAAAGAAAAACCATACTCATCTAACCATTTCTGGATGTAATCGTATTCTACCGGTGCCGGAGATCCCTTCTTGCCCAGGCGATCCATAATGGTGTAGCAATTCTTATTGTACTTCTTCACATAAGAAGCGGCTTCTTTTGGAGTTGCGATGTGACGCTCTGTCCAGTCCATAGCACATTTTTCCATGTAGTGGAAATCCTTGATGCCCTGACCGACACAAAACTGCACAAGATAATCAATCAGGTCGGTGCTCATGTGCAGGTCTTCCTTCATAAAGTAAAGGGACTCCATTTCTTCTCTGCTAAGGGGTCTGCGAAGGTAAGATTCAGTAACAAATAAAAGCTCCGGTGTTTCGGCATCCTGCTGGAAGCTTTGTAACTGCTCGGTAGAAACGGCTTTCTTCTTTGGAACAGCTGGAACTTCCGGTGTTTCTTCTACTACCGGGAATGGTGACACAAATGTCACGTTAGGCACCGGCGTAGATGCTGCAACGGCCTTTGGAGCGGAAACTTTGGAAGCAGGTGCTTTAGAAGCATCTAAATCTACGATACAGATTCCGACAATTTTTTTATTTTCATCGTACTGTAAACTGAGCACGCCTTGCTTATCCCAATATTTAAGCGCACGAAGGACATCATGCTCGGTATGGTTAAAGATGTCAGCGATGTCGGAAATGCCTGCAGGCAGATTTGTGCCAGCGGCACGCAGCAGATAAAGATAAATCTTAATCTGGGCATCATTTGCATCTTTCATATATTCATCAATAAAACGATTTGACACTCTTGTGCTACCGCAGGAAGTGTCCGTTGTAATTGTAATGGAACGCATTTCATATCACCCTGTCTCATTTTTTTAACGCAATATGGATTATAGCATGAGGCTATAGGGATGAATATGGACAAAATGTCGAAAAATCACAATGGGCTGCAAACGGGGGAGAATTGTGGATACTGTGGATACTGTGGATACAGTCCCGGAACGCCGTGGATATCAGATTTATAAAAAAAGATATCCACATTACGCACTGCCCTATAAGGACGGTGGGATAATGTGGATATGTGGAAAACTTATTGTCCGAGGAGCGATTCCCCGATTTTATGCACGTCTCCGGCACCCATAGTTATCAACAATTCATCCTGTGTGCAATTTTCCAAAAGAAAATTTTCTACTTCATCAAAGGTTGAAAAATAGTCACATGGCTTGCCTAATGCCTGAATCTCTTCTTGCAGATTCTTGGAAGAAATACCCAGTGTGTCAGTTTCTCTTGCGGCATAGATGTCAGTTAAGACTACATGATCTGCAAGGGATAGGGCTTTGGCAAAATCCTTTAATAGTGCTTTTGTACGGCTGTAGGTGTGAGGCTGGAAAACACACCATAGCTTAGCGGGATTACTCTTCTTTGCAGCGGTAAGGGTAGCTGCAATTTCCGTAGGGTGATGAGCATAATCATCTACGATGGTAACGCCACCGATTTTTCCTTTGTATTCAAAACGTCTGGCACTGCCGGTAAAGGCTTCCAAAGCAGCTGTGATAGCCTGGTCGGAGATGCCTAAAATCTTAGCAGCGGCAATAGCAGCTAAAGCGTTTCCTACATTGTGCTGTCCGGGTACATGAAGGACGATTGGGAGCTTTGTCCCATCCGGGCAAACACAGGTAAAACTTGGATGCGCAAGGGCATCAAAAGTAATATCTTCTGCATAGTAATCGGCAGAAGCGTCAAATCCGAAAGTAGTTACTTTACATGGAAGATTCTCAGTCAGATAGTCGCGTTTTGGAATATCGTGAGCCAAAATCAGGTTGCCGCCTGCCGGAACGTTCTCTGCAAATTTACGGAAGGAATGATAAATATCATCAAGGTCCTTGAAAAAGTCCAGATGATCTGCGTCTACATTTAAAATGACAGCAACGTCAGGATATAAACTGAGGAAACTGTTGGTGTATTCACAGGCCTCCGTTACAAAATACTTTTCTGCTCCGATACGGAAGTTACTGTGAATGGTCTTCAGGATACCGCCAATGGAAAGGGTCGGGTCGGTATCCGCTGTCAGCAGAATATCGGAAAGCATGGAAGTGGTAGTGGTTTTACCGTGGGTACCGCTGATTGCCAAAGAAGTATGATAATGGCTCATAAGTTGGCCTAAGAGTTCTGCACGGGTCAACATAGGAATGCCCATTTCAGCAGCTTTGGCAAATTCCGGATTATCCGGATGGATGGCGCTGGTATATACCACCAAATCAATTTGGTCAGAGATGTTCTCTGCACATTGTCTGTATGCAATTTTGGCGCCCAAATCCTCTAAATGGGTGGTTAAATCTGTCTTTTTGGCATCGGAACCGGAAACAGGGAACTTTTTAGATAAAAGAATCTCTGCAAGTCCGCTCATACTGATGCCGCCAATTCCCATAAAATGAACGTGGATGGGCTTTTCTAAATCTATTTGAAACATGGTATCGCCTCTTTTCTAAATATCGACGCTTATTATACCATTTTAATAAGTAAAAGAAAATAAAGCACAAACATCAGAAATGTAGAAGAAAGTAAATTTGTTGAAAACTAATTAAAATTGCTATTATTTGACAGAATTTTTAGGCAGTCTACATTCCATTTTCAAACGCTCTATGATATACTATTGTTACATTATAAGGTTCGTCTTTCGCGAAGATGCAGGATAGAACCGAAGGACAGAGCTTCAGACATAAAAGGGGAGGACACTATGGTAAAAAAAGAAATGATTGCCATGCTTTTGGCTGGTGGACAGGGCAGTAGACTTGGAATTTTAACATCAAAAATGGCAAAGCCCGCAGTTGCATTCGGAGGCAAGTATCGTATCATCGATTTCCCTCTTAGTAACTGCATCAATTCCGGCGTGGACACAGTAGGCGTGCTGACACAGTATCAGCCACTTCGTCTGAATACACACATTGGCATCGGAATTCCCTGGGACTTAGACCGTAATATCGGTGGTGTTACTGTGTTACCTCCTTATGAAAAGGTGGAAAACACTGAGTGGTACACCGGTACTGCGAATGCAATTTTGCAGAATATTGCTTATATGGAAAGTTATAATCCGGACTATGTTCTGATTTTGTCCGGAGATCATATCTATAAAATGGACTACGAAGTGATGCTGGATTTCCACAAGAAGAACAATGCAGACGTAACCATAGCAGTTATGCCTGTGCCGTGGGAAGAAGCAAACAGATTCGGCATCATGGTTACAGATGAGAATCGTCGTATCGTAGAATTCCAGGAAAAACCTGCGAAGCCGGCTAGTAACCTGGCTAGTATGGGTATCTATATTTTCACATGGAAAAAATTAAAAGAAGCGCTTTTGGCAAATAAGGATCAGCCGAATCTGGACTTTGGTATGCATGTCATTCCATACTGCAGGGAAAAGGATTATCCTTTGTACGCCTATGAGTTTAATGGCTATTGGAAAGACGTAGGAACCTTAAATTCTTACTGGCAGGCCAATATGGAACTGGTGGATTTGGTACCGGAGTTTAACCTTTACGAAGAGTACTGGAAAATCTATACCAATTCCAGAGCGACACCGCCGCAGTACCTATCACCGGAAAGTGAAATCGAAAAGAGTATCGTAGCGGGTGGCTGCGAAATCTACGGCAAGATTTACAATTCGGTTATTGGATGTGGTGTTAAAATCGGAAAGAATACGGTGATTCGGGATTCTATCATCATGGATGATGTGGAAATCGGTGAAGACTGTATCCTAAATAAGGCCATTGTAGCAGAAAGAGCTAAAATCGGAGATAGGGTAGAACTTGGCGTCTTTGAAGAAGCTGAGAATGAAACCAATCCAAATATTTACAACAGTGGCATCTGTACCATTGGAGAAGACTCCATCATACCGGATGACGTAAAAATCGGTAAAAACGTATGTATCGGTGGAGAGACCACGGCAGAAGACTATGCCGGCGGTATTTTACCAAGTGGTAAGACTTTGATAAAGGCAGGTGAATAACATGAAGGCAATCGGTATTATTTTAGCAGGTGGTAAAAATCATGGACTTGGCCCTTTATCAGAGAAAAGAGCGGTAGGTGCAATGCCGGTAGCAGGAAGCTACAGAGCCATTGACTTCTGTCTCAGTAACATGGCCAATTCAAAGGTACAAAAGGTCGGCGTATTTACCCAGTATAATTCCGGCAGCTTAAACTCTCACCTAAGCAGTTCCAAATGGTGGGATTTCGGACGTAAACAGGGTGGTCTTTTCGTGTTCACACCAAGTATCACTGCGGATAACGGCTTTTGGTATAGAGGAACTGCAGATTCTATTTACCAGAATCTGGATTTCTTAAAGAGCAGTCATGAGCCATATGTCATCATTGCATCAGCGGATTGTGTCTATAAACTGGACTACAATAAAGTGTTGGATTATCACATCGAGAAAAAAGCGGATATTACGGTAGTGTGCAAGGATATGCCAAAGGGCACCAATCTGGAGCGTTACGGTACCGTGAAGATGAATGAAGAATGCCGCATAGAAGGATTTGAGGAAAAACCGTTGGTGGCAAAATCCAACACCATTTCCTGTGGTATCTACATCGTTAGAAGACATCAGCTTATCGACATGGTGGAAAAAGCAGCCAAAGAAGAGCGGTATGACTTTGTAAGAGATATTCTGATCCGTTATAAAGATATGAAACATATCTACGGATATAAGATTAAGGACTACTGGAGCAATATCGGAACAGTAGAGGATTACTATCGTACCAATATGGACTTCTTGAAGCCGGAAACCAGAGACTATTTCTTCAAACAGCTTCCGGAAGTATATTCTAAAGTGGCAGATTTGCCTCCGGCCAAATTCAACACCGGCGCCAGAGTGAAAAACTCCCTGGTGGCCAGCGGATGTATCATTAACGGAACGGTAGAAAATTCAGTGGTATTCCGTGAAGCATACATCGGAAACAATTGCGTGATTAAGAATTCCATCATTTTAAATGATGTTTATATCGGTGACAATAGCCATATTGAGAACTGCATCGTAGAGAGCCGAGGCACCATGCGAGCAGGATCTGAGTACATCGGAGACGATGGAATTCGAGTTGTCGTTGAGAGAAACGACAGATATATTCTGTAGTATTCTACAAGAAAAAAGCCCGTGTATATTACCTGACGAGAGGGGAAAAGGACATGCAGATAACAGACGTACGCGTAAGAAAAATCACAAAAGAAGGCAGAATGAAAGCGGTAGTTTCCATTACACTGGACAACGAATTCGTAGTTCATGACATCAAGGTCATCGAGGGCGATAAGGGTCTTTTCATTGCAATGCCAAGCAAAAAATCTTTGGATGGAGAATATCGTGATATTGCTCATCCAATCAACTCTGATACCAGAGACAAAATTCAAAAAGTAATTCTGGAAGGCTATGAGAAAGCTCTTAGCGAACCGGATGTAGAAACAGTAGAATAACGGAAGAACAAACCTAAGACACTATGGGGACAAATATACGGGTTCAAGAAAAGCTGCAATCACTGCAGCTTTTTTTGTGTTGCTTGCGAAAGCCTGTCATCATGTTACAATACAATAAGAAAAGAAACGGAGAAGATTTATGATTGTAATTGCAGGCCTGGGGAACCCGGGAAAAGAATATGAACACACAAGACATAACGTGGGATTTGATTTAATCGACGTGCTGGCAGAACGCTATCAGATCGGAGTAAACGAAAGCAAATTCCAGGGACTATACGGAAAAGGCATCATCGAAGGGGAAAAGGTAATCCTGGTGAAGCCTTTGACCTACATGAACCTGAGTGGAATCTGCATTCAGGAAGTATTGCATTATTTTAAATGCGATCCAAAGACAGACCTGATTGTGATTTCGGATGATATATCTTTACCGGAAGGAATGATCCGTATCCGCAAAAAAGGCAGTGCCGGTGGACACAATGGACTGAAAAACATCATTGCCCAGGTGGGAACGGATGAGTTTGCCAGAATCCGCATTGGAGTAGGAGACAAGCCAAAAAATGGAGATCTGGTGAATCATGTGCTGGGACACTTTACAAAAGAAGCCAGAGCACAGGTGGAGCAAGGCCTTGAAAATGCTGCGGACGCAATTGCATTAGCTGTACGTGAAAACATGGATGCAGCCATGAATCAGTTTAATAAGAAGAAAAGTGATGACTGATCAGATAAAGTGAGGAGTGCATGGAAGTTTTAAGAAGCCCGATACGTGAACTTGGGGTGTATGAGGAAATCGAGAAATCCCTAAAAAAGAAGGAAAAAATTCTTCTGTCAGGGTGCATTGATTCTCAAAAAATTCATATGATGGATGGAATAGGGGCGCCATATAAAAAGCGCCTCATTTTGACGTATTCCGATCAGAGAATGCGGGAAATCTACGAAGACATGAGAACTTATGACAAGCAGGTCAAAATGTACCCGGCAAAAGACTTGATCTTCTTCGAGGCGGACATTCGTGGTAACCAGCTTTTGACAGAACGCATGAAAACCATGCGTCACATGATTGAAAGCGAACAATGCACGGTGGTAACTACCTTTTCTGCACTGATGACCCCGCAGATTCCTTTGAAAATCGTGAAGAAAAACATGATTTCCATGAAAAAAGGGGATAACTTCGAGCTGACAAAACTGTCAGAAAAACTGACGGTTCTTGGCTACGAAAAGGTGTATCAGGTGGAAGGACCGGGACAATTTTCGGTTCGAGGAGATATTCTGGATATTTTCGATTTAACGGAAGAAAACCCATATCGAATCGACTTCTGGGGAGATGAGATTGAGAATATCCGAAGCTTTGATTGCCTAAGCCAGCGTTCTGTAGAGCCTTTGGAAGAAATACAGATTTATCCGGCTACAGAGATGATTATTACGGATTCTCTTTTATCCGACGGTATGGATAACATCCAAAAGGATGCGGAACGGCAGGAGAAGTATTTCCGTGAAAAGCATATGTCGGAGGAAGCGGGCAGAATTCGAAAAGCTGCGCAGAATCTGCACGATGAAGTCTTCGAGTTTGGGAATAAGAGTAATCTGGAGTCCTATATCCGCTATTTCTTTGACGGTATGGATTCCTTTTTGCAAGCCTTTGCAGCGGAGGAGACCATTGTCTGTCTGGATGAGCCTACCCATGTAAGAGAACATGCAGAAGCGGTGGAACTGGAATTTAGAGAAAGTATGTCCCACAGGTTGGAGAAGGGCTATGCGCTTCCGGGACAGGTAGAGCTTCTGTTTCCGCAAAAGAAAATCCTGGCGCTCATGGAAGACTATCCCGTCGCTATGCTGTCTGTATTAGATCAGAAGAAACCACTTCTAAAGCCGGACCAGAAATTTGATATTCCCGTGGTGGGCGTATCTTCGTATAATAACAGTTTTGAAGCGCTGGTAAAGGAACTGACCAGGTATCGAAAGGAAGGGTATCGAGTTCTGATTCTTTCAGGCTCCAGGTCCAGAGCAAAACGACTGGCGGAGGATTTGACCGAGCAGGGCGTCAACGCCTTTTACTCTGAAAATGAGGACAGGGTACTGCAGCCTTCTGAAGTTATGACTTTCTATGGTCGTGCTGCGAAGGGCTTTGCTTATCCGCTCCTTAAGTTTGCGGTCATTGCCGACACGGATATCTTCGGCGCGGAAAAGAAAAAGAAGAAGAAAAAACGTGCCTACGAAGGTCAGAAAATCAGCCACTTTGACGACTTGAAGGTGGGCGACTATGTGGTTCATGAAAGCCACGGACTTGGTGTATATGAAGGTATCGAAAAGGTAGAAATCGAGCATGTGGTGAAGGATTACATGAAGATTTCCTATCGAGATGGTGGCATCCTTTACGTACTTGCTACGAACCTGGACGCTATTCAGAAATATGCTTCTGCAGATGCCAAGAAACCGAAGCTGAATAAGCTGGGCACACAAGAGTGGGTCCGCACCAAAACCAAAGTACGACTTGCCACAGAAGAAGTGGCACAGGACCTGGTGAATCTCTATGCAGCCAGAGGACAGCGCATTGGTTATGTGTATGGCCCTGATACAGTTTGGCAAAAAGAATTTGAAGAAATGTTTCCTTATGAGGAGACGGATGATCAGCTAAAAGCCATTGAAGACACCAAGAAGGACATGGAAAGTACAAAAATCATGGACCGATTGGTGTGCGGTGATGTGGGATACGGAAAGACGGAAGTGGCTATTCGAGCTGCATTTAAGGCGGTGCAGGAAGGAAAGCAAGTGGTATTTTTGGTACCTACAACAATCCTTGCACAGCAGCATTACAATACCTTTGTGCAACGTATGAAAGACTTTCCGGTACGAATCGCATTACTTTCCAGATTCCGTACGGCGGCGGAACAAAGAAAGACCATTGCGGACTTGAAAACCGGCATGGTGGACATCGTGATTGGTACCCATAGAGTTTTGTCCAAGGATGTGACTTATAAGGATCTGGGACTTCTCATTATCGATGAGGAACAGCGCTTTGGTGTAACCCACAAGGAAAAGATTAAGAAGATGCGTGAAACCGTCGATGTGCTGACTTTGACAGCAACACCGATTCCGAGAACTTTGCACATGAGTCTCATTGGTATCCGTGATATGAGTTTATTGGAAGAAGCGCCACAAGACAGACTGCCTATTCAGACCTTTGTCAGTGAATACAATGAAGAGATTGTCAGAGAAGCCATCCTTCGTGAACTATCCAGAAATGGACAGGTTTACTACTTATATAATCGCGTCAATGATATTGCAGAAATGGCTGCGAAAATCAGCAAACTTTTGCCGGAAGCCAACGTAGCCTTTGCCCACGGCCAGATGAAGGAAAACGAACTGGAAAGAATCATGCTGGACTTCATTAATGGAGATATTGACGTACTGGTAAGCACTACCATCATCGAAACCGGCTTGGATATTCCCAATGTCAACACAATCATCGTTCACGATTCAGACAGAATGGGACTTTCTCAGCTGTATCAGCTAAGGGGCCGTGTAGGTAGGGCGAAAAGAAATGCCTATGCATTCTTTATGTATCGCAAAGATAAGATATTGCAGGAAGTGGCAGAAAAGAGACTGGCGGCCATTCGCGAATTCACGGAACTGGGCAGCGGCTTTAAGATCGCCATGCGTGATTTGGAAATCCGTGGTGCCGGTAATCTCCTTGGATCTCAGCAGCATGGCCATATGGCAGCAGTGGGCTATGACTTGTACTGCAAGATGCTAAACGAAGCGGTGAAGACTTTAAAAGGCGAGGCGGAGACTCTGGATTTTGCAACTACGGTAGAAATCGATGCGGATGCTTATATCCCGCCAACCTACATCGTGAACGAAATGCAGAAACTGGATATCTACAAGCGTATTGCCAGCCTGGAGACAGAAGAAGAAATCGAAGACATGAAGGAGGAGCTTTTGGACCGTTTTGGTGAGATTCCGCATAGTGCTGCTAACCTTCTCAGAATTGCAGGTATCCGAATCAAAGCCCATCGTTTGTATGTGACGGAAATCAAAGGAAAAAACGGGGAGCTGATGCTGACCATGCGACCGGATGCAAAACTACGGGTAGACGCCATCCCTGCTTTATTAAAAAAATATAAAAAGAAGATGACGTTACAGACAAAAGGCACCCCCTATTTCTTGCTGCATTATGTCAGAACCGGCATTATTGAAAAGGACGAAGAAAACCTGTTAAAGGCCATTGAGATGGTACTGACAGACATGACAGAAAGCTTACTTTAGCATGACAAATGGCTTAAAATAGGGCTTTTTCATACCAAAAAGATTGGTTGCAAAATTGAAATGAATTCATTATACTTAATGAGTAAAACATGCGTAGAAGACTACGCGAGAATCTTTAGGAGGATTTATTATGAAGAAAAAAGTATTAGCTCTCGTACTGACAGCTGCTATGGCTCTCTCCATGACAGCATGCGGTGCCGCTGAAACAGCTACTACAACTGCAGAGTCCGTTGTAGAAGAAGTAGCTAGCGAAGCTGCTGAAACAGTTGCTGAGGAAGTTAGCGAAGCTGCTGCAGAAGCAACAGGTGACTATGCTGACATCAAGATCGGTATGGTTACAGACGTAGGTGGCGTAAACGATGGCTCCTTCAACCAGTCTTCTTGGGAAGGCCTTCAGAGAGCTGGCGACACACTTGGATGCCAGGTTAAATACCTTGAATCCAAAACAGATGCTGACTATGCATCCAACCTTGAAACATTCATCGACGAAGAATATGACTTAATTATCGCTGTAGGTTATCAGCTTGCAGATGCTGTTAAAGCAGCAGCTACTGAGAACCCAGATCAGAAATTTGCAATCATTGATGATTCCAGCAACGCTGATCTTCCAAACGTAACATGCTTAATGTTCAAACAGGCTCAGGCTTCCTACTTAGTAGGTTATGTAGCTGGTCTTACAACAAAGAGCAACACTGTAGGTTTCGTACTTGGTATGTCCACAGCTACTATGAACGAGTTCGGTTATGGTTACTGTGCAGGTGTACTGGATGCTAACCCAGACGCTAAAATTCTTCAGCAGAACGCAAACTCTTTCGCAGATACAGCTGCTGGTAAGAGTGCTGCTACCGCTATGGTAACAGATGGCGCTGACGTTATCTTCCACGCTGCAGGTGGTACAGGTCTTGGTGTTATCGAAGGTTGTACAGATGCTAAAATCTGGGCAATCGGTGTTGACTCTGACCAGAGCGTAATCGCTCCAGAGACAATCCTTACATCCGCTATGAAGAGAGTTGATAATGCTTGCTTCGACGCTGCAAAGAACGTATGTGAAGGCAGCCTTACAAGCGGTGTTGTAACATATGACTTATCTTCTGAAGGTGTTGATATCGCTCCTACTACTACAAACATCCCTGCAGATGTACTTGAAAAAGTAAATGAGCAGAAAGCAAAGATCATTTCTGGCGAAGTTGTTGTTCCAGAAACTCAGGCTGATTTCGAAGCTAAATACGGCGACGTATACGAGTTAGATTAATCAGACTGACCTAGGTCAATAGGATTAGTAAAAGGGTACAGAAGCATTTTCTGTACCCTTTTTTTGTGGTAAAATAAGACTAGTTTTTATGAACAAATCCCAATAGAAAGTTATGGAGGGTATGCACATGGGTAGGGAGAGCCATGTAGATCTGTCTCAGACAGTGATAGCCATGCATGATATCGTGAAGAAGTTTGGCGATTTCACAGCCAATGACGGTATCAATCTAACAGTTCATAAAGGAGAGGTACATGCTATTCTCGGCGAGAATGGTGCTGGTAAATCCACTCTGATGAATGTTTTATACGGTCTATATAAACCGACCAGCGGCTACATTGAAGTGGCAGGTAAAAAAGAGAATATCGATTCTCCGGAAAAAGCCATTGAGCTTGGTATCGGTATGGTACACCAGCACTTTATGCTTGTACAGCCATTTACCGTTACAGAAAACATTATCTTAGGTATGGAGCCTACAAAGGGACTCCAGGTAGATCTAAAAAAAGCAAGAGAACAGGTTGTAGAATTATCTGAACGTTACGGCTTACAGGTAGATCCTGATGCGAAAATCGAGGACGTATCTGTAGGTATGCAGCAGCGTGTTGAAATCTTAAAGGTATTATACCGTGGTGCTGATATCCTGATTTTGGATGAGCCTACTGCTTCTTTGACACCACAGGAAATCACCGAACTGATCGAAATCATTGGGCATCTGACAGCAGACGGTAAGTCCGTCATTCTGATTACACATAAATTAAAAGAAATCAAATCCTCTGCAGATTACTGCACCATTATTCGTCAGGGTAAATACATCCAGACGGTAAAAGTGGAAGAGGTAGACGAAAACGACTTAGCATCCATGATGGTAGGCCGAAATGTCAACTTCAAGGTAGATAAAAAAGAGCAGGAGCCGGGAGAGGTAGCCTTAGAAGTATCAAATGTACATGGTAATGATTACCGTAACATTGAGATTCTGAAAGGACTGAACCTGAAAGTACGTAAAGGCGAAATCGTTGGTCTCGCCGGCGTAGATGGCAATGGACAGACAGAGCTTGTAGAGATTATTACAGGTCTTCGTAAAGGAACCCAGGGCTCTGTAAAAGTAAACGGCAAAGAAGTATTTAATTTATCTCCGAAGGAAATTTTCGATGCAGGTATCACCAGTATCCCTGCTGACCGTCAGAAACATGGTCTTGTATTACAGTTCTCCAATGCCGAGAACCTGATTCTGCAGAACTTTGCAACACCGGAGTACTCCAAACACGGCGTATTAAAGAAAGACGTGATTAGAGCACATGCCACAGAGATGTTTGAGAAATTCGACATCAGACCAAGAGGTAAGGAACTTGCACCAAGCGGTACTTTATCCGGTGGTAATCAGCAGAAGGTAATCATCGCCAGAGAGATTACAAATGACTCTGACGTACTGATTGCGGTAAACCCGACTCGTGGTTTGGACGTAGGTGCTATTGAGTACGTACACAAATACCTGGTAGAACAGAGAAATAAAGGCAAGGCAGTATTGCTGGTATCCTTTGAATTAGATGAAATTATGAGTCTGTCTGATCAGATCGACGTCATCTTCGATGGCAAGATCGTAGGTCGCGTACCTGGAAAGGGCGCAGACGAGAATGAACTCGGACTGATGATGGCAGGGGGTGCGAACAATGGCTAATCAAGAGAAAAAACAATCCTTTGGAGAAAAGCTTCTCCGCACCGACGTGCTTTACACATTAATTTGTATCGTAATTGGTTTCATTGTAGGTGCAATTCTTTTGGCACTGGCTGGCATTAGCCCGGCAGTTGCTTATGGCAAGCTGGTAGACGGTGTTTTCAGTAAGCCTAAATACGTGGTATGGTCCATCGTATATGCCACACCAATCATTTTAACCGGTTTGAGCGTAGCCTTCTCTTTCAAGACTGGCGTCTTCAACATCGGTGCAGAAGGACAGTTTGTAGTTGGTTCTTTAGCAGCGGTATGCGTAGGTATCTTCTGTCCGCTACCAAAGCCACTACATATTTTGCTTTGCCTTTTGGCAGCAGCAGTAGCCGGCGGACTTTGGTCCATGCTGGTAGCAATCCTGAAAGTGAAACGTGGTATTAACGAAGTACTATCCTTCATCATGTTTAACTGGATTGCATATTACTTATCCAACTATGTAGTAAACATCGGAGCCGTACATAAGACCGGTGAAGGTGAAGCAACCAAAGATATTTTGGAAACCGCGTCCATGACCTTTAAGACCGGTAATGCAGCTGTAGACAAATTCCTTGGAGGCGGTGCAAGCTACAGTATTGTATTTGCAGTATTGGCAGCTATTATCATCGCATTCATTTTGGATAAGACCACACTGGGTTACAAGTTAAAAGCCGTAGGTTTTAACAAGCATGCTGCTCAGTATGGCGGTATTAATGCAAACAAAGAAATCCTGACAGCACTTACCATTTCCGGTATGCTTGCAGGTCTTGGTGGCGCTTGCCAGCTTATGGGTATGGGTAACCGTATCAGCCAGTTCTCCTCCCAGGAGATGTATGGCTTCCAGGGTATTACAGTAGCCCTGATTGCAAGCTCCAACCCGATTGGATGTATTTTCGCAGGCCTCTTCTATGGTGCTATGAAATATGGCGGAACGAAGTTATCCCTTGTAAATGCGCCGAATGAAATCGTTAACATTATCATGGGAACCATTATCTTCTTCATTGCCATTGCACCGGCACTTAAAAAAGCGATTTTAAAAACGAGAGGAGGTAAATAAGAATGGAATTTACAAAAGATCTTGGTTTATTGATTAACGCCATGATGACTTATACACCACCTCTTCTGTTAGCAGCGTTAGGCTCTTGTTTTTCAGAGCGAAGCGGTGTAATCAACATCGGTATTGAAGGTATGATGACAATCGGTGCTTTCGTAGGTGCCGCTACAGCCCTTACCTTTGGAAATCCTTGGATTGCATTTTTGTGTGGTGGTTTGGCAGGTGCTTTGTTCGGACTGTTACATGCTATCGCATGTATCTCCTACCAGGCAGACCAGACCATTTCCGGTACCGCTATTAACTTCCTGGCACCGGGCCTTGCAGTATTCCTTTGCAAGACATTTTATGATAACTCTACAGATACACCTGCACTGCAGCCGTCTATGAAGTTACCGAAGTTTTTCGATGGTATCTTCCCGGTTGGTTCCTTTGGATATAATGCCATTTGTAACTACTCTGTAGCATACTTATCTATTCTGCTTGTACTGGTAATCTGGTTTGTATTCTATAAGACCAAATTCGGTATGAGACTTCGTGCTTGCGGTGAATCTCCGGAAGCTTGCGATACCTTAGGTATTAATGTATATGGCGTTCGCTATGTATGTGTAATCCTTTCCGGCCTTTTGGCAGGATTTGGAGGTGCATACGTTACCTTGGCAACTGTTAGCCAGTTCAGACCAATCGTAATCGTAGGTCAGGGCTTTATGGCAATCGCCGCTGTTATTTTCGGTAAATTTAAACCTCAGGGCGCTATGTGGGCATGCCTCCTCTTTGGTCTTTGCAATGGTATCAAAGTATTGGCATCACAAGGAAATGCAGTTTCTCCAAACCTGATTTCCATGATTCCGTACGTTGTAACGATTCTGGCACTGGTACTCTTTGTAGGTGCAGCCAGAGTTCCGGCAGCCAACGGTAGACCATTTGAAAAAGCGAAGTAATAGTTTCGAAAAGGAAAGAGTTATGTTAGATTCTAAATTATTTGATCATACTTTATTAAAGGCAGATGCTACATCTGCACAGATTGATAAGATTTGTGACGAAGCAAAACAGTATAATTTTGCTTCCGTATGTGTAAATTCTTACTACACAGCCAGAGTTCGTAAGAACTTAGAAGGCACTTCTGTTATGACTTGTACTGTAGTAGGTTTCCCTCTGGGCCAGATGTCCACCAAAGCAAAGGCAGCTGAGACCAAAATCGCCGTAGAAGACGGTGCACAGGAAATCGATATGGTAATCAACGTAGGCGCATTAAAAGAAAAAGCTTACGATGTAGTATTGGAAGATATCAAAGCAGTAAAGGCTGCATGCGGAGATGCACACTTAAAAGTCATCATCGAAACATGTCTTCTGACCGATGAAGAAAAAGTGAAAGCTTGCGAACTTTCCAAAGAAGCAAAGGCAGATTTTGTTAAGACATCTACCGGTTTCTCCACAGGCGGAGCAAAACCTGAAGATGTAGCACTTATGAGAAAAACTGTAGGCGATACCATGGGCGTAAAGGCATCCGGCGGTATCCACACCACCCAGGAAGCAGAAAGTATGGTAAATGCTGGTGCAAATAGACTTGGTACCAGTGCTACCATCGCAATTATGGGTAACTAATGGCAAAACTATATTTTCGCCACGGCGCAATGGGTAGTTCCAAGACTGCCAATGCGCTGATGGTGGAGTATAACTATTATGAGCGAGGAAAAAAGGCACTTCTTCTGAAACCTCAGTTGGACAATCGAGATGGCGAAGCCATCATCAAGAGTCGGATGGGATTGCAGAAGCAGTGCCGCTTTGTTGAGGAATTTGTGCAGATGTCCGACGAGGTCATTTCTGGGTATGATTGCGTCATAGTCGACGAAGCGCAGTTCTGCAAAAAGTCAGATATCGAATTTTTTGTACATGTGGTAGATGAAGTGGGGATTCCTGTCATTTGCTACGGTCTACGTACAGATTTTAGAAGAGAGCTTTTTGAAGGCTCTATGTGGCTACTGGCTTGGGCAGATGTCATAGAAGAAATCAAGACAGTCTGCTGGTGCGGTCAGGGAGCTTGCTGCAACACCCGTATCGGAGAAGATGGAAAAGTAATCAAAGACGGAAGTCAGGTGCTTCTGGGGGCAAACGATAAGTATGTGGCCCTTTGCAGAAAGCACTACAAAGAAGAAAACATCGGACCTGGCTTAAGGGTCTAGAGAAAATGAGTAGAGTATAATATGGTTCGAATTATCGTAACATCCGTAGCGGATATTCAAAAAGAAGAAGCCCAAAAGCTGGGGCTAAAGGTACTGCCCATTCAAATCTGGATTGATCAGACAAGCTATTTGGACGGGGAGACCATAGAGCCGGCGCAGCTGCTTTTGGCTATGCAGGAAGGCGGACATGTGATCAATACAAGACATGTACCACCGGATGAATTGGAAAAAGCTTTTTTGGAAGCGGTAGAAGCCGGAGAAGAAGTACTGTTCTTTTCTGACTCGGAACGCTACTCCAGCAATATGCTGGCCGCTGATGTGGCGAGAAGTAGCGTGCTGGAGAAGTATCCGACAGCTGAGATCCAGTTACTAAATAGCAAAAATGCTTCTGCAGGATATCAGTTAATGGCCAGAAAACTTGCAAGACTTTCGTCAGAAGGCAAATCAATGAAGGAAATCTTGAAAGCGGCAAAGTATTACATGGAACACATTCACCATACATTTGTGATTTCTCCGGATGCAGGCTTTAATAATGCAAAAGGAAAACTGGCGCATTTGCTGGGTGCAGTAGGAGAGCAGCTGGATGTGAAGTATGCATTTGCTTTTAATCCGGAAGGAGAAGCAGAGCAGCTGATTCCATTATCTATTTCCGGAAACCGTCATGTAGAAGAATGGCTCTTGGAATCCATCAAAGAAAAATACGGTGATTTGGAAAACCAGGAAGTCGTGTTCGTCCATGGAATCAATACAAAGGTGGATGAGACGCTTTTGGAGAAGGTGGAAAAACAGTTAAAACCCAGAATAATCCATGCAGGGGTGGCAGGATGCGCTGTAAGTGCCAATACCGGAACGGATTTTTTGGCAGGAGCCTATTTAGATGCTCTTGACATTTTCGAATAGATGACCGATAATCGAAAAGAACTGAATACTTATACGAAAAGCGATGACGAAGA
Organism: Lachnospiraceae bacterium; assembly: GCA_015056765.1. GTDB lineage: Bacteria > Bacillota > Clostridia > Lachnospirales > Lachnospiraceae > SIG336. Next base: position 59,644 of record SVFQ01000011.1, read on the forward strand.
CAGTAGATAGGATGAGAAAGGCCTAGCGAGTCGGTGATGGTGAAAGACCGATGCGAGTATGATTCTATTGAATATCACTTCCAAGCTGCAAATCGAAAGAATACAAGTAGAGGATGCCGCAGACCTGCGTTAAAGGCAACTGTATGAAGCCCATTGGGAAAGTACAGAGCTGTATAAGGTGGTAACGAAACTATAAGCTTCGTCCTTTACAGGACGGAGCTTTTTTTATGCTTTAGAGAAAGGGAGAACGCCATGTATCAAAAAGTAGACAAAAACTCGACCTTCGTGGAAAGAGAAAAGGAAGTGGTATCTTTCTGGAAAGAAAATAACATCTTCCAGAAATCTATCGATTCCAGAAAAGAAGGCCCAACTTATACCTTCTATGATGGACCACCTACCGCTAACGGTAAGCCACATATCGGACACGTTTTAACTCGTGTTATCAAAGATATGATTCCAAGATATCGTACCATGAAAGGTTACATGGTACCTCGTAAAGCGGGATGGGATACCCACGGCCTTCCGGTAGAATTGGAAGTTGAGAAGCTTTTAGGTATCAACGGAAAAGAGCAGATTGAAGAGTATGGTCTGGATCCATTCGTACGGAAATGTAAAGAATCTGTTTGGAAATACAAAGGAATGTGGGAAGAATTTTCTGACACAGTTGGTTTCTGGGCAGATATGGATGACCCATATGTCACCTATGATGATAATTTCATCGAATCCGAATGGTGGGCATTAAAGCAGATTTGGGATAAAGGCCTTTTATACAAAGGATTTAAAATCGTACCTTATTGCCCTCGCTGCGGTACCCCTCTTTCTTCTCACGAAGTAGCACAGGGATACAAGACTCTGAAGGAAAGAACTGCTGTCGTAAGATTCAAGATCAAGGGAGAGGATGCTTACTTCTTAGCATGGACCACCACACCTTGGACACTGGCATCCAACATTGCTCTTTGCGTAAACCCGGAAGAAACTTATGTAAAGGTTAAAGCAGCAGACGGATATACCTATATCCTGGCACAGGCTCTTGCGGACAATATCTTGGGCGGTATTGAAAGAGAAGAAGGCAAGGCTGCATATGAAGTGCTTGAGACCTACAAAGGTAAAGACCTAGAGTACAAAGAGTATGAGCCACTTTATCAGTGTGCCGCAGATGCCGTAGAGAAGCAGCATAAGAAAGCATTCTTCGTATATTGTGATGATTACGTAACCATGTCCGACGGTACCGGTATCGTACATATCGCTCCTGCATTTGGTGAGGACGATGCCAGAGTTGGTCGTAAATATGATGCTCCTTTCGTACAGATGGTAGATGAGCACGGTGTCATGAAAGAGGAGACTCCTTTTGCCGGCATGCGCGCTAAGCCTACTCAGAAGGAAATCGATGCAGGTGCGATCAACTGCGACCCTGAAGTATTGAAGGAACTGGATCAGAGAGGCATTCTCTTCTCCGCTCCTAAGGTAGAGCATGATTATCCGCACTGCTGGAGATGCGATACACCGCTTCTTTACTTTGCGCGTGAGTCCTGGTTTATCAAAATGACAGAAGTCAGAGATGACCTGGTAAAGAATAACAATACAGTTAACTGGATTCCACAGTCTATCGGTGAAGGTAGATTTGGTAACTGGTTAGAGAACATCCAGGATTGGGGTATTTCCCGTAACAGATACTGGGGTACACCACTGAATATCTGGGAATGCCCGGATTGTGGTGAGAGAATCTCCATCGGTTCCAAAGCAGAACTGGCTGAAAAGAGCGGTAACCCGGATGCCTTGAATGTAGAGCTTCATAGACCATACATCGATGAAATCACTTGCAAGTGTGAGAAATGCGGCGGCACCATGAAACGTGTACCGGAAGTAATCGACTGCTGGTTTGACTCTGGTGCGATGCCATTTGCACAGCATCACTATCCATTTGAAAATAAAGACTTATTTGAGAAGCAGTTCCCGGCACAGTTTATCTCAGAAGCTGTAGACCAGACTCGTGGATGGTTCTACTCCCTGATGGCTGAGTCCACCTTGCTTTTCAATAAAGCACCTTATGAAAATGTCATCGTATTGGGTCTTGTGCTGGATGAAAATGGCCAAAAGATGAGTAAGAGTAAAGGGAACTCTGTAGATCCTATGGCTGCATTGCAGACCTTAGGCGCAGATGCAATCCGTTGGTATTTCTATATCAACTCTGCACCATGGCTACCTAGCAGATTCCATGATAAAGCCGTAATCGAAGGCCAGAATAAGTTCCTCGGTACCTTATGGAACACCTATGCATTCTACGTATTATACGCAGAAATCGACAACTTCGACCCGACCAAATACAGCTTGAACTATGACAAGCTTCCTGTTATGGATAAATGGCTCCTGTCCAAGTTAAATACTGCTGTAAAGGAAGTAGATAACAACCTAGAGAATTATCGTATCCCTGAAGCTGCAAAAGTACTGGATACCTTCGTAGATGAAATGAGTAACTGGTACGTACGTCGTTCTCGTGATCGTTTCTGGGCAAAAGGTATGGAAGAAGACAAAGTCAATGCTTACATGACATTGTACACAGCACTTTCTACCATTGCGAAAGCAGCAGCACCTATGGTACCTTTCATCACAGAGGAAATCTACCAGAATATCGTAAGAAGCGTAGACCACAATGCACCGGAGTCCATTCACTTATGCGACTTCCCTGTAGTCAATGAAGCTTTCATTGACAAAGACTTAGAAGCAAACATGGAAGAAGTTTTGACCATGGTAGTGCTTGGTCGTGCAGGACGTAACGAAGGTGGTATCAAGAACCGTCAGCCTTTGGGCAACATGATGGTAAAAGCAGAACGTGAATTACCGGAATTCTTCCAGGAAATCGTTCGTGAAGAACTGAATGTGAAGAAAATCACCTTTACAGATGATGTAGCAGAATTCAGCGGCTATCAGTTCAAACCGCAGCTTCGTACAGTAGGACCGAAATATGGTAAACAGCTTGGCGGTATCAAGAAATACTTGGAAGAAGTAGATGGTAACGCAGCTATGGACCAGTTAAAGAGCGAAGGCAAGATTAGCTTTGATGTAGATGGTACAACAGTAGAGCTTGCGGAGGAAGATTTATTGATCTCTACCAAACAGGTAGAAGGTTATGTGGCTGAGTCTGACAAAGGTGTCACTGTCGTTCTGGATAAGACAATTACAGAAGAACTTCGTAAAGAAGGCTATGTACTGGAAGTCATCAGCAAAATCCAGACCATGAGAAAAGAATTCGACTATGAAGTAACAGATCATATCAAAGTTGGATTTGATTTCACAGAAGATACCAAAGAGTCTGAAGAATTGCAGTCTGCAGTGAAAGAAGCTTGGGCTTCTGTAGCAACAAAGGTTCTTGCAGAAGGTGAATTCTCAGCTAACACACTTGACCATGCTGACTTGGTAAAAGTTTGGGATGTCAATGGTGTCAAAGTAGAAATCTCTGTAGCAAAAGCCTAAAAATACGAAACTAGCCCCTTTCCGGGGAATCGCATTAACACCCGCCGTGAATATCACAGGCGGGTGTTTTTGTGATATGATAAAGATGTGTTTGTAGAAGCTTTTTAGTCATTCTAAAGGGGAGAATATCATGAAAAAACCGGTAAAACGATTTGACAAGGAACTGTTCAAAAGAAGCGTAGTGTATAACGTACGTACACTGTATCGTAAGACCATGGAGGAAGCCACTCCAAAGCAGATTTTTCAAGCTACAGCGCTGGCCATTAAAGACCAGATTATCGATGCATGGATGGACACGCAGCAGGCTTACGATAAGAAGGACCCAAAGATTCTATATTATATGTCCATGGAATTCTTGATGGGACGAGCTTTGGGTAATAACATGATCAATTTGCAGGCTTATGATGAGGCCAAAGAAGCTTTGGAGGAACTTGGCGTAGACATCAATCTCATCGAAGATCAGGAGCCGGATGCGGCCCTGGGTAATGGCGGTCTTGGTAGACTTGCAGCTTGCTTTTTAGACTCTTTATCCACATTGGGCTATCCTGCCTATGGTTGTGGAATCCGTTATCACTATGGCATGTTCAAACAGCAGATTCGTGATGGCTATCAGATTGAGGAGCCGGATGATTGGCTTGCAGATGGCAATCCATTTGAATTAAAACGTCCAGAGTATGCCAAAGAAGTAAAATTCGGCGGTGTAGTTCGTATTTACAAAGATGAAAACGGCAGAGACATCTTCAGACAGGAGGACTATCAGTCTGTCAAAGCGGTACCTTATGACCTGCCGGTACTGGGCTATGGAAATGGTATCGTAAATACCCTGCGTATCTGGGATGCGGAGGCTACAGAGGTTTTCCGACTGGATTCTTTTGACAAGGGAGATTACCAGAAGGCCGTGGAGCAGGAGAATCTGGCCAGAAATATTACGGAGGTTCTGTATCCAAATGATAATCACTACGCAGGAAAAGAACTGCGACTAAAACAGCAGTATTTCTTTATCTCTGCATCGGTGCAGGAAGCAGTAGCGAAGTTCATGAGAAAGCATGACGACATCCATGACTTGCCAAAGAAAGTGGCTTTCCAGTTGAATGATACACATCCTACCGTAGCAATCCCGGAATTGATGCGTGTTCTGATGGATGATTATGGTCTGAACTGGGATGAGGCTTGGGAGATTACGACTAAGACTTGTGCTTATACCAATCATACCATCATGGCGGAAGCCTTGGAGAAATGGCCAATTGACTTATTCTCCAGACTCCTTCCTCGAATTTATCAGATTGTAGAGGAAATCAACAGAAGATTTTGCGAAGAAATCCGTCATCGCTATGAATTCCATGGTCAGGATATCGTAGAAGACAAAGTTCGCAAAATGGCAATCCTCTATGACGGACAGGTGAAAATGGCGCATATGGCCATCGTGGCAGGCTATTCTGTCAATGGCGTGGCCAGACTACATACAGAGATTCTGAAAAAGCAGGAATTAAAAGACTTCTATGAGATGATGCCGGAGAAGTTCAATAATAAAACCAACGGTATCACACAGCGTAGATTCTTAATGCATGGTAATCCGCTATTAGCAGCTTGGGTGACAGAAAAAATAGGACCGGGCTGGATAACAGATTTAGCTAAAATAGAGGGCCTAAAGAAATTCGCAGAGGATAAGAAGGCCAGAAAAGAATTCCTGGATATTAAAGAAAAGAATCGCGAGAGATTGGCAAAATATATATTGGAACACAATGGCATCAAAGTAGATCCAAACTCCATCTTTGATGTGCAGGTAAAACGTCTCCATGAGTACAAGAGACAGTTCCTGAATATTCTGCATATTATGTACCTGTATAATCAGCTGAAAGAAAATCCGGGCATGGATTTTTATCCACGTACCTTCATTTTCGGAGCTAAGGCCGCAGCAGGTTATCAGAATGCCAAACTTACTATCAAACTAATCAATTCCGTGGCTGATGTCATTAACAATGACGAAAGCATTGGCGGAAAGATTAAAGTGGTATTCATCGAAGATTATCGTGTAAGTAATGCGGAGATTATTTTTGCGGCAGCAGATGTATCGGAGCAAATCTCCACTGCCAGCAAGGAAGCATCCGGTACCGGTAATATGAAGTTTATGTTGAATGGTGCAGTGACCATCGGTACCATGGACGGTGCCAATGTGGAAATCGTAGAGGAAGTAGGAGCGGAAAATGCCTTTATATTCGGCCTTACTTCTGATGAAGTTATTCACTTTGAAAACTTCGGTGGCTATGATCCTACCGGTATTTACCAGACGGATGCAGACATTCGTAAAGTAGTGGATCAGTTGGTAGACGGCACTTATAGCAAGGGAGATAGAGAACTCTTTAGACCGCTTTATAACTCCCTGTTAAATACCCAGAATACTTCAAAGGCAGATACCTACTTTATTCTTAAGGACTTTAAGCCTTATGCTGAGGCACAAAGAAAAGTACAGGAAGCCTTTGCAGATAGAGATAAATGGGCGAAGATGGCAATGCTGAATGTGGCATCTTCCGGCAAGTTTACATCAGACAGAACCATCCAGGAATACGTGGATGATATCTGGCACTTAGATAAGGTTACTATATGATAGAATTACAAAACGAGGCATCAACAAAAGCATTTTTAGTGGGACTAGATACAGGTGCCATAGAAGACATGGACTATGCATTGGCAGAACTCGGCGCCCTTGCTGAGGCTGCCGGCATGGTTGTGGTGGGCCAAAGTGTGCAGCGCCTTCCGGTAATGAATAAAGCGCTGTACATCGGTTCCGGCAAAACAGAAGAAATTAAGCTGGCGGCGAGAGAGTTACAAGCGGATATGATCCTGTTTGACGACTCCTTGTCGCCTTCTCAGTTGCGGAATCTGCAGGATGAATTAGAGCTTCCTGTCATGGACAGAAGTATTCTGATTCTGAACATCTTTGCAGGAAGAGCCGTAACCAGAGAAGCCAAACTCCAGGTAGAGGTTGCCAGACTGCAGTATATGTTACCTCGACTGGCGGGTCTTCATAAAGCCCTATCCAGACAGGGTGGCGGTAGCGGCGCTATGAGTAATAAAGGTGCCGGTGAGACAAAGCTGGAGCTGGATAGACGATACCTGGAACAGCGCCTGACAGCATTGAAGCGAGAATTAAAGACCGTAGCAAGAGAGCGTGAAACCCAGCGAAAGGCCAGAAGCAAGTCCGGAAAACTTAGGATAGCGTTAGTGGGTTATACCAACGCCGGCAAATCCACGCTGATGAATGCTCTTTTAGACTATGCGGCAGATGGAAGTGCAGACACGGAAAAGAAGGTAATGGAAAAGGATATGCTTTTTGCCACACTGGACACTACAGTCCGGGAAATCGCAAGAGAAGGCCACAATCCTTTTCTGTTATCTGATACGGTAGGATTTGTGTCCAGACTTCCCCACATGCTGGTGGAAGCCTTCCATTCCACCTTGGAAGAGGCTATGGAAGCAGACCTGCTGCTACAAGTAGTGGATGCCAGCGATGAGCATGCAAAAGAACAGATGGAAGTAACTGCCCGCACCTTAAAAGAATTGGGTGCGGAAAAGATTCCAATGGTAGTAGTCATGAATAAGTCTGACTTAGTGCGAGACCCGGCTACACTTCCTATTTTGAAAAAAGAAGAACATGGCGGCATGATTTATCTTTCCGCCAAGCAGAAAATCGGTTTGGAAGAACTACTGGATTATATCGAGGAAGTGCTTTCCGATGGTTTTGCTACGGAGACCTTCTTAATTCCGTTCACGGAGGGACAGGTGGTAGACTATCTGACCAGAGAGGGCACAGTACTTTCTACCGAATACCTTGCAGAAGGTACAAAACTTCAGGTGAAATGTAAGATTGCAGATAGAGATCGATATCAGGCATATATTTGCGAATCCTAAGAAAAGCAAGTATAATAGGCCATGAACGTATATTGTATCCATGCATACAATGCCGAAAGGCGAGAGAGGAGAACAGGATGATTCAGTTAAGTAAAACAGGTGCGTATCTATTAGACGGCACAACGCTGGTCTATGATGGCCCGGCTCCTTGCAGCAAAGAGGAGGCTGCAAAGGGTACTATGGCATACCGCATCTTAGAAGCACACAATCAGGCGGATCAGATGGACAAACTTCGGATTCGTTTTGATAAGCTTACCAGCCACGATATTACCTATGTAGGTATTATTCAAACAGCCAGAGCTTCAGGCCTTGAGAGATTTCCCATGCCTTATGTTCTGACCAACTGCCATAACTCTTTGTGCGCAGTAGGCGGTACCATTAACGAAGATGACCACATGTTTGGACTGACATGTGCAAAGAAATATGGCGGTATCTATGTACCACCGCATCAGGCTGTCATCCATCAGTTTGCAAGAGAAATGCTGGCTGGTGTAGGCAAGATGATTTTAGGCTCTGACTCTCACACTAGATATGGTGCACTTGGTACCATGGCTATGGGAGAAGGCGGACCGGAGCTTGTAAAGCAGCTACTGAATCAGACCTATGACATTAATCGCCCTGAAGTGGTAGCCGTATATCTGAAGGGTGAGCCAAGCCGTGGCGTAGGTCCTCAGGACGTGGCGCTGGCCATCATTGGAGCAGTATTTGGTAATGGCTATGTAAAGAATAAAGTCATGGAATTTGTAGGCCCCGGTGTAAAGAATCTCAGTGCGGATTTCCGTATCGGTATCGACGTCATGACTACAGAGACCACCTGCCTTTCATCCATTTGGTGTACCGATGAGAAGGTGAAAGAGTGGTACGAGATTCATCAGAGACCGGAAGAGTATAAAGAGCTTGCACCTGAGAAGGTGGCTTACTATGATGGTGTCATCGAAGTGGATTTGGCAAAGGTAAAACCCATGATTGCCATGCCATTCCACCCAAGCAACACCTATACCATCGCAGATTTGAAGGCGAATCTCAAAGATATCCTTCATGATGTAGAAGAAAAAGCAAAAGTCAGCTTAGATAATAAAGTACCCTTTACCCTGCAGGATAAAGTCCACAACGGACAGTTCCAGGTAGATCAGGGTATTATCGCAGGATGTGCCGGCGGTGGATTTGAAAATATCTGTGCAGCAGGAGATATCCTGAAAGAGAAGTTCATCGGTTCTGATGGATTTACCTTAAGCGTATACCCGGCTTCTATGCCGATTTATATGGAACTGGTGAGAAACGGCGTGGCAGCTACCCTGATGGAGTGTGGTGCTGTATTGAAGACTGCATTCTGCGGACCATGCTTTGGCGCCGGAGATACACCGGCTAATAATGCCTTCTCCATCCGTCACTCCACTAGAAACTTCCCGAACAGAGAAGGTTCCAAGTTACAGAATGGCCAGATTAGTTCCGTAGCTTTGATGGATGCCAGATCCATTGCTGCTACAGCGGCAAATAAAGGCGTTCTTACAGGTGCTGACGAAGTGGATGCTGCTTTTGCTACCTACGCATATCACTTCGATGAGAAGATTTATGCAAACCGCGTATTTGATTCCAAGGGCGTAGCAGATCCTTCTGTAGAAATCCAATTTGGACCAAATATCAAAGATTGGCCAAAGATGGAAGCCCTGACGGATAATTTGCTGCTGAAAGTGGTATCTGAAATTCATGATCCGGTTACCACCACAGATGAGCTGATCCCATCCGGTGAGACTTCCAGTTACAGATCTAACCCTCTTGGTCTTGCTGAGTTTGCGCTTTCCAGAAAGGATCCTGCTTATGTAGGTCTTGCCAAAGAAGTACAGGCAGCAGAAAAGGATCGTGTAGCAGCTGGCGCTATCACGGGTCACGAAGAAGTGGAAAAAGCCTTTGCACTGGTACAGAAAAGCTTCCCGGATGCTAGCTTACAGAATACCGGTATCGGCTCTACCATCTTTGCGGTAAAACCGGGAGATGGCTCCGCCAGAGAGCAGGCAGCCAGCTGTCAGAAGGTGTTAGGCGGATGGGCAAATATCGCTAACGAATATGCTACCAAAAGATATCGTTCTAATCTGATTAACTGGGGTATGCTTCCATTCCTGATTCCGGAGGGAGCGCTTCCGTTTAAGCGCCTGGATTACCTGTTTGTACCGGGAATCCGAAAAGCAGTAGAAGAAAAACAGGATGCAATCAAGGCGTATACCTTAGAGGAAAATGGAACACCTGTAGAATTTACCTTAAAACTTGGTGAGATGACAGACGAAGAAAGAGAAATCATTCTGAAAGGATGTCTCATTAACTACAATAGACCACAGTAATAGAAACATGAAAAAAGCCGCGAGTAATCGCGGCTTTTGCTAGTTTGGACAGTGGTATTTAATTGCTTACCAGCATCTCCTTCTCAGCGGTAATGGCATTTAGAAGAAGTAGTGTCTCTGCCTTTTCCTCCAACGTCATATTTTGACGAAGAGAGGCGGCATCTTTGTTTCGACCATAGAGGAAATGGATATGATCCTCTAAGAGCATAATGTACTCGTGATTGGTGATGATATAGTCTACCACCGATAAACGAAGCCCGTTCCACAGGGAACCGGAAAGAGGCTTTCTGCCTAATTCCTCTCTGCTTTGGAATGGGTCAGCTTTGGTCTCCTGTGCCAATTCTTCGGAGTCTTTCATCAATGCCTTAATCAGTACGTTACAGGTTTCAAACTCCACTTTCTGTGTGGTCTGCAGATAGGAAAGGGCAGTGTAAAAGCCCTGCTTTGTAGTGACATCGATTTGGCCATACTCGGCGTCATGGGTTAGCATATAATTGTGATAAACCACGTTGCCGGTGCAACGATAGAGAGCGGTGGCTGCTTGTAAAAGTTCCCACTGGGTTACCTGGGGACTTTTGGCCATACTGTTCCAGATCTGCATAGATATACGCTGACATTCTGAAGCATATCCCGCATCAAACTGTTTTGATATATTCGCATACTGTGTTAAGAAGTATATCCCGTCGAGACTATCTAAAGTCTTTGCTTTTTCTGCGATGGGTTTCAGCTTTTGGACGACTGTAGGGATTTTCGATGCTTGGTTATTTCCTGATGATTGTAGAAAATATGTTGGGTACAACTCATAGGACAACATTAAGGGATAGGCTGTATTGAGCGCCGTATCTAAATCTGCGGTTTCCAGGGCAGCGTAGATTTCTTCACAAAGACTGTCCATTTCAGTCTCATAAGCAGTCTCGCTTATGGGAAATGCGTAGGAATAACCTACCTGGTTGCACTTGATATAGTAAGTGCCGGGAGTACGTAAATCAGTGAAATCCACGACTCCCACCACTTCATCCTCGACAGTAGCCTTTTCACGGATATCTCCGGTTAAAACTACGTCTTTGCTTTCGGCTTCCACCACCTCAAAGGTGTCCGGTAGTACTTCGCCATATATGTAGGCCTTCTTATTGCTTGCAGGTAAATACCCCATAGGGTCCACCATCACCGAGGGCATCTGCTTTTCTACACTATAGTTAAAACTGGGGGTAAGTCCCAGGGTGGGCATGGCTTCTACTACTTCTTCTGTCTCGGGAACGACTTCTCCGCACCCGCAAAGCAGCATACAAGCGGCCAATAGCGTAAGAACTATTCTGTTTTTCTTTTGCTTACGTCCTTGCATGATTCCCTCTTTTTTTCGTGTTTCATTTCTATATTTTATCACTTCAGAGGGATTCTTTGAACTTTAACTTACCAAATCCACATGCTGCACCGTGCCGGCCATACCATTTTCAAATAGAAACATGCCCGTCTTGCGAATGGCCCCTCTTGCCTCGTTTTCCATCATGCCATTCAGCGCCATCTGCGTATAAGCAGACTGCAGGCAAATCGCACCGACGCCCTTTTCTGCCAGACCATATAATGCGTTATTGCCTTCTTCGTCTCTTACCCAAATGCGAAGCTTAGAGAAGATTGGATCGTTCTCATCAATCCAGCCGTTGTGGTCCTGATCGTATTCTGCTAAATCTTTGAAACCATCTCCGGACTTGGTGCCAAAAAGTTCCGAACCGTCATTGATGATACCGTCCTCATTTTTATCCAGAGCCAGATATCCGCTACCGTGTCCCAAGGCATGCAAGGTGTTCTCTTCACCGTCCATATCCAGGTCAAACGTAAAGGTTTGATCGGATAAGCTGGCTGCCGGAGCATCCAGATTAATGACAAGGGGATCCATCATGGCCATTTGCTGCATATTTGGAATCTCATAATGGGCATGATAGTACATCGCAAAACTTCTGCTCATTTGCAGATTCAAATCCAGCTGGATTTCCCTTCCGTCTTCTGTCACCACTGTGCCCTGCATTTGGAAAGAGCTTTGCTCCACCTCCATATAGCCGGAAGTCACATCGATACCGGCAGATCCCCTTGTTTGCAGGAGTGCTTCTGCCGGGTCTTCTGTCTCAAGCTTCTTAGTCCCTTGACCAAAGAGAAACTCTAACATGTGCATAATGGCTGCCTGCCGTAGTTTGTGGGTGTAGGTCTGACGCTCAGTAGCCGTCTTTGTCAGTTTCGCTACCTTTTGATAGTTTGTCTGCAGGTCCTTTAACATGCCACTGCTACTGTAATTCAGGTAGCCGGCACTTTCTTTGGATACCTCTTTGGACTCCTGGGCGCTTTGGACACTCTCTAGATTTTCCAAGAAGTCCTTGAGTCCGTTGCGACTGGCCTGAATGGCCACGCCGGTGGAATCTATCCTACTTTGGTAGAATAGATTGGTGCTGCTTGCCTGCAGCGTGTCTGATGAAATTTTCATTCGCTTTCCTTTCCCGGAAAACGCAAAACCTTCCCCCTCCGGGGATTCCCTCCATGGATCAAGAGCATTCCTTGCAAAAAAAAAGTAGGTGCACACTGTGCCCTACCTTCCGTGGTTCTGCCTGATCCGTCTGCAAATTTAATTGTGACACATACTATATCGGCAGAAACGAGGCATATCTTAATTGCAACATTATGATTGCGCGACAATTGGAAGAAAGATACAATGAAAACACGGTGTTATAAAAAGAAATATGACATCGATAGGAGGAATTGATAGTGAACGCAAAAAAGGTAATACTCTTTTTGTCCATGGTAGCCTTGGTAGGCTGTGGTACAAAAGATTCTATAGAAGAATCAGTAGTAGAGACTACGGTAGAAGAAACTACGGAGACTGAGACCGTAGAAACAGAAGAGGCAAAGGAAGAGGGGGCAAAAACCTTCCTGACGCTGGAAGAAGGAGAGAATGAATTCACCGATGCTGTGAAGACAGCTTTTGGAGATTCTTTGGAAGAGGGAGATTCCTTCGCTTATTATGAAACAGATTTAGACCTGGATGGAAAAAAGGAAGCCATCGTCTTATATGGCTATCCGGACGAGATTCAGACAGATAAAGAAGATAAGCCTACCATGTGGTACTCTTCTAAGGTTTGGTTTGTAGGAGAAAACTATGATGTAGATGAGGTTTTCAGTTATTGGAACTCTACATCGGAATATTTTGTGGAACAACAATGTCAGCAAATCGGGGACAAGGCATACTTTATCTTAAATGGTAAGGAAAGTATTGATAGCCTGGGCGTCGTGTGTACTGTAGAGGATGATGCTCTGTTTGATCCACTGGATGGAGCTTGGGACCGAGGTCAAAAGGTAATAGAAGGTGATCAGCTGATCTGGTACAGCGAGTTCTATGGTCAAAGCTTTCGGATTGATAAGGACCTGACCATACGTAACTGGGACCGTTCCGGACGTGTGTTTATGCCCTACTATTTTTACTTAGAAGATGGCAAGTTTAAACTCTATGAGGCTCATGAAGTCACCAGAGAAGAGGCAGAGGATGTGGCTAAGCTTGCGCCACAACCCTACGAACGAGATTCAGTGGGCGTCCAGTATCTCCTCCGAGATAATGGAGAACTGGAGATTAACTATGTGCAGGAAGAGGGGGATAACTATGAGTTCGCCGCTGAGGTGTACACCCTGTCCGAAGATGGAAAAGAATGGCAGGTAGCCAATTCTTTGCCTGGATACTTCACAGACAATGGAGATGTATTCGGCGAACACTGGAAATTCTTTAAACTCAAATATGGCGAACCCTATGTGTTTCATCATTATTCAGAGCTGGAATTAAAGGCTATGACGCCGCAACAGCTCTTTGATGCCTTTGTGGCCGGAGATATTCAGACAGAGGCGAAGAATGAGGACGGCAGTATCTATCATTATGATACGATTTATTGGGACTATGATGATGTGGATGCCAATACCGCAGCATATGTGAGAGACCCGGTGGATATCGATAATGATGGAGAACTTGAGTACGTCATAACCGGTGGCATGTACGGAGATAATTACTACGACTGTAAAGACGGTAAGGTAGTGGAAATCACCGGCGGAAGAGATACCACGTCTGTTTGTAGTTATGTGATGCACGAAGGTGTCTGCTGGGTCGTACACAAAGACACCACCCATGCAGGAAGATGCGGCTATTGGTTTGACAGGTACAATGGAGATCTGCAGATTGTAGAATCTTTCTCATTGAAGTGGGAAGAAGATGAAGATGGAACAAATCATTACTACTATAACGATGAGGAAGTCACAGAAGACGAGTACAATAAGATTGAGACGGAATATTTAGGTTAAAAAAGAACCACCTCTTATGAGGTGGTTCTTTTCTGTAGAATCTACAGTTCTTTTTCGTTTTTCAGATAGGTTTCCTGAATCTGTGCAGCAACCTGTTTTGGTAAGTCACGCTGTTCTTCCTTGCTCATATCGGCGGTAGCGATAGGCTTGCCGAACTCGATGATGACATGGCGTTTTTTGATCCATGGCATCTGGGCTTCGAAGACGCCGCGGGTACCGTTTAAGGTAACAGGAACCACTTCGCATTTGCTCTTGGTAGCGATTTTGAAGCTACCTTCGTGGAATTCTAAGAGGGGGTCTTCTGTTTTGTTACGAGTTCCTTCCGGGAACACAAAGCAGGAGATGCCTTTCTTTACATTATCGATGGCTGTCAGGATAGTCTGAAGACCTTTCTTTACATCTTTGCGATCCAGGAAAAGGGTGTGGATGAAAGCAATCCAAACATTTAACAGCGGAACTTTGGCAATCTCTTTCTTGGCTAAAAATCCGGTGGGGCGAATCATCAAAGTATCTACTAATACAATATCAAAGATACTTCTGTGGTTGCCGATGAAAAGCACTGCTCTGTCAGTAGGGATATTCTCCTGACCTTTTACAGTGATTTTGGTACCACTGATGAAGGTGACACAGCCGAAGGCCCATCTGACAATCTTGAAAGAAGAGCGGTCCTTTAGGTCTTTATTAAAGAAGCCGATAATCCATTCCACCAGCATCACCGGAATGGATAATACTAAGAATAAGAACACATATAAAACTGCTAATATTGTACGCATTTGTATAACCTCGTTGTCTTTCGCTGAAATTATATCCATTTACGATGATACCATGCTTTGCAGATTTCGCCAAATCGTGTAAAATGGAATGGATATTGTATACAAAATACAAAGGAGTCTTTATGCTGCTGATTAAGAATGGAACTGTGATAGACCCAAAGTCCGGAATGGAAAAAGAGGCGCATGTCTTGATAGACGGTGAGAAAATCCGCTTGATTACTGAGAACTTAGAACATTGTGAAGAGATTCGGAAGATTGACCCGAACCTGATTCAGGAAATCGACGCGGATGGCCTAATCGTGGCGCCGGGACTTGTAGATGTGCATTCTCACTTTAGAGATCCGGGACAAACCCATAAGGAAACCATTCATACAGGAGCGAAAGCGGCTGCGGCAGGTGGCTATACCAGTATCGTCATGATGGCGAATACTGTGCCAACGGTAGACACTGCCGAGACTCTAGACTATATAAAAGAAAAAACAGCAAAAGAAAGAATTCATATCTACCCCTGTGCTACCGTGTCTCATGGCATGGAAGGTAAAGAACTGGTGGATATGACAGCATTAAAAGAAGCTGGAGCTGTGGGCTTTACCGATGATGGAAAGCCTCTGGTGGATGAATCGCTTCTAAAGGAAGCGTTCCAAAGATGTGCAGAGCTTCAGGTACCGATTTCTCTCCATGAGGAGGATCCTAAGTACGTGCACCAGGCTGGCGTCAATGCCGGTGAAGTGGCAAAGGAATTGGGCCTGGAAGGAGCAGAGAGAAAAGCAGAGTATACCCTGGTAGAACGAGACGTAGCACTATCCAAAGATAGTAAGGTGCACTTGGATATCCAGCACATTAGCGCAAAAGAAACCGTAGATATTTTGCGCCGGGCTTTAAAAGAAGATGAGGCAGCAGGAATCGAAAGACATATTCATGGAGAAGCTACCCCACACCACTTTTCTTCCACGGAAGATTTGGTAAGAAGAAAGGATACCCTGGCAAAGGTGAATCCGCCCATTCGTACAGAAGAAGATAGACAGGCCATCATCAAAGGCTTACAGGATGGCACTCTGGATCTCATCGCCACAGACCATGCACCACATAGTACAGAAGAAAAGAAACAGGAATTTACCAAGGCGCCCAGCGGCATGATTGGATTAGAGACAGCGCTGCCTTTAGCCATCACCAATCTGGTAAAGCCGGGACATCTAACCTTGATGCAGGTACTGGAGAAGATGACCATCAATCCGGCCAAACTGTATGGACTGGATGCGGGTTATTTAGCAGAAGGAGGACCGGCGGATCTGGTGATTTTTGATCCAAGGGTGATGCGTACCATAGACCGCTTTGCCTCCAAGTCAGAGAACTCACCTTATCGGGGAGCAACTCTCTACGGGGAAGTAGTATTCACCATTGCAAAAGGTGAAATCGTATATGTGAAATCTATTACGCAAGGAAAGTGGAGTGATTAACAGCATGGGCAAACAGAAAGACACAGCAAAAGTAATCAAAGCAAATAAACTACAAGAAGGCATCTACGAATTATGGCTGGAAACCAAAATGGCAGTAGATGCGCATCCGGGACAGTTTGTAGCAGTCTATCCAAAGAATCAGGCAACCTTACTTCCAAGACCCATTAGCATTTGTGAGGTGAATGCAGAGCGTACCGCCATTAGACTGGTGTATCGAGTAGTGGGTAGCGGTACCACAGAGTTCTCCGGTCTTAAGCAAGGAGATACGATTCAGGTTCTTGGCATTTTGGGAAATGGCTATGACCTGAGTAAAGCAAAAGGGAAAAAAGTACTTCTCTTAGGAGGCGGTATCGGCATTCCACCGATTCTGGAAATGGCAAAGCAGTGTCAGGGGGAAGATGTCACTATCGGTTTGGGATACCGGGATGGAAATCTTTTCCTGAAAGAGGAATTCGATGCTTATGGCAGAGTGATAGTGGCTACCGAGGACGGTAGTGTAGGCACCAAGGGACATGTGCTGATAGCCATGGACGAATTAGAGAAGACAGAAGGCTATGTGCCGGATGTGATCTATTCCTGCGGCCCCATGCCTATGCTTCGGGGGATCAAAGCCTATGCAGCAAAGCATGGTATCCCTGCATATCTTTCCCTGGAAGAAAGAATGGCTTGCGGTGTGGGAGCTTGCCTTGGCTGTGTCACAAAGACGACAAAAGTGGATCACCACTCAAAAGTAAATAACGCACGAATCTGCACAGACGGACCAGTCTTTTTGGCAGATGACGTAGAGATATAGGACCGGGAGGATATGAGGATGAATACACAAGTAACCATTGCAGGAGTAACCTTACAGAATCCGGTCATGACAGCATCCGGCACCTTTGGATCCGGAATGGAATATGACGAGTTTGTAGATCTGAATCGATTAGGGGCCATCGTCACCAAGGGCGTGGCAAATGTGCCCTGGCCCGGAAATCCTACCCCAAGAGTAGCGGAAGTCTATGGTGGTATGTTAAATGCTATCGGACTTCAGAATCCGGGAATCGATACCTTTATCGAAAGAGATTTGGCGTTCCTGAAAAACTATAAGACACCTGTCATTGTCAATGTTTGTGGAAAAACCGTAGAGGAATATCTACAGGTTGTGGAAAGATTAAATGAAACGGATATTGCAATGATGGAAATCAATGTGTCTTGTCCGAATGTCAAAGAAGGGGCTATCGCCTTTGGCCAGAATGCAAAGGCCCTCTACGACATCACAGACGCCGTTAAGAAAAAGGCAAAGAAGCCTATCATCATGAAGCTCAGTCCAAACGTAACGGATATTACAGAGATGGCAAAGGCAGCAGAAAGTGCCGGTGCAGATGCGGTATCTCTGATCAATACCATTACCGGTATGAAAATCGATATCCATAAAAGAGCCTTTGTACTGGCAAATAAAACCGGCGGTATGTCCGGTCCTGCCATCAAGCCGGTGGCAGTGCGCATGGTATATCAGGTGCGTAAGGCTGTAAAGATACCTATCATTGGTATGGGCGGTATCATGAACGCGGAAGATGCCATCGAATTTATGATGGCCGGTGCAGATGCTATCGCAGTAGGCGCAGCCAACTTCATCAATCCCTATGCGACAGTAGAAATCGTAGAGGGTATCGAGAAGTTCATGGCCGAAGAAAAGATAGAAGACATCCATGAAATCATCAACGTGCTGTAACTGGGCGTGGGATGAAAGGGTAAAGAAAAGGTAAGAAGTATGAGTAGCATACAAAGAAAAGCCTACGGTAAAGTCAATCTGTTATTGAACGTGGTTCGTAGGCTGGAAAATGGATATCACCAGGTAGAGATGGTGATGCAGACGGTGGATTTGCATGATGTGGTGACGCTGACACAGACGGAAGATACAGATATCCAGATTAGCTGCGGTCATGCAGATGTACCAAATAATGAAGACAATCTGGCCTATAAGGCAGCTAAAGCCATGGGCATCCAGAAGGGCCTTCGAATCGACATCCAAAAGAATATTCCCGTGGCAGCAGGCATGGCGGGAGGAAGCACAGACTGCGCAGCTGTCTTGCTGGGCATCAACGAGCTTTATGGCCTGGATAAGTCTATGGAAGAACTGGAAGCCATCGGCGTGAAATTAGGCGCAGATGTGCCATACTGCTTAAGCGGAGGCACAAAAAAGGCAGAGGGAATCGGAGAAGTATTAACATCAATTCCGGAACCTGCAGATTGTATCGTGGTATTGGCAAAGCCGGATATCAACGTGTCTACAAAATATGTCTATGAGCACTTGGAATTAGACAAAATACAGCATCCTGATATGGCAGCGATGGAAAAAGCACTGGCAAATAAAGATTTAGAAGCCATGTGCGCATCTATGGGGAACGTGCTGGAATCTGTCACCGGACAGGTCTGTCCAATTATCGGGCAAATCGAAAAAGTGATGGAGGAAAACGGTGCGATCAAAGCCATGATGAGCGGCTCTGGCCCAACTGTTTTTGGCATCTTTGCGGATAAAGATAAGGCAGAACAAGCTGTAGTGAAAATCCGGGAACAGAAACTGACAGAGCAGGTATATATAAGTAACT
The DNA here is from genome assembly GCA_015056765.1 of Lachnospiraceae bacterium. Lineage (GTDB taxonomy): Bacteria > Bacillota > Clostridia > Lachnospirales > Lachnospiraceae > SIG336. The sequence continues at coordinate 78,504 of SVFQ01000011.1, forward strand.
TTGTAACACCGTAAACGAGGGAATGAACATGAATTTAATTTTGAATAACGATGAGTTTTTACCACTTCGAGACGTGGTATTTAAAACCCTTCGTCAGGCGATTCTAACCGGAGAATTAAAGCCCGGAGAAAGACTGATGGAAATGCATTTGGCGCAGAAACTGGGCGTCAGCCGTACCCCTATTCGTGAAGCCATCCGTATGCTGGAGCTGGAAGGACTTGTCACCATGATTCCACGCCGCGGGGCGGAAGTAGCCCAGATGACGGAGAAAAGCTTAAAGGACGTGATGGAAGTTCGCAGATCCTTAGATATGCTTAGCGCAGAGCTGGCTTGCGAGCGTATCTCCGATAAGGCACTGATTAAGCTGAAAAAAGCATGCCTCGCCTTTGAAGAAGCAGTGCAGAATGAGAACTTCAAGGAAATAGCAGAGAAGGACGTGGCGCTTCACGACATCATCTTTAAGGCTACCGGCAACGACAGATTAATCTTGCTAGTGAATCAGCTGGCAGAGCAGATGTACCGCTATCGCTTTGAATATATCAAAGATTCCAATCAGCATAATCTGCTGGTGGAAGAGCATAAGGTCATCTACGAAAGCATTTTGAAGCGAGATAAAAAGGCTGCGGCGGAAGCAGCAAAGGTACATATCGATAATCAGGAGAAAGCGGTAATGCGCCAAATCCGTATCGATCAAGCGAGATAGTTATATGAAGGATGGAAAAGTAAAGGTCCGAATTCGAAGCCTCCAGCAAAAGGATGGGGAGAAGGCGGACTTCCTTCTGGAAACGGAAGGGGAACTGATTACAAAGAATCAGAGAAAGTATATTCGTTATACGGAAGTGGATGAAGAAGGCCATGAGACCAAAAACCGCCTGGTGATAGATGCTTCTGAGATTCATTTGAAGAAATCCGGACAGAATGTATTTGACATGCGCTTTGCGAAAGAAGTGGAGAGTGCCGGTATCTACGAGACCCCCTATGGGTCTTTTGCCACCGTCATCACCACCACAGAGATTGTTTGGGAAGAAACAGACACAGAGATACAGGTAGCACTGGACTATAGTCTGGAAATGCAAAATGCCCATGTAGCAGATTGCCACATGGACATTAGAATTTGTGAAAGCTAATTATTTCACCTGGCCGGCACCGGCTTTTTCCTGTAGGTTCTCAACCCACTTTTTGAACTTGCTTTTCTTAACAGGTTCTTTAGATTCAGTCTTGCCGTGCAAACCTTTTACAGCAGTGATATAAATACCACTTACAGTTGCTTTGACTTCCTTCTTTACCGGAATGGAATCAAAGATTTTCTCGTCTGCAATCAAAGTCATAAGCTGAGGACCAACCTTCGCTTTTACGATAGGAAGTTTGGTGCGACGCATAAGCTTTGGTGTCTGATCGATGACAGCCTGTGGAAGGCCGGATTCATTCAGACGCATACGCTTTTTGTCAATAATCAGCATAGATACACTTTGTTTATATTGCTCAATCTGAGATTGCTGCTCTTCTTGCTTTTTCTGCATTCTACGACCGAGAATTACCAAGGTAACGATCAGTGCAATCAGAATAACTAAAATTACGAGAAGAACGATTGACCATACTGGCATAGTTTGTCCCTCCAAATCTTTATCATGCAAGAAGTATTTTAACATCCGAAGGGATTTGTGGCAAGATGAAAGGACTTTAAGGAAGGACTGATTTGTGGTATAAAATAAAGGATATAGTACCAATAGAAGAGGAGTACATTTTATGAAAACTAGATGGATGAAACAGATTGTGGTTGTAGCTGCAATTTGCGGAACGATTTTGACAGGATGTGGCGAAAAGGAATATACAACTGCAGATGTACCGGAGATGGATGCAAGCAAGTATGTAACCCTGACAGAATATAAGGGAATGGCACTTACTGTAGCAGCCAGAGAAGAAATCACAGATGCAGATGTGACACATTATGTACAGCTTAAAATGAATGAATTAGACCAGTTCCACGATGCAGAAGGCGTCGTAGAAGATGGTGATTTAGTAAATATCAGCTATGTAGGAACTATCGATGATGTGGCTTTTGATGGCGGTACAGCCAATGACCAGATGCTACAGATTGGTTCCGGTCAGTATATCGACGGATTTGAATCCGGACTTGTTGGCTACAAAGCAGGCGAGACCGCTGTTTTAAATCTGAAATTCCCGGAACAGTATAAAGAAGATTTAGCAGGAAAAGATTGCGTTTTCACAGTAACCATCAATTATGTGGTTTCTGATTTGACCAATGAAAATGTAGCACAGGTAGATGCTGAGTACAGCGATGTAGATTCTTATTTGGCAGCAGTGAAATCCATGCTTCAGGAATCTGCAGACTATCAGTATCACTATAATTTAAAAACTGCCATCGCACCAAAGCTGATTGATGAAAGTACTTTTAAGAATATTCCGGAAAGTCTGACTGCAAGTTTCAAGCAGGAACTGACCGACAGATTCACAGAGACAGCCAAGGGCTATGATATGGATCTGAATACCTTTATGGAAAATAATTATGGCCTGACAGAAGATAAGGTAGACGATGCTTTCAATCGCATGGCTGAGCAGTGTGCAAAAGAAGCTATTGCACTGCAGGCTATCGCCCAGAAAGAAAATATCCAGATTACGGAGGAGGAAGCAAAAGCTTCTTTGCAGCAGGAAGCAGAAGCAGCCGGTGCAGCCTCTGTAGATGAGTACATCGAGAAATTCGGTGGTACCATGGGCGATTTGAAACTGAACCTCATGTATGACAAAGTGTATGATTTCATCATTGAGAATGCACTGATTACAGAGTCTTAAGGAATAGATAGAAATTGTCGAAATAATACGTAAGGGATGAGGAGAGAAAAATGGAATTAACAGACATCAGAGAGTTATACCGTAACAAAGATGAGTATGATGGAAAAACAGTTACTGTAGGTGGATGGATTCGTAACCTTAGAGATTCCAAGACATTTGCTTTCTTAGTAGTAAATGATGGTACTTTCTTTGAGGCAATGCAGATTGTAGTTACCGATCAGGTTGAGAATTTCGAGGCAATTCGCAAATTAAACGTAGGTGCAGCCGTAGTAGCTACCGGTAAAATCGTGGCTACTCCAAATGCAAAACAGCCTTTTGAAATGCAGGCAGAATCTATCATGATTGAAGGTATGTCCACACCGGATTACCCGATTCAGCCAAAACGCCATACTTTCGAATACTTACGTACCGTGACACATTTACGTCCACGTACCAATACATTTGAAGCAGTATTCCGTGTGCGTTCTTTGATCGCATATGCAATCCACACCTTCTTTATGGAAAGAGGCTTCGTATATGTACATACACCACTGATCACCAGCTCTGACTGTGAAGGTGCCGGTGAGATGTTCCAGGTAACCACACTGGATTTAGAGAACCTGCCTAAGACAGAAGATGGTAGTGTAGATTACTCCAAGGACTTCTTTGGTAAGCATACAAGCCTTACAGTATCCGGACAGTTGAATGTAGAGACTTATGCATTTGCATTTAAGAATGTATATACCTTTGGACCTACTTTCCGTGCAGAGAACTCCAACACTACAAGACATGCAGCAGAGTTCTGGATGATCGAGCCTGAGATGGCATTTGCAGACTTGACTGATGACATGGATCTGGCAGAAGCTATGCTGAAATATGTCATCCGTTATGTACTGGATAATGCACCGGAAGAGATGGCATTCTTTAATCAGTTTATTGATAAAGGATTGATTGAAAGATTAGAGCATGTAGCAAACTCCGAGTTTGGACGCATTACTTATACAGATGCTGTAAAAATCTTAGAGCAGCACAATGATGAGTTTGATTATAAAGTATCCTGGGGCTGCGACTTACAGACAGAGCACGAGAGATTCCTGACCGAGAAGGAATTCAAGAAACCTGTCTTCGTAACTGACTATCCAAAGGAAATCAAGGCATTCTATATGAAGCTGAACGATGATGGCAAGACCGTGGCAGCAGCTGACTGCTTAGTACCTGGCATCGGCGAAATCATCGGTGGATCTCAGCGTGAAGACGACCTTGAAAAACTTGAGAAACGTATGGATGAACTGGGCCTGAAGAAAGAAGATTATGAATTCTACTTAGACCTGCGTCGTTACGGCTCTGTTCGACATGCAGGATTTGGACTTGGTTTTGAAAGATGTGTCATGTACCTTACCGGTATGGGTAACATCCGTGACGTATTACCATTCCCAAGAACTGTAAATAACTGTGACTTGTAATTAGGAAAACTATGGGATTATCAAAACGCGTTCAAAACTTCATATGCGTGACATTTGCGGCGTTCCTGCTCATGCATTCCGTGCTACTGGTAGAAGCTACCACTCAGTCGGAGTTGCAGGAGCGAATCAACCAGAATCAGAATCAGTTGAATCAAATTAGCGGGCAAATGGACGTATTGGAAAGTCAGCAGGAAATCTTAGACGAACAGATTTCTGATATGAACGCGGAACTTGTGAACCTCTATACCTCTATCGATGTATTACAGGACGAAATTACTGCAAAAGAGCAGGAAATCATCGCCAAGGAGGGAGAAATCGAGGAAGCACAAGCAGCTTATGACGAAGCAAAGGCAGAGGAAGAAAAACAGTACAATGCCATGAAGCTTCGTATCAAATTCCTGTATGAAAGTGGTAATGACAGCTATTTGCAGCTTCTCCTGAGCAGCGAAAGCTTAGGAGCAGCGCTTGACCGCTCCGAGTATATCGAAGCGATTTATGCCTATGATCGAAAGATGCTGACGAACTTCCAGACCATAAAGGCACAAGTAGCTGCGATGAAGGTGACTTTGGAAGAAGAGAAGACCACCTTGGAAGCAGACAAAGCTGTCATTGAGGAAGAAAAGAAAGAATTAGTGGGGCAGCAGGATTATTTGAATTCTGTACTGGCTCAAAAGAAAGCGGAAAGCGCCAACTACGAAGCTGAAATTGCCTCTGCCAGAGAGCAAGCGAAAGCCTTTAAGGCGCAAATCGCCGCAGATAATAAAGCGTTAGAGCAATTAAAAGAGGAAGAACGTAAAAGGCTGTTAGCCCAGCAGGGCGGCACTACGAAGGTGGCAAGTAATCCGGCTTCTGCCGAAACCGTGGCAGCAGCGCAAGCAATCATAAGTTCTTCCGGCGGTAGCGCAGATGGCAAGAACATCGCAAGTTATGCGTGTCAGTTCATCGGCAACCCATATGTGCCGGGTGGAACCAGTCTGACCAATGGAGCGGATTGCTCCGGATTTATTTTCCGTGTCTATGCAGACCATGGATATAAAGTGCCACGTACTTCCTATGCCCTTCGTGATGTAGGAACAGCTGTGGACTTAGGTTCTGCACAGCCTGGAGATATCGTCTGCTACGAAGGCCATGTGGCCATGTATATCGGTGGTGGCAAAATCGTACATGCAAGTACTCAGAAGACCGGTATCAAAGTAAGTAACGTCAATTACAGACCGGTGCTGACAGTACGTCGAATTGTGGGATAAAGCGGGAGCATATGAAGATATCTGAAGTAAGAGGAGGAATCCTAAGATGAAAAAAGTACAAATGAAGAAAGTAATACTTGGACTTTTTGCCGTATGCTTTTGTGTGATGGTGTGCAAGATGCCGGTAAAGGCTTCTATGTATACCCTGTTAAATCCCGGGACTTTTGATTATGTGGCATACGCAGATCGTTATCCGGATTTAAAGGCAGTGTATGGTTATGATCCAAACTTGCTGTACTCTCATTATATTAATAATGGTATTTATGAGAATCGTATCGGAACTCTTAGCAGATGGGCATTTTTAAATCCGGCTACCTTCAATGCAGATGCTTATAGAGAAGACTATCCGGAACTGGCAAGCAAATATGGAGCAAATAACCTGGCACTCTTTCAGCATTATCAGACTACCGGTGTAAAGGAAGGTAGAAAGGTACATGCAGTGATTCCTGAGGCAGAGGCTATGATGGGCATCATGGATACTGCAAGGGAAATCACCAAGAACTGCACCACAGATCGTCAGAAAATCCAGGCAGTACATGACTGGATGTGTGTGAATCTGGATTTCAACTATGTGAACTGGATGAACAACAGCGTACAGCCGTGGGCATACACCTACACCGGCGCTTGGAATACAAAGGAAGCTGTGGGACAAGGCTATGCAGAGATGTTTGATGCTTTTATGTGGTCATTGGGTATCCCGGATCGTGTCATCATCGGCCAAGGCTACTATGCTACCGGCTGGGGCCCTCACGCTTGGAACCAGGTAAAGGTAGATGGCAAGTGGCTTTGCATGGATGTGTGCTGGGATGACCCATTTACTGTGAAACCGGGAGTAGTACAATCTTACCAGTACTTCCTGATCCCGACACAGCAGATGCTGGTAAACCACAAAGGATAAGTATAGAATTTAGTGTGAATAGAAATGGAAAGAACGGACCGTGTGTCCGTTCTTTTTTTATGTTTTAAGTTCATTTTAGGTTCGCTTGTTAGGATAGCTATAACAAAAAGAGGTGACTCTGAAACAAGGAGAACAACTATGGCAAATGATAAATTTGAAAGAATAGAAAAGAAGTATTTGGTAAGTGGAGAAAAGTATAAGCATCTTTGGGAGAGACTGCAGAACTACATGACAGTAGATGAGTATGGCCTTAGCACTATATGCAACATCTACTACGATACAGAAACAGATGAATTGATACGCAGATCAATCGAGAAGCCTGCTTACAAAGAGAAATTAAGATTAAGAAGTTATGGTGTTCCAACGGAGGACACAAAGACTTTCGTAGAAATCAAAAAGAAATGGGCAGGGGTCGTCTACAAGAGAAGAGTGGAGATGCCTATGGCAGAATCCAGAGCATACTTAAATGAAGGGATGGAGCCTAGGAAGGATGGCCAGATTAAAAGAGAAATAGACTACTTTTTGGATTTCTATAAACCGGTACCGAAAATGTATATCGCATATGACCGTATCGCCATGTATGGGAAAGAAGATCCTTCCCTTCGAATTACGTTAGATTTCAAAATCCGATATCGACTAGACGACCTGGATTTGACGAAAGGTGACCACGGCACTTTGGTACTAAATGAAGATGACGTACTGATGGAAATCAAAGTAGGAGGTGCCTATCCTTTGTGGCTGGTAGATATTTTAAGTGAATTAGAAATCTATCAAGTGTCCTTTTCTAAATATGGGACGGCATATAAAAAGGAACTGGCGAAGAAACTTGCCAAGAGGAGACAACAGGAACTGGAAAAGGTAGCCGTCACAACTGATGACACTTGGAAAAGAATTCTGGTAGCGATTTAAAAGAACAATGAGATGATAAGGAGTTGAAAAGATGTTAGAAAATATTTTAAGTACTACAACAGGAACTGTAAATTTAGAAACAGCACTGGCATGCACGGTGGTGTCGGTGCTATTAGGACTGGTTATCGCCGGAGTCTATATGGTGCAGGAAAAGCATTATTCCAAAAGCTTTATCCTGACGCTGGCCGTCTTGCCGGCATTGGTGCAAGTAGTCATCATGCTGGTAAATGGAAATCTGGGAACCGGTGTAGCGGTTATGGGAGCCTTTAGCTTGATTCGTTTCCGATCTGTGCCCGGTACAGCCAAGGAGATTGCAACCATCTTTTTTGCAATGGTAGTAGGTTTGGCTACCGGTACAGGATATATTGGCTACGCAGCAGCTATCACAGCAATCATTTGCCTGGTGATGTTTGTGCTGACAAAGTCTCATTTTGGAGAGATGGGTACCAGGGAAAAGGAACTGAAAATCACTATCCCGGAAAGTCTGGATTACAATGGAGTTTTTGATGACGTATTTACTGAATACACGAAACGCGCAGAGCTTTTTATGGTGAAAACCACCAATATGGGCAGCATGTACGAACTGCAATATCACATTGAGCTGAAGAACCAAACGGATGAAAAGCAATTCATTGATGCTTTAAGATGTCGCAACGGGAATTTGACCATCGTATGTGGCAGAAAAGCAAATCGTATGGAAGAATTGTAAAAGAAAGAGGAATACTATGAAACGGAAAATGATAATAGGCTTATTGGCAGCGAGCATAATCGTCATGGCAGGATGTGGGAATACAGACACTACTTCTCAAAGTGCGGATCAAGTGGTGACAGAGACAGTAGAATCACAGGTGGCTGAGGGAAATGTCGTAGAGGCCACAGAAGGAATTACAAGAATAACAGAAGGCGGAACCTATACCTTCACAGGAACAGTGGAGCAAGGGCAAATCATCGTAGATGCGCCGGAAGAAAATGTAACGCTGGTGCTGAATAATTTTGAAATTACCAATGCAGAGGATGCACCGATTGTGGTGCTAAATGCCAAGAATGTATATATCGAACTAGCAGATGGAAGTACAAATAGCATCACAGATGCCAGAGAAGCAAAAGAGAAATCCGAAGAGGAAACAGTCGATACAGAAACTGAGGATACAGAAGAAGATTATACAGCAGCCATCTACAGCAAAGATGATTTGGTAATCACCGGTACTGGCAGTCTTACAGTAAAGGCTGGATATAAAGACGGTATCACCAGCAAAGACGACCTGGAACTGAAAAGCGGAACCATCACAGTGGAGGCAGTAGATGATGGTATTGTAGGAAAGGATTCTGTGGTAGTGACAGAGGCTTCCGTCACAGTAACAGCAGGTGATGACGGTGTGAAATCTACCAATGATGAAGAGGAAGACAAAGGATACATCCAGATTGATGGAAATAGCGTAACCATCGATGCGCAGGATAAAGGAATCGATGCGACAAAGACTGTCACAATCAATGGAGGAGAGATTGATATTAAAGCAGGAGATGAGGGTATCGAAGGCTTAGATGTAGTCATCAATGATGGTGATATCAACATTGATGCAGGAGATGATGGCATCAACATTTCAGATGGTTCTGGCTCGTCAGAAATGACATTTCCAGGTGGTGATATGCCGCAAATGGGAGAAGCACCTGCAGAAGGTCAAACACCGCAAATGGGTGAAGCTCCTGCAGAAGGGCAGATGCAAGGTCGTGGTGGAAGAGGCCAGTTTAGACAGAATGCAGAATCGAATGGGGAAGGTCAGATGGAAAGACCGGAAATGCAGGAGAATAGCAGTGAAAAGATGCGCGGCATGGGCGGCGGCATGATGGACCAGGCTATAGACGGAACCCTTACCATCAATGGCGGTAATCTGACTGTATATGCAGAGGGAGACGGCCTGGACTCTAATGGTAGCATTCTCATGAATGGTGGTACTGTACTGGTATACGGACCTACGAAAAGCGGTAATGGAGCCATAGATTACAATGGCACATTCGAGGTAAATGGTGGTATCCTAATGGTAACAAGTTGCGGAAACATGGAGCAGGGAATCTCCGACACTTCTAAGGCGATTATGGTAAAACAGAACTTTAACACAACTATCGCCGCGGGAAGTAAAATCGTTGTACAGAATGCATCTGGCGAAGACGCGTATGAATTTGAGGTACAAAAGGACTGTACCTATATCGCAGTAGCAGCTACGGATATAAGTAGCGATGCCACAATCAGTGTGAAAGGGTAAACATGAAACTATTATTTGCAGAGGATGATAAAGACATCTCCAAAGCAGTGACGACGTTACTGGAGAGAAACAGTTATACGGTAGAACCTGTTTATAACGGCGTTGATGCATTGGACTATGCTACGGATGGGGATTATGATGCAATTGTCATGGATATCATGATGCCGAGGATGGACGGTATCACGGCCCTGCAAAAAATGCGAGAGGCCGGCGTAACTACGCCGGTACTTTTGCTTACAGCCAAAACAGAAGTGGATGATCGAATAGAAGGCTTGGATGCAGGTGCAGATGATTATCTGACGAAGCCTTTTGACGGTGGCGAACTATTGGCTAGATTAAGAGCCATGCTGCGTAGGAAAGGGGAGTATCAGTCAGATCAGTTGACGTATAAAGATTTGATTCTAGATCGTGGTAGTTATGTGCTAGCCTGTGGCAATAAGAATGTAAAACTATCAGGAAAAGCCTATCAGATGATGGAACTTCTGATGCGGTCTCCAAATCAGATATTCTCGGTAAATCATATGATGGAGCATATCTGGGGCTGGGATGCGGAAGCAGAAATCAATGTAGTATGGGTGAATATTTCTTTCCTGCGAAAGAAATTAACTGAAATTGGTTCATCTGTCGAGATACATGCTACCAGAGGCGCAGGGTATTCGCTGGAATAAAAAGGGGAACTATATGATACGTAAAGTACGTACAAAATTTATTTTAATCGCCATGACGGCTATTATTATATGTACGACGGTTATTGTGGCTACCATCAACCTGGTAAACTATTACAACGTGGACCATGACCTGACACAGATCGTCACATCCATTGCGGATAATGGTGGCAGGATACCGTTTCCGGGTGATATTTCCAAACCGGAAAATAATACGCAAGGTGAAGCGCCGGCACCGCCGGAAGCAGGGTTCGACCAGAGTAGAATGAGTCATGTCCGGAATCCTTTCTTGGGTTTTCGTGATGAGATGGCATATGAGACCAGATTTTTTATCGCGAACCAGAGAGCAGATGGTCAGATACAAGTGGAACTTACCAGAATAGCTACGCTGTCAGAGGAAGATGCAGAAAACCTAGCAACTGAAATTCTGACAAAAGAGAAGACCGTGGGCTACTATGATGACTATAAATACGCCATCAAAGACATGCCGGATGGCGGTCACATCCTGGTAGTCATGGATGTAGAAAGCCGTATGTCTGCGGTAAGAAAGCTGGCTGTGATTTCCATTGGCACGGCACTAAGTGGCATACTTGTGATGTTTGTTTTCATTGCTTTCTTTTCAAAGAAGGCCATCGCGCCGGTGATAGAAAGTAGTGAAAAGCAGAAGCAATTTATCACAGATGCCAGTCACGAACTAAAGACGCCACTGACAGTAATTGCTACTAACATGGATGTGCTTTCCATGGACCTTGGCAAAAATGAATGGGTAGATGGAACCAAAAAGCAGGTGGCCAATCTAAGAAAGCTGGTCAATAATCTGGTATCGTTATCCAGACTGGAAGAGGAGAACGCACCGGTCATATCGGAACAGTTTGATTTATCGAAAGCAGTCCTGGAGGCTGCGGAGCCTTTTATTGGTATGGCGGAATTTGAAGGAAAAACATTTACGACTGACATAGAACCAGGTGTGCATATCAAAGGCGACGAAGCGGCTAGCCGACAGCTGGTGGGAATCTTTTGCGACAACGCAGTGAAATATGCAAAAGAAGAAGGCGAGATTCGCTTAGACTTGTATCACAAAGGGAAAAAAGTGAAGCTTGATTTTTCCAATGATTGTAGTGAAAAAGTAGAAGAAGAAACTTTGCGGCGTTTATTTGAGCGATTCTATAGGGCAGATGCTTCCAGAACGAAGGATGGCAAGAAGACGGGCTACGGCATCGGCCTTGCTATCGCGAAAGCTATCGTAGAAAAACAAGGTGGTAAAGTGTCTGTGAAGCAGGATGAGAACCTAAAGATTCATTTTTGTGTAACATTCTAAATGCCCCTTTACAATGTGAGTAAAACTCTCCTATAATTGACGTAATGTGAGTTATTGAAACTGTAAACAAAGCATCCATGAGGAGAATTATGAACAAAGAAACTGTAATCGTCCTGGATTTTGGAGGACAGTACAATCAGCTGGTAGCTCGCCGTGTGCGTGAGCAAAATGTGTACTGTGAGATTTATTCTTACAAGACACCTCTTGAAGAAATCAAAGCAAAGAACCCGAAGGGTATCATCCTGACAGGTGGTCCTGCAAGCTGCTATGAAGAAGGTGCAGCTTCTTGCGATAAGGAACTTTTTGAAATGGGAGTTCCTGTTTTAGGACTTTGCTACGGAGCACAGCTTATGATGCATGTGCTGGGTGGAAAGGTAGAGAAGGCTCCGGTTCGTGAGTACGGCAAGACAGAGCTTGAACTGGATACAACCAGCGCATTATTCAAAGGTATTCCGGCACATACTATTTGCTGGATGAGTCATTTCGATTACATCAGCGAGATTGCACCAGGGTTCCATGCCATTGCACACACGGATAACTGTCCATATGCAGCAGTAGCAAACGAAGCTCAGAATTTATATGGTTTCCAGTACCATCCGGAGGTATTACATACACCGGAAGGCAGTAATATGCTTCGCAATTTCCTCTATGAAGTATGTCACTGTGCAGGAGATTGGCGCATGGATGCATTTGTAGAGCATACAATTCAGGAAATCCGTGGCCGTGTAGGCGATGGCAAGGTACTACTTGCTTTATCCGGTGGCGTGGATTCTTCTGTACTGGCTGCACTTTTGGCCAAAGCAATCGGCAAGCAGCTGACCTGTGTATTCGTAGATCATGGTCTTCTTCGCAAAAATGAAGGTGATGAAGTAGAGGGTGTATTTGGACCAAAGGGAAGCTTCGATATCAACTTCATTCGTGTCAATGCACAAGATAGATACTACGGAAAACTTGCCGGAGTAGAAGAACCGGAAAGAAAACGTAAAATCATTGGCGAGGAATTCATCCGTGTCTTTGAAGAAGAAGCAAAGAAAATCGGTAAGGTAGATTTCTTGGCACAGGGTACCATCTATCCTGACGTAGTAGAGTCTGGACTTGGCGGTGAATCTGCAGTCATCAAGTCTCACCACAATGTAGGTGGTCTTCCTGACTATGTAGATTTCAAAGAAATCATCGAGCCACTTCGAAACCTCTTTAAAGACGAAGTGCGTAAAGTCGGTTTAGAACTTGGATTACCGGAGTATCTGGTATTCCGTCAGCCATTCCCGGGACCGGGACTTGGTATCCGCATCATCGGTGAAGTCACAGCAGAAAAGGTGCGTATCGTACAGGATGCAGACTTTATCTACCGCGAAGAAGTAGCGGCAGCAGGACTGAAGAAACTTCCGGATCAGTACTTCGCAGCTTTAACCAATATGCGTTCTGTTGGTGTCATGGGTGATGAAAGAACCTACGATTATGCAGTAGTTCTTAGAGCTGTTGAGACTGTCGATTTCATGACAGCCGAAGCATCGGAGATTCCATTTGAGGTGCTTCAGAAAGTTATGAGCCGCATCATCAATGAAGTAAAAGGTGTCAATCGTGTATTCTACGATCTGACTTCCAAACCACCGGGAACTGTGGA
>SVFQ01000031.1 GCA_015056765.1 Lachnospiraceae bacterium
GGTGTACACGGTGCAGTAACCATCGCTACCAACATGGCTGGTCGTGGTACAGATATTAAACTGGATGAGGAAGCCAGAGCAGCAGGTGGTCTGAAGATTATCGGAACTGAGCGTCACGAATCCAGACGTATCGATAACCAGCTCCGCGGTCGTTCCGGTCGTCAGGGTGACCCCGGTGAGTCCAAGTTCTTCATTTCTTTGGAAGATGATTTGATGAGACTGTTCGGTTCCGAGCGTATGATTAATATGTTCAACGCTTTGGGTATTCCGGAAGGACAGGAGATTACACACCCCTCTCTGACAAAGGCTATCGAATCCGCACAGAAGAAAATCGAAGGTAACAACTACGGTATTCGTAAGAACCTGCTGGAATACGATCAGGTTATGAACGAACAGCGTGAGATTATCTATGAAGAGAGACTTCGCGTATTAAATGGCGAAAGCATGCGCGATGCCATCTACAAGATGATTACCGACATTACTGAAAATGCAGTAGATATGTGCATTGGTGATGATACCAATATGGATAAGTGGGATTTCAATGAGCTGAATGCACTCCTTCTTCCTACTATTCCGCTTCAGAAGATCACACCGGAACGTGTGCTGAAGGCTACCAAGAATGACTTGAAACAGCAGTTGAAAGAAGAAGCTGTGAAGCTGTATGAAGCAAAAGAAGCTGAATTCCCGAATGCAGAACAGATTCGTGAATTAGAGCGTGTCATCCTGCTGAAAGTCATCGATAGAAAATGGATGGATCACATCGACGATATGGATCAGCTTCGTCAGGGTGCAGGCCTTCAGGCTTACGGCCAGAGAGATCCTCTCGTTGAATATAAGATGAACGGTTATCAGATGTTCGATGAGATGACCCAGTCCATTAAGGAAGATACAGTTCGTCTCCTCTTACATGTACGTGTAGAAGAGAAGATTGAAAGAGAGCAGGTAGCGAAGGTTACCGGTACCAATAAAGATGATAGCGCACCAAAAGGCCCTGTAAAGCGTATGGAAGCAAAGGTATATCCAAACGATCCTTGCCCATGCGGAAGTGGTAAGAAATTCAAAAACTGCCACGGAAGAGGCGGCGCTGCTGCATTGAACTAACAGCATAAAAGGGGGAAGGGCTTACCTTCTCCCTTTCTTTAGGAGTAATTATGGTCGAACTTGACAATATGAAGCAGGAACTGTCTACGTACACCCAGCCCCTAGCGGAAGTACGTGACTCCCTGGATTTGGAAAGTAAACAAAAAAGAATCGAAGAATTGGATATGGAAATGCAGGCTCCGGGGTTTTGGGATAATCCTGAAGTATCCAATCAAAAAGTCATCGAAGCAAAACGCTTAAAAGATACGGTAGACTTGGTGAACGGACTTAGCAGCCAATACACCGATATCCAGGACTTAATTGAGATGGGTTACGAGGACAATGACCCTAGTATCATCCCGGATATCCGCGCAGAGTTAGATGACTTCATTAAAACGCTTGAGAATCTGCGTATTACCACATTGCTTTCCGGAGAATATGATAAAAACAACGCCATCCTGAAACTGAATGCAGGTGCAGGTGGTACAGAGTCCTGTGACTGGTGCAGCATGCTTTATCGTATGTACACCAGATGGGCAGAGCGTAAAGGCTTCCAAATCGAAGAACTGGACTATTTAGATGGAGATGAAGCAGGTATTAAGTCTGTGTCCTTCCAGATAAATGGGGAGAATGCATACGGCTATCTGAAATCCGAGCATGGTGTACACCGTCTCGTGCGTATTTCTCCTTTCAACGCCCAGGGTAAGAGACAGACCAGTTTCGTATCTCTGGATGTTATGCCGGAAATCAATGATGACATCGATATCGAAATCAAAGACGATGATATCCGCATCGATACCTACCGAAGCTCCGGTGCCGGCGGTCAGCATATCAACAAGACCAGTTCTGCTATCCGTATCACTCACTTCCCAACAGGAATCGTGGTAACCTGTCAGAATGAGCGTAGTCAGCATCAGAACAAAGATAAGGCTATGCAGATGTTGAAGACAAAGCTGTATATGTTGAAACAGCAGGAAAATGCAGAGATGAAGGACGACATCCGTGGTGAAGTAAAAGACATCGGCTGGGGTAACCAGATTCGTTCTTACGTCATGCAGCCTTACAAGATGGTAAAGGACCTGCGTACGAATGCGGAGACCGGAAACGTGGATGCAGTGATGGATGGTGATATCGACCAGTTCATCAATGCATATCTGAAGTGGATCAATACAGACCAGAAAACAGAGAACTAACACAAAGCGCCAATCCTTATGGAAAGGCGCTTTTTCTATGTTCGCTGGTTGACAAGAAAGCGGTGGAGTGTTAGAGTTTGTATGTTTAGGTGTGGCCGGGCTGGATTCGCCAAGGGTCACTTAATAGGGAATGAAGTGCAAATCTTCAGCAGTGCCGCTACTGTGTAGGACGAGTGTCCAAGCCAGATACCTGCCTGAGCGTATATCACATATTTTCTTCGTGACCAAAGAAAGTGAGGAACAAAATGAAAAAAAGAATCTTATCCTTGATGATGGCAACTGCCATGATCTCTACTTTGCTTGTAGGCTGTGGTAACAAAACTACAGAAACAGCAGAGACTACCGTAGCAGAGACTGTAGCTGAAACAGTAGCTGCTGAATCTACAGAAGCAGAAGCTTCTAACGCAACCACAGATCGTAGTGGTAATGAAATCGTAATCCCAGAAGAAGTGAACAAAATCATCTCCATGGCACCATCTACAACTCAGGTACTTGTAGACCTTGGCCTTGGTGACAAAATCGTAGCATGCGATACTTATTCTTTCGCATCCTATGGTGATAGCTTAACAGCTGATATCCCTCAGTTTGATATGATGACTCCTGATCAGGAGCAGATCGTAGCACTGGGTGCTGATGTTGTATTTACCTCCGGTATGAGCTCCAAAGACGGCGATGATGCATTCGCATCCGTACGTGAAGCTGGTATCTGTGTAGCAGATATCCCAAGCTCCGCTAGCCTTGCTGATATCCAGGAAGACATCCGTTTCATCGGTAAAGTCGTAGGTAAAGAAGCAGAAGCTGATGCCTTAGTATCTCAGATGCAGACCGTAATGGATGAAATCGCAGAAGTAGCAGCAACCATCGCTGATGATGAGAAGAAGACAGTCCTTTTCGAGCTCTTCACTCCATCTGCTGATTCTCCAACAATCTACACTTGCGGTAGCAACACTTACATCGACGAAATGATTTCTCTGATTGGTGCTAAGAACGTAGCCGGTGAAGAAAAAGACCAGTGGCCAGCACTGACAGAGGAAGCTGCAGTGGGTATGAACCCAGATGTCATCCTTACAGCTGATATGTATACAGATGACGTTATCAACGTACTGCTTACCATGAAGGGTTGGGAAAATGTATCCGCAATCCAGAACAAAGCAGTATACCAGATTGACAACGATACTGTAAACCGTCCTAACCACCATGTAGTAAGTGCTATGCTGGAAATGGCTCAGGATATCTATCCTGAACTCTTCGATCGTATCGAAGATCCATTTGCTGACGGTGCAGAAGTAGAACCTGCAGCATAAGATTAGTTATTCAGAAGAAAAGTGATAGTGTGATGCAAACGCATCATGAGAACCTCCGGCGTTTGACAGAAGATGCCGGAGGTTTTTTAGCATTTTGACTCATAGACGTCACCATACGTGTATGAGAGTGGACTGGAAATGAATCAATGAGCAACCAAACAAACAATACAACGAGTATCAAATCTGAAAAGCAGCTATCCTCCATAGGAATCAAGGTAATCATCAGCATTGTGCTGTCTGTTATTTTGCTTTTGATTTGTATGGGTATCGGTAGCGTCAGTGTGTCCCTACCGGATGGCCTGACTATCATCTATTGTAAACTTTTTGGGAAAGCCATTCCGGAAAGTATCAACCCGCAGGTGGTTTCTATCCTGTGGGACATCCGCATGCCTAGAGCCTGCACTGCTTTTTTTGCAGGAGCAGCGCTATCCGTCAGCGGCGCCGTGATGCAGGCTATCTTGCAGAACCCGCTGGCATCCAGCTATACCATGGGTGTATCTGCCGGCGCGTCTCTGGGTGCAGGATTTGTCATCATCCATGGCATCAGCAGTACGGTGCTTGGATTTTTCCTATTACCTGTAGTGGGCTTTGCAGCTGGCCTTTTGACAGTTCTTCTGGTCATCGCTTTTGCAGCCAGATTGGATCATAACATGCAGAACCATACTATCATCCTGTTTGGTATGATTTTTGCACTATTTGTAAACGCGGTGCTGACGCTGATGAGTACCATGGCCAGTCAGCATATGCAGAGACTGATTCTTTGGCAAATGGGCTCATTCTCCGGCAGGAGATGGATTCATGCAGCCATTTTGTGCGGATGCAGTATCGTGGGAACTCTCGTGCTTTTGTTCTTTCATAGAGAGTTGGACATCATGACTTTCGGCGAAGAGCAGGCCATGAGCATCGGCGTAGATACTAAGAAGACAAAAATCTGGCTTCTGATTTTATCTGCCTTTTTAACCGGGGCAGCAGTGTGTTTCTCCGGTATCATCGGCTTCATCGACTTAGCAGTACCCCACGTGGTACGCCGCATTTTTGGCGCCAAACATAGACTGGTACTTCCTATGTCTTTTGTATTAGGTGGTGCCTTCATGGCGCTTGCCGATATGATTGCCAGAAGCCTTTTGGCGCCAAGAGAAATTCCGGTAGGTGCCGTGACTGCCTTAGTGGGTGCACCTTTCTTCCTGTGGGTATACTTCAGAAGCCCAGGGAGCAAAGCCGGAAAGGAGGAGGCATGATGCAAAATCTACTTTCGAATCAGGCTTCTATAAGGGAAAACGGTGGAAGGTCTGCACTGGCATGTCAAGATATGACTTGCGGTTATGACAAAAAGGCAGGAGTAAACCCGATTATTACAGGTTTAACTGTGGACATAAAGGAGGGGGAAAGTGTTGCTATCTTAGGAGCCAACGGCTCCGGAAAGACCACCTTCCTACGTGCCTTAAACGGCGTGCTTCCATATCTGGGTAGCATCCAAGTAGAAGGCAAGGAAGTAAAGACGCTTAAGCGTAAGAAGCTTTCAACTCGGATGGCCATGATGACCCAGATGTCCAACCTGTACTTCTCCTATACCGTAGAAGAGACAGTACTATTAGGCCGTTATGTCCATACCGGTAATATGTTGGGTATCCCTACAAAAGAGGATTACGACATGGTAGACCGGTGTCTGGAGCAGAATGGCCTTAGCGATATCCGCAAAAAACAAATCGGTAGCCTCTCCGGTGGTCAGATGCAGCGTGTTTTCCTAGCCAGAACCATGGCTCAGCAAGCACCTATCCTGCTTTTAGACGAGCCAACCAACCATCTAGACCTGAAGTATCAGGCGGAACTGGTGGAATTCCTAAAGAAGTGGAAGGTGGGAACCACTCCTTCTCATCAGGCTGGAAACGAAACGAGAAACACCCTAGTAGGTGTTTATCACGACATCAATCTGGCATTACAGGTGGCTGACCGCTTCCTTTTCATGAAGCAAGGACACCTCATCGCAGACCTGACAAAAGAGGACGTTTGCAAAGGCGACATTCTGAAGGAAACCTATGGCATCGATGTAGTGGAGTACATGCAGAAACAGCTTGAAAATTGGAAGTGACATGCTATAATATCAATAAAGAAAGAGCGGTAACCCCGCTTGATATCTAATAAGTTACAAAGGTGTAACCGCCTAGCCTGTCAAACTGGGGCGGTTATTTCTTTATAGTAATGATCTTGATGACCAAGGTTGTCAGTGCTAGTAGTACTAAAGTATATGTAAACATATCGTTGTAAGTAACCATTGGCATCACCTCCCTGCTTTTGCAGGGCTACCGCTCCGTCGACTATCTTATCATAGCGACGGGGTGAAAACAAGAACATATTTTCGAATAAATCAGAAATAGAAAAAGCAGAAGTGTCCAAGCGACGCTTCTGCTTTTATTCATTATCTTGAATGTATTCCATAATGTCTTCAATTCGACAGTTCAATATTCTACAGAACATATCTATAGTATGAGTGCTGACGGATTCGTTTCGTTTCAGTCTGGTAATTTGTCCAGGACTTACACCATATTTCTTTATGAGCGTGTACTGAGTAATGCCGCGTTCTTTCATTGTTTCCCACAATTTTGTGTATTTAATCATTTATCAATTCCTCGATTGAATAATAACCGTTTTGAACTGTACCCCATGTCAAGGACACTTGAAAGTTGAGTTACCCCTTTCGTGACATCCTGCATGTGATATTCCCTT
>SVFQ01000012.1 GCA_015056765.1 Lachnospiraceae bacterium
AATATACAAAAGGCTATGACCAAAAGTGTCATAAATATTGAAAAACACAGTAAAATCAATACTTTTAGAAGGAGATATATAGAATATGAAACTAGGAATCGTAGGTTTACCAAATGTAGGTAAAAGTACATTATTTAATTCTCTGACCAATGCAGGTGCGCTGGCTGCGAATTATCCTTTTGCAACCATCGATCCTAACGTAGGTATCGTAGCTGTTCCGGATAAGAGAATCGAGAATCTTGGAAAGCTTTATAATACGAAGAAAGTGACACCTGCTGTAATCGAGTTCGTTGATATCGCAGGACTTGTAAAGGGCGCTTCTCAGGGCGAGGGTCTTGGTAACCAGTTTCTGGCTAATATCCGTGAGACAGATGCCATTGTACATGTAGTACGTTGCTTTGAAGATTCCAACATCGTTCACGTAGATGGTAGTATCGATCCGCTGCGTGATATCGAGACCATTAATATGGAACTGATTTTTGCAGACTTGGAAGTCTTAGAGAGACGTATTGCGAAAGTAGCAAAGACAGCTAGAATGGATAAAACAGCCGGTAAAGAGTTAGAACTTCTTGAGAGATTAAAAGCACATCTGGAAGCAAATGAACTGGCTAAGAACTTTGAAGTAGGCGATGATGAAGACTTACAGAACTTGTTCAAAGGCTATAATCTTTTAACTGCAAAACCTGTTATCTATGCAGCCAATGTAAAAGAAGATGATTTGGCTGATGATGGCGCTAGCAATGCCGGCGTACAGGCGGTTCGTAAATATGCAGCAGAGACAAATAGCGAAGTATTCGTAGTTTGCGCACAGATTGAAGCTGAAATCTCTGAATTAGATGCAGACGAAAAGGCTGAATTCTTAGCAGATATGGGACTTACAGAGTCCGGTCTGGATAAACTGATCAAAGCAAGTTATCACTTACTTGGACTTATCAGCTTCCTGACAGCAGGAGAGGATGAGTGTAGAGCATGGACCATCAAGAAAGGCACCAAGGCTCCACAGGCAGCCGGTAAGATTCATACGGACTTTGAACGAGGCTTTATCAAAGCGGAGGTTGTAAGTTACGACCACTTGATGGAGTATGGTTCTCTATCTGCGGCTAGAGAAAAGGGCGTAGTCGGCATGGAAGGAAAAGAATACGTAGTCAAAGACGGCGATGTAATCCTGTTCCGCTTTAACGTATAGTCACAGTAGATGCAAGAAGCCCCAAATTAGTTGTAAATTTTTAAAAAAATTTATATTTTCTATATCTAGGAAGACAAAATTGGTCAAACACTAGATTTGGTATTTTATTAAGGCATTTTGGCTGGAAACCCAGCTGAAATGCCTTTTTTGTGCGGTTTTTTAGGCAAACCGACTATTGTCAAATCCCAAAAAATACTATAAAATATCATTAAAAGTGGAGGAAAGTGGTAGGAAATGGTAAAAAGTGGTGAGAAAACCAGATAAGTGGTGACACCTTCCATTTCGAGGTAAGGCTTATGTTCATGGGTGAATACGAACATAATACCGACGCCAAAGGCAGACTGATTATCCCGGCGAAGTTTCGCGAGGGTCTCACCGATCGATTTGTGGTGACCAAGGGATTGGATGGCTGTCTATTCGCTTATGCACCGGACGAGTGGGCCAGAGTAGAGGAAGGCCTGAGAAATATTCCACTTACCAATAAGAATGGCCGAGCTTTTATCCGATTCTTCTTTGCAGGCGCTGCAGAAGTTGAGGTGGATAAGCAGGGACGTATCCTGATTCCTTCTAACTTGCGTGAATATGCAGGTATAGAGAAGGAAGTAGTATCGGTAGGTGTGAATACAAAAGTAGAGATTTGGAGCAAAGAGCGTTACGCTACCATGGAAACCGGCTTTGAAGAAATGGATGACATCATGGAGCAGCTTTCTGAAATGGGAATTCAACTGTAAGCCTAAGAGATGATAGGAATCCAAGGGATTTATGGAATTTAAACATTATTCAGTACTATTAGAAGAAACAATTGAAAATCTGAACATCAAGGAAGATGGCATTTATTTAGATGGAACGCTAGGCGGGGGTGGACACTCCTTTGCTATTGCTTCCCGCCTGGCATCTAAAGGCCGTCTGATTGGGATAGATCAGGATGCAGCAGCCATAGAAGCCGCCGGAAAAAGACTTGCTGAGTTTGGCGATAAAGTCACTATTATCCGTGATAACTACGTCAACGCAAAGCAAGCTCTTGCGGGCATCGGCGTTGAGAAGGTGGACGGTATCGTCTTAGATTTGGGCGTATCCAGTTATCAGCTAGACACGGTGGAGCGAGGCTTTTCCTACAACGCGGATACAGCGCTGGATATGCGAATGGATCAGCGACAGACTCTGACAGCCAGAGAAATTGTAAATGAATATTCTGAGATGGAAATCTTCCATATCATTAGAGACTATGGCGAAGACAAGTTCGCAAAGAACATCGCCAAGCATATCGTTCAGGCCAGGAGCGTGAAACCGATTGAGACCACGTTCGAACTGAACGACATCATCAAAGCCGCTATACCGGCTAAGATGAGAGAAAAGGGAGGACATCCTTCCAAACGTACCTTCCAGGCGATTCGCATCGCTTGTAACAGAGAACTGGAAGTTTTAGAAAACTCCCTGGATGAAATGATTGATTTATTAAATCCAGGCGGAAGGTTCTGCATTATCACCTTCCACTCTTTGGAAGACCGCATTGTAAAAAATGCATTTAGAAGAAATGAAAATCCATGCACCTGTCCACCGGAGTTTCCCGTTTGTGTTTGCGGTAAAGTTTCAAAGGGCAGCGTGATCACGAAAAAACCGATTTTGCCATCAGAGGAAGAGCTGGCAGAGAACAAACGCTCTCAAAGTGCAAAACTAAGAGTGTTTGAAAAAAAATAAGAAGTACCTTCGTCAGGGAAGACGAAACGGAAATGAGGGGTATTATGAACCAGATGAATCATCGTCAGGGAAGACGAACCAATTACAACAACATAACTCCTTTCGTACAAGGCAATACCGTACGCCGTGTAGAAGTAGTAGAAGAGCAGCAAACACTGAGCAGGGATGAGAGAATCCGTCTGCGTCAGAATAGAGAACGTCACAAAAGAATGAATTTAAGCTATGTACTGATTATGGGTACAGCCCTTTTATTTGTGGCAGTTTTGCTGTGCAATTATATTCAGTTGCAGTCTGAAGTTACCAATAAGGTAAAGGAAATCTCCAAACTGGAAGTAGAGTACAACAGATTAAAACTTGCAAATGATGAAGAATTGGCACGCATTAATAGCAGCGTGGATTTAGAGGAAATCAAAGCAATCGCCATCGGTGAATTGGGCATGACCTATGCCGGCGAAGGCCAGATTGTCACCATCGCAGATAATGATCAGGATTACGTGCATCAAGTGGCAGACCTCCCCTGATAGACTTGCGAAACCACAGCATATGCATTAAAATATTGTGGTGTTAAACGGGAAAGGCTGTGAGTAGTTTTGAGCAGAAGAAATCAAAGGAACGCCGGTGAAAAGCCACTTCGTGCCACTGAGCGTAAGTTCACATTTAGAATGCAGAAAAAGCTGGTAGTACTATTTGTATTTGTACTACTGGCTTTCTTGGGATTAAGCATAAGACTTTTTATGATCAACCGCGAAAACGGGGAAGTGTATAAGAGACAGGTGTTGTCTCAGCAGTCTTATGATAGTAAAACCCTTCCATATAAGCGTGGCGATATCATCGATGCCAACGGTTCCATCCTAGCAACAAGTGAAAAAGTCTACAATGTCATTTTGGACGTGGTTGCGCTGAGTGAAAAAAAGGATTATTTAAATCCAACCATAAGTGCGCTGAAAAGCTGTTTTTCAATCGATGAAAATGAAGTGAGAAGCTATATTACTTCCCATCCAAATTCCAGATATAAGATTTTGGTAAAACAGGTTTCTTATGAAGAGCGAGTTGCTTTTGAGACACTGCAGGATGACAAGGAAAACGGCGGTGAGAATATACAGGGCATCTGGTTTGAAGACCAGTATCGCAGGACCTATCCAAATGGCGCCCTTGCATGTGATGTCATCGGTTTTACCCTGGGCGATAATATGGGTAGCTACGGCTTGGAAGAATACTATGACGACGTGTTAAATGGTATGTCCGGTAGGGAGTATGGCTATTTAAATGATGATTCTAATCTGGAAAGAACCGTAAAGCCTGCAGTAGATGGACAGACCCTTGTAACTACATTAGATGCCAATGTGCAGGCAGTAGCTGAGAAATATTTAAAGGAATTTAGCGACGCACATTTAAATGAAGCCAGAGAAGGCTTAGGTGCTAACAACCTGGGCGCTATTGTTATGGAAGTAGATACCGGCAATATCCTGGCTATGGCAAGCTATCCTAACTTTGACTTGAATAATCCAAAGGATATTTCGGCTTATTATACAGAAGAACAGATTGCGGAAATGGAAGAAGCGGGTACTCTAGAAGATACCTACAATGCACTTTGGCGTAATTTCTGCATCAGCGATACCTTTGAACCCGGTTCCACTATGAAACCTTTTACCGTTGCAGGAGCGCTGGACTGTGGCGCAATTACCGGTGGTGAGACATATGATTGTAAAGGTGTGCTGGAAGTAGGTGGTCATAAGATTCACTGCCATAATAGATACGGTGATGGTCTTTTGACAGTACAGCAGGCAGTAGAGCAGTCTTGCAACGTGGCACTTATGCATATTGCGGATGCCATGGGTGCAAAGCAGTTTACAAAGTATCAGCATGCTTTTAATTTTGGATTAAAGACCAATGTGGATTTGGCCGGCGAAGCCAGAACAGAGAATCTCGTTTATACAGCGGACAAGATGGTACCGGCGGATTTGGCGACCAACTCCTTCGGTCAGTCTTTTAATGCTACGATGATTCAGATGGCGGCAGGCTTTTGCTCTCTGGTAAATGGCGGCTACTATTATGAACCACATATGGTAAGTAAAATCCTGAATGCAGATGGATCCGTGGCAAAGAGCATTTCTCCCAGAGTGCTGAAAAGGACCATCTCCAGTTCAGTCAGTGACACCATCATTCAGTATTGTAATGGTGTTGTTACAAATGGTACCGGTAAGACGGCACGCCCGGCAGGTTACGCTATTGGCGGTAAAACCGGTACAGCGCAGACCCTTCCTCGTGGTAATGGAGAATACATCGTATCCTTCATGGGATATGCACCTGCGGATAATCCAAAGATTTTGGTCTACGTGGTAGTGGATCGACCTAATATTGCACATCAGGATGATGCGAAGTGCGCTACCAAAATTGTTCGTCAGATTATGACAGAGATTCTTCCGTACGAAGGTATCTTCATGACAGAAGAGCTTTCAGAACAGGAACAGAAAGAATTAGAAGAACTGTCTGCTAACTTGACCATTACTTATCAGCAGAAGCTGGCTGAAATGAGTGTATCCGGCAATGATCCTGTTGTAACGACAGAGGAAAATGCAGGTGATACCGCAAATCCTGATGCAGAATCCGGAGCAACCGGAGAAGAGGGACAAGTCACGCAGAAGATTTGGGAGACTTTTGAAAAAGATCCAAATACAGGAAACTACATCGATCCGGAAACAGGGCATCAGATTGACCCGGATACCGGAGATGACTTAGACGGTGCAGAGACAGGGCAACCCCAAGGGGAAAGTACAGAAAGCCCTGCAGAGTAAGGAGTTATAGAAAGTTATGATAGATACATTAATCGCTGGAATACTGGCATTGCTTGTCAGCGTTGTAGCAGGAAAGTTTTGCATTCCTGTGTTACATCGTTTAAAAGTAGGACAGACTGTCCGCAGTGAAGGACCGGAAAGTCATTTAAAGAAAAACGGAACCCCTACAATGGGTGGTGTGATTTTCTTACTGGGTATGACGGTAGCATCTCTTGTTTTTGCACCAAAGTATCCGTACACCCTTCCGGTGCTTCTGATGACACTGGGGTTTGGATTGGTTGGTTTCCTGGATGATTTTATCAAGGTGGTTTTGAAAAGATCCATGGGACTTACTCCACTGCAAAAAATGGCAGGTCAGTTTCTGATTTGCGGTGTGTTTGCCTGGTATATGGTAAAGAAATCCGGCATTTCTATGGACATGCTGATTCCTTTTGCGGGCGGAAAGACGGTATCCCTTGGTATCTTTGCAGTACCATTTCTTTTTCTGGTTGTACTTGGCACGGTAAATGGTACGAATTTCACGGATGGTTTAGATGGCCTGGCCAGTAATGTGACCATTGTAGTGGCTGTGTTTTTGACGGCATGTGCCTTTAAACAGGGCCTTGGTATTAACACTGTTACCGCAGCTATGATGGGTGGCTTATTGGGCTTCCTTTTCTACAATACCTTCCCTGCCAGCGTATTTATGGGAGACACAGGTTCTCTTGCACTGGGGGGCTTCGTAGCATCCTGCGCATATTTATTGCAGATGCCACTGTTTATTTTATTATTTGGTTTTATTTATCTGATTGAAGTGATTTCGGTAATCTTACAGGTGGGTTATTTCAAGATAAGCCACGGAAAACGTATCTTTAAGATGGCACCGATTCATCATCATTTTGAAAAATGCGGTTATAAGGAAACAAAGGTCGTAGCTGCGTTTACAATCGTTACAGTGTTTGCTTGTGCGATTGCATATCTGGCAATTTAGAACTGACGAAAGCGTGAGAGATATGGAATTTCAAGAAAAAAATGTATGTGTAGTAGGATGCGGCAAGAGCGGTATCAGTGCGGCACAGTTTTTAATCAAAGTAGGAGCAAAGCCGTTCTTCCTTGATGGGAATGAAGAGCTGGACGTGGCTGCTTTAAAAGAAAAACTTCCGGAAGAATGCAAAGATTTGGAAGTATGTCTTGGACAACTGCCAAAAGAAAAGCTTGATCTTGTGGATATGGTGGTGCCAAGTCCCGGTGTGCCTTTGGATATTCCGCTCATGCAGCAGTTTGAAGGAAAGCCTGTTTTAGGAGAAATCGAACTGGCTTATCAGTTTGAGAAGGGTAGCGTGGTAGCCATTACCGGTACCAATGGTAAGACAACCACTACTACTTTGATGGGTGAAATCATGAAGGCTGCTTTCCCGAAAACCTTCGTGGTAGGAAACATCGGTATCCCTTATACAGAACATGTTTTGGATTCTGACAAGGATTCCGTTACCGTTGGAGAAATCAGTAGTTTCCAGCTTGAGACGATTTTGGATTTTCATCCCAGGGTGTCCGCAATTTTGA
The DNA here is from genome assembly GCA_015056765.1 of Lachnospiraceae bacterium. Classification (GTDB taxonomy): domain Bacteria; phylum Bacillota; class Clostridia; order Lachnospirales; family Lachnospiraceae; genus SIG336. The sequence goes on from SVFQ01000012.1 coordinate 7,222, forward strand.
ATATCACTCCGGATCATTTGAACCGCCATCATACGATGGAAAACTACATCGCAGCGAAAATTGCCATCACAAAGAACCAGACAAAGGATGACACCTGCGTATTAAATTATGAAGATGCCTACACCAGAAAATTAGCGGAGAGTTGTCCTGCTAAAGTAGTATTTTTCTCTTCCAAGACGAAGTTGAAGGAGGGGGTCTACCTGGATGGCGAGGACATTTATGTAGCACAGAATGGTACCAGCACAAAGGCTATGAATATTCATGAGATGAATTTGGTAGGTACCTGCAATGTGGAAAACGTCATGGCTGCCATAGCTATGAGCCTGGCAATGGGAGTAAGCCTACAGGTGATGCTTCCCGTTATTCGAGATTTTAAGGCTGTTCCACATCGTATCGAATATGCCGGTACGGTAAATGATGTGCTTTACTACAATGATTCGAAAGCAACCAATCCGGATGCAGCTATTCAGGGTATCCGCGCCATGAGTCGTCCTACGATTCTAATCGGTGGTGGATATGATAAGCAAAACAGCTACGATGAGTGGATAGAAGCATTTGACGGAAAAGTAAAACTGCTTGTGCTGATTGGTCAGACACGAGATGCTATCGCAAAATGTGCCAGAGAGCATGGATTTGATAAGATTGTTATGGCAGATACCTTTGAAGAGGCTTTTCAAATCTGCGTAAAAGAAGCAGTCCCCGGAGATGCAGTTTTGTTGTCGCCGGCGTGTGCTAGCTGGGGCATGTTCCCGAACTACGAAGTGAGAGGGGATATGTTCAAAGAAATGGTTGCAGCACTTTAAAATAAGAAAGAGAGTAAACCATGGATGGAAGATTCCGTACCGTAAGAGGCGGCAGGTTCGGACAGGAAAAAGAAGAATCTTATGTGGATTACACTTTGATTTTTACCATTCTTTTTCTTCTTGGTTTCGGACTGATTATGATTTATTCCGTCAGTTCTTACGACGCAAATTTAACATTCGGAGACAGTGCCTACTTCTTCAAAAGACAGTTGTACAGTACCATCTTTGGTCTGGTGATGATGTTCCTTGTGTCTTTGCTTCCGTATCATTTTTGGGAGCATGTGGCAGTGCTTGGTTACATCGTATCCGGTATTTTGATTGGACTTGTCCTTACACCACTTGGCTATGAAGCGAATGGCGCAAGAAGATGGTTACGACTTGGTATGTCACTGCAGCCTGCCGAGGTGGCGAAGTTAGGAATGATTGTCTTTTTGGCATTTTGGGTGTGCAAACTGGGTAAAGTGATTAATACCCCCAGAGGCTTTTGGGCCACCATGATTGTGCCACTTCCAATTTGCCTTATGATTTGGAAGATTACAGATAACCTAAGTTCTGCAATTATCGTTTTTGGTATTGCGGTCATCATGCTTTTTGTAGCCAGCCCGGATTACAAAAGGTTTGCCATAATGATTGCAGGTGGCGTTGCAGCGGCTATTTTGATTGTACTTGCTATTGCAAAATCTGCAGATGCGGAAGGACATGGATTCCGTGGCAGACGAATTCTGGCGTGGCTTAATCCGGAAGCCTATGCAGATAGCTTCGGATTCCAGCCGCTTCAGTCCTTATATGCCATTGGTTCCGGCGGTATCTTTGGTAAGGGACTTGGACAAAGTATGCAGAAACTTGGCTATCTTCCGGAAGCACAGAACGATATGATTTTCGCAGTAATCTGTGAAGAACTTGGCATGTTCGGAGCAGTTGCTATTATTTTGCTGTTTTTAGTATTGCTTTGGAGATTTGTCATTATAGCCAATAATGCTTCCGATATGTTTGGAGCACTTTTGGTGGTAGGCGTTATGGCGCACATCGCAATTCAGGTTATTCTGAATATTGCGGTATGCACAAGCGTGATTCCGAATACCGGTATTTCTTTGCCTTTTATTAGCTACGGTGGTTCTTCGGTTATGTTCTTGCTAATCGAAATCGGCATCGTCATGTCAGTGGGACGTGGCATTACACTAAAGGAAATCTAATATGGCAAAGAAGAAGAGAAAGAAAAAACAAAAGTCGGTTGAATACGACGTAAGCACAAATGTACCTGTATGGCAGATGGATGAGCGTGCACTTAGAAAGCACCGAATCCGCACAGAAGGCCTTGTACCAAAGAAAACCTGGAAAATCTTTGGGGGAGTGGCAATCCTTCTTTTGATTCTGGGAATTGTTCTTGCGGTGTTATTGAAAACTTACGCGATTAAAACGGTTTATGTGGAAGGCAACAAGCATTACACCAATGAGGAAATCATTGAAAGGGTAATGAGCGGGCGCCTGGAACATAATTCCATTTATTTGAATTTCAAATATCGACATCAGAAGATTGAGTCCATACCTTTTGTATCCGCGTTAGAAGTAAAGATATTGGCACCGGATGCTGTGAAGATTACAGTATATGAAAAAAGCCTGGCGGGTTATGTTTCCTATCTGGGCAGGTATATGTACTTTGATAAGGATGGAACTGTGGTGGAAAGCTCCGATGAGAGCATGAGCGACGTGCCACAGGTGACGGGACTTCACTTTGATTACGTGGTGATGTATGAGAAGCTCCCGGTGGAAGGCAACGGACTATTTTCCACCATACTGGATATTACCCAAACACTATCGAAATTTGAACTGACTGCTGATCAGATTTTCTTTGATCAGAATAAAGATATCACGCTATATTTCGGTGATGTGAGAGTACAAATTGGGGCAGGAGATAATTTGGACGACAAATTTGCAAAAATCCAGTCTATTTTACCGGAACTGGAAGGCAAAAAAGGGGTGTTACATATGGCGGATTATACGTCAGATTCCCGCAATATAACCTTTGAATCCGATGATAATTTAGGACAATAAAGTATTGCAGAAAAAGTTCGTTCATTATATGATAAAGTATATGAGTTTATAAAGGAGGCAGACCCTTGCTTGAGATTAAGACAAATGATGCTGAATCTGCGGCTAAGATTATCGTTGTAGGTGTCGGTGGCGCAGGTAATAATGCTGTAAATAGAATGGTTGAAGAAAATATCGGGGGAGTTACTTTTGTCGGTGTGAATACCGATAAACAGGCACTTCAGCTTTGCAAAGCTCCTAACCTTTTACAGATTGGTGAGAAACTTACCAAGGGACTTGGCGCCGGAGCTAAGCCGGAAGTAGGCGAGAAAGCTGCCGAAGAAAATGTAGAAGAGATTACAAATGCGCTAAAAGGCGCTGATATGGTATTTGTTACCTGTGGTATGGGTGGCGGTACCGGTACAGGTGCAGCACCTGTAGTTGCCAAAATCGCGAAAGATATGGGTATTCTTACGGTTGCAGTAGTGACAAAGCCTTTCCGCTTTGAAGCAAGAACCCGTATGCAGAATGCGCTGATGGGAATTGAGAAAATCAAAGACAATGTAGATACTTTGATCGTAATTCCAAACGACAGACTTTTGGAAATCGTAGATAAACGTACCACTATGCCGGATGCTTTGAGAAAGGCAGATGAGGTACTTCAGCAGGCAGTTTCCGGTATTACCGATTTGATTAATGTACCTGCTGTCATCAATTTGGACTTCGCAGATGTACAGACTGTTATGAAAGATAAGGGTATCGCACATATCGGTATCGGTTATGGTAAGGGCGATGATAAAGCAGCTGATGCAGTGAAGATGGCTGTTGAGTCTCCGCTTCTTGAAACTACTATCAATGGTGCAACAGATGTCATCATCAATGTATCCGGTGAGATTACACTGGATGATGCTAACGTAGCAGCAAGCTATGTTCAGGACTTAGCCGGTGATAATGTAAATGTTATCTTCGGTGCTATGTATGATGAGAATCAGTCCGATTCCTGCAAGATTACAGTAATCGCTACAGGACTTGAAGAAAAACCTCAGAATGGATTCCGTGTAGGTGCAAGCAGCATTCCAAAGATGCCACAGCCTAAGATGCCTACACCACCTATGCCGACCATGGGTGCGCAGGTTACACAGAGAGCAGCAATTCCAACACCTAGTGTTGTAAAACCATTACCTGACATTAAGAGTTCCGTTCAGGAGCAAACATTAGATATTCCGAGCTTTTTACAGAAAAAATAAGAAACGAGGATGAATAAATGAAATGTCCGTTTTGTGGTCATGATGATACGAGAGTCATCGATTCTAGACCTGCTGAAGATAACAATTCCATCAGAAGACGTCGTGTGTGTGATGAGTGCGGCAAGCGCTTTACCACCTACGAGAAAATCGAGACCATTCCTTTGATGGTATTGAAAAAAGGTAATATCAGAGAGACCTATGACCGATCCAAAATTGAGGCCGGTATTGTTCGTGCATGTCATAAGAGACCTATCAGCGCTGAGCAGATTAGCAGACTGGTAGATTCCATTGAGACGGAGATTTTTAGTAAAGAAGACAAAGAGATTCCAAGTCGTGTGATTGGCGAATTTGTCATGGAAAAACTGAAAGATTTAGATGCAGTAGCGTATGTAAGATTTGCTTCTGTTTATCGTGAGTTTAAGGATGTAGATACCTTCATGGATGAACTGAAGAAGGTCTTAGATAAAGAAGATCAGAAATAGGGGTTAAGTATTTAGGTCACCTTTCCGATATTATAGATACAGAGAATAATGAAAGGTGGTGAGCAGAATGGCTGGTGTTAGCTTTAACCAGTATCCGGGTATTACCAATAATTACATACCAAACCTGCATCAGGTTCAAGATGTTCAGACTGCTCAGACTACACCTCCTGTTGAACCACAAGACGTGCACGAGATTACACCGGTTCAGGAAGTTCGGGTTATTCGTGTACCGCGTACCAATATCAATCCTTTAGATGTCAGTATGGCACTCAAAGGTGATGAGGGTGCACACATTGGAACAGAAAGTGATATTAAGAATCTGGATATGCAGAAAGCAATTTCAGATATGCAGAAGGATTCCGTTTTAGAGCAGTATTCCTACTTCGTAGGAAGTACACAAGGAAGCTTGTTCCAGTCAGCAGATGGTATGGTTTTCTTGAAATAATAGACTTGAGTTGGCGCTACCGCGAAAGCAGTAGCGCTTTTTTTTGATAAGGAGAACACATGAATTTATTTCCAAATGAAGAATACAGAAGCACCTATGAGATTCCGTTTCCCTCTTTTTATAAAGAAGGCTATCGAGGTGTGATTTTTGATATTGATAATACGTTAGTGCCTCATGGCTTCCCGGCTGACGAAAAAGCGATTCAGCTTTTTCTGGAGCTGAAACGCCTTGGATTTGCCACCTGCCTTGTGTCTAACAATAAAAAGGAACGTGTGGCAAGCTTTGCAGAAGAAGTTGGGGCAGATTACATCTTTAAAGCAGGGAAACCAAGTCGCAAAGGATACTTGCAAGCCGCAAAGACTATGGGGCTTTCAAAAGATCAGGTACTCTGCGTCGGAGACCAGATATTTACCGATACTTGGGGAGCACGCAGAGCTGGCATGTATACCCTTTTGGTAAAGAAAATCGACTCCAAAGAAGAAATTCAAATTGTGTTAAAACGTGTATTAGAAGCAGTGGTTTTATTCTTTTATCATCTGACAAAAGGAGCAAAATATCATGCACTTCGCAAAACAAACTAGGGTTATTACAGGAAAATCGAAAGTTTGTGGACTGATAGGAAATCCGGTGGCGCACTCTGTGTCACCTGTTTTGCATCATGCTTTGGCGGATTACTTTGCGCATGACCTATGTTATGTGCCCTTGCCGGTAGAGAATGGACATTTGGAAGAAGCCGTGAAGGGCGCGTATGCCATGCACTTTCATGGTCTAAATGTTACGGTGCCTTACAAGGAGCAGGTGATTCCTTTTCTAAAGGAATTAGACCCTATGGCAAAGCAAATCGGTGCTGTAAATACGTTGGTGCCGGTGGAAGGCGGATTTAAGGGCTATAATACGGATGCCCCCGGTTTGATTCGTGCTCTGAAAGCAGAGAATGTGCAAATAAAGGATAGAGAAGTAGTGGTCATTGGTGCCGGCGGTGTCTCCAGAGCTGCTTGTATGATCCTGGCAAAGGAAGGTGCAAAGCGTATTTATCTTTTAAATCGTACGCTATCTCGAGCAGAGGAACTGGCGAAGACTGTGAATCAGGCTGTGGAGAGAGAATGCATGATTCCTATGGCCATGGAAGACTACGAGAAACTGGAAGGCTCCGGATATCTGGCAATCCAAGCTACCAGCCTTGGCATGTCACCCAAAGATGCCACGGTAGCCATTGACGACCCGGCCTTTTATGCCAAAGTAAAAGATGGTTTTGATACGGTATTTAATCCGCTGGAAACCAGATTTATGAAGCTGGTTAGAAGAGCCGGAGGAAATGCTTACAATGGTCTGGGCATGCTGGTGTATCAAGGCGTAATCGCCTATGAATTATGGAATGACTGTAAAGTATCGGATAAATTTGCAAAGGATTTGATCCAGATGCTGTCCGTGCCACTGAAACCTTTGAATAATGTGATTCTTGTAGGCTTCATGGGCAGTGGAAAGTCTACAGTGGGGCAGAGGCTTTCCTATCAGTTGAAAAGACAGTATTGCGACCTGGACAAGCTCATAGAGAAAAGAGAAAAAAGAAGCATTTCGCAGATCTTTGCGGAGGATTCGGAAGAGTATTTCAGAAATCTTGAGACCGCTACATTAGAGGAATTGTGGGAACACAAATCCTATAAAAATGCCATCTTATCCATGGGAGGCGGTACGCCAATCAGAGAATGCAATCAGTCTTTGATGCATCGCCTGGGAAAGGTGTTTTATTTAAGGATGAGTCCGGAAACAGCCTTTGAGCGACTTTCTAGAGACAGCTCCAGACCTTTGCTTCAGACAGAAGATCCCAAAAAACGAATTACAGAATTGATGCAAGAGAGAGAACAGGTCTATGAGGCCATTGCCGACTATGTAATCGACTGCGATGATCTGGATGCAGAATCTGTAGCGAGAGAAATTGCAAAAAAATGTTGAAATCTTCGAAAGATTAGTATAAGATGGTTAAGGATTATTTATTTTAAAGCGCCTGGGCTAGGTATGCCCTTTTTGCGTTATGATTTAGGAGGATATTTGTATGATTTCTGCCGGTGATTTTAAAAACGGTATTACTATTGAAGTTGAGGGCAACGTATTCCAGATTATGGAATTCCAGCACGTAAAGCCAGGTAAAGGCGCAGCTTTCGTTAGAACCAAACTGAAAAATATCATCAGTGGTGGTGTGGTAGAGAAAACTTTCAGACCTACTGAGAAGTTCCCACAGGCACGTATTGACAGAAAAGAAATGCAGTATTTATACAAAGATGGTGATCTGTACTACTTCATGGATACAGAGAACTATGAGCAGACTATGCTGAACGAAGAGGAAGTTGGCAACGCTATGCTGTTCGTAAAAGAGAACGAAATGGTTAAGATTTGTTCCTACAACGGTAACGTATTTGCAGTTGAGCCACCTCTCTTTGTAGAACTTGAGATTACTGATACAGAGCCAGGTTTCAAAGGTGATACCGCTACAGGTGCTACCAAACCTGCTACAGTAGAAACAGGTGCAACTGTTGCTGTACCTCTGTTCGTAAACCAGGGTGACACCATCAAGATTGATACCAGAACAGCTGAGTATCTTTCCAGAGTATAATACATTTCATATTCACAATGACTTTAAGACAATAGGGCTAAGGCTCTATTGTCTTTTTTGTTATCACAATTCTATTGAATTGTGATGTAGCCCCGCCTCAACGCGAAGCGTTTGTAATGGCGGGGTCACCCGTAACACGAGGTGTCTTGAGGGCACACAATGAAAGGAAATTATATGACATATTTAGATTTTGTAGAAACAATGAAAGAAGAGGTGGGTAGAAGCTTAAATGATACCGCCGATGTAGAAGTAGTAACTGTAAATAAAAATAATGGCATCAAGAAAACCGGACTTACCATTCGAGGAAGAGACAAAAATATAGCTCCTACGATTTATTTGGAAAGTCTGTATGAATCTTTCTTGGATGGCACATCTGAAACAAGCCTTTGTAATCAAATTATTTCTCTGTATCTAGAACACGACATTCAATCCCCTGATTTAAGCCAAATATCAGATTATTCCCAGATGAAAAAAAGATTAGCATGTAGAGTAGTAGCAAAAGAAAGCAATGCAGAGATGCTCAAAGACCTTCCATATAAAGATTTTATGGACTTAGCACTCATCTTTGAAATTGAACTGATGGATAGTGAAGTGGAAGGTGGAAGTATTGTGGTTCGAAACGAGTTCTTAGACATGTGGCAAATTACCAAAGAAGAACTAATTCATGATGGTATAGAAAATGCACCACTTGTTCGGCCGGCAGTGCTTTACAGCATGGATCATTTCTTACCTCCAAACATGAGACTGGAAGATATCGTTAAAGAAGACAGTGAGTATCAGTTTGATCCACACCACCTGCCTCTTTTGGCAGACCAGGCAAGGGTGGTGAAAGCAAAAATGGAAGCATGCCCTTGGGAGCAGTTGTGCCGCATGATGGTTTTATCCAATAATACAGCTAGATTTGGAGCTGCAGCTCTAGCATACCCGGGAGTTTTATCTACAATTGCCGGAGTCTTTGAATCTGATTTCTATATCTTGCCGTCTTCTGTGCAAGAAGTAATCCTTTTACCTGACGTGGAACGATGTGATATAGAGGAACTGAAATATATGATTCATGAAGTGAATCGTACAGAGGTTAGACCGGAAGAAAAACTATCGGATTCGTTATATTATTACGACCGAAAAGATAATAAATTAGTTCGAGTTTAAGCAAAAAAATATGTGGCAATTTTGTGAGAAAAACCCTACAAACCTAGACATAGAGCCTGCTCTATGATATGATAGTTTGCGTGGTGTAATAAATTTGTAACAATTTTGCCATGCGCACCCGTAGTCTAATCGGATAAAACGGAGGCCTCCGACGCCTTTGACGCAGGTTCGAATCCTGTCGGGTGCATTGTTCGTGAGAATACTAGAATCATAGATATAGATGTGATAGAAAGAGGAAACCATGCCAAGAAAAAAGAAATCTGACGTAGAGCAGAATGCAGAAGTAAAGCAGGATATGGAGGAAATCACCGTATCCGTTGATGATACAGAAGAAACACAGAACATTACCGAGACAGAAGTAGTGGAAGAAACCGAAAAAGCGGAAACAGCAGAAGAAATTGAAGACACGGAAGCGGTTGAAGACACGGAAGAGATTGAAGAAGTAGAAGAAGTCGAAGAGACGGATTTCTCCGAAGATGAAGAACTCTCCGAGGATGTTCCGGAAGAGATGGAATTTGAAGAGGACGAAGAGGCAGTAGTGCCTGACGAAGAAGACACTGCTGAAAAAGTAGCAAAGCAGGTAAATGTCTTTTTGAGAGAAAATGAGAATCCATTTAGCTTTAGTGATTCCTTTAAAAAGTGCAAAAAATGGTTCTCCCTTCATAGCAGAACAGTTTTGCCCGTTGTATTACTCTTACTTTTGGCAGTTGTCATTGGTGTAGGTGTGAGACTGGGTAATAAGGGCGAGAAGAAACAGCCTGATGAAACAAAGACTGTTACTGCAAGTAGTGAGACCACAGCAGTAGAGCCTTCAGAATCCGGCACAGAAACCCAAACCGTAGCCCTAGAACAGAGCACAGATGAAGCCTTAAATCAGTTGATTCTGAATTACTATACAGCTATGGCAAATGGGGATACAGATACCATTGCTACCCTTGTGAATCCTGCAACCGATAGCTTCCTTGCGAAAGTACGTACTATTGGTGAGTATATCGATTCCTATCCGGCAATCAATGTATATGTAAAACAGGGACCTACCGCAGATTCCAGAATCGCATATGTACATACCGAAATCCTGATGTCCGGCTATAATCAGAATGTGCCATCCTTGCAGACTTTCTATGTATGTACAGACCAGGCTGGTAATTATTACATCAACATGAATGAAGAACTTTCTGAACAGGAAGCAAATTACATTCATGATGCAGATTTACAGGAAGATGTCATCGACTTAAATAATAAGATTACTGCACAGTTCAATGATCTTTTAGCAGAGGATACAGCTTTTGCCAGCTACTATGCAAAAGCATCCAGTCAGATTAAAGCGTCTGTAGGTCAGGCTGTTGCAGAGACAGATGCAAGCGCCGCAGCACCTCAGCCGGAAGAGACAGAGGAGACCACAGAACCGGAACCGGAAACGCAGGTGGTAAAGAAAGTTCGAGCTACGGATGTGGTAAACATGCGAGCATCTGATAGTGAAAATGCAGATAAACTTGGAAAAGCACAGATTGGCGACACCTTTACACTGATAGAGGAAAAAGCAAATGGCTGGAGTAAGGTAAAGAATGGAGATACTGAAGTATTTATTAAATCTGAGTACTTGGAAGTGGTAGAAGAAACTACCGTAGAAGCTCCAACCCAGGAACAACAGCCGGAGCAGAATCAGGAACAGAAGCCGGCAGAGAATACTGCCGATACACAGCTGGGCGCAAATGGTTATGTCACTGCAAAGACTACGGTAAACATTCGTAAGACAGCCAGCGAGACAGGTGAGAAACTTGGTACGGTTTACAAGGGTACCAAACTGGATTATGTAATGAATCAGGCAGATGGTTGGTGCAAGATTAAATACAATGGACAGACAGCTTATGTGAAGTCTGATTACGTAGAGTAAGACTCTACTTTATTAGGATGAAGCGATTGTATACATGTATCATTGTACAATTTATCCAAAAATCAGTTGAAAATTTTTACACAGTTTAGTGAAAAAAATTCTTGTACAAGAAAAAACGTGGTTTTATAATAAACCATGACAAAGAAGTCTAAGGGAAGAGGCGTTTGTCTCTTCCCTTTTTTAGAGGAAAACTAGGAGGAGAAACAGATGTCATATGTAGATGAAGTATACGAGAGAGTTGTAGCACAGAACCCTGCTCAGCCGGAATTCCATCAGGCTGTCAAAGAAGTGTTGGAATCCCTTCGTGTCGTAATCGAAGCTAACGAGGAGAAATACAAAAAAGAAGCTCTTTTAGAGAGAATCACTACACCGGAACGAGCTATTTTATTCCGTGTGCCTTGGGTAGATGACAAGGGCCAGGTACAGGTAAATAACGGCTATAGAGTACAGTTTAATAGCGCAATTGGACCTTACAAGGGTGGCTTACGTTTCCATTCTTCCGTAAACCTTGGTATTATCAAATTCTTAGGATTTGAGCAGATTTTCAAGAACTCCTTAACAGGACTTCCTATCGGTGGTGGTAAAGGTGGTTCTGACTTTGATCCTAAGGGCAAATCAGATCGCGAAGTTATGGCTTTCTGCCAGAGCTTTATGACAGAATTATATCGTCATATCGGCGCAGACACTGACGTACCTGCAGGCGATATCGGTGTAGGCGGAAGAGAAATCGGTTTCCTCTTTGGACAGTATAAGAGAATCAGAGATAGCTATGAAGGCGTCCTCACAGGTAAAGGACTTACCTATGGTGGTTCTCTGGCTAGAACAGAAGCTACAGGCTATGGCCTTTTATATTTGACACAGGAACTGTTAAAATGCAACGGCAAAGAATTAGCAGGAAAGACAGTTGTTGTATCCGGTTCCGGTAACGTAGCAATCTACGCTATCCAGAAAGCACAGCAGCTTGGTGCAAAAGTTGTTACATGTTGTGATTCTACCGGTTGGGTATATGATCCGGAAGGAATCGATGTAGCAGTATTGAAAGATGTAAAAGAAGTAAAACGTGCTCGTTTGACTGAATATGTAAAAGCTAGACCTAACGCTGAATATCATGAAGGTAAGGGCGTATGGTCCGTTAAATGTGATGTAGCACTTCCATGTGCAACTCAGAATGAACTTGATTTAGAAGATGCAAAGACCTTGGTAAGCAATGGTTGCTTCTGCGTATGTGAAGGTGCAAACATGCCTACCACTCTGGAAGCTACAGAGTACTTCCAGAAAAATGGCGTTCTGTTCTGCCCGGGTAAGGCAAGCAATGCAGGTGGCGTAGCTACTTCTGCATTGGAAATGAGCCAGAACTCCGAAAGATTACACTGGACTTTCGAAGAAGTAGATGCAAAACTTCAGGGCATCATGGTAAATATCTTCCACAACTTAGACGATGCAGCTAAGAAGTATGGCATGGAAGGTAACTATGTAGCAGGTGCCAACATCGCAGGCTTCCTGAAAGTAGCAGAAGCTATGGAAGCACAGGGAATCGTTTAACTTGACATGAGGTGGCCGCGTAGCGGACGGAGCCCTTGTGTCAGGCTCAATGCCGCTTGAATAGACCTGAGGTGTCAGCGAAGCTGACGGAGCCCTGAGGTCAGGCTCAATGCCGCTTGAATTGATAAAGAAAAACCGTAAGGCTCGTCCTTACGGTTTTTTTCATATAGTAAAAAGTATAGTATTCACCCTCTTTCGTTTGAAAACCCCTTATTTCTAGCATATAATGGATAATAGTTTAAGTGTATCAAGCGGGGTTAAAGGATGGAGCGGAAGTTAGGCGATAAAGCCAAGAAAAAACAAAGAATTTTGCTGGTGGATGATGAAGAACTCAATCGCAAACTTTGTGAGAGAATTCTGATTCGGGAAGGATTTTCTGTATTTGAGGCAGAAAACGGTAAAGAAGCAATGGAGCTTATGGCGAAATCACCCTTGGGGCATTTTGATTTAATTGTGATGGATATTCAGATGCCTGAGATGAATGGTTATGAGGCCACAAAGCAAATCCGCAGCATGGATCGAGAGGATGCAAAGAAGATTCCAATCATTGCGCTAAGTGCCAATGACACGGAGGAAGACATTCGTTTAAGTAAAGAATGCGGTATGAATGATCATATGGTAAAACCCTTTAATATTCCCAAAATCGTGGATGTGATTCGTTCTTACCTGTAACAGAAATGAGATAGCAGTGCGTATTAATAAGTATATTGCCATGGGTGGCATGTTTTCCAGAAGGGAAGCAGATAAGTTAATCGAAAACAGAAGAGTCTATGTAAACGGGAAGCTGGCTTTATCCGGCATGGATGTAACAGATGCAGATGAAGTGCTGGTAGATGGCAATCCTTGCAAGCCGGTGGAAAAGAAAGTGGTACTGGCCTTTTACAAACCTATAGGGGTTACCTGTTCAGAAAAAGATGAGCATGCGGAGGAACTGGTTAGTGATTACATCGACTATCCTGTAAGACTGACCTATGCCGGTAGACTGGATAAAGATTCAGAGGGCCTTTTACTAATGACCAATGACGGTGCCCTCATAGATGGCATGATGCGAGGCAGCAATGGCCATGAGAAAGAGTACCATGTAAAGGTGAATAAGCCTTTACAAAAAGAGCACATCGAAGCATTGCAAAAGGGCGTCTATCTGACAGAATTAAAGGTGAAGACGAGACCGTGTAAAATCAAGGTATATTCCGAACGAGAATTTGGAATTACACTGACACAGGGATTAAACAGACAAATCAGACGTATGTGTGGGGCGTTTGGATATCGCGTAGATAGTTTGAAACGAGTCAGAGTGATGAATATCAAACTGGAAGGGCTAAAGCCCGGACAGTGGCGTGAATTATCCGAGGCAGAGGAAGCAGAGCTTCGCAAACTGGTTTCAAAAAAAAGAAAAAAGAAATTAGACGAAATATGAATGATACTAGCAAACTTAGCAGGATGAAAGAATTAGTGAAGGTGCTGAATGACGCGTCGAAAGCGTACTATGCAGAAGACCGCGAAATCATGAGCAACTTCGAATATGATAAGCTTTACGATGAATTAGAACAGTTGGAGACAGAGACAGGGGTTCAGCTGGCCAATTCTCCTACAGTAAATGTAGGCTACGAATCCGTAGAAGAATTGCCGAAAGAACGCCATGAAAAGCCAATGCTTTCCCTTGGCAAGACCAAGGAAAGAGAAGAACTAAAAAGCTGGCTAAATGGCCATGAAGGACTTTTAAGCTGGAAATTGGATGGACTTACGGTAGTATTGACCTATGAGAATGGCGTATTAGCTAAGGCTGTTACCAGAGGCAATGGCGAAGTAGGAGAGATTATTACCGCCAATGCCAGATGTTTCACGAATTTGCCCCTTAAGATTTCTTATACAGGAAAACTGATTCTTCGAGGAGAGGCAGTGATTTCCTATTCTGATTTTGAACAAATCAATGAAGAAATCCCGGAAGCTGAAAATAAATACAAGAATCCCAGAAACTTGTGCAGCGGTTCCGTGCGTCAGCTAAACAGCGAAGTGACCGCAGGCAGAAGAGTGCGTTTTTATGCCTTTTCTTTGGTACAAGCAGAAAATGTGGATTTCCAAGACAAGCGTTCAAAGCAATTTGAATTCCTGCAACAGCAGGGATTTGAAACAGTAGAGTTCCACTCTGTCACAGAGGATACCATTTTAGCAGAAATCAAACGTTACGCAGAGAAGATTCAGACCTATGATATCCCATCAGACGGTTTGGTGCTGACCTATGAAGAGATTGCCTACGGGGAGTCTCTAGGTATGACTGCAAAATTCCCACGAGGTTCTATTGCCTTTAAATGGGCGGATGAAACAGCAGAGACTACCTTAAAAGAAATTGAGTGGAGCCCAAGCCGTACAGGCCTGATTAATCCGGTGGCGGTTTTTGAACCTGTGGAATTGGAGGGCACCACGGTGAGTCGTGCCAGTGTGCATAATATCAGTGTTATGCGCCAATTGAAATTAGGTATTGGTGATCGCATTACGGTATATAAAGCCAATATGATTATTCCGCAGATTGCAGAGAATCTCACTGGGTCTGATTCCATCGAGATTCCCAGCGTCTGTCCGGTCTGTGGTGGCATAGCGCAGGTGGAAGATAGTGATGGTCATGTGGTGACAGGTGATGTGGCTGCTGATAGCACCACTTTAAGCTTGTATTGTACCAATCCCAAATGCGCAGCGAAAAAGATTAAACAGTTTACCCATTTCGTATCCAGAAATGCTATGAATATGGATGGACTATCTGAGCAGACTTTGGAAAAATTCATTGCCAAGGGCTTTTTGCATGAATATGCGGATTTGTATCACTTAGAGAATCATAGGGAAGAAATCTGTGATATGGATGGATTTGGAATCAAATCCTATGAGAATCTGATTGCAAGCATTGAGACCAGCCGAAAGATTACTTTAGAGCATGTTTTATTTGCCCTAGGTATTCCTGGAATTGGCCTTGCGGGAGCCAAAAGTATTTGCAAACACTTTGCCTTCGATGAAACCGCAGTCATGCAGGCCTCTAAAGAGGAACTGTCTGAGATAGACGGTGTGGGAGATGTCCTGGCAGAAGCCATTACGGACTTTTTCCGGGATGAAGAAAAGTTGCAAATAACAAAGCGCCTTTTACAGGAACTACAATTAGAGACCCCGGAAGAGCCGGCGGGAGAACAGATACTAGACGGCCTTACTTTTGTCATTACAGGTAGTCTGAATCATTTTGAAAACAGAGATTCTTTGAAAGCAGTTATCGAATCTCTCGGAGGAAAAGTGGCGGGATCTGTGTCTTCTAAGACTACGGCTCTCATTAATAATGACGTAAACTCTACTTCAGGTAAGAATAAAAAAGCAAAAGAAGTGGGAGTGGAGATTATCGCTGAGGAGGAATTCCTGTCTCGCTATAGCATTGCGGGGCAAAAATAGGCGCATTCTTTCAGAAAAGGATGATAGATTATGCCAGTTAGAATACAGAACGATTTACCAGCAAAAGAGAGACTTGAAAGAGAAAACATCTTCGTAATGAACGAAAGCAGAGCTACTACGCAGGACATTCGCCCCTTAGAGCTTTGTATCTTAAATCTTATGCCTGGTAAAGAGGAAACAGAATTACAGATTTTAAGAGCCCTGTCCAATACGCCCTTGCAGGTAAATATTACGCTACTAACCACAGCCAGTCATACCAGCAGTCATACCAGTTCTGCTCACCTAAATAAGTTTTATCAGACCTGGGATGAAGTGAAAGAAAATCGCTTTGATGGTATGATTATCACGGGCGCTCCCGTTGAAAATCTTACTTTTGAAGAAGTGGATTATTGGGAAGAACTTTGCCATATTATGGATTGGACCAGGGAGCATGTCACCAGTACGTTGCACATTTGTTGGGGCGCTCAGGCGGCTTATTATTATCGTCATGGCATCCAAAAAGAAGAATTACCGGCAAAGCTATTTGGTATCTATCAGATGAAGATTAATCACCGAAAAGAGCCACTGGTAAGAGGTATGGACGATGTCTTCATGGCACCTCATTCCAGACATACCCAGACACCAACAGAGGCAATCCATGCATGTAGAGATATCAAAGTGCTGGCAGAATCTGATGAGGTGGGCGTATTTTTGGCTATGACCACAGATGGTAAAAATGTCTACGTTCAGGGACATCCGGAATATGACCGCATGACTTTAGACAAAGAGTACCATAGAGACTTGGATAAGGGATTGGAAATCGCTATACCGGTGAACTATTATCCGGATAATGACCCGGAGGAAAGACCGCTTCTTACATGGCGTAGCCATAGTGACCTGTTATATACCAACTGGCTTAACTACTACGTATATCAGGCCACACCATATGAGTGGAGCTGAGGAACATAAAGTGTCTGAATTAATAGAAATTTAAGAATGAATTGTTTGAAAACTTGCCCTATTCTTGCTACAATTTACCTATGAACAGCAGTAATGTGTGATTCAAAATTTTGTGCAAAAAGGGGAAAAAACATGAAGTTTAAGAAAATCAGCACACGTATGTTGGCGTTTATTCTGCCTATCGTATTTTTGGCAATGGCGGTTTTGACTACAATCAGTTCTTTATCCAGTTCTGAGATTATTCAGAAGCAGATTGCCGGAAAAATGGAATCAGAATTAAATGCTCAAATGAACAGCATTGAAAAGTATTTGGATTCTGTATCCAATATGGCAGATTCTTTGGCACAAGTAGTTACCTCATCCTATAAGGTCACTGACATGAGTGTGTATGAGGATATGTTTGGTAGAGTTGTGTCCACCAGTGAGATTGCAAATGGTTCCGGTATTTGGTTTGAGCCATATGCTTATGATTCTGCTGAAAAGTATATGGGACCATATATGTATAAAGATGGCGATTCCATTGTGGTGACCTATGATTATAGTAATGCAGAGTATGATTACTTTAATCAGGAGTATTATCTAAATGCCAAGTCAGCCACCGGTGCTGTTATTACAGATCCCTACTATGATCCTACGTCTAATACCGTTATGAGTACCTGCTCCACTCCTATTCAGGATGCGGCAGGAAATTACTTAGGATGTATCACCGTAGATATCGTGTTGGATAAAATTCAGGAAGTAGTAGGTTCTATTAAGGTAGGCCAGAACGGTAATGCGATATTCTTAAGTAGCACAGGTACTATTCTTTACTCTGCAGACGAACCGGATGCATCATCTCAGGAACTGAATTTGACCGAAGATGCCAATGCAAGTCTTGCAGCAGCAGCTAAGACCATTATGGCAAATAAGAGCGGTATCACATCTTATGTGAAAAACGGTCAGCCATATAATCTGTATTATGATACCTTGGATGTAGGCTGGAAGCTGGTTATCCAGATGCCACAGTCCGAGATTATGCAGCCTGTAAGGAGCCTGATGACTACCCTGATTATCGTGGGTATCATTTCCGTTTGTATTGTAATTCTTGCGGTACTCTTCAATATTACCGGTATGTCTAAATCCATTCGTAGAGTGGAAGAGTTCGCCGGTGCCCTTGCAGCAGGCGACTTCACCAGAGAGCCGATTCCGGTGACATCTGCAGATGAAGTGGGCAAGATGAGTGAGTCTATGAATGCCATGTATGAGGGCAATAAAGAAATCATACAGAGGATTGCAGGACATGCTGTTGAATTAAATGATGCCAGCAGCCAGATGAATGAGTCTTCAGAAGAACTTGCTCAGCAGTTCGAAACCATTGAGACTTACATGAATGAAGTAAATGAAGCTATGATGAGTGCTTCGGCAGCCACAGAAGAGGTCAATGCTTCCGTAGAAGAAGTACATAGCTCTGTAGGTATTTTGGCTGGTGAAACAGATAAGAGTAGCAGAATGGCTAACGATATCAGAGGCAAAGCGCAGGATATCGAACGCTCCAGTAAAGACTCTTACGATAATGCTATTAGCCTTTCTAAGAAGTTTGAAACCGAATTAAAATCCAGTATGGATAATGCAAAGGTTGTATCTACCATTGCAGAGATGGCCAATACCATTTCTGAAATTGCATCCCAGATTAACTTGCTTTCCCTGAATGCTTCCATCGAAGCAGCCAGAGCCGGCGAGCAGGGTAAAGGATTTGCGGTTGTAGCGTCTGAAATCGGTAAGCTTGCCAACGAAACAGCGGATGCAGTAGAAAGCATTCAGAGCACAGTTGGAGATGTAGAAAGCGCATTTAACAACTTGTTGGAAGATGCCAATACCTTCCTGGTATTCTTGAATGATACCGTAACACCGGATTATCAGAATTTTGTAAATATCGGCAAACAGTATGGTGATGATGCCATGAGTTTTGCTGAGATTTCAGATCGACTTTCCGGTATGACAGGTAATATCGAAAGAACCATGAATGAAGTCAGCATCGCTATCCAGAATATTGCAGAATCTGCACAGACCACAGCGGATAACAGTGCTAGAATCATGGATTCTGTAACAGATGTAGCGCAGGTAGTAGATAATGTTTCTCAGATGTCCAGAAAACAGGAGAAGATTGCAGATACCTTGAATGAAGTGGTACATCAGTACAAGTTTGAAAAATAAGTGAAATAAAGGATGGATAAGGGCAACTGCTATGGCGGTTGCCCTTTGTTCATGTTAAAATAAAAGTCAAATGACGGATTTTTTTTAGGAGAGAATTATGAAATTTGGCAAAGACTTCTGGAACCAAAAATGGGTAAGTTATTCTATCGCAACATGTTCAGCAGTAGTGCTGTATTTGTTCTTGTCTCACTTGAGCTATTATCTGAAGAGTATCGGTGCGTTTTTATCTTTTTTTGAACCGGTCTTTTTTGGCCTGGTGATTGCTTATGTCTTGAATCCTTTGATGAAGTTTTACAAGAACAAATTATATGGTCGTATGAAAAGCGACAAAGCAAGAAAGAACTTGGCCTTATTCACCACGATTCTTTCTTTGGTATTATTCTTTGTTTTATTAAGCATGGTACTGATTCCGCAAATCATCGATTCTGTTGTGACTTTATTTAACAACCTGGGTGCTTATGCGGTGAATTTGCAGGGCGTATTGGGAGATTTAGATTCCTTTGCATCGAACTATGACTTCGATATTTCTAAAATCGTCGATAGTGTCAATGAGTGGGTGACGAAGCTTGCGTCTTCTATCCCTGAAAATCTGGGCAGTATCATGACCACTTCTTTCAGTATTGGAAAAAGCATCTTTAACACCATGATTGCATTGATTATCGCTATTTACCTATTGGCAGATAAAGAAAGATTGCAAGAGTCCTTCAAGAAACTGATGAAGGTTTTGATGCCGGGTGGCAGATACCGCAACACCAAGGAGTTTTGGAGCAGATGTAATACTATTTTGCTTCGCTATATCGGATGCAGTTTGTTAGACGCATTGATTATCGGAGTGGCCAACTCTATTTTTATGGCTGTGGCCGGACTTCCCTATAATGCCATGATTTCCGTTATCGTAGGCATTACGAATCTAGCACCTACCTTTGGTCCAATCGTAGGTGGCGCGCTGGGTGCATTCATCTTAGTTTTGGTGAATCCTTGGTATGCACTGTGGTTCATCATTTTCACTGTAGTGATTCAGACTGTTGACGGTTATTTTATCAAACCAAAGCTATTTGGAAACAGCTTAGGTGTACCTGCTGTCTGGATTTTGATTGTCTTAATCGTTGGCGGTGGTATGTTTGGCGTAGCAGGCATCCTTTTGGCGATTCCTTTTGCAGCTATCTTCAGTTTCGTATACAATGACATGATCTATACTAAGTTGGAGCAGCGTAATGAGAAAGAACGTTTGCGCCGTGAAAGCCTGAAAGAACAGGAAGAATCGGTTGAAATGGAAACGAAAGAATAGTATAGTAGTAATGTTTGGTTTTGAAATGAGGAGATGAAAAAAGGAGGGACCGACCCTGGTCGGAAAGAGTATGCGAAAGACGAAAATTATATGCACGATTGGTCCTGCTTCCGAGAAACCGGAGATGCTGGAAAAGCTCATTGAAGCAGGCATGAATGTGGCTAGATTGAATTTCTCTCACGGTAGCTATGAAGAGCATGGCGCCAGAATTGAGAATATCCGTAAATTACGTGAGAAACTTGGTAAGCCGATTGCTATTTTATTGGATACAAAGGGACCTGAAATTCGACTTAAGTCCTTTAAAGAAGGAAAGGTTGATTTGAAGCCGGGTAAGCTTTTCACATTATGCCATGATGATGTGGAAGGTGATGAGACAAAGTGCTCCATCACTTGCGAGAATTTATTCCGTGATGTGCAGCGTGGCGGTAAAATTTTATTAGACGATGGTCTGATTGAATTATCTGTAGAAAAAGTGGAAGGACAGGATATCGTATGCCGCGTAGTCAATGGCGGTAAGGTATCTAATAATAAAGGCGTTAATGTACCGGACGTACATGTTTCTTTGCCTTTCTTAAATGACAAAGACAGAAGCGATATCATGTTTGGCATCGAAAAAGATGTAGATTTCATTGCAGCCAGCTTTGTAAGATGTGCAGAAGATGTACGTCAGATCAGAGCCCTTTTGGATGTAAACGGCGGCAAGAATATAGAGATTATTTCTAAAATCGAGAATAAAGAAGCGATTCAGAACATCGATGAGATTATCGCTGTTTCCGATGGCATTATGATTGCCCGTGGTGATTTGGGTGTAGAGGTTCCTTACGAGGAAGTTCCATCCATTCAGAAGATGATTATTAAGAAAGTATATGAAGCGGGCAAACGTGTTATTACTGCTACACAGATGCTGGATTCTATGCAGAACAATCCTAGACCGACGAGAGCAGAGGCTACAGACGTAGCCAACGCCATTTACGATGGTACCAGCGCAATTATGCTTTCCGGCGAGACCGCTGCAGGTAAATACCCTGTAGAAGCAGTGGAGACCATGGTTCGAATTGCGCTTCATACCGAGGCGGATATCGATTACAGAAAGCGTTTCTTTGTGAGAGAGCGTAAGGCAAATTCCAACGTGACAGATGCCATTTGCCATGCTACTTGTACCACAGCCCTTGACCTAAATGCCAAGGCGATTGTTACCATTACCTTAACCGGTGCTTCTGCACGTATGATTTCCAGATATCGTCCTCACAGCGATATCATTGCTTGCACCACAGATGAGAAGGTTTGCCGTAAGCTGAACTTATCCTGGGGCGTTACACCAATCATGGTGGAGAAAAAAGAGCGATTGATGGAACTCTTCGATCACGTAGCAGATGCTTGCTTACAAAATGGTCTGGTAGAGAAAAACGATATCATCGTTATTACAGCCGGTGTACCGCTTGGCGTATCCGGTATGACAAATATGATCAAAACAGCAGTGATTTAAGAAGTATAGGAGAGTTTTTCCGGGAGGAGAAGCTCTCCTTTTTTACAAAAAGTTTATAGGAAATAGGGGGCTTTTCGTGGTAAAATGCAATTAGACACATGCAAGTAAAAGGGGACGTGTATGTTTGCGTTTAAGTTCGACTGGCAACCGAATTATGAAACCGGAGTAGAAGCCGTAGATACGCAGCATAAGCAGCTAATGCGTATCGGTCGGGAGATCGAACAATTAATCCAAACGAAAGCCGTAGGGGTTTCGCCAAAACAGTTGATAGATATTGTCTGTGAACTGAGGGATTATACGGGGTATCACTTCTATATGGAGGAGCAGTTGATGGAAGAGTGCGGCTATGAAGATATAGCGCAGCACAAGAAGCACCATCAGGAGCTTTTGAAGATGGTCATGAATTTTGATGTGACCAGACTCGCTGATGATCCGGTGGGGACATTGGAAAAGGGTAGAGCCTTATTACAGGAGCAGATTTTCCAACATATCATGAAAGATGATATGGATTTTGCTAAGGTATATAAACACTACGAGAAAATCTACAAACGTACAGCGGATGCCAAAAAGAAAAACCGCAGTGATAATGAAAATAAATTTGGCTTTGAAGTATATGAGTTCAATATGACCATAGCGTATCTCTTGCGAGATCAGACTTATTATGGTCATGTGGTCATTGTGAATAAAGAAAAGAAAGCCAATTTGCTAAAGCTTTCCAGATTAGAGAAGGATACTTTTGTAACAGATGTATTCCGCCTGGCAGAAGCTGTAAATAAAGCCTTTGAACCGGATTCTCTGGACTATGCCTATTATACAGCTGCAGATGACCAGCTTTTGGTACATATCGTGCCGCGTTATAAAAACGATGAGCACTTTAATGAGCCTTTCTGCTATAAACCGGAGACACCGGTGGAATTAAGTCAGGAAGAATACAACAGAATGGTAGAGCGTATCAAGAAAGAAATTGTATAAAAAGCCTTGCATTCCCACATCGGCTATGATAAACTAATTTTTGTTCGCAAGCCGGCGTGTCGGAATGGCAGACGAGGCAGACTCAAAATCTGTTGTGGGCAACCACGTGCGGGTTCAAGTCCCGCTGCCGGCATGAATTGAATGCAGCAATTTGTGATATTTCAAGGTATTACAAGTTGCTGTTTTTTTTGTCCTCTAAGTCGAAAGAGAATGCTTCTGCATACTTGCTCAAAACCCCCATGATTGCTATAATGAAACGGATATGAAAAGTCGCTTGTGTAGCGAAAATTAGATTAGTTGGAGGGAGATTGTTATGAGTGAAAATGCTGCTAAAAGAGCAAAAGGTTTTTTCGGTGAATTCAAAGAGTTCATTGCAAAGGGTAATGTAATGGATATGGCAGTGGGTGTTATCGTAGGTGCTGCCTTCAAAGCGATTGTAGATTCTCTTGTGGCAGATATTTTGATGCCGCTGATCGGTATCTTTGCCGGTGCAGATTCTTTCGCATCCCTTAGTGTGACAGTAGGTGGAGCAGTGATTACATACGGAAACTTCATCGCTGCAATCGTGAACTTCTTAATCATGGCATTTGTAATGTTCTGCATTGTAAAAGCTCTGAATAAGATGAACGAAAAAATGGAAGCCCTGAAGAAGAAAGAAGAAGCAGAGGAAGAGGCTGTTGCAGAGCCTACTAAAGAAGAAGTTCTGTTAACAGAAATCCGTGACCTCTTAAAAAATAAATAAGAGTGAACTTTCAGAAAGCTCTGCAGAATCTGCAGGGCTTTCTTGCGTTCTACTCGTGTAGGTGCTATGACGTATCAAAAAGACAACTTAGCAACTGAATATGAAGAAGTAATGTCCGGTGCGGAAGAGCAGGTGCCGGAGGTAGAAGAGCAGGAATCTGAGGTAGAAAGCCAAGAAGAACATGCAAGACCGGAGGATACTACTGATGAGGTGGAATCGGAAGGTAAGGAAAATGCTCCGCAAGCAGAAAAGCAGATTTCCACGTTGCAGCAAGTAGGCCTTGTATTAGAGCAAGTGATGCTGAAAGCGTCTATGGGCTTGACCACCCTTGTGCTACTGTACCTGACCTATCACAGCCTTCGCTATACTTACTATTTCTATGACTATGAGCATGAGGTCCTTTATACCGGAGCAGATAGCGTCCTAAAGCATCTTTTGATTCTTTGCTTACCTGCAGCGGGGATTCTCCTATATCGGTTTGTGTTTGTGGGATGGCAGACGGGGAAAGAAGAGGCGAAAACCTGGATCCTGCGAGGCCTTTTGGCGATAGAAGTATTTACCACCTTTATCCTGGGCGTCATCTGGGTAAAGACGGCCCACATTTATCCGGATGGGGATCAGGCCTTCCTGATGATGGCGGCAGAGATGTTCCAAAACGGGGATTATACTTTACTTGGTCGGGGGGGATACTTACATTATCATCCTCACCAATTGGGCATGGTTTATGTGCTGGAATGGATGTATCGTCTATTTGGAAATGGGAAGTATTATGTGTTCCAGTACTTTAATGTGCTATGTACCATGGCAACGCAGATCCTGGGATATCTTCTTGTAAAAGAGATGACCCAAAAGCATGGAGCAAAGATAGCATATCTGGTTTTACAGCCTCTGTTCCTGCCGGTATTTTTATATATTGGTTTTGTATATGGAGACGTGCCAAGCATTGCTTTTACCTTTGCGCTCCTGCTATGCATCATGAAATTTTATGAGACTGACTATATACGATACGGCCTTCTTGCGATTCTCATGAGCACCTTGGCACTTTTGGTACGAAAGAATTCTTTGATTGTGTTGATTGCAGTGCTGATTGTGCTGGCGGTGAAGAGCATAAAAGACAGAAGTCTTCGCGGATTTTTGATTATACTTGGACTGGTGATGACAGCCTCCTTGTTGAATCCGCTTCTGCACAGACACTACGAAAGAGTAAGCGGTCAGGAACTGATGACAGGAATCCCGAATTCTGCCTATATTGCTATGGGCATGATGGATGGTTATCCGGGACCCGGATGGTATAATAACTTCAACAAAGAAGTTTTCCAACAAGCAGATTTGGATACAGAAATGGCAGATGAAGCCTCAAAACAGGTTATCCGGGATAGAAGGGAAGTCTTTCGGGCTGACAAAGCTTATGCCAGAGATTTCTACAAGCGGAAGTTTTTGTCCCAGTGGAATGAGCCTACCTATGGAGCGTTTTACTTAAATTCCAGATTTGTACCGGAGCATGCAGAGACAGATTTTACCTACCGTTTGTTCTATGGAGACCTGCATGGAAAAGCAGTAGCACTCTTAAATGAACTGCAGATTTTGGTTTATGTGCTTTCTTTAGCGGGAGCATTGAAAGTGGTATGGAGAGAAAAAAGAGGAGAACTCTCCCTCATACCCATCGCTGTGTTTGGAGGCGTACTCTTTAGCTTTTTATGGGAAGCAAAGAGTAGATATGTGTTAGGCTATGTGGCACTTCTTATTCCGTTAGCATCTTATGCACTGAGCTTTGCCGGAAAAGAACAGGCCACAAGGTATACAAAAGAAAATCATTAGCAAGGAATTGCTGGAAACGAGGAGAATATGGGAAAACAAGTAACATTGGAACAAGTAGATGGATTCAAATTCGTGGATGGAGGTGTATGTGCTGCTGAAGGATTTGTGGCAGGCGGCCTTCATTGTGGACTACATCCTGACCCAAACAAAAATGACCTTGGTATGCTGTATGCAAAGGCAGGAGCAAATGCTGCCGGCGTATATACTACCAATAAAGTAAAGGGCGCACCAATCCTGGTGACAAAGAAGCACCTTGGTCTCACAGGGGGCAAGGCAAAAGCAGTCATCATGAACTGTAAAAATGCCAATACCTGTAACGCAGATGGCGAAGCAAAAGCAGAGGAGATGTGTAAGCTTGCAGCGCTTGCTTTAGGCATTCAAACAGAAGATGTTTTGGTGGCTTCCACCGGTGTCATTGGTCAGGTGCTTCCCATAGAGCCAATCAAGGCTCATGTACAGGAACTGGCAGACAGTCTTTGCACAGGAGGCCATTTGGAAGCGGAAAAGGCCATTATGACCACGGATACTGTACCAAAAGAGCTGGCTGTGGAGTTTACAGTAGACGGAGCAACCTATCACCTTGGCGGTATGGCAAAGGGCAGTGGCATGATTCGTCCCAATATGGCCACAACCCTGAATTTCATTACGACAGATATGACTGTAAGTAGCAAAGTCTTACAGGAGATTCTGGATGATGTGGTGCAGATTACTTATAACTGCTTAAGCGTGGACGGAGATATGTCTACCAATGACATGGTTCTTTTCCTGGCAGGCGGACAGAATCCGGATGTAGAAGTCAAAGAAGGCACAGAAGCTTTTGCAAAGCTGAAAGAAGCGCTGACTATCGTCATGACCAACCTGACCAGAATGCTGGCCAAGGATGGAGAGGGTGCTACGAAGCTGATCGAAGTTTCCTGTGAGGGAGCGAAGAATCGAAAAGACGCTATTACCATTGCCAAAAGTGTGGTAGACTCTAATTTGCTGAAATGCGCTATTTTTGGAGAAGATGCCAACTGGGGACGCATCTTATGCGCTGCCGGCTATGCGGATGCAGACTTTGATGTTACTAAAGTGGAGGTACATCTTTCTTCTAAGGCAGGTAGAGAACTGGTATGTAGAAATGGCGCCGGTGTAGCATTTTCAGAAGAGAAGGCAGCTCAGATTCTAAAAGAAGATGAGATTTGTATAGAAATCGCATTACAAGAAGGGGATGGCAAAGCCAAAGCTTGGGGATGTGATATGACCTATGATTACGTGAAAATCAACGGAGATTATAGATCATAAATAGAGAATAGAAATGGAGTCAGTATGTTAGTAGATAAGTTAGGACAGGTAGTAGATGCCCTGATTTTTGATGTGGATGGAACCTTGTGGGATTCTGTAGATACTTGTGTGGAGGCCTGGAATCAGGTGCTGGATACCCACAGCAAAGAGACCAAGCGAGTAGATAGACCGACATTGCAGGGGCTGTTTGGAAAACCTATGGATGTGATTTTCCAAAATATCTTTCCGGGTATGCCGGCTGAAGAAATCGATCGTTTATCGAACTATTGCATAGAAGCAGAGAATATCCTGTTAGATGAAAAACCGGGTATTTCTTATCCCGGAGTGAAAGAGGTTCTGAAAAATCTAAGCAAACATGCCAGACTCTTTATCGTAAGCAACTGTCAAAGCGGCTATGTAGAACACTGCATGAGTGCCTTGGATATCGAAGGCTATATTGAAGATTTCGCTTGCTTTGGAGATAATCCGGTAAGCAAAGGCCAAAATATATTGGCCATTATGGAGAAATATGACTTACAACATCCCGTGTATGTGGGAGATACCGCTGGGGATGCGTCGGCATGTGAGGAGGCTGAAATTCCAATGATTTTTGCTTCCTATGGATTTGGTAAGGTGGAGAAGCCCTGGATGGAGATTGCTTCTTTTTCCGAGCTTGAAAATATGGTAAAATAGGAGGCAGCGCCAGGTGGCAGATAGTTTAAGTCCAAGGCGTCGAAAACGCGTACAGCGTCTCAAAAGAATCATCGTTGGCACTGTAATCACCGTGTTGGTTTTGCCTACTGTAATCGCTATCCTTTTGGGCGTGCAGAATTACAGATTGCATAAGGAAATCAGCCTGTTGCAAGCACAGCTCTGTGCCGGGGGCGAAAAGGCAAGTGGTGAGAATCTATCTTCCGGTACTGCTTTATCGGGCACCCTACAGGCCCAGGCAGAAAAGACCACAAAAGTGGTAACAGAAGTAGCAGAGACTGCAGTGGAGGAGTTAGAAGAGGCAAAGCCTGTAAGGCAGATTTACCTGACTTTTGACGACGGTCCCAGTGGCAGGACAGACAAGATCCTGGATATCTTAGAAAAGTACGATATCAAAGCGACATTCTTTGTGGTGGGTAAGCCACAGGAAGAGTATGAGATTCTGTATCAGAGAATTGTCAAAGAAGGGCATACCTTGGGGATGCATTCTTACAGTCACAGTTACAGTAGTCTATATGCAGACGCAGACAGTTTTACAAACGACCTTGATAAATTGCAGGAATTTTTATATGATAAAACAGGTGTAGAGAGTACTTTTTATCGCTTTCCCGGTGGCAGTAGCAACACTGTCAGCAAAACCGATATGGATGTGTTTTTAGACATCTTAAAGGAGCGAAAGATTACCTATTTTGATTGGAATGTATCCGCAGATGATGCGGCAAATTATCATAAGTCCAGTCAGCAGATTATAGACAATTGTCTAAGAGGTATCGAAAAGCATGAGGGGACCATCGTGATTCTATTACACGATGCAGATGATAAGAAGTCGACGGTAGAGGCTTTGCCTGGGCTGATCGAAGCAATTAAGGCCAGGGGAGATGCAGAGTTTTACCCAATTACGGACGATACTCCTTTGATTCAACATAGGAGCTTGTCACAATAAAGAAAAGGTGGAGGATACCATGGGATTTTTTTCAGAATTAAAAGAAGACTTATCACAGGCAGTTACAGAGTTGACACCAGAAGAATTAGAAGCAGAAAAAACAGAAAATGCAGCACCTGAGACTGCTGATGATTTGAGCAAAATGCTCGATAATATGGATTTGGATCAGCTTGCAAATGCAGAAGCTGAATCAGATACAAAGGTAAATGGGGAGGAAAATGTAAAAGTGGGAGAAGCAGAAGAAACCGTAGAGCAGGAAGTCTACGAGCCTAGAACGGAGAAACTTTTCGCCGGCTCTGTAGCATCATCTCCTGTAGCAGATGAGAATTCCATCATCACCTTAAACATGACTGTAAAGGGTGATATTACATCTCAGGGATCTCTTGAGGTGATTGGTAATGTGGTTGGTAATATCGATGTCATGGGCAAGTTAAATGTAACAGGCTCCGTCACAGGTAATTCCAAAGCAGCTGAGTTCTATGCTGAAAAGGCTAGAATCAATGGTGAAGTACATTCTGAAGGGTCTCTGAAAATCGGTCAGAGCTCTATCATCATCGGTAATGTATTCGGTACCAGCGCAGTAATCGCAGGTGCGGTAAAGGGTGATATCGACGTACATGGCCCTGTTATCCTAGATGCATCCGCCATCGTTATGGGTAACATCAAATCCAAATCCGTACAGATTAATAATGGTGCGGTAATCGAAGGTATGTGTTCTCAGTGCTATGCTGATGTGAACCCTACATCCTTCTTTGAAAATGTGAAAAAATCCAGTGGAAAGAATAAATAAAGGAGCCTGATACTGCATGAAACGTATCATGTTAAAACTCAGCGGTGAAGCGCTGGCAGGGGAAAAAAAGACAGGATTTGACGAAGAGACAGTTCGCAAAGTTGCGCTGCAGGTCAAAGAATTAGTAGATCAGAAAATGGAAGTGGGCATCGTGATCGGCGGTGGTAACTTCTGGAGAGGAAGAAGCAGCGAGAACATTGATCGTACCAAGGCAGACCAGATTGGTATGCTGGCTACCATTATGAACTGCATCTACGTATCTGAGATTTTCAGAAGCGTAGGTATGACTACCAATATTCTCACACCATTTGAGTGTGGTAGTTTTACAAAGCTGTTTTCCAAGGACCGTGCAAATAAATATTTTGCACGTGGTCAGGTAGTATTCTTCGCAGGTGGTACCGGACATCCATACTTCTCCACAGATACAGGAGTTGTATTGCGAGCAATCGAAGTGGATGCAGAGGTGATTTTCCTTGCAAAGGCCATCGATGGTGTTTATGACGATGATCCGAAGAAGAATCCAAATGCAAAGAAATATGACACTGTAACCATTCAGGAAGTCATTGATAAAAACTTACAGGTTGTAGATATGACCGCATCCATCTTGGCAAGAGACAATCATATGCCAATGTGGGTATTTGGCTTGGAGGGAGACCGTAGCATCGTAGAAGCTGTATCCGGTCAGTTCTCCGGCACAAAAGTGACTGTATAGTCGAAAGATTAGGAGGCCATTATGGACGAGCGTTTACAAGTATTTGACGAGAAAATGAAAAAGGCTGTGAATCACCTGGAAAGTGAATTCGCTACAATCCGTGCAGGAAGAGCCAATCCACATGTATTAGATAAAGTGAAGGTAGACTATTACGGAACCCCTACTCCAATTCAGCAGGTAGGTAATGTAACAGTTCCGGAACCACGTATGATTCAGATCGCTCCATGGGAAAAGAGCTTAATCAAAGAAATTGAAAAAGCAATCATGACTAGTGATATCGGTATCACACCATCTAATGATGGCGCTGTAATCAGATTGGTATTCCCGGAACTTACCGAGGAACGTAGAAAAGACTTGGTAAAAGATGTAAAGAAAAAAGCAGAGGATTCCAAAGTCGCAGTACGTAACGTACGTCGTGATGGTAATGATGCATTTAAAAAACTGGAAAAAGAAGATGTTTCCAAGGATGAAATTGAAGAATTACAGGACAATCTGCAGAAACTGACAGATCAGTATATCAAAGAGATTGACCAGATTCTGGAAGCAAAATCCAAAGAAATCATGACAGTATAAAAGTAGAAAAAGGGGCGGGTATCTGTTTAGGTATCTGCCTTTCCTACTAATAGGAGAATAGAATGAGTGTACCAAATCACGTGGCGATTATCCTGGATGGAAATGGCCGTTGGGCAAAAAGCAAAGGGAAACCCAGAACCTATGGACATATGCAGGGGGCCAAAAACGTGGAAACAATTTGCCGCGCTGCAGATGCAATAGGAATTAAATATTTGACTTTTTATGCCTTTTCCACAGAGAACTGGAAGAGACCGGAGTCAGAAGTAGAGGCGCTGATGTCTTTGTTGGATCAGTATCTGAAGAAACTGATGAAATCCGCTGTCAAGGAGAATATGCAGGTGCATTTTATCGGAGACAGAAGTGCATTAAATGAGAAAATTCAGGAGACCATGGGTGTACTGGAAGAAAAAACCAAAGTGTGTACCGGTCTTACTTTTACCATAGCAATCAATTACGGTTCCAGAGATGAAATCAGAAGGGCTGTGCAGGAGATTGCAAAAGAAGCAAAGGATGGCAATCTGGCAATCGAAGACATTACAGAAGCAGAAATCGCAAAGCACCTGGATACCAGAGATATTCCGGATCCGGATTTGATGATTCGTACTTCCTATGAGCTTCGCCTCAGTAATTTCCTGATGTGGCAGCTTGCATATGCAGAGTTTTACTTTACAGAAGTACCTTGGCCTGATTTTACAAAAGAAGAATTACAAAAAGCGGTGGATGAGTATGAGAAGCGCCACAGACGCTTTGGAGCTTTGGAGGAATAAACATGTTTTGGAAACGACTGGGAAGTGGTGTAGTACTTATCATTATTGCACTGGTTACGCTAATTCTCGGCGGTCCGCTTTTGGATGTGACCGTATTTTTGATTTCTTTGGTAGGCTACACAGAGCTGATGAAAGCTTTAGGTGTAGCGGAAAATAAGAAAAACGCCATGTATCTGGTGGGTGTCACAGGAATTTGTGCATGGTATGTTCTGATTTTCCTAGGAAATCAGTTCTATGAAATAGATACATTCTTCACCGCATTGCTGGTGATTTTACTGGTATTTTTCGGATGCATGTTTTTGTATGTGTTCCAGTATCCCAAGAGAAAAGCATGGGAAGTAGAAGCCAGTCTTTTTTCTTTCCTGTATGCGCCATTTATGCTTTCTTTTATCGACTTGACCAGAAATCTGCAGCACGGAAAAGAAATCGTTTGGTTAATCTTCATCAGCTCCTGGGGCTGTGATACTTGTGCGTATTGTGTGGGTATGCTTTGTGGTAAACACAAAATGACACCACTGCTTAGCCCGAAAAAGACCATTGAAGGAGCCTTTGGCGGAATTGTGGGTGCAGGTCTTATTGGCTTCATTTATGGCGCCGTGCTGAGCATCAATGATGCAGGAATGGCATGGTATAGCTTTGGTGTGCCTTTTGCCGTGATTGGAGCTATTGGAGCCATGATTTCCATGGTGGGAGATTTAGCCGCTTCTGCCATTAAGAGAGAGCATGAAATCAAAGACTATGGTACGTTGATTCCGGGCCATGGTGGTATCATGGATCGTTTTGACAGTGTGATTTTCACAGCACCGGCTGTTTATTTTTTGGCATGTCTGGTGTTCCGTAATTTTAGATAATGGAAGGCAGAGTAATCTGCAGAAAAGAGAGAAACATGAAACGAATTGGTATTTTAGGTTCTACAGGTTCCATAGGCACACAGACCTTGGAAATCGTAGACGCCTATCCGGAAGAACTGGAAGTAGTGGCATTAGCTGCCGGTACCAGTGTAGATAAAATCGAGAAGCAGATACGTAAATATAAACCGAGATTTGTAGCAATGTGGTCAGAAGAAGCCGCAAAAGACCTGCAGGTAAAAGTAGCTGATTTGGATGTAAAGGTGTCTTATGGTATGGATGGTCTTTGCGAAATGGCAAGCCTGGATTACATGGATACCTTGGTAACAGCTGTAGTAGGTATGATTGGTATCAAACCTACCATTACCGCTATAGAGCATCATAAAGAGATAGCACTTGCCAACAAAGAAACCCTGGTAACCGCCGGACATATCATTATGCCACTGGCCAAAGAAAAAGGGGTGAAAATCCTGCCGGTGGACAGCGAGCACAGTGCTATATTCCAGTCCTTGCAGGGAAGCCACAGTCATGGAGAAATCAAGAGAATTCTTTTGACTGCATCAGGCGGCCCTTTCCGCGGAAAAAAGACAGAAGAATTACGAAGCATGAAAGCTTCTGATGCCTTAAAGCATCCAAACTGGTCCATGGGACGTAAGATTACCGTTGATTCTGCTACCTTAGTGAATAAAGGACTGGAAGTCATGGAGGCAAAATGGCTCTTTGATGTGGGACTGGATGATATTCAGGTAGTGGTACATCCTCAGAGCATCCTGCACTCTGCAGTAGAGTACGTGGATGGAGCGGTTATCGGACAGATGGGTGTGCCGGATATGAAGCTTCCGATTCAGTATGCTTTGTTCTATCCGAACAGAAGACCTATGAGCGGTAATCAACTGGATTTGTTTGCTGTAGGAAATATGACCTTTGAAAAACCGGACCCGGTAACCTTTAAAGGCCTTGAACTTGCCTTCCGCGCAGCCAGAATCGGTGGTAGTATGCCAACTGTGTTCAATGCAGCCAATGAAAAGGCGGTAGCGCTGTTTTTGGAAGATAAGATTTCCTTCTTACAGATTGCAGAATTGATAGAAAGAGCAATGGATGAGCACGATACATGGGAGTCTCCAAGTTTGGAAGAAATCCTTCTGGCTGAGAAACAGGCCCATGAAAGTGTTATGAGAGCATTATGATGACATTACTATTATTCCTGATAATTTTTATGGTGGTGGTTGTGGCCCATGAGTTTGGTCACTTCATTACCGCAAAACGAAACGGTATTCACGTAGTGGAATTTTCTGTGGGCATGGGCCCTATGATTGCCCATTTCGACAGAGGAGGCACTTGCTATGCGATTAGACTTCTTCCCCTAGGCGGTGCTTGTATTTTCGAAGGCGAGGATCAGATTACCAATCCGGCGGCAACAAAAGATCCGTCTGAACCTTTGGAAATGCAGTCTGACGAAGAAGAGGAGAAAGGCAAGTATGGCATTTCTTTCTTGAAAGCCGGTGTATGGGCAAGAATTGCAACGGTATTTGCAGGTCCTTTGTTTAATATGATATTGGGCTTTTTGGTGGCGCTGATTTTAGTAAGCTACAATGGGTCCGATAGACCGGTGGTTGGACAGATTATGGAAAACTCTGCAGCGGAAGAAGCAGGCATGCAGAGTGGTGATGTCATCACCAGAATCAATGGAGAGAGAATTCACCTATACAGGGAAGTATCTCTTATCTCTGCCTTAAACAGCAAAGGAAATCCATTGGCATTGGAATATGAAAGAGATGGAGTAAAATACTCCACCACTTTAGTGCCAAGATTTTCTACAGAGGATAATCGATATTATATGGGTATCCAGGGCGGTGCTGAAATCGTGGATGTGAAAGGGCTGCAGGTTTTCCAGTACGCCTTTTATGAAACCGGATACGTACTGAAAGCTACACTAAAAAGCTTACAAATGCTGGTTATGGGACAGCTTTCCAAAAACGATGTGTCGGGACCTGTGGGAATTGCCCATGTGGTAGGAGACAGTTACCAGGAGGTGAAGGCATACGGCCCGGTAGCAGTTTTCATGCGTATGATTAATCTGATTTTAATCATTTCCGTAAACCTTGGTGTGATGAATCTTTTGCCATTACCTGCACTGGATGGAGGACGTCTGGTATTTCTGTTCGTGGAAGTCTTACGTGGCAAACCGGTTCCACCGGAAAAAGAAAGTATTGTTCACTTTGTTGGACTGATGTTATTCCTATTGTTGTCTGTGTTTGTTATGTACAATGACATCATGAACTACTTTATCAAATAGGTTCAGGGTGTCGAAGAAAGGCTTGGTATGAATCCGTTATTGGCCGCTGCGGTTTTTCCCGCGTTAGCACTTATCTTTTATGTGTATAAACAGGACCGAATCGAAAAAGAACCCTGGGGACTGCTTTTCAAATTGATGTTTTGGGGTGCAGTCACAGTCATCCCCGCGGCACTGATTGAAGCAGCAGGAGATGCAATCATTGGATACTTTTATGAGGCAGAATCTACTCAGTTCTTACTGATTAGTTGTTTTGCGGTGATTGGACTTGCAGAAGAAGGACTAAAGTATTTTGTGTTCCATAAAAAGGTCTGGAACAGTCCGGAGTTTAATTATCGGTTCGATGCCATTGTTTTTGCAGTATGTATCAGCCTTGGGTTTGCTATGTTAGAGAATATTCTGTATGTTTTTGAAGGCGGCTTCCAAACAGCTGTGATTCGTGCCTTTACCGCGATCCCGGCCCATGCAATCAATGCGGTCTTTATGGGATACTACTTTGGGCAGGCAAAACTTAGTCAGAGTATGGGCGAGCATCAAGCAGAAATCATTGATAAGAGATTGGCACTTTTGGTGCCGGTGGTACTGCATGGTTTCTACGACTTCTGTGCTATGAAGCAGACAGAATTCTTTACAGTGGTATTTCTGATTTTCGTTGTGGTAATGGATATTCTAGCAGTATCTCGAATTAGACGCTCTTCAGAGCACGACATGAGAGTTTAGGAGGCAGTATGGCAAAGGTAGATTTGGTTACAGGATTTTTGGGAGCAGGGAAAACTACCTTTATTTTAGACTATGCAAAAGACTGTATCGCAAAGGGCGAGCGAGTTGGCATTATCGAGAATGACTATGGTGCAGTGAATATCGATATGGTCTTATTACAAGAAGAATTAGGAGACGCGTGTGGGCTTGAAATGGTCATCGGAGGAGATGGCATCGAAGCCCATAGGCGTAGATTAAAGACAAAACTCATTGCAATGGGAATGATGGGCTACTCCCGTATTATCGTGGAGCCTTCCGGCATTTTCGATGTGGATGAGTTTTTTGATTTGCTTTATGAGGAGCCATTAGATAGATGGTACGAAAAGGGGAGCGTCATTACCCTGGTAGATGCTACTTTATCCACCCAGACCCTGACAAAGGAAAGCAGGTATATTCTGGTTTCCCAGCTTGCAGAAGCAGGTGCGGTGGTACTGAATAAATGCGATCTTGCCACCGAAGATACTTTACAGAAAACCTGGGATATGGTGGGAGCTGCATTAGAAGAGTTTGGCTGTAAGAGAGACTTTGCTATGGTTATGGCAAAGCCGGCTGATGCTGTGAGCCTTCCTGTATGCCATAAACAACTGATTCCTTTGGATTTTGACAAACTCAGAAGTGCAGGTCATGTACACCAGGATCATATCAAACTTCCGGTATTGGAAGAGGGAGCCTATGGCTCTGTGTATTTGTTCGACGTACAGCTTAGCAAAGAGCAGACGATTCAGAAAATCAAAAAACTTTTTGCGGATTCCGAGTTCGGAAAAGTCATTCGAGTGAAAGGGCATGTACGGACACCGGATGGAGTGATAGAGCTGAATGGAACAAAGGAGCAGGTAGAAGAAAAGCCGGTTCCGGATTGTAATACAGTGCTGATTGTCATTGGAGAATCTTTGGATAAAGCAAGAATCGAGAATGAGTTTTCCGAAAATAGCAATAATTATGAATGATAACTTGTCAAAAGCTACGAGATATGATACATTCATTCTCGTAGCTTTTTTCTATAAAATCTATTTTTCATCTGAAAATCTGAAATTCGAATCTGGCTACAAGTTTCACTGTTATATAAAAAGAAAAGGAAAAGTATATGTTATTTGCAAGTGTATATGATAAGGGCCCTGTTGCGCTTAAAAACCAGGACGCCATTTTGTATGAGCAAGTGGTAGTGGATGGTAAACAGGTAGTATTTGCAGCGATTTGCGATGGAATCGGTGGGCTGCAGGAAGGGGAAAAGGCCAGCTTCTTTGTGACGTTGGAACTGCGGAAATTTTTTTATGAAAAGCTGATCGAAATGATCCACAAAAGAAAAGGACAAAAGAAAATCGAGGATGCGCTGCATTTACAAATCAAGAAGTGCGGCAAAATGCTACGACGGTATGGAGAAGCACAGAACCTGCAACTAGGTACTACTTTAACGGCATTTCTGTATTATCAAAAAAGATACACGATTTTTCACATCGGGGATAGCAGAGCGTATCTGGTGGGGAAGAAACTTCGCCAAATTACGGAGGACGATGTCTATGAGAATGGCAGTCTGTCAAAATGCGTAGGGAGTACAAGATATCAGCCGTGCCAAATCTATCATGGCAGAATTGGAAAGAGAGACTGCATGCTTTTGTGCAGTGATGGCTTTCGGAAGGAATTGATGCCGGAGGAAATCAGAGGTTTCCTGCAAAGTGACAGACACATGGCGGAGAATATCTTGCAAAAAAGACTGCAAAAAGCGCTTGAAACCTGTAGACTTCGAGGCGAAAAAGACAATGTCTCAGCAATGGTAATAGGGTGGTAAAAATGGAACAAAAAAGTATTTGGTTGAATCGATATAGAATCTTAGAACAGATTGGAAAAGGGGCTACCGGAGAGGTATATCTGGCGGAAGATACAAGACTTCATCGCAAGGTAGCCATAAAAGTGATGCATGTCTTGGGAGCAGAATTTGAAAAAGAAGTGCAGGTTCTGCAAAGTCTTTCCCTTCGTATTTTGCCCACAATTTACGACGCCTTCGTGACGGAGGAGGGGCAGGGAATTTTGGTTATGGAGTATGTGAAGGGATTAGATGGCGCATCCTATATCAAAACCCATGGTCCTTCAAGACCGGACCAGGTATACCGGTGGGGGATTACTCTTGCTGAAGGACTTAAGAAACTTCATCAAAGTGCCGGACATATTTTATACAGAGATTTGAAACCTGCGAATGTCATCATCGATGAGTACGGGGAAATCCGTCTCATAGATGTTGGAGCCGCGTTGGTGGGAGATTGGAACACGGAGATGCATCGAGGAGAAGTAGGGTGTTTGCTCAGCACCAGAGTAGGCTCTGCCGGGTATGCGGCGCCGGAACAATGGGAAGGAAAGTATTGCGATGAATCAGCGGATGTATACGGTCTGGGAATGGTGCTCACAGACTTTTTGACAGGAGAACTTCGATTTGTGGCCGATACAAAACGACATGGCACCAGACAGGAGACGATTCCGGAACCTATGAAACGGGTTTTACAGAAAGCTGCCGCAGAAAGTAAGGCAGAACGCTATGCCAATATGGAGGCTTTTTTACAGGCATGGAAAGCTTCTGTAAGACTTCGCCGTATGCAGAATCTGAAGGAGAAGACGATTCTTGCTGTTCGTATTTTCTTATTGGTTTGTATGAATTGTCTCGTTTGGTTACCCTATCTAAATCTATTTCAGATGTATCATTCTAATCGGCTTTCTCTTGCAATGTGGAAAGTATATATGGCTCTTGCGGGAGGTCTGTATCTGCTACTTCTTTTGCCCGAAAAATATACTGAAAAACGGCGTGGTTACTGGGTTTGTCAAAGGTCGGTATGGCGGTATGACGATTGAAAAACACCCCCGTCTATGGTAGAATTGCAAAAGAATCATTCTATTCTAGCAGGATGAAAGAAAAGGAGTCGTTATGTCACATAGAGAGCATACGAAAGAGGTTTCAATCGGAAAAGTCAGAATCGGAGGAGGCAATCCTATCGCCATCCAGTCCATGACCAATACGCCTACAGAAGACGTACAAAAGACCGTTGAACAGATTCATAGATTAGAAAAAGCCGGATGTGAGATCATCCGTTGTACTGTACCAAATATAGAGGCTGCCAAAGCAGTGACAGAAATCAAAAAGCAGATTTCCATTCCCCTTGTAGCAGATATTCATTTTGACTATAAAATGGCCATAGCAGCCATGGAAAACGGAGCAGATAAAATCCGTATCAATCCCGGTAATATTGGTTCTGAAGACAAGGTAAGAGAAGTCGTAAAGGTAGCCAAAGAAAGAAACATCCCCATTCGTGTGGGGGTCAATAGCGGTTCTTTGGAAAAGCCATTATTAGAGAAATACGGCGGAGTCACTGCAGAAGGAATTGTAGAATCTGCCTTAGATAAAGTAAAACTCATTGAGGACATGGGCTATGATAATCTGGTAGTCAGCATTAAGTCCTCTGATGTATTGATGTGTGTAAAGGCACACGAATTGATTGCTACAAAGTGCAATCACCCATTACATGTAGGTATCACAGAGTCCGGCACCGTCATGAGTGGATCCATTAAGTCCTCCATCGGACTTGGACTGATTCTAAGTCAGGGCATCGGCGATACCATTCGCGTATCTTTGACAGGAGACCCTGTAGAAGAAATCCGCGCGGCAAAGCTGATTCTTCGTACATTAGGCCTGCGCAAAGGTGGCATCGAAGTGGTATCCTGCCCCACCTGCGGCCGTACAAAGATTGACCTGATTTCCCTTGCGAGCAAGGTGGAAAAGATGGTGGAAGACTATCCTCTTGACCTTAAACTGGCCGTGATGGGATGTGTGGTAAATGGTCCCGGCGAAGCAAAGGAAGCTGACCTTGGTATCGCAGGCGGTATCGGGGAAGGCCTTTTGATTAAGAAGGGTGAGATTATCAAGAAAGTTCCGGAAGAGGAACTACTAAGTACACTGAAAGAAGAACTAGATCACTGGAATGAGTGAAACAAAGAAATTCGGGGAAGTATTTCCTACGTTACAATTACAAGGTGAATTGAAAGCATTGATGGACATGGCCCTGGTGGAACGAATTTCCACCACCAAGACCAGGTCCTTTTTGCGTGTCTATATTTCCAGCGACAGACTGATTTTCAAACGGGATCTGTGGAAAGTGGAAGAGGAGATTAAAAAGCAGCTCTTCCGCAATACCGACATTGTTATCCATATCATCGAAAAGTTTCATTTGTCCAGCCAGTATACCCCGGAAACTTTATGGGAAGCTTACCAGGAAAGTTTTTTTGAAGAACTGGAAAAACACTCCCCGGTACTTGCCAATGTACTTCGTAAAGGAGGCATTTCCTTCCCTGAGGAAGGGGTTTTACTGCTTACTTTAGAAGACGATGTCATTTCGAAATTAAAGGCACCGGAACTTATCGATATCATCCATACCGTGTGGAATGATCGTTGCGGTTTTTCATTACATATCAAAGAAGAATATGTGCCGGTTAAAGAAGACAAAAAGAAGGCGAAAAAGTGGGAGCTGCCGGATAATGTCAGGGCTGCTATGGAAGCAAAAGCCAGAGAAAATGGCGAAGAGCTTGCTAAGCCTGCAGAATCCATAGAATCAGCCCAGTCTGTGAAAGAAGAAAAGGGCAAAGGCAAAGATGCGAAAGAAAAGAAAGTACAGCCACTGAAAAAATCCGATAATCCGGATGTGATTTTAGGTAAAGACTTCGAAGACAATGCCATTAACTTAGAGGATATTGTGGGGGAAGTAGGCTTTGTCACGGTTCGAGGACAGATTCTTTCCTACGAAGAAAAGGAAATTGCCAAGATAGAGAAAATCATTGTCAGCATTACGCTAACCGACTTTACCGACACCATGATGGCAAAGATTTTTGTTCGCATCGACCAGATAGAAGAAATCAGGGGACAGTTAAAGGGCGGTACCTTTGTGAAGATTCAGGGAAAGGCCCAAAATGATAACTTTGCCCATGACATCGTCATCAATATGATGAATGTAAAGAAGATTCCGAACTTCGTGGTGACCCGTATGGATACCAGCGAAGAGAAGCGTGTAGAGCTTCACTGCCATACCAAGATGAGTGATATGGATGGTGTTTCGGAAGCAAAAGATATCGTAAAGCGTGCCTATGCTTGGGGGATGCCCGCCATTGCCATTACAGACCACGGCGTGGTACAGTCCTTCCCGGATGCCAACCATGTGTGGGAAGATTTGTGGAAAGCGGAGAAGGCAAAACGTGCCGAGGCTGGGGATCCGGCTCCGGATAAGTTTGATTTCTTTAAGGTCATCTACGGTGTAGAGGCTTATTTGGTAGACGATTTGCACACAGTGGTCCATGATCAAAAAGGCCAAAGCCTCATGGAAAACTATGTGGTCTTCGATATCGAGACCACAGGTATTTCTCCTGTGAATGAACGCATCACGGAAATCGGTGCGGTCAGGGTGGTAGAAGGCAAGATTACAGAGCGATTTTCCACCTTTGTAAATCCCCAAAAGCCCATTCCTTTCCACATCGAACAGCTGACGCATATCAGCGATGATATGGTGGTGGATGCGCCAACCATAGAAGAAGTATTACCGAACTTTTTGGAATTCTGTAAGGGCGCTGTACTGGTGGCTCACAACGCAGAGTTCGATTGCGGCTTTATCAAAGAAAACTGCCGCAGATTAGACTTAGAGTTTGACTTTACCTACGTGGATACCATGGGTATTTCCAGATTCCTTTTGAATCAGGCAAAGCATACCCTGGATGCTGTGGCGAAGACCTTGAATGTATCCTTAGAAGGACATCACAGGGCTGTCAACGATGCAGAGTGCACTGCTGAAATCTGGGAGAAATTCATAGCCATGCTGAAAGAGCGTGGCATCGAAACCTTGGGACAGTTAGAAGAAAAGAGTGCCAGCAATCCGGATATCATCAGACGATCCAAGAGCCATCACGCCATTATTTTAGCAAAGAATAATACGGGACGAGCAAACTTATATCGACTGGTTTCCATGTCCCATTTGGACTACTTCAGAAAAGTACCACGTATTCCCAAGAGCGAACTGATGAAGCATAGGGAAGGACTTTTACTGGGAAGTGCCTGCGAAGCCGGTGAATTATACAGAGCGCTGTTAGATGGACAGAGCGATACGGAAATCGCCAGACTGGTGCAGTTCTATGATTACCTGGAGATTCAGCCTGTAGGTAATAACAAGTTTATGATCAATTCACCGAAGGTAGAAGCGGTGAATTCCATCGAAGATATCCAGGAAATCAATAAGCGCATTGTGAAGCTGGGAGAGCAGTTTGGCAAGCTGGTAGTAGCCACTTGCGACGTGCATTTCCTAGACCCGGAAGATGAGATTTATCGTCGTATCATCATGGCAGGTAAAGGCTTCTCCGATGCAGATGAACAGGCACCTTTGTATCTACATACTACACAGGAAATGCTGGATGAATTCCAGTATCTGGGAAGCGAGAAGGCCAGAGAAGTGGTCATCACCAATACCAATAAGATTGCAGATATGATAGACTGCATGTCGCCGGTTAGACCGGACAAATGTCCTCCGGTCATTCCGGATTCCGATCAGACCCTGCGTCGTATCTGCTATGACAAAGCCCATGCCCTGTATGGAGAGAAGCTTCCTTCCATCGTAGAAGAGCGATTGGAGAAAGAGCTAAACTCCATCATTAGCAATGGATTTGCCGTTATGTATATCATTGCGCAGAAACTGGTGTGGAAATCCGTGGAGGATGGTTACCTGGTAGGTTCCCGTGGATCGGTAGGTTCCTCCTTCGTAGCATTCATGTCCGGTATTACGGAGGTTAACTCCTTAAGTCCACATTACCGATGTGAAAACTGCTTCTATACGGATTTTGATTCGGAAGAAGTCAGAAAGTATGCCGGCGGATCCGGCTGCGATATGCCGGATAAGATTTGCCCGGTATGCGGTAAGCCGCTTGTAAAAGATGGTTTTGATATTCCTTTCGAGACCTTCCTGGGATTCAAAGGAAATAAAGAGCCTGATATCGACCTTAACTTCTCCGGAGAATACCAGAGTAAAGCGCATAAGTACACGGAAGTTATCTTTGGTTACGGTCAGACCTTCCGTGCCGGTACCATTGGTACCCTGGCAGATAAAACCGCCTATGGTTTTGTTATGAAATATTTTGAAGAGCATGGCATTACCAAACGGCGTATCGATGCAGAGCGTATCGCCATGGGATGCACCGGTGTCCGCAGAAGTACCGGACAGCACCCGGGTGGTATCGTAGTACTTCCCGTGGGAGAAGACATCAATACCTTCACCCCGGTACAGCATCCTGCCAATGACATGGAGACAGATACCATCACTACCCACTTTGATTATCACTCCATCGACCATAACCTTTTAAAATTGGATATTCTTGGTCACGACGATCCTACCATGATCCGTATGTTGCAGGATCTTACCGGCATTGATCCTGTTACCATTCCATTAGACGACCCGGATGTTATGAGCCTTTTCACATCCACCAGAGCTTTGGGGGTTACCCCGGAAGAAATCGATGGCTGTCCTGTGGGCTCCATGGGTATCCCGGAGTTTGGTACAGATAATGCAATCCGAATGCTATTGACCACCCAGCCGAAACAGTTCTCCGATCTGATTCGTATTTCCGGTCTGGGTCATGGTACCGATGTATGGGCAGGTAACGCAGAAACCCTGATTGAAGAGGGTACTGCAGATATTTCTACGGTTATCTGTTGCCGTGATGATATTATGATTTACCTGATTTTGCAGGGTGTAGAATCCGAGCTTTCCTTTACCATCATGGAAAGTGTGCGTAAAGGAAAAGGCCTGAAACCCGAGTGGGAAGAAATTATGAAGGAACATAACGTGCCGGATTGGTACATTTGGTCCTGCAAAAAGATTAAATACATGTTCCCGAAGGCCCATGCGGCTGCTTATGTCATGATGGCATGGCGTATTGCATATTGTAAAATCAACTATCCACAGGCATATTACGCGGCATACTTCAGTATCCGTGCTACAGGATTTTCTTACGAGCTTATGTGCCAGGGAAAGAAAATCTGCGAGCAGAATCTGGCAGATTATAAAAACAGACAAAAGGATAAGAGCAACTTTTCTGCGAAGGATAAGGATACCTTGCGTGACTTAAAACTAGTGCAGGAGATGTATGCAAGAGGCCTGGAATTCGAACCCATCGATTTATATCGTGCACACTCTAGAAATTTCCAGGTAATTGATGGTAAGATAATGCCATCCCTTAGTAGTATCGATGGTTTGGGAGAAAAGGCTGCGGATGCCATTATGGAAGCTGCAAGACACGGGGAATTCCTGTCACAGGATGATTTCCGTGCCAGAACCAAGGTCTCCAAGACTGTAATCGAACTGATGGACAGACTGGGTATTTTAGGTGATATGCCTGAAAGTAACCAAATAAGTATTTTTGACTTGATAGGAGCAGAGTAATGAGCAATATTTTCAATCTTGAGAACCCATTTTGGTCGTTTTTATCAAAACTTGTAGATGGATTTTGGCTAATGATTTTATGGT
The DNA here is from genome assembly GCA_015056765.1 of Lachnospiraceae bacterium. GTDB lineage: Bacteria > Bacillota > Clostridia > Lachnospirales > Lachnospiraceae > SIG336. Next base: position 50,480 of record SVFQ01000012.1, read on the forward strand.
ATCTGAACCTGATTCCGGCCTATATTGGTTATAAAGTTATGGGCGGATCCGACGGTCTAATGAATATTCTGCAGGGCGGTAATGCGGTAGCACTGATTGTATACCTGGCTGTGATGCTTGTTCTTACTTTTACCTTAGGACCTGCTACCACTGCATTTTTCTATGTGGCACAGAAGATGGTTGTAGACCAGGAAGGAAATATTACAAAGCAGTTCTTCCATTCTTATAAAGAGAACTTCAGACAGGCTAGTATTTTATGGCTGATTATGCTTGGAGTAGGCGCAGTGCTGTTCTTCAATTTGTGGTTTTATCGTATGGCAAGCCAGGGCGTGAATCAGAAACTGGGGATTTTTGTATTCTTTATTCTGGTAATCCTTTGGGTATACCTGATGACTTTGCAGTTTATCTTCCCTGTACAGTCTAAGTTTGCTAATCCAATCAAAAATACCATCAAGTTCTCTTTGGTACTATCCTTACAGAAGTTTGGCTGGACTTTGGTGATGATGATTGTATTTACTGCAGTCATCAGCATTGGGCTATTTGTCATGGTACCTGTATTACTGTTTGCACCGGGCATTATCACTTTCATTGATGCCAGAATCGTACAGCACATCTTTGAACCGTACATCCAGCAGATTCAGGAGAACCCTGATCAGAGCGTTACCATGGCGGAAGTAGAGGCCAGAGTAAAGGAAGAGAAGAGAGCTGCCAAGGAAGCTGAGAAAGCAGAAAAAGAAGAAAAATAAAAAACTTTTCAAAAAGTACTTGCATTTCATCTGCATTTGTACTAACATAATCAAGTCGGCTCTATTAAAAGCCGACTGATTTATGGCTCGTTGGTCAAGCGGTTAAGACGCTGCCCTCTCACGGCAGAATCAGGGGTTCGATTCCCCTACGAGCTGCTGACTGTTTATTTGAACAGCCCAACCCGAACTTGCATCTCATAGCCATTTGTGCTATGATATGTAAGTAAAATATGTTACCTAGAAGTGGACTTGCAGAGAGTCCACTTTTTTATTGTCACCACGTGCTTCGCACGTGGTGACGTAGACCCACCCCATTTGCGTAGCAAATTTTCATGGGTGGGGTTTACCCGTGCCACAATTATGAGGAGGTTTTATGTCTCAAAAAGAACAAATTGAAAAGCAGTTCGAAGAACTTCTTACTCCGGTTTGCGAGAAGCATGGTGTGGAAGTCTATGACGTGGAATACGTCAAAGAAGGCAGCGATTATTATCTGCGTGCCTACATCGATAAGGAAGGTGGCGTCACCATCGGCGACTGTGAAGTGGTCAATCGAGAGTTGTCAGACCTTATGGATGAAAAGGATTTTATCAAGGATGCTTATATCTTGGAAGTAAGCAGTCCGGGGCTTGGCCGTACCTTGAAAAAGGACAGACATTATGAAAAAGCCCTTGGCCAGGAAGTGGAGATTAAGACATTTAAACCCATCGACGGAAGCAAAGAATTTGCAGGTATTTTAAAGGCATTTGATGACCAAACATTTACCGTGGTCATAGATGATACAGAAAAGACATTTCAAAGAGCGGATATCGCATTAATGAAATTAGCATTTCACTTATAGTATTTAGGAGGAAAGTAGAAAAATGAACAGTGAACTGTTACAAGCACTTGATATTCTGGAGAAAGAAAAAGGAATCAGCAAAGATATCTTATTCGAAGCAATTGAGAACTCTTTGGTGACTGCTTGCAAGAATCACTTCGGTAAAGCAGAAAACGTAGTTGTTGAGATGGACAGAGAATCCGGTGATTTCCAGTGCTACTATGAAAAAACAGTAGTAGAGACAGAAGAGGAAGTCGAGGATGATTGCGTACAGATTACTCTGGAAGATGCAAAGGCTATTTCCAAGAAAGCAAAAGTTGGTGACGTAATCAAAGTTGCAGTAAATTCCAAAGAATTTGGCCGTATCGCAACAACCAATGCAAAGAACGTAATCTTACAGAAAATCAGAGAAGAGGAAAGAGCTTCTATTTTCCATCTGTATTCCGGAAAAGAAAAAGAAGTGGTAACCGGTATTGTACAGCGTTATGTAGGTAAGAATGTAAGCATTAACTTAGGTAAAGCGGATGCCCTTTTAACAGAAAGCGAAATGGTACCTGGTGAGACTTTCAAACCAACAGAACGTGTGAAAGTATTCATCCTTTCTGTATCTGATACCTCTAAGGGACCTCGTATCACAGTCAGCAGATCTCACCCTGACATGGTAAAGAGACTCTTTGAAGAAGAAGTTACCGAAATCAAAGACGGTACAGTTGAAATCAAGAGCATTGCCAGAGAAGCAGGTAGCCGTACCAAGATGGCAGTATACTCCAATGATCCTGACGTAGATCCGGTAGGTGCTTGCGTAGGTCAGAATGGTGCCAGAGTAAATGCTGTAGTAGATGAATTACAGAATGAAAAAATCGATATCGTAGAGTGGGATGAAAACCCTGGTAACTTTATTCAGAATGCTTTATCTCCTGCAAAAATCGTAGCTGTATTTGCAGATCCTGAAGAGCGTACCGCAAAGGTAGTCGTACCTGATTATCAGCTTTCTCTTGCTATCGGTAAAGAAGGTCAGAATGCAAGACTTGCAGCAAAACTGACAAACTTCAAGATCGATATCAAGTCTGAAACTCAGGCAAAAGATGCACCTGGCTTCCGCTATGAAGATTATCTGGATGATGAAGATGGCGATGAAGACTATGAAGGTGAATACGACGAAGAAGTTGTAGACGAAGTAGAAGAAGTAGAAGAAACTTCTGAAGATGAGGAATAAATCGTGGCGAAGAAAATTCCTATGAGACAGTGTGTGGGCTGCGGCGAGATGAAAGAAAAGCCGTCCCTCATCCGCATCATCAAAGATAACACCGGAGCCATTTCCCTGGATGTAACAGGCAGAAAAAATGGCAGAGGCGCGTATGTATGTAAGAATAAAGAATGCCTGGCTATGTTGAAAAAGAAAAACGGCTTAGACAAAGCATTCCAGATGAGAGTGGATAAGGAAATCTACGAGCAGCTCGAAAAGGAGTTTGCAGATACGTATGCAGAATAAAATCTATTCCATGTTGGGACTAGCGACAAAGGCCGGTAAGACCGTCAGCGGAGAGTTTCCAACGGAAAAAGCAATAAAAGAAGAAAAGGCCAAATTGGTGCTGGTTGCAGAAGATGCATCAGATAATACCAAAAAGCACTTTTTTGATATGTGCAACTATCGCTCCATTCCCGCCTATGTATTTGGAGAGAAGGATGCGCTTGGACACGCACTGGGAAAGGGAATGCGAAGCAGCATGGCAGTAGTAGATCAGGGCTTTGCAAACTCTATCAAGAAGTTGTTGGAGGAAAATTAATGGCAAAAATAAAAGTACATGAATTAGCAAAAGAATTAGGGGTCCAAAGCAAGGATGTTTTGACCTTTTTAAATGACAAGGGCGTAGAAGCCAAAGCAGCACAGAGCTCTGTAGAAGATACCGCTGCTGATATGGTGCGTAAGCATTTTGGCGGTGCTGCTAGTGCACCAAAAGCAGAGAAACCTGCTGAGGAAAAAGCACCTGCGAAAAAAGAGAATCCTGTAAAGAAGGATGCTCCTAAAGCAGCAGAAGAAGCACCAAAGAAAAAGAAAAAAACCATCATCATTGTGAACAATTCCGGCAATAGCCAGATGGGTGGCAACAAAGGCGGTCAGAGACCAGGCCAGCAGAATAACAACAGAAAGCCTATGAACAATGGTGGCATGAATAACGGTGGCAATAACCGTAACGGCGCTAAGACCTTTACCGCTAACACCGGTTACAATCCAATCAAGCCACGTGTGAAAGCTTCTCAGCCGGAAGCAGGTGATGATTTCAGACTTCGTAACAGAAATCCTCAGCAGAATACTGTAAATGAAGCAGGAGGCAGAAATGAGAAAGCAGAACAACCAGCTCGTGAACCTCGTAAAGAAAACAGAAACGAGAATAAGAATTTCTCTAATCAGCGTAATAATGCTGGGCAATCTGCTGCTCCTCGTCAGAACGGTCCTAGACCGGACAGAGGGTCGGACAACAGGTTCAAAAAAGGCGGACAGAGCGCTCCAGCTTTCCAGGACGGTGGCAAAGATACCGAGAAACGTGGCGACAATCAGCGAAGAAACAATCCTGCCAAAGATAAAAAGTCTAAGAAAGATTTGATCTACGAAGAGGACGAGAACGCAGTATCCAAGAAGAATCGTCCGGGTAGATTTATTAAGCCTGAAAAGAAGGTGCAGGAAGTAGTAGAGGAACAGATTAAGGTTATCACTATCCCTGAAATGCTTACCATCAAAGAGTTAGCAGATAAGATGAAGATGCAGCCATCTGTCATCATTAAGAAACTTTTCTTACAGGGACAGATTGTAACTGTAAACAGTGAGATCACTTTCGAAGAAGCCGAGAACATCGCCATCGATTATGAAATCATGTGCGAGAAGGAAGTCCCTGTAGATGTCATCGAAGAACTGCTGAAAGAGGATGAGGAAGATGAATCCAAGATGGTGAAACGTCCTCCTGTAGTCTGCGTTATGGGTCACGTTGACCATGGTAAGACTTCCCTTTTGGATGCTATCCGTAAGACAGACGTTACCGAGAAAGAGGCCGGTGGTATTACCCAGGCAATCGGTGCTTACACTGTAAAAGTAAACGATCAGAAGATTACATTCCTGGATACTCCTGGTCACGAAGCATTTACCGCTATGCGTATGCGTGGTGCTAATGCTACTGATATCGCTATCCTGGTAGTAGCTGCAGATGATGGTGTAATGCCTCAGACAGTAGAAGCTATTAACCATGCAAAAGCAGCCGGTGTAGAAATCATCGTTGCTATCAACAAGATTGATAAGCCGGGCGCAAATATCGATAAAGTAAAACAGGAACTGATGGAATACGAACTTGTTCCTACAGATTGGGGCGGATCCACAGAATTCGTACCTGTTTCTGCTAAGTCCAGAGAAGGTCTTGATACCTTACTTGAGACCATCCTTCTGACTGCAGAAATCATGGAATTAAAGGCTAATAAAAAGCGTAAAGCCCGTGGTCTTGTCATCGAAGCAAAACTGGATAAAGGCCGTGGCCCTGTAGCTACCATCCTGGTTCAGAAAGGTACATTAAAGATTGGCGATTTCATTTCCGCCGGCGCAAGCTACGGTAAAGTAAGAGCCATGATCGATGATAAGGGCAAGAGAGTGAAAGAAGCAGGTCCATCTAAACCTGTAGAAATCTTAGGTCTGAGTGACGTACCGGAAGCAGGTGAAGTATTCCTTGCACACGATAGTGATAAGACTGCTAAGACTTATGCTGAGACCTACATGGCACAGCACAAAGAGCAGCTCCTTGCTGATACAAAGACCAGAATGAGTCTGGATAGTCTCTTTGATCAGATGAAAGAGGGAGACCTGAAAGAACTCGACCTTGTCATCAAAGCAGATGTACAGGGATCTGTAGAAGCATTGAAAACATCCCTCATGAAGCTTTCCAACGAAGAAATCATCGTAAAATGCATCCATGGTGGTGTAGGTGCTATCACAGAGTCCGATGTAACCCTTGCTTCTGCAAGTAACGCTATCATCATTGGTTTCAACGTAAAACCGGATGCACAGGCTAAGATTATTGCAGAACGCGAAAATGTAGATATTCACTTATATGATGTCATTTATCAGGCAATCGAAGATGTAGAGCGTCATATCAAAGGTATGGAAGCTCCTGTATATGAAGAGCGTGTTATCGGTCATGCAGAAGTTCGTCAGATCTTCAAAGCATCTGCTATCGGTAATATCGCCGGTGCTTATGTACTGGACGGTATCTTCAAGAGAAACTGCTCTGTACGTATCAGCAGAGAAGGTACTCAGATCTTCGAAGGCAAGCTTGCATCCTTAAAGAGATTCAAGGACGACGTAAAAGAAGTCAAAGAAGGATTCGAATGCGGTCTTGTATTTGAAGACTTCGACAAGATGCAGGAACTTGATATCGTAGAAGCATACGAAATGGTAGAGGTACCTCGTTCATGAGAAAGAACAGTATAAAGAACACACGCATCAATGGTGAGGTCCAGCGTGTGCTTGCTGAGATTATTCGAGGCGAGATTAAGGACCCACGTATCAGTCCCCTCACTTCCGTAGTGGAAGTGGAGGTGGCACCTGACTTAAAGACCTGCAAGGCATGGATCAGTGTCCTTGGCAACGAAGAGCAGGGTAAAGCCACTATCGAAGGACTAAAGAGCGCTGCCGGATTTATCCGTAGACAGCTCGCTAAAGAGATTAATTTACGAAATACACCGGAAATCACCTTTGTGCTGGATCAATCCATCGCTTATGGTGTTTCCATGTCTCATCGAATTGACGAAGTTATGGCTGAAATGCCGGACCGTTCCGATGAGGAAGAAGTAGAAGACGACGAATAAAAGTCGGAAAGGGGAAACATGGCATTACCATTTGATTTATTAACAGAAGTAAAAGAAGCAAAAACCATTGGAATCAGTGGACATATCAGACCGGACGGAGATTGCATCGGCAGTACTTGTGCCATGTATCTGTATCTGAAGAAATGTTGTCCGGACAAATCCATCAAATTGTATTTGGAGAATCCGGCTGACATTTTCGATGATATCCCGTGTTTTGGAGAGATTGATTGCACTTATGAGGCTACGGAGCCTTTCGATGTGTTTATCGCCATCGACTGCGAGAAGTCCAGACTTGGTAAAGCAGAAGCATTCTTTGATCAGGCTCGTAAGACCATCAATATCGATCATCATATCAGCAATGAAAAGGGTAGCGGAGATGTGAACTACGTGGTTCCTTCTGCCAGCTCAGCCAGTGAACTGGTATATGATTTATTAGAGAAGGATATGTTGGATGCGGATATAGCAGCAGCTATTTACCTTGGTATCGCCCATGATACCGGCGTATTCCAGTATTCCAATACGTCTCCAAAGACTTTGCGCATTGTGGCAGATTTACTGGAGTATCAGTTTGATTTCTCTAAGCTATTAGATCGTACCTTCTATGAGAAGACTTACCATCAGAATCAGATTCTAGGCAGAGCACTTTTAGAGTCTATTATCTTTATGAATCGCAAATGCATCATGAGCGCCATTGATAAGAAGACTCTGGAATTCTATAAGGTAGGCCCAAAGGACTTAGAAGGCATTGTAAGTCAGCTTCGCTATACCAAAGAAGTGGAATGCGCAATCTTTATGTATGAATTAGAGCCACAGGTATGGAAAGTATCCTTACGTTCTAATGGCCTTGTGGATGTAGCCAAGGTGGCCGGATTCTTTGGCGGTGGTGGACATGTGCGTGCAGCCGGTGTCACCATGAATGGCACCTGTCATGATGTCATCAATAATCTATCCGGATTTATTGAAAAACAATTGGAGGAAGCAGGAGCGTGGCAAACGGAGTCCTGATTGTAAATAAACCGGAGGGATTCACTTCCTCTGATGTAGTAGCCAAATTGCGTGGTATTTTTGGACAGCGTAAAATCGGACACACCGGTACGCTGGATCCAAATGCTACGGGTGTACTTCCTATTTGCTTAGGAAGTGCTACCAAGATTTGCGACTACCTAACAGATCATACAAAGACCTATATTGCGACAGCAAAACTAGGCTTTACCACAGATACACAGGATGTCTGGGGTACCATAATAGAAGAAAAGACAAAAGAGGCAGCAAATCTTACATCGGAAGAAGTAAGGGCTGCCATTCTTGGGTTTATAGGAGATATAGAGCAGGTTCCACCTATGTATTCTGCTTTGAAGGTCAATGGCAAGAAGCTTTATGAGCTGGCAAGAGCAGGCATCGAAGTGGAGCGTAAGGCTAGACCCATTACCATCTATGATATTCAGATTCTGGATATGAAGTTACCGGAGTTTACCATAGAAGTGACATGCTCTAAGGGAACCTACATCCGTACTTTATGTCATGACATTGGCTTGAAACTTGGATGCGGCGCTATGATGACATCCCTTGTAAGAACCAAAGTTGGACAGTACACTTTAGAAGAAGCCCACACGCTGGAAAACCTGCAAAAAGCAAAAGACAACGGAACTCTGTCTGACTATTTGACCAGAATTGAAGACGTATTTCCGGATTATCCAAGGTATGTGGCAAAAGGTGACGATGCTACCAAACGCTTAGAAAACGGGAATTTACTGGAAGTTTCTATGTTGAAACCTTTGGAAGACGATTCAAATGATTCTGCTGGTCAGTGTCAAACAGATGCAAGAGAACTTGCAAAAACAATTAGAGTATATCATGAAAAGAACGGATTCTATGCATTGTATGCAAAGAACAATTCTCATTCTTATAAGCCTTTTCAAATGTTTAAGCCAGAATAAGAATTATACAAGGTAGAATCTGATTTAAATAGATTACACAAAAGAATTTTCAGACAAATCAATGATTATTATAGAGAAGAATAATGAATTTCAATTAGATAAACCGTCCATTGTGATGATAGGGAAGTTCGATGGCGTTCATATGGGACATAGGGAGCTTTTGAAGGTACAGGAGATGCACCGCAAAGAAGGACTGCAATCCGTTATTTTCACCTTTGATCCCAGCCCTGCAGAGCTTTTCTCCGGCAAAATCGTACCGGAACTCAGTACCAAAGAAGAAAAAAGACACCTATTTAAGGAATTAGGTGTGGATGTGCTGATTGAGTTTTCTTTGACAAAGGAAAGTGCAGCTATCAAACCGGAAGCCTTCGTAGAACAATTCTTGGTAAAACAGTGTATGGCAAAACGAGTGGTAGCCGGCACGGACGTAACTTTCGGGGACAAAGGCGCAGGAGATGCTAACCTGCTGATGGCTTTGGGTGCAGTACATGGGTTCGCAGTAGACCTGGTGGATAAGCTTTGCCTGGAAGGGGATGAGGTAAGCTCTACCCGCATTCGCGCATTGCTATTAGAGGGGCGCATGGAAGAAGTCCAAAGACTCTTAGGGGAGCCCTATCACTTCAGAGGTATCGTAGAGCATGGTAATCAGTTGGGCAGAACCATAGATATGCCAACTGCCAACATCATACCGGAAATGAAGAAGCTACTTCCACCCAACGGCGTATACTTTAGTAAATGCAGAATAGATGGTAAGATATACCATGGAGTCAGCAATATTGGTAGGAAACCTTCTGTGGAACAGGAGCATCCTATCGGTATTGAGACATATATTTATGACTTTACGGAGGATATCTATGATAAGACCATGGATTTGTGGTTCTATCATTATGAAAGACCGGAAAAGAAGTTTGATAGTGTGGAGAGTTTAGCGGAGCAACTTCGCATGGATAAGGAAAACGGAAAGGTTTTTTGGAGGGAAGAACATGATTTGTAGAAATTGCGGTGAACCATTACAAGATACGGATGATTTTTGCCCAAAATGTGGACAGCCGGCAATCAAAGAGGTAGAAGTGAAAATTTGCCCGAATTGCGGAGCTGTGCTTCGTACGGGTTCTGACTTCTGTCATAAATGCGGTATCAAGGTGGTATCCGAGGCAGCAAGTCGCAGCCGTGCACAGGAGACTTTCGAAGATCGTAGTGACGAAAGACGTCCCATGAGACGCCCGGATAGACCTGCTCGCTATGAGGAACCGGAAGATTTCGAAGACGAGTATGATGACGACTTAGACGACGAGTATGAGGATGATGAAGAAGATGGCGGCATCTTTGGTAAGATTATCATTGCGCTTCTTGGTATCGTCATTGCAGTTGTAGTTTTGATTTTAGGTTTTATCCTTTTCTTTAAGGGAGACCATGCAGAACCACAGGAAGAGCCTACAGCTACGGAACAGTCTGTGGAAACCGGAGATAGTAAAGATGCAGCTCCTGCAGGAAAGACCATTACTGTTAACGGCTCCGGTGTCAACATCCGTTCCAAAGCCAGCAAGAGCGGTGAGAAGGTAGGTACAGCCCAGGCAGGTACCGTTTATACCTATACCGATATCGAGAATGGTTGGTATAAGATTGAGTTACCGGATGGCGGCGTAGGTTATGTATACGGAGATTATGTGACAGAGAACTAGATCACATGGATGACAAGACTTACAGTATCGAATTGCATGATGTGACGATAGACTATACTTGCCACTTTAGTAGGCGGCGTACGCTAGCCATGGAAGTGAAAAACGGTGAGCTGGTTGTCAGGGCACCATTAGGTATCGGCGATAGAGAGATTAATCGCTTTCTGACAAGTCACGCAACCTGGATTCTTCGTACGTTGAATGAAAGCAGAAGGAAAGCAGATGCTAAGGAAGCAGCCGAAGGGAAGTTTTCTGATTTGGAAAAACAGGAAATTGAAACCGAAGGCAGAAAGCGTGCTTTGTGGGAGATTCAAAAGGCAATCGCAGAGTTCCAGCCTAGAACCGGTGGAGAATTCAAACGGATTTCTATCAAGGAGCAAAAGACCAGATGGGGAAGCTGCTCCTCCAATGGGACCTTGAGCTTTCATTGGAAGCTTATCTTTGCACCGAAGTTTGTAAGAGATTATGTGGTAGTTCATGAACTCTGCCATTTGACGTACATGAATCACTCAGAGGATTTCTGGAATCTGGTAGCATCCGTCATGCCGGATTATAAGATTCGCAGGAAATGGCTGAAGAATCATAGCACAGAACTATCCGCTACGTATGAGCCTATTTTGTATGAAGCAGAATAAATATAGTAAGAAGGTCGCAAGGTCGACAAGACTAGCATTTAAGGGGACTACATGGGAAAGTGCATCATAGTTGGATCCGGGGATTTGACACCGGATATTGAAAAAGAGCAAACGGATCTACTGATAGCGGCTGATGGCGGCTATCTGACTTGTGAAAAACAAGGTGTAGAAGTAGATGTTTTATTGGGAGACTTTGATTCTTTGCCGGAAAATCGCAGAAGCATATTGCAGGAGTGGCAGGAAAACCATGCAGAGAACCTTTTGGTTCTTCCTACCGTAAAAGATGACACGGATATGATTGCGGCAGTGAAATACGGTTTTGAAAGAGGATATAAAGAGTTTGCCTTATACGGCGCCTTTGGCTCCAAAAGACCGGAGCACTTTCTGGCAAATTTACAGACACTTCTCTATATAAAAGAAAACCAAGGGGAAGGAACCCTTTTTACCTTGGATGGATATGCCATTGTATTGCAGGAAGAATCCAAAAGAGTTTCTTCTTTATATAATGGGTTTGTATCTGTTTTGTCAGCAGGAGATGAGGCTACGGTTTCCATACGAGGTATGAAGTATAATATAGAAGAAACTCGTATCACAAATGGTTTTCCTTTGGGCGTAAGCAATGAAACCATAGGAGAGGAAGCGACTATAGAGGTTCATTCCGGCAGTGTTTTCGTGATTTTTAGCCGGTATGATTAAATAGGTGAAAAAAAGTCAAGAATAAGATGATTTATTCTTGACTTTTTTTAATCTGTTTCCTATAATAAGACATGTTGTTAATAGAATTTTTAGAAATAACATGATGAAACAAAGACGTTTCTAATTGTGGTTGATTAGGAACGCTTTTTTTTATCCATTTTGAAAGACGCGGACAGTTGTCCGTCATATAAAGACAAACGCTTTATATTATACTAGAACAATAGGAAATGTCCGCAAGACACGGACTGGAGGCAAAATGAAGTTTTCTGAGTTCCCTTATGAAAGGGTAGACATTGAAAAAGCCAAAGCTTTCTTCGCTGATTTGATTGAAAAAGCGAAAGCTGCAAAAAGAGGAGAAGAACTTTTTGAATTACACAAGACAAAATACGCATACATGGGTGATGTTTGGACCAATGCAAAGATTGCTACCTTCCGTCACAGCGTAGATACTACCGATGAGTTCTATACAAAAGAGAATGACTTCTATGATGAAATCACTCCGATTCTTTTAGACCTGAACTCCAAGTATGAGAAAGTGCTTTTTGAATCCCCGTTCCGTTCTTATATGGAAGAAAAGATAGGAAAAGTTGCTTTCAAAAATATCGAATTACACCTGAAATCCATGGATGAAAAGATTCTTCCACTGATGCAGGAAGAGAATGCTTTGATTAGTAAGTACGATGCGCTGATTGCATCTGCTAAGATTCCTTTCCAAGGTGAAGAGTACAACATCTCCTTACTTCGTAAGTTCCTTACCGCCGAAGATAGAGAAGTTCGTAAAGAAGCTTGGAAAGCACTGAGCACCTACTTCCAGTCAGTGACAGCAGATATCGATGATATTTATGACAAACTGGTAAAGAACCGTACCAAACAGGCCAAAGAACTTGGCTATGATAATTTCGTAGAGCTTGGTTACATCCGTATGATGCGTAATGCATACGGCCGTAAAGAAGTAGAGAACTTCCGCCGTCAGGTAAAAGAGTCTTTCGTACCTATGATTTGCAAGATGCAAGAGGAAAGAAAGAAACGCATCGGTGTAGAGGAACTGAAGTACTATGATAACGATGTGTTCTTTGCAAATGGCAATCCTGCACCTACAGGTACTCCTGAGGAAATCTTGAAAGCCGGACAGGAAATGTACAGAGAGTTATCTCCAGAGACCGCTGAGTTCTTTGATTTCATGATGGAACATGAACTCTTCGATGTACTTGGCCGCAAGACCAAGAAACAGGGCGGTTACATGGATTATCTTGAGAAGTACAAAGCACCGTTTATCTTTGCTAACTTCAATGGTACCAGCGGTGACGTTGACGTTATTACTCACGAGTGCGGACATGCATTCCAGGGTTATGTCACCAGAAACGATGAGATTTTAGAGCACAACGATTTGACCATGGAGACAGCGGAGATTCACTCCATGTCTATGGAATACTTTACATATGGTTGGATGGATAAGTTCTTTGGTGACCGCAGCGCAGATTACCTGAAGATGCACTTAGAAGATTCCATCACCTTCATCCCTTACGGAAGTATGGTAGATGAGTTCCAGCATATCGTATACGAGAAGCCGGAGATGACTCCTGCAGAACGTAAAGCTGTTTGGAAAGACTTAGAAAAGACCTACAGACCTTGGCTTGACTTCGATGGAGATCCATTCTTCGATGAAGGCGGCTGGTGGCAGAAACAGGGCCACATCTTCTGGAATCCTTTCTACTACATCGATTATGTACTGGCTAGCGTTGTAGCAATGCAATTCAAAGTTTGGATGGACAAGGATTACAAAGAAGCTTGGAATCACTATTTGGAACTTTGCAAGTTATCCGTTAAGGACTTCTACGAAGAAGAACTGAAAGCAGTAGGCATTAAGAGCCCATTCGCAGATGGTACTATTGAGTACTTGGCTGAAGAGTTAGAGAAGAAGTTATGATTTTACATAATCCATACAAGGGGGACTATGATCATAAACCGGAGGTAGATAAAAAAGGCAGGTTTCGAGATAAGTTCTACTACACAGGAGACTTGTTCGTACTTCCTTTTGACGAGAAGACCAAAAAAAGGTCGGTATGGCAGTTTACCTTATTTGAAGTTTTGCTACTGGCAGAGCTTTTAGGACAAGGTATGTTGAACCAAACCTCCAGTAGAACCCTTTGGATTGTGCTTCCTTATCTGTTTCAGATCTTACCGGTACTTCTGATGCTTGTAGGTACTTTCGAATACAAGTTATCCAGATTACATATGGTAAGAAGCGAGTACGATAAGGGAGTGGCCAGAATGAGAAGAAGTGCTTACGGACTTATGGTCCTGACGGTTGTAAGTTTTATCTGCACTTTGGTCTATATCATTTTGAAGCATGGAAGTGAGGAGTTTGATCCTGCAAAAGAAGTGATATATCTACTATGGCATTTCTTGACTGTCGGTTTGATGTTTCTATATGGAAAGCTTTATTCCAAGTACTTTAGTCAAATCGAGAATCAAAAAGTAGAATAGCATGTTCGGTGTTTTATAGAAGATGATGAGTCTTTCGTAAGATACTTGACATAGAGCACCATGATTCATGGATGCAGAAGTAGCGTTCGCTACAGAAAATAAGGAGGAAACATTTATGAAAAAAAGAAACAAAGCTTTGGCTTTACTTTTAGCCGGAGCAATGGTTCTTGGTACCACAGCATGTGGACAGCAGGCTGCAGATACCAAAGCAACAAGCGATGATGCAACAGCTACAACTGAGACAGCTGAAGCAACCGCAGAAAGAAGCGATACACCACTTGTTATCGCATGCGAAGACTTGTCTGAGAAATTCTCTCCATTCTTTGCAAACAGCGTACCTGATCAGAATGCACAGCAGATGACACAGATCAACTTACTGAGCACTGATAGAGAAGGCGCTATCGTTTACAAAGGTATCGAAGGTGAGACAAGACCTTACAACGGTACAGATTACACCTACTATGGTCCTGCAGATCTCGAAGTAGTTGAGAACGAGGATGGCACAGTAGATTATAACTTTACATTAAGAGATGATATCGTATTCTCTGATGGTGAGAAACTGACAGCAGATGATGCTATCTTCTCCATGTATACATTACTTGATCCTTCCTATGATGGTGCAGGTTCTATGAACGCACTTCCAATCGTAGGTTATGATGAGTACAGAAGCGGTGCAGAATCTTTATTCAACTTGCTTTGCAAAGCAGGTGAAGATAACACCGATTTTACATTCTTTACAGAAGACCAGCAGAAGAAATTCTTCGAAACTGACCTTCCTGCAGCTGGTGAGCAGTTCGCACAGTCCATCGCAGACTACTGCACAGCTAACGGTTATGCAGCAGATGATGCAACTGTAGCAGGCAATCCTATTGCAAACGCTATGGCTAACTGGGGTTATGGTACTGTAGGCGATGACGGAAGCCTTACCGCTCCAAGTGGAAAAGCTTACACTATGAAGGGCGATGATGTTCCTACAGCAGCTGATTTCTGGAATGAAATCGTAGCAGCTTATGATGGAGATATTGTGAAAGCTTCCGATACAGAAAAAGCAAGTGATGGCGTATTAGATTACATGCCAGAAGAGTATAAGAACGCTATTGAAACCGGTTCTTCCGCAGAGAACATCAGCGGTATCGTAAAGACTGGTGACTACAGCTTCACAGTTAAACTTGCTACTGTAGATGCTCCAGCTATTTACCAGTTCACCTTCTCTATCGCACCTTTACATTATTATGGTGATGTTTCTAAATATGACTATGATAACAACAAATTCGGTTTTGATAAGGGTGATTTAAGCATCTGCCGTTCCAAGACAACACAGCCTCTTGGCGCAGGTCCTTTCAAATTCGTGAAATACGAAAACAAAACTGTATATTATGAAGCAAACGACAGCTACTACAAAGGAGCCCCAAAGGTTGCTAGCATGCAGTTTAAGACATCTACAAAATCCGATATGGAACCTGGTGTAGTTCAGGGTACAATCGATATTGCAGATCCTAACGGTACAAAAGATAACTTCGAAATGATCGCTGGTGAGAACTCCAACGGTGAACTTTCCGGTGATGTACTTACAACAGTTAGAACAGATACAAGAGGTTACGGTTACATCGGTATCAACTCCAACAACGTAAAAGTTGGTGATGACAATGGTTCCGAAGAATCCAAGAACTTAAGAAAAGCTATCGCAACAGTTCTTTCTGTATATCGTGACGTAGTAATCGATTCTTACTATGGTGAAGCTGCTTCCGTAATCAACTACCCAATTTCCGCAACATCTTGGGCAGCACCTCAGGCATCTGATCCAGACTATGAAATTGCATTCTCTACAGATGTAAATGGCGATCCTATTTACACAGATGGCATGAGTGATGATGAGAAATACGCAGCAGCTTTGCAGGCAGCACTTGGCTTCTTCGAAGCAGCTGGTTACACAGTAGAAGATGGTAAATTAACAGCAGCACCTGCTGGTGCAAAACTTACCTATGAAGTAATGATCGGTGGTGACGGTAAAGGTGATCACCCATCCTTCGGTATCTTAACAGCAGCATCTGAAGCACTTGCTTCTATCGGTTTTGAATTGAAGATTAATGACCTTGCAGATGGTACTATCATGTGGAATGCATTGGAAGCTGAAACAGCAGAAATGTGGTGTGCAGCTTGGCAGACAACATCTGATCCTGATATGTATCAGATTTACCACTCCGAAGGTGGTTCCGCTGGTCACTACGGAATTCGTCAGCCTGAATTAGATGACATGGTAATGGAAGCTAGAACAGTTACTGATCAGTCTGTACGTAAAGCACTTTACAAAGAAGCACTTGATTATGTAATCGACTTCGCAGTAGAAGTTCCGATTTATCAGAGACAGGATTGCACAATCTTCAGTACTCAGCGTGTAAACGTTGATACTATCGCAAAAGATTGTACAACATACTGGAGTTATTTAGACGAAATTGAAACACTTGCTATGAACTAGTAGTGGTTCATAGACTCTCAAAGGGCTGTGCAGTTATGCTGCGCAGCCATTTTGGGGGTTAATACGAGTTAAGGAGTTTACAAAGAAACCATGAAAAAATTTATTCTGAAACGACTTTTAATGTCAGTAGTCATCCTATTTTTTGTATCCATGATTATTTATGCGATCATGCGTTGCATGCCTACATCTTATGTTGAACAGCAGGCGATGAATCTTGCAAGCAGACCTGGATCTAAATCCTATCAGGAATGGGTTGACCTTCTGAATGCACAATACGGCTTAGATAAAGGAGTCATTCAGGGTTATTTCACATGGGCAGGTGGTGCTATCCACATGGATTTTGGCGAATCTTGGTATTGGAATCAGCCTGTTACACAGAAGTTTGCTTCTGTTATCTGGTATTCCTTTGCACTTGGCTTAGCAGCCTTTATCCTGGAGATGATTATTGCTATTCCTGCAGGTATTGCAGCAGCAAAGAAGCAATATTCCGCTACCGACTATACCGTTACAGTAATCGCCTTAATTGGTATTTCCCTTCCAAGCTTTTTCTTTGCAACAATTTTGAAGTATATCTTCTCTGTTAAACTTGGTTGGCTGGACCTTTATGGTATCGTAGGTCGTAACCACGAGACCTTGTCTGAGGCTGGTAAGATTTTGGATATGGCAAAACACCTGATTCTTCCTACCATCACATTAGTAGTAGTAAGTATCGGTTCTTTGATGCGTTATACACGTACCAACATGCTGGAAGTTTTGAATGCGGATTACATCCGTACGGCCAGAGCTAAAGGTCTGTCTGAAAAGAGAGTCGTAAATCATCATGCATTCCGTAACACATTGATTCCAATCGTTACTCTGCTTGGTGGTTCCTTGCCAGGATTGTTCAGTGGTGCTATGATCACTGAGACATTATTCCAGATTCCGGGTATCGGATATACATCCTACGTATCTGTTGTACAGGGTGATATCCCATTTGTTATGTTCTATATGGTATTCCTTGCAGTACTTATTCTGCTTGGTAACCTTATTGCCGATGTTTTATATGCAGTGGTAGATCCACGAGTAAGAGTAGACTAGAAAGGAGAAGGCATCGATGGATAATCAGAATATGAATAATAACGAAGAAATGCACCTGGATGATGCAGCCAGAGTTCGAGTACTTTCTCCCGGAATGATGGTATTTAAGCGTTTCGTACGCAACAAGCTTGCAATTATCGGTATTGCAATTATTGTATTTATGTTTGCCTTTTCTTTCCTGGGCGGACTTTTGAATCCTTACTCTCAGAGTCAGGTATTCTATACAACAGAAGAGATTTTAAAAGATTATGCCGGAGCTACCTTAATTGACCAGTTCCAGTTTTATACCAAAGATGGTGAGACATTGCCAAAGGATATTAATTCCAAAGCAATGCTTGCCTCTGTAAAGAAACAGTATGTTTTTGAATCTAAAGATGGCAATGTATATGGCCTTGGTATCTTAGATGAGAATAATTACATCATTTACTCTTTAACAGAAGTAAAGATGTTACTTCGTAAGAATGCAGAGTATGATGCTGCCGTAGCAGCTGGACGTAACTTCTTCGAAAACGCAGGTAAGACTTACCTGGTAGAAGGTGCAGATGTGAAAGCAACTGTATACGAAGCAAATGAAATTGGTTTAGGATGTAAGAGCTCCTTTACCCCATATGACCAGAGTACACAGTTCAGTTATGATTTCTACCGTGAAGCTTTAATCGCTGAAACAGCCGGTGAAAAGAGCTTTGAAGCAGATGGACAGACTTACACAGTAGAAGATGGAGTAATCTCCAATGGTTCTGACAAATACGCATTTGTCTCTGCTATGAACTTTAATGCAGCAGAAAACGGTATCTACTTAAGCCCTGATTACAAAGTGGCTGCCATGGAAGCGTTTGAAAGTGGTGCAAAGAGCTTTACCTACAATGCAGATGGGGAAGAGCAGGAGTACACCATTGAAAATAAAAATGGTCAGTATCTGATCAAACGTTATAAAGAAACCCGTGTCATCGATACATACTCTTCACCATCTAAGGCACACTGGGTTGGTACTGATGCAAACGGTATGGACTTACTTGCCAGACTGATGTACGGTGGACGTATTTCCCTGTTGATTGGTTTTGTTGTTATCTTTATCGAAGTATTCATCGGTATGATTATCGGTGGTGTAGCAGGTTTCTTCGGCGGTTGGGTTGATAACCTTTTGATGAGACTTGTAGACGTAGTTTATTGTATTCCTTCCATGCCACTGTACCTGATTCTTGGTTCTATCATGGACTACTATCAGGCAAGCGCTACAGCACGTATTTATATGCTCTGTATCGTTATGGCTGTCATCGGTTGGGTAGGTATCGCACGTATCGTACGTGGTCAGATTCTTTCCCTTCGTGAGCAGGAATTCATGGTAGCAGCAGAAGCTACCGGTATTAGCATTCCTAGACGAATCTTTAAGCACTTAGTACCAAACGTAATTCCTCAGCTTATCGTATTCGCAAGTATGGGCCTTGGTGATGTTATCCTGGCAGAAGCTACCTTATCCTTCTTAGGACTTGGTATCAAATATCCTGCAGCTTCCTGGGGAAGTATCATCAACGCAGTTAATGACTCTTATGTAATGAGCAACTATCTTTTCGTATGGTTACCAGCCGGTTTATTTATCCTGCTGACTGTATTAGCATTTAACTTCATCGGCGATGGTCTACGTGATGCATTCGATCCTAAGATGAAGAGATAATTGACCTTAAAATAAAAGATAGTAGGAGTAATAAAATGGCTAAAAATAGTAATTACATTTCTGCTAAGGAAAGTAGAGCAATTTCCAAAGCAAATCGTAAGATTACGTCTGAAATAGAGAAAAAAAGAAATCGTAAGTTTATTCCGGAAGAAGAATATGTGACCAACATGAAAAATCCGGAAAACTGCGTTGAGTTCGATAACGTACATACATACTTCTTTACCGATATCGGTACTGTAAAGTCTGTAGATGGTGTTAGCTTTGATGTACCACAGGGTAAGACTGTTGGTATCGTAGGTGAAAGTGGTTGCGGTAAATCCGTAACCAGCCTTTCCCTGATGCAGCTTGTACAGCGTCCTACCGGACAGACTGTAGAAGGCGAAATCCGTTTCAATGATGGGGAAAGAACCATCAATGTAGTAAACGCTCCAAATGAAGTGATGCAGAAACTTCGTGGCAATAAGATGTCCATGATTTTCCAGGAGCCTATGACAAGCCTTAACCCTGTATTCAGAGTTGGCGATCAGATTGATGAAGTTATCGCACTTCACAATCCTAATATGTCCAAAGAGGATGTAAAGGCACGTACCATCGAAATGCTTCAGATGGTAGGTATTGCAAATAAAGAGGGTGTATACTCCATGTACCCTCACGAATTATCCGGTGGTATGCGTCAGCGTATCATGATCGCTATGGCACTTGCTTGTGATCCTAAGCTGATTATCGCAGATGAGCCTACTACAGCGCTGGATGTTACCATTCAGGCTCAGATCTTGGATCTTCTGCGTAACTTAAAAGATAAGATTAACAGTTCTATTATGCTGATTACCCATGACCTTGGTGTAGTAGCAGAAATGGCTGATTACGTAGTTGTTATGTACGCAGGTAGAGTAGTAGAGAAAGGTACTGCGAGAGAAATCTTCAAAGATCCTCGCCATCCTTATACCATCGGTCTTATGAATTCCAAACCTGTTGTAGGTAAGCATGTAGACAAACTCTACAGTATCCCAGGTAGCGTTCCAAACCCTGTTGATATGCCAAACTATTGCTACTTCAAAGATCGTTGTGATAAATGCATCGGCAAATGTAACGGAGCTTATCCGGGCGTATACAAAGTATCTCCTACACATGAAGTGAGCTGTTACTTATGCGAAGAAGGAGGTGCTCAGTAATGGAAAACACACAGAATCAGGATAACATCTTAGAGGTAAAGCACCTGAAAAAATACTTCCCAATTAAGGGTGGCTTCTTCGGTGGCGTTACCGGAAATGTAAAAGCAGTAGATGATGTCAGCTTCACCATCCCTAGAGGTACTACAATGGGCCTTGTAGGTGAATCCGGATGCGGTAAGTCTACTACAGGACGTACCATCCTTCGCCTTTTAGAGAAGACAGAAGGTGAAGTATTATTCAATGGAGAAGATATTAGCAAGTACGATAAGAGAAGACTTCGTGCTCTTCGTACTCAGATGCAGATTATCTTCCAGGATCCATACTCTTCTTTATCACCTAGACTTCCTATTGCAGAAATCATCGGTGAAGCAGTAAGAGAGCATGGCATCGTACCAGCAAAAGAATTAGATGATTATGTAACCAAAATCATGCTTGAGTGCGGTCTTCAGCCATATCACAAAGATCGTTACCCACATGAATTTTCCGGTGGACAGCGTCAGCGTATCTGCATCGCAAGAGCACTTGCATTGCAGCCGGAGTTCATCGTATGTGATGAGCCTGTATCCGCTCTTGACGTTTCTATTCAGGCACAGATTATTAACTTACTGAAAGACTTACAGGAAAAACGTAACCTGACTTATCTTTTCATCTCTCACGACTTATCCGTTGTAGAGCATATTTCTGATACAGTTGGTGTTATGTACTTAGGAAGTTTGGTAGAAGTAGGTAAGACAGAAGATATCTTCGCTGATCCAAAACATCCTTATACAAAGGCTCTTTTCAGCGCGATTCCAATGCCTGATCCTGATATCAAAAAGGATCGTGTATTATTGGAAGGTGATATTCCATCCCCTGCAAATCCACCTAAGGGATGTAAGTTCCATACCAGATGTAAAGAGTGTATGGGCATCTGTAAAGAACAGGCTCCTACACCAAAAGATTTGGGAAATGGTCACACTGTATGTTGCCATTTGTACGATAATATGTAAAATAATAGGTGTAAAGATTTTTCTTTACACCTATTTTATTTAGTATTTTTGTTTCCAGAGAGGAGAATATATGAGTAAGAAACCTTATGTGTTGATGATTTTGGATGGTTTTGGTCTGAATGATAGACCAGATCATAATGCTGTTGCAGAGGGCAATACCCCTGTTATCGACGGCCTTATGAAGAACTATCCATATGTAAAAGGAAATGCCAGCGGTATGGCAGTAGGACTTCCGGAAGGCCAGATGGGTAACTCCGAAGTAGGCCATTTGAATATGGGCGCCGGTCGCATCGTATATCAGGAACTGACCCGTATTACAAAAGAAATTCAGGATGGTGATTTCTTCCAGAATCCTGAACTTGTAAAAGCAGTAGAGAATTGCAAAAAGAATAATAGTGCACTTCACATGTTCGGCCTTTTGTCCGATGGTGGTGTACATTCTCACAACACTCATTTATATGGACTTTTAGAGCTGGCTAAGAGAAACGGACTTGAAAAAGTATACGTACATTGCTTCTTGGACGGCCGTGATACACCACCTGCTAGCGGTAAAGATTTTGTCATTGCATTAGAAAATGAAATGAAATCTATCGGAGTGGGTAAAGTTGCAACCATTTCTGGCCGATATTATGCTATGGATCGTGATAATAATTACGACCGTGTAGAAAAAGCATATTTAGCAATGACAGCAGGTAAAGGTGAGACAGCTGCATCCGCAGCAGAAGCAGTTCAGCAGTCTTATGACAAAGATGAAACTGACGAATTTGTAAAACCTACAGTTGTATTAGAAAATGGACAGCCGGTTGCAACCATTCAGGACAAAGATTCCGTAATCTTCTTTAACTTCCGTCCTGACCGTGCTAGAGAAATCACTCGTGCATTCTGTGATAATGAATTCGCAGGTTTTGATAGAGTGAAGAGACTGGATCTGACTTATGTTTGCTTCACTGACTATGATCCTACTATTCCAAATAAGGAAGTTGCATTTAAGAAAGTAGAAATTACCAATACTTTTGGTGAATGGCTTGCAGCAAAAGGCATGACACAGGCTCGTATCGCTGAGACTGAGAAATATGCCCATGTAACCTTCTTCTTCAATGGTGGTATTGAAGAGCCAAATCCAGGAGAGGACAGAGTATTAGTAAATTCCCCTAAGGATGTTCCTACTTATGACTTGAAGCCTCAGATGAGCGCTTACGAAGTATGTGACAAACTTTGCAATGCCATCACTTCCGGCAAATATGATGTGATCATCATTAACTTTGCAAATCCTGACATGGTAGGTCATACAGGCGTAGAAGCAGCAGCAATCAAGGCTGTAGAAGTTGTAGATGAATGTGTAGGAAAAGCAGTTGAAGCTATCAAAGCGGTAGACGGTACTTTATTCATCTGTGCTGACCACGGTAACTGTGAGCAGCTTATCGATTACGAAACAGGGGAACCATACACCGCACATACTACAAACCCAGTACCTTTCATTTTGGTAAATGCAGATCCTTCTTACAAGCTTCGTGAGAATGGTTGCCTGGCAGATATCGTTCCTACCCTGATTGAACTTATGGGTGAAGAACAGCCAAAAGAAATGACAGGAAAAAGCTTGTTAGTTAGATAATTTCTGAACCTTTTCATCACTTTACTGCGTCATAATATATGTAAGGATGTATGTTTGGAGAAAGAGATGAACGAATACTACTTAACTATTATTGATGATTCTGAACAAGTTGCGCTTGCATCCGGATTTGACACCGGGGTACAGACTTCTGTTATTGTAGGCTTTATCATGGTGATGATTTTTGCAATTGCTATGATAGTAGTAGCTTACTTCATGGAATGTAGCAAGTATCGCAGAAGACTTACAAATCTTCATGCTATGCTTCCTGGAGCATCTCCTTTGAAGATGGGCTGGAATCTTGGTATCCTTCGGGATCAGGTTCGCGAGGAAGAAGCCAATTGCGCAGAATTGATTATGCAAAGTGAATAACATCGTCTTAGCGGGAGCAAATATAGTTGAAATCACGTAGATGATGTGGTAGAATTAGATTTGCTTGACGTTAGGAGGTGTAGACGTGGCTGTATTGAGAACTGTATTAACAGTAGCTTTGATTATAGTAAGTATTGCGTTAGTCATTATGGTATTGATGCAGGAAGGTAAAGACGCAGGTTTAGGTGCTATCAGCGGTGCTTATGAGACATTCTGGAGCAAGAACAAAGGCCGTTCCAAAGAGGCTGCCATGGTTCGAATCACAGAGATCTTAGCTGTTGCGTTTTTCGTATTAACCATCGTATTAAATATCAACTTTTAATGTTAAGGCTGTCGCACAAGCGGCAGCCTTTATTCGTTTCGTTGGGCGAGAGTGTTGATGAAAGATAGAATCATTATCTATCGAATGGAAGAAAGAATTAGGAATTAGATTGAGTAGAAAAGACAGAGAAAGAAGTAAAAATTTCAAATCCATGAAGGATCACAAGGGAAAGAAAAAATCTTCTGCATATGGAAGTCATGGAAAGAAACATATTGAAAGTGCGCTGGAATCTGGTCGCGAATTCCCGACAGATGAGGGAAGAGGCAAAGGCAAGAAACGCAAACAGGAAGAAGAACTCTACGTAGGTGTTCTCACAGGACACGCCAAAGGCTTTGGTTTTGTGACAGTAGAAGGTATGGAGGATGACTTTTTCATCCCTGCATCTAAGATGAAATCTGCCCTTCACGGAGATACTGTAGAGATTAAGAAGACTCCCGGACAGAAAGGCAAACGTACCGAAGCCGAAGTAGTCCGAGTCATTGCCAGGGGAACTAGCCAGGTGATTGGTACCTTTCAGAAAAGTAAGAATTTTGGCTTTGTGGTACCGGATAACACAAAGTTTGGCTGTGATATTTTTGTGCCCATTGAGCAGTCCAAAGGGGCTGTAAACGGCCATAAAGTAGTGGTGGAAATCACAAACTTTGGAGAGGACAGTCAGCCACAGCAGAACCCGGAAGGTAAAGTCGTAGAAATCCTGGGCCATATCAATGACCCTGGTGTAGATATCATGTCCATCATCAAAGGCTATGACCTACCGGTTGAGTTTAGTGAAAAAGAACTCAATCAGGCTGAACGTGTTGCAAAACCTGTATCTGAAGCAGATATGGAAGGCAGAAGCGACCTGCGTGACCTGCAGATGGTAACTATCGATGGGGAAGATGCCAAGGACTTAGATGATGCTGTGAGCCTTACGGTAGAGGATGGCAAATACTACCTGGGTGTTCATATCGCTGACGTAACCAATTATGTACAGGAATCCTCCGCACTGGACCGCCAGGCCTTAGAAAGGGGCACCAGTGTATATCTGGTGGACCGCGTGATTCCTATGTTGCCGCATGCCCTTTCCAATGGTATGTGCTCCTTAAATGCAGGGGAGGATAGGCTGGCTCTTAGTTGCCTCATGACCTTTAATGGAGCAGGGGATTTACTGGAATACGACATCGTAGAATCTGTGATTCAGGTAGACCGTCGTATGTCCTATAATCAGGTAAAAGACATCTTAGAAGATCATGATCCTGAACTATGCGAGACCTACAGGGACTTCATCCCGCTTTTTGAGAATATGAAGACCCTTTCCGATATCCTTCGTCATAAAAGGAAACTTCGTGGCTCCATCGATTTTGATACGAAAGAAACCAAAATCGAAATGGATGAAAAAGGTGTGCCTACCTATGTAGGACCTTATGAGCGTAACATGGCGCACCTAATCATCGAGGACTTTATGCTGGCGGCAAATGAAACCGTAGCAGAGCATTTCTTCTGGCAGGAAGTACCTTTTGTATATCGAATTCATGAGGTACCGGATCCGGAGAAAATTAAAAAACTAAGACTTCTAACCGGCGCTATGGGCTATACCTTTAAAGTAGGTACAGAACAGATACACCCTCGTGAGCTTCAGAAATTGCTTTCTAAGGTTCATGGGACACCGGATGAGGCATTTATTAGCCGTATGACTTTAAGAAGTCTAAAACAGGCTAAATACGATACAGAATGCCTTGGCCATTTTGGCCTTGCCTGCAAATACTATTGTCACTTTACGTCTCCTATCAGACGTTACCCGGATTTGCAGATTCACCGCATTATCAAAGACAGTATAAGGGGCAGACTGCATGATCGCAAACTTTCTCACTATGCAGAAATCCTACCGGAAATTGCCAGTCATTGCTCCACCATGGAACGCCGCGCAGATGCTGCAGAGCGTGACACAGAGAAGACTAAGATGGTGCAGTATATGGAAGACCACATCGGAGAAGAATTCGATGGTGTGATTTCCGGCGTAACTGCATGGGGCATCTATGTGGAGCTTCCTAACACCATCGAAGGCATGGTACCGGTTGCTTCTATGCATGATGACTATTATACTTTTGATGAAGAGCATATGAAGATGCTTGGCAGTAGAAGAGGAAATGAATACGTTTTGGGACAGAAGGTCCATGTGGTAGTGACAGCTGCAGACCGGTTTGAACAGACCATTGATTTTCGCTTTATGAAAAAAGAAGAGGAAGACGAAGAACGCTTTCCTTTAGAATAACAGTTTGAGGATACATCATGAGTGAACCACTGAAATTAGTAGCAAATAACAAAAAAGCATATCATGACTACTTTATCGAAGAAAAATACGAGTGTGGACTTGTGCTTCATGGTACAGAAGTGAAGTCCATGCGCCTTGGCAAGTGCAGTATCAAAGAAGGTTTCGTACGAATTGAGAACCAGGAAGCTTATGTCTACGGTATGAATGTGAGCCCTTATGAAAAGGGCAACATTTTTAACCGTGATCCACTTCGCCCCAAAAAACTTCTCATGCATAAAGTAGAGATTCGTAAACTGGAGCAAGCCCTGAAGGAGAAGGGATACACACTGGTTCCTTTACAGGTATACTTTAAAGACGGCAGAGCCAAATTAGAAATCGGCCTTGCCAGAGGTAAGAAACTCTATGACAAACGTGCCGACATCGCCAAGAAAGACCAGCGCAGAGAGCACGAGAGAGAGTTCAAGATTAAGAATCTATAAGGTATTGTTACCTTTTGTGGTGTGTGATAGAATATTGATACAAAAATGTTACCCCGCTATTAGAATTTGCTTCGCAAATGAGCGGGGCTACATCGTAATGTGCAATGCACATAACGATAATATAAGGGTTAGTCAAGGTTTCGACAGGGGTTTTGAAACTGGTGAAGCTATCCGCAGGCTGATGCGTCAAATCGCAAATTAAAAATAAACGCTGAAGATAATTTAGCAATCGCTGCCTAATGGCAGCTATCCGACACTTTGCACCTACACTTAGTGACCCGGGTATCGACTTTGTAGGAAACGACTTAGGTTAAGCTTTGCACCTAAGGGCGTAACATGAAGCTACTGAAGGACAAAGGCTGTCTGTTTCCGATGTCCGGAGGGAATGAGGAGCAATCCAAATAACCGACTATGATAGTAGAAGAACAGGGGATGGGCTTTTGGACGCGGGTTCGACTCCCGCCTAATCCACTGAAAAGGAAGCCACGAGCTTCCTTTTTTTAATGTTGCAATGAGAGGGAAAAAGATGAAAAAGAAAGTATATTTAGCAGTAGTCACGACGGCTGTCCTGATGCTTACCGCATGTGGCGCAAGCGGGGCTAACACAGCGAATGAGACAGATATGTCGAATTCAGCAAACATAGAAGAGACAGTAAATACTGCAGATACAGCTAATACAGCAAATATGCCAGAATCGGTAGATGCTACAAACACATCTGATGCTACAGATGCTACCGACGCATCTACGGAATCAAACATTGATCTTCCGGCCTACGATTACCCGGGCCCGGAATACTTCTACCATAGCGTGTACCAGTACATTGTACAGGAATATGCTTCTCAGTATGAAGCTGCTGACGTATCCATTCCATACGTAAATGAAATCGAAGTAGATATGTCCAACAGGGATGATATTCTCATGTATGGTGATTTCTGGATTTTCAATTACAACTTAGAGGGGGATACCTTGAAATGTGTTTCTGGTGGAGCATATCCTGGTGTCATTCATTTAAATGCCGACTTTGACGTAGTCAGCATGGACGTAGTAGAAGATGGCAGTAACTTCACAGAAAGTGCCAAAAAGCTTTTCGGTGACCACTACGATAAGTTCATGGAGGTAGAAGCTGATGCGGAAGCCCGTGAGCAGATTCGTGCCCAGATTATCGCCAACTATGTAGCAGCCAACGAACTACCTATCACGAAGTATCAGGATGAAGGATGGGACCCTATTACACTTCCGGAAGAAAATATCGACAGCTTCTATAGTGAATTAGACTAAATTGAATACCGTAAACATAAGGAAACCCTGCTGAGAAATCAGCAGGGTTTTTGGCTTAATCTTTACGGATAAAGGAACTGTATTTTACAGGTGATTCTTTCAACATAGCATCGTCAAGATATTCGGACTCTTTGATCAGAACCTTTTCTGGATAGAGATCTCCGTCCGGATTCCATACTACGTTTGGAGAATCTACGGTATCTTTATTTATATGGAGGTCTTTTTCGTCTCTAACAACCATTGGGTAGTTTTCAGGTTGTTCTCCACGGAAGATGGCATAGAAGGAATCATTGATTTGCAATGTACATGTGCTTCCTCCGAATGAGATATTCTGTTGTTTCACACCATATTCGAAATCTATGTTTCCGCCGTTCGCTGGAAGAGAAAAACTCTTACGCATGTCTCCGTAATTTAAGATTTCTGGAGTATTAGATTCGAAGGAGAGTACCAGGTAATTCTTGATATTTCTCCATTCATTTACGTCTACACCGGTTAATGTATAGTGGTGAGGACTGGCAATATACTTTTGTAATTCCTTCTTTACTGCATCGGACATGCAAGGAACCATTTCATAGTTGCTGAAATTATTAATGAAGTCATCGGCAATCTTCTTGATTTCTTTGTCCGTCTTCTTAGAGAACTCACCTAGAGTTCCAAAGTCTGAAACGGTAGTACGAGCTTCTTTAAGCGTGCCATCCGGTTTTGTAACCAGAATTCCTACTACATGAGTGGATTCTGTTGGATTTCCTCCACCAGATAATTCTTTCGGATCTAACTCTAGCCAAATGATTTCTTTACTCTTGAGATAATCACTCATGTTGATTTCTAGAGTAGTTTCTTTCACATGCTCTGTTTCCACCTCAACAGACTCAGTTTCTTCCGTAGACTCTTCTGTAGATTCCTCGGTCTCTTCGCTAGTGAGAGAGAAGTTCGGATCAGTAAATTCTTCCTCTACGGCGCCATCTGTTTCACGACCGAATAACCAGAAGTGTAAAGAGTTCGCATAAGAATATGCGCCATACTGATTTGGCATCAGGTCGGAAATCTTAATCTTATCTTTTTCTTCTTCTGTTACGCCGGTGGTAGAAACCCGCATGAGTACCTTAGAAATCTCGTAGCTTTTCTCGCCTTCATCAGTCAGGATAGAAAAGCTGGAAGGGAACCAGTCGGTCACTTCCGTGGATGTAGTTAATCTAAGATTTACTTCATCCTCTACAGCCTGATTCTTGTTTGCTTCAAAGAACTCAGCACATTCATCTAAATGATTCCCGATGGTGTTGTAGCAAATTTCGTTACCATCAAAAGAGGTTTGCTCTTCACCATTAATTAGAATACCCCTGTATTCATAATGAGAGAGATAATCCTCTTCAAAACCGTCATACATCAACAGCAGTGTCAGTACCTGTGGTTCTTCGATTTCGTTTAGTGCCGGACTACTCTCACTTACTTCTTGTTTGCCACAGCCTGTTAGGGCTAGGACAGTAGCGAGGATTAACGCTACCAACTTCATAGATTTGTGTTTCATAATAACTCCTAAAACTATTATTTATACGCCAATATAGTTTCTAATTGCGTTTACATCTGCTTCATGACGTAACTGACTATCTCTAATATCGCTTAGGTATGCAGCACATTCGGCTGAAGATTTAGCGATGTTAGCGGTATTGACTCTAATTTCATCAGTGTTTGCTCTAATCTGAGATACTTCTGAAGAAATCTGACGAACCTCCGCAAGAGTTTGTCTAGCAATTGCTGTTTGCTGCTGTAACTCCGACATGAGCTGGTTAAATTTCATTTCATCATCGTACATGTTGACCGCTTCCTGTATGGTATTAACACGTAGATTTTCGAAATACTTATACATTTTACCTACCGCGTAAGAGTAGCAAAAGTCAGGGGCGGGAAACACATCCATCATAGGTGCCACATCAGCATATGCTAAACCTAC
Organism: Lachnospiraceae bacterium; assembly: GCA_015056765.1. GTDB lineage: Bacteria > Bacillota > Clostridia > Lachnospirales > Lachnospiraceae > SIG336. The sequence goes on from SVFQ01000012.1 coordinate 79,971, forward strand.
CTCGCGTCTGAGAGCTGGAAGGGAGTTTATAGCAGCTTGCAACTGATTTTGCAGATTCGGAATAGAACGATCGTAGGCTACCTTGGTTAAATCTTCCACACCTGTTTTTGCTCTTCCTACGATTGCGGCGATACCTCTTGCTGCAAGTACAAGTACAATCATGGTAAGTAGAATATTTGCATTGAAAACAACGCCGGCACCTACTGCCATAGGAAGAATAAAGAATGCTAGTGCGCAGAAAACTATCGCAACAACGGTAGCTATATTTTTGATGGCATTTCTCTTAAATTTAGTTTTTGCACCAAGCACAGAGGATTGGCTATTATTTTGTTGAATCTGATACTGCAGATTTTGAATTAGCGCTTCTGTATTTTGCTTTTGCGCTGCTGCATTTTCCAAACGAACCAGACCGTTGTAGAGATTTGCAAGTGCGTTCAGAATTTGTTGTCTGTTTTCCATTTCTAGGTCTCCTTGTATATTAAACTAAAACATAATTAGCCTATCATTTTTGGCACTATTTTTCAATGTGGGAAACTTTATGATTACTTGATTTCATGCATGTTTCCGTGGAATCGTGGTAAAATAAAAATAGGCAACTTGCGACACTGTAAAAGGGGAATTTATGGACGACGCAAATCATGGGATGCCTAAGAATGAAAGAAGGCAGGATGCAAATACGTATTTCCTGTTTCTTTTGGTGTTTATTCTTTTATTCGTCATAGCTGCATCCGTACTATTTCAAATCTTCATTTGGCCACTGGAAAAAAGAACGGAGCCGATTTATACGGAACTGGGTACCGCAGTTTCTACAGATCCGGCTACGTATTTTGATGGTGCGGCTTTTTCCCTTTCTTATGTACGAATTGATACCACAGACGTAAAGCGAAATAAAGTAGGACTTTACAATGTCTATGCCCAGCATGGTATGGAGCGGTATTCCTTCCCCGTAATAGTGAAGGATACAGAAGCACCCATTATTACGCTGCCCAAGCACCGGGTTATTCTGGCAAGAGACAAGGAATATGCAGTAGATGACTTGGTGGAAACGGTATTTGATCGTTCTGGCAAGACAAAGCTTTATGCCAGCATCAATGGCAGAGCTTCCAGCAGGGTGTTGCTGACCCATAACGGGAGTGAGACCATACAAATCATTGCCTATGATAGCAGTGGAAACCAATCCATGAAAACACTGGATGTATTCGTAGAAGCTGCTCCTGTCATGAAAGGCGTAAAGGACTGTTATGTCACAAAAGGCAGAAGAGTAGACATCCTAAGCGAGGTGACTGCCTATGATGAAGAGACAGGAGATTTGACGGATCGAATAAAACTAGATGCACAGGAAGTGAACTGGGCTCATGAGGGAGTTTATACTGCTACGCTATCTGTGGAGGACGAAGATGGCCTAACTACCACAAAAGAAATCCATGTCAGCGTGTTACCGAAGTCCATCTTGAACGACATGTTGGCCACAAGAGTCATTGATATGAAACAAGATAGGATAGCAGGTGCGGACAATCTTCACACGGCAGGAGTGGGCTATGAAGAAGATGTCCATATTCAGCGCGCAAAGCTACTTCCTTGTGCAGTTCATATTGAAGATTTTGAGCCTGGCGGATATGGCTGGTTTGGAAGCGGGTTTATCATAGATATCAAAGGAGATGACGTCTATATCTGCTCGAACCAACATGTTCTCGCCCATTCGACGGAATACTCGAAGATATTTTTTTATGATGGAACTTGGGCACCTTACGAAGTCCTGGGCCTTAATGAGAGCCAGGATGTAGGAATAGCAAAAGTAAACATAAGGTTCTTACCCAAAGAAACTGCAGATGGTATCAGAGCAGTGCAGTTCGATCAGCGCAGATGGCGTATCTTAAATAAAGGTGGAGAAAGTGTCTTTATGAGCGTAATCGATTTAAACGGAAAGAGCAGCATGCGCATTGGAAAAACGGTAGGCCTATCGCATTTGTACGGGCTTGTTCCGGATTACACACTTCGCACCACCATTGAATTGGAAGAAGGCAACTCCGGATCAGCTATTATGGACAAATATGGCGGCTTTACCTCTATGGCTACCGGGTACTATTACTATGGCTCCTTTAAAAGCTTTCACAGTATTACAGCGGACATCATCGTGGAGAATTATGAGGCCATAACAGGTAATAAACTCTATATTCTTGGGCGAATCACTAATTGACCTAGGCTTTTAGAAGTTATAGAATAAATGAAAGTGTACTATATTTTAAGGAGGAGATTATCATGGACTTTTTTGCAAAAGTAGGAGATAAAGTAACCGAGCTTGGCGGAGCAGCATCCGGCAAGGCCAAAGGATTAGCTGAAGTAGCTAGACTTTCCGGACAGATTAAGACATTAGAGGGCGAAATCACAGCGCTTTATACTGAAATCGGCAAGAAAATGTTTGAAACCAGACTGGATACAGCAACTCCAAAGGATTTCACAACAGAATATGCCAAAATTATTGAGAAACAGCAGCAGATTGCTGATTCTAAGGCAAAACTTGCAGAGGCAAAGGGTACACAGACTTGCCCTGTATGTGGAGAAGAAGTAGAAAAGGGCGCAAGCTTCTGCATGAAGTGCGGCGCTAAAATGGGACAGTAATGAGTATTAAAGATAGAATCAGCCAGGAAGAAATCACAGAATCCAAGTATTCCAAACTGAAAGTAAACAATGAAATTGAACTTTGCAAAGTCAGCGATTCAACCGTAAAAGAGCAAGTTGAGAAGGCTCTTTTAAAGGAAAGAATTTCCTATTATATTCGTTGGGAAAAGGCAGGTTTATTTGCCAGAAGAGGCACTGAGAATTGTGTCTTTTGCATCAATGAATGGCAGACGGAAGCAGGCGAGGAAGCAATACGTGCATTAGGAAGTGATGCCCTTTCTCACGTGAAGTTTATCAAAAAGAAAATCGACAAGAAATTATTTTAACTAGAGGAAAAGATATGCTTAACATTGCACCGTCAATATTATCTGCAGATTTTACAAAACTAGGAGAACAGGTCGCTCTTGTACAAGAGAGCGGCCTAAAGTTGTTACATATCGATGTTATGGATGGCGTTTTCGTGCCAAACATTTCCTACGGGTCACCGGTGATTCAGTCACTCAGACCCCTTACGGATTTGACATTCGATGTGCATCTGATGATTACAGAACCATCCAGAATCCTTCAGAATTTCATTGATGATGGGGCGGACCAAATTACCGTTCATGCAGAAGCATGTACCCATTTACATCGTACAGTTGGACAGATTAAAGAAGCGGGATTAAAAGCGGCAGTAGCGTTAAACCCTGCGACACCTTTATCCGTGCTGGATTATGTACTGGATGATTTGGATATGGTACTGATTATGACTGTGAATCCGGGATTCGGCGGACAGACCTTTATCCCGCAGATGATGCAAAAGATTACAGCCTTGAGAAAAGAAATCGAAAGAAGAGGCTTGTCTACCGATATACAGGTAGATGGTGGCGTAGATGCATCTAATATCAGCGCAATCAAGAAAGCCGGAGCCAATGTCTTTGTAGCGGGATCAGCTGTATTCAAAGGCGACGTTTTGCAGAATATCGCTGCTCTGCAAACAGCATTGGACAAGTAAGTAGTGCTATGAGCGATAAGCAAACACAAAAAACTGAAAATACCCCGGTGGGTGGTTTTCGATTCCAAACAAGTGAGGATGCATTAGCAGCCAATCAGGAAGAGATAGCCATCCGTTATTTGCGTGGAAAACTGAAAATGGATGACCCGGAGATGCTGCTGAAAGTCTATCAAAAAGCCATAGACGCCCGCACCTTTCAGACGCCTATCGGTTTGCGCTTTATGCAGGAACTTAGAGATCGAATGCTGGATGCAGACATACCGGAGGAACGTATTCCGATTATACCTCTAAGGGTAACCTATATTTCCAAAGTTCGAGATATGGCGAACCCTGCCAAGGTACGTATTAAAGGTTTAGGCGAGAAAAAACCTAGAGGAAAAATCGACAAGTTTGCCATCTCTGTATGGTTGAATATATTCTTAGCTATTTTAGTTGCAGGCATGGTGTTTTTGGCCCTTCGCAGCGAAACACCTAATATGCTGAACTACCGTAATGCGATTTTAAACGAGTATTCTGAGTGGGAAGACAGTTTGACGGAGCGAGAAAATGCGCTTCGAGAAACTGAACTGGAGTGGAAAAAGACGCAAGTAGGAGAATAGTGATGGAAAAAAGTAGAATTCTAATTGTTGACGATGAAGCTCGTATGAGAAAATTACTGCGTGATTTCCTGACAAAGGCGGATTACGAAGTAATTGAGGCAGAAAATGGCCAGCAGGCTCTTGATATCTTTTATCAGGAAATGAACACCATAGACTTGATTTTGTTAGATGTCATGATGCCGATTATGGATGGATGGCAAGTGTGCCGGGAAATCCGTGGATACTCCAAAGTGCCCATTATCATGCTTACCGCGAAATCAGACGAAAAGGACGAACTCCAGGGCTTTGAACTTGGGGTAGACGAATACATTACGAAGCCATTTAGCCCTAAGATTCTGGTAGCCAGAGTGGAGGCGATTATGCGTAGAGCAGGACAATCCACAGGCGAAGTTTTAGAAGCTGGTGGTATTGTAGTAGATAAAGGGGCGCATCAGATTCTGGTGGATGGAAAGCCGGTGGAGATGACCTCCAAAGAGTTCGAACTCATGCAATACTTTATTGAAAATCAGGGAATTGCGTTATCCAGAGATAAGATTCTGAATCAGGTTTGGAACTACGACTATTTTGGTGACGCTAGAACCATCGACACCCATGTAAAGAAAATACGCAGCAAGATTGGTAAAAAGGGTGACATGATTAAGACTGTGTGGGGCGTCGGCTATAAATTTGATGTAAATGAATGAAACGGACAGTAAGGACAAGTTATGACTTGCAGAAAAAAAGGCAACTATTCTATTAAAACTCATATTTTTCTTATATTTGTGGGTCTCATTGGAGCTGCCTTTTTTATTTGCTGGATTATCACCAGATTTCTGCTGGATGATTATTACTTATATAACAAAGAAAAGGATATGCTTTCTGCGTACCTTTATTTTGATATTGCTGCCACAAAAGGAATATTAACGGATGATAGATTCTCTGTGGAATGGCAGAAAATGTGCAATCGCTACAACATCGATGTAGTGATTCTTGACTCGGACTCAGAAACCATACTGACCTCTATTCATGATGAAAAGCTGATTATTAATCGCCTCATGAATTATATGTTTAGTGAAAACACAGATGACGAAACGAAGATTATCCGTGAGCGGGATCACTATAAAATGCAGATTATTACGGATAAAAACATGCAGGGTCGTTATCTGGAAATCTGGGGCGTATTAGACAATGGTAATCCGATTCTGATTCGAAGTGCCGTTGAAAACATGGAAGATACTGCAAAGTCTACCAGTATGTACCTACTGGTTATGAGTATGGCTGCAGTTACCATTGGAGCCATGGTTTCCTTTGGCTTTGCCAGAGGTATTTCTTATCCGGTTCGTAGACTCACCCAACTATCAGAGGACATGTCTAACCTGAAGTTTGATGCTAAGTATCAGGATGAGTCTCGTATTTGTGAAATCAATGAACTGGGTGAACATATGAATAAGCTCTCGGAGAAGTTGGAGCAGACCATATGTGAACTGAAGATGGCCAATAGCAATCTGCAGGAAGATATTCAGGAAAAAGAAAAGATGGATGAGGCTAGGCGCGCCTTCTTGTCCGACGTGTCTCATGAATTAAAGACTCCAATTGCCCTCATTCAGGGATATGCAGAAGGCTTAAAAGAAGGCATTTTGGATGATGATGAAAGCAAGGACTATTATTACGATGTCATTTTGGACGAAGCCACCAAGATGAATGAAATGGTCCAGAGACTACTGACGTTAAACCAGTTAGAGGCCGGATTTAATCAGGTAGAATATTCCCGCTTCGATATGGTAGAATTAATACAGAATTACCTGCAAAATGCCGATGTTATGATAAAGCAGGAGAAGGTGACAGTCAGACTACGGAATACAGAGCCAATCTATGTCTGGGCTGACGAATATATGGTGGAAAAAGTAGTGGCCAACTACTTTACTAACGCGCTTCATTATGCAGATGGAGAGAAAATTGTAGACATCAAAGTTGAAGAAAAAGGCGACAAAGCAGTCTTTTCTGTATTCAATACGGGAGAACCAATCCCGGAAGATGCATTGCCTCATATTTGGGAGAAATTCTATAAAGTAGATAAATCCAGAAGTAGGGAATACGGTGGAAACGGTGTAGGACTATCCATCGTAAAAGCAGTAGCAGAGTTAATGAAGGTAAACTACGGAGCGACAAACTACGATAATGGTGTGGAATTCTGGATGGAACTGGATCTACACTAAAAGGAAGATAGATGAAGAATAAAAAGATGACTAGAATGAAGTTCATACTCTTCACAGGCCTTATGGCGATTATGCTGGTAGGCTGTGGTAATGCTGTTCCGGACCTTACGGAAGACCAGTCCGACGAAGTAGCTCAGGCCGCAGTGGATTTGTTACTTTCTACAAAGGATACAAATACCAGACTGGTGGACACAGAAGAAGAAGGCCGCATCCGTGCTGAAAAACACCGCAAGGAACGTGAAATCGCTGAGAAAATCAAACAAAACAAAGAAGCTTTGAAAAACCAAAAAGCAAATGAAGAGAACGAAGAAAATGGAGAAGCAGAAGGGGAAGTACAGCAGGAAGAAACGTCCCCGGTAGAGACTCTTTCTTCTATTAGTGAGTTGGCACCATTTTTAGGACTTGATGAACTGACCATCCAGTCAGACGGTTATACCCTGACAGAATCCTATATGGATGAAGCTGAGGAAGATGGAGAATGGGCTCCTTATATTGATGCTACCAGTGGTAATAAGCTCTTCGTGGTGCATTTGATCGTGCAGAATCCGACAGACCATGATGTGGCTGCAGATGTAGCCAGCATGAATACCAGCTTTAGATTGATGGCCGATGGCAAGTACGGTGGAAGTAGTTTACTTACTATGTTACTCAGCGACTTTTCTATTATGAAAGATACGATACCCGCTGGAGCTAGCAAAAACTACGTGTTGATTACGCAGGTTCCGGACAGCTTGGAGTCTGTCTCCACCATAAAACTTGTGGTGCAAAAGGACGATAACACGCTTCAAATCGGTTTATAAGAATAATGATTTTTGTACCGACCCCCAAATGTTAGATTCAAAAATCTGACACTTGGAGGTCGTTTTTTTCTAGAAAGGAATTGAGTTATGCTTACAATGGTATCCGGAAATACCTTTTATTTTGCGTGGGAGGTGACTGTACAGGAATGGTTGCAGCACGTCATCGCATCTGATGTAGGGATAAAGATAGCCTCTCTTATGACGATGCTTGGTGAAGAAATCATACTGATTGCCGTACTTGGCTTTTTATATTGGAGCTATGACAAGGAATTTGGGCGATATGTAGGAAATAATATCTTAGTTGCACTTGTGGTTACTCCGATGTTGAAGAATGTCTTTTTCAGAAGACGCCCTTATTTTGACCATCAAGACATTCAAATCTTAAAACCTGTGGATTCATCTGCAGACATCTACGACATCAGTGCCCAGGGGTATTCCTTCCCTAGCGGACACTCTACCAACTCAGCCGCCCTATATGGATCCATAGCTGCTTATAGAAAGAAAAATAAGGCGCTTTGCGTAATTGGAATACTGGTACCTTTCTTTGTAGGCGTATCCCGTGTCATGTTGGGAGCACATTATGTGACAGATGTACTTGCAGGATGGTTGGTGGGCCTTTGCACGATTGTGGTGTTTTCCAATTTGCAGAAGCATGTAAAAAATGAAAACCTCTTGCATCTTATCGTGGCACTGCTTTGCTTGACAGGCTTTTTCTACTGTAAAACCACGGATTACTACACAGGATATGGCATGATGTTAGGATACTATCTGGCTGTTCCATTCGAGAAAAGATTTGTCATTTTTAAAACCACTGACAATCTGGTAAAAAGAATTCTGAGGGTTATTGGAGGCGGAGCAATTTACTTTGGGTTAAACACGCTTCTGAAATTGCCCTTTTCGGAAGAACTACTTTCTTCCCCTACCACGCCTGCATTCCTTCTTCGAACAGTACGTTATGCGCTTATTGTTTTCGTTTTAATTGGAGTATATCCTCTATTGTTTGACCGATTTTCTAAGCCAAGGAAATAAGGACTATTTGGAAACTGAAAATGCGTGCAAAAGTTTTTTGTAAAAAATCTAAAAATGTCGTTGACAAAGACAGGGTAGGGTAGTAAGATAGATTTTGCTGTCGACGAGAACACTTCGACACAGCATGAAACCTGATGATAGACAAGATGAGATGTAGCTCTTGGTTGAGCACCACTTGATAGCAATCAGATTTCAAAAAAATCAAAAAAGTTCTTGACAGTCTGAAGCGACTTTGGTAAGATACAATAGTTGCTCCGAGAGAGAGCAAGGACAAGGCGAAAGCCGATATGAACTTTGACAAACAAACAGTAATGCAACCCTGAAAATTCTAACGAGAATTGTTCAGAGAACAAAA
>SVFQ01000013.1 GCA_015056765.1 Lachnospiraceae bacterium
CCTCGTATTACATTCTTATTCCTATTATATCATACATGTTTCTAACAAAATAACCCAATAAAATATGCGGAAATTATTCTTAAATTTCTAGAAAAAATAACCCCCCACGGGGCTTGTGGAGCATTCAGAGAGCCCTTAGAATATGGTTATTGAAAGTATAATGACTTGGAGGTTATGTTATGCATATGGCAGATGCCCTTGTGGCACCGGCAGTTGCCGGAACAATGTATGCTTGCTCTACTGCAGCAGCAGGAGTGAGTGTTCACAAAGTTAGACTGGAAAATGATGCAAAGAAAATTCCTGTTATGGGTATTATGGGAGCATTTGTTTTCGCAGCTCAGATGATTAATTTCACAATTCCCGGAACAGGCTCTTCCGGACATTTATGCGGTGGCATGATGCTGTCCGCATTACTGGGTCCTTACGCAGGATTCCTGACCATGATAGCAGTGCTTTTGATCCAGTGCCTATTCTTCGCGGATGGCGGCCTTTTAGCACTGGGATGTAATGTGTGGAATATGGCTTTTTATGGATGCTTCATCGGCGCACTTCTGATTTGGAAGCCTATGATGAAAGGGGGCATGAACAAAAAGAAAATCACCCTTGCATCTATTATTGGATGTGTACTTACCTTGCAGCTGGGTGCTTTGTCTGTAACAATCGAAACATTGATTTCCGGAATCACAGAGTTACCTTTCGGTGTGTTCCTTGGTACCATGCTTCCCATTCACTTGGCAATCGGTTTTGTGGAAGGCCTTATTACAGCAGTAGTTCTTTGCTTTGTTTATGAAGCTAGACCGGAACTGATTTTTGGAGCTGGGGCAATTCAGAAAGAAGACAGATTCTCCATGAAAACTACCCTTACCATTTTAGGAGTAGCTGCACTGGTAATTGGAGGTTTTGTTTCCCTCTTTGCTTCCGCTTTCCCGGATGGCCTGGAATGGTCCATGGAAAGAATTGCAGGTACCACAGAACTAGAAGCAACCGGTAATGTATACGATAAGTTTGCAGCAGTACAGGAGAGCACCAGCTTCCTTCCTGATTATGCATTTACAAATTCTGATAGCCCGTTGGGTACTACCGTATCCGGTATTGTAGGTGGCCTGATTGTATTAGCAGTATGCATCGGAGCCAGCTATGCATTCCGCTTTTTCCGAAACAAAAAAGCAGAAGCTTAAAAAGACATACACGTTTTCCTAAAAACTCATAGATATAGATAGCCAGCGGGACAATTCTTGTCCCGCTGATTGCTTTTTATGATAGAATAATCCTTGGATGAGTATAGAAGATGAATGAGATTGGAAAAGCACTTCACGAACTGAATACCATAGATGCTATGGCCAAAGAGGACAAATGGCTAAATCAGATTCATCCCTTGGTGAAACTGATTTTAACCATTTTTTATATTACGGTTACAGTATCTATCCCCAAGTATGATATGCAGAGGACCCTGTCCATGCTCCTTTATCCGTTGGTGGTGTTTGTGATAGGGGAGATTCCGGTGAAAGAAAGCCTATACCGCTTGCGTGTGGTATTGCCCCTTGTTTGCATTGTGGGTGTTTTGAATCCATTTTTTGATCATACCCCCATAACCAAACTGGGAAATTTAATCATAACGGGTGGTATTATATCTGTGCTAACCCTGATGATGAAGGGCGTTCTCACGGTTTTGGCATCTTACTTACTGATTGCCACAACTTCAGTTGAAAAAATTTGTTACGCCCTTCAATTGCTTCATCTGCCAAAGATTTTTGTGGTACAGATTTTACTGATTTTTCGGTATATTACCGTTCTTTTAAGAGAAGCAAAGCGTGTGATGAATGCTTACATGCTTCGTGCTCCGGGACAGAAAGGAATTGCATTTGAAGCATGGGGACCACTTCTTGGACAAATGCTGTTAAGAAGTATGGATCGAGCTGAGGTATTGTATCAGAGCATGTGTGTAAGAGGTTTTCAAGGAGAATTCCACTTGGAAAAACAAGGCTTTCATATGAAAGACGCTTGTTATTTCCTGTTTTTTGCAGTGGCGATTTTATTACTTCGAATTTTCCCTGTATTTTATATGGTGGGAAGTTTACTGTAGGGAAGAAGCGTGCTTGTTTTTGAATTGAGATAGAGGATGAGACTATGAGTCATATACATATGGATGTACAAAATGTAAGCTTTGCTTATGAAAAGGATAAACCCATTTTGCAAAAGGTGTCTTTCCATGCCCATGAAGAAGATGGCATTGGATTAATCGGCGCCAATGGCGTTGGAAAGTCCACCCTTTTAAAACTCTTGGTAGGCCTTGAACTGAATTTTCAGGGAGAAATCAGAGTTGAGGAGATTCCCCTTGGCAAGGATACGTTAACAAAGGTTCGAGAAAAAATAGGGTACGTATTTCAGGACTCCGATAGTCAGCTTTTTATGACTACAGTTCGGGAGGATGTAGCCTTTGCACCAAAGAACTATGGGCTTCCGGCGGAGGAAGTGAATAGACGTGTAGAGAAGGCAATGGAAGCAGTGCAGATTTCTCATCTGGCAGACAGACCTATCTACAAACTCTCCGGGGGAGAGAAGAAGCTTGCCAGCATTGCCACGATTTTATCCATGCACCCGGATATTATTTTGATGGATGAACCATCTGTGGCGTTAGATCCAAGAAACCGTAGAAATCTAATCCGGATTTTACAGGGCTTTGATCATTTGAAAATCATAGCAAGTCATGATTTGGACTTTATTTGGGACACTTGCTCTCGGGTTATCCTGATGAATCACGGGGAAATCATAGCAGACGGTCCTACCGAGGAAATTTTAAGAGATCAGGCTCTTCTTGAAGCAAATGGATTAGAACTTCCCCTATCATTATCTAGAAGCAGAGGTTAGAAACTTGAATCAAAGGCAGAACCAGAAACTTAAGAAATTATCCCTAGGCATAGCACTCATATGCCTGGGGATTTTGTGCGTATTTGGCCTACGGACCAGAAAGGCACCCGAGGTGCTAAATGTAGATTTAACCGAACCGTTTTCTTTGGAAAAAGGCGTGTATCAATTGCATCTTCTTTATCATGCAGATAAAGATATGGTGAACACGGTTACGATAGTAGCACCGTCTGCCGGAGAAAAACTTCGTACCAACACCACAGTACTTTATAAAGGACTGCAGGAAACGAATTTTGACTTCTGGCTGGATCAAGATGCAGAGGATGTGCGAATTGAAATCGCCCAGGCTGCAGATAGTCATCTTGAAGTACAAGGTGCTTATGTCGTTCTAACAAATGGAAGGGAAAAGCGGCAGTTTGGTATGGCCCTGGGACTGGTTTTACTGATCCTTGTAGGTACCTGTTTGGCTTGGTCTATCCGGCAGGGAAAAAGCGCATATCATGCCTTACGAAAAAGAGAAAACCGAATGGTAGCATATGGGCTTCTGATTCTCCTAGTGGTGGCAAGTTTGCCGCTGATGGTAAAGGGAATCTACACCGGAGCAGATGCTACTTTTCATTTATTACGTATCGAAGGTACTAAGGAAGCGCTTTTATCGGGACAGATTCCGGTGCGTATTGAGCCTAATTGGCTGCAAGGCCATGGATATGCCTCCGGCATGTTTTATAGCGATTTCTTTTTAGTGATTCCGGCAGTGCTTAGATGCCTTTCCTTTGATGTAATGGAAGCATATAAAGCTTACCAATTAATCATAACAAGTGTTACCATACTGCTTTCTTACTGGTGTTTCTACAAAATTGCCAATGAGCGAAGAGCATTGGCTTATGTGGCCACCGCGTGTTATAGCCTTTCTATTTTTCGATTGATTTATATGTATTCCATAGAAGGAGTTGGCCAGTACACTGCTTTGACCTTTTTCCCACTGGTGGCATATGGTGTGTTTCGTATTTATGGGAGAGGGATTTTTGCGCCTTATGAGAAGACATCTCATGAGAAGTTTCGATTTTTACCTCTTACTTTAGGCATGGCTTTTGTCATTCAATCCCATGTCCTGAGCGTCATTCTTTTGACGTTTTTCTTAGCGCTTACAGCCCTTTGCTTTGCCAAATGGACATTCCGGAAGGAGACCTTCTGGGAGTTTGTGAAAGCGGCAGTCACCTGCTTCCTTTTACAAGTTTGGTATTTCCTGCCTATGTTGGAATATAGTCACAGTTTGAAATTCGCGATTTTGGAGGGAAATGCAATCCATAAGAGAATCCAAACCTATGGTATGTATGTGAGCCAGCTTTTTACCTTGTGTCCGAAGGCAGGGCTCTATGGGGCATATCCGGTGGAGAATGGTCCGGCAGAAGAGTTGCATTATACCATTGGCCTTGGACTCATCCTGGTTTTGGTTTTATCTGTCCTTATGCTGCTTTATAAAGGACTATACAAGCGCGTGACAGGGGCTTTCATTGCGGCCTTCCTATTAGGAGTCAGTGTGTTGTCATTGTGGATGGCTACTTATCATTTCCCTTGGGATGCTATAGCGGATATGCACCCACTGCTGGAAAGAATAGTGGCTTCTATTCAGTTCCAAACCAGATTTCAATCCATTACGGTTTTGTGTATTTCTCTATTGGCCATCTGGGTTTTGGATGCATCGAAAAAGTATGTCCAATTAGGAATGCTATTCCTTGTGCTAGTGGGTATCACAATCAGTAGTGGAAGCTTCGTGAAGTCCTTACTGCAGGATGCCGGTACCATGCAGATTTATGATGAAACCTGTATGGGAAATGGGTATATTTCAGGTGGAGAGTATATCTTGCTTGGAACAGACTTAAATAGCCTTACCTACGATGATTACAAGATTCCGGATGGAGTAGAAAAGAAGTCATCTTACCTGGAAAACGGAAAGTTAACTTTGAAATTAACTAATAGAAACGTTGCCGCTCAGAAAGTGCAGGTACCGCTGTTATATTATCCGGGATACGTAGCCAAAGGATATAGTGAAACAAACTCTATGGACGTTTCACAAAAACTGGCTGTCCTGCAGGAGGAACAGAAGATAGCGGTGGAGATTCCGGCGGGATTTACCGGAAAAGTTGTGGTTCGTTTTCAAGAACCTCTTCGTTGGCGACTTTATGATGGGTTCTCTCTTTTAATAGCGATAATGCTTGTTTTCGGCTTTTTTCGTTGCCAAGGCAGGGGGAAGACCGTATAATAAAAATCGAGAGAATATGAAAAAGTGGGTACAACATGGGGACAAAACAAGATGATATACTAGAGGCCATTTTTTATGCGCTTTCTAGTGCGACAGAGGGGACATACTACTTTATATCCAATTTGAAAAAGAAACGTTCGAGATGGTCGAAGGAAGCGGTGGAGTTTTTTGGACTTCCCGGTGAATTCATCGACGAAGCGGGTGAAATCTGGGGAGATTATGTTCATCCGGAAGATCGAGAGAGTTTCAAAAAAGATGTAGAGTCGTGCATCAAGGGCGAAAAAGACATTCACATCATGACCTATCGCGTCAAAACAAAGAGCGGTAAGTATGTGGAATGTACCTGTAATGCAAAAGTGATTCGAGACGATGATGGAAATCCGCTTTATTTGGCGGGCTCGATTATTAGTCATGGTGCGCAGAGCAGCATCGATAGAATAACAGGGCTTCGAAACCTGTATGGTTTTTTCAATGACATGAAGCGGAAGCGTCAAAAGGAGCAGTCCTGCATTGTGCTTTTGACCGGCATTTCAAAATTTGCCGAAATCAATGACATGTATGGATATACCTTTGGCAACTTGGTACTGAAGGAACTGGCAAAGTTTTTGACTGACAAGTTCTCAAGCTACACTACTGTGTATCGTATGGAAGGTACGAAATTCGCAGTGGTGACGGAAGCCATGACTCTGGAAGAAATGCAAAAGGCCTACCTGGAATTACAACAGGAAGTGTCTCGTCACTTGCGAGTCAATGATTGCCGCGTGAATATTTTATTAAGCGGTGGTTTATTCTCTTTTGACGATTTCACCGTGAAGGCACATACGGTTTATAGCTGTCTGAAATATGCATACTACGAGTCCAGAGATTTAAAACAGGGTGAACTTGTTATTTTCGATAATCAGGTCTCTTTGGAAGACCGAAAGAGTATGCGCATCATTTCTGCTATTCGAGAGGACATAGTGGATGGCTGCAAAGACTTCTACATGTGCTATCAGCCGGTGATGGATGCCCAGAAAGAACGACTGATTGGACTAGAGTCTCTTGTTCGCTGGCAGAATGACAAGTACGGAAAAGTAGAACCAGGGGTGTTTATCCCGATTTTGGAGACGGATACGAATTTTTATCAGCTTGGCAACTGGATTTTGCGACAATCTATGTTGGAAGTGAAGCCTTTATTGCAGGTGTATCCGGATTTACAGTTAAATATTAATTTATCCTATGCACAGCTTGAAAAAAGTGAGTTCCTCACAAAGCTTTTTGAAATCATGGAGGAAGTGGAATTCCCGGCGGAGAATCTTTGCCTGGAATTGACAGAACGCTGCAGACTTCTGGATATGAAACTGGTAAAACAGATTACCACGGTGCTAAAAGGTGAGGGAATCAAGATTGCGCTGGACGATTTCGGCACAGGATTTTCCTCTATGGAAATCATCAATGCGGTGCCGGATATTGATATCATCAAGGTGGATCGCACCTTTGTAAAGGATATCGATAAGAGTGAAATCTACCAGGCTATTGTAGAGGGAATCACCAATACAGCAAATAAGCTACATCGAAAGGTGTGCATAGAAGGTGTCGAGACAGAACAGATGAAAACGGTACTGCAGAAATATAGCCCTGCATCGTTTCAGGGATATCTGTATTCGAAACCTATTCCAATTAAAGAGTTAAAAGAATGGATAACAGACGAGAAGAAATCATGAAACGTCGTAAAAGACGACGTCTCATTCGCCGGATTCAGAGGGATTTGGTGCTCCTTGGGATGTTACTTGTCCTAGTGGGTATCATTTGGCTCATTAAGCTGGCTGTGGTCAGCATCATCCACCATGTACACAAAGAAACTGCAGTGGAGGAAACGGTGGCCATAGAGACTGTGGAGTTCCCCACAGAAGAGACCATAGAATCCGAGACAGAAATCATAGAAGAAGAACCTATAGGCAAAGCCGCTTCAGAGGATGCGGCTTTGTTTTATGAAGGATATCGTATCAGTGATACAGGAAGCAGAACCTACATAGATGCAGCAGAAGATGAGATGAACAGTTCCTATGCCATTTTAATCAACCTGGAAACAGGGGATGTGGTAGCGCAAAAGGAACCGGATACCATCATCAGTCCTGCATCTATGACAAAAATTCTTACATTGCTGACAGCCTCTGATTATATTACGGATTTGGATGACACCATCGTAATGAATGAAGAAATCCCCAACTATGTATATGTCCACGATTGTAGCGCAGTAGGCTTCATGCCCGGAGACAGATTGACCATAGAGGATTTGCTTTACGGTACGATTCTTCCATCCGGAGCAGATGCGGCTTTAGCACTTGCTGATTATGTGGCAGGCTCTCAGGAAGAATTTGTAAAACTGATGAATGCCAAAGTAAAGGAGCTTGGTTTATCCCAAACTGCTCACTTTGATAACTGTACCGGAATCTACAGTGAGACAAACAAATGCACTGTAGGGGATATGGCCATGATTTTAAAAGCGGCTATGGAGCGAGATATATGTAGACAGGTTCTTTCTGCCCACAGCTATACCACCAGCTCTACCCCGGATCATCCGGAGGGCATCACCATTTCCAACTGGTTTCTAAGACGAATCGAAGATAAAGAAACAGGCGGAGAGGTTATCGGTGCAAAAACAGGTTTCGTAGTACAATCCGGAAGCTGCGCGGCCAGCTACTTCAAAAATGCAAAAGGGACGCCCTACATCTGCGTTACCGGAAATGCACACAGCAGTTGGCGTTGTATCTACGATCACGTGTATATTTACTCGACATATGCAACTGATTGAGGTAAAATATCATAAGTTTGAGGGGATTATCCCGTACTTGTATATAGAAAAGCTAGAGATATAGATAGAGAGGATTTACAAATGATGCAATCACGTACCCATACCTGCGGTGAATTACGTCTGGCTAATGCCGGCGAGCAGGTAACATTAGTAGGATGGATGGAAAATGTCCGTGAAGTGGGAGCAAACCTAGGCTTCCTGATTCTTCGTGATTTCTATGGAACAACTCAGATTGTCATTGAAACAGAAGAGATGATGAACACTGTAAAGGAAATCACCAAGGAATCTACGATTTCTGTTACCGGTGTTGTAAGAGAACGTAGTAATAAAAATACCAAGATTGAAACCGGTGAAATCGAAGTAGTACCTTCTGAAGTAAAGGTTCTTGGTAAATGCCGTTATAGAGAACTGCCTTTCGAAATCAATCATAGTAGAGAAGCAGATGAGACTACTCGTTTGAAATATCGTTTCCTGGATTTGAGAAATCCGGAAGTAAAGAAAAACATCGTATTAAGAAGCCAGGTAGTGGCAGCACTTCGTCAGTCCATGACAGAACATGGATTTATGGAAATCACAACCCCTATTCTGACTGCTTCTTCTCCGGAAGGTGCAAGAGATTACCTGGTACCTGCCAGAAAGCATCCGGGTAAATTCTATGCATTACCACAGGCACCACAGCAGTTTAAACAGCTTTTAATGGTATCCGGAATCGACCGTTACTTCCAGATTGCACCTTGCTTCCGTGATGAAGATGCCAGAGGAGACAGAAGCCCGGGTGAATTCTATCAGCTGGATATGGAAATGGCTTTTGCTACACAGGATGACGTATTTGCAGTATGTGAAGACGTGCTTCCTCCTATTTTTGCAAAATACGGTACTTATAACCGTGCAAGCAAATCTCCATTTGTACAGATTCCATATCTGGAAGCTATGGAGAAATACGGTTCTGATAAGCCGGACCTTCGTATCGACTTAACTGTACAGGATGTGACAGCAGAACTTGGCGGATGCGGTTTTGAGCCATTCGCGGATGAGTGTGTAAAGGCTGTAGTCATCTCTGACTTCCATGAAAGCCGTAAGTTCATCGATAAGACTTTGGCTGATGTAGAAGTGGTAGCCGGTGCAAAGGGCTACTGGTTCCGCATGGATGAAAACGAAGAAATCGTAGGTGGTATCTCTAAATTTGTAGCACCTATCAAAGATAAAGTAGTTGCTAAATTAGGACTTAAGAAGGATGACCTGGTAGTGCTTTCTGCTGGTAAGAAGCTTGCAGCACAGAAGACAGCAGGTGTTATCGTAAAGACCTTTGGTGCAGCAGTACCCGGACATATGGATAAAGAACAGTACAGCTTCTGCTGGATTGTAGATTTTCCTATGTATGAAATCGGGGAAGAATCCGGAGAACTGGAATTCTGCCACAACCCATTCTCTATGCCAAGTGGCGGATTAGAGACTTTGGAAAAAGCAGAAAGAGGAGAAATCGATCCTCTGTCCATCACAGCAGACCAGTATGACTTAGTATGTAACGGCGTAGAGTTATCCTCCGGTGCGGTACGTAACCATGATCCTGAGATCATGATCAAAGCATTTGAATTAGTACGTCTGGGTGAGGACGATGTGAAGTCCAAATTCCCTGCATTGTACAATGCATTCTGCTACGGAGCACCACCACACGCAGGTATTGCACCTGGTGTTGACCGTATGATTATGCTTTTAGCTGGTGAGGACACCATTAGAGAGATTATTCCATTCCCGATGAACAAGAATGCACAGGATATTCTTATGGGTGCACCTGGCGAAGTAACAGAGAAACAGTTAGAAGAACTGCATATTCGTACAGTAGATGTAGAAGAATAATCCATTACTTAGATACTCGTAACAGACAGTTTAGAACAATAAGGAAATACTATGGCATTAAGTAAGAAACCTGTTACCGGCATGAAGGATATTCTGCCGGAAGAAATGGAAATCCGTGATTACGTGATTTCTGTGATCAAAGAGACCTACGGAAAGTTTGGATTTACATCCATTGAAACTCCTTGTGTCGAGCATATCGAAAACTTGAACTGCAAAGCAGGCGGTGAGAATGAAAAGCTTACCTTTAAGATTTTGAAACGTGGTGAAAAACTGAAAATCGATGAAGCAAAGGAAGAAAACGACCTGGTAGATGGCGGCCTTCGCTATGACCTGACAGTACCTCTTGTTCGTTATTATTCCGCCCATGCGGCAGAACTGCCTGCACCTTTTAAAGCATTGCAGATGGGTAATGTATGGCGTGCGGATCGTCCTCAGAGAGGTAGATACCGTCAGTTTATGCAGTGCGATATTGATATCCTGGGGGAAGCTTCTAATCTGGCAGAAATCGAACTGATTCTGGCTACCACTACCACACTTGGCAAACTTGGTTTCAAGAATTTCCAGGTACGTATCAATGATCGCCAGATTTTAAAAGCTATGGCCAGTGCTGCAGGATTTACAGAAGAGCAGTATGATGACGTATTTATCATCTTGGATAAGCTTGACAAAATCGGCGAAGAAGGTGTGAAAGAAGAACTGGCTAAGGCTGGCTATGCAGATACAAGCATCCAGACCTTTGTTGGTTTGGTAACTTCCTTGCAGAATGCAGAGAATCCAATCGCTGTATTACAGAACGATTTGGTTGCCAAAGGAAATTTAGATGCCAGCGTAGTAGAAGGATTCGAGCAGATTTTGGATTCTGTAAGAGCTTCTAAAGGGGATTATTTTGAACTGGTATTTGATCCTACTTTAGTGCGTGGTATGTCTTACTATACCGGTACCATTTTCGAAATAGCTATGCCGGAGTACGGCGGAAGCTGCGGTGGCGGCGGTCGCTATGACAAGATGGTAGGCAAATTCATTGGCAATGATGTACCTGCTTGTGGATTCTCCATCGGCTTTGAACGTATTATCATGCTCTTATTAGAGAACGGTTTCAAAGTACCGGGAGCAGATAAAAAGACTGCTTATTTAATCGAAAAAGGCATGTCAAAAGAGCGCGTCAGTGACATTATGAAAGAAGCCCAGGCTGCTCGTGCAAACGGACAGACTATCCTGGTTGCTATGATGAATAAAAACAAGAAGTTCCAGAAAGAACAGTTAAATGCACAGGGATATGAAGAATTCAAAGAATTCTATAAAGAAGAACTGAAACACTAAACAGAAGGGGAGAATGAAACATGAAATGTCCTAATTGTGGCCAAGAGATAGCAGATGGCAGTAAGTTCTGTATCTTCTGCGGTACTGTAGTAGAAGAGAAAAAACCGGAACCTATAGTAGAGCCAGCTCCAGAACCAGTTGCAGAACCTGCACCAGAAGTAGAAGCTCCAAAGATGCAGAAGAAAGAAGTATGTAGCAACTGTGGTCAGGAACTTGCTCCAGGCGCTGTATTCTGCACAAATTGTGGAACAAAGAAAGGAGCAGCACCTGCTCCTGCACCAGCTCCAGAACCAAAGAAGGCTGTATGTGCTAACTGCGGCGCAGAATTGAAACCTGGCATGAAATTCTGTACCAATTGCGGTACCAAAGTAGGGGAGGCAGCCCCAGCAGCACCTAAGACTGTGCCAACACCTCCACCTGCAGCACCAAAAGCTGCACCAAAGCCAGCACCTGCTCCGGCACCACAGCCAGCACCTGCTCCGGCACCACAGAAACCTGCGAAAGCACCTAAGCCACCCAAGGCTCCAAAAGCTCCAAAGGCTCCGAAACAGCCAAAGGAGAAAAAAGGAAAAGGCGGACTCATCTTTTTAATCATTCTGCTGATTCTTGTACTATTAGTAGGTGGTGGATATTTCTATCTGTCTCAGGTACAGGGTGTGGATCCTATTGAATATGTCACCGGATTCTTCCAGAAAGACAAGAACGCTGACACTGAAGATGCGGACAAGGAAGAAGACAAAGAGGAAAAGAAGGATGCTACGGAAGCTTCTGAAAGCCAAGAAGCCGGTGAAGTAGACTTAGACGAACTCTTTAAGGATACAGATGCTTCTTATGAAGAAGCTAAGAAACTGTATGACGAACAGTCCTATACAGAAGCAATCGATAAAGCAAAAGCAGCATTAGAAGAGTACACCAAATTAGCAGCTGACAATGAAGTAAAAGAAGGTGCTAAAGAAAGAGTACAGAATGCTTATAAAGTATACACAGATTCTATCATGGCTTATTCTGCTATCATCGAGCCTCAGAACATCGGTGCTGTAGGTTATGAGACTATGGCTGGTTATACAGCAGATGCAGATGCTTTGACGGAAAGCCTGAAAGCAGACTACGAAATCGATTCTGCAAACTATGAGCTTTACTCTCAGGGATTGGTAAATCGTTATCGTGACAAATACATCGCAGCCATCAATGACATCACCAATAGAGAGCAGTGGTCCAGAGATGAAGCATGGTCTTGGGCTGAAGAAGCTTACTCCATCCAGAAAGATGGCAAGCTTGTGATGTTTGACGAAAGTCAGCTTGATGATCCACTGAGACTTCGTTATGTATATTGCCTTGCTTGGATTACCACCAAACGTTGTGAAACAGGTGTAGCAGATGGTAGCATGACTGCAGCAGACGCTGCAAACGCTATCGCAAGCATTTTGGCTGAAACAGATTACAACCCACTTTTGATTCAGGAATACATCAATTATGCTGCTGCAGCAGGTATGGATACCAGCAATGCACAGAGCGCATATAATGATGTAGTGAACGCACTGAAGACCTATCAGAATCTGTCTATTGTAACTACCGGTGTAAACTCTGGTACCAGCGTAGATTTGAGACATTTCTGGTATTTCAATGACTTAGATGGAGAGGATCAGTACAAAGTCGATATCCACAACGGTACCACAAAAGAAACCCGTGAGTGGATTAGAACGAACGTAGCTAAGTGGTTCGCACAGTAATGAAACGCAGAAATAGAAGACAAAAAAGAAACTTAAAACAAGGTATTCTCATGGGAGCAGTGCTGGTATTAGCACTGCTTCTTGGGCTTACAATAGGAGCTCTTTTGACCAGAGAAAAAGAAGAGCAACCGGAAGAAACAGAGACGGAATCTCTATGGGAAACCGTAGAAGAGGAGCCAGAGACTGAAACCACAGAAGAGACGAAAGAGGCAAAGGATTACCCAGCACCGGTGTATCAGTTCCGTGAAGAAGAAGTGACTGTCGAGGTTGAGGGGTTAGAGAAAGAGTATACATTGGCCTTTGTCAATGATATCCACATGATATCTGATTTTGAAGCAGGCCCCGTTACCGAAGAATCTCTGCCCACTATTCAGCAGCGATACGATGAGATGTTCATCACCAATGATGGAAAAGGTATCCCATCTGTAGAACTTTGGCCTGAAATCGTGAAGTACCTCAATCATTATGATTTTGATGGAGTAATTTTCGCAGCCGACCTTTTGGACTATAGCAGCACCACAAATGTGCAGAAGCTAAAAGAAGGAATGGAGGAACTGAAGTATCCTTTGGATAAAATGATGTATCTACGTTCCGACCATGACTATGGCGGATGGTATGGTGGTGAGGCCTATACAGATGATGATGGGGTAAAGGCACAGGAAGATATCTTAGGTGGAGATAGCATGGAGCAGGTGCTGGACTTTGGAGATTTCCAAGTGGTGGGTATCAATCGCTCTCACAAGAATATTTCTGCAGAACAACATGCCTTTATCGATAAGCAGTTGGATAATGGAAAACCAACCATTATGGTAACGCATGTGCCATTTTATTCCGAAGTAGATGAGTCTTTATTAGATTTATCCATGCAAGTGAGAAATAAAATCTACTATTGGCACCCGCAAGCACCAAACTATGTGCCGGATGGAGAGACCCAGGGCCTTATTGATAGAATGTATCATGGAGATGCCAATGTGGTAGAAATCCTGGGCGCCCACATTCACGCATCCTGGGATGGACAGGTGACGGATAGCCTTCGTGAGCATGTGTTTGGCCCTTGCTATCAGGGACAGATTGGTATCGTACATGTGATTCCCAAGGGTGGAAAAGTGACGGTCAATATCCATGAAGGGGAAGAGACCGAAGAAGAAACAGAAGAAACAGAGACAGCTGAAACAGAAAGTACAGAGAGTAACTAAAACCATGAACAAGATGATGAAAATAGGACGCGGCGCAGCAGCTATCTGCTTAGCAATCACAACTTTGTTGGCAGGAGTACTCACAGCCCCCATCACAGCTTATGCCGGTGAAGTAGCTCATATTGAGAAAAGTAAACCGGGAGATTTGATGCCTTATGATGCACCAAACCCTATTCCGGAAAGCTTTAATGTACCTACCCAGGTATTTGGTTATGGCGGAGAGTACTTTGTATTAGATGCCTATAATCAGCAGATTCTTCATAGTAAAAATGTGTATAACGCACCGGAGAGTTGGAATGTCATGGGGAATAAGCTCTATAGACCTCATGCCCTTGCTACAGATGGCATACTTTATGTGGCGGTGGATACCGATAATGATAGAGTCGTAACCTATGGAAAGAATGAAAAGGGCTTCCAGGTAGTGGAGACCTTTGAAGGGGTAGGCATCAGACCACACTATGTTACTTACGACCAAACTACAGGATTTTTCTATGTTTGGAGTTCGATGACGGGTGTTATGTATCTATATCAGAGAGTACCAAACACCTTACAACTGCAGCTTGTAAAGGCAGTGCCAGTAGCGGATCTCTATGGGGCCTACACCAGAAGCTTTACCATCGATGGCAATTATATCTACTTCCCAAGTATGGGCAAAAATGCCATTTACGTGGTAGATAAAAAGACCTTCAAACTCTTGGCAGTTTACCCGGTAGCACAGGAATTAGGTGGCATGGTACAGGTATTACATATCCAGAACTATTACTACCTGGTAACCAGCTCAGATGCGGCCGGTGACCAAAAGAAGCAGGCCTTTGTGCGATCTGCATCTTTAGCCGGATTCGTACCGGGAGGCTACGAAGATGCATCTGCTTTAATGGGTGGCCTGGATGGCGTACCTTATTACATTACCCAGCTGGAAGATGGTAGATACTACACTCCGGTCATTATGGGGTACTACACATTACCTTATATCTGCAGATTTGAAATCGTGAATGATACCTTTACCAACGTGAAGCAGATGAAGTATAAATAAGATTTTCGTAAACTGATTTAAGAAAGAGCAACTACAAAAATGTGGTTGCTCTTTTTCTTTTGAAAACGCCGAAAAAAGGGCAGAAAATACAAAATAAGATGTTGAAGAATTGGAGGGTGCATGATATTATTTTAACAGATTGGTCCTAATGTAAATTGGCTGGACAATTTTAAAACTTAAGAAATGAGCATTTAGAAATGACAGAGTGCGGTAGACTGATAGACATCATCGTAGAAACAGGAAACGGTGATCAAGACCTGATTGGTGCGGTGTTAGCCAGCGAGATGCTTCCGGTAGAGAAGTATGTTAGACTGCGTACCATCCGAGAGGGACAGGATAAGGTTGATATTGATTTTGCTTTAGCTTTGAGGGACGATTCTCCGAAACTGAAAGGGAAAGGCACAGCAACCTATGATCTGGGCAGACCACTACCGGAAGGCACCCTTGTCATTTTTTGTTTGCAAATCGATGAGAATCACCACTTCAACACACGTATAGATGTGCCGGAATTCAAGATCAGCTCCAGCATGGAATTTGACCCGGATTGGTGGTCAGAAGAAACAGAAGCATGGCTGGCTGAAATGGATGTAGAAGCATGTCCACAAGGACAGACCCAGCAGGACACCGTAGAAGAATCCTATCAGGTACAGTGCTCCTTGCCGGAACTCATGGACCAATTGAATAGTTTGATTGGACTAAAGGAAGTTAAAGAGCAGGTACAAAAGCGTATCAATCAGGTAGAGGTAGAGCAGAAAGCCAGAGAAGCCGGTGCACAGCGCATCGGTGGTATCGGTAGCCTGCATATGCTTTTCACCGGTAACCCAGGTACAGGTAAGACCACCATCGCTAGGATGTTAGGCCAGATGTATCAGCAACTGGGTGTTTTGCCAAATGGTTCTAAAGTGGTGGAATGCACCAGAGGTAATCTGGTGGGTATGTACCAGGGCCATAGTGCCAAAAATGTACAAGATAAGTTTGAAGAAGCAAAGGGCGGTATCCTTTTCATCGATGAGGCGTACTCCATTTGCAGAGATAGCAATGATAACTTCGGACAGGAGACGATAGATGAAATCGTAGCCCAGATGGAGAATCACAGAGACTCTGTCATGGTAATCCTAGCCGGTTATGAGCGTGAGATGGAGGAGTTCCTACGGAAAAATTCCGGTCTCAGCAGTCGAATTCGTAATAAAATTACGTTCCCTGACTACAACGTGAAAGAGATGGTAGAGATTTTCAAACAGTTCTGCGTCGATAGACACATGAATCTGGAAGATGGATCAGATGCCATCCTAGAGAATCTC
This sequence comes from Lachnospiraceae bacterium, assembly GCA_015056765.1. GTDB lineage: Bacteria > Bacillota > Clostridia > Lachnospirales > Lachnospiraceae > SIG336. The sequence continues at coordinate 16,360 of SVFQ01000013.1, forward strand.
CTAAGCATCCAGAGTAAACAACCTGACTTTGGCAATGCACGTGGCGTGCGTAATCTATTTGAAGAAGTGCTGGAAAGTCAGAATGAGCGCATCATGCAGGAACTGGCAGAGGGTGCGGAGCTTACTTCTGCTGACTATGACACGATTCAAAAAGCAGACCTAGAAAAAGTGGCCGGAGAGAATCTAAAGGAAGAAAAGACCATCGATGACCTGCTGACAGAGATGAATGCACTGGTAGGTCTCTCTGAGGCAAAAGCCAAGATTCAGGAGATGGTAGATAATATCCAGGTGCGTCAGGTCATGAAGCAGAGAGGCATGGCAGTACCGGAGGACCATGGTACCTTGCATCTGATTTTTACAGGAAATGCGGGAACCGGAAAGACCAGTCTGGCTAGACTTCTTGGAGAAATCTACACCAAACTTGGTGTATTGCAGAAAAATACCTTCGTAGAGGTCAGCAGAGCAGACCTGGTGGGACAGTATCAGGGACATACTGCACAGCTGGTTATGAATAAATTAGAGGAAGCCGATGGCGGTATCCTCTTTATCGATGAAGCTTATACCCTGACCAATGGTGACAACGATAACTTCGGACAGGAAGCCATCCAAACCTTGGTGGCTGAGTTAGAGAATCGACGTAGCCATTTGATGGTGATTTTAGCCGGCTATCCAAAGGAAATGAGTGAGTTCCTGAATGTGAATTCCGGACTGGCCAGTAGACTATCCAATGAAGTTTACTTCGCAGACTATACGCCGGAGGAACTGACCAAAATCTTTTTCCATATGGCAAAGAAGCGAGGCCTCATGGTGGATGAATTGCCGGAGGACCAGGTTCGAGAGTGGATTGTTTCTCACAAGGAGAACCAGCGTGACTTTGGTAATGCCAGAGGGGTGCGTAACCTCTTAGATACCGCGATGCGCAAAAAAGACAGCCGTATCGCAGCTATGATCCGCAATGGCGAAGCACTGACGGATGAGGCAATCACCATGCTGACAGTGGAAGATTTACAATAGGCGTTTGGAGGATAAAAGATGGCAAGGGAAAATGGAGTTACCTACGACATCATATTGGAAAATGGTTTAGATGGATATGAAGCCTTTGATACAGGCCTGGATTATTACCAGGGTGAAAATGGAAAGCCACAGGACTATGCCCAGGCAAAGTATCTATTTGAACAAGCAGCAAAGTATCACATCGCCAATGCTTGCGGCATGTTAGGCGGCATGGCGGAAGACGGCATTTTGCTAACTGCACCGGATTTGGCACAGGCTTTATCTTGGTACGAACTGGCTTATCGTTATGGAAATGATGAAGCGACTGATGATATAGATCGGGTAAAAACTGCTATGAGTAGACCCGCTTTTCATACAAAAAAATCATTCTTTTAGGAGGGAAACATGGAGTTTCTAGTAAAATTAGCCCTATTTATAGCGGCGATTGTCTTTTTCTACAAAGGCTCTAAGTACAAAACAAAACCGGAGAAGATCAATCAGAAGGACATCAATCCGCAGTGTGATTGGGTTCAGAAGATGCGCGATGCAGAGACTCAGAAATCAAGAGTATGTGGCCTGAATCCACAGTTTAGGGATTTGGAATTCTTATATTCCATCCATAATCAGTCGGATAGTAGTGTCATTATGACTAATAGAGGCTTTCTCTATACACAGCAGAAAGTTTTAATTCCATATCAGAGTATCAATTCCTATCGTTTTGATAAGGTGATAATTACCAATAATCATAACAATGGCATCACATCTACCAGCAATAACCAGTATTGGAAGAAATTCCGATTTGAGTATTACACGGATGACGGTCAGTTGAATTCAGCGGACTTTAATATCAGAACAGAAGAAGTAGCTGTATTTACAGATATGTTTATGACTATTATGAGACAGGTACAGGGTTAGGAGGAACACATGGCTTTACTAATTATTCTATTGATAGCTTCCCTAGTGTTCTATTTCACTAGAAAAAAAGCAGCCGAAAAATATATGTATCCCTATGAACTAAGGATGATCAACGAAGGTGGACATGATGAAACCCAAACTACTTTAGACTGGGTTCGTAATTTCCTTGGTAATCCGGGATTATTTTTTACTGTACTGGATACAGATGCTAAAGAGGTGGTGTTTACTGACTATGGTATTGCCATCAGAGGAAAAGGACTTATCCCTTATAACACCATCCAGTCCATTAGTGACCCAAAGGTACGAAATGATGCCAACGTGAAAGATAGCGGATGGTTCCGTTATGTCACCGTTACTTTGAAGGATAAGAAACAGCTTACTTTCACTTTTTTGAATGTCAAAGGTAACTCCTTTGCCGGTATGATTCGCAATATCCAGACATATGGCGTGCCGAGACAGGGCGTTGAATATGTAGAAAATGACGCTATTTTAGCAGATGGTACTTATACAGCACCTGTACAGGTACAGCAGCCTACCTCAACACCAGCACCAGCGCCACAGCCAGTTGCGCCTGTGCCACAGCCGGTAGCACCAGCGCCACAGGCTGAAGCTATGACCAGAACTCCACAGATTGTGGAGCCTGTACCTGCACCTCAGCCAGCACCAGTAGTTGAGAAACCTAGCATCCAGACCCTGGATAACGGACTTCCTATGGTACGAGCTACAGGAAATCCACAGGTAGATGAGCATTTACAGAAAGCATACGCAGGAGATGTAGTGTCTCAGCGTATTTTAGGTATCATGTATGCCAACGGACAGGAAGTAGAAAAAAACGAAGAAATCGCCAAATGCTTCCTGAGAGTGGCAGCAGCACAGGGTGACCAACCTGCTAAGAATGTATTATCTGTATTAGAAGAAGCTGCACCTGCACCTACTCCGACTCCTGCAGCACCGTCACCTGCACCAGTACCTACACCACAGCCAGCGCAGCCAGTACAACCGGTTCAGCCACAGCAGCCGGTACAGCCAAAAGCAACCAGACAGGCAGACCCTACTTACAGCCCATGGGGTACCATGAACCTAGTTTTAGGTGGAATTGGTTCCGTTGCAATCGCATTAGCTGTTTATCTGATTATTCAGGGTGGCATGTCAGAAGAGGCGGCAAAGACGATGGGTATTCTTGCTGTAGGTATTGCAGCAGCTGCTTGGCTTTTTGTACGTAATCTGAAACTGGGTGATATGAAGAAGACCATTTTAAACACCCTATTTGCTGTTTTGCTTGGAGGCGTGCTTTTTGCTGTGACATTTGTACTTTGGCTTTTGCGCAACATAGGTTTTGGTATTGCAATAGCTACAGGTGGAGGCGCAAAATATAAATCCTTTGTAAGCACCATGAATCTCCTCTTGAAACCATTTCAGGGAAAGATGGTAAGCCCAAGCGACTATAGAAGTGGTGACAGCTATGATTTTAGCGCTGGCGATTACCAAATGCCTACAGGCAGTGAATCCGGCACTCAGCCTCAGGGTTATGAATTCTCCAAAGAAGAGGATGTGAATGCCCAGATGCTTGGCTATGCGGATGCACAGCAGTATCAGGATTTGACCGGTTATAGCGGACACAACATCGACCCTAATGATGACTATCTGAAAAACTAATTATTGATATTGAAGAGGCTAAAGAGTTTTGCAGTTCGCAATTCTCTTAGCCTCTTTTTATTATGAATGCAACGTTTCGGTTTTGCGAAAAAAACGATATAATGATATCAGATTGGGCACAGATGGAGGGTTACGTTATGGGAAATTCCTATGCTGTCATTACCGGAGCCAGCTCCGGACTTGGAAAATGCTTTGCTGAAATCATGGCAGAGCATGGATACAATCTGGTACTAATCGCCAGAAGAGAAGAAGAATTGAAAAAACTGGCTGCCAACATGGAGCATCGATATGGCTGCAGTACTGTGGTAGTGCGGGCAGATTTAGGCGACATGAAGCAAGTACAGCAGTGCTTTGCGGTGCTGAACAGGTTGGATGTGGAAATCTTTATCAACAATGCAGGATTTGGGGAAGCAGGCAGATTTACAGAGACATCTTTGGAGAAGGAACTCTCTATGATTGATGTGAATATAAAAGCCATGCACATCTTTGCAAAGATGATGACCAAGTATTTTGCAAAGCGCGGAAGAGGCTATCTTTTAAACGTGGCAAGTTCAGCGGGGCTTTTCCCGGCAGGACCTTTTATGGCCACCTATTACGCCAGCAAAGCGTATGTGGTAAGTTTGACAAAGGCCATTGCAGAAGAGGTCAGACAGGCAGGCATCAATCTGTATGTGGGATGTCTATGCCCGGGACCTGTGGATACAGAGTTTAATAAAGTGGCAAATGTGGATTTTGCTTTAAAGGGTATCACTCCACAATATTGTACACAATACGCGTACCAGGAAATGATGAAGGGCACCATGGTGATTGTGCCGACGCTGCGCATGAAGGCTGCGGTTTTGGCCTCTAAGGTGCTACCGGAAAGCCTGGTGTTACGCATTACTGCTATGCAGCAGAAACGAAAGAAAGGACTTTAATACATGGATACCACCGGTGTCATACAACTTTTTATACTATTGATTCTTGTGCTGCTATCGGCGTTTTTCTCCTCTGCGGAGACCGCACTTACCAGCGTCAGTAAAGTGCGAATCAGGACTTTGGCTGAGGATGGAAATAAGGCAGCTCTGCGGGTACAGAAAATCCATGAGCAGTATTCTAAAATGCTTAGTACCGTCCTGGTTGGCAATAACATCGTCAATATCAGCGCGTCCGCACTGGCGACAGCAGCTACCATTCGGATGTTTGGCAATGCTTATGTAGGACTTGCCACAGGCGTGCTGACGCTTTTTGTGCTGCTTTTTGGTGAAATTGTACCAAAGACCTGGGCCACCAGCCATGCGGATACGGTGAGCCTGGCTTATAGTGGTGTAATCTATGGATTGATGGTGGTTTTGACACCCATCGTGTGGGTTGTGGATACCATCGCCAAAGGTATTATCAAACTATTCCGTTTAGACCAAAATAAAGCAGAAAATCTTACAGAAGATGAGCTTCGTACCTACGTAGATGTAGGAAAGGAAGAAGGTGTTATCGAGCATGAAGAGCATGAGATGATCAATAACGTGTTCGATTTCTCGGACTCTTGCGCAGCAGATATTATGATTCCACGAATCGATATGTCTTCCGTACCGTTAAATGGTAGTTATTGGCAGGTACTTCGCATGTTTCAAGATACCATGTACTCTAGACTTCCGGTGTATGATACAGAGCCGGATCAGGTTGTAGGTGTCATTCTCATGAAGGACTTTTTCTTCGTAAAGGATGCCAGAAGTTTCAACATCAAACAGATTTTAAGAGACGTGTACTACACCCATGAGCGCAAAAAAACTTCCGATCTTTTGATGGAAATGCGTAGCAAAAGTCAGAGCATTGCCTTTGTACTGGATGAGTATGGCGCTACAGTTGGTATGATTACCATGGAAGATTTGCTGGAAGAAATCGTAGGAGAAATCCGGGATGAATACGATGCTGACGAGGAAGAGCAAATCAAAGCAGTGGACGAAAATATCTACCTTATCGAAGGTAATATGAAAATCGATGATATCAATGAGGCCCTGGATTTGGAGATAGAATCCGAGGATTACGACACCATCGGCGGCCTTTTCATGGAGTATTTAGACAGAGTGCCGGAACAGAACGAGATGATCACACTGAAAAACGGCATTATGCTACAGGCAAAAGGCATCGATCAAAATCGTGTAGATAGGGTACTTTTATTACTGCCAAAAGAAGAGAAAAAGACAGAAGAAAGTACGGAAGTATAGCCCTATAAAGTCTTTTATTTGGCTAGGATTTGTGCTATACTCGTAATGTTGCTTGTCGTGTATCTAAATCTGGATACGAGATAAGAAAAAACAAGTAAAATCGGGAGAAATCATTATGAAAACAAAGACAAAAGCAGTCCTGAGTCTGATTTTAATGCTCGCTCTTCTTGTTCTGTTTGGTTATTCCGCAGGATTTGGATGGGGCGCAGAAAAAGCTCTCTCTGGAAAAGACATCAAATTAGGATTGGACCTTGCAGGTGGTGTCAGCATTACGTATCAGGTAGTTGGCGAAGAAAAGCCAAGTGCTGAAGATATGAGCGATACCATTTATAAATTGCAGCAGCGTGTGACTCAGTACAGCACCGAAGCACAGGTATATCAGGTAGGTGATAATCGTATCGCAATCGAAATCCCTGGTGTATCCAATGCAGATGAGATTTTAGCTCAGCTCGGTAAGCCAGGTTCCTTGTCCTTTATGGACGTAAATGGAGCAGAAGTACTGACAGGTACTGATGTAAAAGAAGCTACAGCAGCTACACAGCAGGACAACATGGGCAACATCGAAAACGTTGTTCGTCTTGTTTTAACAGACGAAGGTGCAAAGAAGTTTGCAGCAGCTACAAAAGCAGCTTATCCAAATCATGACCCTATTTACATCATCTTTGATGGTCAGATTATCAGCTATCCTGCTGTACAGAATGAGATTACAGATGGTAACTGTGTCATCACCGGTAACTTCACAGCAGAATCTGCTTCTAACTTAGCCAGCACCATCCGTATCGGTGGTTTGTCTCTGGAACTGGAAGAGTTACAGAGTAAAGTTGTAGGTGCACAGCTTGGTAACGATGCAATTCAGAGTGCATTAAAGGCCGGTGCCATCGGTTTTGCTCTTGTAGCAGTACTGATGATTGTGATTTACTTATTACCTGGTTTTGCAGCAGCATTGGCACTTGCTATGTATGTAGCACTTGTTATCATTATGCTTTCTGCATTTGATATTACTCTGACTCTGCCGGGTATCGCAGGTATCATCCTTGGTATTGGTATGGCAGTGGATGCCAATATTATTACCTTCTCTCGTATTCGAGAAGAAATCGTAGCAGGCAGAACTGTAAAGGCCGCTACTACAGAAGGTTACAAAAAAGCTTTTTCCGCAATCTTAGATGGTAACGTAACTACTTTGATTGCTGCTATCGTTTTAGGATGGAAGGGCACAGGTCCTATCAGAGGCTTTGCACAGACTCTTGCATTAGGTATTATCCTCTCCATGTTCACTGCACTTGTCATCACACGTATCTTTATGTGGTGCTTCAATGAGATGGGCCTTGATAAGGCTAAACTCTTTGGTGCAAAGAAGAGAGACAAAGTCTTTGCTTTCATGAAATATAGAAGAATCTTTGTTGCAGTTTCCACCATTATCATTCTGGCAGGTTTTGTTGGAATGGGTGTACACAACTCCAAGGGAGACGACATCTTAAACTACAGCCTTGATTTCAAGGGTGGTACAGAGACTACAGTAGAATTTACACAGGCTTACAGCCTGGAAGATATTTATTCTCAGATTGTTCCAAAGATTTCCGATGCAATCGGTGATACAAACGTACAGCCTCAGACTGTAAATGAGAACAATCAGGTTATCTTCAAAACCAAAACCTTAACAGTTGAAGAACGTACAGCTTTAGATAATATGCTGAAAGCGGATTATGGCCTTACAGATGAGCAGATTCAGACTGAGACCATCAGCTCCACCATCAGCCACGAGATGAGAAGTGACGCTATCGTAGCAGTACTTCTTACAGCAGTATTTATCATGATTTACATCTGGATCCGTTTCGGTGATTTGAGATTCGGTACCAGTGCTATCGTAGCATTGATTCACGACGTGCTTGTTACTTTGACATTGTATGCACTTGCTCGTGTTTCTGTAGGTTCTACCTTTATTGCTTGTATGTTGACCTTAGTAGGTTACTCCATCAACGATACTATCGTCGTATTCGACCGTATCCGTGAGAACCTTCGTGCAGCAGGCGCTAGACCTGACAAAGAGAAACTGCAGACTGTAGTAAATACTTCTCTTAGCCAGACTCTTTCCCGAAGCTTATTTACCAGTATCACTACCATCATCATGGTAGCGACTCTGTACATCTTCGGTGTAGCCAGCATCCGCGAATTTGCATTGCCACTTCTTGTTGGACTTGTAGCAGGTACTTATTCTTCTATCTGCATCGCATCTCCACTGTGGTATGTACTTCGTACCCGCTTTGGTAAGAAAGCAAAAGCAAAGAAATAATAGAATAAAAGCTTTGACAGAGACCCTCGTTAGTAAAGATGCGAGGGTCTCTTTTTTGTTGTGATGGGATATGCATGTCATATACAATAAAAGGGAGTGAAGGCTGTTTGGGAACAGCAAAAGGGAAAACATCTATATCTTATGAGAGAAAGGAATACTTATGGGAAAAAGTAGGAAAGAGTGGAAAATCGGGGACCCAATGATCAATGAAAATGATTATTGGCAGGATCCAAATTATGTGGCAGAGGATCCGGAGAAGGAAAAACTGGTTTTGAAACTAGCGACCTTAATCACAGATCGCTATGTGAAGAAATTCACCGGCAAGATTAATAATCATGATCCGGAGTATTGGATGCTGGATATGATTCTGAATAAAGAGCAGGTGAAGTTTCTTTTGAACTTCAAAAAGACCAGGGTGCCATACAGTTTAGAAGAACTGGCACAAATGAATCAGATGAGTCTGGAAGATACCGAGAAGATGGTAGAAAGACTCAAATGGATTGGTATCATTGAGATGAATCGTGCGAAGACACCGGATAAGCACAAACAGTATGAACTGCCTATTTTTGTGCCGGGATCTGCAGAATTCATGATGATGCAGGATAAGCTGACGGATGAGTTCCCTCAGCTGGCTACTTTCTTTAACTTGATGACGCAGTTACCATTAGGCGGAATTACGCAGATGGTACCTCCCGGAGGTGCCGGTATTGGTATGCACGTTATTCCGGTTGAGAAAGCAATTAAGTTGGAAAATCAATCTGTTCCTGTAGAGCATCTCTCCAGATGGATTGATATGTATGATAAATTTGGTATTTCCGAATGCTCTTGCCGTAAGCAGCAGACCATGCGTGGCGAGGGTAGCGGCGAGATTCGTGGTGAGTACTGTATCGGTATGGGCGATATGGCAGAGTACATGGATAGCCGTGGAATCGGTCATTATATCACCAAAGAAGAAGTGTATGAAATCCTTGAGCGTGCAGAGCGCCATGGCTACGTACATCAGATTACCAATATCGATGGCGAAGGAAAAATCGTAGCGATCTGTAACTGTGCTCCCGGTGTATGTAATGCTCTTCGTACTTCTCAGTTATACAACACACCGAATATGTCTGCGTCTGCTTATCGAGCACATGTAGAAAAGGATAAGTGTGTCGCTTGTGGCAAGTGTGTGGAGGTCTGTCCTGTAGGCGCTGCTAAGCTTGGACAGAAGCTTTGCAAGAAAGACGGCAGTACGTTAACCTATCCCAAGACAGAGCTTCCTAATGCGAAAAAGTGGGGCCCTGAAAAATGGAATTACAACTATAGAGATGATGCAAAAATCAACTGCTATGAGACAGGTACCGCTCCATGTAAGACTGCCTGTCCGGTACATCTATCTGTACAGGGCTATATCAAGATGGCAGCGGAAGGTCGTTATGAAGACGCTCTGAAACTGATTAAGCAGGATAATCCGTTCCCAATGATTTGCGGTGCTGTATGTAACCGCAGATGTGAGGATGCATGTACCAGAGGTACCATCGATGAGCCTTTGGCTATCGATGAAATCAAGAAATACATTGCTAGCCTGGATTTAAAGAAAGAAACCAGATACATTCCACTTTGTGAAAAACATGATGGCGGTATGTGGTCTGATGACTTCAAGATGGCTATCGTAGGTGGTGGTCCAGCAGGCCTTGCAGCAGCTTATTTCCTACGTAGAGATGGCTACCCTGTTACTGTTTTTGAAAAAGAACAACGGGCCGGCGGTATGCTGATGAATGGTATTCCGAGCTATCGTTTGGAAAAGGATATCGTGGATGCAGAAATCGACGTCCTAAAAGAAATGGGCGTTGAATTTAAATGTGGCGTAGAAGTAGGTAAAGATGTTACCATTCCACAGCTTCGTGAGCAGGGCTATAAGGCGTTCTTCTTAGCGATTGGATGTCAGGGCGGCAGACTTGCCGGTGTTCCCGGAGAAGACGCAGAAGGCGTTCAGACAGGTGTGGATTTCTTGCGCAAGATTAACCTAGATCATACCATTCGCTTAAATGGTGATGCTGTTGTAGTAGGCGGTGGTAATGTAGCCATTGACGTGGCGCGTACTGCTGTAAGAGCCGGTGCTTCTAAAGTAACCATGCTTTGTCTGGAAAGCGCAGAAGAAATGCCTGCAGCAAAGGATGAAGTAGCAGAAGCTAGGGAAGAAGGTATCGAAGTAAAGAATGGCTGGGGTCCAAAGGAAATCCTGGTGGAAAACGGCAAGGTTACCGGTATTGTCTTCAAGAAGTGCGTATCTGTGAAAGATGAAACCGGAAGATTTAATCCAAAATACGATGAAAATGAAACCATCACCATTCCATGTGAAAATGTCCTTCAGTCCATCGGACAGTCCATTGTTTGGGGAGATTTATTAAAGGATACCAAGGTAGAACTTCGTCCAAATGGCGGAGTCATCGCGGATAGTCTTACTTTGCAGACAGCAGAGCCTGATATCTTTGCAGGTGGTGACGTGTTCACCGGACCTAGATTTGCTATTGATGCCATCGCAGGTGGTAGAGAAGCAGCGGTATCTATGAACCGCTTTGTACATCCGGGTAACAGACTGGATTTGGCTCGTGACCGCAGAGAGTTCATCGAATTTGATAAGAACGATATTCAGAAGGAAAGCTTTGACAATGCGCCTCGCCAGATTCCCGGCAAGAAAGCCGGCGTAGCCAAAGATACCTTTGAAGATTTAAGACTTACTTTGACGGAAGAGCAGGTAAAGGCAGAAGCGCAGAGATGTCTTGGCTGTGGTGCTACTACAGTAGATGAAAACCGTTGTATCGGTTGCGGTTTATGTACTACCAAGTGCGAGTTTGATGCCATCCATCTAACCAGAGATGTACCGGAAGCAAGTACCATGGTACGTGCCGAAGACAAGTTCTCTAAAGTGGGTCCTTATACCATCAAACGTGCCGGCAAAATCGTAATTAACAAAATTACCGGAAAAGAATAACCTATCCCAAAAGAGGATGACCACCCAGGCCATCCTCTTTCTTTGCCCCTCCCGCCGCACCACCCCGTCAGCAGAGAGCACAGATGGTGTCCCATAAATGGGCGAGTGGTGTGGTATAATAGGGCAGGAAGATAAGGAGTAGTGTATGAGTAATTGGGTAGTGTCCGCGAAGAAAGCGGATTTTCAGCATATAGCAGAGAAGTTTGGGATAGATCCGGTGATTGCCAGGATTATCCGGAACCGGGATGTGTGTACAGAAGAAGAGATTGAGACGTATCTGCACGGCGGTATAGAAGCACTGCATGATCCACATGAGATGAAGGGAATGGATGAGGCTTCACGAATCATTTTAGAAGAGATTCAGAAGGGAAGCAAAATCCGTATCATTGGGGATTATGATGTAGATGGTATTTGCTCTACCTACATTTTGGTTAAGGGATTGCAAAGCCTGGGTGCCATAGTGGATGCGGAGATTCCACACCGTATGAAAGACGGGTATGGCTTGAATGAGCGACTGATTAGAGAGGCTTCTGAAGCAGGGATTGGTTTGATCGTCACATGTGATAATGGCATAGCGGCGAAGGACCAGATTGCCCTTGCAAAAGAGCTTGGTATGCGGGTGGTAGTGACGGATCACCATGAGGTGCCTTTTGAAGAAAAGGATGGAGAAAAGCAGTACCTTCTGCCGGAGGCAGAAGCGGTGGTAGATCCGAAGCAACCTGGAGAGACTTATCCGTTTTCCGGTATTTGCGGAGCGGTAGTGGCTTGGAAGCTATTGCAGGTTTTAGGGGTGAAGCAGGATATCATAGACCTTCTGATGGAGCCTGCTGCAGTGGCTACAGTGTGTGATGTCATGGACCTCTTAGATGAAAACAGAGCTTTGGTAAAGCTGGGAATCGAAAGATTAAAGGAAAGTGGTCATGCCGGCATTCGAGCTTTGATGGAAGTTACCGGTCTGGATAAGGAGAAATTGAGTGTCTATCATTTGGGGTTCGTGTTAGGACCTTGTATGAATGCCACCGGTAGATTGGACAGTGCAAAAACAGCTCTTTCTTTATGGCAGACAGAGGACCGTGGGGAAGCCGTTCGGCTTGCCAATGAACTGAAAGAGATGAATGAAAGCCGTAAGGAAATGACGGAATATGGCAAGAATACAGCCATTGCCATGATAGAAGAGCAGGCAGCTAAAACCGGCAAATTGGATGATGTTCTGGTGGTGTATCTTCCGGATTGTCATGAAAGTATAGCCGGCATAATCGCAGGTCGCCTAAAAGAAAAGTATCATCATCCTGCAATTGTCCTCACAAAGGCGGAAGAAGGCGTGAAAGGATCGGGCAGATCCATAGAAGCCTATCATATGTTTGAAAAATTAACGGAAGCAAAAGAATTTCTCACAAAATTCGGTGGCCACAAATTGGCGGCCGGTTTATCCTTGAAAGAGGAGAATGTGGAGGTTTTACGGGATTTTTTGAATGCCCATGCAGGACTTTGCCAGAAAGATTTTGAACCCAAAGTGGTCATTGATGTGCCAATGCCACTTTCTTATATAAGTGAAAACTTAATTCAGCAATTAACTTTACTGGAGCCATTTGGCAATGGAAATCCAAAGCCGGTGTTTGCCCAAAAGAATGTGGAAGTTTTGTCTCTGAAAATCATAGGAAAGAATCGGAATGTAGTAAAAGGCACAGTACGTACAGATGCCGGAAAGACCATGGAACTTATGTATTTCGGAGATATTCCACAGTTTCAGGCTTATTTGGAAGAGAAGGGGTTGGATGCGGCAAGTGTTTTAGAAGGGGCTAGACCCAATGGACCTTGCAGAATCACCATGACCTATTACCCGCAGATTTCAGAGTTTCGTGGCAATCGCACCATGCAGGTCATTATGACGGACTTTGCGTAAAGTAAACCAAATAGAAAACGGGGCATGTCCCCGGTATAAGAAAAACGGATATCGTAAGGATATCCGTTTTTTATGTCTAATTTGTAGAATCGCGATAGATTAAATCTGTTTCCGTATAGGTGATACGGTAGTTTAAGTCCGGCTGCTCGATTCTGGAAAGTAAAAGGTTCGCTGCAGAGTAGCCGATAATCTGGCTATGGATATGACTGGTGGAGAGGGACGGTGTCATAATCTTGGATTCCGGAGAATCATCAAAGCCAAATATTTTGACGTCCTTCGGACAATCCATGCCAAGTTTGCGAAGACCATATAATAAGTCGACGGCCACGAAATCATTGGCGCAGATAAATAACTCCGGGAAGTCCTTCATCTCTTGCAGACTTCGATATAAGTATTCTTTATAGTCCTTACCGTGAGGATGCACCTCAGTGAGACAATACGAATCCTCTATGGTGAGATTGTTGATATACATAGCGTCGCGGAATGCCACAAACCGCTCATAGAAAGAGCGGCAGTGCGTCACCTGTCCCACAAAGCCGATTTTGGTGATGCCTCGTTTGCGCATGTCATTAACCACGGTGTATATATTAGAAAAATTATCCATGAGGATCACATCGGCACTTAAAGGTCTCCAATAGCTGGCAACCGGTGCATCTACCATGAGAACAGGAAGTCCCAAGGAACAAAGCATTTCACAATAAGGCTGGTGAAAAACTTCGATGCACATGATGGCACTGACATTTTCTTGATGAAAGGAAAGTGGAAGGGTAAGTCCTGCCAGGTTGCTTTCATCTACCCGGTGCATGCTGAGACTATATCCTAATAAAGAAATCTCATGCTGAAACTTATCCAACATGGTAGAAGCAAAATGGGAATTATTTAAGAAACTTCCGGTAAAAAGTGCGATTTCGCCACCTGCCTTAGGAGTAGAAAAGGAAGGGGAACGCAAATCGGAAATGGAATTGGCATAAGAAAACTGCTTATAGCCCATCTCGATTGCTTTGTTTAAAACCTTCTGTCTGGTGGATTCCGCCAAAACGCCGGTATTGTTGATTGCTTTTGAAACTGTATTTCTAGATACACCCAGTGCATCTGCGATGTCTTGCAAAGTAACTCTTGTAGCCATATCTCCGACTCCGTTTCATTTTTATCTTCTTCATTATAGTGTGACAAAGAGATTGTGTCAAATGTAAATATTAGTTTTACAAATGTAACAATTTCGTATTGACAACCCTATATAACAGTGCTATATTTTACAAGTGTAAAAGGCAATTGTGCAAATGTAAAACTTATCTGGGGGCTTATATGGCAAAGATAGAAGCAAAGGCAGAAAAGAAGAACGAACTTCATAATACTCTGGTCTATGTGAAACAACACTGGCAGCTCTATGTGTTTTTTATAGGACCGGCATTCTTACTGACAATCATTTTCAGATACTTACCTATGGGTGGTATCCTCATTGCATTCCAAAAGTACAATCCCATACAAGGTATCTTAGGAAGCCAGTGGGTGGGCTTAAAATACTTTAAGCAGTTCTTATCCTCACCGGACTTTTTACAGTATTTAGCAAACACCTTAAAGCTGAGTGTGTTTGGACTTTTATGGGGATTCCCCATGCCAATCATTTTGGCCATCCTGCTAAACAGGGTAGCAAGCAGCAAAATCAAGCAGAAAATACAGCTTGTTTTGTATATGCCAAACTTTATTTCCGTTATTGTACTTTGCGGTATGGTTCGAATCCTGTTATCCGTAACGGGCCCTTTGAATCAGATGATGGGTACAAGCATCAACTTCCTGACTATCCCTGCGGCATTTAGACCAATTTACATCGTCAGTGGAATCTGGCAGGGAGCCGGCTGGGCATCCATTATGTACACAGCTGCATTATCCAATGCCAGCAAGGAATTAAAGGAAGCAGCTCAAATCGATGGCGCCAATATCTGGCAGCAGATTAAGGCAGTAGAGTGGCCGGCTATTAAAGATATGGTAGTGATTCAGTTCATTTTACAGGCCGGTAACATCATGAGTATCGGATTTGAAAAGGCATACGCACTACAGTCTGATATGAACCTGGCATCTTCTGAAATCATCGCCACCTATGTCTATAAGAAAGGTTTGTTAAACGGTGATTACGGATATTCTACAGCGGTAGGTCTTTTCAACACAGTAATCAATGTCATCTTGCTCATCATGGTGAACAAAGTAGTAGAAAAGCTCAATGATGGACAGGGATTATAGGAGGTAGGACATGAAAAGTGAATTTGCTAGAAGCTCCTTTGGAGACAAAATGTTCCTGCTGGTGGGATATCTGATTCTGGCGCTGTTTGTATTGGCCATTATCGGACCTATGGTATACATCATCGTGGCATCCTTTATGGATCCCATCACCTTACAGAATAAGGGTATCGTCTTTGATACCAGCAAGTGGACTTTGACAGCGTATCAACGAGTTATGTCCAATCCGCAGATTTGGATTGGCTTTAAAAACGCGGTTGTGTATTCCGTTGTATTTAGTTTCGTATCGGTGTTCATCACACTACTTTGTGCATACCCTATGTCCAGGGATGATTTCAAAGGGAAGAAGTTTTTCAATACGGTATTTATCATCACCATGTTTTTTGGTGGCGGCTTGATTCCTACCTACTTATTGATTAGTAACTTGGGACTTAAGGACAGCATGTGGGCCCTTATCCTACCGGGTGCCTTTAGTGTTTGGAACATGATTATTGCCAGGACCTATTACAAAGGTGTACCGGGAGAGCTTCGAGAAGCAGCTGATGTGGATGGGGCAGGAGAGCTTACCTTCTTCTTCCGTATTTTACTTCCGGTATGTAAGCCACTTATTGCGGTATTGATTTTATGGCAGTTTGTAGGTATGTGGAATAGCTACTTTGACGCCATGATTTACTTAGACTCAGCAGACAAGCAGCCTCTGCAGCTTGTACTGCGTGCAATTTTGATTCAAAATGAGCCGGAGCCGGGCATGATTGCAGATATGCAAAGTACAGCACAGAGAGCACAGCTTGCGGAACTTTTGAAATATGCAACCATTATTATTTCCAGTTTACCGCTTTTGGTGATGTATCCTTTCTTCCAAAAGTATTTTGACTCAGGAATTATGGTTGGATCAGTTAAGGGCTAGCAAAAAATTTATATAAAGTGAAAAGGAGAAACTTATGAAAAAGAAAGTAGTGAAACTAGCAACAGGGCTTTTGCTCACTGCACTTTCCGTGGGAACACTGGTAGGCTGCGGTGGCAAGGGGGCAAATGGTAGCGAGGCCGCTAAGGTTTCCTTGGAAAACTTGAGTTTTCCATTACAGGAGAAGGTAACCATCACAGGTACCATCAGCTACCCGTCCGGAACAGAATCCGAACCAAATAACAGAACCATCTTTAAGAGATTGGAAGAGGAAACCAATGTACATGTAAACTGGACCGCTATTTCCAGTGATCAGTGGGGTGACAAAATCAGCTTGGCTATGTCAGACAAAGACGCCATGACAGATTTTGTATTCAATGCAAGTTTTAGCAACTCTGACCTGATTCGTTATGCAGACCAGGGTGTAATTCTGCCGGTAGAAGATTATATCGATAACTACATGCCAAACTTAAAGGCTGTATTTGACAAATATCCGGAATATCGTGCAATGTGTGAAGATTCTGAAGGTCACATCTGGGCACTTCCTTGGATTGAACAGCTTGGTTCCAACAAGACCGCTATCCAGACAGTAGGCAATAACATGACCTACATCAACAAGAAGTGGTTAGACTTCTTAGGACTTGAAACACCTACAACAGTAGACGAATTCGAGCAGGTACTTTTAGCATTTAAAGATCATGCTGCAGAATTACAGGCAGAGTTTGGCATCGATGGTGATATCATTCCAATGTCCTGCATCATGAATGACAATGATCCTAGCCTTTTGATCAACGGCTTTGGGGAAGGTTATGGTGATAATGACTTAGGTCAGCACATCGCTGTAACAGATGATAAGAAAGTCATCTGCACTGCAACCACAGAAGGCTTCAAGAGCGGTATGCAGTGGTTACACAAACTCTATGAAGAAGGCTTAATCGATCCGGAGTGCTTTACGCAGGATTGGGCTACTTACGTAGCAAAGGGTAAATCCCACAGATATGGCGTATGCTTCACATGGGATGTGGCAAATATCGACAACCTGGAAGATTATGTTCCACTTGCTGCTTTGGAAGCAGATACCAAAAACGTAACCCCTATGAACGGTTCCTTCACATCCGGTTTTGATCGTGGCAGATGTGTTGTAACTGCAAAATGTGAGAATCCTGAATTCGTATGCGCATGGCTTGACTTCATGTATGATCCATTCCAGTCTCCACAGAACAACTGGGGTACCTATGGGGAAGACGATGATTTCGATATCTTCGAGCTTAGCACCAATGAACAGGGTGGCAAGATGCTGAAACATGCTGCTCTTGGCGATGCTTCTCCTGTAGAAGTACGTGAAGCAGAGTGCGTAGGTGGTCCTCTGGCAATCTTAGATGAATACTATGGAGTATACGTAACCTGCCCTGATGATGCACAGTATCGTCTTGATTGGATTAAAGATATCTACACAGATGATATGCACTGCAAATATGTATATCCAAATGTATTTATGACAGCAGAAGATACAGAAAAGCTGACTACCATTCAGACTGATCTGATTTCCTATATCAATTCCAGCAGAAGTAATTTCGTCATGAACGGACTGACAGATGCAGATTGGGAAGAGTATAATAAGCAGGTAGAGAGCTACGGCTTACAGGATTACCTGGCAATTTACCAGAAATATCTGGACGAATTTTATAAATAAAAATGTGTGAGTTACATGAGTGAGTTATTAGAAAAAGCAAGAGAATACGAAGAACGAAAAGAAAAAGCCATTGAGGAGACAAAGAGACCTTTGTTTCACTTATCTCCAAGATGTGGATGGATGAATGATCCAAATGGTTTCTCCTTATATAAAGGGGAATACCACATGTTTTATCAGTACTATCCTTATCGCACCGAATGGGGCCCCATGCATTGGGGCCATGCGGTAAGTAAAGATTTGTTGCATTGGCAGTACCTGCCCTGTGCCCTGGCACCGGATTCTCCTTATGATAAGGACGGATGCTTCTCGGGAAGTGCCATTGAATTAGAGGATGGCAGACAGCTTTTGGTATATACCGGTGTGCTGAGAAAACAGGACGAAAATGGGGACTACTACGATGTACAGACCCAGTGCGTCGCTACAGGCGATGGTGTAAACTATGTAAAATACGGTGAAAACCCGGTGATTGCCGGGGACTTATTACCGGATGGTGCAGGCAAACGAGATTTCAGAGATCCCAAAATCTGGAAAGAACAGGGCGTGTATCATTTGGTGACCGGTAATAAGACCGAAGACGGAGATGGACAGATTTTGGAATTTGTCAGCAAAGACGGATTCCATTGGGACTATGAAAAAACAGTCATCAAAAACAACTGTCGCTTCGGTACAATGTGGGAATGCCCGGACTATTTCCCGTTAGATGACAAACAGATTCTGATGACCAGCCCGCAGGATATGCTGCCGGAAGGATTAGAGTTCCATAATGGAAACGGTACCTTATGTGTCATTGGTTCTGTGAATGCAGAGGGTGAATACGTAGAAGAGAATTGCCAGGCCATTGATTATGGTATCGACTTCTATGCACCACAAACCATCCTGACAGAGGATGGCAGAAGGGTTATGATTGGCTGGCTTCAAAACTGGGACAATCTCAGCATCAGAAGAGATGACTTCCCATGGTTTGGGCAGATGAGTATCCCTAGGGAAATACATATTCAGGATGGAAGGCTGATTCAGAATCCAATCCGAGAATTAGAAAACTACTACGGCAAATGTATTACGAGAAAAGGTGTGTTAATCTCCGATAGTTGCTCCCTTTCCAACATCGAAGGAAGATGCATCGATATGACTGTAGAAGTTCGTCCTAGTCAGGCTGACCACATGTATAAGAAATTCGAGATTCGCTTTGCAGATAACGGAAAAGCATATTCCACCATCGAATTTGATCCGGAACAAAACATCGTGAAAATCGATCGTAAGCATTCCGGCAGCAGACGTGCCATCGTACATCAGAGAAGATGCAAGGTTTCCGGTAACCAAGGCAAAATCAAACTTCGTATGATTTTAGACCGTTATAGCATGGAGCTTTTCATCAATGACGGAGAGCAGGCCATGTCTATGGGTATCTTTACAGATATCAATGCAGACGGTATTTGCTTTAAGGCAGCAGGAGAATTACTTTTAGATGTAACCATGCATGAACTAAAAAAATAAGATAAAAACAAAGAAACCCAGACATTCGTCTGGGTTCTTTGCGTTCTTATGAGGGGGAATGATAGTCGTTACTTTCAACCGGAGTATCAACTATCTGTAATTAATATAAAAAAGAATTGTGTCCAATTTGTGATCAAAATATGAAATAAAGTTTCACAAATGTTAAACTGCACGGCTCATTCTGGTTTCGATTCCGTTGACCCACTGTGCTCGTCTGTTGACGAAGAAGTAGTCGACTTTACCGGATTTTGATTTGATACAAATAGATTTTTCTGCTTTACCTAAGGTGACGGAAGCGATTTCCTTATAAGGTAGCTTCCAATCTTTTATCTGCATGTTGTTTTTATTGGGATGGAAGACCAGCATATCAGGGAAGAAGTATAAGTGACCACCCTTTGCTGCTTTTCCTACCACGTGGTTGGCGAAGCCGCCCATATGAGCGTCGTAGTCAAGCTCCTCATCAGGCTCATCCGTCTCCGGTAGAGCTACGTGGATGCGGCCTTGTC
Organism: Lachnospiraceae bacterium; assembly: GCA_015056765.1. Lineage (GTDB taxonomy): Bacteria > Bacillota > Clostridia > Lachnospirales > Lachnospiraceae > SIG336. Next base: position 36,127 of record SVFQ01000013.1, read on the forward strand.
TGTGGTAGTGAATCATCACAATAAAAAAAGCAATAAACCATGAAATTGTAATGGCGAAAATCTTTACGTCTGTAATTAAGACATTTGGGAAAAATACCATGCCAACGAGAATCCCGAAGGCAGAAAGCATCAACCAAATGATGCATAACAAAACAAATCCTATAAACATACTCCAGTCCTTCCTAGTTGCCGAAAAAATACCCTAATTATCATATCTGTAATGCCTGCAGATTTCAATAGTGCATTTTGCACAAAACCCCTATTCATGCTAAAATATTATGAATTATGCCTATTATTTTTAAATGGGAAAAAGAGGGATCGATATGTACGAATTAAAAGATTTATTAAAAGGATTTTCATATAGCATTTTACAGGGAGTAGAAGACAGAGAAGTCTCTGATGTAGTCTATGATTCTCGAAAAGTCGTAGAAGGAAGTCTGTTTGTCTGTATCAAGGGAACGAACTTTGACGCACACGATGTGGCAGGAGACGTAGTTGCTGCCGGAGCAAAAGTTCTGGTAGTGGAAAAAGATGTAAAACTACCTGAAGAGGATGTCACAGTTGTGAAAGTGGATAGTACCCGTTATGCCATGGCTTTTATTGCTGCCAATTACTATGGTAATCCGGCTGAAAAACTAAAAGTAATCGGTATCACCGGTACCAAAGGTAAGACCACCACTACTTATTTGGTAAAGTCTATTTTAGAGCATGCAGGCTACAAGGTAGGACTTGTGGGAACCATCGAAACCATCATCGGGGATACGCATATTCCTGCAAAGAACACTACGCCGGAGTCCTATGTCTTACAGGAGACCTTCCGTAAAATGGTGGACGCAGGCATTGAAATCTGCGTCATGGAAGTATCCTCTCAGGGCCTTATGATGCACAGAACTCAGGGATTTACCTTTGAACTGGGCATCTTTACAAACCTGGAGCCGGATCATATCGGCCCCGGAGAGCATGCTAGCTTCGAAGAATATATGGCTTGCAAAGGTCTGCTTTTCAAGCAATGCAAGAAAGGTATCTTGAATGCAGATGATGCCCATATGGAAAAAGTATTAGAGGGGCATACCTGCGAAGTAGAGACCTTTGGTATGTCTGATAAGGCTGACCTTAGAGCAACCAATTTAAAACTGGTGAAAAAGCCGGGACAGTTAGGGGTGGCGTTTGACCTTGCAGGCAGCCTTTCCTACAGTGTGGAAGTAGCCACACCGGGTAAGTTCAGTGTGTATAATGCACTGACTGCAATCAGCATCTGCAAGCATTTTGAGGTAAAGGAAAAGGATGTACAGGAAGCTCTTTTGAAGGCCCATGTAAAAGGCCGTATCGAAATGGTAAAGGTATCCGATGACTTCACTTTAATGATTGATTATGCCCACAATGCTATGGCACTGGAGAGTCTTTTGACTACCTTAAAGGAATACGAGCCACACAGACTCATCAGCGTCTTTGGCTGCGGCGGTAACCGTTCCAAATTACGTCGATATGAGATGGGAGAGGTAAGTGGTAATTTAGCTGACCTAACCATCATTACTTCTGATAATCCAAGATTTGAAGAACCGCTTGATATCATTGCAGATATCAAAGTGGGTATGGAAAAGACTAAGGGTAAATATGTAGAAATTCCGGATCGTAAGGAAGCAATCCGTTATGCTATAAAACATGGAGAGCCGGGAGATATCATCGTACTTGCCGGAAAAGGCCACGAGGATTATCAGGAAATCAAAGGGGTGAAATACCCTATGGATGAAAGAGTTTTGATACAGGAGATCTTAAGCGAAGAAGCCAATGGGTAATGGAATATTTGCAAATGTCATTGTGGATATTGCCCACGAAAAGGTAGACAAGCCTTTTCAATATAAGATACCGGAACACCTGCTTGGTATCCTGGAAGTAGGACAGGCGGTAGAGATTCCCTTCGGGAAGGGAGATACATTACGAAAAGGATACGTGGTGGATATCTCTGACGTGCCGGAATTTCCGGTGGAAAAGATGAAGGAAATCTCCGGAATCGCGGTAGGAGACGTGGCGGTGGAAGACACCATGATAAAGCTTGCTTATTTTATCAAGCAGCGCTACGGTTCTACCATGTACACTGCCTTAAAAACAGTGCTTCCTGCCAGACAAAAAAAGAAAAATCTGGAAAAGCGAGAGATTCTTCGCAAACTTCCGGTAGAAGAAATCCGGGAGCTTCGCTACGAAAGTGCCAGAAAGCACTACACCGGTAAAGCAAGACTTTTAGAAGAACTGGAAAAAGAAGAGATACTGCCGGAAGACTTATTAAAGCAGAAGCTTCATATCAGTCCTACCACCATCAAAACCTTGGAAAAGCAAGGCGTCATTGAAATCAAGACGATTTCCTTTTATCGGAACCCGGTAAAGGTGGATGCCCAGATGGAAGCAGGGAAGGCACTGAATGAAGAACAGCAACATGTCTTTTCTTCTATTCAAAAAGACATGTCATATGGGTTACATAAAACCTACCTCATCCGAGGGGTTACCGGTTCCGGAAAGACAGAAGTATACATGGCGCTCATTGAGTCTTGTATCGCAGCCGGAAAGCAGGCCATTATGCTGATTCCGGAGATTGCGCTTACCTATCAGACCGTGATGCGGTTTTATAAGCGCTTCGGAGACAGAGTGTCTGTTATGAACTCTACTTTGTCGGCAGGAGAAAAGTACGATCAGTGCATGCGGGCAAAGAATGGGGATATTGATATCATCATAGGCCCAAGATCGGCGCTTTTTACGCCCTTCCCAAAGGTGGGACTGGTTATCATAGACGAGGAGCATGAAAGTAGCTACAAAAGCGAGACTATGCCTAAGTATCATGCCAGAGAAGTGGCGGAGGAATTATGTAAACTCCACGGAGCCAGTTTGGTGCTGGGAAGTGCGACCCCTTCTTTGGACAGCTACTATAGAGCAACCCATGGAGAATACACCTTATTCACCATGGAAAAAAGGGCTACCGGAGGCATGCTTCCTACGGTAACCATAGCAGATATGAGAGAAGAACTTCGAAGTGGCAATCGCAGTGCCTTCTCCAGAGTTCTGCAGGAAAAAATCGCGGATAGACTAGAAAAGGGACAGCAGGTGATGCTGTTTCTAAATAGAAGAGGATATGCTGGATTTGTCAGTTGCAGAAGCTGTGGAGAAGCCATGAAGTGCCCCCACTGTGATGTGGCTCTGTCCCAGCATGTGGGTGGTAAGCTCATGTGCCACTATTGTGGCTACGAAGCACCTATGCCAAAGATGTGCCCAAAATGCGGCAGCAAATATATCATGGGCTTCCGGGCAGGCACCCAGCAGGTGGAGCAAAAACTCCATGAAATGTATCCGAAAGCCAGAATTCTTCGAATGGATGGAGATACCACCAAGACCAAGGACAGTTATGACCAGATTTTGTCAGCCTTTGCAGGAAAAGAGGCGGATATCCTCCTGGGTACCCAAATGATTGTAAAGGGGCATGATTTCCCGGATGTGACCTTGGTAGGCGCTCTGATGGCAGACATGTCTTTATATGCAGGAGACTATCGGGCAGCAGAGAGAACCTTTGATCTTTTGACACAGGCTGCCGGTAGAGCAGGCCGCGGAACCACGCCCGGCGAAGTGGTGATTCAGACCTATAAGCCTGATCACTATGCTATTGTTCACGCTGCGGATCAAAACTATTTAAGTTTTTATGAGGAAGAAGCTCTCTATAGAGAACTTGGACATTATCCTCCTGCAGGTCATATGATGGCGGTACTGCTGATGGATTATGATGAAAAAGAAGTGGAAGAAAAGGCAGATCGTTTGGCAGAGGTGGCCTCAAAAGGAAAGGTGGCTATCCTAGGCCCCGGCGAGGCAAGCCTTTCCAAATTACAGGATATGTACCGAAGAGTCTTTTATATCAAGGCCTATGAACTTCCGGAAATCCTGCAGGCAAAAGACCGCATGGAGGCCTACTGGAACGTAGAAGAGAACAGAGGAAATTGTCAGGTGAGCTTTGACCTGGATCCACTGCAGTCTTATTAAGAGAACATGATGTAAAGATTTTTATAGATAAAGGAGAATACTATGGCACTTAGAAATATTAGAGAAGAAGGCGATCCGGTCCTTTATAAAGTATGCAAACCGGTAAAAGAAGTAACCCCTAGAATCAAAGAATTGATTGAGGACATGTTTGAGACCATGTATGAAGCAAATGGTGTAGGTCTTGCAGCTCCGCAGGTAGGTATCTTAAAGCGAATCTTCGTCATTGATACCACAGGAGAAGACCCGCATGTATTCATCAATCCAACTATTTTAGAGACCAGTGGTGAACAGACCGGAGCAGAAGGCTGCTTATCTGTACCAGGTAAGTCCGGTATCGTCACTAGACCAAACTATGCAAAAATCGGCGCTTATGACGAAAACATGGAGTACTTTGAATTAGAGGGCACCGAGCTTTTAGCAAGAGCCATATGCCATGAGAATGATCACCTAGATGGTCATCTCTATGTGGAAAAGGTAGAGGGCGACTTGTTCGATCCTACCGAGTACATGGAAGAAATAGAAGAGGATGAGGAATAAATGAAAGTTGTATTTATGGGTACACCGGATTTCGCGGTAGAATCCCTGAAGGCATTGTGTGAAGCGGGCGTAGAAGTAACTTTGGTTGTGACACAGCCGGATCGTGAAAAAGGAAGAGGCAGAGAAGTGCAGATGACACCTGTCAAGGAATACGCCATTTCTCAGAATATCCCGGTGTTCCAGCCTCAGAAAATCAAAGAGGAAGAGGCGGTAGCAGAGCTTCGTAAGTATGAGGCGGATTTCTTCGTTGTGGCTGCCTTTGGACAGATCCTTTCTCAGGAAATCCTGGATATGCCGAAATACGGCTGCGTCAATGTGCATGCATCCCTGCTTCCGAGATACAGAGGTGCGGCTCCTATTCAGTGGGCAATCCTCAATGGAGATGAGGTGGCCGGTGTTACCATTATGCAGATGGAACTTGGACTTGATTCCGGTCCTATGCTATCCAAGGTAGAAGTGCCTATAGCAGAGAATGAGACTGGGGATAGTCTCTTTGAAAAACTCAGCAAAGCAGGTGCCAAACTTTTGGTAGAGACCCTGCCGAAACTGATGAATGGCGAAATCACTCCGGAAGCCCAGGACGAATCCAAGGCCACCCATGTGAAGATGCTGAAAAAGGAAATGGGACGTGTGGACTGGAATAAAGAAGCTATCGTAGTGGAAAGACTGGTAAGAGGCTTAAATTCCTGGCCCGGGGCCTTTTGTACCTTCCGTAACAAAACCTTGAAAATCTGGGGAGCCAAAGCAATCAGTGATGCAGAACTGGATCAAATGGACATCCCTTATTTGGCAGAAGTGGAGCCGGGAGAAGCTAGCCTGGTAACCAAGGATGCCATCTATATCAAAACAGGTGAAGGCTATCTGCGCCTGGACGATGTGCAGATGGAAAGTAAGAAGCGTATGCCTACCCATGATTTCCTTTTAGGCTATCAGGTGGTGGCAGGAGAACGCTTCAAAGCATAGAAAGAAAACGAAATGGCAGAAGTAAACGTAAGAGAAGTGGCACTGAGTACCCTTTTGGAAATGGAAAGAGAAAAAGAATATTCTCATGTAATGGTGCAGTCTGTACTGGAGAAGTACGACTATTTTGACACCAGAGATAAGGCTTTTTTGAAACGTCTGTTAGAGGGCACCATTGAGCGTAAAATCACACTGGATGCCGTAATAAATCAGGTAAGTAAGACGCCGGTACAGAAAATGAAGCCACTGATTCGTTCCTTGATGCGTATGAGCGCGTATCAGATTCTGTATATGGATAAAGTTGGCCCGGCAGCAGCCTGCAATGAAGCAGTGAAGCTTGCCATGGCCCATAAATTTACCCAGTTAAAGGGTTTCGTAAACGGTGTCCTTCGAACCATCAGCAGAGAGAAAGAATCCCTCTTAGATTTTACGGGAGAGCGATATATAAGTTTCTCTGACATACAGCGGGCATCCATCACCTACTCCATGCCGGAGCAGGTTCTGAAAATCTGGCAGCAGGACTATGGGAAGGCAGAGATGCTACGTATGGCAGAAGCCAGCCTGCAGGTGCGCCCTGTGTACATCCGTATTCGAGAAGATATCACAAAGGCAGAAAAAGAAAAACTGCTCAAGGCGCTGGAAGAGACTGGTGTGGAAGTGACACAGTCAAGCTTACTTCCTTATGCCTATGGGCTAAAGAAACTGGATAATCTTACCAAACTTCCGGGATTTGCAGAAGGCTTGTGGACGGTGCAGGATGTCAGTAGTATGTTCCCGGCAGAAGTGGCGGGCATCAAAGAAGGGGACTTTATTTTGGACCCTTGCGGAGCTCCCGGTGGAAAATCCATGCATGCAGCTACAAAGGCAGGTGGCAAAGTACAGGTGGAAGCCAGAGATATCAGCGAGGAAAAGGTTTGGCGTATGGAAGAGAATTTCTCTCGTATGCATTTAACCCAGGCGAAAGCTACTTGCTTTGATGCTACAGTGCCGGACCCTGATATGCTTGGAAAAGCCGATGTGCTGTTTTTGGATGTCCCGTGTTCAGGCCTTGGCATTATGGGTCGAAAAAGAGATATCAAGTACCATATTACGGAAGAGGGGTTAGAGAGCCTGATTCCTTTACAAAGAGAGATTATCGATACCTGCATCCCGTATCTGAAAAAAGGTGGCGTGCTGATTTATAGTACTTGCACCGTCAGAAAAGCAGAGAATGGGGAGCAAGTAGCCTATATCATGGAAAAGCATGGTCTTACGCCGGAGTCCTTAGATGCTTATTTACCGAAAGAACTACAGGACGAGGACACAAAGAAAGGCATGCTGCAGCTTTTTCCCGGAAAGCAGGATAGCGACGGCTTCTTCGTGGCAAGACTACGAAAAGATTAATTTCAAAGAATTAAAATAGAAATGATAGAGAACGAAACAAAAAAAGATTTAAAGAACCTTACTTTAAGCGAATTAACAGAAGAATTTCTGGCACTGGGAGAAAAGAAGTTTAGAGCAAAACAAGTCTATGAGTGGATTCACCAAAAGCTGGTAGACGATGTGGATGCCATGACCAATCTATCCGGTGCTTTTCGAGAGCAGTTGAAAAACAACTATACCATGACCCATTTGGAAATCGAAGATTTACAGATTTCCAAAGAGGACGGAACCAGAAAGTATCTGTTTCGATTGGCAGACGGAAATTATGTGGAGAGCGTTTTGATGCGCTATAAGTATGGAAACTCCGTATGTATTTCCTCCCAGGTGGGGTGCCGAATGGGTTGTAAGTTCTGCGCCTCCACGTTAGATGGCCTTGCCAGAAACTTAGCGTCTGCAGAAATGTTAGACCAGATTTATCAAATCACCAAAGACACCGGAGAACGGGTAAGTCATGTGGTGGTCATGGGCACCGGTGAGCCCATGGATAATTATGACAATCTACTAAAATTTATTCATATGCTGACAAATGAAGATGGCTTACACCTAAGTCAGCGAGATGTGACAGTCAGTACCTGCGGTATTGTTCCGAGAATGCGACAGCTGGCAGATGAAAAACTGCAGATTACACTGGCTCTTTCTTTACACGCACCCACAGATGAAAAGCGTAAGGCACTGATGCCGATTGCCAATTCCTATAGCTTAGAAGAGCTTATGGATGCCTGTCGGTATTATTTTAAGCAGACCGGTAGAAGACTGACCTTTGAGTATTCCCTGGTGAAAGGAAAAAATGATGGGAAGGAAGAGGCAGCCGAGCTCATTCGTCTCATCAAAGGCATGAACTGCCATGTGAACCTGATTCCGGTAAACCCGGTAAAGGAATGTGGTATGGAAGAAACAGATAGAGGGGATGTGATTTCTTTCCAGAAAGAACTGGAGAAAGCCCATATCCAGGCTACCATTCGTCGAGAAATGGGTAGGGACATCGATGGAGCCTGTGGCCAACTTAGACGGAGACATTCCCAAAACAGTGACAGTCGTGGTACACTAAAATAAGTGTGTGAAACAAGGACATAGGAGAGAAAAAGTTTTGCTTAAGACAGCGTCCCTTTCGGATAAGGGGATTAAACGAAAAATGAATCAGGACGTGGTCTATACCTCTGATTTGCCGGTGGGAAACCTACCAAATCTTTACATGATTTGTGACGGTATGGGAGGACACAAAGCCGGGGATTATGCATCCAGATATGCGGTAGAGACCATTGTAAATCTGGCGGAGAATTCTCATGAGCGTAATGCAGAGAAAATCTTGCAAGCCGGTATCGATAAAGCTACCAAAGAAATCTTTGACATGGCAAACAACAACGAAAACATGGAAGGCATGGGGACCACCCTTGTTGCAGCGGTTGTGTATAAAGATACCATGAAGGTGGCCAATATCGGCGATTCCAGACTGTATCTGATCAGAGGGAAAAGTATCAAGCAGATTACAGTGGATCATTCCTTGGTAGAGGAAATGGTTCGACTTGGAGAAATAGATAGAGAAAGTGCCAGAAATCACCCAAATAAGAATATCATCACCAGAGCCGTAGGGGTAGGAGATGAAGTAGAAGCTGACTTCTATGACGTGCCTATTCAAAAGGGAGATACCATTCTTCTGTGTTCCGATGGACTTAGTAACATGCTGGAGGACGAAGAAATCCGTATGGTAAGCTCTGCACAGCGAGACCTTTTGGAAAAGACAGACGCACTTGTGCGAATTGCAAACCAAAATGGTGGAAAAGACAATATCTCCGTGGTAATGATTGAGGTTGAGTAAACATGATTAAAATAGGAATGATCCTAGGCGACCGCTATGAGGTGCTGGAAAAAATCGGCGCCGGCGGTATGTCTGATGTATATAAAGCAAAAGACCATAAGCTAAACCGTCTTGTAGCAGTGAAAGTATTAAAGCAGGAGTTCAGTGAGAATGCGAATTTCGTTTCCCGCTTTAGTACAGAGGCACAGGCAGCAGCTTGTCTGATGCATCCCAATATCGTAACGGTTTATGATGTAGGGGAAGAAAACGGCGTCTATTATATTGTGATGGAACTCATTGAGGGCATCACACTGAAAAAATATATTGAGAAAAAAGCCAGAGTATCCGTAAAGGAAGCAGTAAGCATTGCCATTCAGGTGGCTATGGGTATCGAAGCGGCACACAGCAAGCATATCATTCATCGTGATATTAAGCCACAGAATATCATCATTTCCAAAGATGGAAAGGTAAAGGTAACAGACTTTGGTATCGCCAAAGCCGCTACCAGCAAAACCATCTCCTCCAACGTGATGGGAAGTGTACATTATACTTCACCGGAGCAGGCAAGAGGTGGCTATAGTGATGAAAAGAGTGATATCTATTCTTTGGGTATCACCATATATGAAATGCTGACGGGTAGAGTCCCTTTTGATGGAGATACTACGGTGGCCATTGCCATTAAGCATATTCAGGAGGATATGGTTTCTCCCAGAGAGTATGTACCGGAGATTCCCATCAGCATTGAAAAAATCGTTATGAAATGCTGTCAAAAGAGTCCGCAACGCAGATATCAGTGCGTGCCGGATTTGATTGATGACCTAAAGCAGTCCCTCTTAAATCCAAATAAGGACATTGTAAAGGACATCGAGACTGAGGCTGGCGGCAGTACCAGAATGTACTCTGAGGACGATATGAGTCGTATCAAGAGTGCGTATCATGAACAGGACTACGAAGATTACGAGGAAGAGTATCCTCCCTATAGAGAAAACAAAAAGAAATCTCGTCGCGATGAAATCCGCTATGTGGATGATTATGATGAGGAAGAGGAAGACTACGATCCGAAAAAAGAGAAGCTTACCACCATACTTATGATAGTGGCAGCAGCTTTAGTAGGACTTTTGATTGTGCTTTTTGCAGGTCACCAGATGGGCTTATTCCACTTTGGCGGTGACAGCGCTGAAACCGAGACGGTAGAAGACACTTCCGGCATCACCATGATTGATGCAGTGGGCAAATCCCTGACAGATGCAGAGCAAGCCTTAACAGCATTAGGCCTAAAGACTGCCATCAATTATGTGGAGACTTCAGCCTATGATGCCAATACTGTCATTAGCCAGGATGTGGAGAAAGGCCAAAAAGTAGAGAAGGGCGCTATCATCACCCTGACTGTCAGCACCGGCGGTAAAGGTGTGGAAGTACCGAATGTAGTGGAAAAGACTTACGAAGAAGCTAAGACAGAGCTGGAAAAAGCAGGTTTTGTCGTAAGTAAAACAGAAACTACCAATGCAGCGGTAAAGGAGAATTATGTCATCAAACAGTCTCCGGAATCCAGTTCCAAAGCCCCTGCCGGTTCTACTGTTACCTTGACCGTTAGTACAGGAGCAGATGATTCCAAGATTCGCGTACCGAATCTGGTAGGTGTCACAGAAGATGAGGCCTTGGCAAAACTAATCGAGGCCGGACTGGAACTGGGCAAGACCAGTTATACAGAAAGCAATGAAGTAGCAGAAGGTCAGGTATGCTGGCAAAGCGTATCAGAAGGAAGCTACTTAGATGCAGGTGGCGTGGTAGATATCCGTGTCAGCAGCGGCAAGTCAGAAGGCAGCTATAAGTTCAACGGAAATATTACAGCACCGACTGCGCAGGAAGATCCGAAATTCAAACCGGGCACACCGGTACAGGTTACCATTACTGCAGGGGATGGTACGGTACTTCGTAATAGTACAGAGACCAGTTTCCCAATTGCCGTGAATTATTCCGGCATCAAATCCCCAAATGGTATTGTAACTTTTAATTACACCAATACCACGGATGCGGTGACCAGTACCAATCCTGAGACTGGGGAAACCACAGTGACAGAAGGTACCAGTACACCGGTATCCATTTCCAGAAAACTGGAATTTGTAGAGGAATAGCATGCAGGGAAAAATCGTGAAAGGAATTGCAGGCTTCTACTATGTCTATGCGGAAGATGGAAATACCTATGAATGTAAGGCAAAAGGCATTTTTCGTAAGCAAAATATCAAGCCCCTGGTGGGAGATAATGTAGAACTGGAGTGCTTGGAAGGACAGGAATTAAAGGGAAATATCATTTCCCTTCTGCCCAGAAAAAGCCAGCTCATCAGACCGGCGGTGGCCAACATCGATCAGGCCATGGTGATTTTTGCCATTACAAAGCCTGAGCCGAATCTGAATCTATTAGATAGGTTCCTGATTATGATGCAACAGCAGAATCTAACCACCACTATTTGTTTTAGCAAAAGCGATATTGCCACAGAGGCGGAGAAGGATAACTTAAGACAGGCTTATGAAGCATGCGGATGCAAGGTACTCTTTATCAGTTCCCATAAAGAGGAAGGCGTGGAAGAAGTGAAAGCTCTTCTAGAGGGAAAGACCACTACATTGGCAGGCCCCAGTGGAGTAGGAAAGTCTACCTTGATCAATTATCTTTGCCCCAATGCAGATATGGAAGTGGGAGAGATTTCAAAGAAAATCGCCAGAGGGAAGAATACCACCAGGCATACACAGATTTTTGCCATCAATCCGCAAAGTTTTATCTTAGATACACCGGGATTCTCTTCTTTAAATCTTTTTGAGCTAGAGAAAGAAGAGTTGCATTTTTACTATCCGGAATTTGAACAGTATGAATCAGAATGCAGATTCCGTGGTTGTGCGCATATATCGGAACCGGATTGCGGTGTAAAGAAGGCCCGGGCGGAAGGCAAGATTAGTGAGATCCGCTATCATAACTATGAGCTTTTGTATGAAGAACTGAAGAACCAAAGAAAGTACTAAAAACGATAAAGCAGAAACGGAGAGCAGATTTTGCTCTCCGTTTTTTATGTAAATGATAGATGGAATCATCTTGTGGTGCCACCGTCTAAGAAGGCTACCGGCAAAGAAAGATTACTTTCCGGCTTCTTTCCTTGAATCAAGTCATGTAACATGTACAAACCGGTTTTAGCAATGAGCTCCACCGGCTGGTGAATGGAAGAGACCACCGGTTTTCCGTTGCCGGCGGAGACGATACCGTCGAAACCAATGAGTTGCACGTCTAATGGAACACGAATTCCTCGCATGGATAGGATATCTCTTACCTGAACAGCCAGGTGATCGGAACTGGTAAAGATGCCGTCATATTCAAACTTTGGCTTTCCGTTTTTACTTTTGATATAACTTTCCAGACCCTCGGTAATGGTGAGATTGCTGCTGGCAGAAGGGTACATGTAATTGGTATCCTTCTCATTATGCTCTTGATAACGCAGAATCTGGTATTCCATATTATGGTCCTCGCAGTATTTGCGGAAGCCATCGATACGTTTGGTAGGCTCTGCGTCCTCATCATCTACACCGGTCCAGATACATAGGAGCTTCTCAGCTCCTTTTTCTTTTAAAGTACGGGCGGCTAAATAGCCACCTGCAAAGTTGTCACAGGAGACACAAGGAATCTCCGGAGAGAGATGACGGTCAAAGGAGACAAAAGCCATGCCACTTAATTCTTCCGGAGGTAATTGGGTATAACTTACACCGAAGATACCGTCTACACGGGAATTCTTGGCCATAGAAATATAATTCCGCATTTTAGCCGGATCATCTCTGGAGATACAAATCAGCATACGAAGTCCCTCCTTGGAAAGCTCTGCCTCAATACTATCTAAAAGCGCAGGAAAGAGGGGGTTTTGTAAAGTAGGAACGATGACTGCGATATCCCCGGTTAATTTGGCCTTTAAACGCTGGGCGTTTGGGTTTGCCTGATATTGCAAATCCTCCATGGCCTTTAGTACTCTTTTTTTGTTTTCTTCTTTTACATAGATGCCATTTAGTACTTTGGATACAGTACCTAAAGACACGCCAGCTTCTCTGGCTACATCACGTATGGTTGCCATATCGAATCCAGTTTCTCCTAATAAAAATGAAATAGTTCAACTAAGTCCTGTACTATTGTATCATAGGGTTAACCCTGTCTCAATTCTCTGTTTTGCACAAAAACGCTGCGCAATATTAGGTAATAATTCACTATTTACACTGAAACGATTGTTTGATAACTTGAAAATATACCACATGGGTATACCCAAAATATGAAACGGTTCATTTTTGAAACCGGGATTATAGTTAGAGGAAATTATGAAAAAAGAAAGTTTAGAAGCTTTATTACCTTGGACAGGAATTCAGGTTCCTGCGGACATTCCTCATGGCGATATGCCAGGGGATAAAGTAGAGATTTCAGAAGAGCATATCAGAAAAGCAACGACCATTTTTCCAGAATTGATTGGTGAAATGATTAAGGTTTTGGAAAAAGGAAATTCAGAAAAAATCGTGGTAGCTGTATGCGGCGGCTCCGGTGTAGGCAAGTCTGAAATCGCTTCCTTACTGGCATTTTATTTAAGAGAATCCGGCATTGGTGCATATACTTTATCCGGTGACAATTACCCACATCGTATTCCGATGTACAACGACGCAGAGAGACTGAAAGTATTCCGGGAAGCCGGAATGAGAGCCATGGCAAAGGCTGATGCTCTGACAAAAGAACGGGTGGAAATCATCAGAGACTTCCAAGCAAAGGAAGTGGATGCAGACCAGGGACTCCTTCAGGAAAACCCTTGGATGGCACCTTATTTAGAAGGTGGCAGAGCTGCATTAAAGGATTACCTGGGTACTCCAAATGAGACAGATTTTGATGAAGTTTCTGACATCATCAAAGCCTTCCATCAGGGACAGAGCAGCATTTATTTAAGACGTATGGGCAGAGACGATACAGCCCTTTGGTATGAGAAGGTAGATTTCTCACAGGTAGATGTTTTACTTGTAGAGTGGACCCATGGCAACAGCGACTATCTGCAGGGAGTAGATATTCCGGTCCTTCTAAACAGCACACCGGAGGAGACACTGGCCCACAGAAGAGCCCGTAACCGAGATGGAAAGTTAGATAGCCCATTCACCATGATGGTACTGGCATTGGAACAAGAAAAATTACATCACCAGGCAAAAAAAGCAAAGATTATTCTTTCCAAAAATGGAGAGCTTTTGAGCTTTGCAGAGTATGAAAAGGTGATGGCATAAAGGAATTCAAATGAGTAAGAATCATACAGTAGATAACGGACCTATGCTGAATGCTTATCCGGACAGCGTAGGTGGTACACTTTCCGATATCGTTGCATTTTTAAAAAAGAAAGATTGTGAGGATGCGTTCTCATCCTTTTACATCTTACCAAGCCTGTTTCATACAGACTTGGACCGCGGATTCTCTGTCATCGACTATGGCCTTAACAGAGAATTGGCACGAAAGGAAGACCTGCAGGCTATTCGAGACCTTGGTATAGATTTAAAACTGGATTTTATTCTGAACCATGCATCTGTCTTATCTGCAGAGTTCCAGGATCTGATTCAAAAAGGGGACGAATCAGAGTATAAAGATTTCTTTATTAACTGGAACACCTTTTGGGAGGGAAAGGGTCATATGACCCCAGAAGGTTACATTCAACCGGAGGAAGAATATATAAAGGATATGTTTTTCCGAAAACCTGGATTACCAATCCTGATGGTACGTATGCCGGACGGCAAAGACGTTCCCTATTGGAATACGTTCTATCAGGAAGTACGGTATCCAAGATACGATGCAGTAGATTTGATGAGACAGGTGCAGATGCAATATGGCACCGCTGAAAAAATCGCTGCAAGATTAAAAGAAGGTTTGGATGCAGGAAAGAAACCTGCAGACTGTGATTTTGGCGGTGTAGAAGAATATAAGGATGCGGTTGTAAATCTTTTGGAACAAAACCGTACCTATTTAGGCCAGATGGATTTGAACATCAAATCTCCGCTGGTTTGGAAACACTATGACAAGGTTTTACATACCTTATCTGACTATGGTGCAAAAATTGTCAGACTGGATGCATTTGCCTATGCACCGAAGGAGCCGGGAAAGAAGAATTTCTTAAATGAGCCGGACACCTGGGAAGTACTGGGTAGAGTAAAGGAATTAGCCGACAAATACGGCCTGTCCTTACTGCCGGAGATTCATGCAAGCTATGGAGAAGGCACTTACGCAAAAGTAGCAAAGATGGGCTATATGACCTACGACTTCTTCCTGCCGGGACTCCTCATTGATGCATTAGAGGAGAAAAACGGCGAAAGACTTGCAAAATGGGCTACTGAACTGACAGAGAATCACATCAAAGTCGTGAATATGCTGGGATGCCATGATGGTATTCCGATGCTGGACTTAAAGGGATTCCTGCCGGATGAGCAGATAGAAAAACTGATTGACACCATTGTGAAACGTGGAGGACTTGTAAAGAACCTACACGGTAAGAAGAACATGTACTATCAGGTGAACGCCACCTACTACAGCGCACTGGGAGAAGATGATAAGAAGATGCTTCTTGCCAGAGCCATCCAGATGTTTATGCCGGGTAAGCCACAGGTGTGGTACCTAGATCTGTTTGCAGGCAAAAACAATATGGAAGCAGTAAAACGAGCAGGTGAAGGCGGACACAAAGAAATCAATCGGACCAACCTTTCTTTACAGGAAGTGGAAGACTTATTAGGACAGGAAATCGTACAAAAGCAGCTAGCACTTTTGAAATTACGAAATACCTATCCGGCCTTTGGATTTGACAGCAAATTTACTGTCACGACAGAAGGCCACAAGATGACCATGAGCTGGGAGAAAGATGAGTATAAAGCTGTATTAAAGGTGGACTTTGATACATATTCTTATGAGATTACCACAAATTAATGGGGAATCCGTAAGGGGAGGTCAATGTTGTTTTGAAAAAGAAAGGGAGCAAAAAACAATGAAAAACAAAAACATGAAACTTGGCGCTTTGGCTTTGACCGGTGCTATGACAATCTCTATGTTAGCCGGTTGTGGCAACGCAGCAGCACCTGCTACTCCGGCAACAGAAGGCGGAGAGACTACTACAGCAGAAGGCGGCGAAAGCACAGCAGCTACTTCTGAGCTTGCAGGAGAATCTATCACAATCTTGAACTCCAAAGGTGAGATTCAGAGTGCATTGGAAGAATCCGCAAAGACATTTGAAGAGGAGACAGGCATTCACCTTGAAGTACTTGCTTGCGGTGCAGGTGAAGTGCCTTATACAAAAGTAACTTCCATGTACAATTCCGGTACAGCACCGACCATGGCTATTCTGGATACTACAGACGTAGTAGCTCTTGGTGCAGAGTATGGCGTAGATTTAACAAACGAATCCTGGGTACAGTACTGCGAATCCATGGTAACAAAAGTAGATGGAAAGATTTACAGCTTCCCATTCTGTGTAGAAGGTCGTGGTATCATCTACAACAAGACTGCAATTGAAGAGACATTAGGTACATCTTTTGATCCTGCTTCTATCAATTCTACAGAGAGCTTCGAAGCACTTTGCAAATCCTTAAGAGATGCAGGTATGGAGAACCCTGTTGTTCTTTCTAAAGAAGACTGGTCTTTAGGTGCACATGATTTCGGTTATGTATATGACACAAAAGACGGCACAACAGAGGGCGCTATGGAAGTAATCGGACAGCTTGAATCCGGTGACTTAGACATCGCTAGCTATGACAGATTCACACAGTTCATGGATACCATGGATGTAGTACTTGAGTACAACTACAACAAAGAAGATCCTCTTGGTGCAATCTATGATGAAGATCCTATGCACCTGGTAGATAAAGAAGCAGCATTCTGGTTAAACGGTAACTGGGCATGGCCTAACTTAGAGTCCGCAGGCGCTTCCACAAGTGATGAATATGGTTTCTTACCATTCTTCATGGGAAATGATACTTCTGACTTTGCAAACAATGCCATGCAGGCTTCTCCTACCAAACAGCTTATGGTAGATAAGAAACAGTCTACAGAAAATCAGCAGAAAGCAGCACTTGCATTTATCGACTGGCTTGTAAACTCCGAATCCGGACAGAAAGCACTTGTTGAAAAATGCGCACTGATTCCTGCTTGCACAAACAACACAGTAGCACCACTTGATCCACTTTCCAAAGATATCGTAGCAAAGATGGGTGCTGGTAAGACCTATTCCTCCAGCTTCATTGCTCCTTCCGATCATTGGTCTGTAGTAGGTGCAACAATGCAGAAATATGTAGGTGGTCAGATTGACCGCGCAGGTGTAGCTTCTGAAGTAGCAGAATACTGGGCTGCACAGAAATAAGATTTAGTTTCACAGAAAGGTGGACGTGTATGGAACTCTTGGGGCGTACAAAAGGGGATAAAATTAAAAGCTTTTTGATGTTTGCACTACCGGGCACATTTGTGTTCCTGTGTGTAGTCATCATTCCATTCCTCTATGGTTTTTATCTGACCTTTACAGATTGGGACGGCATCAAAGCTGTAAAAACCATGGTAGGATTTGAGAACTATTCAGCATTATTAAAAGATAAAGACTTCTGGACATCTATGGTACTTACTTTGAAGTATGTGGCATTGTCCGTTGTACTGGTAAATGTATTTGGTTTCCTGTTTGGATATTTATTATCCGGCAAGGTACTGAAGGGACAGAACTTCTTCCGAGCAGGTTTCTTTACCCCTAACCTGATTGGTGGTGTAGTACTTGGTTTTATTTGGCAGTTCGTATTCTCTCAGGCACTTGTAAAAATCGGCAAGAACTTTGGATGGGAGATTTTCTCCAAATCCTGGCTTGCTGATCCGGATAAAGCATTCTGGTCTTTGGTGGTAGTCAGTGTTTGGCAGCTTGCAGGCTATATGATGCTGATTTATATCGCCGGATTTACCGGAATCTCCGAGGATGTCTTAGAGGCAGCCAGCATTGATGGGGCAGAGAAATGGACAAAGATGCGTCACATCATCTTGCCGCTGATGGTTCCAAGCTTTGTAATTTGTATCTTCCTGACGCTCTCTAGAGCTTTCATGGTATACGATATTAACTTAACACTAACCGGTGGTGAACCTTACGGTTCTACCAGACTGGTAGCAATGCATGTATATGAGAAGGCCTTTACCGCACGTAAGTATGGTATCGGCCAGGCGGAAGCAGTATTCTTGTTCATCGTAGTAGCAGTAATCTCCGGTTTACAGGTTTACTTTGGTAAAAAGAAGGAGGTGGAAGCATAATGGCTGGTAGCGCTAATACCACACCGGTTACCATGCAGGTAGGCGGCGTAAAGAAACTAATCAGCGACATTGTGATTTTCATCCTGCTGATTATTGCGGCAATCTTTTTCCTGATTCCGTTTTTCATGGTGATTGTGAATTCTTTCAAAACCAAACGCGATATTATTCGAAATCCTATGGCGCTTTTGGGCGAACAGGGCTTTAGCTTTGTAAACTATGTGAAAGCTTTTCAGCAAATGGAATTCTTAAAAGCCTTCGGAAACTCCCTGTTTATCACAGGTCTCGCAACTTTATGTGTAATCATGCTGTCTTCCATGGTGGCATATTACATTGTTCGTTCCGGAAGCACCATTGGTAAAATCATTTTCGCCATGATGATCGCATCCATGATTATTCCGTTCCAGGCTGTCATGATTCCACTGGTATCCATTTATGGTGCACAGCTTGGCGTGTTGAATCATCGTGTATCTTTGATTTTCATGCATACGGGATTTGCCATGAGTATGTCCGTATTCATGTACAACGGCTTTATCAAATCCGGTGTACCTAAATCCTTAGAGGAAGCTGCTTACATCGACGGATGTACCAAGATGCAGACCTTCCTGAAGGTGGTATTTCCGCTTTTGAAGCCTGTTACATCCACTTTAATCATTCTGAATGCCATGCAGTTTTGGAATGATTACCTTTTACCAAGCCTTGTACTTGGGAAAAAGCCATTATATACCTTGCCATTGTCGACTTACTCCTTCTATGGCACATACAGTTCCGATTACGGACTGATAATGGCTGCGCTTGTACTTACCTTGTTACCAATCCTGCTTCTGTATTTCTTCTTACAGAAACAGATTATTGCAGGTATGGTTGCCGGCGCTGTAAAATAAAATAGGTTGTTGCGATTTAAATCGATAACGGCAGTCCCTGCCATGCGGTTTCCCCAAGAGCCCATGGCGGGGACTTTTTTTAGAATGATGAAGAAAGTATCAGAATATCTCAAAGAAAAGTATCATACAAAAGTATATAAATTGTCCTTAAGTAGCGGATGTACCTGTCCAAACCGAGATGGCACCATTGGAACCGGGGGCTGCATCTTTTGTTCTGAAGGAGGAAGCGGAGACTTTGCCGCAGAATTTGCGCCCATTGAGCAGCAAATCGCAGAAGCCAAGGAAAAGGTGGCGGCGAAAATTCCGGCGTCTATACCGGAAGAGGAGCGGAAGTATATTGCGTATTTCCAATCCTTCACCAATACCTATGGGGATGAAGATAGACTCATAGCGTTATTTCAAGAGGTGCTTTCTTATCCGGAAATCGCAGGCATTTCCATCGGTACCAGACCGGACTGCCTATCAGATAAAATGATTCATGCATTAAAGAAGATGAACCTACGAAAGGAAGTCTGGGTGGAACTTGGCCTTCAAACCATTCACGAAAAGACAGCATCCTATATTCGAAGAGGCTATGAACTGCCGGTGTTTGCAGACGCCTATGAGAGACTGACCGGGACGGAAGAGGACGATGCCGGAGGATTGCTGCCCGGACTGAAGGTCGTTACCCACGTGATTCTGGGCTTACCGGGAGAGACAGAGGCAGATATGCTGGAAACCGTCCGGTATCTGGCAAATCTAAAACCCACCTTATTTGGCATCAAATTGCAGCTTTTACATGTGTTAAAGGGAACCGATTTGGCGAAGGAGTATGAAGCGAATCCTTTTCCGATTTTTACATTAGAAGCGTACTGTCAGGTGGTAGGAAAGTGCCTTCAGATTTTACCCAAGGAAACCATCATCCATAGACTCACGGGAGATGGGCCAAAGCGTCTTCTAATCGAGCCATTGTGGAGTGCAGATAAGAAGAGAGTCATGAATACCATGCGAGCTTATTTGGCAGGTCTTCCCGGTCTATAAGACAGCCTTTGGATGGCTTGTACTTTAGGCTAAAAAGGGGTACACTTAGAACGTTGTTTATTGCTTATAATTAAGTAAACTTTAGAAGATAGAATCAATCATAGAATGGAGTTTTTCAAGATGAATATCGTAGTTTTAGCAGGCGGATTAAGTACAGAACGTGACGTATCTTTTGTCACAGGAACAGAAGTAGCCAAGGCGCTTCGCTCCAGAGGACACAAAGTTCTTTTATTAGATGTATTTATGGGTCTGTTCGAAGAGGAACAGGAGATTACGGATGCCTTTGAACGTACAGAGGAATTAAGCATCCATGTAGAGGGTATTCCGGAAATCGCACCGGACTTACAGAAAGTAAAAGCCAGCAGAAAAGACCAGAGTGATTGCTTTTTTGGTCCAAATGTCATTCAGCTCTGCCAGAAAGCAGATATTGTCTTTATGGCTTTGCATGGCGAAAACGGCGAGAATGGTAAAGTACAGGCAGCGTTTGATCTCTTCGGTGTAAAATACACAGGTACAGGCCACTTAAGCAGTGCGGTATCTATGGATAAAGGTGTTACGAAATTATTCCTGCGTCAGGCAGGGGTTCCATTCCCGCAGGGTCAGGTTGCCAAAAAGGGAGAAAAGATCGCGCCACATTTGCCATGCGTTGTGAAACCTCTTTGTGGTGGTTCCAGCATCGGTGTTTCTATCGTCGATAAACAGGAAGACTTAGATGCAGCATTACAGGAAGCATTCCGCTGGGAAGATGAAGTAGTAGTAGAAGATTATGTAAAAGGTAGAGAGTTCTCTGTAGGTGTCATTCAGGGTAAGGCACTGCCTATTATCGAGATTGCGCCGATTCAGGGCTTCTACGATTATAAGAACAAATACAAAGCAGGCTCTGCCGTAGAGACTTGCCCAGCACAGATTTCCGAGGAAAAGACCAAAGAAATGCAGGGTTATGCAGAAGCAGCTGCAAAAGTATTGGGACTGGATACTTATTCTCGTATTGACTTCCTCATGGATGAAAAAGAAAACTTATTCTGCCTGGAGGCAAATACTTTACCGGGTATGACACCTACCAGCTTACTGCCACAGGAAGCTAGAGAAATCGGCTGGTCCTTTGCAGATTTGTGCGAGAAACTAATCCAGATTTCCTTAGAAAAATAGAAAAAACGTATCGAAATCGAAAAAGAAAAGCAGTATGAAAGAACTTACATTAACTAAAATAGCAGAGGTATGTCACGGCACTCTGGTGGGACAGAATCTTCATCCGGAGAAAACCGTATCCTCTGTGGTAATCGATAGCAGATTGGTGGAGGCAGAGGGCCTCTTTGTAGCCATTCCGGGAGAGCGTGTAGACGGACATAGCTTTGTGAAGTCCGTACTGGAAAAGGGCGCTTTAGGTGCGCTAGTAGAGCGTATTCCGGAAGACCTGCTTCTGGAAAATGGTGAGCCGAATCCGGAACTTCTTCCAGGAGGACTGATTCAGGTGGCATCTACTACCCAGGCGCTAAAGGATTTAGCAGCATTCTATCGTTCCGTATTGGATATTAAAGTAGTGGGTATCACCGGTAGTGTTGGGAAAACCAGTACCAAGGAAACTATCGCAGCAGTCCTTAGCCAAAAGTATAGCGTATTAAAGACCGCTGGGAATTTCAACAATGAAATTGGATTGCCTCTTACAGTATTCCGCATTCGAGACGAGCATCAGGTAGCTGTTTTGGAGATGGGTATCTCTGATTTTGGCGAAATGGATCGCCTGGCGAAAATTGCGAAGCCGGATATCGGCGTCATTACCAATATCGGTACCTGTCATCTAGAGAACCTAGGGGACAGAGATGGCGTCCTAAAGGAAAAGTCCTGCATGTTGAAGTTCTTACAGCCTGGTGGTGTAGCTGTACTAAATGGCGATGACGATAAGCTTTCTACTTTGCAGAATCGTTTCAAAGAAGTAGTAGGTGTAGAGCCTGTGAAACTGGACTTCTTTGGGGTGAGAGAAGAAGGCGTGACAGAACTATTACCTACCGCTGATTTGAAAGCCTATGCTACAGATATCGAGAATCTGGGACTGGATGGCGTGGCCATGAAACTGCATGCGCAGGAGTCTGGTGAAAAAGACGAGACTTCCTTCGATGCCAGAATCAGTATCCCGGGAAGACATAATGTGTATAACGCACTGGCAGCTACCTGCGTAGGATTAGAACTTGGTCTGTCTATCGAAGAGATTCAAAAGGGCCTTGCGGAAGCAAAGACCATACAGGGACGTACGAACCTCATTCACCATAAGGATATGATTCTCATCGATGATTGTTATAATGCAAACCCTATGTCCATGAAGGAAGCTCTTCATGTACTGGAAAATGCAAAGGGACGTAAAATAGCCGTACTTGGTGATATGGGAGAGCTGGGTGAGAGAGAAGCTGAACTCCACGGTGAAGTGGGAGAAGCTTTTGCAGCATCCACAGTTGATACCGCATTTTTGGTCGGTAAGCTCATGAAGAACTTCCAGGAGAAAGCAAAGAAGCTTGCACCTGAAAAAGAAGTTTACTACTTTGAAGATAGAGAATCCATGACAAAGGCATTGCTGGATTATGTGAAGGCAGGAGATGCAGTCCTAGTAAAAGCTTCTCACTTTATGCAGTTCCCTAAAGTCATCGATGCATTGATGGAGAAATAAAAGAAAACAGGTATGGGCGCGTTTACAACAAAAGAATACCGTAATTTCTTTAAGGAAATCGGTAAGACAGAAACAGAAATACAAGAAAGATTAAAGGAAGTCGTGGCGACTTTCTTCTATGATCCGGAAGATAGAATCTATCATGCAGTAGGAACGGATATGGGATACCTGACTGACACCGGCAATGACGATGCCAGAACAGAAGGTATGTCCTACGGTATGATGATGTGTGTACAGCTGGATATGAAAGAGGAATTTGATCGTATCTGGAAGTGGGCGAAAACCTACATGTACTTAGAAGAGGGCGAAAATGAAGGCTATTTTGCTTGGTCCTGTCAGACAGATGGGACGAAGAATGCCGATGGCCCTGCACCGGATGGAGAAGAATTCTTTGCCATGGCTCTTTTTTTTGCTTCCCACAAATGGGGAGACGGAGAGGGCATCTTCGCTTATTCTGCGGAGGCAAAGAAGCTTCTGACAGCCATGGTACACAAAGGGGAAAACGGGAGAAAAGGCTGCCCTATGTGGAATCGGGAAAATAAACAGATTCTCTTTGTACCGGGAATCGGATTTACAGACCCTTCCTATCATTTGCCACATTTCTATGAGCTTTTTGCACTTTGGGCAGAGGAAGAAGACAGAGCATTTTTCAAAGAGGCGGCAGAAGTGAGTCGCGAATATCTAAAGAAAGCCTGCCATGCAAAGACGGGGCTTAGTCCGGAGTATGGTAATTTTGATGGAACTCCTATGGATGAGGAATTACCATGGGGACAGTTTGGAGACTTCTTCAGTGATGCCTATCGCACTGTGGCCAATATCGGTCTAGATGCTATCTGGTTTGGAAAAGACGAGGCTTTAAAGGACATACCGGTGAGAATGATGCGATTCTTTGGTACCAGCTTAGAGGCGGTTCGTTGTAGCTATAAGGTAGATGGGACTCCCCTAGAGAGACCTGTCCTACATCCCTATGGCCTCTTGGCCACTATGGCACAAGGAGCTCTGGCCATTGAAATGGATAGCCCGGATTATGAGATGGCAAAGAAGTGGGTGAACTGGTTTTGGGAACAGCCCCTTCGTAAGGGAGTCAGAAGATATTATGATAATTGCCTGGCCATCTTTGCTTACCTTGCTTTATCCGGAAATTATAGAATTTATTAAAAAAAGTGCTTGACAGTTGATAGCCTGTCATGTAAACTCATACTCAATGAAGGCAAAGGCGCCTTGGAGTTATACGCTCCAAGGCGCCCTTTTTTTGTTTAAAAACGCTTGAGGGAGTGAAAGAGGATGTGTTCAATCATTGGGTTTTGCGGAACAGACAGCAGTGAATCAGAGATTCGAACTGCTTTGATGAAAACCATTTCCAGAGGACCGGATGCCAGCAGATTGGTAGATACCGGCAATGGCTACCTGGGCTTTAATCGCCTTTCCATTATGGGTTTGACAGAGGAAGGCATGCAGCCTTTTCAAAAAGAAAATCTGATACTGGTGTGCAATGGAGAGATTTACGGCTTTCGCAAGATGAAAAAGGAATTGCAGGAAAAAGGATACACTTTTCAAAGCGACTCAGACTGTGAGATTTTGCCGGCATTGTACCGGGAATATGGTACTGAGATGTTTGCCGGATTAGATGCGGAGTTTGCACTGATCCTTTATGACAAAGAAACGGATACCTATATCGCTGCCAGAGATCCTATTGGTATCAGACCTCTTTATTATGGGCAGACCAAAGAAGGCACTTACGTCTTTGCATCAGAACCGAAAAACCTGATAGAACTGGTAGATAAAATCAAACCTTTCCCACCGGGACATTACTTCCAAAATGGTACATTTACCTGCTATAAGGACATGGCAAAAGTAGAAAGCTATCACCAAGATACCCAGGAAACCATCTATGAGAAAATCCATGATTTGCTTGTGAAAGGAGTGGCGAAAAGGCTGGATGCTGATACACCCGTTGGGTTTCTACTCTCCGGGGGACTGGACTCCTCTTTGGTATGTGGGATCGCTGCGAAACTTCTGGATCAGCCACTAGAGACCTGGGCCATCGGTATGGACAAGGATGCCATTGATTTGAAATATGCCAGAGAAGTGGCAGATTATATACATTCCAATCATCATGAAGTCATCATTTCGGAGCAGGATGTGATAGAAGCTTTGGATACTGTGATAGAAGCCTTAGGAACTTATGATATTACCACTATTCGAGCTTCTATCGGCATGTATCTTTTGTGTAAGGCCATTCATAACTACTCGGATTTACGAGTGATTCTCACGGGAGAGATTTCGGATGAAATCTTTGGTTATAAGTATACGGACTTTGCACCTAGTGCAGAAGCTTTTCAAAAGGAATCCGAAAAGCGTATCCGGGAACTGCATATGTATGATGTCCTAAGGGCAGACAGATGCATCAGTGTGAATTCGCTGGAAGCCCGAGTTCCATTTGGAGATTTGGACTTTGTAGCTTATTGTATGGCGATTCCACCCGAAAAAAAGCTGAATACCTATGGTAAAGGAAAGTACCTGCTTCGAAAAGCTTTTGAAAGAGACTATCTCATACCGGAAAGCATTTTATGGAGAGAAAAAGCCGCCTTTTCCGATGCGGTAGGCCACTCCTTAAAAGATGACCTGGCAGCCTTTGCGGAAAAGCAATATACAGACGAAGAGTTCCTGGCAAAAAAAGAGAAATACGCCTTCGCTAAGCCCTTTACCAAAGAGTCTTTGCTTTACCGAGAAATCTTTGAAAAGTATTATCCGGGACAGGCAGAAATGGTAGTGGATTTCTGGATGCCGAATAAAGAGTGGGAAGGCTGTAACGTGAATGATCCATCTGCCAGAGTGCTGGCTAACTATGGGGCAAGCGGAACTTAACTGTACAGAAAAGTCAAAAATCCAACAAAAGATGGAAAAGAATACCTATAGAAAAGGAAAACAAGGAGGATTTAAAAATGGGAAAACAAAGTGTACCTGAACTATTTGGAGATTTGGTATTTGATGACAGAGTGATGAGAGCAAGACTCTCTGCCTCTGTATATAATTCTCTCAGAAAGACCATCGATGAGAATGAAAAACTGGATGAAAAGGTAGCGGAAGCCGTTGCAGTAGAGATGCGAGACTGGGCAGTAGAAAAAGGAGCTACCCACTTTACCCATTGGTTCCAGCCTTTAACCGGCGTTACAGCAGAAAAGCATGACAGCTTCATTTCTCCATCTCCGGATGGCGGTGTCATTATGGAATTTTCCGGAAAGGAACTGATCAAAGGGGAACCGGATGCGTCTTCTTTCCCGTCAGGCGGTTTGAGAGCTACTTTTGAGGCAAGAGGCTATACGGCTTGGGATCCTACCAGTTATGCCTTTATCAAAGATCACACCTTATGTATCCCAACTGCATTTTGCTCCTATTCAGGAGATGCACTGGACAAAAAGACACCACTGCTTCGCTCTATGCAGGCTCTGAATAAACAGGCAAAACGTATCTTAAAGCTTTTTGGCACAGAAGCCAAATTCGTCAGAACCAGCGTAGGACCGGAACAGGAATACTTCCTGGTAGACAAGGAAATGTTCGAGAAACGTCCAGACCTGGTATACACAGGCAGAACCTTATTTGGCGCTATGCCACCTAAGGGGCAGGAATTAGATGATCACTACTTTGGCGTCATCAAACCAAGAGTATCTGCTTTTATGGAAGAGCTAAACGAAGAACTCTGGAAACTGGGTATCTTAGCTAAGACAGAGCACAACGAAGTGGCACCTGCACAGCACGAGCTGGCACCTATCTTTTCCACCACCAACGTGGCTACAGACAATAACCAGTTGACCATGGAAATCATGCAGAAAGTAGCCAGAAAGCATGGCATGGTATGCCTTTTACATGAGAAACCATTTGCCGGCGTCAATGGATCCGGCAAGCATAATAACTGGTCCATGGCTACAGACACTGGAGTAAACCTATTATCTCCCGGAGAGACACCATATGAAAATGCACAATTTCTCCTCTTCCTCTGTGCAGTGATTCAGGCAGTAGATGAATATTCGGATTTGTTACGTCTCTCCGTAGCTACTGCCGGCAATGACCACAGACTTGGCGCCAACGAGGCACCGCCGGCTATTATCTCCGTATTTCTTGGAGATGAACTAACCGGTATCTTAGAAGCCATTAAGAACGACACCCCATATCAGGGAACAGAGAAAGTGATTATGAAGCTTGGGGTACATACCTTGCCTCGCTTCTCCAGAGATACCACAGATAGAAACCGTACTTCACCCTTTGCCTTTACCGGTAATAAGTTTGAATTCCGTTCACTGGGCTCTTCCAACAGCATCGCCTGCTGCAACATCATGTTGAATGCAGCAGTAGCAGAAAGCTTGAAACAGTATGCAGATCGATTGGAAGGTTCTGTAGACTTTGAAAAAGATTTACATGACCTGATCAAGGAAGTCATCAAAAAACATGAGAGAATTCTCTTTAACGGTAACGGCTATGGCGAAGAATGGATTGAGGAAGCTACCAAGGTACGTGGACTTTCCAACTTGAAAACCACGGCAGATGCCATGCCACACTTATTAGATAAAAAGAACATGGATATGCTGATGGCGCACAAGGTCTTCACAGAAACAGAACTTCACAGTAGATGCGAAATCATGCTGGAAAACTACTGCAAGACCGTGAATATCGAAGGCCACACCATGGTGGATATGGTGAGAAAGAATTACCTGCCGGCTATCGAAGGCTACTTATACAGCCTGGCGAAATCCACAGCCATGATGAAGTCCGTTAGTGACAAAGTAAAATGCAACTACGAAGTCTCCACCATGGAGCGCCTGTCGGAACTGACAGATACCATCTTAGAGAAAGTAGAAGCTCTGGAAAAAGCTTTAGCTGACCTAAAGGAACAGACAGAAATCATCAAAACTTCCGAAGCTGTACGTGACGACGTACTTCCGAAGATGGAAGAACTTAGAAAATATGTAGATGAAGCGGAAATGCTAACAAGTGAGGAATGTTGGCCATTCCCAAGCTACGGAAAATTGTTATTCAGTGTTTATTAAAATGTAAGGAAACTCATAGCCAGGAGGAGGGCATATGTCAAATTCATTAGAGGAAGTTCAGCAAAAAGGATTATATCATCCCAGTTTTGAACATGATAATTGTGGTATTGGTGCCATCATTAATATTGAAGGGAAAGCCAGCCATAAAATCGTGGATGATGCACTTTCCATTGTAGAGAACTTAGAGCATAGAGCAGGAAAAGATGCGGAAGGGAAAACCGGTGACGGTGTAGGTATTTTAACGCAGATTCCCCATAAGTTTTTTACAAAGAAGATGAAGGAGATGGGGATTACCCTACCCGGCAAAAGAGAATATGGCGTGGGCATGTTCTTTTTCCCGCAAAAGGATATGGAATTAAGACAGGCCCAGTCCATGTTTGAAATCATTGTTCGAAAAGCAGGTCTTACCTTCCTGGGGTGGAGAACAGTAGAAACCAGTCCGGAGGTCCTTGGGGCCAAAGCCAGAGAATGCATGCCAAACATCAGACAAGGGTTTATCAAAAGACCGGATGATTTGAAAGATGACCTGGAATTCGATCGAAAGCTTTATATCATTCGTAGAGAATTCGAGCAAAGTAGTGCCAATACCTATGTACCGTCTTTATCTTGCAGAACCATTGTCTACAAAGGCATGTTCCTGGTAGGCCAGTTACGTACTTTTTTTAGAGACTTGCAGGATAAAGACTATGAATCTGCCATTGCCATGGTGCATTCCAGATTCTCTACCAACACCATGCCCAGCTGGAACAGGGCACATCCCAACAGGTTCATCGTCCATAACGGTGAAATCAACACCATCAAAGGTAATGCGGATAAGATGCTGGCCAGAGAAGAGACCATGCATACAGGCTTGTTTTCAGAAGAAGATATGACCACAGTATTGCCGGTTATCTCTCAAAGCGGATCTGACTCCGCTATGCTGGATAATGTCTTGGAATTCCTGGTGATGAGCGGCATGGAGCTTCCCTTTGCCATGAGTATCATGATTCCGGAGCCATGGGCACATAATGATACTTTGACGCAGGAAGAAAGAGACTTCTATCAGTACTATGCCACCATGATGGAGCCTTGGGATGGACCGGCCTCTATCCTGTTCTCCGATGGAGATGTGATGGGAGCGATTCTGGATCGAAATGGCCTTAGACCATCCAGATACTATGTGATGGATGACGGCAGACTGATTCTTTCCTCTGAGGTAGGCGCCCTTCCGTTGGAAGAAGCCCATGTACTGAAAAAGGAGAGACTGCATCCCGGGAAACTGCTTTTGGTAGATACCAAAGAAAAGAGGGTTTATCAGGACGCAGAGTTAAAAGAAAAATATGCCATCAGAAAGCCTTATGGTGAATGGCTGGATAGTAAGTTGACTCAGTTATCGGATATCAAGATTCCCAATAAGAAGGTACCGCAAATAGAAGGCGAAGAGAGAAAAAAACTGCAGAAAGCCTTTGGGTATAGCTGGGAAAACTATCACGATAGCATCTTGAACATGGCACTGAATGGTACTGAGACCATCGGTTCCATGGGTGTGGATACACCGATAGCTGCTTTATCCTCGGAGTATCAGCCGCTGTTTTATTATTTCAAACAGCTCTTTGCACAGGTAACCAATCCACCTATCGATGCCCAGCGTGAAGAAATCGTCACCAGCAGAACGGTATACGTAGGAAAAAACGGTAATCTCTTGGAAGAAAAGCCCGAGAACTGCCAGGTACTGAAAATCAACAATCCGATTTTGTCAGATCTGGACCTTTTGAAAATAGCCAATATGAAACAAGAAGGCTTCCGCGTAGCGAAAGTCTCTATTCTGTTTTATAAAAGCACCCCAATGAAACGTGTCTTAGACCACCTTTTCGTGGAAGTGGACAGAGCGTACAAAGAAGGTGCAAATATCCTAATTCTTTCCGATAGAGGCGTAGATGAAAACCATGTAGCCATTCCTTCTCTTTTGGCAGTGGCAGCAGTGCACAAGCATCTGGTAGAAACCAGAAAGTGTACCGCCATGAGCCTCATCTTAGAGTCCGGTGAGCCAAGAGAGGTTCATCACTTTGCAACCTTATTAGGCTATGGCGCCAGCGCAGTGAATCCGTACCTTGCCCATGCCACCATCGCTGAACTGGTAGAGGAGGAACTCTTAGATAAGGACTACTATGCAGCTGTCAACGATTATGATAATGCAGTGCTTTTTGGCATCGTGAAGATTGCTTCTAAAATGGGTATTTCCACCATACAGTCCTATCAGGGCAGTAAGATTTTCGAAGCAATCGGTATCTCGGAAGAATTGATTCGAGAGTATTTTCCGGGAACTGTCAGCAGGGTTGGTGGTATCACCCTTGCAGATATTGATAAAGCTGTGGATAGACAGCATAGCCGTGCCTTCGATCCATTAGGACTTCCCGCTAATCTGGAATTATCCGCTACCGGCAGACATAAAAGCAGAAGTCAGGGAGAGCATCACAGATACAATCCACAGACTATTCATATGCTGCAAGCAGCCACCAGAGAAGGCAGTTATGAGAAGTTTAAGATTTACACCCAGATGGTAGACGGTGAGGATACCGGATACTTAAGAAGCCTTTTGGACTTTCAGTATCCGGAAGAAGGAATCCCGCTAGATCAGGTAGAGCCTGCCAGTGCCATCGTACAGAGATTTAAAACAGGTGCCATGAGCTATGGCTCCATCTCCGAAGAGGCTCATCAGACACTGGCTATCGCCATGAACCACTTACATGGTAAGTCCAATAGTGGTGAAGGCGGGGAAAGTGAAGAAAGAATGTCCTCTGCCGGAACGAAGGAAGATAAAAACTCTGCCATCAAACAGGTGGCCAGCGGTAGATTTGGCGTCACCAGTAAGTACCTGGTAAGCGCCAAAGAAATCCAGATTAAAATGGCCCAGGGTGCAAAACCCGGTGAAGGTGGTCATCTACCCGGGAAAAAGGTATATCCCTGGATTGCCAAAACAAGACATTCCACACCCGGGGTAAGTCTTATTTCGCCGCCACCGCACCATGATATCTATTCCATCGAAGATCTGGCTCAGTTGATCTATGATCTAAAGTGTGCCAACAAGAATGCCAGAATCTCTGTGAAACTGGTATCGGAAGCAGGAGTAGGTACTGTGGCAGCCGGCGTAGCCAAAGCAGGAGCAGGTGTCATCTTGATTTCCGGCTATGATGGAGGTACCGGAGCAGCACCTTTATCCTCTATACACAACGCAGGTATGCCATGGGAACTGGGACTTGCTGAGACTCATCAGACCCTGGTGGCCAATGGCCTTCGTAATCAAGTGGTCATTGAAACAGATGGCAAGCTGATGAGCGGCAAAGATGTGGCGATTGCTGCGATTTTAGGGGCAGAGGAATTCGGCTTTGCTACAGCACCCCTTGTCACTATGGGTTGTGTCATGATGCGAGCATGTCAGTCCGACACATGCCCTATGGGTATCGCTACCCAAAATCCGGAACTGAGAAAGCGTTTTGCAGGAAAGCCGGAGTATGTAGAAAACTTCATGCTGTTTATCGCCGAGAATTTGCGTGAAATCATGAGCAAATTAGGGGTGGCTACAGTGGAAGAACTGGTGGGCCGTACAGACCTTCTAAAGCAAAAAGATAATCTGCAGGAAAAAGAAGAAAAATTAGATCTATCCCGTATCCTTATGCCTAGTCCTGCAAAGGAGGAGTTTGTACTGGCTCATAAACCAGAAGACATTTATGACTTTAAACTAGATTCCACAAAGGATGAAACCATACTGCTGAAGGATAGCAAAATCCGTAAAGCCATTCTGGAAGGAAAGAAAGCAAAAACAGAGGTGACCATCACCAGCACAGATAGAACCTTTGGTACCTTGCTGGGCGCTGAGATTACCAGAAATCATGTGGATGGTCTTGACGAGGATACCATACAGGTGCTGTGTCATGGTTCCGGTGGTCAGAGCTTTGGCGCCTTTTTGCCAAAAGGACTTACCCTTCAGGTAGAAGGGGATAGCAATGACTACTTTGGAAAAGGGCTATCCGGAGGAAAGCTTGTCATCGCAGCACCGAAAGAAGCCAAGTATAATCCCCATGAAAATATCATCATCGGAAATGTAGCCTTATACGGTGCTACTTCCGGAAAAGCGTTTATCGCGGGAATGGCAGGGGAGAGATTTGCCATCCGTAATTCCGGTGCCATCGCTTGCGTAGAGGGCGTAGGCGAGCACGGTTGTGAATACATGACCGGCGGCGTGGTAGTGATCCTTGGCAGCACCGGAAAGAACTTTGCTGCAGGTATGAGCGGCGGCGTAGCTTACGTGCTGGATGAAGAAAATAAGTTATATAAGAATCTCAATAAGCAGCTGGTCAGCATGGAAAGTGTAGAACTGAAGAAGGACAAAGAAGAACTTCACAATATCCTGACGGAGCATGTGCAGGAAACAGGCTCTAAGAAGGGGCAGGAAATCCTAGACCGGTTCGAGGAGTATGTGCCTCTCTTTAAGAAAATCATTCCTGTGGACTATAAGGAAATGATGAAAAATATCGTGAAGTTCGAGGATCAGGGAGCAGATGCGGAAACAGCCAAGATAGAGGCTTTCAAAGCCTTTGTGGGAGGTAGATAAGATGGGAAAAACGACAGGGTTTTTGGAATATGAGAGAGTAGACGGAAAGGTTCGCAAAGAAGCTGACCGTGTAGCAGATTTCAAAGAATTTCATGACAGTCTTCCACTGAAGGAACAGAGAAATCAGGCAGCCAGATGTATGGACTGCGGTGTTCCTTTTTGTCAGGCTGGAGCCATGATAGCAGGTATGGCTTCCGGATGTCCTTTGCATAATTTAGTACCGGAAGTCAATGATCATGTCTATCGTGGCAGGATGGCAGAGGCTTATAAAAGGCTTTCTATCACCCATCCTTTTCCGGAATTCACTTCCAGAGTGTGTCCTGCTCTCTGCGAAAATGCCTGTACCTGCGGGCTTCATGATAAGCCGGTAACTACGAAAGCAAATGAAAAAGCTGTGATTGAATATGCTTTTGAAAATGGCCTGGTAAAAGCTGAAAAGCCGGCAATCCGAACAGGAAAAAAAGTGGCTGTCATTGGTAGTGGCCCTGCCGGTTTATCTGCAGCAGAGTACTTGAGTCGTAGGGGCCATGATGTGACCGTGTACGAGAGACACGACAGAGTGGGTGGCCTCTTGCGCTATGGCATTCCCAATATGAAGCTGGATAAGTTCATCATCGACCGAAGAGTAGCTCTGATGGAAGAGCAGGGTGTCAGATTTCTGACAGGTGTAAATGTAGGAGTAGACATTACGAAAGCCGAGCTGGAAAAGGAATATGACCGCATTATTTTAGCTTGCGGAGCCTCTAATCCGAGAGATATTACGGCTCCGGGAAGAGATGCCAAGGGTATCTATTTTGCAGTGGACTTTTTATCCCAAGTCACAAAAAGACTTCTTGATAGCAGCTTTCATGATATTCCGGAAGAATTGGCAAAGGAGAAAGATGTCATTGTGATCGGCGGTGGTGATACCGGTAATGACTGCGTAGGTACCTGCATCCGTCTGGGGGCAAGAAGCGTTACGCAATTAGAGATGATGCCGAAACCTCCTTGTGAGAGACTAGCCTCTAATCCATGGCCGGAGTGGCCTAAAATACTGAAAGTAGACTATGGTCAGGAAGAGGCAATCTGGAAATTCGGGGAAGACCCAAGAGTCTATCAGACTACAGTAAAAGAGTTTGTGAAAGATAAAAAGGGCAACTTAAAGGAAGTTATCCTGGTTTCTTTGGAAGCAAAGAAGGATGAGAAAACAGGCAGAATGCAGATGGTGCCTGTAGCAGGCTCTGAGAAAACAGTACCTGCTACGCTAGTGCTGATTGCAGCAGGCTTTTTGGGTAGTGAAAAGTACGTTGTGGATGCCTTTGGCGTGGAGGTAGATGGTAGAACCAACGTGCAAACCGGAGCCGGAGATTATCAAACAAATAAAGAACATATCTATACAGCAGGAGATATGCATAGAGGCCAGTCCTTGGTGGTATGGGCCATCGAAGAAGGCAGAGAAGCAGCAAAGGCTGTGGATGAATCCCTCATGGGATATACGAATCTATAGGAGTAAATATGGCAACAATCAATCGTAATTATCTAAAACTTCCGGGAAGTTATCTTTTCTCCACCATCGGAAGAAAAGTCAAAGAATATGGAGAGCAAAATCCGGAGGCGGATATCATCAGACTGGGAATCGGAGATGTGACAAGACCTTTGGCACCTTCTATCATCCAGGCACTGCATAGCGCAGTGGAGGAAATGAGCAAAGAAGAAAGCTTCAAAGGCTACGCGCCGGATTTGGGGTATGAGTTTTTAAGAGATGTTATCGCAAAGAAAGATTATCAGGAAAGAGGCTGTCAGATACAGGCTGATGAAATTTTTGTTTCTGACGGAGCCAAAAGTGATTGTGGTAATATCCAAGAAATCTTTGGGGTAGAGAATAAAATTGCAGTCTGCGACCCGGTGTATCCTGTCTATGTGGATTCTAATGTAATGGCGGGAAGAACGGGAGAGTACGATGTGGCATCACAGCGCTTTTACGGTGTGATTTATATGCCTTGTACAGAAGAGAATGGTTTCATGCCGGAGCTGCCAAAGGAAGTACCGGATTTAATCTATCTGTGCTTTCCCAATAATCCTACCGGTGCAGTGATGAAGAAAGCAGACCTGCAAAGATGGGTAGATTATGCCAGAGAGCATAAGGCAGTGATTCTCTACGACTCTGCTTATGAAGCTTATATCTCAGAAGAGGATGTACCGCATAGCATCTATGAGTGTGAAGGGGCAAGAGAATGCGCCATCGAGTTTCGATCCTTTTCAAAGACGGCAGGCTTTACCGGATTGCGATTGGGCTATACAGTGGTGCCAAAGGACCTGCTGGTAGAAGGTGTAGCGTTACACAGCCTATGGGCAAGGAGACACGGTACTAAGTTTAACGGTGCACCCTACATCGTGCAGAAAGCCGGTGAGGCAGTGTATTCCCTGGCAGGCAGAAAAGAAGTGGAAGAGCAGATTGCTTATTATATGGGAAATGCAAAAATTATTTTAGAAGGCTTGCAGGCAGCGGGATTTGAAGCTTCCGGTGGAAAAAATGCACCTTATATCTGGTTAAAAACACCAAATTGCATGACCAGCTGGGAATTTTTTGATATGCTGTTGGAAAAGGCAAATGTAGTGGGAACTCCCGGGTCCGGATTTGGCCCACATGGAGAGCACTACTTTAGACTGACTGCCTTTGGAAGTAGAGAAAACACCATCAGAGCGATGGAACGATTTAAAAGCCTATAGTGAGGGATGATATGGATTACACAATTGAAGAAGTTATGAAATACATCGAAGAGGAGGATGTGAAATTCATCAGACTTGCTTTTAGGGATGCCTATGGGATACAGAAGAATATATCCGTTATGCCCGGGGAACTAAAGAAAGCTTATGAAGATGGATCTCCTATTAATGCCAGAGCCATAGCAGGCTTTGAGGATTGCCCGTTTGCTTCCTTGTATTTGAAACCGGATTTATCCACCATGTCTATTCTCCCCTGGAGACCGGACAATGGCAAAGTGCTCCGTATGTTTTGCAACGTCTATACACCGGAAGGGAAGGTATACGAAAGCGATACGAGAGCTATTTTGGAATCTGCCATAGAAGCGGCCAGAGAAGCCGGAATCGATTTTAAATTCGGTACGGAATCCGAGTTTTATCTCTTCCAAAAAGATGAAAACGGGAATCCTACCAAGATTCCATATGATGAAGCCGGCTATATGGACATCGCACCTCTTGATAAATGTGAGAATGTCAGACGTGAAATCAGTCTTACCATAGAGCGAATGGGTCTGGTGCCGGAGAGATCACATCACGAGGCGGGTCCGGGACAAAATGAAATTGACTTCCATTATGCAAGACCTCTAAAGGCAGCAGATCAGATGACCACCTATAAGATGGTGGTGAGCACAGTAGCAAATAGGTATGGACTTACTGCAGACTTTTCCCCTATGCCGCTTCCGGATAAGCCGGGCAACGGCTATCATATCAACATCTACGCGGTAGACCGGGATGGAAAGGATGTAGTGAAATATGTGGCAGCAGGTATCATCGAGAAGATACGGGAAATCACCATCTTTTTAAATCCAAAGGATGCCAGCTTTGCCAGACTGGGAAACAGCCTGGCACCGGATAAGGTGAATTGGTCCAGCGCAGGAGAGTCAGAATTGATTCATATGGATGTCTACAGAGGGAAGACTAGGGTGGAACTTCGGTCACCTGATGCGGAAGGAAATCCTTACCTGGTTTATGCACTTTTAATTCGGGCAGGACTATACGGTATCGAAAAGAAATTAGATCTTCCGGAAGAATTGTCTGCTGAGGCAGAGTTTTTACCCGGCTCTCGTAAGGAGGCAAGCAAGTTTGCTTTAGAAAGTGATTTCGTAAAGCAATACATACCGGAAGGCTTACTAAAAGAATATACGAAAGCATAGGAGGAAGTTTATGCCGAAAACAGAAGACATACAACATTCTGTACTAATCGTCTCGGCCTCTGAACAATTCGATGCTATCGTGAAAAAAACAGTGAAGCATTATCTCACTATTGATGTGAAGCGAAGTTGCGCACTGGGGCGCAGAAGCTTACTGGAGAAGCAATATGATCTGGTCCTGATTCAGGGCCCTTTACAGGATGAGTCCGGTGAAGAATTTGCCATGGATGTGGCAGACCAAGGTGGAGCCTCCGTTTTGTTGGTAGCCCCTCAGGACGTCTTTGAGGATGTGCTGGAGAAGGTGACGGACAGTGGCATCCTGGTAGTGCCTTATCCATCACCGCCTGGCCGCATCGAAAAGGCTATACGGTTGATGATTGCCATCCAAAACAAGATGCACCTTTTACGTCAAAAGGTCCAGTCAGTAGAAGAGAAAATGGCAGAACTAAAAACGATCAGTAGAGCTAAGATTCTTCTCATGGAGAAAAAAGGTATGACAGAAGAGGAAGCTCATCGTTTTATCGGAAAACAGGCGATGAATGCAGGCGTATCCAGAGGATACATGGCTGAGGAAATCATCGAAGATTTACAGTTTTAGATTCGAAATACAAAATTGAAAAAAGAGACATTCCACAATGGCGTGGCAACCTGCCGGTGGAATGTCTTTTTTATATACAAAAAAAGGAGGAGATACTATGAATGAAGTATTACAGTTAGTAGATGGAGAAGTGTTCTCTGTCTGGTTTTTGATTGGAGCGGCCCTTGTGTTTTGGATGCAGGCCGGCTTTGCTATGTGCGAGGCAGGTTTCACCAGAGCAAAGAATGCAGGTAACATCATTATGAAGAACCTGATGGACTTCTGTATCGGTTGTGTCATGTGGTTTATCTGCGGTGCATCTTTGATGCTTGGGGAAAACGTATTAAACGGATTTGTCGGAGGTCTATCCTTTGATGTGTTTTCCGCTTATCAGAACTTTGATTATTCAGCCTTTGTATTCAACCTGGTATTCTGTGCTACCACAGCTACCATCGTATCCGGTTCTATGGCAGAGCGTACCAAGTTTTCCAGTTACTGCGTATATTCTGCGGTGATTTCTGCCATCATTTACCCGATTGAGGCACACTGGACCTGGGGTGGTGGTTTCCTGACAGACTGGGGCTTCCACGACTATGCAGGTTCTAACTGTATCCATATGGTAGGTGGTATCTGTGCGTTGATTGGTGCATGGATTCTGGGACCTCGTATCGGTAAGTTTGATCGCGATAAAAATGGTAAAGTGACCAAAGTAAATGCTTTCCCGGGTCATAACCTCGTCATTGCAGCCCTTGGTGTATTTATCTTATGGTTTGGCTGGTATGGCTTCAATGGTGCAGCGGCTACTGATGTAGCTACCCTTGGCTCTGTATTTCTGACCACCACAGTAGCACCTGCAGTCGCTACCGTAGTCTGCCTGATTTTCACTTGGGTGCGTTATGGCAAACCTGATGTATCTATGTGCCTCAACGCTTCCCTGGCAGGCCTTGTAGCTATCACAGCGCCTTGTGATGTAACAGACTGCGCAGGTGCAGCCATCATCGGTGTGGTAGCAGGTCTCCTGGTAGTATTTGGAGTATGGTTCAATGATCATGTGACTCATGTAGATGATCCTGTAGGTGCAGTAGCAGTGCATATGTTCAATGGTATTTGGGGTACCTTGGCAGTTGGTCTTTTTGCTACCGAGACAGCACCGGGCTTTGCAGTAGCGGGCATCAAAGAAGGACTTTTTTATGGCGGTGGTTTTGCACAGCTTGGTATTCAGTTTGCAGGTATGGCGATTACAGCAGCATGGACAGCAGTTACGATTTTTGCATTGTTTAAGCTGATTCAGAAAACTATCGGTCTTCGTGTATCCGAAGAAGAGGAAATCGTAGGTCTTGACTCCACAGAGCATGGTCTTCCATCTGCATACTCCGGTTTTGCAATCATGGATATTGCAGGTGCTATGACAGTATCTGCCAATGAGAATACCAACCTGGGTACGGCAGAGTATGAGGAGGCATCTGAAGCCAAGAGAGAGGCTGCTGTCAAAGTATATCGTGAGGATATCTCTCTTGTAGATGATTTGACAAGCGGCATCCATAAAGTGGTTATCATTGCAAAACTTTCCAGATATGACAAACTTCGTAAAGCCATGAATGACCTTGGCGTAACCGGTATGACGGTAACCCAGGTAATGGGCTGCGGTATCCAGAAAGGTGCCGGCGAGAAATACCGTGGAGTAGAAATCGATGCCACCCTTTTACCAAAGGTGAAACTGGAAGTGGTAGTTAGCGCTATCCCTGTTGAGAAAGTCATTGAGACGGCAAAGAAGGTTCTCTATACCGGACACATCGGGGATGGTAAAATCTTTGTCTATCCGGTAAGTAAAGTTGTGAAGATTCGTACCGGTGAAGAAGACTATGATGCTTTACAGGATGTAGAATAAGAAAAACCCATTAAAATAGTCGGAATTACTTGATAATCTGCTTGATTTTTTGTACTCTAGTGTAGATGATTTATAATAGAATCATGGAAGATGTTCTAGTCGGTGATGGGGAAATCAAGCAGATTGGAGAGTAAGATATATGGGTATCGAGAAAGAGAGCCTTTCTACTGAATTGCAAGATAAGCTGACAAGGCTGGAAGAGTATATCAGAGGACTTGGAAGCCTTGCAGTTGGATTTTCCGGAGGCGTAGATTCTTCCCTTCTTTTGGTAGTGGCAGCAAATGTCTTAGGAGATAAGGCTATGGCCATCACAGGAGTGGATGCATCCATTCCGGAAAGAGAGCTAAAGGAAGCAAAAGAGTTTTGTAAAGAGCGAGAGATTCGCCATATCATCTGCAAAGTGAATCCTATGAAGGAGGAAAGCTACCGCCACAATAGTCCGGATCGTTGCTACTTCTGCAAACATGGTATCTTTACAGAGATTAAGAAAATCGCTGCAGAAAATGGCATCGAGTATGTGGCAGAAGGCTCTAATATGGATGACCTTGGTGACTATAGACCGGGGTTGAAAGCGGTAGAAGAGTTATCTGTAAAGAGCCCACTTCGAGAAGCAGGGCTTACGAAGCAGGACATCCGTGAAATCTCTAAGGCACTAGGTCTTCCTACCTGGAGTAAGCCGGCTTATGCATGTCTTGCTTCCAGATTTGTCTACGGAGAAGAGATTACGGAAGAAAAGCTTCGCATGTTAGATCAGGCTGAGCAATTCCTAATTGAGCATGGATTCCTGGAAGAAAGAGTCCGTATCCATGGGAATATCGCTAGAATCGAAGTCCCTGCAAAGGATATCGAACGACTTGCGTCAGAAGAAATCAGAGAAGCAGTTTATGAGAAATTCAAAGCTCTTGGCTTTATGTTTGTCACCATCGACATGAAAGGTTATAAGATGGGCAGCATGAATGCAACCCTGCAGAAAGCCAAATAGTAGTAGAAAGGTTTTTAGTTTTACATGTTAAATCAGTTTTCCAGAACACAATTATTATATGGAGAAGAAAACATGGGGAGGCTTGCAGCCTCCCGTGTTGCTGTCTTCGGGATTGGAGGCGTAGGAGGATACGTGGTAGAGGCCCTTGTGAGAAGTGGCGTAGGGGCCCTGGACCTGATCGATGATGATAAGGTATGCCTTACCAACTTAAATCGTCAGATTATCGCCACCAGAAAGACCGTAGGCAAGTATAAAGTGGATGTGGCAGAAGAAAGGGTACATGACATCAACCCGGACTGCCAGGTAAGAACCTATAAGACCTTTTATCTGCCTGAGACACAGGACCAGTTCGATTTTACAGAATACGACTACGTGGTAGATGCCATCGATACGGTGACAGGAAAACTGGGTATCATCATGCAGGCCAAGGAAGCAAATGTACCTGTGATTTCTGCCATGGGAGCAGGCAATAAAGTAAATCCTGCTATGTTCGAGGTGGCCGATATCTATGATACTTCTGTATGTCCTTTAGCAAAGGTCATGCGTAGAGAGTGCAGAAAGAGAGGCATTGAGTCTTTGAAGGTGGTGTACTCCAAAGAGGAACCTACTAGACCACTTGATGATATGTCCATTAGCTGTAGAACAAATTGTATCTGTCCTCCGGGGGCTGTACATAAGTGCACCCAGCGCAGAGACATACCGGGCTCCACTGCATTTACTCCATCCGTAGTGGGACTTATCATTGCAGGAGAAGTCATCAATGACCTGACAAAGAGTACAAAAGCATAGAGATTGTTTAGCGGACCCATAGTGGTCCGCTTTTTGCTTGTATACAATGGAAATTTGACTTTATCAAGAAGTTAGCGTAAACTAACCATCGTGAAATCGAATTTGAGATTCTAAACTACAGATTCGGTGGAAGTGAGGAGGATGTGTAAGTATGGAGAAATTTTTGGAAATCAAAGACTTGAAGAAAAGCTTTGGTAGTGGCGAAGCAAAGCAAGACGTGCTTCGCGGTATGGATTTTACTGTAGAGAAGGGAGAGTTTTGTGTTCTGCTTGGACCTTCCGGTTCCGGCAAATCCACACTGCTTAATATTATCGGTGGTATCGATACACCGGATTCCGGTTATGTCAGCATTCACGGAGACAAACTGGAAGATATGAATGAGAAGCAGCTTACCCTATATCGCAGGAAACATTTAGGCTATGTATTCCAAATGTACAACCTGATTCCCAATCTGAATGTAAAAGAGAATATCGAGGTAGGTGCTTACCTGTCCGACCATCCACTGGATGTGGAGGAAGTTATCACCACACTGGGACTTCAAGATCATAAGTATAAATATCCCAATCAGCTTTCCGGTGGACAGCAGCAGAGAGTATCCATCGGAAGAGCGGTGGTAAAGAACCCTGATATCCTCATGTGTGATGAACCAACAGGTGCGCTGGATTATAAGACCTCCAAAGAGATTCTGGCACTGATTGAAGATTGTAATAAAAAGTATGGCAGTACCATCATCATGGTTACCCATAATGAGGCCATCAAATATATGGCAGACCATGTGATTAAACTAAGAGATGGTGTGGTTCGCCATAATGATATCAATACAAATAAAATTCCGGCAGATCAGCTGGATTGGTAAGGGGGCGATGGTATGAA
The DNA here is from genome assembly GCA_015056765.1 of Lachnospiraceae bacterium. Lineage (GTDB taxonomy): Bacteria > Bacillota > Clostridia > Lachnospirales > Lachnospiraceae > SIG336. The sequence goes on from SVFQ01000013.1 coordinate 77,360, forward strand.
AAATCCTCTTATCAAGAGAATTCCAAAAGAACTTGCATCAGATTGGCATAAGTACCTGGTCATCATCGTCTTCATGGTGATGATGATTGGCGTCATCTCCGGCATGTATGTGGGACATGACAGTATGTTGTACTCTGTGGATGCCGGAAGAAAAGAGCTGAATATCGAAGACGGCTCCTTTGAACTAAAGAAGAAAGCATCTAAGGAGCTGCTGGATGATATCTGCACCGGCAAGATGGCCGATGTTCGTAGCTACTTTATCGAGAAGGGAAATAAAGAAGCGGATAAGGAAGTAGCAGATGCCGTTGAGGAACACCTTCTGGAAGAAGTAAAATCGGCAATTGAAGATGGTGTGAGAGCACAGTGTGAAGCTTATGGAATCATCGACGAAAAGATGATTCAGACACAAATCGATACGGTGATGCAAGATAGCTTTGAAGAAGCATTAGAAGAAGCCAGAAATTCTGAGGAATTTAAGCAGGCGGTAGAGGATGCGTACAAAGAAGCACACGATACCGTGGTAGAAGAAGTAGATAAGGAGTGGGGTAAAACAGAGAAAAAATATCATTTGGATGAAGCCTTTACTCCTGTGACAATAAAAGTTTATGAGAACTTCTACAGAGAGGTGGCAGAGGATAATAATCTAGATGGTACAAGGGATGCCACAGTTCGTATTTTCCGCAGCGATGATGAAATCGACAAAGCCAGTTTCAATGCAGGTAGAGCGCCTAAGACAGAGACAGAGATTGCCATCGACAGAATGCATGCTGATAATGTAGGCGTTACGATTGGAGATACCATACGAGTAGGGGGCAGGGACTACGAAATCGTAGGCCTTTTATCCTACGTAGATTATCTGACTTTGCATGAGAAGAATACAGACTTTATGTTTGATGCCTTTGGCTTTGATGTAGCCATGGTGACACCGGAAGCCTTTTCTCAAATGAAAGCCAGAGTGCATTATAACTATGCTTACCAGTATGATACAAAGCCGGAAGACAAGGTAGCGCAAAGCGATTATGCAGATGCTGTATTAAAGTCTCTGATTACCCAGACCTTGGTGTATGATAACGAAATCGAGGATTTCTTGCCGGAGTATCTAAGACAGGCAAGTAACTTTGCACCATCTGATATCGAGGGAGATTCTGCAGCTACCAGTATCTTGTGTTATATCCTGATTGGTGTCATCGCCTTTATCTTTGCCATTACCATCGGCAATACCATTGATAAAGAGGCAGCAGTCATTGGTACTTTAAGAGCATCCGGCTATAGTAAGCGGGAGCTTGTGGTACATTACATGTCCATGCCTGTGATTGTGACGATTATCGGTGCCATTATCGGTAATGTACTGGGCTATACCGCGTTTCGCAGCATTGCAGTGAACCTTTATTATAACAGTTACAGTTTGCCTACCTGCCACCTGGTATGGAGCAAGACAGCACTGATTAAGACCACGATTATTCCGCTTTTATTGATGTTTTGCATTAACCTTTATGTCATTGTAAAGAAAATGCAGCTTAGTCCCCTTCGTTTCTTGCGTCACGACCTGAGTAAGAGTAAGAGAACAAAGGCTAGAAGGATTCCGGCATGGAAATTCATGCGTAGATTTAGACTGCGTATCTTATTCCAAAATATGCCGAACTATGTAGTGCTTGTTTTCGGTGTGGTTTTCATCGAATTGATGCTATGCTTTGCCTTTGGCTTGCCGGACTCTCTGAATCATTATGGAGATATGGCACCACAGATGATGTTCGCACCTTATCAGTACATGCTGATGGATAGTAAGGACGAAGATGATCATATCATCACGACCAAAGAAGAATCTGCGGAATGCTTTCACGCCAAGACACTGCTTTATGGTAGAAGCGGTGCTGCCCTCTTTAGTGGAAGAGGCAGCGGTGGTGATGAAAACGTCACGGTATATGGTATTGCCAAAGACAGTGCTTATATCAGTCTGGACAGTGATGTGGGTGAGAAAGTCTATCTGTCTAGTGCTTTTGCCGCCAAGTATGGCATTGGTGTGGGAGATGAGATTACGCTGAAGGAAGAGTACGAGAATCAGGATTATGTATTTACTATAGCCGGTATTGTTGATTACGATGGCGGTATCGCAGTCTTCATGACAGAAGATGCCTACGCGGATGTATTCGATGTTGAAAGAGATGAGTTCTCCGGATACTTCTCTAAAAACGAAATCAAAGACATCGAAGAAAAGTACATCGCTACTGTGATAACAAAAGAAGATATCAGTAAGGTAACCACTCAGTTGCAGCATTCTATGGGAGGCTTCATGGAAGTCTTCAAATATGCACTGGTGATATTGGCAGCAGCACTGATTTATCTCTTGGCTAAAATCATCATTGAGCGAAATGAGCAGTCTATTTCCATGGTAAAGATTCTGGGATTCCAGAATGGTGAAATCGGATCATTCTATATCGTACCTACAGCCTTTGTCGTATTAGTTGCATCCATCATTGGCTTTGTGGTTGGCTATATCTTGATGATATGGATTTTCGGCGTCTTTGTATTGCAGATGGACGGCTACTTTGCATATTATATGAGGCCAAGTTCTATGGTATTATCCGTTGGATATCTCTTGGTAGGATATGCGGTTGTATCTGCAGTGGATTATCTGAGGATCAAACGGATTCCATTAGACGTAGCTTTGAAAAATGTAGAATAAAAAACACAAGATTTATATAACTGGAAAAAGGGCAGTGATTCGAGAGAAAAACTGCTCTTTTTTCTATGACTGGAAACTACCTGGCTTTGGGAAGATTTGGTATAATGGACTAAGTTCACTTTTGGATACATAAGGGGAGAAACGATGAATCAGGTATGGGGTATCCTTGCGCATGTAGATGCAGGCAAGACTACACTATCGGAATCAATTTTATATACAGCAGGCTTACTGACCAGTACAGGACGTGTGGACCACGGGGATGCCTTTTTGGATACCGATAGCCAGGAGAAAAAGAGAGGTATCACCATTTTTTCCAAGCCTGCAGTTTTTTCTTATGACGATGTACAGATGACCCTGTTAGATACACCGGGACACGTGGATTTTGCTACAGAGACAGAGCGTGCAGTATGGGCTCTGGACTATGCCATATTATTGATTTCCGGTACGGATGGCGTCCAGGCACATACCAAGACACTGTATCGCATCCTGGAGAAAAACCAAGTGCCTATGGTGGTCTTTATCAATAAGACGGATATGGAGAATGCATCGGTAGAGAGATGCATGGCAGAACTGACGGAAGTGATTTCAGATCGGTGCATGCTAGCAGGAGATACAGAGGGCATCGCGACAGTAGAAGAAGCGGCTATGGAGGAGTATCTGGAGACAGAGAGTTTATCTACTGAGACGAGAGTACGACTGTTTCAGGATAGGAAGGTATTCCCAGTCTATACGGGTTCGGCCTTGAAGAACCAAGGTGTAGAGGATTTGCTGTCTTTCATGTCAGAAGTTGGACAGGCTTCAGCAAATACTGAAGGGCCAGATAGCGTATCGAATGACGGGGCAGCAGACTTTGGCGCGCGTATCTACAAGATAGAGAGTCTCTCCACAGATGCACGCCTCACTTTTGCGAAGGTGACAAGTGGAAGTATAAAAGTCAAAGAAGTACTTCCAAACGGTGAGAAGATCAATGAAATCAGAAGGTACTCTGGGGCGAAGTATGCGCAAGTGGATGAAGCATCGGCAGGGGATGTGGTAGCGTTAGTAGGTCCTCAGAACACTTTTGCAGGTCAGGGATTAGGTGTAGAGGAAAATAGACCGGATCTAAGTCTCAAACCGGTACTGAGTTATGCCCTGCATTTCCTGGATGATACGGTACCAAAGCTGGCCTATTCAAAACTACTGGCCTTCAATGAAGAGGACCCATCTCTCAATGTAACTTGGGATGAAGAATTCCAACAGATCAAGATGACTCTCATGGGGCAGGTACAGACGGAAATCCTAGTGGAGCGTATAAAGCAGGAACTGGGATACCTGGTAGAATTTGAAGAATCGGATGTCCTATACAAAGAAACCTTGGCAGCACCGGTAGAGGGCGTTGGACATTTTGAGCCTTTGCGGCATTATGCAGAAGTGCATCTTTGGATGGAACCATTGCCGGCGGGTAGTGGCATCCAGGTGGCAGCCGACGTATCCGTGGACGAGCTGGCACTAAACTGGCAGAGGCTGATTGAAACCCATATCTTAGAGAAAGAGCATGTGGGTACCAGTATCGGTGCTCCTCTGATGGATGTGAAATATACCATCGTAGGTGGTAGAGCCCATATCAAACATACAGAGGGTGGTGACTTTAGAGAAGCTACCTATCGTGCCATCCGGCAGGGCTGCATGGAAGCAGGTACTGTAATCCTAGAGCCTAGCTATCGTTTTGAGATGGTGTTGCCTAGAGACTATGTGGGCAAGGCTATGACGGACATCGAAACCATGAGTGGCAAGTTCGAGCCACCGGTGGAAGAGGGAGATAAAGTCAAAATCGTCGGCACGGCACCGGCGGTGGAAATCAAAAACTACAGTGCGAAATTAGTGGCGTATACCAAAGGCGAGGGAAGTCTTTCTCTCGTATTTGATGGCTACGTGCCATGCCATAATGCGGATGAAGTACAGGCCAGATATGATTACAATCCGGAGGTGGATGCAGAGAATCCTACAGGTTCAGTCTTTTGCTCGCATGGTGGACCGGATATGGTGCCATGGGAGGAAGTGAAGAATAGATGCCACGTACCTTGCCTCAGTGAAAAACAGGCAGAGGAAGAAGTGCCACTGAAGTTACAAAAGATGAATCATGCGCCGGATGAGTGGCTGGACCCGGAAGAGATAGACCGAATCTTGGCAGCAGCTACCCACAGGAATCAGGGAAAGAATCCTAAGAAGGGTTGGCACTATGGAGAGTCCGGAAGAGCAAAGCGAGTGGCATCGGATTACATCTATACACCACCAAAGGTATCTAGACCAAAAGAAAAGTATCTCCTGGTGGATGGATACAATCTGATCTACGCTTGGCCAGAACTGAAAGCGGTGCTGGATGTAAACTTAGATGGGGCTAGAGGAAAACTACTGGATATCCTCAGCAACTACAAGGCTATGACGGATTACGAAGTGATTGCAGTCTTTGATGCCTACAGGGTAAAGGGACACAAAGCAGAGGCATCGGATTACCTGAATATCCATCAGGTCTTTACAGCAGAAGCCCAGACGGCAGATGCGTATATCGAGAAGTTCACTCATGAGCAGGGAATGAAGTATGACATCACGGTGGTGACCAGTGACGGTATGGAGCAGGTCATCATCAGAGGAACCGGAGCGAGACTGATTTCTTCCAGAGAGTTCATCGAAGAGGTGGGACGCAGAGCCCAAGCGATTCGAGATGAATTCGGTGTATTGGAGGATTAGTGGTCCCTGGGGGCGTGGTCCCTTGGGGACGGGGTTAGGGGTTCAAAATTCGGACTAAGAAAAAATAGGAATGTTTAGAAGACTGGAATAACATATGAGAAAAAACCTGAAACGACTATGTAGCTATTATAAACCGTATATGGGCATCTTCCTGCTGGATTTGTTCTTTGCCTTTTTAGCATCTGCCATAGCGCTGGTAATCCCTTTGGTGGTTCGATATATCACTTCCAATGTGGGAAGCATGACACAAACAGAAGCACAGAATCAGATTCTACTGATTGGTGGTGTATTAGTGGTTCTGGTGCTGGTACAGTTTGTGGCTAACTTTTATATCAGTGATATCGGGCATGTGATGGGTGCCAAAATCGAACGAGACATGAGAGCAGAAATCTTTGCCCATTATCAGAAGCTATCCTTTGCCTTTTATGATGAGCAAAAGACGGGACAGCTCATGAGCCGTATTACCAGCGATTTATTTGATATCACAGAGCTGCTGCATCACGGCCCTGAGAACATCGCCATATCTCTGATTAAAATCATCGGTGCCTTTGTGATTCTTTCCGGTATTAGTGGGTATCTGACGGCAGCAGCCTTTATTCTGGTACCCTTCATGTTTACTTATGCGTATTTCCTGAATAAGCGCATGAAGAGAGCATTCAGACAAAACCGCGTGAAGATTGCGGAAATCAATGCCCAGATAGAGGATAACTTATCCGGAATTCGTGTGGTGAAGTCCTTTGCCAATGAAGAAATTGAAAAAGAGAAATTCAAAGAAGGCAATAACGGCTTCTTAGCAGCCAAGAAAAACAGCTATTTTTACATGGGCTTTTTTCATTCCGGAATGACGGCTTTTACTACATTGATTAATGTGGTGGTTATCATCATCGGTGGCATGCTTCTAGCCAGAAAACTGGTGGTAGTATCAGACTTTGTAGCATTCCTTTTGTACATCAATGTATTTACAGATCCCATCAGAACTCTGATTGATTTTACAGAGCAATTCCAAAATGGATACTCCGGATTTGAGCGTTTTGTGGAGATATTAAATATCGAACCGGATATTCAAGATAAAAAGGGCGCAGTGAAATTAACAGATGTGAAGGGACATGTGGTTTTTGATGATGTATCCTTTAAGTATAATGACACAGCTCATAGAGTACTAAAGCATATCAACTTGGATGTGCCGGCTGGTACTTATGTGGCATTGGTGGGCTCTTCCGGTGGAGGAAAGACCACATTGTGTAGTCTGATTCCAAGATTCTATGATGTCACCGGTGGCAGTATCAGTATCGATGACAAAGATATCCGAGATGTGACATTAAAGAGCCTGAGGGACAATATCGGTATCGTGCAGCAGGATGTGTATCTTTTTACCGGAACTGTGCTGGAGAATATCCGCTATGGCAAACCGGATGCTACGGAAGAAGAAATCATCGAGGCAGCCAAACTGGCCAATGCCCACGAATTTATTATGGGACTGCCAAATGGCTACAACACAGATATCGGACAGCGTGGTGTGAAACTGTCCGGCGGACAGAAACAGAGACTTTCTATCGCCAGAGTATTCTTGAAGAATCCCCCGATTCTGATTTTCGATGAAGCTACGTCTGCTCTGGACAATGAAAGTGAGAATATCGTAAAAGATTCTTTAGAGAAACTGGCGCATAACAGAACTACTTTTGTCATCGCCCACAGACTATCTACCATCAAAAATGCGGAACGTATTTTGGTGCTGACAGAAAACGGTATAGAGGAATCCGGTACACACGAGGAATTGATGGAGAAAAATGGAGTCTACGCCGGCCTCTACCAGTGGGCCAAATAGTCCCTGGAGTGGTCCCTTGGGTGGTCCCTTGGGGACGGGGTTAGGGGTTCAAAATTCGGACTAAGAAAAAATAGGAATGTTTAGAAGACTGGAATGATTATAAATACAGGACAGCGCACCGATATCCCGGCATTTTATGCGGAGTGGTTCGCAAACCGTTTAAAAGAAGGATTCGTCTGCGTACGAAATCCTTATAATGAGAATCAGGTGAGCAGATATCGCCTTGATCCATCGGTGGTGGATGTGATTGGCTTTTGTACCAAGAATCCGGCACCGATGTTTTCTTACATGGATCTGCTAAAAGACTACGGGCAGTACTGGTTTGTCAGTATCACGCCTTACGGTCGCGATATCGAGCCAAATGTGAAAGATAAGCATCAACTAATTCGTGATTTTCAGCAGTTATCGAAAAATGTTGGTATAGATTCTGTGGGGTGGCGTTATGATCCGATTCTTTTATCGGAGAGATACTCCATAGAGTATCATAAACATGCTTTTGCGCAGATTGCGGAGGCTTTGGATGGATATACGAAGACGGTGGTGATTAGCTTTATTGATTTATACCCGAAGGTAAGACGTAATTTTCCGGAAGCGAGGGAAGTGCCCAGGGAGGAGCGAATTGCTTTGGGCAAAGAACTGATTTCGCTTGCATCAAAGCATCATATGGTGGTGAAACCTTGCGCAGAAGGAGATGAACTAGCACCCTACGGAGCGGATTGTAGTGGTTGCATGAAGCTTAGTGATTACGAGACTGCTATCGGTGCACGGCTAAATGCACCAAAGAAGAAGGGGGCTAGGGCAGAATGCGCCTGCTATCTGTCCTGTGATATCGGTGTGTACAATACTTGTAAACATCTATGTCGATATTGCTATGCCAATGCAGAGAATTCTTTGGTTATGGAGCTTAGCAAGCAACATGATCCGAAGTCACCTTTTTTAATAGGCAATTATATGAAAAACGATCAGATTCATGACGTACCACAGAAATCATGGATTGACCGCCAACTTCGGTTGCCAATATAGAAAACGGTCCCATGGGGACGGGGTTAGAGGTTCAGAAAAGAAATATGTTGTATATAAAAAGTATATCAATCCCGAATGTAAATCCCTATAAGGATATAGGGTTCCAAGGGTTTAACAATCGATTTTATTATATGGATACTGCTTGGGGCAGACATAGTTGCCCTATCGAAGAAGTAGAGTACGAAGCCTTTTTTGGACAACGCTATAAAAAGGACACGGAGATAGGTTATCTCGTGGATGAAACCTTGGCGAACATTCTACATAGATTGGGCCAAAGAGACTTCAATTTTATGCAAAAGCTATATTCGGATGCGGAGATGCACTTCGAAGACGGACAAGTTAAATTCACCTATCTTCAGATGTTTCCGAATCCGGATATACAAGGCTTTGACTACGTCTCTAAGACAGATTCTTTCCCTATCTCGGAAACCTATCACGCGTATATCAAGGGGTTACGGGAGGCGTATGAGAAGAGTCGTCAGCAGTACATGCAATCAAACCCATGAAAAGGGAAATCTGAAAATCAAAAAGCGGAGACGAAATATGAAACATTTTATATTTAAGAATCAGAAAACGAACAATAATCCAATTGCTCAGGAAATTGGTAATCTAAACATGCTACTTTCTGAACCAACTGCTGCGACTAGGCACAACGCGGATTTTCGTAATCGAAGAATAGATTTTTATTTTGAAGAAGACAAAGTTTTTATAGAAGGATTAGCTGATATTGGTTACACGTTTTGGTTATCAAAGACTGATATTACGGATATTTCGACAAACGCTAAGATATGTCAACATATTTTGCATGATTCTGTCGATGTGTTTTATTCCACAGACAAATATTTTGATGGATTAACTAGATTATTTAAGAAATCTATTTTACGAATTGGAGATTCTACAGAACCAAAATGGGCGACTCCGTTTGGCACGTATATTGGCGATGATGATAAAACGGGATTATATATCGCCAAATCTTTGGTTAAGTTTAAAAGTGAAATAGATAAACTGTGTGAAGCGAGAGAAGATGGTGGTAATTATCTTAGCGTCATGCAGGTCATTTTGGAACATTTATCCAAGAGAACGGATGACCCGATATTGGATTATACTACTGCTGCACCATGGATTAAGATCATGGAGGACGAAGACTACCTTCTGTGTTCAAAGAACGACCAGATTCGAGAGTTATATTTGCAGTTAAAAAAACAGTACAGAGATCTTTATAACAGGTATATGACAGAGGTACGTTAAAATGGTATTTTACGTAGATTTTGATGATTGTTTATGTGAGACGGCAAAGTCTTTCACGGAGATTGCTGCAAGGCTTTTTGATAAAAAGGTACCTTATGAAGATGTGAGATTCTTTAATCTCCAAAAGACCTTTGATTTGAACGAAGAGGAGTATCAGCTGCTGATGGAGGAGGGACATCGCCCGGAAGTTTTACTGTCCTATGAAGAGACTCCGGGATGTTCCCAGGTGATCAATGAATGGTTAGATAGAGGACATGAAGTCTATATCATCACCGGTAGACCTTATAGTGCGTATGAACCATCTCGCCAGTGGCTGGATGAGCACGGTTTAGAGCGAGTGAAGCTGTTTTGCCTAAATAAATATGGCAGGGACGCATTCTATCAAGCAGGAGAGCATAATCTGGAACTGGAGGATTTCTACCAAATGCAGTTTGACTTTGCAGTGGAAGATTCTCCCTTTGCATTCCCGTATCTGGAGCATTTTTCGGATTTGAAAGTTATGGTATTCGATAGACCTTGGAATCAGGAATGTGATTTTCCAAATGAAAACTTTAAGAGGGTTAAGGATTGGAAATCAATTAAGGAGTACGTAGAGAACCTTTTGGGACGAATTGACACCAGTGATATCAGCAAATCGCAGTTTAAGGGAAAAATGAAATATTGGAAGTGGATAAATCTAATTCCGATGGTATTGTTTATAATTCGGGATATGCTAGGAATGGCAGGTATTAATCCTATATGGCTGCTCGTTGCAGTAGCATTGGCAATTATGAATGTTTTTAAGGCAAAAAGCATGAGGGAGTACCTCCTAGCTTCGTTGCTATTGTTGCTGTCGTGTGTTGTTGGAATGATACTTAACACATACTATTACTACTATTTTATAAGTTCGGATTCTGAGACACCTATCGTTGGTGCTTTTGCTGTGATGGTCTATGGAATAATTGTGCTTGTACTGACTGGAGTTGGGGCTGTTATATTAGCTATCAAGAACCGGCAGAAAAAGCATGAATGTAAAGGATGACACATTCCCGGTTTAAAAAGAATTCATGACAGAATGGACGGATGTGTTTATGGATATTGTATATAAAAGATTATGGTAAAATAGTTGGATTTTAACAACCAGACATACCTTGTCCGGTGCATAAATACGGCATTTCTCGCTTTGTGTCGTGGTGATGTGCGGACAGATTTTATA
>SVFQ01000014.1 GCA_015056765.1 Lachnospiraceae bacterium
AGTCTAAAGGCTTTCAGGTCACCAATAACCACGCGCTTCGTATGTCCCTAAATTCAAACGTACTGCTTCCTATGGGTGTATCTGTTGCAGACAGAGCAGCAATGCTTGGTCATTCTATCCAGACGAACCTGATGTTTTACAGTTTCGCACAGAAGGATTATCTCGACAATGTTAGAGAATTACTGGATTCGCAGTACGCACAACGCGAAGGAACCCCTAGGGAACCCCAAAACGTTATCCATTTTCCAAAAAAAGAAAGCCCAGAACCATTGATTTCTCAACAGTTCTAGGCCTCTCATCTGCATGCGGAAGATGGGACTTGAACCCACACGATCGCATTGATCACAAGATCCTTAGTCTTGCTCGTCTGCCAATTCCGACACTTCCGCATGTCTTGCGACAACTATTAAATAATAGCAAAGACCTGCAGAAGTGTCAATATGATTTTTTAAAATTCGTGAAAAAATTGCATAGGATTTTACAGTTGATTCATAAGGCCCTGTATTCCTTCTTTTTCGTAGATGCCTTTGTAGTACTGCACCTCATCCATGATAATTTCGTCAATCATCTTCATGCCTAGAAGTTCCACCGGAGCTTTATCATCTGTCATAATGCAATTGCCTGCTTCATAAGCCTTGAGTCCTTGCTGCACACGGCCCATCATCACTTGCATATCCGCATCTTCTTCCACTGCAAATCCTGTTTCAAAATTGCCACGCAGATTCACGCCATTTCCAGCGTACAGGATACGATTGGTAGAGCCTAACACATCCGCTGTCATTACCGTATCAAACACGTTGCTAATGGTATCTGCCAGATAATCATTGATATTATTTTCCGCGTTGCTACGCATATTCATATTTACTACCATGACACCGTTTTCTGTCAGATGGTCTTTCACCAGAGTGAAAAATTCTACCGAGGACATTTGGAAAGGAATGGTGATATCCTGGTAAGCATCTACCATGATGACATCATACTGCTCGTCTATAGCATTCAGATACGCCCTTCCATCATAAGTAGTGACAGGCACATCTTTGGAAAGTTCGAAATAGTCATTGGCCAGTTTGGTAATCTTCTCATCGATTTCCACACCTGTGATTTCCGTATTTTCAAAATATCTCTGGCACTGGGTTGCGAAAGTACCGGTACCATTTCCCAAAATCAGCACTTTTTTCGGCGCATCCTTTTCCGGGTTTGCCATGTATACAGATGCCATAGCATAGTCATAATACATGCCGGTAGGGCCTTTTTCCTTCAGATACACGGATTGCACACCAAAAAGCACGTTGGTAGATAGGATTACCTGTCTATCATCTTCCGAAACCTGAAGATAATTGTAAATTGACTCTCCCTCATAGGTGAGTCCGGGCTGCCAAAAAGCAAAACTGCTATCATGGCCAAGAAGGCAGCAGCCCAAGAAAAGCACTACGCTAATCGGTAACTTCTTGACCTTTAGAAAATTTGCATTGCCACTCATAAAGTAAACAATCGCCAAAAGTAAAAGCACCCCTGCAAAAATCAAAAATGTAATAGAAGTGCCTACCGCAGGAATACTGATAAAAGTCGGCACAAAGGTACCGATAATACTTCCTATGGTATTGCTGGCGTTCAACTTACCCACTACGCTTCCGCTGTCCTCCAAACTATCTACCGAATACTTCACCAAAGATGGTGTCACTGTACCCAGCAAGAAAAGCGGATAGACGAAAATGACCATACAAGCAAGAAACGCAGCAATGATTAAGAAATTATGATTTACAGAAAAAATCAGAATTGCAGAAATACCGACTATCAGATATTTTCCGACCACAGGAATCGCCGCAATCCAGATAGCTGCCACGATAATACGTCCATATAGCCTGTCCGGATTTGGGTTTTTATCTGCGCTTTTTCCGCCATACAGATTTCCCAGTGCCATTGCTATCATAATGGTTCCTATAATAATCGTCCAAACGATTTGTGAGGAACTAAAGTATGGCGCAAGCAGTCTACTGGCGCCCAATTCCACAGCCATAACAGACATGCCAGCGAAGAATTCTGTTAAATACAGGTAGTATTTGTTTCGTAGAATAGGTTTATTCATAAATCTCCTTTTGTTGTCTTTCAATTGTATTGTGAACAATCTAGTTTCTGTTCTATTATATCGAGTATTCGGGAAAATATCAAAAAACTCTTTCTTCGTTTCGGTCCTCGTATTAAAATAATAGAAAGGGGTATGAATTAAGAATGAAACAGGTAAAGAAACTCGAACCAAATGCAAAAGATCTGCCGGCAGATTATCCATTAGAGATAGCCTATACAGATCTTGCTAAAGTATATGAAAGCCTTCACTGGCACGATTGTGTGGAGATTGTCATTGTTAACAATGGTGTCGTGGAAATTCAGGCATCCAATAAATCTCTGACTCTCCAGGCAGGCCAGGGTGTTATTATTGCGCCTAATGCCATGCATTCTCTTCGTAGTGTCAGCATGGATTCTTGTAGTATCTACGACGTACACTTCAAATCCAATTTCATATTCAGTTATGAACAGCCGCTATTAGCAAACAAATATCAGAATGCTGTGTTTGCAGCACCATCTATGCAGCTTATCCCTCTTCAGGAAGGTCACGAAAATGATGATGCCATCTTAGACCTTATCAACGACTTGATTGCAGTAAATCTTACCAAAAAAATCGGATATGACCTGCAAAGTCGTGGTATTCTAACAGAGCTTTGGGTTATGCTTTTGCAACAGCTACCAGAAGCAGCACCGGTAGAACCTAAGCGCATCGATTCCTTAAACAATGACCGTGTGCGAGCTGCCATTACTTATATAGAAGAGAACTATGCGATTCCACTTACACTTGAGGACATCGCAGACAGTATTCACATCAGTAAAAGTGAGTGCTGTCGTTGCTTTAAAAAGACGATTAATCTGAGCCCTATCGAGTACCTTATGAAATATCGTATTTATGTAGCTACTAAGATTCTGATTGAAAATCCGGATATCAAATCGATTTCCGATTTAGCTTTTTCCAGTGGCTTTAATAATAGTAGTTACTTTAATAAAGTATTCCGAGAATATACCGGCACCACACCTACACGCTATCGAAAGAAAATCCGTGAAGCAGCCAAGAACAACAGCGGCAGCTTCCAGCCATATAAATTCTAACAAGCATGAACAAGACAGAACTATATACACAAGTAAAAGAGCGTATGATGCGCTATGCCATGGTAGACACCCAGTCCCAGCCTTACAGCGGTCACTGGCCTACCACCAAAAAGCAGTTTAATTTAGCCCTGCTGTTAAAAGAGGAATTACAGCAAATCGGCGCTACCAAGGTCTATTTAGATCAGGAAGCGTGCGTCGTTTATGGACGCATTCCAGCCAACATACCCGCAGATTCTTATGAAGCTGTGGGTTTTATTGCTCATATGGATACTGCTCCAGACGCCAGCGGTACAGATGTAAAGCCCTGGGTTTTAGAAAACTACGACGGAAAAGACATCCTTCTGAATGCAGAAAAAAATATTGTCATGAAAGCTGCTGACTACGATAATCTGCAGCAATACATCGGCCAGGACCTTATCCTGACGGATGGTACCACCCTTCTAGGTGGTGATGACAAGGCTTCTATTGCAGCGATCATGACTCTGGCAGAGCACCTTCTACAACACGATGAAATAAAGCACGGCGAAATCAGTCTTGCCTTCACACCTGACGAAGAAGTTGGCGGATTAGCCCACGGTTTAGACTTAGACCGATTTGGGGCAAAAGTAGCCTACACCTTAGACGGTGACCACTTGGGATGGTACGAAGATGAGACCTTTTATGCATCAGAAGCCAGATTTGTATTCACCGGAAGAAGCGTACACACCGGCACCGCAAAAGGAATCATGATAAATGCGGTAGATATGGCCGCCCAGCTGATGGCCATGCTCCCTCCTGAGGAAAAACCGCAATACACTGATGGTGTACAAGGTTTCTATCACATCATTTCCTGTGTGGGGGATTGTGAGCGTGCTGAGCTTCGACTAATCATCAGAGACTTTGACGTCGATTATTTCAAACGTCGTGAAGCCTTTTTGCAGGAATGTACTGATAAATTACAGAACCGCTTTGGGAAAGACCGAATCACTCTTACCATCCAGCATCAATACAGCAACATGAAAGAAGTATTGAAAGATGTGCCCCACCTCACGCAGAACCTGCGCAAGGCCATAGAAAGAGCCGGTCTTACCCCTGTGTGTGAGCCATTCCGTGGTGGTACAGATGGTGCAGCCCTCTCCTTTAGAGGTCTTCCTTGCCCCAATCTTTCTGCCGGCTACGAAAATGCCCACGGAAGATTTGAATATGTGCCTATTCAATCCATGGAGAAAAACGTAGAAATCCTACTTCATCTCTGCAACCTATTTGTAAAATAAAAGAAATCAGTTCCTGAGAACTGATTTCTTTTTTATTTTTCCTCAAATTATTTAGCCATAGCTGCGATATCTGCTTCTAGCTTTTCTAGTTGCTCCTTAGATGGAATGTACTGAATTTTCACATCCTCTATAGCTTTAGTAAAGCCGCATGCATCCAGTTCTGCTGCCACATGACCGATACTCTGACCGCCCCAGCCATAAGAGCCAAACGCCACATAACTGCGCTCCTTCGGAGACAACCCCTTCAAGTAGCACAAAAATGCTGCTACATTTGGAAGCATATTATTATTCAATGTAGGAGAGCCTACTGCCACATATTTACTATCTAGGACATAAGGCATTATCTTACTATAATGTTCCGCCTTCAAATCAAAGACATGTACCTCTACACCTGCTTGCTTAAAACCGTCTGCAACGGCCATTGCCATCTTTTCCGTGGAATGCCACATACTATCGTATACTACTACTGCGCCACTTGTGGGCACCTCACCACTCCACTTTGCATACGCTTTCAGAATCTCTTGATACTCCTTGGTCCAAATCAAACCATGCGACGGTGCAATCATCTCTAAGTCCAAAGTCTCTACGATTTTCTCAGCACCATTAGCCTGCTTACCGTAGCACATGATAATGTTGGCATAATAGCTCTTTGCATTCTCAATGACATACTGCAGATCCACCTGAGACACAAAGCGTTCAGAGGTTGCCACATGCTGGCCAAATGCATCATTGGAAAAGAGAATCATTTCTTCCGGACAATAAGTCACCATATTATCCGGCCAGTGCAGCATCGGTGTGCCGGTGAAAACTAGGCTTCTCTTACCCAAGGAAATACTATCTCCCGTCTTTACAGCAGTGTATCTCTCCTCATGGCCATAATGCGCCGTAAGGCCCTTGATACCACTTGGCATACTGGTAATAATCTCAGCCTTTGGACATTTCTCCATCATAACCGGCAAACCACCTGAATGATCCATCTCCACATGATTGGAAATAATCACATCTATCTTATCGAGAGAGATGACACTCTCAATACGTTCAATCATCTCCTCTGTAAAAGGTGCCTTTACCGTATCGATTAAAGTCACCTTTTCATCCAAAATCAAATACGCATTATAAGTTGTACCATTTGGTGTCTCATAACCATGGAAATTACGGATATTCCAATCAATCGCACCTACCCAATAAATGCCCTCTCTAACCTGAACTGCTTTCATTCTTGCCCCTCCTACATACAAATTGTCGTAAATAAGCTGCATTATACCCCTATCTATAACCACTTCCATTATAATCTATCTAATCTAATACCTCAATGTCATCATTGGGAAAACTTGGGCGAATGCCCGGAAGCCATATCGGCTCTCGACATTCGACACTATACTATAAAACTTACAAAATTGCAACACCTCTTTTAGGCATCGGGCGTGGCGAAAGCCACGTGGGACATGGTGCGACACACAGCTTTGCAGCGGAGGCCTCACCCATGTAAACGCGTCACCCTTTGTGAACGTCGGTAGTTAACAGCCTGGAACGAGATTAGCACAGCTTGCTGTAGCGAATCTCGGGACTGGATGTTTAGTACCGCTACGTTTACAACGGAGCGAGAGCGCGTGCGCGTTACATGGATGAGGCCTCCGCTACAAAACTGTGTGCCCACCACGTCCCATTTGGCTTAGGGAAAAAAAGAGCCCCGCGTAATGCGGGGCTCCCATAAATTATTCGTTGCCGTATAGGGTAACAAGTTTGTTCAGATAAGTATATCTGTCTTTTGCTACCTGCTCAGCTTCTGTGAACAGCTTCTCAGCTTTCTCAGGATTTGATTTCTGAAGTGCTGCATAACGGTTCTCACCAGCCAAGAAGTCTTTGTACTCTTCTGTAGGAGCCTTGCTATCTAAGCTGAATGCGCTCTTTCCAGCTTCACCGCGAAGTGCAGGATTGTAGCGGAATAAGTGCCAGTAACCTGTCTTAACAGCTTTTTCTTCTTCGGTCTGTGCTTTAGACATACCGACTTTGATACCATGGTTGATACATGGAGCATAAGCAATGATGAGGGATGGACCTTCATAAGCTTCTGCTTCTGCGATTGCTTTTACAGTCTGGTTGTAATCAGCACCCATGGAAATCTGTGCTACATATACATAACCATAGCTCATTGCAATGGAAGCAAGGTCTTTCTTCTTCACTTCCTTACCACCTGCAGCGAACTTCGCTGTTGAGCCTACAGGAGTAGCCTTGGAGGACTGTCCACCTGTATTGGAGTAAAGCTCGGTATCGAATACCATAATGTTGATATCCTGGCCGCTGGCAAGGACATGATCCAAACCGCCGAAGCCGATATCATAAGCCCAACCGTCACCACCGAAGATCCACTGAGACTTCTTTGCCAAGAAATCTTTTTCATCGAGAATTGCTTTTGCTTCAGGAGCAGAAGATTTCTCTAATGCAGCTACTAATTTCTCTGTAGCCGGACCATTTGTAGCGCCTGTTGTAAAGGTATCTACCCATTCGGTAGCTGCTTCTTTCAGAGAAGCATCCTTATCTGCAAGTGCACATACTTCATCGCGAAGACGAGCACGGATTGCTTTTTGTGCCAAGCTCATACCATAACCAAACTCAGCAGCATCTTCGAACAAGGAGTTGGACCATGCAGGACCCTGACCCTTTTCGTTTACTGTGTAAGGTGTGGAAGGTGAAGAGTTACCCCAGATACTGGAGCATCCTGTAGCATTTGCAATGTACATTCTCTCACCAAAGAGCTGTGTAACCAGCTTAGCATATGGTGTTTCACCGCAACCACCGCAAGCGCCGGAGTACTCAAGAAGAGGTTTCTTGAACTGACTACCTTTTACAGTGGAAGCTTTGAATTTCTCTACTACTTCAGTCTTCTCAGGAAGAGCTTTACCGAAGTCAAATGCGCTCTGTGCATCCTGATTCTCAGCGGAAGATTCCATTGTCAAAGCTTTGTTACCCATCTTACCAGGGCAAACATTTGCGCAGGAACCACATCCTGTACAGTCTACTACAGATATTGTCATAGCAAATTTATAACCAGGCATACCAATCATATCCATGGTCTTCATGCTTGCCGGTGCCTTAGCTGCTTCTTCTTCCGTCAAAGCAACCGGTCTGATAACTGCATGAGGGCAAACGATGGAGCAACGGTTACACTGGATACAGTTCTCACTGTTCCATACAGGTACATCAACTGCTACGTTACGACGCTCGTGAGCAGAAGTACCGGATGGTGTAGAACCATCTACATAGTCAAGGAATGTAGATACTGGTAAATTATTACCCACAGCTGCGTTGATTGGTTTCTGAATCTTCTCAACGAAGTCTGTTACTTCCTTACGATCCGGGATGCTTTCAACGCCCAGCGGTTCGTCTGTGCAATTTGCCCAGGATGCAGGAATTTCAATCTTTCTAAATGCATTGGAACCAGCATCGATAGCGTCAAAGTTCATCTGTACAACTTTGTCACCTTTCTTACGATAGCTGTGCTCTGCAGCATCTTTCATGTATTTCTTAGCATCTTCTACCGGAATGATGTTTGCCAAAGTAAAGAATGCGGACTGGAGTACTGTATTGATACGTCCACCAAGACCAATCTTCTTACCAATTTCGATACCATCGATGACATAGAAGTTTACATGGTGTTCTGCCAAGTATCTCTTTACCTGACCTGGAAGCTCTTTCTCCAGTTCTTCGTCTGTCCACTGGCAGTTCAGAAGGAAGGTACCATTGTCCTTGATATCCTGAACCATGTTGTATTTTCTCATATATGCTGGATTGTGGCATGCTACGAAGTCTGCTTTTTCAATCAGATAAGTAGACTTAATCGGGCTATCACCAAAACGCAAATGAGAGGTTGTAAGACCACCGGACTTCTTGGAATCATAATCAAAATATGCCTGAACATATTTATCTGTATGGTTACCGATAATCTTAATGGAGTTCTTATTAGCACCTACGGTACCATCAGCACCAAGTCCCCAGAACTTACAGCTTACACGATCGGTAGGTTCTGTATGTAAGTGCTCTTTCACATCAAGAGAAAGATTTGTTACATCATCTACGATACCAACGGTAAAACGTTTCTTTGTATTGTTCTGATAGATTGCGTTGATGTGGCTTGGTGTTGTATTTTTGGAACCAAGACCATATCTACCGGAGAAAATCGGAACATCTTTGAATTTGGATTCATGCAATGCAGCTACTACATCCAAGTACAGAGGTTCACCAATGGAGCCAGGCTCTTTGGTACGATCCAGTACAGAAATCTGTTTTACAGATGCAGGAATCTTGTCGATTAAGTGCTGTGCACTGAAAGGACGATATAAGTGAACTTCGATAAGACCTACCTTCTGACCCTGTTTGGATAAGTAGTCAATGGTCTCCTCGATAGTCTGACAGACAGAACCCATAGCAATGATGACATGTTCTGCATCAGGTGCACCATAATAATCGAACAAACCGTAGTGTGTACCGATTTTAGCATTTACTTTGTTCATATACTCTTCTACGATTGCAGGAAGAGCATCATAATTCTTATTGCAAGCTTCTCTAGCCTGGAAGAAGATATCCGGGTTCTGTGCAGAGCCCATCTGTCTGGCATGGTTTGGATTCAGGGCATTCTTACGGAATTCCATGATGGCATCCATATCTGCCATATCTTTCAAATCTTCATAATCCCAAACTTCTACTTTCTGTACTTCATGAGAGGTACGGAAACCATCAAAGAAGTTGATAAAAGGTACTTTACCTTTAATCGCTGCCAAATGTGCAACAGGAGTAATATCCATTACTTCCTGTACGCTGGAAGATGCCAGCATTGCGCAACCTGTCTGGCGGCAAGCATACACGTCAGAGTGATCACCAAAGATGTTCAGCGCATGGCTAGCAATTGCTCTTGCTGCTACGTTGAATACACCAGGAAGGGATTCACCGGCTACTTTATACAAGTTAGGAATCATCAACAGAAGACCCTGAGATGCAGTATAGGTAGTTGTAAGCGCACCTGCTGCGAGAGAACCATGTACAGCACCAGCTGCACCGGCTTCTGATTCCAGTTCCGTTACTTTTACAGTCTGTCCAAAGATATTCTTACGGTCAGCTGTTGCCCATTCATCTGTAGCTTCTGCCATAGGAGATGAAGGGGTAATAGGATAAATGGCTGCCACGTCACTATACGCATAAGATACGTGAGCGGCTGCGGTATTACCATCCATCGTCAGTTTTTTTCTGCTCATTTTCTGCCTCCTTATATATAGAACTCGCATTTCATTTATTTCCGATTTTGAAATCACGAGTCACATGTACAAATTCAATTGTACACCTTTTATAGGCTTTTTGCCATATTCTTTTGTGTGTTTTGTGTGTTTTACAGAGGCATAGATTGTTATTTTTGTAACATTTTTCCAAATGGCGCTTCTTCACGCTAAACCAAAGCTAGCATAGTTTCCAAAAATGTACACTCATAGGTGCCAGCATGCTTCCACCGGAAAAATCGTGTTGTTCTCCGGTCAACAAATCAATTGCTTGTCCACCGCCTGCATCAAAATGTGCCATAAACTCCTGATCATCCGCATTGACAGCAATCAAAATGCGTTCTCCTTCGAAGTTTCTTGCAAATACGCATTGCCGATTGGTAAGGAGCAGATTTTGAAAATCACCATATGCTAAGGCCTTTGTTTCTTTTCTTGCCTTCACCATGGCTGCTATCTGATCGGTTAGGGCATTCCACTCAGGACTTTGAATGGTAGGGCGTAGTACAGCATCTCCCTCTTCTTTTCGCCCTTCCAACCCCCACTCACTTCCATAATAGATACAGGGGATGCCGGGCATACCAAAGACAAGTCCATAAATCAAAGGTAAATGTTCTTTTCGTTGTAAAATACTTGCCACCCTGGTGACGTCGTGATTATCGCAAAAGCTTAAAAGATGCTTTCCTTTGTACAAGGTCCACTGTTCCGGTCCGAACTGTCTTAACAAGGAATGGACGATTTCGAATAGGTTCATGGAGTTTAAAGCAGAGTACAATCCCTTGTAACACTCATAATTCGTGACAGAATGACACATTTCATCATTCATCCATTGGTTATAATCTCCGTGCAACGTTTCACCCAATAAGAAGAAATCCGTTTTTTTCTCTGTGGTATGCTGACGCAGTCTCTTCAAAAACTCCCGGTCCAGACAATATGCCACATCTAAACGTAGACCATCGATGTCATAATCTTCTATCCACTTGTCCACGCAGGATAGTAAATACTCTACCACTTCCGGATTTTGCAAATTCAGCTTAACAAGCTCAAAGTGTCCTTCCCATCCTTCATACCATAGATGGTCGCCATATCCGTTGTCTCCATCTAAGTTGATATAGAACCAGTGAAGATACTTTGACTGCTCTCTTTTCTGCAACACATCCTGAAACGCCCAAAAGCCTCTCCCCACATGATTAAACACACCATCGAATAAAATACGAAAGCCGTCCCTATGTAAGGATGCGCAAACCTTCTGCAACTCCTCATTGCTTCCCAGCCTTTCATCTACCTTCAGATAGTCCTTCGTATCGTAACCATGATAATCCGAGGAAAAAAGTGGATTCAGTAACAACGTCACAATACCTAATTTTTTTAGGTGCGTCGAAAAATCCAAAATATGACTGATAGAATACTGTCCTTTTCCACCCAGTGCACCACATAATCCCAAGGGATAAATCTGATATACTACTGTTTCGTCATACCACATTTTCTTTTTTCTCCTTTCACACTTACCTATCTCTTTCGTGAATTTTCTTCACCGAAATTGTATCGAACAGTTTACATAATTTTGACTAATCCCGTTCTTTTTTCCGTTGACCACTTCAGTATTGCCCTCAAATCACCATCCACATTATCCACACAAATTTGTGGATATACGTGTCGATTTTTTGAAAAAAATGTGAAATTTAAGGCTTTTCCACAAAGTTATCCACAATATACACTCGTGTCATAACCATTTTGGGGTGATTTTTCGTGTATAACTTTTCTACTCTGTCAAGGGAGATTTTGTTTTTTTCTTGTATTTATTCTCCAAATTTTTGGATTGTTTATCCATCTTATGTAAACTAATTTGTTATTTGATAATATTGTTTTAATTCTTTCTTTAGAATTCCTTAATTTTTAGGCTTCTTTCCATTGACTGAATCGGTCTTACGCAAATTAGTGCTAAAATTGAGTCCAAAAATCAGATATCAATTTTCCAACTAAATTACGATTTGACTTTTCAAAATGACTCCATTCACGAGGAAAAAGCTTTTGATATCCACTTTGCAGGAACCGTTCATCCAGGAGAGCCACCACGCCAATATCCTCTGCAGTTCGGATTACACGTCCGGCAGCCTGCGCCACTTTATTCATGCCGGGATACTGATAGGCATAGGCAAACCCGTCTCCGGATTTACCCCCAAAGAAATCCATCATCAATTCTCGTTCAAAGCATACCTGCGGAAGTCCTGTTCCCACTATGATTGCACCGATGAGGGATTCGTTCTTTAAATCAATACCTTCCGAGAAGATACCGCCAAGCACACAAAATCCTATGACACTACGATTTTCATTTTCATCCAAAAAAGCATTTAAGAAGGCTTCTCTCTCCTCTTCTCTCATGCTTGTATCTTGCTTTAATATCTGCTGGGTACCATCCTCGTAATACACTGCCATATATCTTTCGTAGATTTCTTCCATAAACTTATAGGAGGGGAAGAACACCATATAATTGCCGGTCTTCTGCTTTACAATCTCATAGATGTACTCCGTAATGCGGTTATACTCGGCATCTCCACGTCTTGTATACTTACTGCTCACATCCGTTGCAATAAAAAGTCCCCTGCGACTTGAATCAAAGGTAGATTCCGCATATACCTCATAGTCTTCCTCTTCGCCGCCTAAAAGGCTCTTATAATACTGTATCGGCAAAAGCGTAGCAGAGAAAAGGATGGTAGAAACAGCCCGTTCCATGCAGGTTGCCAAATTGGAGGCCGGATTGACGCAAAAAAGTTTAAACATAAACTTATCCTCTTCTGTCAAAGTGCAATACATCCGGTAGGATTCATCCATAGCCTCGTAAATCATCAGGAAGTGTGACACCACGAAATAACACTCCAATACCTGTTCCTTGACCGGGCTATCCTCTTTTTCCTCTAAGAATTTTTCAATTCTGGAAGACAGTCTTCCCAGCGCCAGCGCCAGTTTGTCGATATTGTTGACGATTCTGGGTACATCTCCCTCCTTCTTCAGTGCCAGTAGTTCCTTATTACACTTTTCTATGGCCTTCCCGATAGAAGGTTCTTTCTCGATAATCTCCTTCTTCCAGGACAAAAAGTCCTCCTTGATCAGTACTGCGCTGTACATTTCTCTACCGCGTTCCAATAGATTATGTGCTTCGTCGATTAAAAAGATGGAATCTTTTCTCCTGCCCTCCGCAAAGAACCTACGCAAATAAACATGCGGATCAAAAGCATAATTATAGTCTCCGATAATCCCATCCGCATATAAGCTCAAATCCAGGCAAAGTTCAAAGGGACAAACCTTATATTTCTCCGCATAGGCTTCTATGGTTTCTCTGGTGCATCCATGCTCCGAAATCAGTAAGTCATAAATTGCATCATTTACCCGGTCAAAATGTCCTTTGGCATAAGGACATGCCTCCGGATTGCAGTCGCACTCCCCAGTAAAGCAGATTTTCTCCTTGGCAGTCAGGATAACAGTTTTAAACTGCAAGCCCTGCTCTCGAAGCTTCGCAAAAGCCTCCTCAGCTACCGTTCTGGTTATGGTCTTGGCTGTCAGGTAAAAGAGTCGTCTAGCCTTGCCCTCCCCCACCGCCTTTACAGCCGGAAATACAGTGGCAATGGTTTTTCCAGCACCGGTTGGCGCCTCAATAAAGAGCTTTTTCTGGTGATAGATGGTCTGATACACATAAGTCACCAGCTCCTTTTGCCCCGTGCGATAGGCAAAAGGAAAGGAAAGAGCCTTAATGCTTTTTACCTTCTTTTCATGCCATTCCACCTCGTATTTGGCCCATTTTGCATACCGGTTCATCAAATCCAGATAATAATCCTGCAATTCCTCGTAGGTGTACTCTTTAAAAAAATAGCGAATTTCCTCTGTATCCAAATTACAGTAGGTCATTCGCACTCCCATTTTTTCTTTTTCATATTCAGTTGCATAAAAGAACGCATAACACTTCGCCTGAGCCAAATGTACCGGCACAGGTTCTTTCATTTTATTCACGTCCTTATAGATTCCTTTAATTTCGTCTATGGTAACCAGTGGTGCATTCTCATCAAGACCATCTATGATGCCATCTGCCCTACCGTCTACAAGTAAGGTATAGCCATCCCCTTCATAGGCATAGGACAAGGCCACCTCCGCCTGATAATCCCCTCCGGCTTCCTTCTGAAGCTTACGATGGATACGGCTTCCGGCCTGCATGGCATCCTCCGGCGCCACATGGCGCCTATTGTCGATGTCGCCCTCTCGCATGAGAAACTCCACCAGTCCCCTAACAGATATGGTTAATTCCATTAGCAAATCCTCGGTAGTCCTTCTCCAATCAGCTCCGTCACCACACGCATACCGCCTACTGCAGTATGCAAAAGCACTTTGCTGTCCTTTTCGTGGGTAACCTCCCCTATCACAGCAGCTTTCTCCCCATACTTACTGCTTTTCATGCAATCAAGGGCTATATCCGCGTATTTGGCAGGTAACGCCAGAATCATCTTGCCTTCGTTTCCCATGTATAAAGGATCCAGACCCAATAATGAAGCAAAGCCTTTTACAGCCGGGCTTACCGGTATCTTTGTCTCCTGAATTTCAATGCAGCACTGTGAAGCAACTGCAAATTCATGCAACACCGTGCCCAGTCCGCCTCTTGTTACATCTCTCATGGCATGCAGCGGAATACCGGCGGCTTTTAATTTCTCTACCATTTCGCATAAGGGCGCATTATCGCTCTTCATGTCATTTTCTATTTCCATACGCTGGCTTAGAATAGTGGCGTGATGCTCTCCCATTTCTCCGGAAACCAGGATCACATCCCCTTCTTCCAAATGACTGCTGCTGACATTTACAGTATCCGGAACAAATCCTACACCGGCCGTATTGATGTAGATTCCGCCCTTTCCCTGGATAACCTTGGTATCTCCGGCCACGATGAGAACCCCTGCTTCCTTAGCAGTCTCTGCCATAGACGCTACCACCCTCTCCAGCGTAGCCATTTCCACGCCCTCTTCCAGGATAAATCCACACGTCAGATACTTGGGAGTCGCTCCACTCATAAGCAAATCATTTACCGTACCACAAACGCACAATCTTCCGATATCTCCACCGGGAAACTCGATGGGATCCACTACAAAGCTATCTGTGGTCATGGCGATTCTTCCGCTTCCCGATACCACAGCAGCATCTTCCATTTGATCTAGTACATCATTTTGAAAATATTTAGCAAAAACAGCACCAATCAGTTCGGAGGTAGCCCTTCCGCCACTTCCGTGTGCCAAAGTAATTCTGTCTGTCATTTTTTTGTCCTTATATCTTCCCTTCTGTTCTATGTAGGGATTCTTTTACGCTTCGCTGGTAAGCGCAGTAAAACAAGCACCCTCTCCCGATACCATGCAAGCCCCTTGGGGATGCTCCACGGTACATACCGTTCCGAAAAGCGGGCATTCCTTGCTTTCTATCTGTCCCGTCAGGACTTTTGCACACTGGCAAGCCTTATTGTGTACATTATCCTGGTCCAAAGCCCTAGAACCCATGTCATACTTCTCATAATCCGGTCTTAAATACATGCCGGAATCCGGAATGCTACCCATCCCTCTCCAGGTAGCTGCTCCCGGCTCAAAGTATCTATTCACCAGAGCCTGTGCCTCTGTATTTCCTTCTTTGGTTACCACAGAGGGATAGAGATTCATCACCTTCCCTTGGCCTTTCAGACGCACCAAGGCATAAATGGATGCAAGCAATTCTTCCGCTTCAAAGCCGCTTACCACAAAAGGCAAGTCAAACCTTTGGGCAAGGGGAACAAAAAGCTCACTTCCCGTAATGACACTGACGTGTCCCGGTGCCAAGAATCCATCTACATTATGCTGATTCTCACACACCCAGGAAATAACAGGAGGCATTACCTTTAGCGAAGTCAGAAGTTTCAAATTGGTAATCTTCTTTTCTTCCGCTTTTTGTAATAAAACCGCATAGATTGGCGTAGTAGTCTCAAAGCCCACCGCAGCAAATACATAGGTGGTCTCCGGATGTTTCTCACATAATTTCAAAGTATCTAAAGGGGAATACACCATCTGAACCTTAGCGCCATCTGCCCCGGCATCTCGTAGAGAGCCCTTACTTCCGGGCACTCGTAACATATCTCCAAAGCTGACTAACACATGTTCCTCCATCTTTGCAATTTCAATGCATCGATCGATATAGGAGGTGACTGTTACGCAAACCGGACAGCCAGGTCCGGAAATAAGCTTGATTTTGGGTGAAAGAAGTTTTCGAATACCGGTGTGAGAAATGGACGCCGTATGGGTTCCACACACCTCCATGATTCTAACCTCTTCCCCATCATAGTCTCGCAAATAATCCAGTATCTCCTGTTTCACTTCACTGCATCCTCCAGCTCTGCAAATAAATCAGCGATTTCTTCATGCTCAGCGCGAGATACTTTTTGAATGATGAGTCCTGCATGCACAAGCACATAATCTCCCACTTCTACAGGTGTGAGTCCCGCTTCCGCATGTACGATATTTCCCTGAAAATCCACATCTGCTATGGTGCCGTTAAGTGCTATGACTTTCCCTGAAGATGCTACACACATGATTGCCTCCTACAAATCCTCCGAGCGTTTATCTTCCCATCCCATCAGACCCATATATGCCTGACCCAGGGCGATACCTCCATCTCCGCAAGGATACTTTTCATTTGTAAAAATCTGTAAATGCATCGCTTTTAAGCCCGCATTTACCCTACTCCATAATAGCATATTTGCCCATACGCCGCCACTTAGCGCCACGCTTTGAAGGCCTGTATTCTCCGCTAATTTACCACACAGTTCAAGGATTCCATCTGCCAAAGCATAGTGAAACAAAAGTGCCATATACTCTGCTTCATAAGGGAGCGACAAATACTCCTTCAGAAAACCCTCCTGATCCAAACACAGCTGGGGACTTCCATCTTTTTCATCCACGAAAATCGGGAATCTACACTTTTGCAAGTCATCTTGCATTTTACGTTTCATAACTCCCGTTTTATCCTCAGATAACAGGTGGTATGCATTACTTGCTGCTTTTTCCAGTCTGGTAGCGCAAAAGCCTTCGTAAGCATTTCGCTCCTCAAGGCCCAGAAAAGCACACACACTATCAAATAACCTTCCCGTACTGGAGCTTTTGACTACCTGCACACCGCCTTTTCTGGCCCCTTGGTATAAGGCCTTTTCCGCCAAAAGACTGTCTGTCAACGCTTTGACGCGAGGAATGTCCCTGACTATCTCTCCGAATCTTTCTTCCATTTCCAGTGCATGGCAAAGAGCCATCAACTTAGCTTCTTTTGCGGCAGTATTGCCTCCTATCTGCTGTACATAAGATAGATGTCCTACACGCTCTATCTGACTACCATCTGCTACAAAGAATTCACCGCCCCAGATACCGCCATCCAGGCCAAAGCCTGTACCGTCCAAGGCTACCCCTAAGCATGCGGTCAGTCCATGCTCGGCCATAACAGAGGCAATGTGTGCCTTATGATGCTGGCAGTACAACAAGGGAAGTCCTTTTTCCTTCGCCTTTTCTTCTGCCAGGGATGTACTGATGTATCCCGGATGCAAATCACATACCAGCTTTGTAGGCTTCGCTTCCAGCAGTTGCTCTAGACGTTGCGTTCCCTGCAAGAAGCTGTCTGCTACCCCTGCATCTTCTAAATCTCCAAAATACTGGGTCTCTGTAATACAGTCCTTTGTACCAATGGCCGCTGTACTCTTTAAGTCGCCGCCAAAGCAAAGAAAAACATCCTCTCCTCTTGTCACAGGCAGATTCTGCTTCAAAATCAGCGGTAAAGGTACATATCCCCTGCTACGACGAAGGAATACTACATGGTTCCCCTGCATACGAAGGACCGAATCATCTAACGGTGTCAGGATTTCTCTGGTTTGAGTGGCAATTCCGTACACCTGGGGATTCTCTTTGGCAAAGGCCATCATCTCTTCATCCCGATATAGGATGGGACTTCCACTGCGATTGGCACTGGTCATAATCAAAGGGCCACAGGCATCACACAATAGCCTATGCAATCCCGTATACGGTAAAAAGGCACCGATATGCTGGCTCCCCTGCAACACATTCTCAGCAAATTCATTGCTTTTACCATGACGTGATTTTTCTAACAAAACAATAGGCGCCGCCAGGCTGGTAAGCTCTTTTTCCTCTTCCCAAGTAACCTGCGCGTAATCCCTGATGGAATCTATATCTGCAAACATCACCGCAAAAGGCTTTTCTTCTCTGCCTTTTACCATACGCAGCGTAGCTACTGTGTCCTGCCTTGCAGGCAAGCAGCATAACTGGTAGCCGCCTACGCCCTTTAAAGCAAGAATCTTGCCTGTTTTCAACGCTTCGATACAAGCCAAAACAGCCGGCTCTTTCTCTGCTTGCAAGATAAGTCCTGCCTTAGAAGGCTGCTCCTCTTCTGTCGGTCGACGATAGAAGAAGAGTTGTGGTCCGCAGTCGTGGCAGGAGATGGTTTGGGCGTGTCTGCGCCTGTCTCCCTGCTTTGTGTACTCAGCTTCGCATTCCGGGCACATCTGAAAGGCATCCATGGTGGTAGTGTCCCTGTCATAGGGCAGGGTTCGCATAATGCTGTATCTTGGTCCACAGATAGCACAACTGATAAATGGATAACGAAATCTTTTATTAGAAGGATTTAGCAGCTCCGCCCTACAATCCGGGCACATTCCCAGATCAGGCGGTAACATGGGAAGACCTTTTATCTCTTCCCGGCTATCTAAAATCTCGAATTTTCTATAGTTCATACGCTCCTCAGACTGGCTGACACGGATTTCTCCGATATAGGCAGCCTTTGGTGCATCAAAACGAAGGAGCTCGATAAATCTATCAAGCTCCTCCTGTTTTTCTACCTGACATGTAATTGTGACGATTCCGCCGTCGTTGCGAACTGTACCCATAACGCCTAAGCGCTCAGCCAGTTCTGCAACGAAGGGCCGAAATCCGATTCCCTGGACCATTCCAAGGACTTGAATATTATATGTTTTCATGTCGATACGGAGAAGGCTTTATGCATTCTCCTTCGCTGCCTCCTCTGCGGCCTTCTTAGCAGCCATAGCAGCAGCGATTTTTTCTTGCTGTGCTTTTTTTGCAGCTTCTTCTGCTGCGATTTCTTCCGGAGTAAGGATTTTCTGTAGTGTATCTACTACTTTCACAGTATCCGGTGTGGTGTATTCTTTGCCCATAGATAAGCATTTCTTCGGGCAGTTCTTTACGCAACATGCACACTGTACGCAGTTCATACGTTCAATCTGCCATGTTTTATTCTCGCGGTTTACAGTGATAGCGCCTGTTGGACACTTTCTCTGGCACATACCGCAAAAGATACATTCGTCGATATTGTTTTCTACGTGACCTCTTGTTCTCTCCTTATACTGCTGTGGTTCAAAAGGATAGAGTCTTGTAGCAGGTTTGCTGAAGAGGTTTTTCAGTACAATACCGGTAAAATTCATAATACCCATATTCTCTTCCTCCTAACGCTCTGTACAACTAATACAAGGGTCAATGGTCAGTACCATAATCGGTACGTCTGCATAGTCACAACCTTTCAAAACTTCCAGCATAGCAGGAATATTCGCAAAGGTTGGGGTGCGGACACGGAAACGATCGATAAACTTGGTTCCATCGGCTTTCACGTAGTAGAATGCTTCACCACGTGGCTGTTCTACACGTACGAAAGCTTCACCGTCCGGGTTACCTTTAATCGGTACTGCGATTTCACCTGCCGGCACCTTCTCAGCAGCCTGACGGATTAAATCGATGGACTGGAAAATTTCCTTGATACGTACTTCGCATCTTGCATAGCTATCGCCCTCATTACTTACGATTGGCTCGATATCCAAATCTTTGTATGCATAGTAGCCAAGCTGTCTCATATCTCGTTCGATACCACTGGCTCTCATGAAAGGACCGGTTGCGCCAAACTCATGGGCCTGTTCTTTGGTCAAAACGCCTACGCCGCGTAAACGATTGATTACAGTAGCATCGGATAAGAAGGTAGCTGTCATGGCTCTTACGTCACTCTCTACCTTATCCAGCTCTGTCAAAAATCCCTTCATCATATCATCGTCGATATCTTTTAGTACGCCACCGATGGTATTAACGGAGAAAATACAACGACCACCTGTGGATTCTTCTAACATATCCAGGATTTTTTCACGGATTCTCCAAGAATGCATAAACAAACTTTCAAATCCAAAGGCATCTGCCAAAAGTCCCAGCCATAACAGATGGGAATGAATTCTGGAAAGCTCAGCCCAGATGGTACGAAGGTATTTCGCACGGTCCGGAAGCTCAACTCCCATGATACGCTCTACAGCATCACAGTAGCTGGCACCATGCATGAAGCTGCAGATACCGCAGATACGCTCTGCAATGTAAGCGTACTCTGTGAATTCTCTTTTACTTACGAGGCTTTCAAGACCTCTATGTACGAAGCCAATGGAAGGAATTGCTTCCACGACTTTTTCGTCTTCGATTACCAGGTCCAAGTGAATTGGTTCAGGCAGAACCGGATGCTGCGGACCAAATGGTACGATACTTCTTGTTGCCATGGTTTTCCCTCCTTATTTTTTGAACGGTGTCTCTGCACCGATTTTGTAAAAATGTCCACCGAAGTCTACTGTCATCATCTGTACATCAATACCAAACAGGTCGTGCATCTCATTTTCATAGAAATACGCTGTTGGATAGATGTGGCTGATGCTGTTCAGCGGTTCATCCGGTTTTACTGTCAGTCTCAAATTACCTAAGATAAGCTCATCACCGAAAGAATAGGTAATCTCATTGCCTTCGCCATCCTTTAAGGCTCTGGCGCAAATCTGTACCAATCTCCAGCCTTCTTCATGAAGCTTCATGGTCTCATTCAGCAAGGAATCCGGTGTAATTACTTTGATTTCGCCGTCTGTCATATTACTCCTCCTCCTTTGCCTCATCTACAGGCAATCCTTTTTTCATTTTTGCTCTCTTCTCATCTAAGATACCGATTGCCTTTACGATACCATCAATGATAGATTCCGGTCTGGCTGCACAACCCGGTACATACACATCTACCGGAATGACAGTATCAGCACCGCCTAAGATATTGTAAGTATCCTTAAATACACCGCCGGAGCAAGCGCAGATACCTACTGCTACGACTACCTTCGGAGAAGGCATCTGATCATATAACTGTTTTACCACGTCCTTACACTGCTCATTGATACCACCGGTAATCAGGAAGATATCTGCGTGTTTTGGATCGCCTGTATTGATTACGCCAAAGCGTTCTGCATCATAGATAGGTGTCAGACAAGCTAACACTTCGATGTCGCAGCCGTTGCAACTAGCAGCATCGTAATGCAGGACCCATGGTGATTTAGACATTTTAGCCATTGTTCATCCCTCCTACTTTGCCAGATGCACGATGGACAGAATCATCAGATTGATGACACCGGTACATGCAGTTACAATCCATGCGGACTGGAACAGCAATTTCCATTTCACTCTCGCGCAAACATTGTCTACTAAAATTTCTAAGAAATATACCAGGAAGCAAACCAGTAAAGCTACCGGAATACTCCATACCTGACCATTCAGGATAAATAAGCCGATTACACCAAACAGGAATACATTTTCATACCAGTGTGCAATCTCTACCAGGCCCATAACGAAACCGGACAAATCAGAGTTTAGACCCTGTACGATTTCCTGATGAGCGTGCTGACCGGTAGATAAGTCAAAAGGAGACTTTCTCAGCTTAATAGTCAAAATGAACACAAAGCCCAAGAAGAATCCCGGAAGCACTACAATACCGGACATGGAAGCAGCTGCGATTTCTCTTACCTGGAAAGAGCCGGTAGCTAAGTAGAAACCGATTGCTGCTAAAAGTACCATAGGCTCGTAAGCCATCATCTGTAACAATTCTCTCTGTGCTGCCAAAGAGGAGAATGGTGCATTTGCGCAGCTAGCCGTCAGTACATAGAAAATACCTGCCAGTGTCAAAGAGAAGAATACCAGTAGCAAATCTCCCCCCCAGAAGAACAGTGCTCCGGTAAAAGCTACGAATACCAAAAAGCCGGAAACCATAAACTGCTGCAAATGATTTACCATCTTGGTTTCTTTCTGCATCAGTTTACTAACATCGTAAAACGGCTGTAATACAGATGGACCTCTTCTTCCCTGCATACGAGCTGAGATTTTACGGTCCAGACCTGTCATAAATCCACCAATAAAAGGTGCCAAAATGATGTAAGCAAGTGCTACCTGCCAGGAAAATACTGTCATACCAAAGCACCTCCTATCGCAATTGTCATCAGAATAATCAGGATTGCTGCAGCCACAGCTAAGGAAAGCTTCAGCATCTTTGCCTCGCCAAACCACTCTGTAATGTACCAGTTGCTTAAGTACATCTGCTTTGGCTGATCTAAGGAATCCACGAATTTTCTGTTATCTACGTTGATACCGCCCATGTAAGAGCTGCTGAGCTTCTCTTTCTTACCTAAGGTAAGGATACGTGCCATAACCGGCATGATGAATAAGAGAATCAGCATCATTACCATGATGTAGATATTTCCTCTACCAAGTACATCGCCCACCTGTGTGCCATACATATCCTGAAGCTGAGGCTCGATGATGTAAGTAGAAGCCATTGGGAATAATACGCAAAGCACTACCACCAGGGTTGCTAAGATAGATAAGCTCATCCACTGGGTAGGTTTTGTCTTGTCTTCAATTCTGTCAGAGTGTGCATGTACAGCTACCAGGCTGCCCAGCCACTTGGTCCAGTAGAATAAAGTTGTTGCACTTCCGTATACCAGGAATACAACCAGAAGTACGTTACCTGCATCTACATAAGCTTTCAGTGCTGCCCATTTGGAAACCAGCATACCGAAAGGTGCCAGGAACATACCTGCGATACCGATAATCATTACGTAAGCAAGACCCGGTAATTTGATGATCAGGCCATGCATGTCTTCGATATTACGACTACCGGAGCTATTCTCTACAGCACCGACTGTCAGGAACAGAAGGGACTTAGATACCGCATGGAACATCATCAGAAGGATGCCTGCCCATACAGCCTCTTCCTGGCCGATACCAGCACAAGCTGTGATAAGGCCCAGATTGGAAATCGTAGAGTAAGCCAGTACTTTCTTGCCATCGCTCTGAGAAATTGCAAGGCAAGAAGCCATAAAGAATGTCAAACCACCAATGGTGGCAATCATCAGACCTACGCTGTTGCCAGCCATAGCCGGAGCCAGACGAATGAGAAGATATACGCCGGCTTTTACCATGGTAGCGGAGTGCAAAAGTGCACTGGTTGGTGTCGGAGCAACCATGGCGCCAAGGAGCCATCCGGAGAAAGGCATCTGTGCGCTCTTAGTAAGACCTGCAAAAGCAAGAAACGCTACCGTCACAAGCGCAAAACCTGCCAGGTCGTTATTACCATCTGTTGCAATCAGCACCAGATCATGAAGACTTACCACCTTCAGCTGCAATACAGCATAGATGATACCTACAGCGAAGCCAAGGCCGCCTAAAAGGTTCATCCATAAAGCCTTGAAGGAATTGTTTATCGCTTCTGTGGTCTGAGAATAACCGATCAACAAGAAGGAACATACGCTAGTGATTTCCCAGAAGAAATAAATCCACAGCATATTGTCTGAGAAAATAAGTCCGTGCATTGCTCCCAAGAAAACGAACAATACAGCAAAGAAAAAGCTTCGGCGATCCGCTACTTCAGAATGATGGTGCACATACTCTCTCATGTAGCCCATAGCATAGAAGCAAATCAGACAGCCAACCACACCTACAATAAGGCACATAATAATGGCAAGCTTATCGATCATGATATGATTGGTAGTCGGACACTGCTCTACATAGCCGACCTTTTCCATCCAAGTTACGAGTCCTGTCTGCAGAACTGATAACAAGGCGCAGTAATATTTCCGGAATTTGAAGCTGTAATAACATACAAGCACAACTAAAACCCATTCCCCGATTAGTATAACTTGATCAAGACCATGGGTTTCTTCCAGAAAAGTTAATGTTTTACCACTTGCTAAAGTGGTAACCGAAAAATACACGTCACATACGATTTGGATGATACAAGCCGCATACAATGTGTATCTTCGTAGTAGGCTTCCCTTCCTCATGCACGCCATCAGAAGCGCAACAAAGAAAGGAAATAGAATTAGAAAGCCTATCATTTCCATTGCATTTCCTCCTGTAAAAACTAAAAATATAGATACTATTAGTTTACTTCTTTCATTGTGAAAATGCAACGAATGAAAGCCCTTATTTACTGGCACATTCGTCATTTTCCCCATAAACTTCGTTTTTTATTTAACAGAACCGTTGAAGTATTTATTTTCAACTATCTTTTTCGTCTGTTTTTCTTGCAATCTCGCCTTAAAAGGGATTAAATAGAAGAGATAGAATGCTTTCTAATAATAAGGAAAGATTCTGAAGAGGAGTAGAAAAGAGGAATCATCATGAGTGAAATCAAAATCCCAAAGGCATATGAGTCACAGCTGAATCTGCATGATACTCAGGTTGCCATCAAGACTGTCAAAGACTGCTTTCAGCGTCTATTAGCCGAAAAACTCACATTGCAGCGTGTATCCGCTCCACTGTTTGTGGCTCCGGAGACCGGTCTGAATGATAATCTGAATAATGTAGAGCGTCCTGTATGCTTTTCCATCAAGGAGCAGGATGAGCGTCCGGCCGAGGTCGTTCAGTCCCTTGCGAAATGGAAAAGATATGCTTTAGGCAAATACGGTTTCTCTGTAGGTGAAGGCCTTTATACCGATATGAACGCCATCCGCCGTGACGAAGATACAGATAACATTCATTCTATCTTCGTGGATCAGTGGGATTGGGAAAAGATTATTCGCAAAGAGGATCGAAACCTCGAATTCTTGCAGGACACCGTAAAGAAAGTTTACAGTGCTCTTCGCAAAACAGAAAAATACATGGCAATCCAGTATGACTACATTGAAGAAATTCTTCCAAGTGAGATTTTCTTCATCACCACTCAGGAACTGGAAGACATGTTCCCGGACTTTACACCAAAGGAAAGAGAATTCCATATCACCAAAGCAAAAGGTGCTGTCTGCATCATGCAAATCGGTGATAAGCTAGCTTCCGGCAAGCCTCATGACCTTCGTTCCCCAGACTATGACGACTGGTCATTGAACTGCGATATCCTTGTGTACTACCCGGTTTTGGACATTGCTCTAGAGCTTTCCAGTATGGGTATTCGTGTAGATGCTAAGACTCTTACAGAGCAGCTTGAAAAGACAGGACTTGAGGAGCGTGCGGAGCTTCCATTCCAGAAAGCCATCTTAGAGGAGAAGCTTCCATACACCGTAGGTGGTGGTATCGGACAGTCTCGTATCTGTATGTTCTTCCTGCGTAAGGCACACATCGGAGAAGTACAGTCCAGCATTTGGCCTGACGATATCGTAGCTACCGCTGAAAAGAACGGCATTCATTTACTGTAATAATTCAAAAGACCATGAATCATACGATTCATGGTCTTTTTCATTGTTATTCTACATGAATGACTTCTGCAAACCTTGGAGGGTCATAGTCGAAACCAACTCCTATACTTCCTTCCTTCACGACTACAGTTGCCGCATGATCTGCTGCCATCTTCAGCGCCTTTTTCATGCGTTCTTCGTCTGTAAGACTTCCCATATCTTCATGCAGATACGAAGCCAGGAAAGCACCGATAAAGGAGTCTCCCGCTCCCAACGCATCCACAGCTTCTACCGGAACTACCTCATGCTTGTAGAATCTTTCTCCATCATAAGCAATAATTGGATAACATCCCCTTGTCCCTATCGCAATCTTGCAGCCTAGTTGCACAGCTTTCTGCAGCACATCATGAATCTGATCTTCCGTCAGATGGCTACAGGAAAAGAAGCCATAGGTAATGTACGGTGCTATGGCTTCGATATCCTCATGGTTGAATGCCGCATGGAAATCATAGCACATGGAGATATTGTGGTCATTATGCAGTCTTTTCACTGTCTCTTTGGACACACAAGCAAGTCTGCCCAAAGCCAGTACATCGTAGGTCTTGATATAGTTGATTTCTTCTTCTGCAAAGCCGATGGGGTGCAAGTCTGTTACACCTCGCCTGTTCCAATCCAGGAACACTCTATCTCCGTCCGGTTTCAAACGCACAAGGCTATATCCGCTGGATCCGGATTCGTGATGACTCTTAGAAGTATCCACTCCTACTGTTTGCAAAGTTTCTTCCAATAAGCTACCTGCCTTATCATCAGCAAATACGCCTAAAAAGCCTGCTTCAGCACCGCAAAATGCAGCATTACATGCTACATTGTATTCATTTCCACCCGGATACATGCGTCGATTATCAGGATAAATATCCATGGTAGCAACGCCTGTTCCGAGAATTCTTACTTTCGTCATATTATTCCTTTGATTTCCAAAAATCTACCGGTTCGTAGTCCCGCAGTTTTGCTAGAAAGCCCCTTTCATTCAGTTTATCTTGAATCAAATCAAGTAAGGCTTCTGTTGGAGCAACAACAGTATGATAATGATACCCCGATGTGGCATTCATTAGCAAGCTGGACTTTCCGGTACGGATATCGTCCATAAAACGTTCGATATCATTTCTGCTCTTGATTCCCAGTTCTGCCCGAACTGTCCCATAGACTTTATGATAAATAAAAACGTCTCGAACTTCTCCACCGTAATCCACGATTAATTTCAATTCTTCTTCCACTTCTTCTTCCGTATGCTGCACTTTGAATACTCTGGATGCTTCCGCCAATGGTTCATCCAGAATATATCCGGTGTTTGTGGAAGTAATCTTCTGTCCTTCCGCTCTAAGAAGTGCTATATCCTGTACGATTACCTGCCTGCTCACATCGAATTTGTTAGCGAGTGCATTACCGGATACAGGTTTCTTACTCTCCTGCAAGTATTTCACTATACTTTCTCTACGTTCATTTCCGTCCATTACTTTCTCCATCGAAAATGTTTTGTTCTTTTGCTGCTTTATATACTCTCAGCAAGTTCCGTATAGTACGGTTTCTTTAGGCATGCTTCCTTCAAAATAGCATCCTGGGAAAATGCATCTTCTACATGACCATCAAAAAGGATTTTTCCTCGAGACATAATGATAACTCGCTCAAAGTACTCCTCTACGAAATCCATATCATGCAAAATCGCAATAACCAGCTTACCCTCCTCGGAAAGCACCTGAATCATATGACCAATCAACTGACGTCCCGGATAATCCTGGGCAATGGTAGGTTCATCCAAAATCACCACATCCGTATCCATGGCTAGGATGGACGCAATGGCAATCATTTTTCTTTCGTTGAGTTCCAAATCATACGGGTTATGATTTTCCTTGCCTTTTAGGCCCATCAACTCCAGTGCTTTGAGGGATTTCTCTTTTGCTTCCTCTTCAGACATACCGATATTCAAAGGGCCATACATGACCTCTTCCAGTACGTTATATTTAAAAATCTGATCGTCCGGATTTTGGAATACATATCCCACCTTATCCGCCAGCATGGCAACGGTCTTGCCGGATATATCCTCGGTGCCAAACCAAATCTTTCCAGCGCCGGGTTTCAAAAGGCCCTTCATTAAGCGTACCAGCGTGGTCTTTCCGGCACCATTCTGTCCTACGATAGCCGTAGCTTTTCTATCTAACAACAGATTCAGTTTTTGGAAAATCTTTGTTGTATCATAGGCAAAATCCAGATTTTCCAAAGTAAAAACTGTTTCACTCTTTGTCAGTTCCTTTTGTCTTATGACAGTTTCCACCTGCTTGCCACCCTCTCGGAAGGATGACACTGCCTCTTCCAGCACCACAGGATATGTTCCATCCGGTCTTTTTAGCCCGTATTTCCTGCATGCTTTTGTAAACACAGGAGGTGTTACACCAAAGTCTTCTAAATCATCTCTGGAAAAGATTTTTTCAGGAGTATCGAAGTCCACAACTTTGCCTTGATTCATCAGAATTACACGGTTGCAATACTTGGCAATTTTCTCCATCTTCTGCTCTACCATGATAACGGTAAAACCAGCCTCAGTCAGCTGATCCACCACATGGAAAACCTGTTCTGAACCTTCCGGATCCAGCTGTGAAGTAGGTTCATCCAGAATGATGACTTCCGGTTGCATCACCAGTACACTGGCAATGGCTACTCTTTGCATTTGTCCACCGGACAGGTTAAAAGGATTCCGGTCTTTGTATTCCCAGATATCCAGCCATTTCATCACCTTTTCGATTCTCTGCTTCATTTCCTCTGCAGGAATCCCCAAGTTTTGAAGGCCAAACGCCACTTCCCCGTATACGGTTTCAGATGCACCGGACAGTTGGTTAAAGGGGTTCTGGAACACCAGTCCCACCTTTTCACACATTTCTGCCACCGGGCAGGTATCAGCCTGCACTCCGTTTACCAGAACCTTACCGCCATAAGCGCCCTTATAGAACTGTGGAACAAGGCCAATGATAGCCTGGCTAAGAGTGCTTTTTCCCGCACCATTTCTACCAACAATTCCAATGAACTCACCTTTTTCAATGGTAAGGGAAATATCATCCAGCGCCAGTCTGTCTGTTCCGGGATATTTGTATTTCAAATGGTCAATCGTTATCACAGGCATGTTACGACCCTCCAAGCGATTACAGCCGCTAGGATCATTATTAAAACTAGTACTGCAATTCGATCTCCTACATACTTTGTCCGTTCTGACAGGTAGGATTTGGGATTCTTTCTGCCAAATCCACGAACCTCTAAAGCGATGGCACGCTCCCTGGTATTCACAAGAGAACTCATAACCACCGGGGAAATCATTGGGAAAAAGGCCTTTACACGGACCATAACGCTACCCTCTGTTTCCATTCCCCTGCTTCTTTGGGCATCCATAATTGTATTTTTGCTTTTCATCATTTGTGGAATGATTTGAAAAACAGAATTGATGATGTATCCAAACTTCGGTGAAAAGCCGCTTTTCTCCAGTTCTTCCACAAGCTCTTGCGGAGAAGTGCAAAGGACAAAAACAGCAAAAGAAAGAAGCATATTCAGAATATTGCCTCCGATTCGAGTTGCATACAGTACGCCTTCCTTATAAAACGTCAACTTCCATAGTTGAAACAGCACCGTTTCATTGTCA
This sequence comes from Lachnospiraceae bacterium, assembly GCA_015056765.1. Classification (GTDB taxonomy): domain Bacteria; phylum Bacillota; class Clostridia; order Lachnospirales; family Lachnospiraceae; genus SIG336. Next base: position 28,858 of record SVFQ01000014.1, read on the forward strand.
TGATAAAACAAGCCTTGCACCAGAAAGATGACAGCGATTAAAGTAAAGGAAAACGCAACTAGCGGCAGAGCGCGCCTAAGCGTTCTGCCGCAGATAAGAAGTCCTAAACTAATTCCTATGGTAATGAGGAAGAAATAAAGATTTCCACCAATAATAGGAATTACGATTGCCACTAATATGTATAGCAGCTTTGTGTAGGGGTGCAACTTATGAAGCCATGTACCCTTATCTACATATAAACTAAAACTACTCATTAATCCAATCTTTCTACTTCTGCATTTACATCATAAAGAGCGGTAAGTTTTTTCGGAATACCCTTGAGAATATAGTATACCACAACGATGGTAATCAGTTTATCCGGTACATCTACTACCACTTCATCTAAGAAAGAGCCAAGCCATACAGGCAGTCCATTTGCCTGAGTCAGAGCAAAGAGTGCATCACCCCAAACATTTCCTGTTGTGCCGCCCCAGAAGATGACATTCAAAGGAGTGGAAATGACAACTGCGATAAGGCCACCACCTACAGCACAGACAAGCGCTTTCAGGAATGTTTCCATAAAACCAAGTCTTGCTAAGATACCTACTACAAGACCGATACCAAGGCTGGTCAGTGCATAAATCAAAGTAATATTGTCGCCTGTGGTAAGTCCATAAATAAGGTTATTTAAAGCACCACAAATAGCGCCAATGATAGGACCGCCAAGACATGCTCCGATGCAGGTTCCGATGGAATCAAGCCATAAAGGAAGCTTTAATACAGAAGCAATCAGCTTACCTAAATAGTTGATACCGATACATGCAGGAATCAGTACGATTGTAGCTACAGTGAATTTTGTTTTGAAGATTTTACCCATTTTCATTCTCCTCTTTTTTGTTTTTCCCTCATACAGCCCATGAACGGCCTTTGTATTCCTCTGTTGTCATAAGCTCCACATGCAGCGGTTCAAGCCCACGTAGGACCACTTCCACCGCATGTTCTGTATTCTGATCAATACCTGCCACCGCATCTTTTAGATAAATCACATGCGCACCAGCATCAATCAAATCCATGGCTGTGGATAGGACACAGCATTCTGCAACGACTCCCGTCAGGACGATATGGTCATAGTCTTTGATTCGATCCCGTATCTCCGGTATCGCAAGAGAGGAGTACACCGATTTGTTATAAACCGGATGTAACTTCACCGCCTCCTCAAAGACCTCCATAAGTTCATTGGCATAGGCGTCCTGATTAATCTCAGCATTCTGCACATTATACTCAGCCCATACGCCAGTAGGCTCATCTGTTGCCAGAAACTTTGTGAAAATCACGTCCATGCCGGCTCTGTCAGACTGAACCAAATCCAGGATTCTATCCGCTGCATCTCTGATACCGGGGCAATGCCAAGCACCTCCCTGGTCATATACATTCTGCATATCAATCACAAGCACTAAATCCTTGGACAATCGTCAACCCTCCATTTGCCTGCATATTCACATGACAAGACAACTGTAAATACCATGTCATTGTACTATCTAGGGCATAACCCCGTCAAGTAAAATATATGTTCTGCTTCCATGCTATTGGAGGTGTATGCTATGGGAAATCTGTGGAAAGGCTTGTATAAGATAAGATGTTTCAGATTGTGTGCAGTATCGTCAATACTGTTGCCACATTGGTTAGTATCATTGTGACACTGATTGGCATCTGCATTACTATTAAAAATAGACATCAAAAATGACCGCTCATCCTCGCAAAGTTTGACGGTCATTTTTGACTTATAACTATTGTCGGGCCAGCCGTTTCCGGTGGCACCTTTTACTATATTTATTTTAACACATTCTAATCAGTTTGCAACCTCATAATACTACTGGATAAGAAACTCCTTTAAAGCCACCTTTTGTGGTTATAATAACGTCTTTACCACTTTCCAAGTAATCTCTCACCCAGACTTCATTTGAGAGACATCCATCCATGGTTACAATAAATATGGTTTCTTCTGCTCTGGTAAGCTCCAACTCCAAAGACTGACCATTATTAATCCGTATTCCAGCTTTATCCAGTTCCCCTACATCTATTCTTGGAATCGGCTGCCCGGACTTATCCATCTTACATAAATCACCCTCTAAGGCGTATTTATCAACAAATTCCTCTTTTGGTATTTTTGTTATGATCCAGTAAGGCACTAGTCCACCAGCCAGTTTTCTTTTGCGTTTAATCGTAAGTGTTCTTATTTCTTGATTGTTCATTCTGTCACTCTTTGGTTAAAATTATTTTGGATTTGGTTAAAAGTTCTTTGGCTTACAGCAGACGGGAAGAATTTCCCGTCTTTTTTCTACTCTAGGAATTCAGCTTCTCTGTTAGCTCTCTGCGAATCTCCCGTACTTTATAGATAGCTTCATCGCATTGTCTCTTTGCGCCGCTGATTTTGGATTGTACTAAGAGATCGGCTACGAAACCATCAAAGAAGAAATCTGCAAAGGATAAAAGTTCCCCGATGTGGATGCTGCTGTATCCATGGACATCCTGCAATTCTTTGCTGAATTGCTGCAGGGCGTATTTCGCTTCCTGTATCTCCTGTTCCGCATGTTCCATCTTAGCGTGCTTGATAAGGCCGATGATGAATCCGCCCCCAAATAAGTCCAATAAGCCCCAGCCGCTGGCACCGTTTAATTGTCTCTTAGCTGCTTCCAAATGATACAGTGCTTCATCTGCCGCACTGATTGCTTCCTGTATTTCTCTGCGTTCTAAGTCATTCATATCTGTTTCCTCCGGTACTTCTTAATCCGCTTCCTCTAAAATGTGTGGTTTGCCAGTTGCCAAAAGGCCACCGCGCTGGCAGCTGCTACATTCAGGGAATCTACTCCCGGCTTCATAGGAATAATGGCAGTATAGTCGCATTCCTTTAAAATATCTTCTGATATTCCGCCGTCTTCATTTCCCAAAATAATAGCAAGTTTCTCTTCCTTCTGCAATACAGCGTCCTCGATGGAGATTGCATCATCCCGAAGTGCCAGAGCTACCGTTTTAAATCCATTTTTTCTAAAGGTTTCCATCATGGTGTGGGTCTGTTCAGAACTAGCCATATGCCCCGGTCTTGCAGAAAACGTCCAAGGAATCTGAAAGACCGTGCCCATGCTGACTCTGCTGGATCTACGATACAGTGGGTCACAGCTTCCCGGGGTCAGAATCACTGCTTCTATTCCCATAGCTGCTGCCGAACGGAATATAGCCCCTACATTGGTTGGGTTTTCCACATCTGCCAGCACTGCCACACGCTTTTTCCCCGCCAGAATTTCTTCCATAGTGGGAAGTGGCTTTCTCTGCATAGCGCACAGCATACCTCTAGCCAAATGAAAGCCTGCCATATCTTCGATGACTTCCTTGCTGGATACATAGAAAGGAGCCTGTACCTTGTGAAACAGAGTCATAAGCTTCATGGCCTCCGCCTCCGCTTTTCCTTCCTCTGATAACACAGATATAGGCTCGTATCCTGCCTGTAAGGCTCTTTCTATAATTCTGGCTGATTCAGCAATAAAAACGCCGGGGTCCGGCTCATTCCATCGAAGGAGCTGGACCTCTGACGTCAATTTATACATGTCAAACTGGGGTCCGTCTAAGGAGTTACAATACACCGTCTAATACCTCTTTTAATGTCTTTGCGGATTCTTTCAATTTGTCCTCTTCCTCTTTACTTAAAGAAATGGGAACGGTGCATTCCACACCATCCCTGCCTACGATGGCCGGCATACTCAGAGCGATATCAGAGATACCGTGATTATCATGCTGGATGCTGGAAATCGGAAGAATCGATTTTTCATCACGAACGATGGCTTCGCAGATACGTTTCACGCTCATGGCGATACCATAATACGTCGCTTTCTTTTTCTCAATGATTTCGTAGGCACTATTCTTTACATTTTCTGCAATGCGCTTCATAGACGCTTCATGTTCAAAGTGTCCTCTCATCTCGCAGAACTCATTGATAGGAATACCGGATACATTGGCGCTGGACCATACAGCGATTTCGCTATCGCCATGCTCACCTATGATAAAAGCATGCACCGTACGGCTATCTACACTCAGATGCTCCCCTAACAGATATTTGAATCTGGCAGTATCTAATACCGTGCCGGAACCAAAGACACGATTCTCCGGAAAACCACTAAGCTTTGCAGCAGTATAGGTCAGGATATCTACCGGATTGGCTACGATGAGTAAGATACCATCTTTGTTGTACTTGGCAATCTGCGGAATAATGGACTGGAAAATGCCTACGTTTTTCTTTACTAAATCCAGTCTGGTTTCTCCCGGCTTTTGGCCTGCACCTGCCGTTACCACGATGATAGCCGCATCTGCTACATCTTCATATCCGCCTGCATAAATCTGCATAGGCTTTGCAAAAGGTAAGCCATGACTGATATCCAGTGCTTCGCCTTCGGCTTTATTCTGATCTGCGTCAATCAACACCATCTCAGAAAAAAGACCGCTTTCCATCAGCGCAAACGCACTGGCGGAACCTACAAAACCACAACCTACAATTGCTACTTTTCTGCTATTTATTTCTGCCATGACTACCTCCTTCTACACAAATCATTCGTTATTCTTAGTATAACATATCTTCAGCATCTAGCATCTCCGCTTCTCCTCCTTAAGATCCGGCCAAAGAAACAAACGAAACAGTACATAGGCAATAACTGCAGTTATGGCATCGGTAACGAACTGTGCAGAGATGACCCCCATATACCCCAAAGCGTATTTCATAACGAAAAGCACGATGGCAAATACCACGCCCTGTCTGCAGATAGACAGCAGGAAGGATGGTAAGCCTTTGCCGGTGGACTGGAAGGTACAGATGGTCACCAGGCAAATACCCATAAACACCATTCCCGGCATCTGCAGTCTCAGCATCTGTACGCCTTGTGCAATCAATTCAGGTGCTTCTACGAAAATACTTACCAGCGGTACTGCAAAGGCCATCAAGAGAGCTGCCAGTACTGCTGCCGTGCCTGCAATCAGTAAATACGCGAACTTCAGTACCTTCTTCAGTCGCGACATATTACCAGAGCCATAGCAGTATCCGGTTAAAGGCTGCCCGCCAAAAGCAAGCCCTACGATGACCAGCATAGCCACATTCACGATTTTCAATACAATACCCATCATAGCGATGGAATCAGAGCCGTAGGTGCGGAGCGCTCTGTTGGTCAGCATGATGCCCAGCGTCTGCATTAGATTGGTGATAGAAGCAGGCAAGCCGATGGCAAAAACGCTTTGGATATCGGCTCCTGTGCCGGTCTCGTCATCCTTAAAAAACAGGTTTCGGATATCAAAGGATAATTCGTCACATTTCAGCGCAATGTACAGGATAGCTGCCACAGCAGAGCAAATATATCCGATAACAGTTGCAATGGCTGCACCGGCTGCCCCAAGCCCCAGTCCAAAGATAAACACCGGATCCAGAACCATATTGATGACCGCGCCCAGGATGGTGATTACCATACCTGCATTAGGTTTTCCCACGGTACGAAGCAGATTCGATGGCATAAGGGAAAAGATGATAACCGGTGCTCCAAGTACCAGCCACCGATAATAGGCAGTCGCATAGGTCCAAGTCGTCTCATCTGCCCCCAGCAGACCCAGAATCGGCTGTTGGAACAACAACATAATCAGGGTTACCAAAAGACCAAAAGCCAAAGATGCATAGATGCTAAAGGTGCTGATGCGTTTGCTCTTTTCCAGTTGTCCGGCACCCAAGAGTCTAGACATCACAGAGCTGCCACCTAAGGCAAAAAAATCACCAACTGCCAGCATCAAAGTAAATAACGGCGTACAAACCGATACGCCGGCAATGAGCGCAGTATTGTTTGTCTGTGAGATAAAATAAGTATCCACCATGTTATATACCAGCTGTACCACCATGCTGAGCACTACCGGGATTGCCAGTGTCAGATAGGCGCTGGGAATGGATTTCTTTTCAAATAATTCGTTCATGTATAACTCCTAACTACTTAGCAGGCAGCTTTCAACAAAAAAGACATCCATAGTCTCTAGGGATTATGGATGTCCTTACCGTAGCAGCTTGCGCCGCCCTACTAATCAATCTTGAATTTATGTGTACTATATCACATATTTCAAATCATAGCTATAACAATCGGTATCGTAATAATAGAGGCTAGCGTCGTAAAGATAATGCCTGCAGCTAGGTTTTCCTCTTCGATGCCGAATTGTTTGGATACCATCAGTGGCATGTTGGCAGCAGGCATAGCTACCATGATGACGATGGTACGGAGCATGAGTTCCGGTAAGCCAAATGGTTTCAGCAGAAAGGCTATGAAAATCGGTACTGCAATCTGTCTAATCAGGATGAAGCCGTAGAGTCGGATATTCTTGAAGACTTTCGCCGGTATCATTTGGGCAACGGAGACACCTAGGACTATCATGGATAGGAAGGTGGTACAGTTGCCGATGTATTCTAGAAACTTGCTAACGCCCGTAGGTACCTGGATGTTGGCGATATAGACTATGAGGGTCAACACTGCCATGACAGTACCGGAGTTGATGATTCCAGTCTTTTTATTCTGGCGATCAGAGTCCATTGTATTATCGACTGTCTCAGTCAAAACAGCAGATTTATGCTGTTTGTCGGCTACGTTTCGTAGTTCCTGCATGCCATAGGTGTACATGATAAAGTTAAAGACCAGGCCGCAGATGGCTACGTAGATGAGGGAGCTGGTGCCCAGTACGGCGGAAGCAAAGGGGATACCGATAAACCCTACGTTACCGTAGATGGTCAGCATGCGATACTCGTAGCGTCTATCCTTTTCCACTCCCAGAATGAGGGGGATAAGGTAGGCGAAAACCACCAGTACGATATAGACTGCTACGAAGCATAGCGCAGCAATGCCCAGTTCTTTGGCGCCGATTTTGTTTTCATCTTTTAATGCCGCACATAAAAGTGTGATGGGATTGGTGATATTTACGATAATCCAGGACAGTTGTCTGGAGGACTCGTTGGAGAGGTGCCCACTTTTAAAAAGGTACACCCCGATGACGATCATGGCAAATATCATGGCCATTTGGCCTAGTACAATCGTGATACTCATTTATTCTTTCCAAAAACACCTATTACATTTATAGCAGTTTGGACCCTTACGGTCAGCTGGGAATCTTCCCGGCATGCCCATATTATGACGAATTTCCACAAGTTTTGCAATCTGCTCCTTAGTGAATTCAGTAGGAGTGCCGATTTGGCTGGATTTATACAGAAGTTCTGCATAGAATTCCAGAGATTCCATCTTCATATAAGCACTCATCAGGTCTACAGACCAGGTCAGTGCACCGTGGCTCTCTAAAAGTACCGCATCGAAGTCATCCAAATAGGGATCAATAGCCTCCGGAATTTCCATAGTGGATGGTGTTCCATAAGGTGTAAGTGGCACACAACCTAAAGAAATAACAGCCTCCGGCATGATAGGTTTATTCAGTGGCTGACTTGCGATTGCAAAGCTGGTCGCAAAGTTTGGATGTGCATGGACTACTGCTCCTACATCAGGTCGCTTTGCATAGATACGCATGTGCATCTTGATTTCGCTGGAAGGACGATAGCCTTCATTTGCTTCGATGACTTCGCCTTTTTCATTGACTTTGCAGATGAATTCCGGTGTCATAAAGCCTTTGGATACACCGGTAGGGGTGCATAGAAATTCATGGTCGTTGAGCTTTACAGAGATGTTACCATCATTGGCTGCTACCATGTTTCTAGCATAGATTCTCTTTCCCAAGTCGCAGATTAATTGTTTGATTTCCTGTTCCTTCATCATCATTACCTCTTTCATTCTTACGCATGATATATTTTTACGTCAAAGGAACGCTTTACGCACTCCTTGGCGCTTTTTTCATTTTCAAATACCCCGGTGGCAATCATCTGAGATAAGATGTTGCCGATAGCGGTGGCTTCTCCCGGTCCCGCGATTACATCTCTACCGGTAGCTTTGGCTGTAAGGGCATTGAGATAGGCCGCATTACTTCCACCTCCTACGATATGGATTTTGTCATATCGTTTGCCAGTGACACCTTCAATCAATAGAAGCTTTTCACGATAGCATCTTGCCAAGCTGTTATAGATGACTGCTGCGATTTCCGGCACGGTCCGTGGCACTTCCTGTCCGGTTTTTTTGCAGTATTCCTGTACTGCCAAAGCCATATCTTCCGGCGCTAAAAACGTCTCATCCTGACAGTCTACCAGGCTGCCGATTTGCTCCTTAGATGCCATCTCACATAAGGTGCCATAATCCAGACCTGCCGCATGGGCATTTCGCACAGATTGAATCATCCAAAGTCCCATGATATTGGCTAAATACGTGATTTTGCCGCCGTATCCACCCTCGTTGGTCAAATCTGCCTGCCTGCTTTTTTCTGAACAATCCGGACTGTTTAAAAGTACCCCCATCAATGACCAGGTACCGGAAGAAATATAGCAAATATCTTCCTGATTACTGGGTACCGCCAGCACTGCACTGGCAGTATCATGGGAAGGTGCCAGATACACATCCAGGTCAAAGCCCACTTTATCCCGAATTTCAGGAGATAGACCACCTAATTTCGTGCCGGGCATGGAAAGTTCCCCAAACAGGTGCCCAGGGTATCCCAGTTTTTCTATCAGCTCCAAATCCCACTTTCTTTCCTTGGGATTCAGAAGCTGCGTTGTGCTGGCTTCCGTATATTCCTGTGCTTTCTTTCCGGTCAGCAAAAAGTTCAAATAGTCAGGCATCATAAGAAATGTTTGAGCCTGCTTTAATCTTTCCGGATGGGCTTTTTTTACCGCTTCCAATTGATAAATGGTGTTGTAGATTGCCTTTTGAATACCGGTTCTGGCATACAACTCTTCTTCAGAGATCTGCTGGTAGACAGCCTCATCCATTCCTTTGGTTCTACTGTCTCGATAGGCTACAGCCGGACCAATTCGCCTGTTGTCCCCATCCAACAAAACGAAATCCACCCCCCAGGTATCGATTGCCATGCTGGTGGGTATTTTGCCAAGCTCTCTGCACTTAACAAGTCCTGTTACAATTTCCTGAAGGAGCCTGTCTGTATCCCAATATAAGGTACCCTCTTCGTCCTCATCCATTCCGTTCCCGAAACGGTACACTTCATCCAATACCATTTTGCCATCTACAACAGAGCCTACAATATGTCGTCCACCCGAAGCCCCGATGTCCACCGCCAAAAAATACTCTCTCATCCTTGTTTTACCCCATTATCCTAGAAAATCCCGAAGATTTTATTTCGGAAGGCTTGATATAGTGTCTCGTAATCGGTATAGCTGATATTTGTGTGGGAAAAACGCTTATTCCAGGCGTCTTTCAACCCATCGCACAATTCCGTTGCATGTGGATGTTCTGTCAAAAGAATTGCCGGAAATACATAGTAGATCATAAAAAGGTTCAAATCTGCATGTTCTGCACCCTTCACTTTTCCTTTTACGGCATAGTTTTCAAATACAGTATCCGCAAATGCAGTCCCCACTTGCATTGCAGCCTCTTGGGTATCAGAAGCAGTACTCACCGTATCCAGCATGTCCTGTAGGATTTCTCCCCTCTCTTCTCGAAACCTCTTCATGTTTTCTTCATAGCTTGTCTTTTTTAGTTTACGCATCATCGCGGATTTATCTTTGAATAGTACTTCTACATGTTCCGGCATAGCCCATCCTCCAACTCCTAGATTACGACACCTTTTCTCAAAATGATGTTTGCATAAATCGCTGTCTCCGTAGTCTGAATGACCACTTTGGCTTTCGCTTTGGTCTGATCATAGAATTTCCATTTGTTGATTTCTTTAAAAGCCTTTTCGCCTCTTTCATCGTATTTGGCTACGATTTTCTTATACTCATCCCAAATAGGGGTAGCCACTTTACCTACATCTCCCGGCTCTAAGGCCATTAAAGTACATGGCGCATCTTCTTCTCCCTGGGCATTTGGATAAGTGTCTAACGGAAAAAGCTGCAAAATCGCGTCTAACACTTCCGGTACTCCGAGTCCATCTGCTCGAATCACATAATCACACATGGTACTTCCCGGGAAGTTCCCATCTGCGATTACCAGTTCATCTGTATGTCCCATTTCGTCCAGCACTTTCAAAAGTTCCGGAGAAATAATATACGGTATTCCTTTTAACATGTTTCTCTCCTTCCTGTATGAAAGGAAAGGGACCGGGTAATCCCGATCCCTTTCGGTTTTCATTTATGCTTTGTATGATTAGTCGTAAAGGTTTGGTGCGATATCGTCGGAGTCCATATTGGTGCTGTCATACCAGTAACCATCTGTAGCTACATCAGATACGCTTTCGCCCTGAGTAATTGCATACAGAGTCTCTACAGTTGTTCTACCCATTGCCAGAGGAGACTGGGTAACTGCACCGAACATCTTGCCATCTTTAACAGCTGCTTTGATGATGGAACCGGCATCGAAGCCTACGCCAAGGATGTTTTCACCGGCTTTGGAGCCAAGTTTGCCAAGGTTTTCGTCAGCGGAAAGGATACCTTCAGCTGCTACCTGGTTGGAACCAAAGATACCAAGTACATCAGATTTGTTCATAATTGCAGAAGCTTCTGTTGCACAAAGCTCTACAGTTGTCTGTGCAGGAACTGCTACTTCGATGATGACATCAGCTGTAGCTTCGTCGCCTTTGTCTTTTGCTGCATTTACATAATACTCATTACCAACTACTGCCACTTTCTTGCCATCAGCTGCTGCTAACTCAGCAAACTTGTCGATAAAGCCAAGACCACGCTGTGTAATGGATTCAGAAGTAGATTCCTGGTTTACTTCACCGATACGTACAGGTGCGGAAGCGTTAGCGATGGTGTCTTTTAATGCTGCATACATATTCTCTGCAGCAGTTGCGCCTGCGCCATAGTTGTCAGTAGCGATTGTGGAAAGTACAGAGCCTTCCGGAGCGTCTGGGCAACCGGAGTCAAAGCATACTACAGGGATACCTGCATCTTTTGCCATCTGCAGTGCATCAAGACATGCGCTCTGATCACAAGCTGCAAGACCGATTCCGTCTGGTTTGCCATTGATATAGTTGGTCAGCATATTTACCTGATCAGCGATATCAGATTCAGCGTTAGGACCGTTGCATTCTACTTCAACCTGAAGTTTATCTGCTGCCTGATTTACCCCCTGTACAGCAGCCTGCCAGTAAGAAGACTGGAAGCTCTTTACAACGATTTTAAAGCTCAGTTTGTCGCCGGATGCTGTGTCCGCTGCCGGTGCTGCATCAGCTGCTGCTTCTGTTGCAGGAGCGGCCTCTGCTGCAGGTGCTTCAGTTGTTGCTGCGGATCCACATCCTGCCAGCATTGAGACAACTAATGTTGCACTCATAATGGTTGCCAATACTCTTTTTTTCATTTCGTTCCTCCTTAGAAAAAATACATTCTCTTTATCTATATGATCTGCTTATGCAGTTCATACTCTTACCGTTTTTCTTTTCTCTTTTTGATGATATCTACCATGACGGAGCCAATCAGTACAAAACCTGTTACAATCTGTTGCCAGTTTGCCTGTAACCCGATAAATGGCAAACCGGTTTTCAGTAAGCAGATAACAAATACACCGATAAAGGTACCGATAATGGAGCCTGCACCACCTGTAGCAGATACACCGCCGATGATGGCACCACCGATTGCTTCCAATTCGAAGCCTGCGCCGGTACCCGGAAGTACAGTTTTAAATACTGCAGAATAAGCGATGGATGCCAGTGCTGCAAATAGTCCGGAAACGGTATACGCCATAATGTGATAGAACTTTACGTTGATTCCGGAAAGAATTGCTGCTTCTTTGTTACTACCGATGGAGATGGTATAACGTCCTACTTTTGTGTGTCTTAGTACATAGTGCATCAGGATTGCCAGCAGAAGCACCCAGATAAACCCAAGCGGAATCTTGGTTCCGCCCACATCCAACTTAAAAATGCTTCTGAACCAGCAGCCCGGCTGTCCTGCTGTAGGCCACGAAATACCGGTATTCTTGGAGCAAATACTACCAAGTCCTCTGGTAATCATGCAGGTACATAGGGTTGCCAGAAAAGGTGGCAAATCCATCACACCGATCAGAACTCCGTTTAGTACGCCTATGGCAGTACCAAACAGAATGGTAACAAGCATCGCTGCGCCGGTAGGCCAACCGTGATGCATAATCAGATAACCGCCTGCTAAGGAATAACAGACAAGTCCGGTACCGATGGAAAGGTCTACACCGCCGGTAATCAGCGGAAAGGATACACCGATTGCCATCAAGACGATGTAATAGGAATAATCCATAATAGTCAGGATAGTGGTGTACTGTCTAAAGCTTGGGCTGGCTGCACAGAAGAAAATCAGCAGTGCAACTACCACCAAGAATACGATTAATTCCTGCTTTGATTTCTTCGCAGCAGTTTTTTTCTTTTCCATGTTTTCTCCTCCTAGCCTACATCCCTTGTTGCGAAGCTCATGATCTTCTCCTGTGTGGTTTCTTCTATCATCAGTTCACCGGTCTTACGGCCTTCACACATAACGACGATACGATCACTCATTCTCAGGATTTCTGTCATTTCAGAGGAAATCATGATGATGGATTTACCTTCGCTTGCGAGTTTATTCATCAGTTTGTAAATCTCGTTTTTTGCACCTACATCAATACCCCTGGTAGGTTCATCGAAAATCAAGATATCGCAGTTTTTGCAAAGCCACTTTGCGATAACTACTTTCTGCTGGTTACCACCGGAAAGGTTCACTACCAGCTCATCCACACTAGGTGTCTTTGTGGCCAGTGAGTCTGCCAGTTCTTGTGCTTTCTTTCTCTCTTTTCTCTTATTGATAAAGATGCCCTTCATGAACTCCGGCAGATTCGCCATGGTGGTATTCTCTGCAATGGTTTTCTGCACCACGATACCGAATCGTTTTCTGTCTTCAGACAGGTAGCCAATGCCGGCTTTTACTGCATCCTGTGGGCTATGGATATCCACCAGCTGTCCATTGACATAGATTTCACCGCTTTCCTTTGGGTCTGCGCCAAAGATTGCTCTCGCCGTCTCGGTACGACCTGCACCCATCAGACCGGAGAAGCCTAAAATCTCACCTTTTTTTAGTTCAAAGCTGACATCCTGTACCATTTTGCCTGCATTTAAATGTTCTACTTTCAGGACCACCGGTGCATCAGGTGCTACCATACTCTTGGTCTTTGGCTCTTCGTAAATGACACGACCTACCATCATGTTGACGATGTCATCTTTTGTACAGTCCTTGGTAATCAGGGTGCCTACATAGGTACCATCTCGCATGACTGTGACACGATCTGTGATGACTTTGATTTCATCCATACGGTGTGAGATATATACGATACCTAACTGCTGCTCTCTTAAATCTCTGATGATTTTAAACAAATCCTGAATCTCAGCCTCTGTCAACGCTGCAGTAGGTTCATCGAAGACGATGACTTTTGCATCATGGGAGATGGCCTTTGCAATCTCACACATCTGCTGCTTTCCTACTGTCAAGTCACTCATGGTAGCTGAAGGATCAATATCAATATTGAGTTTTTGGAAAAGTTTCTTGGACTCTTCCACCATCTTTTTATCATCGATGCTGAATCCTTTTTTAAATTCGCGTCCGATGAAAATATTCTGTGCTACGGTCAGATGACCAACCATATTCAGTTCCTGATGTACGATTACGACGCCGGCAGCTTGTGCCTCTCTGGCATTGTGGAATTCCACTTCCTTGCCTTCATATGTAATCGTACCGGAGTCTTTGGTATAAATACCGGTAAGCACTTTCATCAGTGTGGATTTGCCCGCACCGTTCTCTCCCATGAGTGCGTGTACTTCGCCGCGTCTCACATCAAAGCTGACGTGATCCAGCGCATGGACACCGGGAAAGGTCTTATCGATATCTTTCATTTCCAGTATGACTTCACCCATTTTTCTCATCCTTTCTGCAATCTATCCTGCTAGTTCTTTCTGCGTCTTGCCATAACATCTGCATATACAGCAGCGATAACGATAATACCGGTGATAATCAACTGGTAGTCCTTGGTAAATCCAAGTGCAAGAATACCTTCCTGCAAAAGAGCAATGATGAATACGCCAATCACAGTACCACCAATGGAAGCAAGTCCACCTGCCATGGATGTACCACCCATAACACATCCTGCGATAGCCTCGTTGTTGTACTGATCGCCATAACCGGGCTGTACCGTCGTATAAGCACCTACATAGTAGATTGCTGCGATACCAACCAGTACGCCGCAGATGACGTATGCAAGCATTTCCCATTTTTTTACATCTACACCGGAAAGTCTTACTGCTTCGCGGTTACTACCAAGGCTCAACATATATCTGCCGGCTTTGGTATGGTTCAAAAGAACGGAGCAAATAATCGCAATTGCTAAAAAGACGAAAATACCAACCGGAACCTTATCTACCTTTACCAGGTATCTAAACCATCCGCCCTTGGCTGCCTGTGGCCAACTTACGGACTGTGTCTTGGTAAATACACTGGCTACACCCTTTGCGATATTCATGCTTGCCATGGATACGATAAAAGGCGGTACTTTCTGGTACGCTACCAGGTAGCCGTTAAACATACCAAAGAGCATACCTACAAGTAGGCTGATAATCAGGCTCACTCCCATCGGTATGCCGTGGCTGGTCAAGCAATAGCCTGAAATCAGCGCACAGCAAAACATAACAGGTCCGATGGAAAAATCAATTCCGCCGGTGGCGATTACGAATGTAACACCAAGTGATAAAAAGCCAAGGAAGTAGGCGTAATTCAGCGCACTCATAATACGCGGCATTCCGGCAAAATTATCGACCGAGCAGCATAAAACCACATACATCAGGATTAATACGCCGGTCAAAACGATACGATTAAATCCAAGTTTCTTAATGACTGGATTCTCTTTTATTTTTTTTAATGTCATTTGTGTCCTCCCAATACGACCCAGTCTTAGCAACACAAAGCGTCGCTGATCATGTAATTTAACTTCGTTGCATAATTGTAGTCTTCCACCAGATGTACAACAAAGTCCTCTACCAGTTCCTTCGGTTCTGCGGTAAGAGCCCCATCTCGTACCTTTACATATTGGAGCGGCATATACTGTCTAAGCATTCCCATAGGTATTTCTACTTTTCTCATGTTGGAGAAAAGCTTCTCTATGGCTGCCTGCATTTCAGGCTGTGCAAAATAGTATCTGCATCGATCGGAGAAACTGTATTTTCTCTTAAACGCTAAGTCCTTTTCCGAGCCATGATAGTGTTTCTGCCAATTTTCCGGATGCTTTAGCATAGTTTCTTCCATCACTTCGATGAAATGCGCCTGCTCTTCTTCCGGTACCAAAGCCTTCTCCATCATGGAAAGAGCGAAAAGTCCTTCTCTTAATGAGAATGTCAGAGCCGGTCCAACTTTTAAAATCGCGATGCCATCCTCTACCATTTCCTTCAGGCGTTGCGGCGGCTGATAGTCTGTGGAATGACCTTCCAGCACGATTCCCGTGTGCTTCTTCATGGCCTCCGTCAATCTGGTAGCGTTAGCTCGATTGTAGTGGAACACATCTGCATCACCGAACTCTACACCGGGCTGTACTACGATGCCGATGATATTATCAAAGGCATTGCTAAGCCCTCTTTTTTCAAACTGTTCTTTGTATACTTCCAGCGTTTTCTCTACAGCTTCCGGCTTTGTCACACTGATGGAATCTTCTTCCTCCTGCGCACCACCCGGAATTGGTACTTCACTGCCGATGATGAAAGCAGGTCTTGCCTCCTCAGGATTTCCTTTCAAAAGTTCCTGATACGCTTCTTCACAAGCTTCATAGAGGATTGCGCCTCTTCGTGCAATGGTCTCATCGGTAAGCGGCTGGTCTTTGGGATCATCTGCCACTCGCATGCTGGTGTCTAGATGGATTTTTTTAAATCCTGCCAGAACAAAAAGCTTTACCAGATCGATAGACTTTTTCATCGCTTCTTCTTCCGGCTCGTTTTGCCAGGTGAGTGGTCCTAAGTGGTCTCCTCCAAGAATGATTTTTTCCCTTGGAAATCCCACTTCATCTGCAATCTTATACACAAAGTCTCTATAATCAGCCGGCTTCATCCCCGTATATCCGCCAAACTGATTGACCTGATTGGCTGTGGCTTCAATCAGCACATAGTCATCAAATCGGATTGCCTGCTTCAAACATGCTTCGATTACCAAATCAGAAGCGGTACAAAAGGAAGGGATACCTGCGTATCGCATTCCTTTTTTTCGTTTCGCAAGCATTTCTCTCATTGCGTCCATTTTTATACCCCTCTATCTGTCTAACCCTAGCTGCTATTTTGCATCAGGACAGTCTACGATAAAGCCGTCTTCATCCCAGAGAGCATGCCAATCGTCTGCGCCTTCCCAAAGGAATACCTGGCCTTTTACCAGACGGTTGTTCTTCTCTAATGTTGCGAGTTTCTTCATTTCTTCCTCTGTAAGAGGCTCTGTGATGGTGGACTCTAAGTTGCTTGTATATTCCATCTCGTGAATGGAGAAAGGAATCGGAATCTGTCCTCTCTGAACAGCCCATTTCAGACATACAATTGCAGGGTGGCAATTATGAGCCTGTGCAATTTCTTTCATTTCAGGAAGCTGCATATCTGCAATGTCCGTAGCTTCCATATCTCTTTCCGGTCTCTGCGGAGAACCCAGTGGCATAAAGCCAATTGGCTGGATATCATGTGCTACCAGGTAGTCAAAGAGTTTCTGTTGCTGGAAGCAAGGATGTAATTCCATTTCGCAAGCTACCGGTTTGATTTCGAATTTATCCATGACAGCTTCCAATTTTGGAATGGTCATGTTGGAAATACCGATGTGACGAATCAGACCTTTCTTTACCAGTTCTTCGCACTGTCTGTAGGTATCCATAAACTCTGCTACAGAGAATGGCTTGGAATCCGGGTTTCTGGAATCTACCGTGCAGTGTGGTGCATGATAGTTCGGGAAAGGCCAGTGAATAAAGAACAAATCGATGTAATCGCACTGTAAGTCTTCGATGGACTTACGGCAGGATTTCTCTACCTCACGATGCATATCATTCCAAACCTTGGTCATGATATACATGTCTTTTCTTTCTACTACACCTTCATCAAAAGCTTCTTTAAATACCTTACCGATCAGGTCCTCATTGCCATAGCAAGCTGCACAGTCAAACATTCTGTATCCTGCTCTGATTGCGCCTGCAACTGCATTGCTTACCTCTTCTGCTGTGAATCTGTCGGAACCAAATGTACCCATACCGATGCATGGCACCTTATCGCCATTGTAGAGGGTAATCTGTGGAACCTTTTTTGCATCTACTGCCATTTTTCTCTCCTCCATACCTTTTATTTTTCGCTATCAATTAGAATCTTTCCTTTTACTGTGCCCGGTGTCTTAAATAGTTCAAATGCAGAAGCGATTTCAGACAGCGGAATCTTTTTGAAAATAAAGGAATCATCAAATTTTAGTTTTCCGTTTTTGAAGTAATAAGCGGTCAAATCCCACTCATCTCCCGGGAATGGTGCGGAATAACTCATCCAGGAACCTGTCAGGATAAACTCTTTGCGGTTCATGTTTTCCCATTCCGGAACGGTAAAGCTGATTTCTCTTGTGGGGGTACCGATAAAGCATACCTGCGCTTTATTGGCTGCCAGCTCAAATGCCATCTTCATGGTGATGGTGTTGCCGGCGGTTTCGTATACATAGTCGAAACCTTTGCCATCTGTGATTTCTTTTACTTTTTCCATGTATCCCTCTTTGGAAGAGTTGATACCGTAATCACAGCCCAGTCTCTTACCCAGTTCCAATCTTTCATCCAGGATGTCGAAAATGGTTACGCTCTTTGCACCGAATATTTTGGCCCACTGTGCTGTCATCATACCGATGGTGCCGCCACCGAGGATTGCAACGTTCTTGCCACCCTTGTAGTCCACTCTGCGAAGTCCGTGAAGTGCTACCGTAGCAGGCTCGAAGAAGGCTCCTTTTTCGAAGCTTACTTCATCATCAAACTTCACGGCGTTCTTTTCAGGAACTGCCACATACTCTGCGAAGCTACCAAATTCTCTGGAACCAATGAAGCTATAATGTTTGCAAAGGCTGTAGTTACCTTTCTGGCAATCCGGGCATTTCATACAAGGTACCAGTGGAACACCTGCAACCCTGTCGCCTACCTTTAAGCTTGTGACGCCTTCGCCCACTTCCTCTACGGTGCCGGAAAACTCATGTCCTAGCACGTTAGGATAATAATGGCAAGCATCTCCATTTACCCTTGGGATATCCGATCCGCAAATACCCGTGTATTTCACCTTGATGAGAACCTTCCCGGGTCCTGCTATGGGCTTTTCGATTTCTTCGTAGCGAATGTCATTCTTCGCATGTACAACTCCTGCTTTCATGTTCACTCCTCTTTTCCTATTTCTTAAATAATTCTTTCAAGCTTTCGTACAAGGCCAGATACAGTTCCATCACTTTTTGATAGCGTTCATGATTTTCCATATTTGGCTCATGCACTCTCGTAATGTGGATGGTGGATTCTACCGCTTCCTTGTAGTCCTGATAGATACCGCAGCCTACCCCTGCCAAAAGCGCTGCCCCCAATGTGGTGGCTGTATCGCTTGCGGGTACCTGGACTTTTTTCCCTGTGACATCAGCCTTAATCTGTGTCCATAGGAGGGAATTGGCGGAGCCACCCATAGCATTCAAACTATCGATGACCACGCCCGTTTCCTCCGCTGTCAGGAGATTATGTTGTAGAGAAAGTGCTACGCCTTCAAGCAGCGCACGGACCATATGCCCCCTTGTTTTGTCAAATGATAGTCCGTAGAACACTCCCTTAGCATCCGGGTCCCAAATGGGGGATCTTTCTCCGGCCATGTAGGGTAAAAATACAACGCCGTCAGATCCTGCCGTTATCTTTTCCGCTTCTTTCGTCAAATCATCAAAGCTTAAGTCTTTTCCAAATTCCTGTTTAAACCACTTCAGTGTGCCGCCGCCTCCTACGGTACCGCCTTGTAAGAGCCATTTTTTCGGAACCACATGTGGACTGAGAATCAGTTTCTTATGAGCCAAAGCATGATCTGTGCAGATGCTCATACCCCCTGCCTGTCCGCCTTGTTCCTGTGTCTGTCCTACTTCATATACGCCGGCACCTAAAGTACCACATGCAGCATCTAAACCACCTGCCACTACCGGTATGCCGGTAGGTAATCCTGTAAGCTTTGCCGCTTCTTCTGTGACAGTCCCCACCACTTCATCGCACTGATACAGCGGCGGTACTAAATCAACGGATAAACCAAGTTCTTTGGCTAATTGTTCATCATAGGTGAGTTTTTCCATGTCAAAGAAGTGGATACCGTATCCCTGGCTTAGATCCTGACTCACTTTACCTGTCAGCTTCATGACCACGAAGCTATTAGATTGCAGGAACAGTTTCGTCTTCTGAAAGACTTCCGGCCTGTTTTCTTTGAACCACAGCATCTTTGGTGTGGTGTAACTAGGCAGAAAATCATTTCCGGCCACCTCGAAGATTCGATCTGCTAGAGCTAAACGTTTCACTCTATCGCAAATGTCTCTTGCTCTGGTATCCATCCAGATGGGGGTGCGATCAAGCACCTTCCCGTTTTCGTCGATAGGAATTGCGGACCAGCTCTGTCCATCTACCCCAATGCCTGCAATGTCATTTTTGTCAAAGGCCTGTGCAACCAGTATCTCTCTGATTGCATCCACGATAGCCTGCCACCATTCTTCCGGATCTTGTTCTGCCCATCCCTTGTTTGGATAGTACACTTGATAGGGTTTATTGGCCTGTGCTACCACATTTCCTTTGGTATCAAAAACAGCTACTTTACATGCCGACGTGCCGATGTCAATTCCCATTAAGAGTTGTTTTTTCATATTTTCCCCACATATGAGCGAAACGTTTCGCTCTACCCTCAAATAAATAGGACCGTAGTCCCTTATCTATTGTCAATATAGCCTCATTGATGTCTATCGTCAATACATTTTTTGTATGAACGAACCGTTTTGTCATAAATTCCCAAAATGAGGCTATCATTTTCTGTCAATTCTTACAAAGTTTTTATGGAGTTCCCTTTGTGCAGCGTCGTACCAAGTGCAATCTCCATAGGCCCTTCCTGGCTTTCCGTCTCAATTCTATGAAGAAGCAGCTCCACTGCCTTTTCTCCCATAGCCTGCATAGGCTGTTCCACCATGTACATCTGTGGCTGCATCACGTGGAAGAAAAGCTGATCGTCAAATCCCAGCAAAGAGAAATCATCCGGAGATTTATATCCGGATTCACTGATGGCCAGCATAGCCCCCAGGGTAATCTCATAATTACTCATAAATACCGCAGTAGGCCTGTCCTTTAGTGTCAAAAGCTTTTTCATCCCATTGTACCCGCTGGTGATGGAATGGGTTCCTCTCACCTGATAGTCCATAGGCACTTCCAAGCCGGCATCTCGCATGGCCTCCATAAAGCCATTAAAACGCTCCCGACCTGTGTATTCCCGTTCAGAGGCAATGACTGCGATTTTTTTATGATTTCTCTGAATGAGTTCCTGCATAGCATTGTAAGTAGACTTGCGATTGTCGATTCGAACGCAGTCGTACTGTACGTCTGCCAAAGCTCTATCCAGTAAAACCACCGGGATTCCCGCATTTGTCACAGGTTTTAAAAAGTTCCCCTTGGAAGCCACCGGCAGCACAATGATGCCATCTACTTTCTTGCTGATCAGATACTTGACGTTTTTCTTTTCGATTTCCTCATCATCACAGGAATCCACAATGAGCATGCCATACCCTTTTTTACGAAGAGCAGCACCTACATGGTGCAGAATCATGCCGGAGAAAGGGCTGGAAATACTGAAGACCAGAATTCCCACCGTTTTTGTTTTATTGGTCACAAGACCTCTTGCCAATTCATTGACCTGATAATGCAGTTCCTCTATGGCTTTTTCTATTTTTACACGGTTCTCCGGCAACACATTTCCGCCGTTTAGGTACTTGGAAATGGTTGCCAAAGATAAACCTGTGTATTCTTTGATATCTCTAATCGTGGATGGCATAGATGTTCCTCTCTTCGCTTTCCCGGTGCTATCCACCGCAAAGCGAAACGTTTCGTTTTATCCATCATATACCATCTGTAGACCTACTGTCTACCGGATTTGTTCAAAATGTTAACGCATTGTATGCCTAAAATCGCTAAGTAATTATTTATACAGCGGGCCATAAGCAGCACAAGCTCTGAAATCCTGACCTTCTTTGTCACTGCCAAAAGCATTCCATGCAGCCGGTCTGTAAATATCATCCAACGGAACATTGTGCATACATACAGGGATTCGTAGCATAGACGCCATGGTAATCAAATCCGCTCCGATATGTCCATAGCTGATGGCACCGTGGTTTGCGCCCCAGTTGTTCATCACATCATAAGCAGTCTTGAACGGGGAACCCTCTACCCCATCTGTACGTGGTGCAAACCAGGTACAAGGCCAGGTATAGTCAGTCCTCTTCCAAAGCACATCGGATACTTCGTCCGGCAGTTTCACGGTCCAACCTTCTACGATTTGCAGTACCGGTCCTAACCCTTTGACGATATTTAATCGAATCATGGTAGCCGGCATTTCTGCTCTTGTCAGGAATCTGCCGGAATATCCTGCACCTCTAAAGTATCCATTATCAGCAGGACACCACTCTGTGGAAGCCATAATGGTCTCCATGTCTTTTTCTGTTACGTTGTACCATTCTTTCATCACAGCATTGCCGTTTTCATCTTTTACTTCACCACATGCATCCAGACAGCAAGCACCGGAGTTGATCAGATGAATGAAACCGTCTGCCTCTTTGGCATGTCCTGTCAGCTCATAGCCTGTGACACGTTTTACCGCATCATTGCTCCAGTAGGTACGTACATCCGCAAACATCTGCGGTCTGTTGGTCAAAAGTTTCATAAAGAGCATGGATGCTCCATTTAAGGTATCGTTCTCCGTAGCCAGAATAAAGGGCTCACGAACTCCATTCCAGTCAAAGGAAGTATTCAGAATTGCCTCCGGGAAGTCACAGTTTGGCCAATGATCGGTCCATTGTCTTTGTCCCTGGAATCCACCGCAGATTGCATTGTGTCCCACTGCTTCTTCTTCACAGCCTTCCGGAAGATTTGGATTTCCCTGATACAAATCTTCGATGATGACCGCCATCTTTGCCGTAAATTCCCAATCTTTTTCCTTCTGCTCATCGGATTTCTTCACAGAATCCGGATTCTTATCAAAGCCCTGACGGCAATATTTCTTCACCCAGGCAAGGGCTTTCTGGTATTCCTCTTCATTGTAGATATGCTCTTCCATACGGCGAAGGATTTCCACTTCGTCCACAGATTCTACTCGCATTCCTAAGTATTCTTCAAAGAAATCATGGTTAATGATAGAACCACCAATACCCATGCACTGACTACCAATCTGCAAATAGGATTTATCTCTCATGGAAGCAGCAGCTACTGCAGCTCTACCAAAGCGAAGCAGCTTCGTCTTTACGTCTTCCGGAATGATGGTATCATCCGCATCCTGTACATCTTTTCCGTAGATACCAAAAGCCGGCAAGCCTTTCTGTGCATAAGTTGCTAATACACTTGCCAGATACACTGCACCGGGACGCTCTGTTGCATTTAGTCCCCACACACCCTTGATGGTAAGTGGATTCATGTCCATGGTTTCTGCACCATAGCACCAGCAAGGTGTAACGCTTAATGTAATGGCAACTCCCTCTTTTCTAAACTTTGCCTCACATGCCGCAGACTCCGCTACACGACCGATAGTGGTATCTGCTATGACTACCTTTACCGGTTCCCCATTGGAGTATTTCAGATTTTCCTCAAAAAGCTTTTTGGCAGATTTTGCCATGTTCATGGTCTGGTCTTCTAAAGACTCACGTACCTTCAGCGGTCCCCTTCTGCCGTCGATAATCGGTCTGATACCGATAACCGGATATTCCCCAATATACCTGTTTTTCGCCATTTCTACCCTCCTACTCTGTTTTATAAAAGTTGTAGTTATGCCTAGATATTATATCTACCTGTACCCAAAACAAAGTGCTATACTGTAAAAAAATAGGATAATATTCACCTTTTTTGTCAAAAGTATTGAGAGGAAGGAAGCTTTGAAATACACTGATTATATTGAAAAACGGACCCAGGGCACCTTTAATTTTCCTATTGCACATTATCGGGAACACCCGCTGAGTCCGCGCTATTACATGCCTTACCATTGGCATCCTCATTATGAAATCATCCGTATTACCCAGGGAAGCTTTCATCTGACACTGGATGATGTGACCAAAACCTACCACGCAGGGGATATTATTTTTGTCACCGGTGGTGTTTTGCACGGTGGCGAACCGGAGGACTGCATTTATGAATGTATCGTCTTCGATTTGGATATGCTGATGAAAAACAACCACGCCTGTGCCGGTACCATTCAGCAGATTATCAATGGTAAGATTCGTATCCATACACTGCTTTCTGCCAAAAGCACTAACATTCCCACCATCGTGGAAATGCTTTGCCAGGTGCTTTCCGAAAAGAAAACCGGATATGAATTTATGACACAAGGCTATCTGTATCTTTTGATTGGAACCATTATAGAAGAGAAGTTATATGAAGAGTCTATCTACTCTCCTATGACCATAGAGCGTTTAAATTCCATGAAAATCGTCATGGATTATATTTCCGATCACTATGCAGAAAGCATTACTTTAGAGAAGCTTGCCCATTTGGCAGGCATGAGTCCTAAATACTTTTGCAGGTATTTCCGCAGTATGACAGGACGCACCCCTATCGATTATCTGAACTATTACCGTATCGAATGCGCCTGTGAGATGCTCAGCACAAGAGATATCTCTATCAAAGAGACCGCTATTTCCTGTGGTTTCTCCGACGGCAGCTACTTCGTACGTTCCTTTAAGAAGTACAAAAATACAACACCAAAGCAATACACAAAGAAGGAATTCTAGACTCCATGATGTACTTATCTCCCAAACTCCAGATTACAAGAGCCATCCAAGTGGCCATTATCCTATTTGTATTTCCCTTGCTGATGCTCCAGGGTTGTGGCAAGGAAGCCCAGAAGACTTCTTCGGAATCCACCTGTGCTTTCTCCTCTTTGACCTGGGATGCCACCACAGAGGATATGATTGCCGAAGAAGGCGAAGACTACGAAACCTACGATAGCATCTATAAAGGACTGACCTATACTTACCCCAAGGAATTTCAAGGGCACACCGGCATGATCAAATACATGTATGATGCAGATGGTAGGCTATGTAACATGTCCTGGGCCTATACCGGTACCACCGCGGATGAATTGCAAAAAATCTATCAGGAACTATGTGATGCGATTGCAAAGGATCACGGCGAAGGAACCACAGAGGATGGCGTAGGTAACCTATGCCGCATGTGGGTTTTAAAAAACGAGACAGTAATGGCCAATGCCGTTATTACAGACGATACCAAAGTCATGCAGATTGCTTATATGCGTGCAGACGTATCCAAACAAAAGAATCAATAAGATACGAGGAGGAGAGAAAAAATGCCATTGGTAACAACAGAAGAAATACTAAGAAAAGCGGACAAAGAAGGCTATGCGGTAGGTGCCTTCAATGTAGAAAACATGGAAATGGTGCAGGCAGTCATTAAGGCTTTGGAAGAGCTTAAGGCTCCCGGCATTCTCCAGACCACCCCATCCACCGTAAAATATGCAGGACTTGATATGTACGTGGCTATGGTAGCCGCTGAAGCAAAAAAAGCTTCTGTACCCATCGCCCTTCACTTAGATCACGGTAGCAGCTTTGAGCTGGCGATGCAGGCCCTTCGCAGTGGTTACACTTCTATCATGATTGATGGCTCCAAGCTGGAATTAGAAGAAAATATCGCACTTTCCAAAAGAGTTGCAGATGCTTGCCGTCCTTCCGGTATCCCGGTAGAAGCTGAACTTGGCAAAGTAGGCGGTAAAGAGGACGACATGAGCTGTGATGACCCAGGCTATACAGAAGTAGCTGATGCAGTAAAATTCGTGGAAGAGACCGGTGTTACCTCTTTGGCAGTTGCCATCGGAACTGCACACGGTATCTACAAGGGAGTTCCAAAACTGGATGTGGAAAGACTTTCTGAAATCAGAAAAGCCGTTTCTATCCCGTTAGTACTCCACGGTGCTTCCGGTGTGCCGGATGATGCTGTAAGAGAATGCATCAAACGTGGTATCAGCAAAGTGAACTTCGCCACAGAGCTTCGTATCGCTTTCTCTGACGGTATCAAAGAATACCTTCAGGCAAATCCGGATACCTTTGATCCTAAGAAATACTGCACAGCAGGTTCCGCTAAAGTAACTGAGCTTGTAAAAGCCAAAATCCGCGTTTGCGGTTCTGACGGAAAAGCCTAATACAATCCCTAAAGATACTTTTACACACAGAAAAGGCCGTGAATCCATGGATTCACGGCCTTTTCCCTATTCTTTTATTTTAAATCTTCAGCTGTTACAAGGTCTCTTGCACGAGTACGGTTAAGCTCCTGGCAGATTTCAACGAACTTCTCAAGTTTCAATCCATGAATCTGCTGTTTCTCACCACGTACGGTAACTGCTACAGTACCTTCTTCGGCTTCTTTATCACCTACTACTACGATGTATGGATCACGCAGTGTCTTGTAGGTCTTAATCTTTTCGTTCATGTTCTTATCTGCATAGTCTACTTCTACACGTACACCTGCTGCAGTCAGCGCATCTACGACTTTCTTTGCATAGTCGTTATGCTCTACACGAATCGGAACCACACCTACCTGATATGGGTTCAGCCAGAATGGGAATGCTCCCTTGAAGTTCTCAGTAATGATACCGATGAAACGCTCTAAGGAACCATAGATTGCACGGTGGATAACCACTGGCTGTACCATGTTGCCTTCTGCATCCTGGTAAGTCAGGCCGAAGTTGTGAGGTAACTGGAAGTCAAGCTGGATGGTACCGCACTGCCATTCACGTCCCAAAGCATCCTTAATCTGAAGGTCGATCTTAGGACCATAGAATGCACCATCGCCTTCGTTGATTTCGTATCCGCCTTCGCCATATTTTGCATCCAGAATCTTCTTCAAAGAAGCTTCTGCACGATTCCAAACTTCGATGTCACCCATGAAGTCATCCGGTCTTGTAGAGAATTCTGCTCTGTATGTAACACCGAATGTACCGTAGATTTCATCAGCGATGCTCATGATATCTGCGATTTCGTCTTCAATCTGGCTTTCCATTACGAAAGTATGATCATCATCCTGTCTAAACTCCTGCACACGGAAAAGTCCGTTCATCTGACCGGATTTCTCTTTACGGTGCAGCACGTCATACTCGCTGTAACGGATTGGCAATTCTTTATAAGAGTGGTTTGTTCTCTTATACGTGATCATAGCATTCGGGCAGTTCATAGGCTTAGCTGCCATAGTGTCTTCCTTCTCTCTATTATACAGAGGAGTCAAGGCAGACAGTTTTGCCATATGTACAGGAGCATCTGCGTCATTTAAGTCTTCAAATACGCCCGGTACTTCTGCATCTGCTTTCAAATATCCGTCAAAACCGGGTACCATAAACATGTTGTTTACATAGTGTGCCCAGTGACCGGAAATCAGCCATAATTTCTTGTTATTGATAAGTGGTGCTGCGATTTCGCTGTAACCATGTCTCTCCTGAATCTCTCTGGAGTATTTCAGAAGTTCCTGATACAGTTTCCATCCTCTAGGCAGCCAGTAAGGCATACCCGGAGCTGTCTCGTGGAACATGAAAAGTTCCTGTTTTGCACCGATTTTCTTGTGATCTCTTTCCAATGCTTCTTTGATGAAATTCAGGTGTGCCTTCAGTTCATCCTTGCTTGGGAAAGCATATAAGTAGATTCTCTGCATGGAGTCATTTTTCTGATCTCCTCTCCAGTATGCACTGGATGCAGATTTTACTTTAAAAGCTGTAGATAATAATTCTTTGGAATTCTCTACGTGAGGTCCACGGCAAAGATCCACATAATCTTCTCCTGTATAGTAGATGGAGATAGTGGCGTCTTCCGGTAAATCACGGATGATTTCCATTTTGTACTTCTGATTTGCAAAGAGTTTCTCAGCATCTGCTCTGGAGACTTCTTCTCTTCTCCAATCCTCTTTTCTCTTCAGAATCTCATTCATTTTGTCTTCGATTACTTTGTAATCATCTTCGGTTACTGCTCTTGGCAATACAAAGTCATAGTAGCAACCATCTTCGATCTGTGGTCCAATTGCGTACTGTACCTGATCTTTACCAAAGATCTCAATAACAGCCTTTGCCAGCACATGGGCCAGGGAATGTCTGTACAATCCCAAAAAATCTTCTCTTTCCATTCTAAACCTCCTTCGCGTCCTGCTACCGGCAGAATTCGCATACGTAGTTTATTTTATCGCACTTATCATACCTTGACAAGTTTCTCCCCTACTCTTTTTGGGGTAAAAGCCACATTTCTCTAACTGCTGCCCTATACTCATCCAAATGCTTTGCTTTTTTGATGTGCTTATAGACTTTCTCGCTGTCTTCAAAAAGCCTGCTCATATAGAACCAAACTTCCTTCATCTTGCATAGAACCGGCATATCGCCATCCAGGATAAGCCTGTAATCTTTCAGCAGTCTGTCATGGAACGCCTTTAATTCTTCTAAGGTGGCCGCCTGCCCACCTTTCATCTGACGAAAGATAGCCGGATTTGCAATGGCGCCTCGTCCAATCATAATCCCCTGTACCTGCTCAGGTACTGATTCGCCCTTCCAAAGAGCTTCCCAATCCTGCAAACGATTGATGTCACCATTATAGACAACCGGATAGTCTACTGCCTCCACAGCCTGCATGAAACTGTCAAAGTGCGGCGTTCCATTATAGAACTCCTGCTGCAGTCTGGCATGTACGATGAGTTTTTCCAGCGGAAATTCCCGATACACCTTCAAAATTTCAGCAAACTCTTCCGGGGAACTGATTCCGATTCTGGTTTTTACAGAAATCTGAAAGTGGGTTCTATCGAAAATATCATCCAGAAACTGTCTCAGTTCCTGCGGATGTGCTAAAAAGCCCGAGCCCTTTCCTCTATTTACCACGGTTTTGGATGGGCACCCTAAGTTGATATTAAAGCGCTCATAGCCATACTGTGCATAGATTCGTTCTACCAAGGCGCAAAAGTCCTGGGATTGATTGGTGAGAATCTGTGGCACAAAGGATTTTCCCTCATTATGAGCCGGTAAGATATCTTCCTTCTCCCCATATAGAAGCCCTCTTTTGATACGTGGACAAATAAACGGTGAGTAGAATTCATCCACGCCACCAAAGATATCCTGCAGGGCATTTCTGTATATATAAGTAGTAACTCCTTCCATAGGAGCCAATGAGTATTCCATTCTTTGCATCTGCTTCCTCTTTCTAATACGCTTTGCTCATTATAGCACTATCCTATGCCATTACAGCGATTTCATTTTTACACTTTCGAGAATATAACAAAAGATTTAATGGTTTTTTAAGATTCATTTACATGAAATGTTCTATAATGAAACTATGCACAGGTGAAACAGTTTCCTCTTTTCACCCAAATATAAGTTACACGGAGGTCATTTATATGACAGAACAAAATGAACAATCAAACATCAAAGGAGCAGGTAGAGGACCAAAAGGTAGTATCAGCCAGAAGCTGATTCTCACACTTCTACCTATTATTACATTGACCATCGTTTTCATCATTCTCTTCATGTCAGGGAATGCCAAAAGTATCATCACTACATTAGCAAAAGGAAACCTTTCGGGTGTATCTTCCTCCAATGCCAATGAAATGTCTTTAGGCGTTACTTCCTACATGAGACAGTTTGATGCCATTGCAGACAGTCTTGCTCGCATTGACTTTGAGACTACCGCGGATGTAGAACGCTATTTAGCACCCACCTGTAATCTCACAGAGAATGCTCCAAACGGTATGTATGTCGCCCTCTCCGATGGCACCTACATCGATGCATCCGGTTGGGTTCCGGAAGCCGGTTGGGTAGCTACCGAGCGTAGCTGGTACAAAGAAGGTCAAGAGCATACCGTATTTGCTCCTGGCGAACCTTATGTAGACGATAGTACCGGTGACACTGTCGTAACCATTTCTCGTCCCGTCACCTTTAAGAACGGTAAGAAAGGTATTGCTGCTGTGGATTATACCATTTCCGGTATCGTAGATGCTGTATCAGGATACAAACCTCTTGAAACAGGTGGTTCTATGCTGCTTGCAGGAGACAACATCCTGAGTTATTTCAATGCAGATTATAACGGTTCTACCGTACAGCAGCACAGTGACGACACGTTCCTTACAAAAGTAGCCGAAATCGCCAAAAGCGGTACCTCTGAAGTACAACGTATCAAATCCTATGACGGTAATGTATACTATGTCAGCTTTGATGCAGTACCTAATACCAATTGGACCTTGATTTCTTCCGTTACAGAGCGTGACGTTTTGAAATCCCTTAGAAGTTTCCAGGTGATTTCCTATATTTTGATGGTAGTCATCATCTTAGTCATCGGAATCATCATTTACAGGCTGATTACTTCCATGGTAAGCAAACCGGTAGCAAACTTAAATACCAACATTGCTTCCATTACAGACGGAGACTTCTCCATCCAGATTCCTGCACAGAATTCTAATGATGAAGTAGCTTCCATGAATAACAATATGAAGCTCTTCGTAGAAAAGATGCGTGGTACGCTGCAGGATTTGCAGGCAGTCACAGACAGACTCAGTGCAGAAGCAGACTCCAGTTCTGAAGCTTCTAAAATTCTCTACGATGAAGCAGAAGATCAAAGCAACTCTATGGAGCAGATTAAAATGGCAATTGATGGTATGGCACAGGCCGTTACCGAGCTTGCTGAAAATGCTACTGATCTGGCTACCGCTGTAGATGAACTCACCAAAGAAGGAGAATCTACCGGTGCTACTATGAGCGAACTTGTTACCATGTCCAAAGACGGACAGGATGACATGAACAAAGTACAGTCCGGTATGGAAAGCATCGTTTCTTCCATGTCCGACATGAACGATTCCGTCACCCGCGTTGGCGAATCTGCACAGAAGATTAATAACATCATCAGCATGATCAATTCCATTGCAAGCCAGACCAACCTTCTGTCTCTCAACGCTTCTATCGAAGCAGCAAGAGCCGGTGAAGCAGGAAAAGGCTTTGCTGTAGTCGCAGGTGAGATTGGTTCTTTAGCAACAAACTCTGCAGAAGCCACTTCTCAGATTGAAGCCATCATCCGTGAAGTACTCTCTGAGATTCAGACCCTTTCTACTCAGTCTGCAGCCAACATGGAAGAGATTTCTGAGAATGCGGAATCCGTCAAAGTAGCCGGTGAAACCTTCGAGAAGATTGTCACAAATCTTGGCGAAGCAGGTGCTACTGTTGCAGGCATGATTAAGAAAATGTCTGAAGTAGATAACATCGCAAGCTCCATGGCAGCGATCTCCGAGGAGCAGTCCGCAAGTACAGAAGAGATTTCTGCAACTGTTGAAACCCTTGCTACCAGCGCTACCAACGTAGCAAGTAAGAGTAGAGATGTATCAGGCTCTGCAGATACCGTATCTGCTTCCTCTACAACCATCAAAGAATTTGTAGATTCCTTCACCTTATAAGAAATAATCTTTAGACCGTAGTTTCTTTCAATCCAGAGACTACGGTCTCTTTTTGTCTCAATTCTTAAATTTTTATAAATCTTCACAAATCCACGGCTTGTCAAAAAACTTGTAGTATACTTATAATAAATAAGTTGTACCCAATTTATACAACTAGAAGGAGAAGTTATGAAAGAAAATACCAAAAAGAAAACGTCAATTAGTACAAAGCTATTGACCATTATCGTTCCGGTGGTTTCTATTTTGGTGGTTGTACTGATTCTGATTTCATTTAACGTATCCAAAAAAATGATTCAGGATTCTTCCAAAGAGCTGTTACGTTCTTCCGTATCCAGCCAGTCCGCCAAAATCAACAGTTGGTTAGATCAAAATCTGTCCACTTTGTCTGCTGCAAAACAGGCTATTGAAGCTACTGATATGGACGATGCTACTCTTCAGAGGATGTTAAACGGATTTTACAATTATAATAGTAATTTCCCGGAAGGAATCTATATTGCCACCTCTGACGGCAAAACTATGAAAGCTTCCGAATCTTCTAAGGATTTTACAGGTTTGAAAGATTCTGCGTGGTATAAAAAAGGGCTATCCACAGTTTCCTTAGCTACCACAGCACCTTATCAAAATTCAGAGGGAGCTATGATTATCTCTGCAGCAGGTATGTTGCAGGATAAAGGGACTTCTACAGTACGTGTTATGAGTGCAGACATGTCTCTAGACTCCGTAACCATCATCGTAAATGCTTCTATCAGCATGGAAGATGCTTCCGCCTTTCTGGTAGACACCAGCAATATGTCTATATTGGCTCATCGTGATTCAGCCCTTTTGGGTTCTACTCTGAGTACCTCAGACAGCGATGCATTTCTCGCAGGTGTAGCAAAGAAACTGGCTGCCCGTGACTATACTTTAGATGATATTGCAGGCAATATGACGGCTTTCAAGGCTGTAGGTAGTACCGGATGGATTTTAGTATCCTACATTCCTCAGAGCATTATTTTCGCAGATGTACAAAAGCTTGGCACTTTGATGATTATCATCGGTATCATTGCAATCATCCTTTTGGCCCTTGTAATCTATCAGGTAATCAAGTATGTTACAAAGCCAATCTCCGGTTTGACCAAGAACATTACCGACATGTCCTCCGGCGACTTCACCATTGAGATTAGCCATAAGAGCAATGACGAAATCGCTACCATGGGTGAATCCCTGGATGAGTTCTCCGGTGCGATGCGTCACATGATTGCAGATATCCGAGACACTGCTGAAAATCTGGAAAGTCAGGCAGATAACAGTTCCAACGCTGCCCATGAAATGCATGAAGCAGCTAAGATTCAGGGACAATCCATGGAACAATTAAAAGAAACTGTGGATCAGCTCTCTGCTTCCGTAAATGATATCGCCCAGAATGCCACCACTCTTGCAAACGTAGTTGCAGATACAAGAGAACGTGGTGAAACTGCAGACGAAAAGATGAAACAGACCGTAGCAGTATCTGAAAAGGCCAAAGCCGAAATGGAACAGGTAGGCGCTGCTATGAACGAAATCTTGGACAACATGTCCCAGTTACAGTCTGCCATCAATAAAGTAGGCACCGCTTCCGAAGAGATTACCAACATCATCGGTCTGATTGGTGAGATTGCTTCCGAAACCAACCTCTTATCCCTCAACGCTTCCATCGAAGCAGCCAGAGCCGGAGAAGCAGGTCGTGGTTTTGCAGTAGTAGCTTCCGAAATCGGTAAGCTGGCTACCAACAGTAGCGACTCCGTAGAGAAGATTTCTAAGCTGATTGAAGAAATCCACAGTCTCATTGGAGACGCTGTAGCTCAGGCAGACAGAAGTGCCGCAAACGTAAACGAAAGCAGTACCTCCATCCATGGTGCAGTAGATACCTTTGATGAAATCTATCGAAACATCGAAGAAACCAACACCATGATTCAGGAAGTATTAGATAAGATTGAAGAAGTAGATTCTGTAGCTACCAACGTAGCTGCTGTATCCGAAGAGCAGGCTGCAAGTTCTGAAGAAATCCTGTCCACTTCAGAAACCATGGTGGAACAGGCTAATCACATCACGGAGAACAGCCAGCTTGTAGCTGCTGACTCCGAAGATTTGAAGAAGTCTTCCGAACGACTGGCAGAACATGTCAGCAAGTTCAAAATCGATAAAGTAAATACAAAGGAGGTAGAATAATCATGAAAAAATTACTTGCTTCCTTATTGATTGCCGCCATGTCTTGCACGTTACTTACAGGATGTGGCTCCGGAAAGGGATCCGCCTCTGCAGGAGGCACAAAGCTCTTCCTTTCCTACACCACGGATGATTTCCGTCAGGCTTTTGCAGATGCTGCATCTGCCGAAGCTCAGGCACAGGGCGTTACCCTTACCTTAAGTCCTAATGATGCAACTGTGGAAGAACAGGTTGCTTCTATTAAGAAGGCTGTAGCCGATGGAGCTACCGCAATCCTATGTATTCCTGCCAATGCATCCACTGCGCAGGAACTGGAAGTAGCAGCCAATGGGGTTCCGATTATTTTCTGTAACTCCAAGCCGGATGAAGATTATATGAAAGCTGACAAATACATCTATGTAGGCTCCAGCGAAGAACAGGCAGGTCAGTTCCAGGCAGAACGCCTTATAGCAAATAATCCCGGTAAAACCAGTTTCGACATTGTCATGTTCAAGGGCCAGAAAAACCACTCCGGCGCTGTAGGACGTGAAAATGGCTTTAAGAATACCATGAAAGACAACGGTATTCAGGTAAATTATGTATTTGATGATTATGCTGATTGGAGCGATACCATCGCTGCCGAGAAGTTTGAATACTTCCTGAAAACCGGACAGCACTACGATGCAGTTGTTTGTCACAATGACACCATGGCAGTCGGTGTTGCCACCTACATGAAGAACCACGGCATTGACACTTCCGCCATTCCGGTATTCGGTGTAGATGCCACTGCAGATGGCATCGCCGCTTTAGAGGACGGCAGACTTGCTTTTACTGTTTACCAATCTGCAAAAGGGCAAGGCAGTGCAGCTGTACTTGCCGGCATTGCTCTCAGCAAAGGACAGTCCGTAAAGGATATCGAAGGAGTAGATTCTACCAACACTTATATCTACGTTCCTTTCGAACCGGTTGACAAATCCAATGCAGCAAACTATAAATAAATAGTATGCATCACGCAGGGGCCCTGATGGGCCCCTGTATTTTTGAGGGAGTATTTATGAATAGTAAAGACAAAATGAAACCTATGTTGTTTAGTACGATGAAGCACTATTCCGGTAAGCAGTTCGCTACTGATGTAGTATCCGGTATCATCGTCGCCATCATCGCCTTACCCCTGTCTATTGCCCTTGCTTTAGCTTCCGGTGTAGGCCCTCAGGAAGGTATCTATACTGCTATCGTGGCAGGCTTTTTGATTTCCTTCTTTGGTGGTTCTCGTGTGCAGATTGCAGGTCCTACCGCAGCTTTCGCTACCATCGTAGCCGGCATCGTTGCAAAAAGTGGTATGGAAGGCCTGATGCTTGCTACCATCCTGGCAGGTATTCTTTTGGTGATTATGGGTCTCCTGAGACTCGGAGCCTTGATTAAGTTTATTCCTTATACCATTACCACCGGTTTTACTGCCGGTATCGCCATCACCATCGTAGTAGGCCAGTTAAAAGACTTCTTCGGACTGACTTATCCTACAGGTACTGTTACCATCGAAACGACCCAGAAGGTATCCACTGTCGTAAAGAACTTCGGCACCTTAAATCCGTATGCCCTTTTAGTCGGCTTGATTTCTTTGGCCATCCTCATTGTATGGCCAAAAGTAAGTGATAAGATACCAGGTTCTCTCATTGCCGTTATCGTAGGCATCCTTATGGTGAAACTCTTAAATCTCCAGGTAAATACCATCGGTGATTTATATACCATCAGCAATCAGTTGCCTACCTTCCATATGCCAAGCTTCAGCATCACTGCAATCAGAAACGTTGCGCCGGATGCCTTTACCATTGCTATCTTGGCAGCAATTGAGTCCCTGCTTTCCTGTGTAGTGGCAGACTCCATGATCAACTCTCATCACCGTTCCAATATGGAACTGGTAGCCCAGGGTGTCGGTAATATCGGTTCTGCCTTGTTTGGTGGTATTCCTGCTACAGGCGCCATCGCTCGTACTGCAGCCAATATCAAAAACGGCGGTCGTACCCCTATTGCAGGCCTTGTGCACTCTATCGTGCTGATTCTGGTGTTGGTCATCCTGATGCCGTATGCAGCCTTGATTCCTATGCCTACCATTGCCGCTATCCTTTTTATGGTAGCTTACAATATGTGCGGCTGGCGTACCTTCTCTCACTTATGTAAGACTGCGCCAAAGAGTGATATCATCGTCCTGGTTACCACCTTCGTGCTGACAGTGGTATTCGACCTGGTAATCGCTATTGAAATCGGCATGGCACTTGCTATCATTCTTTTCATGAAGAGAATGAGCGAAGAATCACAGATCAAAGGTTGGGTATCCTATGATCCGGAAGAAGATCCGGACGGTATGAACCTGAGACCACTGCCAAAGCAGCTTCGTGTTTATGAAATTTCCGGTCCTATGTTCTTTGGTGATGCAGAGCAGATTGCAGCCATTGAATTCGGCGAAGATACAAAAGCGATTATTCTTCGTATGCGTGGTGTTCCTGCTTTGGATGCAACAGCTATGCACTCTTTGGAAGAGTTCCATAAACGTTGCGTAAAGAAAGGTGTTACCCTGATCTTCTCCCATGTGAATGTACAGCCTATGCACACCATGGAAAAAGACGGATTCATTGAAACGGTTGGAAAAGAAAACTTCCGCCCACACATCGATGATGCCATCGACTATGCAACGGAAGTTCTTCATAAATAACTTTAAGATTCTGTATAATCTTTCAAACAAAACAAATACTCAGTCGCCCTGGTGTCCCCAATGGCCATCAGGGTGATTTCTTTTTTCTTGTAAGTTCCATCTGCTTGTTTTACCCAGAAGACTTGACTAATATAACCATTTTCGCTTCTTGCAATACGCTTTTTCAATGTAGACAGGTTCAGAAAATCAACATATTTCTTTGCGTCCTCTTGGTGGACACTTCTTTTGGCAAACACTTCAGCGGATCTATTGATTCCTTTGAAATCACTCTCATCATATTCCTGATAGGCATATCTGCCCAGAATCGGAATAACTTCATCTCTCTTAGTATCTAACAAGACAACCACTTCAAAAAGATGACTCAAATCACGTAATTTTTCATCTAGTTTGTCACTTTCACTACCGGTACCTTCTTTTCCAAGATTATACAAAGACCCTTCTATCAAGGATCTTCCATCTTTTTCAGCTACGATCTTTCCCTTGAAAAAAAAGTAACTACCATTGACACTGTAATAAAACCGCTCTTCTCTTCTATTCTGCTTCATGCGCTTGGTGATAGCGCGATATTTAGCCAGAAGCGGCGTCGGGGTATGATAGATAAGCTGATCAATCTCCTGAATGGACATGTCCTGCATTCCTATTTGCTCCTTATATGCCTCGTTCATAAAGAGCGTGGAAAAACGATCTCCGTCCTCCTCCACAAGTTCATAAGGCATCTCCGTATATTTTGCCAGGAAGCTAGCTATATCATAGTAATCGTACCACTCAGCCTTCTCGACCTCTATGCCGATTTCATCAAGTTTTTCTATAAATTGCTGTATAGGCATTGGTTTTCCACAATAGTAGCCTTGGATTTTGCCACAGCCGATTTCTTTCAGAAACTCCATTTGTTCTTGCGTTTCCACTCCTTCTGCTAAGGTTTTGACTCCGATATTCTTTACCATAATCACAGCAGAGCGCATAATATCTTTAGCCTTTTCGGTAAAAGGCCGAAGGAAATTCATATCAAACTTCAGAAGATCAAACTGATAGTCCTTTAACAGCGTCATAGAGGAATATCCGCTTCCAAAATCATCCATCCAAATTTCAAAACCGGCTTTGCGGAACCTCCGCATGACATTCTGCATTAATTCATGATCTGACACAATCATGCTTTCCGTCACTTCGATATGAATGTACTCTCTTGGTATATCATATTTCTTTGTAGCCTGTTCCACTACATGCACCATATCACAAAGCAAAAAATCCAGTCTGGACAGATTCACAGACACCGGGACAATTTGACCACCTGTGTCCAGTCTCTCTCTGATATTTTTGCAAACCTGTTCTACCACAAAGCTATCTAGTTTATGAATCAGGTTGTTTTTTTCCAGTGCCGGCACAAAATTATCCGGTGAGATCATACCAAGGTCCGGATCAATCCATCTAGCCAGCGACTCTGCGCCGCAAAGCTTACCTGTAAGGGTTCTCACCACCGGCTGGTAATACACCTGTATCCACCCATTTCTCAAAGCTGCATCAAAATTCTCCACCACATATTCCATGTGCTGTTTTTCAATGGGATGTTCCACCACAAACACATAAAAAATGTCCCCTTCCTGAGGATCGCGCACAAGCGCACCATAATCCTCCAAAAAGCGGACATTGCCTTTTTTTGTTTTTATCTTGTAAAAGACATGATCAAACTGGCCCGCAGATTTTTCGATCTGTTGGTCAATATCTTTTTGAATATCATCCAGTGAACTTTCATTCACAATACCGTCAAAAGATCCCTTCACGAAATCCATAAAATCCTGGAAATCATCACACTCAAACAAGCGAACCATCGTATGGTTCGCGAACAAAATCTCATGGCCCTCAGAAGCACGATAAATAAACGCTCCGCCAGGCACGCGTTCCATAAAGGATTCCACAATGCTTGTACTGACCAAAGGATTACCACTCATACTACACAATTCCCCTTTTACTCAGTATAGCATGCGTATTCGGTGAATTGACGGTGTAAAAACATTAAATCTTTATAAACACCACTTATCGAAATGGGTTATAAAATCTTCCGCCATTTAGGTGATTCAGGTAAATAGACGTACACAGTAGGAGCGCACATATCAGCATAGAAGCATAATCTGTCACGCGAAATGGTCTAGCCATATACCAGGTGCGCTTCTTATTCTTTCCAAAGCCTCTTAGTTCCATGGCATTGGAGATGATTTCGATACGGTCCATGCTGGTAAGAATCAGTGGCACTAATATGGCTGAAGCGGACTTTAATCTTTGCACCAAAGATGCCTTTTTACTGAGTTCGATGCCTCTGGCTTGAGAAGCCTGACTGATCTCATGATACTGCTTTTGCACATCCGGAATATAGCGAAGGGCAAGGGCTACGGAATACGCTACCGAATAGCTCACACCAATTTTATTTAAGGATGCCGCAAATTCACTGGGATTCGTAGTGGTGACAAAAAGAAGTACGATGGGAATCGTAGCAAAATACTTCAAAATATAATTAAACTGGAAGAAAGCCTGCTCCAAAGTAGGGGCATATCTACCGCTGGTTCCCCACAGGTAGGTACAGGTTCCATACACTTCTGTCCCGTGATGTGGAGAGAATACATACAGCAAGATAGTATTTAATACTAAAAATACCAGAGTAAAGCCCAGCATAAAAGACACATCTTTTACACGAATCTTGCCTACTACAAAAAGCAGAATGCCGCCAACAGAAAGTGTCAGCAAAAGTCTGGTGTCGTAAGTGGTCATGGCAGCGAAACTCCAAAGCATGAGACACACCAGCTTTGTTGCTCCGGTCAAATCATGAACCGGGCTCTTCCTCTCAATATAATTAAATAGATTGGTCATGTTTTCTTACAAACTCCCTCTCATAATCGATAAATCCTTGTACAAAAGCGGTACCATCCTCTATGCCACAGGCAAGGGCCAGTAAATACAAAGAAGTTTCTTTCAGGCTAGCAGCCTTCACGATCTCTGCATCCGTTAGGATTTCTGCGCAACTTCTATCCGCAATAATCTGTCCCTTTGAGAAAACGATGCCTCGGCCGGCATACTCCAGCATCAAGTGCATATCATGAGTAATCATCACGATGGTGATGCCCTGCCTGT
This sequence comes from Lachnospiraceae bacterium, assembly GCA_015056765.1. GTDB lineage: Bacteria > Bacillota > Clostridia > Lachnospirales > Lachnospiraceae > SIG336. Next base: position 67,561 of record SVFQ01000014.1, read on the forward strand.
TGATTTTTTCCAGGAACTCCATAATATCCGTGTAATGTCTATAATCCTGACCTGCTGTTGGCTCATCCAGAATAATCATAGAGGGCTGTAATACCAAAATCGAAGCAATAGTCACACGCTTCTTTTGGCCATAGCTCAGGGCAGAAATCGGCCAATTACGCATGGTCCACAAACCGCAAATCTTCAGGGCTTCATCGACTCTACGACCTATTTCCTCTTCTGGCACCCCTCTGGTTTCAAGTCCCAAAGCCACTTCTTCCCGAATCATGACTTTGGATATCATCTGGTTCGGATTCTGCATGACATAGCCTACATGCTCCGCACGCTCTTTGATGCTCAGCTCTGTGAAATCTTCTCCGGCAAAGTGAATCTCTCCTTCACTCTCCTGCTCCATGCCGCATACCACCTTGGAAAAGGTAGACTTTCCTGCGCCATTGGTACCGACGATAGCCACCATCTCTCCTTTTTTAATCTGAACAGAGATATCCCGTAAGGTCTTTCGTTGCATCTTTTCGTAAGTAAAAGAAATATCCTTTACATCCAGCAACGTTTCTTCCGTCACTTCTTTTGCCGGTTTTCTATGGGCATGGAACCAGTTTCGAACAGCTTCCTTATGCTGATCCGTCAGCATCAAATCAGGTAAGCTGGATGGATGAAGCTCCGGTGTAATCTGTACTCCTGCATATTTTAGCGCAGTGATATAAAGAGGCTCTCGTACCCCCACTTCTGCCAGATACTTTCCGGAAAGCAGTTCATCCGGAGTGGTATCTACCACGATGCGGCCCTCATTCATCAGCACCACTCGATCCACCGGTCTATGTAGCACATCTTCCAGACGATGCTCGATGATAATTACCGCTGCACCTGTCTGCTTCTGCATCTCATCGATTAGCTCAATGGCCTGCTTACCTGTAGCCGGATCCAGATTCGCCAACGGTTCATCAAAAAGTAATAGATCCACATCATCTACCAGAACACCACCTACAGAAACTCTCTGCTTTTGTCCGCCGGAAAGCTCACCCGGAGCATGGTGCATCACTTCTTTTAAATCCACCATATCGGCCACTTCCTGGACACGCTTCTTCATATCTGCCTGGGGAATGCAGTCATTTTCCAAGGCAAAAGCCAAATCCTCTGCCACAGTCATGCCTACAAATTGGGCATCACTATCCTGCAACACGGTACCCACCAGATGCGAAATATCGAAAAGGCTCTGTTCTCTGGACTCTTTTTTCCCAATCACCAAAGAGCCTGTCATCTCTCCCTTATAAGAAAAAGGAATCAGGCCATTCATGCAATGCACCAGTGTGGACTTGCCACAGCCTGAGGGACCTGCAATCAGTACCTTCTCTCCCTTTTTAATCTGGAAATTTATATCATACAAGGTAGGCTTTGCCTGGGCTCTATATTGAAATCCAAAATTTTTAAATTCTAATACTTTTTCTTCCATAGCCACAATATTATAACACAAAAATAGCCGGCCTTCTGTCCTTACGGGCAAAAGGTCGGCTTCTTGTTTGACTTTAGTTTTCTTCTGTCAGGCTACCTTTCTTCGGAATCGCTTTTGCATAAGCGATGCAAAGAAGTGTACCTACGATAGCGGTAGTGATGATATTCACTACAGCACCGGTTACACCCTGCAGATAAACCTTATTTGCAGGCTCGCTGTAAATCAGGATATCCAATGTAGGTGCTACGACTACCCATGCAAGTACATGTGCTACCACCTGACCTACGTTGAAATTGATGATTGCTTTGCTATCGAATTCACCCTCGTCGATTTTCAATCTGCCGGTGATGAATCCCATCATGCAACCAAATACTGCGGAAGCGATTACCCAGCTCCACCATACGCCCCAGCCATAGCTGAAGTCGATGAAGAAGTGACCAATCAAACCAGCCAGCAATCCAGCGATAGGACCAAAAACTGCTGCGATGAATGCCAAGAGACCATACTGAATAGAAATATTCGTATTCGGTACAGGACTTGGAATTGCTACGAATCTACCAAGCACAAAGAAAAGTGCAGCGCCGATACCGGTAGCAACGATGGTTTTTACAGAAAATTTTTTCATGTAACTATCTCCCTTCCTTGAGTTTTACTCTAAGTCTTCCTCGCTATTTTAGCACGTTTTTATCCTTATGAAAACAATTCCAAAATAGCATCTTTCAAGTTTTCGGAGATATTTTTACGACGCACCAACCCCTCCAAATCCTGTGCATCGATTTTCACAGATATGGCATCCGTTAATTCTCTGTATAAGCTTTCTTTCAAATCATATCCGATTTCGCTTCGTTTTAATAATTCAAAAAGCTCTGCCTTTGTATCATTGGCAACAATTTCCACACCGGTTAGTTTATGTTTTGCGCCTACTGTCACATCCAGTTCTTCCATAGGAATCGTCAGCATATGTCTCTTCGCATCATAGGGATAATCTCCCATAGGTCCAACTCCCAAGATATGGAATGTCACCTTGCGTTTCTTAGGAAGCAAGTCCACATCTCCCCTAGCAGGCTGAATACTAAGTTTCAGTGTGCCACAAGCCTCATCATAGGTTTGGCAGAACTCAGTAAAGGCGCCTGCCCCCTGCATGTAGGCGTTGGACTTGCCATCGTCTTCGAAAAGGGTATAGGTTCCATCTGCTCCTGCAGCCACATAGATGTCCAATTCTTCCGGCAATTCACCTACCATCTTTGTATGGCTTGTCTGCATCGGTAGGATGGTTCCACGTTTCATCAGGACAGGCATAGAGGCTAAACTACGGTATAGTTTTCTGGTTTTTTCTCCGGTATAGACGTGTCCTGTAAAGAAATCAATCCACTGTCCCTCCGGGATATAAGCCTGCACACTTGCCATCTGTAATTCCGGATTCTGCTTTTCCGTAATCGCGTATACCAATAAGTCTTCTCCGAAATAATAGCCATTCCGTACCTGATAAGCATCTTCCACCTCCGGATTGCGATAGTATACCGGCTGAATCAATGGCACATCCTCTTTCCAAGCCTGATAGTTGGCTGTATACAGATACGGTATCATTGCTTCCCTTAGCCGCATGAAATCGCCAATAATGCCTCTCATAGGCTGAGGCAGGTTCCATGGTTCCTTGAAGAAGAAAGGGTTCAAAGAGCTATGCAGTCTCATAATCGGTGAAAAAACACCAAACTGCACCCATCTGGTAGTGCGCTCTGTATCCTCGTTACCATGCATATGTCCACCGATATCGTGACTCCACCAGCCATACCCTACATTTGAACTGGTAGCGGTAAAGAAAGGCTGACATTCTAAGCTTTCCCAAGTAGCATGGGTATCCCCGGAAAAACCGATTGGATATCTATGGCTACCAAGTCCTGCAAACCTGGAGAAAATCATGGCTCTTTTGCCACGTCGCAGCTGGTCTAGGTAATGGTAATGATTCAAAATCCAAAGCGGGTCTACCGCTCCCTGTTTTGCCTTGGTGCCCTGCTGCCAATCAATCCACCAAAAGTCCACACCGTCTGCTTCGTAAGGCTGCATTACCTCTTCGAAATAAGCATCTACAAAATCCGGATTCATAAGGTCAAATTCCACAGGTTCTTCTGTGGCAGGATCAATTCCCATGCGTCTGGCAACCTTATCGTACATGCACTCAAAAGCTCGGATTCCGTCAGCAGGATGCAGATTTAATGTAACAGCTTTCCCTTGCTCATGCAGTGTCCTTAAGAATCTCTTGTAATCCGGAAAATACTCCGTATTCCAGGTATATCCTGTCCATCCGCTTCCATACTTCGGATCCACCTTAGTCAAATGCCAATCCATGTCTATAACTGCTACACGGATAGGAATATCTTCTTCTCTGAACTTTTCCATCACATCCAGATAGCTTTTCTCTGTATATCTCTCATACTTGCTCCACCAGTTACCTAGCGCATATCGAGGAATCATCGGTGTCTTTCCGGTGAGATGGTAGAACGCTTTCAAAGCTTTCAAATATTCTTTTCCATACCCCCAGAAGTATAAATCTGTTTCCGGATGAACCCTGTCCTTAATCTCGTCTCCATCCAGCTCGCAAGAATCTCCATCTTCAAAGAACGCATACCCCTGTCTGGAAAAAAGTCCTTTCCCATAGGGAATGTTGCCATTGGTTTCATCCAGAGTGCGAACTGTTCCAAGCAGATTCCACCCATTCTCTCCATAGTTCCAAGTCACATCACTATGTAGCAGCTTAATTTGTAAGCCTCTAGGCGAAAATGCCCTTTTATCATATGTGACTTCCAAAGCCTCTGTACAAAAGTGCAACTGTTTTTCCGTATCCTCCAGGATTTGATAGGTAACCCTTGGAAAATTTCTGTTTAAAACCACCTGGGTGGCATTGTCTGTAAAATGTCCACTTTCCTCATACTCCAGACGGAGCAAGCTCTCTGTCAGTATACTGATTCGAAAGCTTGCTCCCTGAATGATGTTTTCTTGTGGACAAAGGGGATGTGCTTCTAATGCTTTCACGATTCGTCCTTCCTTTGTCGTTTTTGTTTTATTTATTTGCCATATAGGTCTTATAAGCGTCCTGCTGAATCTGGATGAAATTCTCATAACCCATATTATTCAATGTAGAGATGTAATCATCCCACTGCTCTTCAATACCGCCTTCTGTTACCCATGTTGCCTGATTAGAAGATACATAAGCATCGATATCAGTGAAAAGAGTAGAAAGTGTATTCAACTGTTCTGTGGTATAGCTTACGTTTGGATATGCCTCTTTGGCATACTTTTTCATTTCGGCATCCAGTGCCAGTTTAGATGCATCACCGTTTTCAGCAGCGTAGCTTACTTTATCGTTAAATCCCTCTTTTACATATTTCGGTCCGAAATCTCTAAGAGATTTGATCCATGCATGTGTGTCTGCAGAGTTACCATCTGTAGGCTCTAAGACAGTGTAATTCCCATTCTCATCTTTATCTACACCGATTCCAAAGCTTCCATAGAAATTCTGAATAGAAGCATCTTCTGTATAGAACTTATCTACCCAAGCAAGAAGTGGACCAGGGTTCTTGCATGCACTTGTTACGACAAATTCGTAGCGGCTATAGTTCCAGTGTTCCGGATCTGCAGAGATGTACTGTTCCCCACTTGGTCCCTTTAATGCAGGCAAAGCTACATACTGGCTTGCATTTGCACCGAAAGTTGAGTCAGCTGTCCAACCTGGAGCAACACCTACGATAGGTGTTTCACTCATGAGTTTTGCATCACGCATGGAAGCATCTTCTGTGAAAAGTTCCGGATCAATAAGTCCCTTTTCAAAGCATTCATGCATCCATTCCACACCTTCTTTGTAGTTCTCTGTGGTAGGCAGATATACCGGCTCGCCATTCTGAATAGCCATCATATATGTGCCGTCTGCACCAAGTGTAGTACCAAAAGGTAAACAGAAGAACATGACAGAATCTGCATAACCCTGACCAAATGGAATTTCATCATTGGCATCGCCATTGCCGTTGGCATCTTCATTCTTGAATGCTTCCAGTACAGCCTCAAACTCTTCATAAGTAGTAGGAACCTCAAGGCCTAAATTGTCTAACCACTGCTTATTGATGAACATCTGATTTGCTACAGTAGGTCTACATGGTTTCTTGGAAGGTAAACCATAGATATGACCATCAGCAGATGTTGCAAGTGCCTTCATGGTAGGATCTTCTTCCATGATTTTTTTGAAGTTTGGCATATACTCATCGATGTAATCATCTAATGGAATAAAGGAACCTGTATTGGTCAGTATATCAGATTCTGAAAAACAAATAGACCCCATGAACGCATCCGGCAAATCCCCACCTGCCAGAAGCACTGCCTTCTTGTCAGCCCAGTCGGAATTCAGAATGGTATCCCAAGATACAGTAATTCCGGCTTCTTTAGCAGCTTCATCCGGAAATCCTGTGTGATAGTCTTCTCCCCAATCTGCCCAACGCACGGATGCTACCTTGTAGTCTACGCCACCTTGACTGGTAGTTGTTGCAGCTACATCACCACTCTGCGCAGCCTGTCCGCAGCCCACCAGTAACATGCTGGTGATTAACCCGGTCAACACAATACTTTGTTTTCTTTGCATTTTAATTCTCCTTCTTCTCCTTGTTATTGTATAACATTTATCCCTTCACCGCTCCTATCATGACACCCTGGTTAAAGTATTTCTGCAAGAAAGGATAAAGGGCCATGATGGGCAATGTAGAAACCACAATTGAGCCGTATTTCATCATGTCTGATAATTGTCTGAGTTCCTGCGCCATGGTACCTGTGGCAGCGCCAAGCAAGGATTCATTGGCAATCAAGATACGACGCAGCAAAAGTTGTAATGGAATGAGATTCTCATTCTGTAAATAAATCAGTGCATTGAACCAGGAATTCCAAAGTCCTACTGCAGTCCAAAGTCCTACTACAGCAATCACCGCCTTGGAGAGCGGCACCGCGAATTGGATGAAGTAGCGCAACGTCCCACATCCATCTATTTGTGCCGCCTCCCAAAGGGATTCAGGGAGAGAACTTTCGAAAAACGTTCTGGCAACAATAATGTTGTAAGTCGATACCGCAAAGGGAATCACCATCACCCAGAACGTATCCAGGAGTCCAAATCCTTTTACCACCAAATAAGTAGGAATCAATCCACCACTGACAAACATGGGGATGATATAAAACACATTAATACACTTCCTGTAGGGCATATCCTTGCGGGACATTGCATAACCGGCTGGGATATTTACAAATAGCGCCACCAGCGTACCTACCAGAGTATATAAGATGGTATTACCGTAACTTCTCCAGATCTGCTTTTGTTCAAATAGCTTTTCATAACCTCTTATGTCTATAGAATTGGGCCAAAGCCAAACCTTACCACTGGCTACATCTGCAGGATTACTAAAGGAGGCAATGATGACAAACCAGAGTGGGTAAACGACCAACAAAATCATAACCACTGCAATCAGATGGAAAAGCACATTGACCACTCTGTCCTGTGTCATACGTTTTTTTCTTTTCATTTCCATCCTCCTAGAACAAACTGTTTTCTGTAAATTTTTTTGCCATGAAGTTCACCAGCAAAAGCACAACCAGGTTTACCAGTGTATTAAACAGTCCAATGGCAGTAGATAAGCTGTATTGCATACTTTGCATACCCATTTTGTACACATAAGTAGAAATAATCTCGCTGCTCATAATGTTCTGCACGTTTTGCAGAAGGAACACCTTTTCAAATCCAATTCCCAAAATGCTTCCTGCTCTCAGGATCAGCAGTACCATAGCAGTAGGTAAAATCATGGGAATATCGATATACTTAATCTTTTGCATAGTGCTGGCGCCATCTACTGTGGCCGCCTCGTAGTATGTCGGGTCGATGCCTGCCAGCGCCGCCAGATAGATAATGCTGTCCCATCCCAAATGCTGCCAGATGTCACTCCACACATATACATGTTTAAAGCTTGCCGCATTGGACATCAAATTGGGGAACTCTGCTCCAAATAAGCGAAACAGATTCGCAAAAAGTCCACTGCTGGGGGATAAGAAAATCAAAATCAAACCGCACATTACCATGGTGGAAATAAAATGCGGCAAATAGGTAATGACCTGAAAGACCTTTTTAAACATCTTGGTCTTCATCTGATTGCACATCAATGCCAGCAAAATCGGCAAAGGGAATCCCACCAAAATACTGTACAGGCTTAGCACCAAGGTGTTCTTTATCGTGACACCAAACTGATACGATCTAAAGTATTGCATAAAATTTGCCATGCCCACCCAAGGAGATTTCAGTATGCCCAGTGCCGGTGAATATTTTTGAAAAGCTATGACAATACCTACCATTGGTAGATAAGCAAAGCATAAAAGCAAAACTGCAGATGGTAAAAGAAGCAGATAAAGCTGATAATACTTCCGCAAACCACCTTTTTTCTTTCCGTTCATGAAGTTCCTCCTTGTTCTTTTCTAGTGTCATCTTAACTATCTTGGATTTAAAAAAATAGCACTATTCCGTTTTCGAAATAGCACTTTTCTGTCATGGTTCCGGAAACTTATGGTCATATCACCAAGGATTCTTTATAATGAAGCTATGAGAAATGAGAAACCAAAGCGTGTCTATCCAGTCGCTCGTATTCTGCAACGGACCCTTATTTTGGCTATTCCGGTAATGCTGCTTTTCATCATAGTCAGCAGCATCTCCTTTTCCGAAATCCGAAACCAGAATAATCTAGCTATAGAAAACGCTGTTCATATTTATCAAACTGAATTAGAGCATAAGTTAGATGCCATATCCCACTTTGTCCAGTGGACGGTGGTACATGATCCTATCTTAGACGCCTTCGATAGCAGTCACCACATGGGAGACTTCCGAAAGGCCAGTGACGACTTGCGTCTTCGTGTCAGCGACATGCAGTATGCCATTGGGGAGGAATACCAGTATTTCTTTTATTGGGACGAAAAGAATGTTTTCTTTAATGCCTCTACCCTTGCTGTGGACTACGACACTTATAAGGCGCTTCGTGCCCTCATCATTTCCGAAGTAGCTAATCTGGATACACCGGAGGAGGGCTATCACTGGTTTCCTCTGCAGATAAAGGACCGGACATACTTGTGCTATCGTATCACCTATAAGCATCGTACCTTTGTCTCTTTGGTTTCCATCGAAGAATTGCTTTCTCCCTTGTCTACGCTACCCTTGGGTAAATACGGCAACATTCAGGTAGACAGCCTAGATGGCGAGCCTTTTTATCAGACAAGCAGTGGCGTCACGGGACTGGCGAATCTTTACTATGAAAATCTGGTTTTTTCAGGAGAACAAGCAAATCTGCCCTTTACTCTTGTAATTGAGACAGATATCTTCAGAAACTACGGAAGGTTATTCTTCCTGCAGTTTTTGGTTTTTCTGACAGCACTGACCCTCACCACTTTGATGGGTAGTTATGTACTGATTACCTATCGAAGAGTAATCCTCCCCATTCGTATCTTTTCTGCGAATCTATCCAGGATGAATTCAGTGGATGAGAACATTAAGGCAGCGCCCCTTGACTTAACAGATAGTAGATTGCAAGAGCTGAATCAAATCAACGATCAGTTCAAAAATCTGATTCACGAAATCACTCGTCTCAGAATCGATATATACGAAGCGGAGCTGAATAAGAATAAGTTTCAAATCCACTTTTTGCAGCAACAAATCAAGCCGCACTTTTATTTGAACTGCCTCACCACCATAGATAGTATGGTGCAACTAGGAGAAATCGATGCTGCGAAAAAAATGCTGCAATTTACCTCCACGTACTTCCGGTATCTCTTTCAGGCAGATCAGGAATTTGTCCCGCTTCGCAATGAACTAAGCCATGTAGAAGCCTATATGAATATTCAGGGCATGCGACTTTCCGAGACGATTCGCTACGAATCCCAGGTAGATGCCGGCTTAGAGGATGCTCCTATCCCGCCACTACTACTCATTACATTTATCGAGAATACCATCAAACATGCCACACCGCCCTCTGGTGTGCTACAGGTTTTTGTCTCCTGTACCAGCACGCTAAAGGAAGAGGAAAAAGCACTTTTTGACCAAGGCATTCGTATTGAAATCACAGACAATGGGCAGGGATTTCCTGAAGATGTTTTACAGCACTTACAGGGCGGTATCGGAATAGCCAACTGCATTCAAAGACTTCATCTCCTATACGGAGAGCACTACCGGATTCATTTAGACAACGCACCGGAAGGAGGCGCTAGAATCACCCTACTCCTTCCCACACAGAGATAAGATATGGAAATACTATTAGTAGACGATGACCGCTTTGTCATCGCCGCCTTAGAAAAAGGAATCCCCTGGGATACCCTGGGCATCACAAAAGTACATACTGCCTATGACATGAAATCAGCGTTAGAGATACTGGGGCATGAGGATATCTCGCTCCTTCTCAGCGATATCGATATGCCTCATGGTAGTGGTCTGGACTTACTCAACACTTTGCGCGAGTCCGGCAATACCATTCCGGCTATTTTTCTAACGAACTATGCTGACTTCTCCTATGCGCAAAGGGCGCTAGAACTAAAAAGTTTTCACTATTTCCTTAAGCCCATCGACTATGAAAAACTTACGGAAATCATCCGAGAAGCCATGCAACTTTCCACTTTGGAAGGCTCCAAACAAAAAAAAGCCCTATCTCAGGTCTGGGCTGATTACCTTTTACATAAAAACTGTGATAGTCTGCAAGTTAGTAAAAGCCTTGCTGCGCTGCACCATTCCGAGAAGATTCCACTGTACCAACCCTATCTTCTTAGCTTGTATCCCTACAGTCTGGCAAAGGATTATTCCCTGGAAAATCCATTGGCAGACACAGGGAAAACCTCAGAACGATTACGGGCTACTTTAGAAGCTGCCCTGGGTGGTGACTACATGAAATGGGGTGTACTCCTTCCGCTTCGCGAAGAACTCTATCAATACCTATTTTTACGTCCCGCCACTGCCGAAGATCAGCTCATCGTGCCGGAAGAGATTCTGCATCTTTTGAAAAAAGAATTTACCTGTCCCCTTACATTGCAGTATGGGGACACCTATACCCTTTCCGAATTATCCGGCCTTGGCAGCATCCTGAAGGATGCCGGCAGAGATGTCATCTATACCAAAGATCAGGTTTGCAAACTGGCTTTCTCCGTACTGAACGGAGTTGAAAAGATGGCCGGGTCGGAAAAGGAACCATTGACTAATACTATCCTTACAACAAAGGTCAGTGCAGAACTTCCGATTCTCCTAAAGGATGGCCAATACCAGGAGTTCTACAAACGTTGCAAAGACTGCCTAACCGGGCTAATGAAGCCCTCTTCTCAGGATTTGCTCAGTTTTCAAATCGATGTGGTGCAAATCCTATACGCCTTCTTAAAAGAGAAGGGTATCCTGGCAAATAAGCTATACAGACAGGAATCCTATCAGGTACTTAGCCAGCATGCGAAGTATTCTACCCTTTATATGGACTTCTTTCTTCAGGTTCTGGTGCACACTGCGTCTAAATACCTGGAAGAAAACGCCAATGAGCAAAG